>CAVTEJ010000021.1:0-345819 GCA_963733705.1 uncultured Planctomycetota bacterium | reverse complement strand
TCGAAGTAAATGATTCGTCCGCCGTCCTCATCAAAGAACGGATGCTGCGTGGGGTTGTAGTACGAGTAGTCATTGGTTGAGCCGCTATCGTGCGTGGCGACTTTGATCGCGTTGATCCACGGGCCTTCAGGCGTCGGCGCTTCGGAAAACCACACTTCGCCGAGAAAACTGGTGCCGAAGGACTCGACGCCGATCATCACCCAGCTTTTGCGGAATTCGTTCCAATACACTGAAGAGCGGTGCAAAGCGATTGGCTGGCCGGTCTTGTAGTCTTGCAGGCGAAAAGGCAACTGATTGCGTGGGATGTAATTGTGCTGCGAGATGTCTTGCAGCATTTCATAGCTGAGGGGATCGGTGTTCTGTTTCCAGCCGAAGATGATGTTGCCCTGTGGGTCGCGGTCGAATTGCGGATTGTTGGCGTCCCAGCGCGTGTTCGCCTTGAGCGGCGAATAGGCTTCCCAATTCGTGATGTGCGTGACGTCGTTCCAGTTGTTTTTGACGCGGATATTCGGATAGGTTTGATCGAAGTAAATGTAATCTTGGCCGTTCTGCGTGACGTTGAACGAGTGACCTTGCGGCGTGATCGGTGCGGTGAGGCTGTAGCTTTGGAAGCGCTGGAAGGTTTGCGTCGTATCGTTGAAGAGCGCGAGGCCGGATTCCAATTGCGTCGACAAATCCTGAAAGCGGGCGTTGTGTGTCATTAGGCGTTCGATGCCATCGGGATCGCGGACCGTGAATACGCCGTCGACCCACATTAAGCCCGATTGTGCTACGGGCATCATTTCTTTGGCGGAGCCTGTCGAGTTGACGAAGTAATTTAGGTTTACGCCTTGCGACGGATCGAGGCCGCCCTGCCCTGGCAACAGCGAGCGAGCGCCGGCGGTACGAAAGTCACCGCCGCCGGATGCGTACAGTGTATCGCCGAAGAACCAGTAGATTTGGCCGTTGTACACGACGGCTTGGACGGAATCCTGGCCAGCGACGTTGGCGTTCAGGACCGGTTGTGAAATTGGCACGGGCGCGCCGACGGCGACGCTATCCTGATAAATTCCCGCTCCGGTAACGCGATACAACCGCTCGGCGATATTGGTGCGGTTGATCGGCAGCTGCACGCTGCTGCCGGTTGTGGTTTGCAGTGTTGAATTGAAACCGGTGTAGCCGTAGCTGCTGAAGTTGAACGCAACGTTCTGGTTCATCAGCGCCGGTTGATTGAACGCTGCGATGCCGTTGCTGTCGGTGACGACGGTGGTGCCGTTTTGCGGCGTGAGCGATACGAGCGGGACACCCCGCCCGGTTGCCGCGTCGATAACTTGAATTTCGTAATTGGCAGCGAAAAGTGGTGTCGCGAAAAGAGCAACGAGCACGAATGGCAGACATCGATGGATCATCGGACGCCAGTGCTCGCTGAGTGTTCGCACATTGATACGTTGCGTTTACGAAAGAATGGATTGGACGATTTCGCCGCTCACGTCGGTGAGTCGGTAGTCGCGGCCTTGGGCGCGGTAGGTCAAACGCTTGTGGTCGAGGCCTAGTAGCTTGAGCATCGTCGCCTGCAGATCGTGCACGTGGACCGGATTTTCGACGATATTGTAGCTGAAGTCGTCCGTTGCGCCGTACGTCATGCCGGGCCGAATGCCGGCGCCCGCGAGCCAAATTGAGAAGCAGCGCGGGTGATGGTCGCGACCGTAGTTGGTTGCAGTGAGGGCGCCTTGGGAATAAACGGTGCGCCGAAACTCGCCGCCCCAGATGATTAGCGTGTCGTCGAGCAGTCCCCGCTGCTTGAGGTCCTGCACGAGCGCCGCCGAGGGTTGATCGGTGGCCGAACATTGTTTCGCGATGTTCACCGGCAGCTCGTTGTGCTGATCCCAGCCCATGTGAAAGAGTTGGACAAATCGCACGTCGCGCTCGATGAGCCGGCGAGCGAGCAGGCAGTTGCGTGCGTAGGTGCCCGGTTTTCGGACCTCGGGACCGTACATATTCAGAATATGTTCCGGCTCGCCGGAGATATCGGTGAGTTCGGGAACGGCGGACTGCATTCGGAACGCCAGTTCGTATTGAGCGATCCGTGTTTGAATCTCGGGGTCGCCGATGCTGGCAAAACTGTCTTGGTTCAGGGCGGAAAGGTCGTCGAGCATTTCGCGCCGCATTCCTCGGTCGCAGCCCGCCGGGTTAGCCAAGTAGAGGACCGGATCATTTCCGCTGCGGAGTTTTACACCCTGATACTGTGTAGGTAGGAAGCCGCTTCCCCACAACCGATCGTAAAGCGGTTGGTCGGCAGCGCGCGTCGGGTCGCGGGAAATCATGACGACGAACGCCGGCAGGTCTTCGTTCAGGTGACCTAAGCCGTAGGCCACCCAGGCGCCGGCGCTTGGTCGCCCGGCGAGTTGCGAACCGGTTTGGAAAAACGTGACGGCCGGGTCGTGGTTGATTGCTTCGGTGAACATCGAGCGGACGATGCACAGATCATCGACGACGCGCGCCGTATGCGGCAGCAAATCGGAAATCCACGCGCCCTGCTGGCCGTGTTGGTGGAATGGGAAAATCGACGGCGCCATCGGAAACGACGTTTGGCCCGAGGTCATCGTCGTGAGCCGCTGACCCATGCGGACCGAAGCGGGCAAATCCTGCCCGCGCATTTCGTTCAGCTTCGGTTTGTAATCGAGCGTTTCGAATTGTGAGGGGGCGCCGGATTGAAACAAATAGATGACGCGCTTTGCTTTCGGCGCAAAATGGGGTTGTCGCGTGTAGCCTTTTCGCGAGGAAGCAGCAGGAGCTGAAGATGCCTTCGCTGGCGAACCAGCAAGCGCGCTCAGTGCGAGCGCGCCCAAGCCGCTGCTTGAGCTTTGCAAAAAGTGTCGGCGGTTAAAAACTTGAGCGGCTTCAATGGCGTCCATAACATCCCTCGCTGCAAAAGCAGGATTTCCGATCGACTAATCCTTCGAAATCGTTTCGTCCATATTCAACAAAATGCTGGCCACTGCGGTGTGGGCGGCCAGATCGATCTTATCGATCGATTTGTTTTGTGCCGCCTCACCGTGGCTTATAAACTGTGCGGCCGAATCGGGCGACTTGTGGAATCGCTCGGTAAAACTCTGTAGGCTCGAGCGGAGTGTGGCGAGCTCGTGCGGAGTCGGCGTACGGCTGGTCGCGAGGCGAAACGCAAACGTTAGCTGCGAATCAGTCGATTTGCCACCTTCGGTTAGCATTCGCTCTGCAAATTTGCGAGCCGCCTCGGTATACGTGACGTCGTTCAGTAGCGCCAGCGCTTGGAGCGGCGTATTGGTACGCGCCCGTTTTACCTGGCAGATTTCCCAGCTTGGCGCGTCAAAAGTTGCCATTGAAGGGTGCGGCACCGTGCGTTTGCGATAGGTGTACAAGCTGCGGCGATATAGATTGTCGCCGTGCACCTGCGTGTAATCGTCGTGGGCGCCGCCGGCGAGTTCCTCCCACAAACCGGCCGGCTGGTAGGGCATCACGGAAGGCCCGCCAATTTTATCCACTAACAAACCGCTCACCGAGAGCGCGTTGTCGCGGATCGCCTCCGCTTGCAATCGATATCGCGGTCCTCGGGCTAAGAGGCGATTGTCTGGGTCATGGTCATACGCTTCCGCCGTTGCTTCGGCGCGCTGCTGGTAGGTGCTGCTCATGACGATCAAGCGCTGAATGTGCTGTAAATCCCAGCCGGATTGAATCAGTTCGGTCGCTAGCCAATCGAGCAGCTCCGGATGGGATGGGGGCTCGGATTGCACGCCGAGATTGTCGGAAGTTTTCACCAGGCCGATACCAAAGTGATGCTGCCATAGCCGGTTGACGATGACTCGCGCCGTCAGCGGATTCTCGGTGCTGACGAGCCAACGCGCGAGGCCGAGCCGATTTCGCGGTGCATCTGCTGGCAGCGGCGGCAACACGGCCGGCACATCTGGCTGCACCTGCTGTTCTTTGTCGGGTTGATCGTAACGCCCGCGATGCAAAACGTAAATCTTCCGCGGCTCTTTGCGTTCTTCGAGTACCATTGCCATCGGGATTGCGGCATCGTACTTCGCCCGCTCATCCTGAACTGTTTGCAGCGAATGTTGGGCTTCGCGGCCCTTGGTCGCAAATTCGTCGGTCGACACTGCCATCAGTAGTTTGTCGAGTTGAGCGCAGAACTCCTTCGCCAGTGAATCGAGTTTGACGCTCGCAAGGTCGCGGCGGACCGAAGCGTGAAACAGCGCTTGCGCTTCTTGTGGGTTTAACGTGTGCTGAAACAATGCGACATCGGCTACTTCCGCGTGCAGCGGGCTGTCGGCCGAGCGCATGCCGATGCGGAATGGCTGATCGGTCGCGGTAGATCCGTTTAGCTTATCGGCTTCGACTTCGACGGTTTGTTTCTCGCCGTTCACATAGAGAGCGATGCCTGCCGCTTTGCCGGACCCATCGTAGGTGCCGATCACGTGCGACCATTCGCCCGCGGCGAGTGGCCGGGATGTGAGCACTTTCATGGCGTTGGACGGCCAATCATTGATGATGTGCATTCCGACTTTGCGATCGGCGAACAGGAACAAATCGTAACCGCGCGAGCGGCGCGACGTGTCCATTCTAGATAGGATCGCGCCTGCGCCGGTTGGTTTCACCCACACGGACCAGCTGAATGGCTTATCGGCGGCGGGGAAATCGAGGCCCGCATAATCGACGTGTTGTTTGCCGTCGAAAAACGCGGTTTGGCCAAACAAACCTGCTTTCCATGCGGGAAGGGCAGATTTTTCATCCGCGGCAATGACGCCGTTCGTTACTGCTACGTGAGCCGACGTGCCCGCATCTTTTTTGAGGCCAATGCGAGCGGCTTCTGCCGGTTCGTTCGGCGGTCGCGATTTCGCAAGTGCATCCAGCCATGACTGACGATGCGAGTCGATGTCGGCATTATGTTCTGCCAATTGCTTGCTCAGTGTGGCAATCTTCGCATCGAACTCGGCGAGCTTCTTCTCGTTTTCGGGGGTCATGGCTTTTACGAGCGGCGCCACGTTCCCACGCGTCTCGGTGTAGACGCCTTTTTCGTTCACGTTTCCAAAAAAGGCGAACAATTGGTAGAACTCTTTCTGCGTGATCGGGTCGAACTTGTGATCGTGGCACCGTGCGCAGCCGACAGTTAAGCCCATCATGACGGTACCGGTAGTTTCG
This sequence comes from uncultured Planctomycetota bacterium, assembly GCA_963733705.1. Lineage (GTDB taxonomy): Bacteria > Planctomycetota > Planctomycetia > Pirellulales > Lacipirellulaceae > JABDGM01. The sequence continues at coordinate 340,662 of CAVTEJ010000021.1, read as the reverse complement.
ACCCGATCGACGACATTTTCAACGAACCACTCGTCCTCAATCGAGCCCGCCTCAGTCACCGTTCGATGATTGCGATTGAAACCAGTGGCGATTCGCTGGGCGAGCGTGGGATTCGGCAGCAGATCGCCTGCGATTTGCTCGACGACGAATTGGTCATACCGCATGTGCTTGTTGAAGGCGTCTATCACCCAGTCGCGCCACGGCGACATATTTCGCGCGAAATCGTTTTGATAGCCGTTCGAGTCGGCGAAGCGGGCCCCGTCTAACCAATCCGTGGCCATTCGTTCGCCATAATGGGGTGAGTTTAAGAGACGATCGACGATTTTCTCGTAAGCGTTGGGCGAATTATCAGCGAGGAAGGCATCGATTTCGGGAAGCGATGGTGGCAGCCCGACCAAGTCGAAGTACAGACGTCGAATGAGCCGCTCTTTGCTCGCCCGCTCGGCTGGCTCGATTCCCTCGGCCTCTAACCGCGCGAGCACAAAATTGTCGATTGGATTGCGAACCACGTCGGCCCGCTTAACATCGGGGACGCTCGGCCGCACGGGAGCAACGAAGGCCCAATGTTTCTCGTACTTCGCGCCCTGCTCGATCCAGTGTTTAAAGAGTGCGCGCTCGGCATCTGAAAGAACTTTTCCGCTGTCGGGCGGAGGCATCATCTCATCTGGATCCTTCGAGTTGATCCGTTTGACGAGCTCGCTATCGTCCGGTTTATTGGGAACGATCGCCGTTGCCCCCGAATCCAGGGGTGCGGTTGCGGCTTTGGGCAGATCGAGTCGCAGGCCCGCTTGGCGGCTGGCCGAATCGGGACCGTGGCATTTGAAGCAGCGGTCGGAAAGTAGCGGGAGAATATCGTGCCGGTAACCGATGGCCGCCCCGTCGGCTGCCGAGAGCCTGGGGAGGATGGTCACGCCAGCAAAAACGAGCCCCACCAAGAGGCGCTTAGAATCCACCATCGCTATTTCCGCCGAACAATGAGTGGTCCGCGAACAAGGCCACTCGAAGAGAGCCTTTACATGCCTAATTCTAGTCGCTGTTCAAATTAGACTCTAGCGAACCGAATTTGGGCTGGGTCGAAGCTCCCGACGGCGATCCGACGAACGGTCGGGCCAGACCCGTTTTAGGCGGAGCCTGACAAAACGGCGGGACGACAGTTTCCGCCTGCTACCTAATACTCGCTCGATTTGCCGAAAAAGTGACGGTGTTTTTTAGCCCTTCGGCCAGAATCTCGAAGAAATCTGCTCCCGCCTGTAACAGGTCTCCATTGCCCCGTATTAGAGGGTGGAGCCGGGGCCATGTCCCCTTATTTGAACCAAACCGCGTTTTTCTCAAGGGATGCAACCATGAAGACCTCAAGCCTCAAAATGATCACGATTTTCGCTACCGTGGCCAGCCTGTTGGTTGGCCACGTCGCTTTGGCCAAGAATGGCGGTGGCGGTGGTTCGAGCAGCCATTCGAGCGGTAGCCATTCCAGCAGCAATTACTCCAGTGGCAGCAGCAAGTTGAGCGGCGGCGTAAAGACCAGTTCGAATAACAGCAGCAAGATGAGCAGCACTAACAAGACCAGCTCGAACAGCGGGAAGACGACCAAATCAAACAACAATAAGACCACTAGCACGAACGGAAGCAAAACTGGGAAGACCAGCAAAACGGACAGCGGCAAGACGGCGAGCAATGGCGGCACCAAGAAGGACGGCAAGAACCATGGTGAGAAGCACAGCAAGCACGACAAGAGCTGCTTCTCGGATTATTGCCACTCAAGCTATGGATGCTACTCCAGCTACTGCAACCCACGCTACGGTTGCTACTCCGAATACTATTGCCCCTCGGATTGCGAACCTTACTACTGCGAAACCTCCAACGGCGAACCATCGTACCCGGTTTACAGTGATCGGGTTGCCCCGGTTGAAGAGCAAATTCCAGCGGCTGGCCCAGCGACGGACGAAGTAGAAGGCACGGTCAGCGAAACGAGCTTACCTGCGGATACCACAGCCGCCGTCGGCGATGACGAGGTGGCTCGCACCAAGGTGCCGGCTGGCAGCACGCTGCTCGTTGATGGCCAAGAGTTCGGCAGCAAGCCGGGCTCGGCTCGGATGCTGATCGGAGGTGGCAGCGTGCAGGTCGCCGTTGTCGAATGGACGGCCAACTCGGTGAAGGTCAACCTGCCGAAGGCCGATCAACCGGGCACTGCAAACGTTGATCTCGAAATCGTTCGGGCGGATGGCTCGATCGCCTCGCGGACCAGCCTCGAAGTTAACTCCGTCGAGGAAGTCGCCTCGAACAACTAAAGCAAGCAAGAGATGTAAGAATTACGAGAGTACGCCTATGAAACATCCTCTCTAAAACCTCTAACAACTCTCAAAGCCTCCGCGAAACGCCGCCTGACTCAGGCTAACCTGGGTCAGGCGGCTTGTTTTGTAGTCGTCCCGCTCGACGAGACGAGTGGAGAGGTACGGGGAGGCAAGCATGGCTTGGTAATTGCTATATTAATCGGCGACTGGCGTTGGTGAATACCGGTGTGCTGGCACGATAATTAGTACGCCAATCTTTGTTTCGATGCCTGATTAAGTGCCGCAATTCAGCGTTCTTTGATCAACAGTTTCCTCATGATCAAAAAAACCGACGCCGTTGAATCGCAGATTACTAATCGGCCTTGCGGCCATATTCTTACGAACACCAATGTGTGGTCGCCCGATAGCCGGTGGCTTGTGTACGATACCCGGTCGGATCCTGCCGGCGAGAAGTTCGATGGGTCGACCATTGAAATCGTCAACGTCGAAACGGGCGAAGTGCGCGAGATATATCGTTCGCACAGTGGCGCTCACTGTGGGGTTGCGACTTTCAGTCCCGTGGATAGGCGAGTCGTGTTTATCCTTGGGCCCGAAAATCCGGCGCCTGATTGGCAGTATAGCGCGTGTCACCGGCGCGGCGTGATGGTCGAGATCGATCGGCCGCAAATTGCGACAGCGCTCGACGCGCGCGACATCGTGCCCCCTTTCACGCCGGGCATCTGCGCGGTGGCAGTCACGTTCATGTGTTCGATGGAAATGGCGAGTGGTTGAGTTTTACATATGAGGACCATGTACTTGCCTCACTGCATGGCGTGGGCAAGTCGCAAGCGTGTGATTTCAATCAGCGCAATGTCGGGGTCAGCGTCCCTGGCCGTGGCGTGACGGTTCCACAGAGCCATTTGCGGAATCACGATGGATCGACGTTCTCAGTTGTGGTAACGCGCACCGTAAATTGTCCCCGGCCAGGCTCTGATGACATTTCACGCGCGTGCGAAGAAGGATGGATCGGCGCGAATGGCTACTTGCGAACGGATGGCACGCGGCAGAAACGCGCGATTGCGTTTCAAGGCACCGTGTTGACGGCGGAGGGGCAAGCGATCGTCGAAGTATTTGTCGCTGATCTTCCAGACGATATTACCCAAGCGGGAGACGGCCCACTGCAGGGGACGGCGACGACGCGGCCGATGCCGCCGCGCGGCGTGCAGCAGCGTCGACTTACTCACACCGCTCGGCGGAGGTTCGCCGGCTTGCAAGGCCCAAGGCATTGGCTGCGAAGCTCGCCAGACGGTTCGCGAATCGCATTTCTGATGCGTGACGACGCCGGCGTCGTACAGATTTGGACGATATCTCCCTTGGGCGGAGAGCCTGAGAAGTTCATGCACAATTCATTTGACGTGTCATCCGCATTTAGCTGGAGCCCCAGTGGGAACTCCATTGCGTACGTCGCCGACAATAGTATCTTCACGACCGACGCTGCCACCGGCGAAACAATTCGGCAAACTGAGCGTACTGATGATGCGATTGGCCCACGGCCCGAGGCTTGCGTTTTTTCACCCGATGGAACTCGAATCGCCTACGTTAGACACGTGCTTGGCAAACGGGGCAGCTTCAATCAGATCTTCGTTGTCATTCTACGGTAGTTGCGAGCCGGTTGTCAGGCTGTTGCAGATTGCCCTTCGATCTGGGCGGGTTCGAGCCGCGGCACCATGAGGTGAATTACCAGGAGTGCCACCAGATAGGCAGATGCGGCGATGGAAAACATCGCGATGTAATTGCCGGTCATGTCCTTTAGCCGCCCCGCGCCGCGATTCATCAAATATCCGCCCATGGCACCTGCAAAGCCACCAATGCCGACCACCGAGCCCACGGCATGCCGCGGAAACATGTCCGACGCAAGTGTGAACAGGTTGGCCGAAAAACCTTGATGAGCGGCCGCCGCCAGGCCAATCAACAGCACGGCAATCCAGAGGGCGTCGATACTCCAGCCGCCGGGCAGGATATAAGTGCCTTTCACGAGCGGCGCCGCGACGACGGGGACTACGCAAAGCGCACAGGTGAGCATCGCCGTCTTGCGCCGCATTTACCGACCAGCCGCGGCGCAACAACCAGGAGCTTTGCCAGCCACCGAAGACCGAGCCAATATCGGCGAGCACAAACACAGTGATCATGGGAGGCCCGATTGTTTTCAGGTCCACGCCGAATTGCTCATTCGTGAATTTGCCGAACCAGAATACGTAAAACCACCAAATGGCATCGGTCAAAAACTTACCGATCGCGAACGCCCATGTTTGACGAAACGGAAGGAGCTCGCGCCAGTGGATTTTCGCCGGCGGGTCGGGTGGATCACTTTCAATGTATGCCAATTCTGCGGGCGAAAGTCGGGGGTGTTCGCGCGGGGGGCGATAGATGGGCCACCAGAAAGCGACCCACACCAAGCCGGCCAATCCGGTGCCGATAAAGGCGTATTGCCAACCCCAGCGGAGCGCGATAATGGGCACAACCCAGGGCGCAAGGATCGCGCCGATGTTGGAGCCCGAGTTAAAGATTCCTGTGGCAAGCGCCGTTCCTTTCGCGGAAACCACTCAGCGACCGTCTTGATCGCCGCCGGAAAGTTGCCCGATTCGCCAAGGCCGAGCGCAAATCGAGCTGCCCCGAATTCCCGTCCGGTGCGGGCGAAAGCGTGCGAGGCGGCCGCCAATGACCAGATGACCAGTGAAATCGAATAGCCCAATCGCGTTCCCAGCCGGTCGATCATCCAGCCCGCAAAGAGGAACCCGATTGCATACGCTAAATTAAATTGAGCATTGATATCGCCGAATTGTGTCGCCGTCCAACCGATGGCGTCCTTTAGTGTCGGCTCCAACACGCCGAACACCGAGCGGTCGACATAGTTGACCGTGGTTGCGAAAAACAACAGCGCGCAGATGACCCAGCGGTATGAGCCAACGGCAGGTTGTCGATTGTCTTGCATCGTTACTTAAGCGGCGAGCGTTCGTAACCGGCGCTTCAACTCAGTCGTTATCCAGTCCTGCGTGCGGCAGCAGTTGGAAGTTTCGCAACTGCACTTCGTCAACACCCTCGAAAACACTCGGCGAAGTCGCATTGTGAAACGTGCAAGCTTCAACGACCACGTTTCTGATCTTCGCCTCCGGTAAGCCAACAAAATAGAACGGCCGCTTGCACTTCTCGGCCGTGATATTCATGAGGTGGATGTTCCTGACGATAGGATAGTACTTCCCTCGATCTTTCTCATACTGCAGATTGATCCGCACCACGGCTTCTTTCACCTGAACGACCGTAATGTTGCGAACGAACAGGTTCTCCAAATAACCGCCACGGGAGGAATTCGACTTGAGCCGAATTGCTCGCACCAGATTGGGACTGCCCATTTCGCAATCTTCCACGTAAATATTACGAATTCCGCCACTCATTTCGCTGCCTAACACGACGCCGCCGTGGCCATCTTTCATTTGGCAGTTGCGGATAACGATATTTTCGCTGGGAGTGGCGGCTCGGCGGCCGTCTTCGCCGCGCCCGGATTTTATTGCGATACAGTCGTCACCGGTATCGAACGCGCACTTCTCAATGAGCACGTCGCGGCACGACTCGGGGTCGCAGCCGTCGTTGTTCGGGCCATGGCTCGCGAGCGTGACACTGCGAATCGTTACGTTGGTGCAGAGCAGCGGATGTAGCAACCACATCGGTGAGTTGGTGATGGTGATCCCTTCGATGAGTACGTCGCGACAGTTATAAAACTGTACGAAATTCGGACGGAGTCGGTGCCCTTCGCCGAAAGCTCGCTGTTCGAGCCGCACGTTGTTGTCGCCCATGTGACGCAGCGATTCACTGTCTTTCTTTCCGGATTCTTTCCATTCCCACCAATTGTCCTTGGTCGCCTGTCCATCGAGTGTGCCCGCACCTGTGACGGCAATCCGATTTTGGCCTTCGGCATAGATAAGCGGGCAATAGTTAAGCAGCTCATTGCCTTCGAAACGGGTGTGGACCGCTGGTAAATAGTCTGCTGGTTCTGTGCTGAATCGGATCGTACCCCCTTCGGCCACGTTCAAATTCACACCAGTTTTCAAGTGAATGGGCCCTCGGACAAACCAATTGCCTTCGGTGACCTGGACTCGCCCACTGCCCGCCGCATTGCACGCGGCGATTGCTTTGGAAATCGCCGGCCCACAGTCGGTCTTGTCATCCGGTTTTGCACCGTAATCAGTAATTGCAAAGACGCGGTCGTCAAATTTCGGTTCTTGGATGCGACTAATGATTTCAGGGACGGCTGACCATCCCGACTTGCCGTCATCGGCCACGCAGAAAGTGGAACACACAAGGCCGGCAACCAAGCCGATGCCAGCAAACCACCTTTTGCAATTCGAAGCCAACAATTCAGTCCGATGAAGTTTGGATGCAAAAAAAGCGGCGGTCAGTATTTCAACTGACGGCCGCTGACAGTCTCTGTATTCGACATCGATGTTAGCCGCGGGCTCGGCGTTCAAGTACAACGCCCACTAGACCGATAAGTGCGAGCGAAAGCCATCGCGGTTCGGGCACCTGTGAGCTGCCAAGCGCAGACCCCGCGCCAGACGTGGCTCCAAAACGTGACCGCCAAGCGGTGTAGTCCGAGGCATCCACGGTGCCGATCGAATTGATTTCGTTTTGCAATGGGCCGCCGTTGCGCCACAAAACGTAATCCGCCATGTCGACGACGCCGTTGCCGTTGTAGTCGCCGGCGACGCCGGTTTGGATTTGCTCGCTGCTGAACCCGATAAGGACAACGTCAGTACCGCCAATGCCGGCAATCGAACTAACAACGCTGTTACTCGCGTCGCTCCAGGTAATGTTGCCGGTGTAGCTGATCTTCCAGTTGTACTTCGTGCTGCCGAAAGTGGCAGAAACGATTGAATCCTGGTAATACGCCGCACTAACATCAAGCGGATTCACTGCGCTGGCATTCGAGAAAACGCGGTCGTTGTTAGTGATGCCATCTCCGTTCAGATCGCCGGTACCAGTTATGGCTCCGGCCACCAAATCAGTTTGGTCGAAATCCACATCAAACAGCCCAATATTCGACGGCACGCCTGCCGTAAGCACCGGCGCCGAATCCAGTTTCAGGTCTAGACGTGATGAGCGAGTACCCATTGTGGGAGTGGCACCGCTGGTATCAATGCCGTTGTTAATTGCAAGATTATGACCGACTTGAATCGGACGTACGCCGCCGTTTTCGTAGTGGAATTCGAAAATAGCGACACCCTTTGTAACGCCGTCCGGATCATAGCTATTCGTGATGCCATCTGCCACGCCCGAATAAGCAGCAGAAGCGACGTCGTACGAGCGGATATAGCCGCCAGTCGTTGGATTGTGAATGATAACCTTACCAACCCCGGCCGCTCCTGCGGGATTGCCGTCCGAGGAGGTGCTGCTTGTTCCATTCGAAAGTCTGAGGCCACTTCCGCCGGTGGCAGAAACATCCAATATGCCTCCTTGGTAGTCAAGCGTTCCGTTGCCATAGCCGGGATGACTGGTGTCCGTTTGCCCAAGGTCCAGAGAACTATTTGGCACCGAAAACGCACCGCCCTTTATTGTGATTTGTGCCGAAGTTGCGACATCCCGAATACCGCTCGAGCGGCCCACGACCACTTGGCCATTTGTGGTCAAGCCACCACTTTTAATTGTCAAAAGATTGGTTGGAACCGGTTGCGCGACGCCAGACTGTCCATCTCGTGACATGTAGAGCTGGTTGATGGTTTGCGCGTCGTAGCCGCTGGGAAATGTTATCGTCCCCGGTGGTGGAAAATTTGGGTCGTGAGCCGGGTCGTAAACAACACCTTCACCGCCTGGCAAACCTGCCGTCCCAATGTTGATTTGGGTATCCGTCACGCCTGTCGTTGCGTTACCGGGAGGCAGGGAAGTATTGGTGTTTGAATCACGATTCCAATTCACAGGGTCAAACCACCATTGCGTACCCGCTTCTCCGTCCCAGGGAATCGCGGCAAGTGCCGGGCGCGCAGATCGCGCCTAACAGTATGAAAGCCGCCAACTGGGCTAGAGCGAGCACACGGCGTACAACGGGCGTTGAGGGCAACTTGGTAATGATATTGTGTTGCATAGCTTTCACGGTGAAATCTTCAGAGGTTACCGATCGTCTTCGCAGCCGCCCGCTTTTGTCAGGAACAAATTGAATGCTTTTACTCTAATGCGTGCACGCCGGAGCGGTGCCAGTTATGTCATAGGGGTCATCGCCGGCACGGGTCGCCATGCGATCCAACACTTTAGGATCAATATCTCGCGAGAGACTTTGCACACTGCCGTCACACATGACGAAGTTAACGACTCCATTGTGAGCACCTCCGAATCCTGAGTCGCCATATGCCAACTTTTCGGTCGAGGAAAGACTTGAACCGGGCGGCGTGGGCTGCAAGGTGCACCGTTCACAGAATTGTTTAAGCTCGCCAAGCCACATGCCTGCATTCGTGTCGCCGTTGAACGCCTGCCCAGATTCGGACGTTGCTTTCCCAACCTCGCCCCCAAGCAGGGTCTTGCTCGTACCGTCTGTAATACTCTTGAACGATGTCAATGGGTGGTAAGTCACAATGCCATAGTTCGTTGGGGTGCTGGTGTAGGTAATGTCTTTATCGCGGCATTGCGGAATAGGGCCATCTACTAGATGGCTGGTCGAGCCGTCAAACGGAGGATCCGAATGTGGATTGTTCCCGGCTGGCCAATGGATCGTTTGATTTTCTCGACTGACGAAACATGTCGATCCGGCCATGGCGCGGTAATCAGAAATCGAGCCACGATACCCGACCTGACCTGGGTCCAGCGGATCATTTCTTGGATGACTGTGCTTGCTGTCCGGCTGTATGTTAATGGTTTTCGAGTCATGGCTCATCGACGGGCAAATAAAGGCGTTGACCACGCTGGTGCGAAATTGCACGCTTTGCTTATAGAAGCAGCCGATCTTACTGTCCCACAGATCTCCAATCTGTTGCTCTTCAAGATAAGGTAGTATCAGCACCAGCCACGTCTGCTGATGATCGGCAACACGCATCGGCGGTAGGTACCTAATAGCACCGGCGTAATTCTGGACGCCCAAGCCGATTTGCTTCATGTTATTGACGCACTGCGATCTCCGCGCCGCTTCGCGTGCCGCCTGAATCGCCGGCAACAGCAGCGCTACTAAAATACCGATGATCGCAATAACGACGAGCAGCTCGACAAGCGTGAACGCCCGTCGTACACGGCCACCATGAGGTAATGCTCCCTCGACCATTTGGCACCCACCTCTCTCCGAAAACCGATGGACCGACCGAAACCACAGGCCTGCTGCTCGAATGGGCAGCCGTGGCCTCAGCTAAATGTACGAGCGAGATTTTGATCCGCATCAAAATCGGGTGACGAGCTATCCACCAGTTCCGGTCAGAAGAGTCCGCCACATTTCGGTTTCAGGTTGCCGCTGCCACGGCGCTTGCCGTGCGATCCTGAAAACTGCCGCTCCAACGTTTGCGTTCCAACCAGAGCCAAGCGGCGGCAACTGAGACCGATCTACTTAAGATTCTAATCTCGCCTTCATTGCATCCAAGCGGCATTTCTTGCAATAATATACCGAAATCACGCAAATCTCTGCACGCCACTCTAGGCGCTTGTCGGGTCCTTTAACTCTTCTCTCAGTATATTTAATGCCTACGAAACGTGCCAAAGAAATCGCGCTCGCTTTTCCGCGTGGCTCGCACCAAGAGGTGTTCATTACGGGCGTGCTGCGGTTCTCGCTCGAGTTTAGTTGCAACTGGTCGTACATCACTTCGCCCGAGTCGCTCGCGATGTCGGTTCTTGATTTGCGGGGCTGGCGCGGCGATGGGATTATTGCGGCGCTCAATACGCCGAGCGAAGCCGCGTGCGTCAAGCACTTGAACGCTCCGGTGGTGAATATTTCGGGAACGCTCGCCAAAACGCCGGTGCCGCGTGTGAGCCTCGATAATGGCATGGTCGGCCGCTTGGCCGCCGAACATCTGTTGGAGCGGGGCTTTGAAACGTTTGCGTACTTCGGTCTCCGCGACGTGGCCTATTCCGTTGTTCGACAAAATGCCTTCGACGCACGGTTGCAAGACGCCGGGGGCAGCGGTGCCACGTTACTTATGCCCCCGACGTATCGCGCCAAGGGTCTGCAGTGGCGTGACCAGCAGCGGAAGCTCGTGAAATGGCTCGCCTCGTTGCCCAAGCCGGTGGGGTTGTTCGCGGTAACCGATTATCGCGCTCGCCAGGTGCTCGATGCGTGCCGGCAAATTGGCTTGCGGGTGCCGCAGGAAGTTGCGGTCATTGGAGTCGATAATGAGGAGGTGATTTGCGTTCACGTGCAGCCGCAATTGACGAGTGTGATTCGCGATAATCAACAGGAAGGCTATCGTGCCGCGGCGCTGCTGGATCAACTGATTCGCGGCCGAAAGGTCGAAACATTGGAGGAAATGATTCCGCCGCTGGGCGTCGTCGGCCGCGAATCAACAGAGACCGTCGCCTTTCGTGATCCGCGGTTGTGCGAGGCGATCGAGTATTTGAACAAGCACATCGATGATCCGATTGGCGTGCAAGAACTGGCGTCGCACGTCGGCGTATCGCGGCGTTGGATGGAATATGCGTTTCGCGATGCGCTCAAGGAAAGTCCATATCAATACATTCGGCACCGACGTCTCAAACTCGCGCAGCAGCTTTTGGAGTCCGAGTCATCGGCCAAAATCTACCAAGTCGCCGAACGCACCGGTTTCTCGTCGGCGAAGCAATTGTCGATGTCGTTTTGCCAGGAGTTCGGCCAAAGCCCGCGCGAATATCAGCGTTCGCGGAGTAAATAAGATCGCCTAAGACGTCGATCGACTACGCTACCGAAAGGTCTACCGCGTTGCCGCTCTCAGCGTATTCGATTTGATGCGGCAGTCCGCCGCTGTCGAGGCTGCGACGGCCCGCTTCCAATATCGCGGTGACGAGCACCGTGTCGTCAATCGTCGCCAGCCCGCCGCGGAAACTGGCGGGAGTCGCACTGCCGGTGCGAATTTGTTGAACGGCGTCAACGAACGCCTCGATGCTGCGATAGCCGTAGCCCGATTGACCGGAAAAATACCCTTGGGCGTCAGGCGTGTATTTCATGAACAGCGGATTGGGAGACGAAAAACCGCCGGAATCGGTTGCCAGCGTATAGCCGCGATGGGCCTGGTCGATTTGCACTTCCCCCTTCTGACCGAGGTAATAAAAGCGCTGCTGCGAATGAACATCGCTCTTCGGAGCAATCCAGCTGGCGGTGTAAAACGCCGAGGCCAGCGAGCCACTCTGCATATTCTCCCATTGCGTGCCCAGTGTAATCGTGTCTTCGGCATCAATACCTTCCGCTTTGGCTACGCCGGTCGAGGCCATCGCGGTTACCGATATCGGCCGTGCGATATGCGCTACGCTCCAAACATTGAAATCAATGTGATGCGCATTCAGGTAATAGCTAATATCGCTCGAGCGCCCTGCCCAAGTGCGGAAGGTTTGTAATTGATACTTCGGCTGACTCATGAAGGACGAGAAAAAGCTGAAGTCGCCTAGCTGGCGAATTCGGTCGCGGGCATCCGCGTAGATTGGGTCCCACCGCTTGTGGACTTCCATGGCAACGAGCACGCCGCTACGACGAGCGGCCTCAGCCAGAGCTAGATGCTCGTGGAGCGTTTTTACCACTGGCTTCGCAATCAGCACGTGTAGTCCGCGCTCGACCGCTTCGATGGCGATGCCGAAATGAGTGTCATCTGGCGTGAACACTGTGACAATATCGCCCGGCTCCATGTCGTCCATTGCGGTTACATACGCTTTGGGGGCGTGCGCATCCGCATCGGCTGGAAAGCTTTGGAAACTGACATCGAGATCTTTGTAGACCCGGCCGATGACGTTATGCAAATGGCGGCGGATGCCGGGAAACTTGGTGCCGTTTGTGCCGGCCATCATGAGGTGGCCAACTTTGCCTTGTCGACGCATGTCGAACAAAGACAACGCGACCACACCGGCGCTTTTATCCGAGCCGCTTGCCCCATCGTGGACGTACCCGGTCGTGTACTCACCGGTACCGACCATCAGCACGCTAGGTCGCGACATCATCTGCCACCTCGCTCCACGAAACCAATGGTTTCGAATAAGCTGCGACGCGTTTCCGCGCCAACTTCTTCTTTGTTATAGCAAACGCAATCGATCGCAATAATGGTGCAGCGTTCCCTATTCAGTACCGATCGGACACCCCATTAGAAATTATGGTTCGGCAGTCCTATTTCAGCGAGCATCGATCATAATTCATACTGAGAAATCGTCACCGATACCATTATACTTGGCACTCAGCCTTGATCGTACCAATCTGAAGCACCCGCCTTGCGGACTTGCAGCCGTAAAAAAACGGCACCTCCGGCCAGGTGCCGCATTCACTTCTTGACTCGTACTCCACGGCTTCAATCGAAACGGCGTCGCGACCATCCGGCTACCAACATTCCCAAGCCAACGAGCGCAATCGATGTCGGCTCCGGAACTTGGCTGAATTCGACCCGGAACAAGCTCGTATCGAAGGTTTCAGCGGTAGTCGTTGCTCCGGAAGGTCGAAGCGAGAACGTATCATATTGGAACCCACTAGGCGACGTATCGAGGAACGACACGGAAGCCGTTCCGCTATTGTTCAATGAACCGCCGGTGATCGATGTGTCAATCTGGAGCTCACCGAGCGCGGTCCGCGTAAGCGACATGGTGAACGTATATTGCGTGCCACTCGTATAGCCGGTGTTGCCGCTGTTTGCGCCATTGGCCAGTGAAGTCCAACTGCCGCTCGAGGACAACAGAGCACTGCTTCCTGGAACCCGTTCTCTGAGTTCAAATGGGTTGCCATTCCCCAGTGTTTGTGCCATGTTGCCGAAAATCCCGTAACCAGTATATGCCGCGCTACCGGGCGCTCCGTTGGCAGTCAGGCGCGATGCGCTCGGCGCATCAACCACCGCGATGCGAAAATTCTGACTTGAGTTGCTTGAATTTACGTTGTTTGGCGTAAACACCCAGGTGACGGTCATCTTGTCGCCGGCGTTGGCAAGGTTGATTTCACTTCCTTCGGGTGTGAAGTAGGTCGTCCATGAGGCAGAAGAGGTGCTCGTCGGAGTTGAAAACATGCCGCGCTCCGGCCCGCCCAATCCCACCGGATTCAGTGTTCCGTCGCCGCCCTGATACCAAGCCGATTCGAGGTCGCCGTCCGCATCCGAATCTACGCCAGCTTCGGAATACGTAGGCGAGGCAGGGTCATCATCAATCCCGTCCCGCCATGTGTCGTTGACAATGACCGCCGCATTCAACGCGGCGACACGCAACAGCATCGCCAGTACGCCACATGCAATCAAACCGAGCCGGTTTGACGGGGGTAGAAGAGATGACTGAAATCTCTGCAACATTAGGCTCTCCTTTCGCACCTCTATGGGTGACCGTCTAAAGCTGTGACGCCAAAGTAGACGCCGCCGTGATGAGTTCCCGTATTTTCATATTAGTTGAGGCTACATTTCAGAAAAGCAGGAGTTCTTGCAAAAAACTTCCGAAAACCCGCAATGCCGCCAATTCGCGAATTCGACATCGTTTGACGATAAAAACGTATCCAGTCGCCATCGCGAATAGTGCGATGACAGTTGGCTCTGGCACGACCGCAGAAATCGCGGAACCACTGCCGCTGCCGCTGGTCGCGCCAAAGTTAGCACGCCACGCGTCGTAATCGGCTTGGTCGACCACACCGGGACTCACGGTTTCATTCTGCAGCGTGCCGCCTGTCGCGAGCGCTTGCCGCCAGACGACGTAATCCCGGGCATCGACCAAACCATTCCCATCGTAATCGCCCGCTAACAGCGGCGTACCGAAGAACAGGACTAAGTTGTTGCCCTGCTGTTGGACCGAGTATCCGGGCGTGATCGAGCTGAAATTCCCAGTGATGCCACCTGCCGCGATGATTTGCCAACTATTGCCGTTCGCGGGCAAAAAGCCGTTGAGCGTTGCGACGGACAGGTTTCCGCCCAACATCACCGTGCCATCGACGAGTAGTTTGTCGGCCGAGGCCAACGAAGCAAGTTCGATCTGCAATGTGCCGCTCGCGAGCGTGAGGTCGCCAACAACTTGGGTCTGTCCGATATTCACTGGCGCCGTGTTGGTTTGCGTTGCGCCGATGCTGTCGCCAGGGGCAAGGACGCCGCCGTTGTTCACGAGCGAAAAGTTCACAATATCCGCATCGAGCTTACCGCCAGTGAAATTGAACGTTCCACCATTCCCCTTGCTCAGCGTTTTGGCAGAAAGCACGCCGCCGCTGAGATTTAGCGCAGCGGTCGCGCCGTCGGCCCCGATGACCAAGTCTTGTTCGACTTTTAGCCAACCGCTGTTAATTGTTAGCGCCGCGCTATTGCCGACGTTTGCTGCGATCTTGAGCGTGCCTGCGTGTTGACCTACAGCATCGACAACTACGGTGCCGCTGTTGATTTTGGCTTCGTCAAAACGCGATGGCTCCCAATTGCTGCCCGCCAGAACGGTCAAGGGCGAATCGGCGGTCGTGTAATCGCTCGTTTTCCAGTTGGTAATCAGGGCGAAGCGAGCTGTCGGACCACTGGTCGGCCCGACGTACGTGAGTGGCGTGGGCGCGGGAAACGCGCCGACTTCATCCAGGTATTCCTGAAGATTTACATAACCATCCCCATCGGCATCTAACTTGAAATCGGTTGCTGAATTCGGGTTTAGCCCGTGCGCGATCTCCCAGTTGTTGGGCATGCCGTCGTTGTCGGTATCCCAACCCGCTGCCCGAGTCGTCGGACTTGCACCGGTGACGAGCGCGAGCTCGCTCGGTACCGGGGCGGTCGCCGGGATTCCCCCCACGGGCTGTGTGTTATTCTGTACGTTGCCGATGATTCGCGTATCGATCGGATCGCGATCCCACCACCAATTTCCGACGTAATTCATCACCTGGTCGTAGGCGGCTGCGGCGGGTTGTGTCGTCACCGGAGCGTAATTGAACGGCGTGGCTGATTTCGCCGGCAGGCTGCTGTTCGGACCGTAGTTGAAATCCGGATAGGGCCTGGTCGTTGTGCCGTCAGACGCGATGAACATGCCCCAGCCGGTATCGACGCCATCGCGCGAGGCGTTGTGATTCGAGTCCACGAGGTTGTCAGACTGATATGCTTTCAGCGCGATGGGGTCTTTCGGCGTCGCGATGACGGAATTGTTGGTGAGGTTGTAGAAGCTCGAAACATCCATTGTGAACGCGGTATTCGAGCTGGTCCCGGCCGGGGTCGACGGGCCGGCGATCACGTAGTTGCCAACATAATTCAGGTTCACGTACTCGGTGTCTGTCTCGCTGGCGCCGCCTGTATAGCCGGCCCTGTCGCTGTAGTTGTAAACGACATTGTTGCGGAAATCTAAGTCGAGTTGCTGATTGTTGTAGCTGCCCGCTCGCGGGTTTCGGCTTTTGTCGTTGCCGTACAGATTGTGCTGGTACGTCACCTGCGAATTCACCTTCGGTCGGATGAGCGAACCGTATTGATGACCTGACGTGAGCGAATCGGTCATCATCGTGTACTGAACAGACACATTCGTGTTGTTGTTCGCGACAGAGAGGACTTCATCTTCGGACCAGGTCGCTGAAACGTGATCGATGATCATGTTCGTCGCAACCGTGTCGCCTGGTCCGTTGCCACCGGCGAACGTGATCGAATCGGAGCCGTTGCCGGTGCCCTTACGAAACGTCATATACCGCAGGATGACGTTGCTCGTCATCGTGTTGTTGCTCTTGGTGATCTGAGCCGTATTGCCGTAGATCGTCACCGGCGCGGGAGCCGTTTGGCCGGCGATGTAGATATTGTTGGCTGTCTTGATATCCAAGCTATTGGTCGAGATATCGAATGTCCCCCCGACATCAAACACAACAATCCGATTTGATATCTGCTGCTTGGGAGAGCTCGGATTGGTGTAGTCGTAGAAGGCACCCCGCAATGTGCCTTGAACCGGCTTGCCGTTGCCGTCGAGCGAGTCTTGAGTGGTTGTTACGTGATAAACCGAGGCGTTTGAAAACCAACCTCCGGCCGGCGCAGTGCCGGTGAACGTTCCGCCAAATCCTTCTGCGCCAGAGAACGAAGGTATCTGCGCCCATGCCACATTTGCGGCACACGCAAAATACGAGAAAGAGCACGTAATACAAATCCGCCACACAAGGTTCATCCGCATGCCAACCGTCTCCTAACCGATGCGGGTGAGGAACAAAAGCACTTCGATTATATTCTGCGCGATCAAAACTATGCGAGCAAAAATTGGTAAGAAATTCACCAATACTTCCGTATTTGCGAAATGGCTTCAGACAAAAAACGAACGCGACTCCGTTGCTCGCGCGAATTCAATCGCGATACCGCGCGTATGCTATTTTCGGTGCGAGCCGACTGTTACATTGAAAAACGAAACGCCAATTCAGAAACATGACAAGCAATGAAAGCAATCCAACTCGAATCACCGCGCACGTTCAAACGACTGGAAATCGACGAGCCTACCGCGCTCGGCCCAGACGAAGCACTCGTGCGCACGCATTGCGTTGGCGTGTGCGGCACGGATACCAGCGCGTATCTCGGCAAGTTTCCGCTATTCAGCTATCCGCGCATTCCGGGCCATGAGCTTGGGATTGAAGTGCTGAAAACCGGCGCGCAAGTAACCAATGTACGGCCAGGGGATCGATGTTCTGTCGAGCCCTATATGAACGACGTACAAAGCTTTGCCAGCCGGCGTGGAGCAAGCAACTGCTGCCAAAACATGCAAGTGCTGGGCGTTCACATCGACGGCGGGTTGCGCGAGCAGTTCGTAATTCGCGCAGAAAAACTGCACCCCTCGAGCAAACTGGCATTCGAACAACTCGCGCTTGTGGAAACGCTTGCTATTGGCTGCCACGCGGTGAATCGTGCCGCCCCAAAGACTGGCGAGCACCTCCTTATCATTGGCGCCGGCCCCATCGGCCTGTCTGTTTTGGAATTCGCCCGCCTGGCGGGATGCAACATTACGATGATGGACATGAACGCCGAGCGACTCACATTTTGTCGCCAGAACTACGGTCTCACCAACGTGGTCGTTTCTCGCGGCACTGGCAGTGAATTGGAGCAACTACGGCAAATCACCGGCGGCGAACTGTATCCCGCGGTGCTGGATGCCACGGGCAGCGCCGCTTCAATGAACGCCGCGCTCAACTACGTGGCCCACGCCGGTACGCTTGTGTATGTCGGAATCACGCCGCAGGATATCACCTTTCCCGATCGCCTCTTTCATTCGCGAGAAATGACGCTGAAAGCCTCCCGCAACGCTTTGCCCGAGGATTTTCGCCGAATCATTCGGCTGATCGAAGAAGGTCAAATCGATACCTCGCGCTGGATTACGCACCGAACCCCGTTTGAGGAAGTGATCGACACATTTGAATCGTTCACCAAGCCCGAAACAGGGGTTATTAAAGCCATGATCTCCCTCGACTAAATGAACACTTCCACCAGCAAAGCTAGATTTACGGCTTTGGGTTTAACGCCCAGCTTCGGCTTCGGAGATCGCATCGGCCTCGCCACGCCTGGGCACATCGAAGCAATGAAGCGCGCTGGCGCCGGTTTCGCGCCGATATTCGCCCAACAGTCGATTCGCGAAATGAGTCGCACGGGTCGCTCAGCTTGCGACGTGATCGGCGCCGCTGTCGAAGGCATGGAGCTTAGCAATTGGCGAGATCCATCAGGCGCCGACGCCGATCATCTCAAGACAAACGCGGATGTCGACGTCACCGCCGCCGCCGGCTTCACGTTCTATACGATCGACCCCTCTGACCACGTCGATCGGCACGCCGATGATTACAGCGAACAATTGCTACGCGAGAAATTCACCGAGGTTCGAGAATTCGCCCCCTGGTTCGATTCGTACGCCAATTACGTGGTTGCGCTGCCAGCGGGTCGCACGTTCACAATTGATGAGCAAGCTGCCCTTCGATGCGCCGTTAAATACGGCCGCGCACTTCAGCACGCGATGGATCTCGCGAAGTACATAGTCGCGGTCAATGCATCGGCCGGCCGCGACTGCGAGCTGGAGCTGAGCATTGATGAAACCCCCCAGCCCACGTCGCTGGCCGAACACTTCATCATCGCCGATCAATTTCGCCAGCATGGCCTGAGACTGATCAGCATTGCGCCAAAGTTCATTGGGGACTTTGAAAAAGGGGTGGATTACAAAGGCGACCTTCGAGCACTTGAAAGTTCCCTGGCAGATCATGCCGCGCTCGCCCGAAATCTCGGCCCCTACAAATTAAGCCTCCACTCGGGTTCCGACAAACTCTCGCTGTATCCCATTTTGGCCCGCACCACACAAGGCTGCTTCCACGTAAAAACCGCCGGTACGAGTTACTTGGAAGCGTTGCGCACCGTGGCCCGGCACGACGAGTCACTGTTCCGCCGCGTGATCGATGTTGCCCGTCAATATTACGATCGAGACAAGGCCACTTATCACGTCTCCGCCGAGATCAATGCCTTGCCGAAACCGGCTGACGTAACGGACGCAATCGTGCTCGAGAAATCTTATCTCGAACGCTGGTCTGATGTCCCCGCCGGCCTAGGGTTCACAGAGCCGGGCAGGCAAGTGTTGCATTGCACGTTCGGGACAATTCTCATGGATCCCGAACTTGGCAAATCGATTCGCCAATTGTTGCAAGCGCACGTCGACACCTACACCGAGCTCCTCGCCGATCATTTCGAACGGCATTTGCGGGCACTTCGAATTGCGTAAGCGCGATTCACTTTCGCGGTTGTAAGTGCAGCCGCTCGACCGCCCGCTGCGCCACTTCATGCTTCATGAAGAGCTTCCAGATCAAACCGGTCCGCACGTTTTCAATCGCCAACAGCATCGGGCCTTCATCGATGCCCAGGTTTTCGTCCTGCCCGTACGGCGGCACCAAGCTGAATGAGTCGGCGAACGCATAGCCACCTTTCTCCGGATCGCGCCACACCAGCGGTTTTCCGTGAAAATCGGTCAGCGACTTGTACTCCCGCAGTGCGGCCAAACTTTCTTTCGGCGTGAACATGATCGCTGACCCAGCACCATAAGGCGGCACCACGCCCTTTAGCCAGTTTTCGTTGTTGCTAATATTCGGCCGAATGTCGTGCACCAAATAATTATCGCGAAACGCGCAAGGCGCGAGACCCCAACGATTCTCGCCCAACGTCTGATATTTGGCTGCCTCATCGATACAGCGCTGCCGTTGGGTCAGTGTGGCGCGGCGCGAATTCTCCAGCCAATCGACGGCCGGGCCTTTTTCGCCGAACGATTCCGGGTCGTCTGCCGCCAAGTGCCGGTAATCGATCCAGCAGTGCGAAAAGAAGTACGTAAACAACGACCCATTCCACGAAACCACGTATGGCGGCATTTCCTCGTGCCGTTTTACAATCCGCTTCGTGTGGTAATAGGTCGCTGGCTCTAACGCGTGCTTGTCGTTGGCTGACCCAACCGCCAGAAAGTAAATCAGTCGCTCTTCGTCGCTGCACCATTCCCAATGGTTCTTGTGAAAATCACCGGGCCCATCCACTCCCCGATCTGTTTGCGCCTGCCAGCCCATACTCAGATAGCCGGCCTTCTCGTCGAACATCGCCCGCCAATCCGCGTCGGCAACCAGCGGTCCGCCTATTTCGCCACGTCGCCGCCGAAATACGATGCAGCCGTGTCATTACGCCCGCCTGCAACAACGCATGATCAACCGTGCTCGCCGTTAGCTCGTAGTGATATTTCGTTTTAGTGAAATCGGGCAAGCCGCCGGTTTCACTATTTAGGAAATGAAGATAGATGCCGAACTTTTTGTTGTCATTTCGATCGACGAGCGAGCGTAATCAGTCTTGCGCCCGCTCTTCGCCTTCTTGCTTTGTGATCCATCCGCGTTCAACGCCAATCGGCAGCGACGACAACTGGAAGCCCACCGCCGCAGTGCTGCAAATCGTGTCGCTGGTTTTGTCCTTGGCCAGCATCGCAGGCTTGCCCACTTCGTTCCAGAAGTATTGAAAGCAACCCTTCTCAATCTGGTCGAGCAAGCTTTTCGTCGTCCGCCGTAAATTCGTATTTCGAGTTAGCGAATGTATCGGGCGTCGCGACAATCGCAGGTTCCGCCGCAATACGCGCAGTTGGAACGAATAAACATCCCATGAGCACTTTCGGCAGCCACCATCTATCCGAACATAACACGCTCTTCATGGCTTCGCCCGATCTTGAAATTGGGATAGTCGAGACACAGCAACTTCAAAAACAAAAAGGGACGTTCGCCTCGCGACGAACGCCCCCAAATTATCACTCGTTGAACAAACTGTGCAGCATCAGCGCTTAGCCGCGACGACGTGCAATGCCGAACATGCCCACCAAACCAAGCATAACCAAGGAAATGCTTACGGGTTCAGGAACCATCGTGTCGCCTGCAAAGGCCTTGAAGAACAAGCCAGTTCCATTAGCTTGCAGCACGTTGCAAAAGCCTTCGGACGAAGCGCCATCCGTAAAGGCACCGGTTAATACGCGTGCCGAATCAACATGCCAGCCGTTGATTGGTGTCGCCAACACCTGATCACCAACGCCGATCACATCGAGATCAGGATTCGAAAGCAGGTTTCCTCCTGCGGGCGTCGACAACTCAAAGGAGTCAACAACAAACGCCTGATCGCCACCGGCCGGATTGTTGTACGCATTGCCTTGCGTTGCCAGGGCCCGCACTGTCGTTGTACCGGCTGGGGCAGTCGCGGACACCGAATACGTGTTATAGCCAAATGGATTCGGTAGGCCCGACACACCAAGCCCCATCGTGTTCAGGTCGATCGTACTTCCTCCAATGATTGCGTTGCTCGCATCAAGGAAATCAATCGTGAATTGCGACTTCACAGTTGGATCCGTCAAGCCGATATACCCTGATCCGGCTCCGGCCCAACCGGTAAGCGTGTACTGCACGCCGGGCGAGCCCGCGACATCTTGATAGAGATGCGTAGTTATTTTGCCATTCGCAGCGTTCGCGACGCCGGTCGACAAGACCGCCATGCTTAGAAATGCGAACAGAGTTAAAATTCTTTTCATTAGTTCATCTCCGCTTGTCCAACTCTGGGGAAATCTTTGACCAAGGCCGACAACTTCGACGGCCTCACGCTTGCCTCTTCGTTACATTCTCAACACTACCCAATCGCGTCGAATTTTCGCGCACGAGATGTTGCTTCGCTCGCAACGACGTGACTTAAACGCGGAAGAAACCGCCAAGCATCAGATGTCGCCCTGCAAACCGCTGTGAAAGCGCTTTCAACCGTGATTTTCAAGCTAACTCAAATTTTACCTGTTGTCAATAAACTTTTTGGAAAATTCCTCATAGTTGCGTTCACAAGGCAGCGCGATACATTGCCATTTACGCGCGGAACACGTGCTTTTCCACCATTTTTGGCCAGCTTCCGTTTACTTGCTAGCGCTTACGGCACCGTCGCTCCTGTCTTTTCCCGCCACAAAACCAATTGCCGTCAGCATTGGTTCAATCTCTGGGCTCGCCATGAACTGCTTCCAAATAAGCCCCGATCGGCCGTTCTCAATGCCGACCACAATTTGCGCTTGGTTCAAACCCATGTAAACTTCGTCACACCATCCCTCAGTCTGATTGAAGCCGTCGTGAAAGCCATACGGCCCCCAGATCTTCGATCCCAAGTTGCGATAAAAGTGCTTGAGCGCGCCATCGATTCCTGCGGCGTATACGCATAGTCGCCGAGTGCTGCTGAAACGCAAATCGTGCCGTTGTCATCGCGCGGCTCCGGCCGTCCGCCCCCTGCATTGATTCCTGCTGATAGCCCCCAGCAATTCGGCCCGTATCCTTCGAACTTCCGCGGGTTCTCGGCGCAATACGCCCGATTGATCAGCGCGATCTGGCGATTGTTCTCAAAGTAGTTAGTGTAGCGATCCCGTTTATCGCGCGGATCGAAACCCAAAAAGGAAAACTGCGTAAAGAACAAATCCGCCCCCGTGCCGCTACCAATGTCGAGCTTGTGTCCGTAGTACTCGTGCCCATTCGCAAAGTGGTCGCCCACCGTGGTGCGGCTCCACCCGCGCCGGTACTGCACCGCCTCGTCTGATTGGCCAGCCCACCCCGAGTAGTACATGCTCGCGGGCACCGGATGCGTGGGCGATGCTATCGCGAGCAAGTACACGATCATCGTTTCGTTCCAGCCGATTAGCGGATGGCTAATGTGCCAGTCATGATCGGGCGACCAGTGCCAGTACAGGAAATCGCTTTTCGGCGATTTGCGATACCAATCCCACTCAATTTCGTGCCACATCGCAGTGATCGTTTCTCGAATCTCGCGCTCACGGTCGTTGTTGCCGTTGAAATACTGGCGCGCCGCAAGCAAGCCCTGCGTTAGAAATGCCGTTTCCACCAAATCGCCGCCGTCGTCATACTTGCCGAAGTACGGATTTACATGCCCCGTGCGACCATCGAGAAAATGGGGCCAAACGCCGTGAAACCGATCGGCTTTCTTGAGAAACCGCACGATCTTCAGCATCCGCTCGATGCTTTCGTTGCGGGTAATGAACTTTCGCTCGGTCGCTACGAGCTGCCCCATAATACCGAAGCCCGACGCTCCAACCGCGACTAGATTCTCATCGCCTGGCAACACCTCGATAGCCATCCCCGAATCGGAATTGCCGCATTCCCAGTAGTAACGGTAGCACCCCTGCTGCACCATATCGAGCAGCTCGTCATCGCTGAGCTGCCGGGTTGATGTTTTTGCGATCTCCGAGAGGGGCGATTCGTCTTGATCGACGTCGACCGCGCTAATTTTGTAAGAGGCCGCTTTTCCGGGTTCCCCGACGAAATCTTCATACCGGCACGACCAAGCTGGCCGTGTTCCCACGGGCTCGAACTTCGTACCGTCCCACGAACGATAAATTCGATAGCTGATGAGGTCGCCCCTCTTGTTCGGTTGCCAGGCTAAATCAAAGTGGCGATCATATCCCGCTACCGTGAGCTTCGTCGGCGCCTCCGGCGCTTCACGCTTTGCGCGCTTTTCCATCGACTATCGAAATGTCATCGATATACAGCGTGTGCTCGGTGTTGTCTTCGAGATTCTGCAACATCGTAATGCTGGCCACGCGGCGGGCATTGAATCGCGCATCCTCGGTACCGCCATATCGCCCCGAAAACGCAGCGAATGGCAGCCGCACCTCTGTCCATGTACCGGCCGGAAGCGCCTCTCGACCGGTCAGCAGAGAAATTGTCGTTACACCGGCGTCGCGCAGCGTCCTGCAGAAAGATCCGTGGCGCATCATCCGGCTTTAGCTCCGTCGTGGCGTAGCACCACATCGAAAGCGTATCGCCATTTAGTTCTGGGTTGCGCGCGAAGACCTCAGCCGCCTTCAGCCGCACATGCCAATCGCCACCCGGCCCCGATTTCCATTTCAATCGCAGGCAATTCGGCGGACTTTTGAAGTGGCCAGCCTCGACGGGCACTTTACCACGATTGATTTCGAGCTCACTCGGCGCAACCACGGATGCGTCGCTGCGGTAGTACCCATCATCCGCCGCGCTGTTCTCAAAGAACACGTGTGCATCATGCACGTTCGGCGGCAGCGCTGCCGCAAGTCGTGCGGACACGAGAAGCACGGTAAGCGCGGCGAGGCAACAACGCATGGAAGCGCCAATGCGGCCAAAACCGCGGATGAAAATTTGCACGAAATCGTTCGACTACGAATCGCGGCGGCGAGCTACTAAACCGCCAACAACGGCCATCAGCATGAAGCACATGCTAGTCGGTTCCGGCACTGCAGCCGAGCCAAGCCCGCTTCCGCTGCCGGAGGTGTTCCCAAATTTCGACCGCCAGGCGGTGTAGTCCGAAGCATCGACGGTACCCACCGTGTTGATTTCGTTCTGCAGCGGTCCACCATTGCGCCACAACACGTAATCGGCCATATCAACAACGCCGTTGCCGTTGTAGTCGCCGGGTACGCCAGCCGGAGCGTTCGAGGTCAGCGAGAAATCGTCAAAAAACGCCGACTGTGGATCGACCATCGTGTTGTACATGTTGGCCGCGCCGCTTCGATCTGCACGAACGCGGTCCCGGCCGGTGCAGTCGCCATCATTGAGAACTGCCGCCATACAGCGTCGTTTTGCTGCAAAGTGCAACCACTGGAGCCAGGGTCCTGACACAGATCTAGAGTTTGCGAGCCGATGATCGCGTTCGAGCTATCGAGGAAGTCGATCGTCATAAAGGTCGACGTCCGCGCTTGCCCAGTTGGCGGGAACGGGTTGCCGCTGCCGTAGCCGGATTCCCACTTCGAAAACGCTGAAAACGTGTATTGTGCACCGGCCGTGGCTGCTACCGCGTCGGAAACGATTTTTGCATCACCGCCCGTAAACGCACGCAGCCACATGCCAACCGAGCCGCTGTTGGCTGCAAAACTCGGACTGCCGTTGAAGGAGATGTTGTCTTGTGCAGTTTTGACAATCGTGTAACCCGTCGGTGCGCCTATTGAATTGAGGTTGCCGTTCAGCAACTTCTCACCGCCGAACAAGCCGTTTTGCACGAGTGAGAAGTTATCGAGATACACGTCCTGGCCGCCGGAGCACGCTGTCGTGCAGCTCGCAACCATGTTCGTGGCCGAAATTGTCACCCTGGCGCTCGCCGCATTCGCTGGCGAGTTGAGGCTCGGAATCGTGCTGGTCATCCAATCATCCGGATTCACGTCCGTCGCCCGATTCTTGGGCGGGTTAACGGTTTGCGAAGCACCCGCAATCATGTTCCCGCCGGAATCGAGGAAGTCGACAGTAAACGCTGTTGCGGTTGGGGACTGGACCGCTCCCGACGGCGAATCCTCAAACAAGGTATCAAGATTATTGGACGCCGCGACTTGGTAATACGAATGCCCAGTGAACGTGAAGTTCTTACTCGGCGAAACTGCAACCGTCTGCGTGATCGATACATTGACGGCTTGGTTCTGATCCTGATACGTGCCCGTGTTGCCCGATTGCGGCTTAAGAAATAGGCCCAAACCACCGACACCTGGCTCTGGCAGAAAGCCGATATCCGCCAAGCCTACCAGCTCCGCCGCACCGATCGGCGCGCCCGGCATCCCGGTGATCGATTGCGTCAGCGCCCAGTTTGCTGGCCCGCTTCCGCTCTCCAACCCACCGTTCGGAAGTAAATTTGCAGCCATCTGTTTCTCCAGGAAGCAATCCATACGTGGCGGCGCTCAGCACCGCTAACATCGTTGAATACTTTACCAATTTCATCGCCTGTATCTCCCAAACCCGCACGAATGATGTCGTACTAAGCCCCGTTGGATCGAATTCTTCCACTTCAAATTAAACCAAATCAACCACCGATCAATAAGAACCGATGACTTCGCTGTCCGATCGGTTACCAAGTCGGTTGAGTGTTTCCAAATCTATGTCGTAGCTGATGAACGTCACCGAGCCGTCCGCGAAAACGGCGTTGATGCCACCCGAGTGGGCCGACCCGAGCTGGAAGTTGCTGGGATCGTCATTCGTATCGAGTGGTATCGGATCTGAAGTATCGGAACGCGGTTTAATCAACGTCGATCGCAAATCGTCAAAATCCCACCCCTCGGCCCAGCCACGATCATCGGCTGGTCCACCGCTGCCGAGCGTTTTCGTCGAATGAACAAACTTTTCTGCGACGAGTAATGTTTTGCTGGTGCCATCTGTAATCTTTGCGTCAGTCATTTTCAGCATGAAACCAACGTGGCCGCGCTTGCTCGGGTCGGTATCATAGAGCCAATCGGAGCGCTGAATAACGCCACGGAAAACGGGCCTGTGTGGACCACTCATGAGTGTTCTCAATTGGTTCAAGTCCCACCAATTGTTTTGAGTGCAGCCATAGCAACCCCAAAACACGTCCCCCTCATTGCTCTGATAATATGAGTGAGTTGCAGAATCATTCAGATATTGATTAAAAGCAGCGTCACCGATTTCGGAGCGTGATGGCCCGCCAACCGTTGCCGCGTAATCTACCAGAGAATTACCGGTTGTCTGCTGAAACGTCGCCCCGCGCCTCGACGGGCAGTTGTAAAGCGGTATGACGATCTTTGTTAAGTCGGCCGATTTGATGACGCTCTGTACGTTGCCTTCTTCCAGATACGGAAATATCTGGTACATCCAACCAAGGCCTTGCTCCAAGGGTCCATTCGCGGGTCCTTTGCGATTAAAGAGGCTCGCCGTCGGACTGTCTCGAAGATAGTTCTCAATCGAGGGATTCGGCTCTGTGCCGCCGGTTGGAAAGTATCTAAGCGCCCCGTAAAGGTTTGAATACCGACAACCCAATGTTCTTCAGATTGTTCTTACACTGCGTTCGCCGCGCCGCTTCGCGCGCCGCCTGAATGGCTGGTAAGAGCAATGCGACCAATATTCCAATGATCGCAATCACGACGAGGAGCTCAACAAGCGTGAAGCCACGCTTGCCTCGCAGTTGCTTGTCCGCCATGGCCAAGACTCCGCTGTAAAAAAGAAAAGGCGCCGAAAAGACCGCCTTACCCGCATTCTATGCCCACTCGACAACCATTGCAAGCGCTTTCAGTGCTATTTTTTGGCCCGATTTACCATGTGGGAATCCACGTTCGCTACCCGCCCTTTCGGACGCCGATTTCCGATAAGCACCATTCCGGCCGCGCAAATAACCAGTGATACGATGCTGGGCTCCGGCACTGCCGCCCCCGAGCCAACCCCTGCCCCGCCGGCATGTTCCCGCCACACGACATAGTCCGCCATGTCCACGATGCCGTCGTTGTTCCCATCCGCCGCTAACAGAATTCGTTGATCCGTACGTCGAACGCCAGTAGTTGTAGTCCGCGCTGTTCACGACCCCATCGCCGTTGTAGTCGCCGGCGATAAACACTGTATCGAGCACCGCCTTTACTTCCGGCTGATTGGCAAACAGCGCGCTTTGCCGATCCATTCCGTCCAAGTAAGCGAGCAGCGCCATCGTCGACAGCGCCATGTTCCAGTTGTCCGCCGTCGAAGGCACGCCCGTCGGGTTCGCCGCTCCCGTTGCCCATTGGGCCGAATCGGCAAGTCCCAGCGGGCCGTCCAATCCATTTCCCAAACCATTATCTAAGAGAAACCGCAGCGCGTCCTCCGAGCCCGGCGCTCCGGCTAGCAACGCCTCCGCCACGCTCCACGGCTGAAACAAATTCGGCTGGCCAAAATTGTTGAACAAATTCCAAGGTTGGTAGGTTCCCGCCCCGGCCCCGGCATCCGGCTGCATCAACGTCGGACGCCCCAATTGCGCCAGTCGCTCCGCGACGTCCGTCTCCGAACGCACAAAGTTTTCCCAGGGATTTCGAGCCAGGCTCCGCGTGGGGTAATTGTCGGCGCCCCGTTGCGATGTATCGGCGAACAAGTTCAACAGCGCTTGCGCAAAGGACGCCCGGTAATCTGTACCGAATGAATAGGTCAAATAGTTGTCGGGATCCGTGAGCGACGCGAGCGTGCGACCCGTGTCCTTGTTCCACATCGATGCGAGGGGCACGTTGTGAGCCGTCGATAGCGCGCCGGCCAGCGCGATCACCTTGTTCTCATTCGTATATCCACTGTACGTGCAGCAACCGAATTGTACCGTCGGCTGAAAATATGCTTGCTTGTAAGCGCCCGGCCCGGCAAATGCCGAAAAATCGAAGCGGTTTTCGAGCGTGTCGAGTGTCGTCTTCAATGCCGGCGACGTCGTCGAGTCTTTGTAATTGTGTAGGGCGAGCGCCATGAATGCCGCATCAATGCTTGATTCCTCATGATCGGTCACGGGTGCGGCCGTTACTAAATCGAGAAACCTAGTGGGCAAATACGTCGTTTGATTGCGGTTCGTGTTGAGCGACGTTGCCAGTTGCCCCATGTACGCATCGGCATCCGATTGGGTTACCCAACCATGCTTCACCGCAGATGGCAAATTCCATACGACGCCCGTCGTGGTGTTGAGTGCGCCGATCGAAGTGTTGTCCGACGAATTCGGTATTAGTCCTGACGTTTTATTCCGTGCCGCCCACAACCCCAGAAATTGCCGCTGGGCGAGCCGCTCGACCACATCGTGAATCGGCGCCGTCGCAGGATTGAGGCTTCCCCCCTTCTCTGTCAAATCGAAGTCGTCGAGATACAGCGACCCGCTCGCGGCGCCGGAATTCGCGTTCACCAAAAAGCTGACCGCGAATGTGCGAGTTAGATCAGGTGTGCCGGTTACGGTCCAACCGTTACTCAAGTCCAGCGGCGCACTCGATTTGCGTCCAGGTGCCTCCCGCCGGAATCGTGTAGCTGCGGCTCGCTCGGTTGCTGTTTGAGTCCCGATAGTCCTTAAGCTCCAGTGAAAACGTGATTGGCGCAGTGGTGTCGTTCCGAACGTAGCCGCCCAAGGCCGAATATTGCGTAAGGTCGCGATCTTGCCGATAAGCCGCATTGCTCGGCAGCGAACTCGAAAACATCTGAAAGAAACCGAACCCGCCGTTGGCGAGCGATCCAAGATTCGCTTGATAAGCCCCAGTCCCTGAGTGCACGACGCTTGATTCTTTGGTGAAACTCGTGATATTGCCGGGCGATAGCGTCCCGCCCCACAAATCGAGCGAATCGCTTCGCTCACCATTGAGCAGCGGCACATCGCTCAAATCGCCAGCGGTTAACGGGCCGGTACAAAATAGACCGATGGCAATCGTCGCCAAATAGGCCCAGCGCAGGCGCGGCAACCGAAGGTCAACTCCACTGTCGATTTCCGCCATTCGCCTAACCGCCTAACACGCCGCCGTTGGTCCGAATTACATCCGAGTAGAATTGCGCCGACGCCTTCGGCACACGTTGCTGAGTTTCGGGGTCTACGCGCACGATCCCAAATCGCTTCGAAAAGCCCGATTGCCACTCGAAGTTATCGAGTAGCGACCACACGAAATAACCGCGTAGATCAACGCCCGTTTCAATCGCCTCTTTAGCCGCTCGCAGATGGCTATTCAGATATTGTACACGCCGCGCGTCATCCACGCGTCCATTCGGTGCGACAACATCCTCGATCGCGGCCCCATTTTCGGTGATGTACAGCGGCACGTTGCCGTATCGTTGGTTCAACCACTGCAGCGTTTCCGTTAGCCCCTGTGGGTAAACTTCCCAGTCCGTCGCCGTATATTCGCTGTTTTGCTGGCGCACGGCCCGGGCTCGCGGTGGCCCCCCGGTCGGATCTTCGGCGGCCACCAGCCGCAGGTAATAATTGATCCCCACAAAATCGATCGGCTGCGACACTTGTTTGAGCTCGCCCGTCGTCCAATCCGTCCAGGCATCGCCGTAGAGATCGGCCATCTCCTGGGGCTGCGTCCCCAGCAGCGCTGGGTCCAGAAATTGGCGATTAAAGTACGCATCCCATCGCTGTGCCGCCTGCCGATCACTCGCGCTTTCTGTAGCCGCATGAATCGGGACCAAATTCACCACTAAGCCGATTTTGTGTTTGCCGCGTGCACGGTACGCCTCAACGGCAGCACCATGCGCCTTCAGCAGATTCTTCGAAACCGCCACGGCCTCGCGCCAATCCCGCCGACCTGGCGCGTGATTGCCCATTACGTAGCCTTCGTGAACAATCACCCACGGCTCGTTCAATGTGGCCCACATCGGAACGCGATCGTCCAGCGCGTCGAACATCACGTTTGCATATTCGGCGAACCACTTGGCAGAATCGGCGCTCGCCCAACCGCCGCGATCTTCGAGCGCTTGCGGCAAATCCCAGTGATACAACGTCGCCGATGGCTGAATGCCATTCGCCCCGAGCGCATCGACGAGCCGCTTGTAAAAATCCAACCCTGCCGAATTCACGCGGCCCCTTCCTTCGGGCAATACGCGCGACCAACTGATGCTAAAGCGGTAAGCACGAATGCCGATCTCGCGCATCAGCGCGACATCGTCCAAAAACCGTCGATAATGATCGCATGCCACGTCGGCAGTCTGGTTCTCGAAAATCTTGCCCGGCGTGTGCGCGAAGCGATGCCAAATGCTCTCGCCAGCGCCATCTGCCATCGGCGAACCTTCGATCTGATAGGCGCTCGTCGCAGCGCCCCAATGAAAATCGGCGGGGAAAGTGTAGTCAGACACTGGGGCCCTCGACGAAGCCGCTAGAGGGTCACCACGACACGGTGCGTCTTGCCATCTGTGATCGCAGGCACGCGTGCCGCGCCGTCGGCTACCGCGACAGCCGCGCCATCGAGTCTCGCTGATGTCACGCCCTGTTCTTTGCCGCGTGGATTCTCAATCGTGATCTCGAACCGCGTTTTGCCGTCCGGCAAGCGATACGCCAGTCGACAACTCGGCCAGTTCTTCGAGATCGACGGATTCATCACGATCGTATCCCCATTCTCAGTCGTAAAACCAAGAATCGACTCGACCGCGACGCGATACATCCAGCCGGCTGAGCCCGTGTACCAAGTCCACCCGCCGCGACCCACGTGCGGCGCCTCGCCATACACATCGGCCGCCACGACGTACGGCTCGGTCTGATAAACATCCGTCGCTGCTTTGTCGCGGGTGTGCCAAACGGGCGTAATCATTTTGAGCAGCTCAACTGCCCGCGTCCCGCGACCCAGTTCTGCCATCGCCCGCACAAACCACAACACGCCGTGCGTATACTGGCCGCCGTTTTCGCGAATGCCAGGCAAATAGCCTTTGATATATCCCGGATCATTCGGCGTTTTATTGAACGCCGGCGTAAGCAGACGAATCAGTCCCGGATCCTCGCAAACAAGCCGGTCTTCAGCGGATTGCATCGCTTGTTCCGCACGCTCGGCGGAACCGACACGCGAGAGCACCGCCCAGGCCTGCACGAGTGCATCGATTTGGCACTCATCGCTTTTTGCTGACCCGATTGGTTCGCCATTATCGTAGTAAGCGCGGCGATACCACTCGCCATCCCAGCCCGCCGTGTCGATTGCTTGATGCAGCTTCTTGCGATACGCGCTGTAGCGAGCGAGCCGATCGCTGTCGCCTCGTGACTCGCAAATCGGCAACATCCGCTGCAGCACGCAATCGATAAAGAATCCCATCCACACGCTTTCGCCGCGACCTTGACGGCCCACACGGCTGAAGCCGTCGTTCCAATCGCCGCAACCGATGAGCGGCAAGCCGTGCGGTCCCGTGGTAAGGCCGCGGTCGAGTGATCGGCAGCAGTGTTCGTACACGGTGGCAGAATCCTTTGCCTCGGATGGCCGCAGATACGATTCTTGCTGACCATTCTTTAGCAGCGGTGCTGCAACAAACGGCGTCACTTCGTCGAACAATGCGATATCGCCGGTTTTCGCCGCGTATTCAGCCGCGAGCAGGGGCAACCACAACAAGTCGTCCGAAAAGCGCGTGCGAACACCATATTCCGTATCTGGATGCCACCAGTGCAGCACGTCTCCTTCCACGAACTGCCGGCTCGCATGCCGCAAGATTTGAGCGCGCGTAATTTCTGGCCGTAAATAGACCAGCGCCGATGAGTCCTGCAGTTGATCACGAAAACCGAACGCACCGCCGGGTTGGTAAAACGCGGACCGTGCCCACATCCGGCAGCTAAGATTCTGATACGCCAGCCAGCCGTTAATGAGCAAATTCAATTCGCGATCGGGCGTCTCAATCGCGATTGCCGAAAGTGTATCTCGCCAGAACTGCTGCGAGCTTGCGAGCGCATCGTTCACACGAGAAACATTGTTGTACTTTGCGACCAGCTTCCGCGCAGTGCTGCTATCCGCAGCTTCTCCCAACACAATCGCACATTCGTACGTTTCCCCAGGCAGCAGTTCAAACGTAATTTGCCAGGCCGCACACGGATCGACGCCATGCTCCGTGCGCCCATCCAACGCATCTGCCGAGGCGAGCGCGACCGGCACTGCTAGATCCCGATAACGCCCCACAAACGCCGTTCGATCGCAGGTGTGCGAGATTTCACAGCCATGCGACTCGCTAACAACCGGCGCCGAAAAGGCTACATATCCGCCGTATAAATCGCGCTGTGGATTTGTTGCGTAGATCGCCCGTTCTGCTGCGCTGTACGACGTCGTTACATCAATACTCGTCTCACTGGCCAGGTCACCCAGCGACCAATGCGCAAACGAAAACAACGACAAATGCCGCGCGACCTTTGCGGTATTTGTGACCTTGAGCCGCACGATTTTCACCGGCTCGTCGCGGTCCATAAACATCGTCACTTCTTGCGACAATTCATGCGATTCGTGCTCGAAGACCGAGTAGCCAAATCCGTGCCGCACGCGATACTCGCCATCTGCAGGACTCGGCCCCGGCGTCGGCGACCAATATTCTTTCGCATCGTTGTCGCGAATCCAAAGCGCCTCCCCGTGTGGGTCACACACAGGGTCGTTATGCCATTCCGTGACGCGATTCACGCGGCTGTTACCCGCCCAAGTGAACGTCGCGCCGCGCTCGGTAACGAGAAAGCCGGCTCGCTCGTTCGCAATCACGTTCACCCACGGCATCGGCGGAAGCGTTTGGCCGCCCATGCCATCGGGCCGAACGCTGATCACGTATTCCTTGCCATCTGCCGAAAATCCGCCGTAGCCATTTTCAAACTGCAATTCTGCTTGCTCGGCAAGTTGTGCCTGAGAACGCGTCTCGCGGCAGCGGGCAGGCTTGTTCGGATCATCTTCAATCGAAGTTCCAAAATCAGGCCGAGCTGAAATCGCCGGATGCCCGTTAGGCGTTCCAGAATCGTGAGCCTGCGCCAACACCGCTCGCACATCCCGCAAATCCGCAATCGACCGCACAAAATCTTCGATCTTTGTTCGATCTCGCCCAACTCCGATCAAAAATGCAACTTCTTGCGACTCG
Organism: uncultured Planctomycetota bacterium; assembly: GCA_963733705.1. Lineage (GTDB taxonomy): Bacteria > Planctomycetota > Planctomycetia > Pirellulales > Lacipirellulaceae > JABDGM01. Next base: position 307,515 of record CAVTEJ010000021.1, on the reverse strand, counting down.
CCCGGCTCGATCGTGGCGGTCAGGCGCAAGCTGGCAATTGGATCGAGTACCGCCCCTTGATCGCCGCTTAACTTTGCGCCGACTTCCATCGCCGCGGGGGCACCGGGAGTGCGGCCGCGACCAATGAAACGTAGTCGATTCGTCTCAAATTCCAGCTTCTCAGGCGATTCCTCCGCCACGACGCAATGCACGCCCAGCATCTCGGCGTCATCGTTGCTGCGTGGCCGCCGCCGCGCCCAGATTGCGTAACCTTCCTCGCAATATTGCGTTTCCACGAAGAGCTTCGAAAACGCCGGATGATTCGCATCACCCTCCTGCGAACCCAGCACCCATTCCAAGTAGCTCGTTAGCTCGATCCTGCGCTTAACGTCGCCATGATTCGCCAATTGCACGAGCCGAATTTCGAAATCGTGCTGCGGCGCAACGAACACCTGCATGCGACATTCGATATCGCGATCAACACGCGAAATCTCCGCTACATTGTGATTGGCACGAAATTCATAACGCTGCGGCTGAACGCGCGTCGGTTGAAATCCGGCCGACCAAGTAAAGCCATCCTCTAAATCGCGCAAATAAAGATGAAAGCCATCCCTTTCGGCAACTTCATCCCCACTCCAGCGGGTAACGGCAAAATCGCCAAGCCGCGCAAAACCGCTACCCGCCTCACTTAACCGAACCGAGTAGCGACCGTTGGAAAGCGACACAATCTGCGGCGGAGCAGGCGCGCCGTCACATACGACGGTTTTCGACTTCCGCTCGATTTCAGTCGGTGCAAGCTTCATGTTCCAACGCGAAAAAAACGGCCTGCGAGACGGACCGAAAGCGCTTTCAGCCCGATGTTTCAGTGTAACCACCGCTCGGCGTCCTGGCGAGTACTTCGCTCAAAAGCCCTTATTCAGTGACTCTCCCGCCGCGATTTCCGCTGCGTTATATCGCCGCATCACTCGGAACAAAGCCAGCATGAGCAGAACAGTTACGACCAAGCCATTATTTGCTAGGTGTCCAGCAAAAGTGCCGGACAGAACTTCGAGACTTACGTGGGCCGAACTCAGTCTCGCCCAAATCTCACGCCCCAACCATCACGCGCCACCCCCGCTTTCAGCGATTCGGATCGTAGCGTAATGTTACGGAACGAGCACACACGTCGGTGTGGCGGAATCTCATCTGGAACTCTAATCACGATTGCATCAAAGGGATCGCATTGCCACCAAGTGCGCTCCGCCGTGGTTAAATCTGCCTGTAGGACTTAAAAGCGATGTCGATTCCCGAACGGCACGAAACCGCAGCGGAAGACCGTGTCCCCTGGAGCCAACTCATCGCCTACGGCATGGGCGGCCTGATCCCGGTCGCCATCTTCAACATCGCCGGCCAACTGATGGGTCTCCTCGGAAACATCTCGCTTGGTCTCAGCGCCTTCTGGCTTGGAACGATCATGATCATCCCACGGCTGTGGGACGCAATCTCCGATCCCATTATCGGTCATCTCTCCGATAACGCTCGCACGCGCTGGGGACGCCGCCGTCCGTTTATTCTCATCGGCGGCATTGCTACAGCCCTAAGTTTCGTCGCAATGTGGTGGGTTCCCCGCAGCGAAAGCTTTAAAGCGATTTTCCCATCCACTGCCGCATACAACCTGTTCCAGCTCGCCTACATTCTGGCGGGTCTGCTAATTTTCTTCACTTCCACCACCGTTTTCGAAATTCCGCACGGCGCGCTGGGCATGGAAATGTCTGGCGACTACCACGAACGCACGCGCCTCTTTAGCGCCAAAAGTTTTCTCGGCAATCTCTTCGCGATGGGGACGCCTTGGCTAATCTTCCTCGCCGGCCTTGATTTCTTCCGCGGCCCAGGCGGCGACCTGACCGATGGCATGCGCTACGTCTCGATGTTCATCGCCGCCGCACTCATCCCCATGGCAGTGTGGTGGTTCATCGCGCTCAAAGAACCGGGTTTTGCTATCGTCAAAGAGCAGCACAAATCGTCCTTTTGGAGCGACATGCGCGATACGGCGAGCAATCGCACCTTTATGAGTCTCGTGGTGATCATCTTCACACTTGCGATGGGCTTCAATTTCGTCGCTCTCTTCAATTACTACATCACTATCTTCTACATCTTTGGCGGCAATGAAGTTACTGCCGGTCGACTGCTGGGAATCAACGGCACGGCCTGGGCTATCACCGGATTAGTCGCAGTCTTCCCACTAAATTGGCTCAGCAAAAACTTGGGCAAGAATCACACGCTGCTGATTTCCATCCTGCTGATGTGTGCCGCCCAGCTCTCAAAGATCGTTTGCTACAACCCAGTTCACCCGTATCTGCTTTTAATCCCCACGATTTTGCTCTCGTCCGGCATGCTGATGTTCTTCACTCTCGGCTCTTCCATGGTCGGAGACATCTGCGACGAAGATGAGCTCAAAACCGGTACCCGCTCCGAAGGCAGCTTCTATGCCGTCTTCTGGTGGTTCATTAAAATGGGCACCGCATTCGCTAGCTTTATCACTGGCGTATTGCTCGTGTTCACTACATTCGACGAACAGCAGAATGTGTCCGTCGACGCGCTCAGTAAAAGTGTGGCGGCCATCAAAGCCGACTTCGAAGCGGGTGCCGGCCCGTCGAAACTACCGGAACGTCTCAACAAAACCGCAGCTTTGGTCGACAAACTTCGGCAGCATCTCGAAGCGCGGCTTGCGACATATCCCGAGCAGACGGATCACATTGGTTTGCTGATCGAGCGCGCGAACGCCATCCGCGCCGAAGCGGCAACGCTCCGCGGCAAGAACTCGGGCACAGCAGCGCTACCCGAAGAAGTCACGCGCGATGTCGATGCACTACTAGAGAAAACGGCTCTCCTCAAGCAACAGTCGCCAAACACCCTGCTTCGCTTGAGAGTCGTCGAAATCGGCTTGCCGCTTCTGCTAAGCGTCGTTTCGATCTTCCTGACGCTGCGCTATCCGCTGACCGAAGCCCGTTGCTACGAAATCAAAGCCGCGCTGAAGGCGAGACATGCCGCGCTCGCGGCAGATTCGTCTGGATAGCTGAATTCGCAAGAATTCGGCCCATTTGGGCCGCAGTCGCGCTCAAGAGCCACACCCACAAGAATCACGCACTACCAGCTCCGCCGGCAGCGAAACCTTCGCTGGCGGCCGCTCCGGCTCCGCGATCCGCTGGCACAACAGCTCGATCGCCGTCGCCCCCATCTTCGACATCGGCACCCGCACCGTGGTGAGCGGCGGCTGGATCATTTGCGCCACCCGCGTGTCATCGAACCCAACGACACCCAGTTGAGTCGGCACGGCCACACCCCTGGCATTCGCACCCGCAATAATGCCCGCCGCCATTTCGTCGTTCGCCGCGAATACAAAATGCTTCGGTCCAGCCCAGTCCGTCACGCTATCCAGCGCCAATCGATACGCGGATTCGTACGTGTAATCCAAATGGAATACGTCGTCTTTGTTGAATCTTAGTCCCGCCTTCTTCAGCGAATCACGATAAGCCTTATACCGCGCTTGCGTGTCGATATTCGTCTCCACGCCACCTACGAAGAACACGCGCTCCGCTTTGCAATCTGCGAGCAAATGCTGCATCATTGCCTGCGCGCCCTGCTGCTGATCGATGATCACTGCGTCATGGTCCACGCCTTCAATCTCGTCGTCGAGCACCACGATCGGAATGTTTAATTGCGCAAGTGTCGGTCCTACCCCTGCGACCATCGTGTCGGAAACCATCATCGCCAGCCCGTCCACGAGCGCGTGTTGACCGATCGCCGACAGCCAACTCTCCGCGTCGTCCCCCGGCATCGCCGAAGAAATCAGCAAATTGTGCCCCATCTCACGAGCCTGAATATTCGCCCCGCGGATGATTTCCGAATAAAACTCGCCGTGCAGATCGGGAAGCACCAACCCGACAATGCCGCTCTTTCGCAGCATCAATCCCCGCGCGAACGCGTTCGGTCGATAGCTGAGCTCACGAATAGCTGCCTCGACCCGCTTGCACGTCTCTTCGTTGACGAGCGCACGCCGATTGATCACGCGCGAAACCGTGCTAATCGACACGTTCGCCAACCGCGCGACATCTTCTATAGAAGCGGGCATAACGTGCCACCCAACGTTAAGTTTAGAAAGAGAGGCTCGGCCTGGCCCTCTCTCCGCACGATACTCCGCCTGGACTGCAACTGTCAATGTTGCGAAGCCTTCCAGGTTCCGTCCCGCGCTGCATTTAGCAACGATTTTCTTAGCGCGAGCGCGAACCACGCCATCCACAGGACTGCAATCCCATCGACGATTACTTTGCCGTAGAAATCAATCGGCGTCGAGCCTTGGAACCCGAAGAAGAAAACGCCCATCATCGTTAGTAGCGTCCCGTATAGCATGGCCACGGTATGCCACAATCCCCACATTTCGTGCGCATAGAATCGCGGCAAGAAACCGATCATTATTGCGGCCAGCGCGACGCCAATTGCCACCGCCACCAGAGGCGGAAACGTCGGCCAAATTCCGAAGCCCAGTAAGATCAGGAAGTAAATCACAACCGAAGATAGCCCGCCTAGCACAAACATCGCCGGCGGCCACGGCGGTCGCAAACTTGTAGTTTTCACCGCCAGCCCTCGCGCAGCGGGGCCAATGGCTAGCCAAATCAAAAACGCGATCAGCGCGGCCGACACAATCACGTAGTTCATCGGCGCGACATACGCATCCAGGTGCAGCACTTTCTCGCGCACGATATGCGTCCACAGAAACCACGCCAAGAAACAGGCGGGTACAAAAAGCGCGCCTATAACGGTCGCGCCCACCGAGTTGAGCCAGGTGTCCTCCCGCCGCTCGTAAAAAACGAGCTCGACCAGCGACACCGGAATAAACACCACGAAGATGACTTCATACAGCAATGCCCAAGTCAGATACACGTAGTTCACCCCGAACGCCCGCGCGTACTCCACGCCCTTTAGTTGGATGATCACAGGAGCCAGCGACGTTTGATGAATCAACAATTCTTCCGACAGCGAAAGTGCCACAGCCAACAGCAGCAAATTCGCCCACCCCAGCTTCCGTTGCCGCACCAGCGCACGAACGACGATCGCCCCGCCGCCCCAAATAATGAACTCGAGCGGAAACACAAAAATCGAGCTCATCCGAGTCGCGCCCGGTAGCACCTCCGCGATCATCGGCGCCGCGAACATCAGCGCGAGTCCCGGCAACATCCGCTGGAACAGCGACCGGCTATCGTGAGCAACAGAGTTCATGCACGAGCCTGCACTTGAATCGTGTGACGGATCAAATCAATTCGTCGCCCTGTGCTGAACATTGGTGATCCGTCGGAAATAAATCCAGAACAAAAATGTCGCAGTGCCCAGGACCGCAACGTACGCGGCCATGCCGAAGATCTCGGCGCTTGGTTTATTTCCAGGTTCCACAACTTGTCGCCACACGCCCGATTGCCCTTTCATCCCCAACAACCATGTGCCGAAATTCCATGCTGCATGAACGCCAATCGGAATTGCCAGTCCGCGCGTCGCGATCGACGCCATGCCAAACAGCAGCGAACCAACAAACGCTCCGAAAATCATCTGGACCCACGGCGACCCTCCGAGTCGGTGTTCGAGCGCGAATACAATCGCGACGAACACTTGCGCACTCCACACTCCCCAGGTTTGCTGTAACCGCCGCAGCGGATAGCCATGGAAGCTCAACTCCTCCCGGCAAGCCAGCGCAAGATACGCCGCCAGTGCAACCAGCGCCGTCAAACTTCCTGCCGCTGGTTCAAAACTCCACCGCACATATCCGCTCGCGACACAAAGTAGCGCCCAGGCGCTCACAATGCATGATCCGATTACTAATCCGAAAAGCAATCGAAGCGGGCTGCTGCGATCCGGTGTGGCACCAACTTCTGACAAAGTTACGCCATCCCAACGCACGAACAACGCGGTGAGTCCAAACGCAATCACGCTTGTGGCGTATCCCACGTACAATTCCGACCACATCCCCGGTAGCTTGGGGACGAGTGCGGAACTGAGCACCAGCACAATCGCGCAACCAAACATGAATAAAACGACGTGCGCCAGCACGCGCAATCCTCCGGGCTTTGTCGTCGTCGGTAACTCTTGCATTCCGAAATCTCCACCTAAACAGCTATTTCAATTGAGCTCAGTCGACGAAGTATTTCCATGAATCGTTGAATCTCAACAGATTGCTATCCGGCGGCAATAGCAATTCAAGTAGAATGAACGACGGACGGGAGATCCTCTCACACTGTCCGACCACGGCCTCTCTGGTCGATTCCCCTTCCGCCGGCGCTTTAATTTCTATCGCGCCGCACTCTCCTCTTGGCGAAGGAATCGATCGATGTTCGGCCGCAACGACAATAACGATAAAGCGCTGCAAAAATCCGTCACCCAAAGGTTGCTACGGGCCAGTTCGCAAGCCGGGCTTTCCGCTACCGTGCAAAACGGCAGCGTTACGCTAACCGGCAAGCTGCACTTTGAAAACCAGCGCACACCAATCGTAAAAGCCATGCGTAGCGTCGCCGGCATCCGGAGCGTGATCGACCAAATGGTTTCGCCCCCCAAAACTCGGCCGATGCACGCACAGAACAACTACCGCCCGCCAGCCGAGACGGTTGAAACCCCAGACGACGCTGTCGCCGCAGAGCCGCTCGCCATCTTCGACCCCGATGCAGCGTCGCCGGCACCGGAAATCAGCGATCCGCCGGCCGAAAGCCTAAACTAGCCGGCCCGCCGAACGCGCCTATTCGCACCGACAATTCCGCGCGTTACCATATTATGGATCGCTGGAATCTTCAGCAGCATCGCCAGGCGAAGTTTGCGCGAGATTGCGTCGCACTTTTGTGACGTTCAGTATCCCTCCCATGCCCAATCGCTCGCGTTTGCTGCGCGTGTTTTCGCAACTAATTCACGAGGTTCGCTATGGCAACGGTGATGTCCGAATTGCTCCCGGAGGTCGAAGAGTTTCTCAGCAAGTCGCTGCAGCGGCCCTTGGTCGGCGGCAAAGAAGTCGAAGCTTCCGATGGCAGCACGTTCGAAACGCATGACCCCGGCTCGGGCGACGTCCTCGCCACCGTGCCAAACCTCACCGCGAAGGATGTCGACGCCGCCGTCGCCGCTGCTCAAAAAGCGTTCGATACATCCGACTGGGCCATGCTCCCGCCGAACGAGCGCGGTGCGCTGCTCCACCGCCTCGCCGACGCCGTCGAAAAACGCATCCCGATCATTGGCCAAATCGAAGCGCTCGACGCCGGCAAACTCGAGCCGCATGCACAGGGCGATGTCGCTAACTTCGTCGCCACGATCCGCTACTTCGCCGATATGGCCCAGCACATCGCCCGCCGTAACGTGCTCGCCGTAAAAGGCCACGAAGCCTGGACGATGCGTCACCCCTGGGGCCCGTGCGGCTTCATCTTCCCCTGGAACTTCCCATTCCTCTTGATCGGTTGGGGTATCTCGCCCGCTCTCGCCGCTGGCAATACAGTCGTCATCAAACCCGCCGAAGATACACCTCTCTCCGCAATTTACTTGAGCCACCTTGCGAAAGAAGTCGGCATTCCCGATGGCGTAATTAACGTCGTCACGGGCACCGGTGAAAAAACCGGCGCTGCGATCTCGCAGCACCCCGGTTTCAAACGCATGGGCTTCACCGGCTCACCCGAAGTTGGTCGCATGGTCGGCGAAGCCTGCGGCCGTAACCTGATCCCCGTCAAACTTGAGCTCGGTGGCAAAGGCGCTGCCGTGGTGTTCGAGGATGTCGATGTCGCCGATACGGCCGCAAAACTCGTCGGCGCGATCACGTTCCACAGCGGCCAGGTCTGTTGCGACGCCACGCGTTGGCTCGTTCACAAGCGAGTGTACGACGACTTCGTTAGCGAATGCTCCAGGCTGATCAAGCAAGTGAACGTCGGCTACCAAATGGACGGCGCCACCCAAATGGGCCCGGTCGTCAACGAGAAGCAACGCAAACGAGTCCTCAGCTATCTCGAAAAAGGCGTCAAAGAAGGCGCAAAGATGATCGTCCAAGGTGGCGCGGCCGACGTGGCCGGCAAAACCGGCCACTACGTAAAGCCTGCCCTCATGGAAGGCACCCTCGAAAACGTCGCCGCTCGCGAAGAAATCTTCGGCCCCGTCGCCTATCTCGCCAAGTTCGATAGCGAAGACCAGGCCATCGCGATGGTCAACTCGACCGACTATGGCCTCGCCAACAGCGTGTGGTCGACCGACCTCAACCGCTGCTCACGAGTCGCCGAACAAATGCGAGCCGGCAACTCCTGGATCAACGCCCACAATTTGTTCCCCCACGGCGTGCCCTACGGCGGCATCGGCAAGAGCGGCCTCGGCGGCGGCGTCAACTCGCCCGAAACATTGTTCGACTACTGGCGCAGCGTCAGCGTCGTCCGCCCGCTCTAACCGCGTCGCGCACCCTTAGCGTCGGTCGCCAGACCGAACTCCCACCACCCAGCGCCCCGCCGCGCTTGCGGCTTAGCTCAACCTCCGCGCGCCGCGACACCGCAGCGCCCTATCCATCCGCGCATGCACCACACTTCTAAACTCACGCACGCCGTCGGCTACCTTGCATTACTAATCGCGACCATGGTCGTCGTCCGATCTCGCGCCGACGACACCCCGTACCCGCCCAAAATCGCGCGTGACGAAATCCTGCGCCGCGTCAAAGAACTCCCCCACACCCATCCCCGCCTCCTCGCCACTCGCGACCAACTCACGAACCTCCCCAAATCGCTCGACGCCGACCCCCTCCGCCGCGCCCTCGCCGATGCCATCATCCGCGAAGCAGATGCACTCCAATCCGCCCCGCCAATCGAGCGCAAACTCATCGGCCGCCGCCTGCTCGATAAATCGCGCACCTGTCTTGAACGTGTCCTCCTCCTCTCAACCGCTTACTACCTCACTGGCAACACGAAATACGTTGGCCGCTGCCGCCAGGAAATGCTCACCGCCGCCCACTTCACCGATTGGCACCCCGAGCACTTCCTCGATACCGCCGAAATGACCTGCGCCCTCGCCATCGGCTACGACTGGCTCTACAACCAGCTCGACGACCCAACGCGCAAGGAAATCCGCGACGCCATCGTCCAAAATGGCGTTGGCGTTCCCTACGACACGAAGCACAACACGTGGCAACGCATGACCAACAACTGGGGCCAAGTCTGCCACGGCGGCCTTACACTCGGAGCGCTCGCCGTCGCCGAAGATGAACCCGACCTCGCCGCCCACACAATCGACGACACGCTCCAAAACGTCGTTCTCTCGATGGCCGCCTATGCCCCCAACGGCGGCTACCCCGAAGGCCCCGGCTACTGGTCCTACGGCACCAGCTACAACGTCCTTCTTATCGCCGCCCTCGAATCCGCCCTCGGCACCGACTTCGGCCTCTCAAAAGCCCCCGGCTTCGACCACACCGGCGAATTCCCCGCCCTCGCTTGCGGCCCCTCCGGTCTGTTTTTCAACTACGCCGACGGCGGTGAACACCGCGGTCCCGAATCAATCCGCTTTTGGTTCGCCGCCCGCTACCATCATCCCGATTGGCTACGCAACGAACGCGACCTCTGGCAGCAAGCTGCCGATAACATCAAAGCCGGCCACCCCGCCGGCCTCCACTTCGCGCCGCTCGCCCTCCTCTGGATGCAGCCGCCGCAAGAAAACATCAAACCCGATATGCCCCTCGCCTGGCAAAGCAAAGGCATCGTCCCGATCGCCCTCTTCCGCAGCTCCTGGGATGACGCCACCGCCACGTTCCTCGGCCTCAAAGCCGGCGCTCCCGCCGGCCACCACGGCCACATGGACGCCGGTTCCTTCGTTCTCGATTCCGACGGCGTCCGCTGGGCCTCCGATCTCGGCGCCGAGGATTACAACGGCATCGAGCAGCGCCACATGAACCTCTGGGGCACGGCCCAAAACTCCGACCGCTGGACGATCTTCCGATTAAACAACTTCGGCCACAACACACTCGTCATCGACGACCAACTCCAACACGCCGCCGGCAACACAACGATCACACAATTCTCCGACAATCCCAAGCACGCATTCGCAATCGTCGACCTAACGCCCGTCTATCGCAACCAGGTAAAATCCGCGCGGCGAGGCTTCATGATCCTGCCCTCGCACGAAGTCCTCATTCGCGACGAACTCACCGGCCTCAAACCCGGCGCAAAAGTCCGCTGGCAAATGATCACGCATGGCACACCCGACGAACTCAGCAAACACCAAGTCGTCCTACATCAGAACGACAAACAACTAACGCTCACCTTGGCGAAACCAGAGACGTCCACCTGGACGCAAATCGATACCGAAAAGCCCCGCCACGAATGGGACACGCCCAACCCCGGCACCCGCATGATTGCCTTCGAAGCAGCCGCTCCCGATTCGGGCGACCTCACGCTCTGCGTCCTCGCGACGCCCGGCTCGTGCCAAAATTCCGTCGCTAGAAACTTCGAGCCGAAGTCACTCGACGAAATGCAAGCCGCTAAGAAAGAGCAATAAGGTCGTCAGCTCCCATCTGCTCCCGCGCCTCGCGTCACTGCATCCAGCTCAGCAGCTGAATCACGCCCAGTACGATCGCCATAAATACCACAATCCACAGCGCAAACCGTGCTGCGTGAGCCAGGATCGGTCCCATCTCCTCGTGTCGCGTCGCCGCACACACCAAGCTCACGCTCGTCACCAGCGGCACCGCATACCACATCCGCACCGCCCCCACACCAGCGAACAAACACAGTGATCCAAGCGGCGATGTAGAAAGTAAATCGACCACAGTAATTATTTCGGCTTGGGTGTTTCTTCTTCGGGCGCCGGAATCACCAGCGGCCCGCCATACGCATCAAACACAACGAGCACATTGAGCAGCCCGGCAACCACCGTAAACATCGTCCCGATATCAAAGTACTCGCCGTACTCATAATTCCATTTGGATAACTCATCCGGATGCTGCACGGTATGGCTCGGATCTGAGAGATCGGTCGACGTAAACCCGCCCGGTTGGAAATCCATCGGCGGCCGCATCACATCGCCTAATAGAGGCAGCGGCGCTTTGTGCTCACGCATCCGCGCGCGTTGCACCAGCGCCGGTAGTGCCGGCAACCCCACGCCCACCTGGCAAATGTATTGCCACCGATCCAAAAACGGCCGCGAGAAAATATCCGCCGTCGAAGCATATACCACATGCCCGCTGCCGATATACATCCCGTAGAAAAACGTGCCGAGGATGCAAACGAAGAACAAAATGCCTTTGCCCGTCCGCCCCTGGTACAAATGCCCCGCGCCCGGAATCAGCCACGCCAAAAACGCAGCCAACCGCGGGTCCTTCAACTCGATCTCAATCGTCGAGTCATCAACTTCGGTCACAGTTTTGACCATAACATCCGTCAAACAGGCACAAGTTCAATAAATGTGGCAAGAGCTGGAAGCCTCACCGCCGGGCCCTTATTCTAGGGCAGCGGGTCTCCAATTCCAGGTCAGTTTCTTGCGTCCGCACGCAGAACGGCGGAATCCAAGTGTTATTCGCACCCAAACTCCCGAGCTTGGATTAAGAAATCTCGGGGAGGCTGAACTCACAAGAGCTCAATGCAACAGTTCCGAATTCCATCTACCGCTTCACTGCTGCGATTCCGGCTCGCCAATCTTCCGCAAGTATTCCGCCAACTGCGATTGCAAATCCAACAACTGCTGCCACTGCGTCACATCCACCTCAAAGTGCGACGCCCCCTCAGGCAACGACGCCGATTGCACCAGCGTCCGACTCTGCAAATGAAGAAACTCAAAAATCTCCGATAGCTGCGCCGCCTGCCCCGGGCTCAGACCACTCGGCAACTCGGGCGCCGACGGTATGTGGAGCGTGCTGTGCAAACTATCCGAAGCGCCCCACCGCAATTCGAAATCCAGCGACTCTGGCCCGAACTCTTTCGAAACTTTATCCGGGCTCAAATCATCGGTCACGCTCAAGCCATTTTCGCGAAGCTCATCCAGCCGCCCCACGATCTGGTCTTTCGTGCCGTACAGCAGAATGCTGCGGCCCACTGCGATCACGTCGCCAAACTGCAGAATGCGAAGCTGCACGTCTTCGCCGTTCACTCGGGTGCCGTTCGTGCTCTCCAAATCGGTGAGCACCAGCTTGCCTTGATCTTCTTGGATTTTGATGTGAAAACGGCTGATCCGCTCATCATTGAGCTGGACGCTGTTCCCTTCTTCGCGCCCGATCGTCACCGGCGTGCCCAAATGCTCGAACACGCGGCCACGGTCCGCCCCATCAAGAATTCGCAACGTCACGTCAGCCATCGATAGTGTCACATGCCGGTAAGCGTACGCGCTTACTTACGTTGCGCCATCATGCGCGAGAAAAGGCCAGCAGCACAAATAGAACTCGCGGAGCGTGAAAACTGCCAGCGCCTCAAACCGTCCCTCGACTCCGTAACTACTGCCTACAATGCCATTTTGCGCAATAAATGAACCCTTCGCAACCAGCCAGAAATGGTCCCATCTCGCTTCGTAAGATGATCTCGTGTCGTCAAGCGAGATACGTAGTTTAATGCCGAAAATGACGGTGCCCCGTAAAGATCATCGCTATCCCGTGCTGATTGCACGCCGCGATCACTTCATCATCCCGCCGCGATCCGCCGGGCTCAATCACAGCCGTAATGCCCGCCTCAGCGGCTCGATGAATCGAGTCCGCAAACGGAAAAAACGCATCCGATGCGAGCACCGACCCGCGCGACCGTTCGCCCGCCTTCTTGATCGCAATCTCAACCGAATCCACCCGGCTCATCTGTCCGGCGCCAACGCCCACGACCATCAAATCTTTTACCAGCACGATCGCGTTCGATTTCACATGCCGGCACACTGACCAGGCCAGCCGCAGGTCGATTTCCTGCTCCTTCGAAGCTTTCGTATCCGTCACGGCCTGCCACTGCGCATCATCATCGCGCAAGTTATCCGCAATCTGGCACAACATGCCCCCGCTCACGTGCCGAAACTCGCGCTCCATGTGCGCCGGCACCATCATCTGCTCCAAGCCCAGCAGCCGCACGTTCGCCTTCCACTTCGGCTTCGTGGTCAGAATATCGAACGCCTCCGGCGTGAACTCCGGCGCAATGATCGCTTCGACGAACCGGTTCTCATTCGCCAAAAACTCCGCCGCCGCGGCATCGACCGGCTCATTAAAGCCCAGCACTGAACCAAACGCGCTCAACGGGTCGCCATTCCAAGCCCGCTCGACCGCCTCGCCAATCGTCTCCGCACCCGCCGCACCACACGGATTGTTGTGCTTCACAACCACTACGCTCGGTATTGGTAGCGATCGAACCATCGCCAGCGCGCTATCCAAATCGAGCAGGTTGTTGTACGACAACTCCTTGCCGTGCAGCTGTTTCGCACGCAGTAGTGAACCGGCGCTCGCATTTTCAGTCGCGTACACGGCCGCCGTTTGATGCGGATTCTCACCATAGCGCAGCGTAGCGCTCCGTCGCAGCGAGACTTGCACGGTCTCGGGAAACTCGTCGCTAATCTCGTCTCGAGCAGTGCCTGCCTCAGCGCCTCCGCCGAGTTCCGCGAAGTAGTAAGCAATTGCAGTGTCGTACGCAGCCGTGTGCGCGAACGCCTCGCCGGCCAATTCACGCCGCAGCTCCGGCGACGTGGCGCCGCCGCTCCGCACTTGCTGCAAAATCGCTCCGTACTGATCTGGCGCACAAGTAATCGTCACAAACGCATGATTCTTCGCCGCCGCCCGAATCAGCGTCGGCCCACCAATGTCGATATTCTCAATCGCTTCCTCGATCGTCACGCCCGGCCGAGCAATCGTTTCCTTAAACGGATATAAGTTGACGACGACCAGCTCAAACGGCACGATCCCCTGCGCCGCGATCGCCGCCATATCCGCCGGGTTATCTCGCCGGCACAAAATCCCGCCGTGGATTTTCGGATGCAGGGTTTTGATCCGTCCGTCCATCATTTCCGGAAAGCCGGTATAGGCGGCCACCTCCCGCACCGGCACGCCCGCATCTTCCAAGTGCTTCCGCGAACCGCCACTCGCGTAAATCTCAACTCCTGCCGCCACAAGGCCTTGGGCAAATTCCAACAGCCCCGTTTTATTGCTGACGCTCACCAGCGCCCGCTCGATTTTGGGCGAGTTCATCGACTCCTCCCAACCACGCTGATCGCCACTTCAAATTCCTTAAAATATTTTTGCGATTCCACGAACCTTCGAAACCCAGGTCCCGTACATCGGGTTAGAAGCAAGAGTGGCAACGATGGCTCCCGCCCAAATTTGTCATCGTTGTCCGTGCTGTTTTGGCCGGTAGCACCCAGCCGCGGCCAAAATAGCACCTCTCGCCGTCCCTTTCAACGTGCGCCTCGGGCCACCGTCCCCCCCTCAACCCGGGGCCGACTTACAAAGGGACGGCGTTTTTTATGCGCCGATGGTTTTTCCGCGCACTCTTATTCTTTTTTTCTGCCTTCCCCCTTATTCTCCTCCCGCTATCGCAAACCCTTTCCCGCACCCTGCGTAATGAACGGTGGAACGAGACCCATCCCGCAGAAAACAAAGCCGACCGCAAAACCTAAAACTTTGCCTCGGCCCGGAAGTCTGCGATCTCGAATCCATCGTGAGCCGGTCATTAAGACGGACCGGCATCTGGACGGCACGAAGCCAACTTTCGACCTCGCTGGTCATGGTCACGCACCGTGCACGGAAGCCTGCGATGTCACGAATCGGTCTGGAGAAGTTGGCGATCAGGCGTGTTGCTTGACATCGCCCCACCGGCGCAACATGATCGGTTGTACCGTTTAATCCGCTTAGCATGGTTCAGAACGCCGAGCGGACGAACAGTCATAACCCTTCAGACTACTGCCGCACGTTAGAACCGCGGTGAATGGTTGTAGCGTCAAGCATCGGGCAAGTAGCATGCTCGACTTCGGTTGGCGCAACGTGTAACGGGGCTACCGCCGAGATGACACGCAATCGGTAAAAAAGCTCGCAAGCTTTTTTGACCACGCCTGTTTTGTGACCTATATTCACTTGGCCACTTCGCACAGACCCACCGAACGCGTGCTCGTTCGGCGTGCTGCACGGCAGCAGCCCGACAGCGAACCACAGGAACAACCGATGCGACAACGGGTACCCACCTCCTCCCGTCTTCTGGCAAAGTTTTTCACCTTCTTGGCCGTCGCCGGGTTCACCCCCGTCGTTTTTGGCCAGACGCTACCGCAGCCCTCGCTGCCACAGTCGTTGCCAGCCGCTGGTGCTCCCAGCGCCGCCGAGGCTTCAATTGTAAAGGTGCTCGAGAGCGGTCACACGCTTGAGCAGAACGGTCACTGGGCAGACGCCCTGACCCAGTACGAAGAAGCGCTCCACGAAACACCCGAAGAACCACGGCTGCAAGCCCGGTTCGATGTCGCCCGCCTTCACTACAGCTTGGATCAGCGGTACGAAGATCGCAGCTTCCGTGATTCGCTCCGCACGCTTACCCCGCAGCAAGCCCTTGAGCAATACACCGACCTCTTAACCAAGATCGAGGCCCACTACTACACCGATCCGCCATGGCAGCAAATGACCCAACGCGGTGCAAACTCCATGGAGATCGCGCTGACCAATGAAAACTTCCTCCGCAACCAAGGCGTTCGCGTCCGCGGCCAACAAGTTGATCAACTCCGCAGCGAAGTCGCGGCCCTCCCCGCTAAATACGCGATCAAGTCTGCCCGTGATGCCTCGGCCGTTGCCGCTCAAATCGCGCACTTGATTCGCCAACGCATCGGCGTGAGCGAAACCGCCACGCTCCTCGAATTCACGTCCGCCGCCGCCGGTGGTTTGGATCACTACTCCGCGTTCCTCACCGCCGATCAGCTCCGCGATATCTACTCGCAAATTGAAGGTAACTTCGTCGGCCTTGGCGTCGAGCTCAAAGCCGACCAAGGCGCGCTGTTGATCGTGCATGTCATCCCGCACAGCCCCGCCGAACAATCGGGCATCCACGAAGGCGATCGCATCACCGCCGTCGATGACCAACAAACCAAGTCCCTCTCCACTGACGAAGCCGCTTCACTCCTTACCGGCGAAGAAGGCAGCACGTGTAAAGTGACCGTCGCGACGCCCGGCCAGTCGCCGCGCGAAGTTACGGTCCGTCGCGCCAGTGTGGATGTCCCTAGCCTCGAGGGCGTCAAGATTATTGATCCCGCCAAGGGCGTCGCTTACATCCGCATTCCCGCTTTCCAGAAAACCACTCCGGCCGATCTTGAAAAAGCTCTTTGGGATCTCCAAAAGCAGGGCATGCAAAGCCTGATCATCGACCTCCGCGGCAACCCCGGCGGTTTGCTCACCGCGAGTGTTGAAATTGCAGACAAGTTCATCGCCGATGGTGGTATCGTCTCCACCCGCGGCCGCAGCGAACCCGAGAACTTCAGCTACCGCGCTCATCGCCCCGGCACTTGGCGAGTTCCGCTCGTCGTGCTGATCGACGGCGATAGCGCAAGTGCCAGCGAAATCTTCGCCGGCGCGATCAAAGACTCGGGCCGCGGTAAAATCGTCGGTACCCGGTCATACGGCAAAGGCTCGGTGCAAGGCATCTTCCCGCTCGGTAAGAACGGCGCTGGTGCCCGCATCACCACGGCGAAGTTCTTCTCGCCACTCAATCACCCCATCGCGAATGTCGGTGTGTCACCCGATGTCGACGTCCGAAATATGACGACCGTAGCGGCGAACAGCGGTCAAGCCACGGCCAACCATTATTTGGTTAACTTCCGCCCATCGGAAGGCACAACCGCCTCAACCACGAACGGCGTCGCTGCCCCAGCCCCCGCAACCGCAAGCACGCCCGACAAAGATCGCGTGCTCAACATCGCCATCGGCGTTGCCCGCGACATGCCGCCCGTACAACTCTAACCGCGAGGTCGTAGCTGAATTCGCAAGAATTCAGCCCAACAATATCCTGATTCCCTCCGACCCCCGGGCACAAGCCGGGGGTTCTTTTTGCGCCGTTGATTAATCGCTCCTCTGCCTCGCCTGCGGCTTACCGCACCACATCCAACTTCAGTGCCCCCGAGCTTGTTCACTTCTTGACGCTATTCTTCAAATGCTGCGTCGCCACAATCGCCACCCCGCCCGTCGGCCAGTCTCGCTTAACCGCCAATGTCCAGCACTTGCGCAAGTTGCAAATTGCCGCTCGCCTTATACATGTTGCCTAACAGCAAACACAGTGTCGGCAAGTCGTGGTGCTTGTTCACCAGCTCCACCATCGCTTTTAGCGCGTCCCCACGAATTCCGACGTGATAAGAAATAAACGCGTTGTGAAGTTCCGACACGATCTCCTGCTTTTCTCCGGCGAACGCCGCAACCAGCGGCTTGCTGCAGTTTTCGAAGTGCAGCGCAGCCGCCTCACAGAACGCTTGCATGATGCACGCTCGCGGCCCGCGATCGGTAAACCGCTTCAATTGTTCGAAGACTTGCGCCGCACTCTCGACCTCAAACTTTTCGAGTAGGCGGCACCCCAGGGCAAACGTTTCCTCATAAGTGAATGACCGGGATTTGCCCCCCAAGCGCATCGATATTGTCACCGGCTCCGGCGTCAAAGGTCGGGTATCCGACATCTTGATTTTCATATTGGTATCCTCCTTCCTCGGGTTCGCGCAGGCGCACAATCCATGCGCCTTCAACTTGCAATTTATCGCCGGATGGCGGCGATATCCGTCGGCGAACGATTGCCAGCCGGGCAATCGTTCGGCCGACGGACAACGCAACGGTTGGCGCTTACCCGCCCCACGTGCGGCCGAAAAATGTGACAATCGAACGAAAGCTCGATTGCTATTTCGAATCTAATTGTGATGAGTCTCTCGGTTGCGAAACCGATGAGTGGTTCTTGCGGCGTTCACCTTGCCTCGGACAAGTCGTCGTTACAGTTGGGCGGGGATTGGAAGCAGCCCAGAGGCCCAAGCCCAAGCAACCGCGGCATTGCCACCATTGCTGCTATTCCAATCCCCGCCGAATCAACTGTCGCCGCGACTTGTCGGAGGAAAGGCTTAAGGCACCTATACAATAATCGGTTCAGACGACTTGAGCAACAAATCGAATATTTCGCTCGACCATTCGCAAAAACCGATGGTAGACTGAAGGCTATGGAATGGCTCAACTATCATCATCTGCTGTACTTCTGGACCGTCGCCCGCGAAGGCACCATTGCTCGCGCCAGCAAAAAGTTGCTGTTGGCGCAATCCACCATAAGCGGTCAGATTCGTTCCCTCGAACGCTCGTTGAAAATAAAACTCTTTGAACGCGTAGGACGCAACTTGATTCTCACGGATTCCGGAAAGGTCGTGTTTCGTTACGCCGACGAGATTTTCTCGCTCGGCCAGGAACTGCGACTCACTCTGCAGGGAAGCCCCGTTGGCCGACTGACAAAACTCGAAGTCGGCGTCGCCGATGTTCTGCCCCGGTGGATCGTCTTTCAATTGCTCGAACCTGCGCTGCGGTTGCCAGAGCCTATTCAGCTCATTTGTCACGATGATAAAACGGATCGCCTCCTATCAAGACTGGCACTTAACGAGCTCGATGTCGTCCTGACCGACGTCCCCGCCGGGCCGCTCACAAAGATTCGCGCCTACAACCACTTGCTGGGAGAAACCGGCATTTCGTTTCTGGCCGCCAACAAACTCGTGAAAAAATATCGCCGCGGCTTTCCCAAGTCCCTCGATCAGGCTCCTTTGCTACTCCCAATGGAAGGTACCGCCTTGCGCCGGTCGATGGACGAATGGTTCGAGCGCGAGTGTATTCGCCCCATTGTCCGCTGCGAAATTGGCGACTGCGATTTATTCGAAGTCTTCGCGCATGCGGGGACGGGAATATGTGTGACCCCGACTGTGCTGGAACGTCGAATTAGTCGCCAATTCTCGGTCGGTGTCGTTGGCAGGGTGAACTCGATTCGCGAACGATATTTCGCAATTTCCACGGAACGCAAACTAAAGCACCCCGCCGTCGTGGCAATTTCCGAATCGGCACGTACGCGCTTCAATGCCTAACACCTCAATTGATTTCAGAAATTGGAAAGTAAATCGTCCACCAACGACGCGATAAAGTCTCCCCCGCCCGCTGTGCGTATGGAAACCAGATTCCCCAACCTGGTCAAAGATTTCATCAAGGAGCACGTTCATTCAATTGCGCAGCTCGACGTTCTTCTTTTACTACATAACGATTCAAGCATCGTGTGGACTTCCGAACAAGTCGCCAACCGGTTGTACCTGCGTCTTCCATCCGCACACGAATTGTTGATGGATCTGGTCCATCGTGGATTTGTGATTCACCACGATATTGGCTTTCGCTACCAACCTACCGATAACGCAGTTCGCGGCGCCATCGATCAGCTCGCCGAGTTGTATCAAGTGCGACGCGTAGCTGTAATTGCCGAAATCTTTGCCAAACCAATCGGATCGGGTTCACCCGTGCTTCGAGCACTCGATTCACGTCGAAACCAATAGCGCTGCAGTATTTCGAACGCGCCTTGGCGAAGCATCGGAGTTAGGTCGTAACACGGCGTCCTCGATACACCCGCACCGCCGACCCATCCGCAATCAGCGCACTCGCCGGTGTCACCTTCAAAAACTCCGCCAGCGATGTGTCATAGGTCGCCGCCAAATCACACTCCCAAACTACCTCGTCCGCGTGCGCTACGCGCCACGTCGGATGCTCAACACGATACTCCCGCGTTTGCCCATCGCGCCCCCGCACGTAACCCCAGTAGTGCTCGACGATGAATTCTTCCAGTGAACCCGCACTCGGAAGATTCAGAGCTGTCGCCACGCGTGCCCCAACTCGATTCCACGACTTGTACTCCCCTCCCCCGCTGCCCCATCCATATTCAACCGAATCGCCAACCTGCAACTCGCTCCCCGCCATTGTTACCCGGCTCCGCATTGGCCGCGTCACATAGTTCTCGTTGTAGAGACGATTCGCCACGATCGCGACCGCCCGCCGCGGCACAATCTCGCGCACAAAAACCACACCCCGCCGAACCTCATTCCCGACCGTCCGCTTCACGTAATACCGCAGATTAATTTCATGAAACCGAGTATGCCCCGGCACCGGCACACCCCAGATCCTCACACTCTGAAACCGAAACCCCACGATGCTGATATACGCCTCGCCCTTATGCAAATCCGCCTCAGTCCCCGTCGGCGCCAACTCAGCGATCACCTCCGCCGGCACCCTGAAATTCAGCAGCACCAGCTCCTTCCACTTGGCCTTTAAAACCGCACGCTCCCCCACGTCACACCTGCCATTGGTTGACGACCCACCGGCCGTATTCGACAATCGAAATGTATTCTGAATCCCTGAGTATATAACCCGGCCATCCTGGCCGGTTTGCAAAACAAGTGTGAAATCATTATTTGCCGAAGGATAGCCGCTATGGCCCACGAAGAAGACGACGACCTGTACGATGAAGAATTTGACTTCGTGGATGATGACGACGAGGAAGATGAGCATCGAGAGGACGACGAAGAAGCCTCGTCCGATGAAACGGATGACACCGACATCGCCGACGAAGACTCTGACCAGCCCGCTGCCGCCGAAGTCGCCCAGCAAGACGAAGAACCCGTCGACGAGTACGGCCGGCCAGAAACGCCGCCCGCCAATTACGTCGTTCACGTCTACGACCAGAAAAAATTCAGCCGCACGATCGACCGCCCGTTCACGCCCGAAGACGCCGAAGCCTTCGCCACCGAGTTCAATCGCACGTCGAAGAACTACGGCCGCTTCGCCATCACTGGCAAGAACGACGCGAAACCGAAGAAGGCGCTGGACTAACCCGAGCGCAATCTAATGCCCACCCCGCGCCCCTCCGTCCTGCCGCGCACTCTCCCCCGCCGCTTGCGGTTTAGCGCACCGCTCTGCGCATTGCTTTACGCGCTACTTCCCACCGCGACCCACGCCGCTCTCCCCGACGAACTCCGCATTGTCACCTACAACATTCACCACGGCGAAGGCATCGACAACAAGTTCGACCTCCCCCGAATCGCCAAAGTGGTGATGGCCGAAAAGCCAGATATCGTCGCTCTGCAAGAAGTCGATCAAAAAACCGACCGCGCCAACCACGTCGACCAACCCGCCGAGTTCGCCAAGCTGATGGACATGAAAGTCTACTTCGGCCACAACATCGACTACGACGGCGGCGGCTACGGCACCGCCGTTCTCACGAAGCTCCCCGTCCGGTCATTCGAACGCATCAAACTCAAGTCCTTCTACCAAAGCACGCCCAAACACGCCGAACAACGCGGCGTGCAAGTGCTCGAACTCGGCGACAAAACCGATCCGCCCCTCTGGTTCCTCTGCACTCATCTCGACTATCGCGGCCCAGACGATGAGCGGATGGACTCGGCCCACACCATCAACGACCTGGTCGAAAAGCACGCCGCCGAACCCGCCATCATCGCGGGCGACTTCAACGCCACGCCCGAAAGCGCCCCCGTCAAAGAGTTCGCCAAAGAATGGAAGATCGCCGGCGAAGAACCAAGCGATCCGCACGTAGGCAAATACTTTACGTTCCCAGCGGACAAACCTACTCACCGCATCGACTACATCATGTGCCGCCCGGCGATCGACTGGAAAGTCATCGAAGTCCGCGTCCTCGACGAAGAAGTCGCATCTGACCACCGCCCGGTCCTCACGGTCCTTCGCAAGGCGTCTTAGTACTGCGGTCGCAGATGCCGACCGCCACCTCGCACGCGCACAGCAATTATCGCGGCACACAATGTTGTCGACATGACCAGTGTGGATGGCTCGGGAACGTCGCTCACAATTTCGATTGCGCCCCCGCTACTCAATCCCGCGCGCCAAAGTTGTCTCGCCAAAGCGCGTAATCATCACCGGTAATGATGTCGTCGTTATTGGCGTCCGCCAGCAGCCCCTCACCAACATTCCCCAGCGTAGCGCGCCACACTACGTAGTCCGCGGCATCAACGACCCCATTGTCATTGAAGTCGCCCGGTACATAACTCAAAAACCCACGAATCTCGCCACTCGGAAATACGGACGTCGCTATGTTGAAATATGCCTTGCCGGCATCCATCGAGAGCACGAGCGCACTGTACGCATCACTAATCATGCCTCCGCTCGACGTAATAAATGCCGGGTTATAGGTCGAAGCTAGTGCAAGATCGAATTCATGTTCATACTCCCCCGTCATAACCCCATTCGGAAATCCATCGAACGTCGGCACCTGCGTCGCCGAAATAGCAGTGTCCGCGCCAACAACGGCGGTCGGCGCGTTAATGTGCGCTTCCGTCACCGTGCCAACGAGTCCAGCGAACTTCGTATCGATCGTGATCGTTCCCAGGTCCAAGTCCACTGTAATCACCGCGTGCCCCATGCCGGCCGAATTATTCGGCGTTGCCTCCGCTACGCCGCTTAGGTTTGCCGTATACCGAAAATGGTGCGCGCCACACCGGCCCACAATGCACTGAAAGCACGACGGCCAGCGCATTTGCCGTTACTCGCAGCGCCATGGTAACGCCGTTTGAAGTCATCTGAAAATTCGTCCCCGACTAGCCGCCGCGCAGCGGCACACGAGCCGAAGCAATGGCGGCAGTGCCCGGCGCCGCAGCGCCGGTATGCCAGTTTGTAGAAGAGCACACGCGAGATGCTACGATCGTCGCCGACGCGCCACGCCACCCAGCGCAACAGCACCGAACGCAAGTAAGCAGCAACTTGCAGGTTCCGGAACCGATATGAGAAATCCGCGGATCTCGCCACCCGGAACGACCGTCGTATGAATGTTCCAGTACGCCTCGCCAGCATCCATCGCAGCGAACAGCGCCGCTTCCGCAAGCGCGTTCGTCCCACCGCTCGCGCTCACGTACGCGGGGTTCCAACTGCTCGATTGCGTCAGGTCCAAAATGTTGCTGTACGTTCCACTCGTGACCCCGAGCGGAAAACCCGCAAACGTCGGCGTTGTCGTGGCCACCCCAGCCGTCAAGACACCCGGCGCAGGCGTCGCAGCGTGGATGTGCGATGCCGTCGTCGTGCCAAGCAACCCGGAGAATGACGCGCTCACGGCCAACGTGTGGGCCACGTCGTTATAATCCACCATGCCGAATCCGGTGCCGGGCGAAGCGTTCGGCGGAGATTCATCTGGCCCACTCATGAACACTTCGTACGAGTGAACAGTGGCGGACGCGGCCGACACCCAAACAATCAAGAGCGACAGCGCGAAAAGAATGGTCAACCTGTGATTCCATCGCATTAGAACTTTCTCCCTCTCGGCGGCCCGTGCGACACAATGCTGGCCGGCTCTGAGCGCGCTACGCCGCCGATTAACCCGTCACGTTCAACGCCCCTGACGGCCCGTAATATACGCTCCCCTGCCCACGTTTCAAGTATTTCCACCAGGCGGCAGTCGGTTGCCCCTGTTTTAGCCTGCAAACGTCGGAATTACCGTGCTATCCGCCTAGCCGAACAGCTATCATTTTTCGCCTGCTCAGGTCGCTCGCTGCCATTTTCTTTAGGCTTCTCATCTTTTGTTCTTTCTCCCTTCTCTCGCACGACTAGTCGGATGTGCCGCACCAACTTCTTACTTCTCGCCTTCGCCGCACCACTATTCGGCGGCTGTTCCTGGGCCAACTTGTGGTCGAACGTAGCCGATACGGTCAACGGCGCGAGTTACCGCACCAGCGATTCATTCGAGCGTGATAACGAGTTTGAATCTCGCTATGACCAGCAAGCCAAGGCGGCCCAAGAATACCAACAGCAGCATCAGTGATTGTTCACTGTCTTCCGCGAAGAGTGTCTTTGCGCTCGTCATCGCGCGGCGGAACTCACAGCCGAACGCCGAGGCCGCATAAAGCACCCCTGAGCCTCCTCGCAATGATGCGACTGTACGAGGGCCGGCACGATATCTTGTCGCATGGCCGCCAAGAATTCCCGCGCGTACAAGTCAATATGGAGCCCATTTTTCTCTTAGGAGGCACCCCATGTACGAGCGCATCGACTACAAGAAAGCCTCACCTCAGGCCATCAAGGCCATGTTCGGCCTGCAAGCTGCCGTCGAACACTCTGGCCTCGAACGATCACTGCTGAAACTATTGGAACTGCGCCTCGCAAATCAACGGCTGCGCCCACTGCATCGAAATGCACTTCAAAGACGCCAAGGCGCTCGGCGAATCAGACGACCGCCTGTACTTGCTCGACGCCTGGCGCGAAGCACCGTGCTACACAAAACGCGAGCGAGCCGCTCTGCTATGGTGCGAAACGCTCACGCTCATCGCCGAACGCGGCGCCCCGGATGAAGTCTTCGAAGAAGTCCACCAGGAATTCAACGACGAAGAGCTCGCCGCTCTCTCGCTGGCCATCGTCACGATCAACAGTTGGAATCGCTTAGCGATCGGCTTCCGCGCCGATGTCGGTCACTACGAACCGCTCAGCGTCCAAAAAACGATGAAAGCAATCCGCGAACAAACGCCAGCAGCCACATCCGCCTGATCGCCATCCCAACGCATTTTATTTAGCCCCCGGCCAATGGCCGGGGGCCGCGTTACGGCCCGCTCAATCACCCTACCGCCGTCGCCACCACAGCGGAATCACCGCCATCATCAACAGTGTCGCGGTTGCCGGCTCCGGCACGGCGCCGCTAAACGCCATGAACGTCGGGTAACTCGGCCCCGAACTAACCAGCATGCCATCCGCCGTCCCATCCGCCAAATAACGCAACACTTCCCCAGTGCTGAATCCCAAATCCACGCCGCTCACATACAGCTTCCCGTCCGGCCCAAACGCAATGTCATTCGGCTGAAAGAAACTCGACGCATACGACACGACCGTACCGTCATCCGCGCCACCCGCCGTATACCGCAGAATCGCCGGCCCGTTGGCATTGCTCGCATCCAGCACATATAACTTGCCGTCCGGCCCAAACGTCAGCGCGGAAGGATTTATCAGCCCGCCCGTCTGCGTACCAAAAAACTCTGTCAGCGGCTGCGTTCCACCGATCGAGACCAACACATCCGCCATCGCCGGATTCACCACATACAAATCTCCCGCCGCGCTAAACGCCACGTCCATCGGCTGCGACAACTCCGCCGACGTCAGCGCCCCGACCGAGTTCCCCGCCGTGTCGTAAATGTGGACGTTGCTCTCAGTCACATCCGCAACGTACAGATATCCGTTCGGCGCAAACGCCATCCCCTCCGGCCCCTGCACGTCGTGCCCATCATTCTGCCCATTGAACGTCACAAACGGCCCGCCAATCTGAGCGCCCGTCATCGCGTCGTAGCGATACACTTGCGATGGGTTTTGCGACACAGCATACAGATCGCCGTTCGGTCCGATGGCGACACCGGTCGCAAAGCTCAGTGGAATACTCGGCGCGATCGGCGCACCCGTCGATGCGTCGAATCGATTGACAACATCATCGAATCCATCGCTCACAAACAGCGTCGTCGCCCCGGCCAAGCTCGCAGTCGCGACACAAGAAAGCAGCACCACCGCCGCCAATAGAACGCGGCCCTGCCGCCCGCGGCCCAATAAAAGAACACTCTCTGTTGCCGTTCATTAGCTCTCTCCTGTCCAATTGGTTCGTTCTTCCCGCCCTCCTCTATAACCGCCCCATCTGCTCGAAGCAAGCAATCGCCCGCCCCTTAACTCCGCACCGCCATCTCCTTGTCTCCCCCTCTCCGTTTCTCCATGTCTAAATCCCTACCCCCTCCCGCATTTCTCCGTGCCCTCCGTGACTCTGTGGTGAAAAAACTCGCCCATGCGCCCATTGACGAAATGTATAGTTTGCTTTACATTTAAGGCGTGGCCAACTCGCTCGATTCGCAACTAATTCGACATCGAAACTGGAGCCTCCCATGACCCTCCAACAAAAAGTCGCCTGGTTCAATCTCTCGGTCGCCATCCTCGCCATAGCCGCCTACGCCATCCTCCTCCCGTTCCTCGGCCCCTGGCGTGCCATGGGCGCCTTCGGAATCCTCGGCCTCGCCGGCTTCAGCGGCGTCCTCTACTTCCTCGAAAAACGAAAGGGCCACATCGTCGGCGACGAACGCGATACAACCATCGCCCGCAAGGCGTTGATCATCGCCCAGTCTACACACTGGGT
Organism: uncultured Planctomycetota bacterium; assembly: GCA_963733705.1. Classification (GTDB taxonomy): domain Bacteria; phylum Planctomycetota; class Planctomycetia; order Pirellulales; family Lacipirellulaceae; genus JABDGM01. Next base: position 281,437 of record CAVTEJ010000021.1, on the reverse strand, counting down.
AATTCTGATCGCCGCATTCGTAATCACCGTCTACTTCGTCGGCGACCACGGCACAATCTCCATGCAAGCCCTGTCCCTAGTCGTCTGGGCAGCCTTCTGCGCGTACCTCATCATCAATTCCGCCGCCATGCTAGTCCTGTACGCCAGAGACTAACGATGGCCAAAAGCGAGCTCACCAACAACATCCGCTCTCTGCGCCGAGCACGGCCAAATGACCCAAGAAGCGCTCGCCCAAAAAGTCTCCGTCACGCGCCAAACCATCATCGCCCTAGAATCCGGCCGCTACTCCCCCACCCTCCCCCTCGCCCTCCGCATCGCCAAAGTCTTCAAAGTCCCCGTCGAAGATGTCTTCCAACTCAACAACAAGTAGGCGAGGCTGTGCCTGACAGTCCAACTCTCCGTGCCCTCCGTGCCCTCTGTGGTTAATTCTTCCATCCATCCCCACCGCCGGCTACGACGACTCCTGGAACGAATGGGTCACCCCCGACCGCATCCGCCCCTACCAACCGGCAGTGTTCGCCGAGAGATTTTCCTTGTTCTGTCTTCCTCCTCTTTGACGAGGACTATGCAAGTGCTAGCGGCCGCGAAGCGGCTTAGGAGTGTAGCCGGGGGACGTCAGTCCCCGGTTGGAGTGCCCCCGCATACGGCAAAGCCGCGCAGCGGCGACAGAGTCGGTAAAATCGAAGCGGACCTGTCGCCGCTGCGCGGCTATGACACTCCACGTGATTTGCTATCAGACGCATAATCCTCTTCGACGGGAAGTGGAGCAAATGAGCACGGGCGACCTAAGTCGCCCGAGCGCAGTGCGGTAGAATTTCGCGCAGCGAAAGGGAGGGGTGAACAATGGCCGCAAGATAAAGAGTGGTACCCCGCCACCATCCTCAAAGCCTGGTACGGCCTCCACCTCGTCCACTACGACAACTACGATTCGTCAGTAGACGAATGGGTCCCCCCCGGCACCATCCGCCTCCGCACCAACGATTAACCATTCGCGCGTCTTATCCCTCTCCCTTTTAGGGAGAGGCTAGGTGAGGGTTCCATTCTTCATCCCCGCCCTCGCAAATAATATCTCTTATTCCGTCTCCCTCCCCTTCGACGGGGAGGGACTAAGGGAGGGGTGATTCTCCGTGCCTCTGTGGTTAATCTTCTCTTCTTCCGTCGTGTCCGTCGTGCCGTTGTGGTGAATTCTTCCGCCGGCAAGTCGGCAACTTCCGCGTCAACAATCGAATCCATCTTCACCCTCGCTTCCGACCACGACTCCCACCCGTCTCAAGACAAACACAGTATCCCCGCTCCAAATCGCACGTCTGGGCGTAACCGACTGTGAACATATACCACCCATTCCCAGTCTGATCTACATTCCTAGTTGATCATTCGGCTGGCGAATTAAGAACAGTCAGCCGTTGACTTAAATCGAAAGAAATTATTGCGATGAAGCGTGCAGTCGGCTTGACGGAATCCGAGACGTATTTGCACAGTCTGTGCGCGCGGACGTTTTTGTCGCTTTGGAGCTATGTCAACGTATTTCGCGGAGTAGCCCAGGAATTGTGTGACCTGCTAGTTGTGTGCGGCGATGATGTGCTGATCTTTTCGGATAAGCATTATAAGTTTCCAAATACTGGCAATGTCGCTCTAGATTGGAATCGTTGGTTCAAGCGTGCGATTTATGAGTCGGCGAAGCAAGGCTGGGGCGCAGAACGCTGGCTCAGGGCATTTCCGAATCGAGTTTATCTAGACTCCCAGTGTCGCGTCCCTTTCCCCTATCCGATTCCTAGTGGTGGTCAAACTCGGTACCACATCATTGTCGTGGCACACGGGTGCGCCGAGCGTTGCGAAATGATGACAGGATGGAGCTCACTGCCAATCGATAGCTGGGTGCTAGGTCGAGTGCACTACATACCTGAGGGTCAGTCGCCTCGTTTCGCAATAGGAGATATCGATCCTTCAAAGACATTCGTTCATGTACTGACGGACGGATCGCTCGAAAGGATATTGGGTACGCGCAGACACTATTACAGATTTCGTCTCGTACATTCGAAAGAAGGAGCAGCTATTTCGCGGCCCATACCGAATTATGGCCGCAGGTGAAGATGACTTGCTTCCGCTATATTTGCGAAACATGAACGACCAAGGAGAGCATGATTTTGATTTTGAAAAGGCTGCGTGCGGAATACGGATAAAAAGCGGGCATTGGAAATTCTTCCAAGACCATGAAGTTCGGCGTGCTCAGTTGGATGCCAACAAAGTTAGTTATGTGTGGGATGAGCTTATAGAGCGATTTTCAACTCATGCAATCGAAGGAACGCAATACGCCGCTACTGTGCCTGGGGTCGAGAACGCAGAACTCGCGCTGCGGTTCATGGCAAAGGAAGATAGGACATCACGGCGAATGCTGTCCAAGGCATTTTTGGAAATCGTTGAAAAAGGTTGCTTGGTTCCGCGAGCAACTAGATATTTGGTTGAAGGGACGGCGCACGCAAAATATGTATTCATGACGCTCAAAAAATTGTTATTGGTTACCGATCACAGTCGGATAATGGGAGCCGACTGTGCTGCTAGCGTGATTCTCGTCGTAGAAGGAATATGGACGCGACGAAATCCGAAGCCGGTGCGGGCGGACTGGCCGATCCGACGTATCAGGAATTGCTCGCCGACAATCGACGACTCCGCGCGGAGTTGCGGGTCGCCCAGCAGCGAATCGCGAAGCTCGAACGCCGAGTGGAGGAATTGCTGCGGCTCGTCGAAAAACTGCGTGGTGAAGGTAAACGCCAGGCCGCGCCCTTTCGCAAGCAGGACGAACCGTCGGCGACGTCGAAGAAGCCCGGACGCAAAGTGGGGAAGCGTCACGGGCCGCACGCCCATCGGGCTGTCCCGCCACGCATCGACGAGACCTACGACGTGCCGTTGCCGAAGACGTGCCCGCACTGCGGCGGACGTCGCCTGAGCGAGACCCACGTCGCCACCCAATATCAGACGGAGATTCCACGCACGGTGATCTATCGACGATTCGACGTGCACATGGGCACGTGCGAACACTGCGGCCACACCGTCAGAGGCCGGCATGATCTGCAGACCTCGACGGCTAGCGGCGCGGCGGCCAGCCAACTCGGGCCACGCGTGCATGCCCTATTGACGATTCTCAACAAAGAGTTGGGCCTGTCTCACGGCAAGAGCGTACGGTTGTTGGGAACGCTGTTCCCCGAGCTGCGCATCGCGCGAGCCACCAGCGTGCGTTCGATCGCCCGCACGGCCGAGCGTTGCCGACCGGCCGCTGACCAACTTGGCCGGGATATTCGGGGCGCGTCCCAGGTCGCGCCCGATGAGACGGGTTGGCGTGTCGGCGGTCGCTCGGCCTGGTTGCACGTCTTCGTCAGTCGACGTGAAACGTGTTACGTGATCGATCCGACGCGGAGTCATGAACCGGCTGAGCAGTTGCTGGGGCTCGACTGGTCGGGAACCCTGGTTCATGACGGCTGGAGCGTGTACGACCGCTTCACGCGGGCGTTTCATCAGCAGTGTGTGCGGCACTTGCAGCGTCGCTGCCAAGAACTGCTCGAAACGGCTGTGCGCGGCGCCGGCGCTTGCCGTGCGCGGTGCTGGCGCTGATCCAACGGGCCTTCGCCCTGCGTCGCGCGTGGCGTGGTCATCGAATCGGCCGCGACGACTTGGCCATGCAGGGCTTGGCCTTGAGCTGCGAACTGGAACAGCTGGCCTCGGGCCGGTTCACGTACGCACCGAACCGGCGCCTGGCGGGACACCTCTTGAAACATGCGATGCACTGGTTCTGGTTCCTGATCGATCCGACGATCGCCGCCACGAACCATTGGGCCGAGCAAGCCCTTCGTCCGGCCGTGGTCAACCGCAAAGTCTGGGGCGGAAACCGCACCTGGCTTGGCGCTCAGGCACAGGGGATCTTGATGTCGGTGATCCGCACCTGCGGCCAACGCGACATCCACCCATTCACCTTCCTGATCAATGCCCTCTGCCGCCCCCAACCCCAACTCATCCTCGCCTGAAACGGTAATCAATTACAAAAAATTTAGCGGATTCAGCGAGGAGCAGTATCGAATAGCTCGACAAAAAATGCTGGAGATTTGTTTCGCGGTCCTAAAGCTGAAGTGCCACGAAGCAGAGGATATCGTGGGAATAGCTACTGAACCGGGAGTGAATCGTCGCCGAAGGTCTGAGGACTCAGTGTATCTAGATGCCCGAAATTGGTCGTCGGAGCAATTCGCCGAAGTGCAAAGACTTGCTGAAGAACTTAACGTCGGCAAGGATTTAACTCGGGTGCATAAAAGCGAGAACGAATATCCTACGGATCGCTCAGCGGTGTCGTCTTTTCTTGCCGGATTAGATTAGATTCGCCGACAGTAATCAGGATTAATGACGCTGCGCCGACGCGTTGAATGACTTCGCAAATGTCACGCAGAAAGCAAAAAGAACAGAAACGCCACAAACGGCAAGCAGCAAAGCTTCGCCGCGATGCGCGGCGAAGAGAGCCGGAGGATAAAACACCCGAACGGTTGAAATACTTCAACTATAAGCCTCCACTCAGCTCACTAACCCAACCGGAGCTGCTGGCCGCGTTTCAAGCCGCAGGTCTAGAGTGGGCCTCGAAGTACAGCGATTACTTGCCGAAATTCCAATCGCTGTTATTGAAAACAAATCCGCTAGCTGTTTTAGCTATGGCCAGCACGAGGCTTCTGAGCCCCGTTGATGCAAAGCACGACTTTACTGATGAAGGAGAGTTCTTTCTTTCGCACTTGGAGCTTCTCCAAGCGTTTATTCTGCGTCAGCGGAGTGAAGAATTCTCGCCACAGTTTGTCAATCCGCAAGATTTAGCCGCCATCATGGAAGGCGTGCGAGAACTAGGCCACGCCTTCTTATACAAGCGACTCGCTGCTGTTTCTCCGCAAAGTTCTAAAGAGCAGCGAGGCGTAATGATGGTCAGTGAGCAATTTCGTACCCATACGCAAGATGTTCGGAACGACGGGTATTCGTGGCAAATGAAACGTATGTATAAGGGTTTGCTGCGCCGCTCGATGACGATTTCCGGGGTACGTTTGGAATTTCCGCTCAGGGTCTCGTAGACTGCTTCGTCGCAGTCGGTGAACAGTACGAATACCGATTCAATAGCTACATTAAAAAATGTGAGCGCAAATCCGAGCTGAAAGTCCAGAAGAGGCGATTAATGAGTACGCGAAATCATTCAAATTCAATTCCGAGCAATCCGTTCAGCTCGCTGGCTACGTCCAGAACAACAAACTTGCGGGGGAAGAACTTCGTGCTTATCTAATTTGGCAGGCACTAAATGGGATTCACCCGCAATTCCTATGGACAATAGACGAATGGATGACGTTGCTAGGCAACGATGTGGCCTATGAAGCAGCTGCCTCTCTGGTTGATAGCCTGAGCCTTCAAATCGGAGATTTGGCAGATGACAATCCAGACCACTTTTTTATGGCAAATCCCGTTTGGCTGCGGCCGCTGATTGCTGTAGACGAAGAAACCTTCTTCCTTCCCGCGCAAGTGTGCTGATGAGCCACTTCCTCGAAATCGTTTCCTCGCTTATCGGCGAAGATAATTCTTTAAAAGAAAAGTATCTGAGCCGACGTGGGGAGTTTCTAGAAGACGAGCTCTTCAGACTTGTTTACGCAGCATTTCCCGAGGCCCAGCTTTTTCGCGGCAGCATTTGGCGCGCAGCCGACGGAAGCGAGGGTGAAAACGACCTGCTTGCGGCTCGTTAGTGGCGTCGCTTTAGTCTTTGAAGCAAAGGCAGGCACGGTCCATCCGACCGCTAAACGCGGAGCGCCGCTGAGACTTCAAGATACCGTTTGCAAGCTGGTCGTCGATGCGTCCGCGCAGGACGCACGGATTCATAGATTTTTTAAGGCAGTCGAATGGCACAGTGACGTTGCAATCATCGAAAGGCGGATTTAACGAGATCGACCTTCGACTGGTAGATACCTTTGTGCCTCTCACAATATCGCTGGAACAGCTTGCAAGCGAAATGATGTGCTGGAGAGAGCTTGTCGAAACAAAAACGATTCCGAATACCGCAAAACCGGTAGTGGCAACTTGCATCTGGGATTTCGAAACCATAACTGAAGTGCTGGACGATCCGTCGATATTGCTCCACTATCTCACCAGAAGGTATTTATTCGAACAGCGGGCGCTGTACACGGGAGATGAACTCGATCTGCTGGTACTGTATCTCGATACGGCGTTGGAGATTCCAAAGGCGGCCGTAGATTCGCCATTGCTTATAACTCACTTGTCTGCACAACTCCATCAATACTTTATTGGCAGAGAACATAGGCTACTCATCGAAAAGCCTTGTCGGCAATTGACTACGTGGTGGCGCTCGTTAGTCGCGGCGATTTGGAGGAAGCAAACAGTGGAGAGTCGCGAAGCGAGTTTTGCTTTGTTAGATGTGCCGATCGAACAGCAAAGAAAAGATCGAATCTGAGTTTGAAAAAATCAAGGGCTTCGTTCGATTGAATTCTAAAGGGCGACCGATGGAGGACTGTCTTGTGTTTCAGACAGGTGCGGGACTTCACAGATACTGCGTTGTTTTAATGGCACTCGGCGAAAAGATGTTCTCCAAATCTACGGAGGAGGTAAAACTCTACATGTCGTCCACGGCCAGGAAGGCCTTAGAAATGGCGCCTGCAACATACGTTATGGTCGTTGCTGTTCATGTAGACTTGGTGGCGCTGCCGTACAGTAAGTTTTGTCTCATCCACAAGGATGGTTGGGCAGGGACTTAACGAAGGCCAGCAGCCATTTCGCTGTATTAGGAACGATTCCGCATTCAGTTGAGACTAAGTTGGCCGTCGGTATCGACTGGCTAAATTGCGAGCATCAAGTTTTTTGTTGAAATTGTGCCAAGACCTGTGCTAAGACGGGCTGTCAGCTAATAGCTCTCGGCTTTCAGCCAGAGAAAACGCTGTTGTGCGTGGGTCTCGCGACCCCGCATGCGCAGTCTTCCAAAGGCTGCGTCCCGCTCATTGAAAACTTAGTGAATAGGCTTAAGGCATTAGGCTTTAGTCGTTAGGCAAAAGCCGTTGGTCATCAGGCCAAACGCCCGCGCTAACCCTGCGCGCCGATGTTTCCGTTCAAGCTTTGTCATTCACGTTTCACATTCCCAATTCCACACTCCCCATTCCCCACTTGAAATTCCCAAGTTCCAATCGCTCCGCGATAAGCTGACTCCCGCCCAGCGCGAGCGCTCCAAAGCTCGTGTGAGCGAACTGCAAAAGGAAATGCTGCTGTCCGAGCTCCGCGCCGCAACAGGAGCTAGCCGACGAACTCGGCGTCTCCCAGCCGTGCCTCTCGAAAATGGAAAAGCAATCCGACATGCAGATCGGCACCCTCGACCGAATCGTCACCTCACTCGGCGGCAGCCTCGAAGTCATCGCCCACATGCCCACCGGCGACGTAGTGCTAACCCAATTCACAAAGCCCTCGGCCTAATTCCCCATTAGTGCCGATTAGTGCTGCTTCGTCCTCTCAACTGCGTCCATCTCCGGACAAAAACAAAATCGCAAGTGGCCAAAAATCGTTGCGGAAATGATTCCGCGTTTATGCTACTCTGCCCAACGATGTAAAAAGTCGTTAGTCGTTAGCAGTTAGTCGTTGGTCGTCAGCCCAAACGCGAGCGCTCACCCCGCGCGCCCATGTCCCCATCCGAGTTCCGTCGCTCAACTCTTAACTCTCAACACTCAACTTTTGCCATTCGTCATTCACAATTTCCCTGACCCCCGACCCCTGTCCCCCGCCCCCTCATGCACCGTTTCCCAATATTCACTCCCAAACCTCAACAATCCCCGCGATCCACGCAAATCAGCTCCGAATTTTGTATTAAAAAATCGACTTCACGCGCAATCACAAAATGTTTTCACCCCGAGCCCCCAGTCCCTAACCCCCATCTCCCCACTTACAAAAACACCCCGAAATACGCCATTTCCCAATAATCCGAAAATTAAGCATCAAAAACGTATACTTCATAAGCCCAAACGCCCAAACCAGAAGCCTCTCGCAGAGGCGCAGAGAACGCAGAGAAATCCAACTCACCACAAAGGCACGAAGATCACGAAGCAAGAGCAACAAATGAATTCTCAATTCTTAGTGCCCTTCGTGCCTTCGTGGTGAAAATAAAACCCTCCGCGACCTCCGCGCCCCTGCGCGAAACTCCTATAACAACGAACGGACCAAGGACAACGGACTTTCCCATGGCCGAAAACATAAAATCCCGACCGCCCGTGCCGCTGGCACCCGAGCCCGCGCCCGCAGCGGCCGTGCCGCCCCCCACCCCCGCCGGCCAGCGGATCGCCGCCATCGACGTCGGCTCGAACTCCATCCGCCTCGTCGTCGCCGAAGTCCTCGCCACCGGCGGCTACCGCGTCCTCGACGAAGAACGCGCCAACACCCGCCTCGCCGCCGCCCTCGCCAAGACCGACCGCCTCGATCCCAAAGCCGCCGACTCCACCGTCACCGTCCTCCGCAATTTCCTCTCGATTGCGAATGGTTACAACGTGAGTCAGATCCGCGCCATCGGCACCAGCGCCCTGCGCGACGCCGAGGACGGCCCCGAGTTCTGCGACCGCGTTCGCAAAGATCTCAAGCTCTCGATCGAAGTCATCTCCGCCAACGAAGAAGCCCGGCTCGCGTTCCTCAGCGTGGCCCGCGCGTTCGATATCTCCGGCCGCAAAGTCGCGGTCGCCGATATCGGCGGCGGCAGCACCGAAATCGTCCTCGCCTCCTCCGGCCTCGTCGACCAGGTGTACGAAACCCGCCTCGGCGCCGTCCGCGTTTCCGAAGAATGCGGCACCACCGGCAAGGTGAGCGACAAGCGCGTCGGCGAGCTGCGCGACTTTATCGACCGCAAGCTCCGCAAAGAACTCGACAAGCCGCCGTTCGTTCCCGATATGCTCTTCGGCACCGGCGGCACGTTCACCGCCCTGGCCTCGATCATCATGGCCCAGCAAGGAATCACGAGTCAGCCCGCCTGGGGATTCCGCGTTACCCGCGCCCAAATCAGCCACCTCATCGCCGACCTCGCGAACATGACGCTCGCTGGGCGCTGCAAAGTGAACGGCCTCACGCCGCAACGAGCCGACATCATCGTCGCCGGCCTCGCCATCATCGAACGCGTCATGCGCAAGCTGCAGGTGAACGTCGTCCAAGTCCACACCCGCGGCGTCCGCGACGGCCTGCTCCTCACGATGGTGCAGCAATCCCCCACACCGCCGACCGTGCCCGCCGAGGATCGCCGCGCCGCCATCGAAGAGTTCGCCAAGAACTGCGGCGTCGACCTTCCGCACGCCAAGCAAGTCGCCCGCCTCGCCGGCACACTTTGGAAACAGCTCGCCACGCCGCTCGGCCTCAAGGCCGAGGATCAGGAGTTGATCGAGAGTGCCGCGCTGCTCGCGAACGTCGGCTACCTCATCAACTTCGAAGGCCACCACAAGCACAGTTATCATTTGATCGTGAACAGCGAGCTAACCGGCTTCGAACGCCGCACGCTGCAGCTGCTCGCCAACGTCGCCCGCTACCACCGCGGCACACGCCCGAAGAAGAAGCACGAGAATTTCGCCGAGCTCTCGCTCGAAGATAAGCAGCGCGTAAAGGCGCTCGCCGCGATCCTGCGACTCGCACTGGCGCTCGACCGCACCCACCAGCAAAACGTGGCCGACGTTCGGGCCCGCGTGCTCGACGACGCCGTGCGAATCACTGATCCTGTCCCAAGGCGATGCCGACGTCGACCTCTGGGCCGCAGAACGCAAAGTCGACCTGTTCGAAAAAGTATTCGGCCGCTCCGTCCGTTTCATCGCCCGTAACACGCTCAAACCCCGCCGCACCCGCCGCCACACCCGAGCCGCGGCCACCGACGGCGCCCCCCACATCAAGGCCAAGAGGTCGAAGTGAATGGTAGCTGAATTCGCAAGAATTCAGATCTTCAAAGGTCACGAAACCAAGAATCCAGCTACGCCCGCCCGCCACCTGCCGAAAAAATCAACACTTTTCGCGGAACCTCGCCGCCGAAACAGGCGTAAATACAATAGCACACCGGACCAGGCGGACGGTCGTCACCGTGACGAACGCGGGGCAGCCGGTGTGTCCCACCCCACGCGTCAACCCGCGCGATGTCCGGTCGTCGCATCGAGCGCGCCCGTCCAATTGTTCAGGCCGCCGCGGCCTGCTCGGTCACAAAGTTTTTCCACAAGGGAGCAAGTACGATGAAATCGATTTTGAACTACACATTGGTGTTCGCCGCCTGTTGTGCGATCGCCACCCCGGCACTGGCCGCCAAAAAAAGTGGCCGCCGCCACGCTGCCGATAGCAGCAAAGAAAAAGTGAAGATCGAAATCAGCGGCGTCGACAGTTCCCAATCCGCCGCGATTACCAAAGCGCTCGAAGACCACAGCCTCATGGCCAAGCTCCATGAAGGCAAGGGCAAGAAGGCCGGCCCGATGTCGATAACCGCGGATGTCGACCGCGGCTCCGACCTGAACGAATGGACGAAGGCGATCAGCGGCACCGTTGAAAAAGACCACACGACGCCAATGCTGCAAGTCGTGCTTTACGCACCACTCACCACCGAGAATTCGAAAACGGTTCTCGGCGAACTCGAAAAGGTAAAGGGTGTCGATATCAAGCACACCTCGACGGACGTTGCGAAGGGCGAAGTTCACGTTGCCCTCAACGGCACCGACCACGTCACGCTCGACGACATCAACGGCGCCATGCAGGCCGCAAACGTTACTAGCCACAACACCAAGCCCCGCAAATCGAAAACGACCTAATTGATCCCATCTAGTTGCGACTCACGCCACAGGCCCCGCTCTTCGGAGCGAGGCCTGTCGTCGTTTACAGGAGCGCTTCCCATGCGACGATCACTAGCATAATCATACCCACCACAAGCTTACCGACCGTTCCCCAAATGCGACCCATGAACGCACCACGGCCCGCTGCCATGCTATTTGCAGTCGGCCGCCCCTTCCAAGATTCACCAATGTACGCGCCGGCGAATGCGCCACCCGCACCGCCGAGCACTGCCATAATTAGTGATCCCAAGACAGGGATCGGCAGCCCGACCATTAACCCAAGCACGCTTCCCACGCCTGCACCGACCATCGCGAGCGCAACCGCACGCTTACTCGCTCCCTGCTTCGCCGCTCCCGCGGCGCTCGCACCGAACTCGATAACTTCGCCTGCCACGGCGAGGCCGACGAGTACCGCGACTACGGTCCAAGAGATTCCGCGGCTGTCATCGACTGGAATGAGCCAAGCGAAGATCGCCGCGAGTCCCGCGATGATCCAGTTACCAGGCAATGTGACAAGCGTTGTTAGCCAAGCGCCGCAACTTCCGAGGATTAATAGGAGCGTCCACACGTAGTAGACCCACATGCTCATGCGTCAATTTCCGTTATTTTTGAACGACTGTTTTACTCATTCGCTCACCCATGCGGGCGAGCGCGCGGCTGCAGTCCTTGGGGTCGATCATAACTTGCAAGATGCTGGGCGTGTCACGTTCCTTCCAAGCTGCGTTGAGGGCGGCGTCAAATTCGCCTTCGGTGCGGATGAGATAGCCTTTACCGCCGCCGACGAGTTCGGGCAGTTTGTGGAAATGCCAGTGCGGAATGTCGTTGAACTTCCAATTGCCGGCGTGGAGGAGGCGTTCGGTGCCGTAGCCTTTGTTGTCGAGCACGATGACGACGGTCGGGAACTTGTACCGCACGAGGTTCGAGAACTCCATGCCGGTCATTTCAAATGCGCCGTCGCCGACGATCGCGACGACGCGTGCCTCGGGGCGCGCGACGTGGACGCCGAGTGCGGCCGGCACGGCGAAACCCATCGACGTGTAGTAGGCGGGGCTAATGAACTCGGTTTTGCCACGAGTGGTGAGTTCGGTGGCACCGAACAGAGCGTCGCCCACATCGGCGATGACCACCGTGCCATCGGAGAGCTGTTCGTTGAGGCGGTCCATGAGCCGCGTGACAGTGATGGTGGCATCGGCGCTTAAAACGAATGGTTTTTTTTCGCGTTCACTCGGGGCGGCAGGCGGTGGGGATTTTGGCCGCGGATGGCGCGCTGCCAGCGCTCGCACGAAATCCGCGAGCTGCACGTTGTGATAGTGATGATAGCGCACGCGGCAATCTTCGCTTGTCACGTAGACGCAGTCGCCGAGGTTGAGTTCGGCGGTGTAAATGCCGAGGTTGATGTCGGTCATAAACGTGCCGAGCATGATCACGCAGTCGCTCGCCTCGACGTACTTGGTGACTTCATCGCGGCCGAGGGCGCCTTCGTACAGGCCCATGTAGAGTGGATGCGTTTCCGAGACGACGCCTTTGCCGAGCATCGTGGCGGCCATCGGGATGCCGGACGCCTCTGCGAGTCGCACTGCATCTTCTTGCAGGCCGAGGCGGTGAATCTCGACGCCGAGGAGCAACACAGGTTGGCGGGCGTTTTCAATGCGCTTCACCGTTTCGTCGACGGCTTCGGCAAGCGCGCGGGAATCGCTGTGGACTTCGGGTTGTTTGTACGGCGGCGACGTTTCCGGTTGCATGTGAACCATGTCACGCGGGATGTCGATATATACGGGCCGCTTGTAGCGGGCGCAGGTGGCGAGGACGCGGTCGATTTCGCTGAAAGCGGTTCGCGGGTCACTGAGCTCTGTGCCGGCGACGGTCAGCTTTTCGAACACGTCGTACTGCGTGTGGAAATCGCGGACCATGTGGTGGAGCAGCGGGTTGTGCACACGCTCGCGCAGGCCGGGCGAACCTGTGATCATGACGACCGGCGATTTTTCGGCGTACGCGCCGGCGACGGAGTTGCAAACGCTCAGGCCACCGACGCAGTAAGTGACGCAGAGCGCGCCCATGCCATTGACGCGGGCGTAGGCGTCGGCGGCGAAACCGGCGCAATCTTCGCGCGTGCAGCCGATTGCGCGGAGCGGGCTTTGCTCGAGCATTGTGTAGAACGACAATACGTAATCGCCGGGAATGCCGAAGACGTCGCGGATGCCGTAGTCTTGCAAGCGGCGGAGAAGGTATTCGCCGATCGAAAGATTTTCGGAGTGTTTGTGTTCCATCGTGTGTTGTCGCCTGGGCAAAGAGGAGTTCAATCTGCCAAATTATATGCGAACGGGGTAAAACGGACGCCGCCAACAATAAGTGGTACGAAAGTAAGCCGGAAGTTGACCCCCGGTCATTGACCGGGGGCTAAATATTTTGGATGTTCGCCGTATGAGCAAAATTCGCTGGGGCGTGCTGAGCACGGCCAAGATTGGGCGTGAAAAAGTTATACCGGCCACGCAGTTGAGCGAAACCGGCATTGTGACTGCGATTGCTTCGCGCGACTTGTCGCGAGCGACGGCGGCCGCCGAGCAATTAGGCATCGAAAAGGCGTACGGCTCTTACGAAGAGCTGCTGGCCGACCCGGATATCGACGCGATTTACAATCCGCTGCCAAATCACTTGCATGTGCCGTTGTCGAAGCAGGCGATGGAGGCTGGTAAGCACGTGTTGTGCGAAAAGCCGATCGCGCTCTCCGCGGTGGAAGCTCAGGAGTTTATGGAATTCGCGAACGATCGCCCTGAGCGGGCGATGGAAGCTTTTATGTATCGCTTCCATCCGCAGTGGCAAACGGCATGGCGATTGGTTGGCGAGGGGCGCATTGGCGAGATGCAGACGATTCATACGGACTTTTCTTACTTCAACAACGATCCACAGAACATTCGGAATCAACTCGAAATGGGCGGCGGCGCGTTGATGGATATTGGCTGCTATGCGATCTCGTTGTCGCGGTTCATTTTCGACGCAGAACCCGCGCGGGTGATGGGAGAAATTCATCGCGATTTAGATACGCAGGTTGATTGTTTGACATCCGGGATTCTTGAATTCGAAACTGGCACGGCGACATTCACATGCGGCACTCAGCATGCGCCGTATCAGCGAGTGAACATTTTCGGCACGACCGGCCGCATTGAAATTGAGATTCCGTTCAATGCGCCACCGGATCAAGCGTGTCGCATGTGGCTACAAGAGGGGGATAAAACCCAAGAGATTGTGCTCGACGTTTGCAATCAGTACACGTTGCAGGCAGATGCGTTCGGGCGAGCGGTGCTCGAGGGTCAAGCAGTGCCGACGCCGCTGGAAGATGCCGTCGCGAATATGCGGGTAATTGATCGCATTTTTGCGAGTGCTGAGACCAGCGATTGGGAGTAATTGCTGATCTTGACCCCGTTTGGCGGGCGGTATGAGAATCGTGGCTCATCCGTGGATCTGACTGAGATGAGCATGAACGCGCCCGCGACTACGAAACCTAACCCCGCGCCGGCTTGGCAAATTGTGCTGGGCTATCTGCTTGTTGCTGCCGTGTTTATTGGCCTCATTTTCGCTGTGCTATCGTACGGCGATCGGCTTTCGACGGCGGGCGGTGCAGCGGAGACGACGACTAAGGTTGTCGGCGAGCACAAGCTTAGCCCTCTCTACCACGTGCTGTTGGCACTCGTCTCGATTCTTCTGCTTGGCCGGTGGATGGGGAAGTTATTCGTATTCGTTGGGCAGCCGCGCGTCATCGGCGAGATGGTAGCCGGCATCATGCTGGGACCATCACTCCTTGGCCAAATTTGGCCGGAGGCGCGGCAGTTTATTTTGCCGACAGAAGTCGCGCCGTATTTGGGAATCATCGCACAGATCGGCGTGATCCTGTACATGTTTCTGGTTGGGCTTGAGCTCAATGCCGGGTTGATCAAGTCGAAGGCGCATTCGACAGTCGCGATTTCGCATACAAGCATCCTGGTGCCATTCTTGCTGGGGACGATTCTGGCGCTGTGGCTCTTTCCGCACTATGCAGCCCGGGAACAAAAGCAGTTCATGAGCTTTGCGTTGTTCATGGGCATATCTATGTCGATCACGGCCTTCCCCGTACTCGCGCGGATTCTGACGGATCGGCGGATTGAAAACACGGCGCTGGGCGTTGTGGCGCTGAGCTGCGCCGCGATCGACGATGTGACGGCTTGGTGTCTGCTGGCGTTCGTCGTAGGTGTGGCGCAAAAGCAAATGGGGAGTGCGGTCCAAACGATTCTCTACGCGTTGGGTTACATCGCGATCATGCTCGCGGTCGTTCGGCCGCTGGCAGTTCGATTTTTGAGTCATACCACGGACACGCCGCAAAAACGGATGGCGGTGTGGGTGCTTGTGGGACTGTTGTTTTCGGCAATGACGGCCGAGTGGATTGGGATTCACGCAATTTTCGGTGCGTTTTTGCTGGGTGCGATCATTCCTCACGACTCCGACGTGGCGATCGACTTCCGGCACAAGCTGGAAGACATCGTACAGATTTTGTTGCTGCCGGCGTTCTTCGCATACACCGGCATGCGAACGGAGATCGGATTGGTTTCGGGGTGGCAGGCATGGGGGTTCACGGCCCTCATCATTCTCGTGGCGACGCTCGGCAAATTTGGCGGCACGTTCGCGGCGGCCCGCGTTACCGGGCAAAGCTGGCGGATGTCGGCCGCATTGGGCGTGCTCATGAACACGCGCGGGCTGATGGAGTTGATCGTGCTTAACATTGGCCTCGAACTAGGCGTTATTTCGCCGACGCTGTTCGCGATGATGGTGCTGATGGCACTCATCACGACGATGGCGACGACGCCGATTTTGCATTTGCTCTCGACGCCGGAGCTATTGGCTGGGTGTGACCGCTTTTCGGCGAGTTTGGTGGTGTTTGCTACACCAGCGTCGTTTAGTCAGAAGTTTATCACGCCGAGTGGCGCGCAGGTAAACAAGGACAGCGACGACAATCAGAAGGACAACAACAAAGATAAGAGTAAAGATAAGGATAAGAACAAGCAGGGTAGCCAATCGAATCAGGGCAACAACGCGAACAGTCAAAACAATCAGAGCAACAAGAGCGGCAGCTCATCAAATTCGAACAAGACCAATAAATCGAACGGATCGAACGCTCCGGCCCATTTCCCGCCTTTCGTTCAGCGCGGCAAGGATCACAAGGACACTGACAAGTCGGACAATAACAGCAACAAGAATAAGAACGACGGAGACAAGAACTTTCAGGATCGCAACCGTGACCGAGATGATGACTCCAATAGCGACAATCGCGGCAAATTCTTTGGGCCCGGTCAGCCCGGATTCTCGGGCAATCCGGGGCAACGGACGCTGACGCCAGCGCCGGCCGTCGTCGGACAGGGCAACAAGAAGATCGGCTATTGGAAAGGGGACGAATGGCAAGGCTCCCACAAGATCGATAATTGGGCGAAGGTATTTGGCGACCAACAAGCAGCCGTTTAGCAACGATTGGTATCGGGATCATCCGCGGGCTTGGAAGTACGAGAGCAATCGCTCGAACGTGTGGGTCGTGGCGAGTGTGCCCGGCGTTTACTCGTGGCTAGGTTGGGGTAATGTGCCGCAGCAGTATCGCGGTTACGATGAGCCCCGATTCGATCCGTCGCAATTCGGCGAGTGGTATCCGCTGGGTGTGTATTCGCTGATGACGGGTCCAGATGATGTTGGAACGCGCGTGCTGCAGCTCGCCGTTGATCGGCACGGTCGAATCAACGGCAATTATTTCGACATGATTACCGATTCGGACCACGGCGTATCGGGCCGAGTCCAACAGCAAACGCAGCGTGCCGAGTGGACGCTTGATCAAAATCCGAACGTGCGGTTCCAGGCGCACATTGCGCGGCTGCTGCAACCGTATGGCAGCGTGACGGTTCAGCTACCGGGCGGGGAGCAACGGTGGCAGTTTGTGCGGTTGGAGAATTAGGTTTAGCCGGTTGAATTGAACGTCGCCACGGAAAAACAATGCAGCCCCCGGCTCTGCCGGGGGGTTTTTGTACGCGATAAACGTGTGCGTGCGACTAACCCCCGGCAGAGCCGGGGGCTGACGGGTTGAGAGTGGCGTGGACCGTAATGGTGTTCACGGGTTGAATCACGCCGCGGTCGGTGATGATCGCGGCGATAAGTTCTGCGGGAGTTACATCGAACGCGGGGTTATAAACTTTCGCGCCGACTGGCGCCGTTTGCATTCCGAAGCCTTGCGTAATTTCTTCGGCGGTGCGCTGTTCGATAGGAATTTCGGCTCCGGTTGCGATCGATAGGTCGAATGTCGTCGCGGGTGCGGCGACGTAAAACGGAATGTTGTGAGCGCGAGCGAGCGTGGCGACGCTGTACGTGCCGATTTTGTTCGCCGTGTCGCCGTTGGCGGCGATGCGATCGGCGCCGGTGATCACCGCTTGAATGCGACCTTCGCGCATGACTTGGGCAGCGACGGAGTCGCAGATTAGCGTGCAATCGACGCCGCGCTGCATGAGCTCCCACATTGTGAGGCGGGCACCTTGCAGCAGAGGGCGGGTCTCATCTGCGAAAACTCTCGGCTGTTTGCCGCGGCGGGCGTATTCGAAAATGACGGCGAGCGCGGTGCCATCGCCGCTGCCGGAGACCAATGCGCCGGCGTTGCAGTGGGTGAGGATGCCGGAGCCGACGGGTAAATCTTTCAGTAGTTCGGCTCCAAAGTTCGCCATTGCGGAGCAGGATGTGCGGTCTTCTTCGTCAATCTTGCGGGCCTCTGCCAGAAGTCGCGCTGCGATATCGCCCGACGAACCGTTTGCGGCTGCTCGCATTCGTTCAATCGCCCAAAAAAGATTGACGGCTGTCGGGCGACTCGTGGCCAGGTAGTCGCAAACTTCGTTGACGTCGCGCCCTTGATTTGCGCCGACGCAAACTCCGTAAGCAGCGGCGACACCGATTGCCGGTGCGCCGCGCACGCTCAGCCGTTTGATGGCGTGCCACACGTCTTCGGCAGTGCGACACTCGATATAAACCGTCTCTTCGGGCAGCTGCGTTTGATCGAGCAGAACTAGATGGCCGTCGATACCACCTTGCCAATTTACTGTCTCAAAATTCTTACTCATGGTAGCGGATCGATCTTGCCGGGTGCCTGCATGTTGGCAGCGCGTTCGAAGGCCCGGAGCAATTCATTCTGATGGAGCGTTGCCCATTCAATTACGAGACTCAGCGCCCGTGACGGAAGGCCGCCATCGAACACGCCAAGCGTTGTAATATCGACCTTCGCCGAGTGTTCGCCATAGACGGCGTGAAAATGTGGCGGCGGATGGTCGCCGAAAAAAATGCGGATCACGATGCCGTAAAATCGAGAGACTTCAGGCATGCGCTGGCTGTTGGTTTAACGAAGGGAAAACGTCTTGAGGCGTCTTGCCGGTCATTTGCAGATAGAGCGCATCGGGACACAGGTCGAGTTCGCCCGGCCATTCGACAGCACCTTCGACCGTTACTCGTACCGCATTAAAGACGATCGGATCATTCCAAGCCGAGAATACACCACGACCGGCGAACGTCGACAGATCGACAATACCAGTCTCACCGGTCTCGAATTTGAGCTCAAGCCGGTGGCCGGCAATCGCTTTGGCTTCGGTGATCTTCATCTTATAAGCATATTACGCGGCAGACCAAAAGGCGACCGTCCCAATTGGCTTCTCCGCCACTACGCCACTTTGTACCGCTGCGAGTAGTCATAGCCGAACGTATCGGCGACTGGTTTGTTCGTCACTTCGCCGACGGCGAGGTTGATCGCACGGGCGACGGGCCGCAGGTCCTTTGCGGCGTTTTCGATGCCGCGCTGGGCGATTTCAATGGTCCACTGCAGCGTGACGTTGCAAAGGGCGAACGTGCTGGTACGGCCGACGGCGCCTGGCATGTTGGTGACGCAATAGTGCAAGATTTCGTCGACCATGTAGGTCGGCTTGCTGTGCGACGTCGGCTTGCTCGTGGCGATGCAGCCGCCTTGGTCGATCGCGACGTCGATGATGACGCTGCCCGGCTTCATGCGACCGAGGTCTTCGCGGCTGACGAGCATCGGGGCCTTCGCGCCGGGAATCAGCACCGCGCCGATGACGAGGTCGGCACGCGTCAACTGCTCGCGGATCGTGTGGCGATCGCTGAAGAGGCAATCGACGTTCGGCGGCATCACGTCATCGAGGTAGCGGAGGCGTTCCATGTTGATGTCGAGGATCGCGACGTCTGCCCGGAAGCCGGCGGCGATTTTGGCTGCGTTCGCACCGACGATGCCACCGCCGAGGATCGTGATGTGCGCGGGGGCGACGCCCGGCACGCCGGCGAGCAGGATGCCGCGGCCTTGTTGCGGGCGCTCGAGGTACTTTGCGCCTTCTTGAATGCTCATGCGGCCGGCGACTTCGCTCATTGGCGTGAGCAGCGGCAGGCGGCCTTGGTCGTCGGCGAGCGTTTCGTAGGCGACGCAGGTCGAGCCGCTGTGGAGGAGGCCGTCGGTGAGCTCTTTGTCGGCCGCGAGGTGGAAATACGTGAAGACGACCTGGCCTTTGCGGATTTTTTGGATCTCTTCTTTCTGTGGTTCCTTCACCTTCACGATCATGTCTGCCCGGGCGAAGATATCGTCGGGGCCATCGATCAGCTCGGCCCCCGCTTCCTTATATTCGCTATCTGGCAGGCCGGAGCCGGTGCCGGCTCCCGCTTCGATGAGCACCTTGTGGCCGCGGCGCGTTAGTTCCTCGACGCCGACCGGCAACATCGCCACGCGGTACTCATCCTGCTTTACTTCCTTTGGCACACCCACGATCATGACACTAACTCCAGGCGGAAAATGCGACTGCTTGACCCCACTTTGTAGAATTGCACTAGTTTAAAGCACCGCCCGCGAAGCACCAATGACTAATTAGGCCGCGTGGCGTCCCGAAGTCCTCCCGAGTGAATAGGCTGCAAGAAGAGCGAATGAACGAGAACACGCGAAAAAAGTGGTTGCCGCTCGGCGTATTGGCGGTCGTGCTGCTTGCTTGGGCGGGCCTGTTCGCGCTCGGCGCGTACCTGCAGATCGGGGCCGACGAGCCGAAGCACGACCTGCGCAAGCCGCTCATCATTATGGGGAGCATGGCGACTTTTTTGTTGCTGTGGGGGCTGGCATTGTGGGCTCGCGCGGCGACCGGATAAGTAATAGATAGCCAACCCATCTTGGGTCGGAGCGTCGATGCACTGAGCTCGTAGAAAGTTTTGGGTAGTCGCCCGGCCTAGAAGGCCGGGCTATGTATGGGGATTGCCGAACGTTGTTCGCACTCGGGTATCAGCAACATGGACACCGAACATCGAACGTATCCCAGCGATATCGCTTTCTCGCCCGCGGTGAAGTCGATTCAGACCGCGAAAGGCTCACGCGATTCGTACGCTCGCGTCGAAGGTGGCGAGGGTTGGGCGACGACGGTCACCGATGAACTCGCCGCGTTCATCGCCGAGCTCGATATGTTCTACTTCGCGACGGCGAGTGCCGATGGGCAGCCGTACGTGCAGTACAAAGGCGGCCGGCCGGGGTTCTTGAAAGTCGTCGGCGAGCACACGCTCGGCTGGGCCGATTTCGCCGGCAATCAGCAGTACATTTCGCTCGGCAACTTATCGGAGAACCCGAAGGCGTTCATTTATTTGATGGATTACATCGATCGCCGGCGGATCAAGCTGTGGGGCCGGGCGCGAGTGGTCGAGAACGATCCGGCGCTCCTCGAGCGGCTGCGCGACGCCGATTACAAGCCGGGCCGCGTCGAGCGGGCGATACTTTTTGATATCGAAGCGTGGGATATGAACTGCTCGCAGCACATCCATCGGCGGTTTCCGCAGTCGATTGTTGGGCCGCTGATTGAGAAGCTGCAGGGGCAGATTCGGGAGTTGGAAGGGCGCTTGGAGGAGACGTAGAAGATTTCTCAGGGACAGCAAGTCCTACGCAACTGAAGTACGATTCGGTGAAATTGTGTTGTGGAGAGGCACTTGAAATATCGCAAAATGCGACTCGCGTTTTCCGCATTGAGCTTCACGACGGTGGTTGCCGTAACGTTTTTCTGGTTGATGAGTTACCAACGCTACGACCAATTCTGCGCTTTCTCTGGGAAGGTGGAGTTGGTTCTCATTTCCGCCAAAGGTGAATTGACATTTATTTGGGTTAACATGAGTTCGCCAACCCCCTCACATTATGTCATCCGCGAATTGGCGCCAGAAGATGTTTCGCACATGGGCCTCCGGAATGGAACCCTAGGTTTTAAGTTACGAAATGACACCACTGGAAAAGCAACGATTTTTATGTTGCCCATTCGGTTTCTTGTGTTGGTCGGCTGCGCGGCGGCCGTCGCTCCGTGGATTCATTGGGCAAAACAGTTCAGCGCCCGCACAATGGTGATCGTCATGACGCTAATAGCGCTATTTCTCGGGGTTTTATCGCTCCCGATTTAGAAAGTGCGCCGGCCGCCCCGCCCTTGTCGCCCCTCTCAGCCTGCGGTAAACTGTTGGATTCCCAATATTTAGCGCTTTCGTTGGTTGAAATCGAATCATGAAAACTTACATGGCCAAGCCGGGCGAAGTCGAACAGAAGTGGCACATCATTGATGCCACGGATCAGGTCGTCGGCCGGCTCGCGAGCCGCATTGCCGTGCTGCTCATGGGCAAGCATCGCCCGCAGTACACGCCGCACGTGGATACCGGCGATTTCGTCGTCGTCATCAATGCCGAAAAGGTGAAGTTCACCGGCAAGAAGTGGGAGCAAAAGGAGTACGCCTGGTACACCGGTTACCCGGGCCAGCGGACCGTTGGAGCTGCCACGCGGCTCGAGCGGAAGCCCGAGCTGATTTTGCACGAGGCCGTTCGCCGCATGCTGCCGAAGAACAAGCTCGCGTTCAAGATGATCACGAAGCTCAAGATTTACAAAGGCGCCGAGCACCCGCACCAGGCTCAAAAGCCGGAAGCGATGGAGCTCGCCGCGAAGTAGTTAGAAAAGTCGAGAGTTGAGGGTCGAGGGTCGAGAGCCAGTTCGATCCCAAAACTCTGAACACTAAACACTTAACCCTAGACCCTCCCCATGCCCACTGCAGAAAAAGTCATCGACGCCCTCGGAACTGGCCGCCGCAAGACCTCGGTTGCCCGCGTGCGAATTCGCGCCGGTAAAGGCAAGCTCACGATCAACGACCGGGAGTTGGATGACTTCTTCAAAGTGCAGCAGGACCGCAAAGCGGTCGTCGCGCCGCTCGAACATGCCGGCGTACGAGACAACGTGGACGTGCGAATTCTCGTCCATGGCGGCGGCAGCACCGGCCAGGCCGGCGCTTGCATGCAAGGCATCGCCCGGGCTCTGATGAAGTATGATAGCGACCTGGATGCCAAGCTCCGCGAAAAGAGCTTCCTCACCCGCGATGCCCGCATGAAGGAACGCAAGAAGCCAGGTCTCCGCGGCGCTCGCCGTGGAACCCAGTTCTCGAAGCGGTAGTTGCCTCGGGACCTTTCTCCGAAACTGCAAATTCGAGCCCGCCGCGGCGGACTCACAACGAAAAGACAACCTAGCCCCCGGCTCTGCCGGGGGTTTTTCATTGCGCATCTACTCGTTTGACTTGTCACCGCGTGTCGCGAACCCCGAGCAGAGCCAGGAACTGTCAGCCTTTTCCCGGTGGCACGCTGCTCGCGCGCATGGTTTAATGTCTGCACGTTCCCTGTTCCCTGCATCCTGCCTCCCCAATCCTCCGTCATGCACAACCTCGAAGCCAAGCTGTTCGTCTTCCTGCTCTCCACGTTTTTGGGTCTGGAAGTGATTCGCCGCGTGTCGCCACTGCTGCACACGCCACTGATGTCGCTTACCAACGCGATTTCGGCGATTTCGGTCGTTGCGGCCATTCAGGTAATGGCCGAAGGAGCTACCGCACGGAACTCCGGCTTCATCACGTTTCTCTGCACGCTCGGCGTCATCGCCGCCACGACAAATATCGTCGGTGGGTTTTGGATCACCGATCGCATGTTAAAAATGTTTCGTCGGGAGACACCCGATGGTAAGTGAGGGTCTTTCGAATATCCCATTGCTCATTGCGGACCTCCCGCCCCGCGCCGCTGCAAACTTGGTCGAATCTTCCGCTGCCGCGAACAGCTTGATCGGCGGAGCTTCGTACCTCGTAGCCGTCGCGCTTTTCATTCTTTCGCTGAAATGGCTCAGCCACCCGCGGACCGCGCGAAAAGGCGTTCACGCGGGTGAAGCCGGGATGGTCGTCGCGATCGTCGGAACGCTTCTCATTTTTCAAACGGTTTCCTATCAGTGGGTGCTGATCGGAATGGTTCTCGGCTCGTTGATCGGTGCACCGATGGCGATTTGGATGCCCATGACCGCAGTGCCGCAACGGACGGCATTGTCGCACGCCTTCGGCGCGCTTGCCGCGGCCTTGGTTGGCACCGCCCACTATTACTGGTTATATGGTCTCTGGGGCGGAGGAGACGGCATGAACATCCCGCCTGACCACTTCGAAGCGGCAGTTTTGGCCATCGAAGTTTTGCTAGGCTGCCTTACGTTCACTGGAAGTCTAGTTGCGTTTGGCAAACTGCAGGATCTAATCCCGAGTTCCATTAAAGGTTTGCCGAACCAAAACATTATCAATTTCTCATTGCTGGGGGCCGCAATTTTCGTCGCGCTGTGGCTCGCCGTCAGCCCGCTCACGCACGTTCTGTTTCCGATCTTGATCTTGCTCGGCCTCGCATTCGGCCTGTGTCTCGTCATGCCGATTGGCGGTGCCGATATGCCGACAGTGATTTCGCTGCTCAATTCCTACGCTGGCCTTTCCGCAAGTTTGATGGGCTTTGTTCTGAACAACTATCTGCTGATCGTCGCTGGGGCCCTCGATGGTTCGTCGGGTCTCATCCTGTCAATCATCATGTGCAAGGCGATGAATCGCTCGTTCACGAACGTACTGTTCGGTCGGATGGGCGCGAGCGAAACTGCATCGGCCGACGATGTGTACGGCGGGAAGGTGAAGTCCGCCACTGCAGAGGATGTCGCCATGCTGTTGGATGGCGTGCGGCGCGTCGTCGTGGTGCCGGGTTATGGCATGGCCGTGTCGCAAGCGCAGCACGCCGTGCGCGAGCTCTTCCACATGCTTGAAGAACGCGGCACTGAAGTTGAGTTCGCGATCCACCCGGTTGCTGGCCGCATGCCTGGCCACATGAACGTCCTGTTGGCCGAGGCCGACATTCCTTATGACAAGCTTAAGGAAATGGACGAGATCAATCCGACCTTCGGCCAAACGGACGTTGTCATCGTCATCGGCGCCAACGATGTCGTGAACCCCCTCGCGAACACCGACCCGAAGAGCCCGATCGCCGGCATGCCGATCTTGAATGTCGGCGATGCCCGCACGGTGGTGGTGGTGAAACGAAGTCTCAGCCCGGGATTTGCCGGTATCCCAAACCCCCTGTTCGCCGCAGACAATACGCTGATGCTGTTCGACGACGGCAAAAAGGCGATTGTGGACATCGTCGCCGCGATGAAAGCAGCCGCGTAAGTCTATATAGCCAAGCCATCTTGGCTCGGCGGGAACTTGGGCACGTATCACGGCCGCCCGGCCCAGAGGACCGGGCTATCTAGGGATTTTTCACAAGAGACCTGTTGAAAAAACGGGATTCCGCCCCTACAATCAGTCGATAACAGTTATTGAGAATCGTTCTCAATCACGGCCATTTGTTGCGAGCCGTTCGATGCCCGACTTAATGCCGCTTACCGTTCTTCGTCGTGGCCAAGTGGCCGAAGTTGGTCAATTGGTTGGCGCGCCCGAGCAAGTTCGTCGATTGGAAGAACTGGGACTGCGAACCGGTGCTCGCCTCGAGATGATTCGCAGCGGTGCGCCGTGCATCATCCGTGTCGAAGGCAGCAAGCTGTGTTTCCGCGACGACGGAATTTCTCGCGTGCTGGTGCGCACAAGGGTGCCCGCATGACACGCGTGGCGGCCGAGCTTGAAGTCGGCCAGGCCGGACGGGTCGCGCACGTCGTCGGAGCCGATGAGATCGGCCGCCGTATTCTGGAGATGGGAATCACGCCCGGCGTCGAGATCCGCCGCATCGGCACCGCCCCACTCGGCGACCCACTCGAGTTCGAAATCCGCGGCTATCGCCTCAGTCTGCGGAAACACGAAGCGCAGCAGATTGAAATTGAGTCGATGCCACCCGCTGTAGAAAAATAAATAGACCACGGAGACACGGAGAAATGCATCTTCGATTGAATTTGAATCGCCAATAATTCATGAGATCGTGTTCTTTGGTTTTCTGTATTCTCCGTGTCTCCGTGGTTATTCCTCCTAATTAATGCCCGTCGCTCCCGCCAAAACGATTCGCGTTGCTCTCGTCGGCAATCCCAACACGGGGAAGTCGACGCTGTTCACTGCGCTGGCTGGTGTACGGCAACGAGTAGGTAACTACCCTGGCGTCACGGTCGAGAAAAAGACCGGCGCGATGCGCTGCGGCGAACAGCATTTCGAGCTCATCGATCTGCCCGGCACGTACAGCCTCGCTCCACGATCGCCCGACGAGATGGTCACGGTCGACGTTCTCTTGGGTCGCCGCGATCACACCGAGTCGCCTGACGTCGTGCTTTCGATCATCGATGCGAGCAATCTCGAGCGCAATCTCTATCTCGTGAGTCAGGTGTTATCGCTCGGCTTGCCGACCGTCGTCGCGCTCAACATGGTCGACGTCGCAAAAGACCGGCAGATTGAAATCGATGTCGATGCCCTTTCAAAGCGGCTCGGTGTTCCCGTCGTTGAAGTGCAAGCCAATCGACGCGTTGGGATTGAGAAACTGCAAGCGACCTTAGCGTCTGAAGCTCAGCGAGCGCCAGGCGAACGCGAGAATCCTTTTCCAGCTGCATTTCGGCAGCGCGCCGCGGAGTTACGTTCGTGGCTCAACGAGAATTCATCGCGGCCGTTGCCGCAGTTCCTTGTCGAGCGCTTGCTGCTCGATGGGGACGGCTACTTGGAGAGTGAACTGCTGAATGGTACTGCAGCTGCCGGTTCACAGAAATTGAAAGCGGCTCGCGACTCGCTCGCTGGCGCCGGCATGCCGGTGCCGGCCGTCGAAGCGATGGCCCGCTACGACTGGGTTGCCCGCGTGGTGAACGGCGTAACCCGTCGGCCCGCCGGTCACCAGCGCACGACGACCGATCGTATCGATGCCCTACTGACGCACAAGTTTTGGGGCACGCTCATTTTCATCGCCACCATGGCGGTGTTGTTTTCATCGATCTTTATCGTCGCCGCGCCGATCATGGACGCGATCAAAAATGTTGTCGATGCACTTGGCGGCTATGTGGAAGGCCTGATGCCGGACGGCGCGCTGCGATCACTCATCGTCGATGGAGTTATTGGCGGCGTGGGTGCAGTCGTCGTGTTTTTGCCGCAGATTCTTATTCTGTTTTTCTTCATCGCCCTGCTCGAAGACTGCGGCTACATGGCCCGGGCGGCATTCCTAATGGACCGCCTCATGGCTGGCGTTGGCCTGAGCGGCAAGTCATTCATTCCGCTTTTGTCGTCGTTCGCCTGCGCGGTCCCCGGCATCATGGCGACGCGCGTGATCGAAAACCGCCGCGATCGGCTGGCCACAATTCTGATTGCGCCCCTCATGAGCTGCTCCGCCCGCTTGCCGGTGTACGTGATTTTGATCGGTGCATTCGTGCCGGCGCAATACTACCTCGGTGGCCTACTTGGCTTACAGGGGCTCGTCCTCCTGGCCATGTACAGCGTCGGCGCGATCGTCGCAATCGGCGTGGCCTGGGTGCTTAAGAAGTCATTACTGCGCGGTCAAACGCCGCCGTTCGTCATGGAATTGCCAAGCTACAAAATGCCGTCGTTCCGCACCGTGTTTCATCGCATGTGGGAACGCGGTTGGGCGTTTTTGGCCCGGGCCGGCACCGTGATTTTCGCCGTCACGATCGTCGTTTGGGCGCTGGCCTACTATCCGCGAGCTAATGAGCAGGTCGCGGCCGACGTCGCGGCTCAGCGAGCGGCAGTCCAAGCGAACGCTGGAGACCTTGAAGAGTTCGATATGCCGGAAAACATCAGTGACCTCGAAGCAAGTTTGCATCAACGTTACAGCTTCTTGGGGCGTGCAGGCCAATTCATCGAGCCCGCCGTCCGCCCGCTCGGCTGGGATTGGCGGATCGGCTGTGCGGCAATTGCCTCGTTTCCAGCTCGCGAAGTCGTAATGGGCGTTTTGGGCGTCATCTACCAACTAGGGCCCAAGGTCGATATCGACAACGCAGAAGACCAGAATCGCCTCGCCTCGCAATTGAAGGCTGCCAAGTGGGACGACACCGGCAAACCGGTCTATAATTTACCGGTGGCGCTGTCGATCATGGTGTTCTTCGCGTTGTGCGCCCAGTGTGCCGCGACGCTCGCCGTAATCCGCCGCGAAACTAACAGTTGGCGTTGGCCGATTTTCACGTTCGCATACATGACAATCCTGGCGTACGTCGGAGCGCTGCTGACGTATCAAATCGGAATTCGAATTCTTACCTAACGACAAAGCCTAAAGCCTTACGCCTTGTCCCATGCAAGACACCGTAGCCATCCTGATCGCGATTGCCGCCGGAACATTTTTGGCTCGCCGCGGCTGGCTCCACTTCACACGCCGCAAAGCGGGGGCGTGCGGGGCATGCGCGAATTGCCCAACTTCTAAAACAGCGAACGAGCCAGGATTGGTCGCAATTTCGTTGAACAGAACTTCTCACGCAGAGGCGCAGGGAACGCAGAGGGATTAGCCCTCGGTTGTGCCTCCGCGACCTCAGCGCCTCTGCGTGATATATTCTTAGCATGGCTACCGCGACGGATCGCATTCGTAAACTGCAGCAATCAACAGCGCACTTTTCGACAGCGCAAAAGCAATCGCTGCGGCAACGGCTGCTCACTTGGTACGCCAAAAACGCCCGTGACTTGCCCTGGCGTAAGTCGCAAGATCCCTACCGCGTGTGGATAAGCGAGATCATGCTCCAGCAAACGCAGGTCGCCACCGTGCGCGACTACTTCACGCGGTTCGTTGCCACGTTTCCGAGTGTGCGAAGCCTCGCAGCCGCGAGCGAAGTTGAAGTTCTCCGATTGTGGGAAGGCCTCGGCTACTACCGTCGCGCTCGCCAGCTCCACGCCGCCGCGAAAAAAGTGGCCGACGAGCACTCCGGCGAATTCCCGCACGAATTGACGCAACTTCAATCGCTTCCTGGTATCGGACGCTACACCGCCGGCGCGATCGCTTCCATCGCGTTTAACAAGCGCGCCCCGATTCTGGAAGCGAATACCATCCGCCTCTTCAGTCGCCTCATCGCTTACCGAGGCGAGGCCGCTTCAGCGGCCGGGCAACGCACGTTGTGGCAGTTCGCCGAAGAAATTCTTCCGCAAAAAGACGTCGCCTGCTTCAACCAAGCGCTTATGGAACTCGGCTCACTCGTTTGCACACCCAACGACCCCAAGTGCAGCGAATGCCCGCTCGCCGACGTGTGCGCCGCGAACGCCGACGGCCTGCAACGTGAGATCCCAATCGCCAAGCCACGACAAGTTTTTACCGAAGTGCGCGAAGCGGCCGTGGTAGTTCGCAAAAACGGCAGCGTGCTCCTGCGGCGTTGCGGCGACAACGAGCGTTGGGCCGGCCTGTGGGACTTCCCGCGATTCGAACTTGAAGCCAGCAGCCCACTCTTCGCAAATCGCGAGATCGCCGAGAAAGTTGTTGCCCAAACCGGCATCGCCTGTGCGCCGGGCGCACTCTTCAAAACTCTGCGCCATGGCGTCACGCGATTCCGCATCACGCTCGATTGCTATGAAGCCGCTTATCTCGACGGACGCGTGCGATCCGGCACATCAGCCCAAGTTCGTTGGCAAACGCGATCGGCATTGCAAGAACTGCCGCTGAGTACCACCGGTCGCAAAATCGCCGATCTCATCCGCGGTTGACGCGTACGTGTATTAATGTACACTAACGGCTATGTCCCGCTCGATCAAAGGCCGTGGCGCGGCAATTCAACCAGCGAACCCATACTTGTCTGTCCAAGTTGAAAACGACTTGGAACACGTCGAGTGGGACGAGGAATACCTCGCGCAGCTCGATCGACCGCCAACGCAATATCTCATCGACGATTCGCAATCGATCGTGACGGAGAATGATAGTCCGGATATCGGCTTCCGCTTCGGTATCAATCCTTATCGCGGCTGCTCGCACGGTTGCAGTTATTGCTACGCTCGACCGGGACACGAGTATTTGGGGCTCAGCGCCGGGCTCGATTTTGAGACGAAGGTTGTCATCAAGCCTCGGGCAGCGGAACTTTTCCGTGACTTTTTGGCGCGACCGAATTGGCGGCCCGAACCGATCGCGTTTTCGGGAGTGACCGATTGTTATCAACCGGCAGAGCGTGAATTTCGCATCACTCGCGCATGCGTGGAAGTGGCGGCCGAGTGCCTGCAGCCGATCGGGATCATCACCAAAAACGCGCTCGTCTGCCGCGATATCGATCTGCTGTCGCAATTGGCGGCCCATCGGGCGACACGCGTTTCCCTCTCGATCACAACGCTCGACGCGCAGCTCGCACGCGTGATGGAGCCGCGAACCAGCTCGCCAGATGCCCGGCTGCGAGCGATTCGCGAACTCAACACAGCCGGCGTGCCGGCGAACGTCATGGTCGCGCCGATCATCCCCGGCCTCAACGACAGTGAGATCCCGACGATCCTCGCCGCGGCCAGAGAGGCGGGCGCTCGAAGTGCCGGCTATACCCTGTTGAAGCTACCGACGACCGTGCGACCGGTGTTTTTGGATTGGCTCACGCGCATGCAGCCGGATAAAGCAGAACGCGTACAGTCGCTCATTCGCTCCACGCGCGGCGGGCGGATGAACGATCCACAATTTGGCCGACGCCAAGTCGGCACGGGCAACATCGCGGAAATCATCGGCGATAGTTTTCGCCTGTGGCTCAAAAAACTCGGCTATGCGGAGCACGGCTGGTCACTCAACGTCGCCGACTTTTGCCCGCCGATGCCAACTAGTGGACAATTACGACTGTTTTGAGAGCAGTCCGCCGAGCCAGGATGGCTCGACTATATAGCCCGGCCGTTTCGGCCGGACGAGCCAACGGACGGCCATTGTTTGTCGATTTTGCGGTCTTCCGCAATGCGTGCGGTGTTCATGTACGCAGCCGATCGACGCATTCGACACCGCTTTTCATTTTGGAACTTATCATGCGACTAATGCTTATTGCCGGATTCGTTCTCACAACTGCCGCCGCGCCCGCATTCGCTCACGAAGGCGATCACGATGACTACGCTGGCCGCAGCAAGGCCACCATCACCACGAAGGGTGACAAACAAATCATTGACGCCAACGGCCTGCCCGATCACAAGCCGGGCGAATTTCCGAATCGCGGCAATCCGAACTCGATCAGCGAGCAGCACTATCATTTCGAGATGCCGCTCAAGCCAACAGCGCTCGAGGAACCGCATGCCCCTCCGCCGCTACTTGTTCGGCGTCGCGCTAAATGGCGTCGTGTTCGATCCGGGCACCGCGGAAGTGTGGCAGCCCGGCGACAAAATCGTCAGCCGCCCAGGTCCCGATACCAGAATGGGGCCAGGGATGGATCGCAGCAAAATCTGGAACTACGACGGCATGGGTCGCATGAATCTTGGCATCGACCAGAACCATGCCCACGTGCAGCCGAGCGGGGCGTATCACTACCACGGCCTACCGACTGGCCTCATCGCGCGCCTGCAAAAGGAGAAGGGCAAGGACAAGATGCTTCTCATCGCTTACGCTGCTGATGGCTACCCCATGTACGCTGAGTTTGGCCACGCGAAGGCGGATGATGCGAATTCGCCACTCAAAAAACTCCAATCGAGTTACCACCTCAAGAAAGGCAAACGCCCCACCGGCGACGCTGGCCCCGGCGGCAACTACGACGGCACCTTCGTGCAAGACTTCGAATACACGGAAGGAAGCGGCGACCTCGACCGCGCGAACGGCCGCACCGGCGTGACGCCCGAATATCCTGAAGGTACCTACTACTACGTGGCGACGGATACATACCCCTTCATCCCGCGGTTCTTCCACGGCCAGCCAGATCCATCATTCGAAAAGCAAGGCCCGCCCGGCGGGCCAGATGGACCGCCACCGCGACGTGGTGGTCGGCGTGGTCTACCGCCGCGCCCGGGCGATGGGCCGCCGCCACCTCCGCCACGCGAGTGAAAACGACGCTCTCTTTGGGTCATTTGGGCCGAACCTCGCCGGTTGCTTCCGGGTCCCTCGACAGATATTATCGAGGTTTCCCAAAAATCGCCCGGATAAGGGTTTAGGGCCGCTTTTGCCGCTCGATAGCAGCATCGCCCGCCCCCAAATCCCGTCCCCTGACCCCTCCCAAATGCGTCACGTCCTTTCCGCTACGGTTCAAAACGTTCCCGGTGTGCTCGCCCATGTGGCCGGCATGTTCGCCTCGCGCGGTTACAACATCGATAGCCTTGCCGTCGGCGAAACCGAAGATCCACGCCTTTCGCGAATGACGTTCGTCGTCGTCGGCGACGACAGCGTGCTCCAGCAAGTTCGTAAGCAGCTCGAAAAAATTGTGACGGTCGTACGCGTCGACGACGTCAGCTCGCACGACCATGTCGAACGCGACCTGATGCTAATCAAGGTCCGCATCAAGGCGGGGCAACGCGCCGAAATTCGAGAGTTGACCGATATTTTCCGCGGCCGCATCGTCGACGTGGCCCCGAACGAAGTCACGGTCGAAATCGCCGGGCAGGAAAAAAAGATTGAAGCATTCATCGACCTCATGCGGCCGTTCGGCATCGTCGAGCTCGTCCGCTCAGGCCGTATCGCCATCGTCCGCAGCATCGACCGCAGCAATAACGCTACTGGCGGACTAAAGAAATACGCGGGCGAAGCTTAACTATATTTTCCAAATCATTCGCCACAGAGGACACCGAGTTCACAGAGAGAAATGCTGACTTAGCCGAATTCGAAACGGCTCGATTCGCTAATTGAAATCCTCTGTGCTCTCTGTGTCCTCTGTGGCAATTTTTCTCCGGGAGTCATCATGGCAGCCACGATTTATTACGACAAAGACGCCGACCTCAACGCTCTCAAAGGCAAGACCGTCGCCATCATCGGCTACGGTTCGCAAGGCCACGCTCAGGCTCAAAACCTGCGCGATAGCGGGGTCAACGTCGTCATCGGCCAGCGCCCCGGCGGCAAGAATTACGACCTCGCCATCAGCCACGGCTTCAAGCCGGTAAATGCCGCGGAGGCCGCCAAGCAGGCCGACGTCATCAACATCCTCGTCCCCGATGAATTGCAAGGCGACCTCTTCAAGAACGAAATCGAACCGAACTTAAAGCCGGGCGCGATTCTCATGTGCTCGCACGGCTTCAACATTCACTTCGGCTTCATCAAACCACCGAAGGGTCACGACGCACTGCTCGTCGCCCCCAAAGGTCCCGGCCACCTGGTTCGCAGCGAATTCGTAGCTGGCGGCGGCGTCCCCTGCCTCATCGCGACCAGCGAAGGCGCGAGCGATGAAACCTTCAAGATCGGCATGGCCTACGCCAAAGCCATCGGCGGCACACGCGGCGGCGTCATTCAAACTTCATTCAAGGAAGAAACCGAAACCGACCTCTTCGGCGAACAAGCCGTCCTCTGCGGCGGCGCGAGCGCGCTCGTCAAAGCAGGCTTTGAGACTTTGGTCGAAGCCGGCTACCAACCCGAAATGGCCTACTTCGAGTGCATGCACGAGCTAAAGCTCATCGTCGACCTCTTCTACCAGGGCGGCCTCAACTACATGCGCTACAGCGTCAGCAACACCGCCGAATACGGCGACTACACCCGCGGCCCGCGCATCGTCACCGCCGAAACGAAGAAGGAAATGAAAAAGATCCTGACCGAAATTCAGGAAGGCAAATTCGCCAAAGAATGGATCGACGAAGCCAAGAGCGGCGGCGCGAAGTTCAAAGCCTACCGCGAAAAGGACAAGAACCACCCGGTCGAAGTCGTCGGCAAAAAGCTTCGCAAGCTCATGAGCTGGATCAACTCGAAAGAAGTTGATTAACGCCTCGCTTAAAGCCGCGACCGCCGGTCGCGCACACTGCGGCAAACTAGCGCAAACATTCCCGTAGTTGCTCGTGCGCCCCCAATCCGATGCCCTCAGTCTTCACCATCGGCCACTCCAACCGCCCCCTGGCCGACTTCCTCGCCCTCCTCGCCGAAAACAAGATCGAAGCGCTCGCCGATGTCCGCCGCTTCCCCGGCTCACGCCGCTACCCGCACTTCGGCCGCGACGCCCTCGCCGCCGCACTTTCCGAAAACGACATCGCCTACACCCACTTCCCCGCCCTCGGCGGCCGCCGCACCAGCGGCAGCCCGATGCCTTCCCCAACTCCGCCTGGCGAGTTGCCGCCTTCGCCGCCTACGCCGACTACATGCTCACCGCCGACTTCAAATCCGCTTTCGCCGAACTCCGCACGCTCGCCGAATTGCTCCCCCACCGCGATCATGTGCGCCGAAGCGCTCCCCTGGCAATGCCACCGCCGCCTCATCGCCGATCAGTTCCTCGCCACCGGCTGGCAAGTCTTAGACATCATCGGCCCGCACAACACCAAGCCACACGAACTCCCGCCATTTGCCAAAATCGTCGACGGCCAAATCACCTACCCCGGCGACCCACCCTCTTCAACTAACGATTTTCAAATCCGATCACCCCAACTCCGTACTACGTACTCGTTACTCTGTACCTCCGCCACGTTAACAACGAGCGCCGGGCCCATTTTCTCCAACGCTCACCACCACGCACCCCCCCTCCGAAAACCACCCAACACACCCCATCCGCGACCACCGGTCGCGGCTTTATGTCGACAAATCCCCATCAATAAACCCATACGGCCGGGCTCCAACCCCGCGCCGCACGTTATGCCGCTCAATATACGCGCGCACATTCCCCCACACCGCCTCATCAAACACAAACCCCCGCCACCGCCCCTTACACCACACCGGCCCCGCATGCCCCGTCTCCCGGTGAATCGCCTTCGTCGCCCGATCCTTAATCCACTTCACCGTGATATCAACATCGCGCTCGCTGTACGTGATTAGCAGATGAGTATGCGTCGCCTCAATCGACGCCGCCGCCACCCGCCACTCCGACTCCGCGCGACACTGCCCAATCACGTCCGCCACAACACTCTGCATCGCGCCATCAAGCCGCACCGCGACAAACTTCTGCCGCTCCTCCGCCATCCGCTTCCGCACCGGATCACCCGCATGCAAAGTATGCGGCTCAACAAACCCCACCTCGTCGTCCCAAGCATCCGACCAATGCCCGCGCTCATCGCCAGGCAACCACAGCCCATACCCCGAAATCACAACGTGATACCCAATCGTCCGCCGCATCCCACCATCCTACCCACCACGCCCACACATCACACATAAAGCCGCGACCGTTGGTCGCGCGATCCCGTCGTCACGCAACCACGCGTTTGCGCGATGCTACAAAAAACCATTTCCGATTTAATCATTGCTGAGTCGCCGTCTGCAAGAGCATGACGTCCGCCCGTCCAACGTGTCCTGCCATACCATTTGAATTTCGGGCCAAACCCCTGATGCTCGATTGCAAGCCTGGTTTGTCCTTGGCAGAAAAGAGGCGCGATGAAAGACGTTTGTCAATTCATCGCGCCTGCGATATCAGCTGCGAAAGAAGTGCGTCAGTTTACTTTGCCTTTCTTTGCAAGATACAACTCCACGTGAAGATGACACTGCCGATACGCTGAATCTCGCTTCCCGACCCACTCCGGCTTCTGATTGTTGTTTCGATGTTCGTTCACGCAGACGGATACCAAATCAGGAAGGCATTTTTCGAGCACCTGATCATTTGGCAACAACCAGTCAAATTGGGATTTTTTCAAATCCCAATGCACATTCGCGCGAAACGCTGCAAGAATGGGATAGAGCCATCCATTTGGTAGTCGATATCTCGACGTCTCGCCTAAAAAGTGGAGCGCCGTTTCCTCACTTGCTACGCGTTTCTTTGCGCCGTTCTGCAGTTTCATGCGCCCGATCTGAAAATTCGCTCGTTCCTTTGCTAACGGCGGAGCATCCCGCCGGATCTGATCGGCAAGCTTCAGAATTTCTGGAAGCCGTTCGATAACCAGTCGAACCGGCGATGGATTACTGTCAAAATCTTCGCCAAACTCGCGAACGGCTCTAGCCTGATGCGCATAGAGGCCATGAGGGTGCTGCCCTGCTGGATACCGATCAAAATTAAACATTTCGATCAGTGCCAGCACCTCAGCGATATAGACGTCACCATCGGCACCCTCGTGATATGCAATCGCGTCGTGTCCGACACGACCATCCATCACTCGCTTGATCTCTTCGAAGTGGCCTCGAAGGTTCTCCAGCGAAGGATCCTGAACTTGCTTCGAGCGGTTCAAGCCTTCGGCAATTGCTGGAACAAGATCATTCGGGACGCCTTGTAAAAGATGGAGTCGAACAAACGCTTGCCGAAGTGATGCTAGCTCTTCCTTGTCAGCTGTTTCTATCGCTTCACGTATGGCTGCGAAGGTGTGGCCACCGTTTACTATTCCGTGTCTCTTTGCGTCTATTAACTCAAAGGTCACCACGCCACTGCCCCCTTTCTCGCGGGCGTGATCGACGTGATCTGCAAGAACATAGATGCCAACATTTTTGATTGCCATTTCTTCGGGCGATTCCCGAAGCGTTTCAATGATAGCCTTCGGTACCGGACCACTAAGCACCCCCTTCGAGGTTCGCTTGGGAACACGCGGATTGACCGTCATAAAATCCGACAATCCCGGCGGTAAATCGGTAATGTGCGCAAAACAGGTGCCAATTTTCGCATCTTCGTAACCTGGAATGGGCAGGCTGCGAAACTCTTCAGCCGGCAAATTAAAAGAACGAACCTGTTTGGCAGATGGAGACGCAGATTGCGCACGAGTGGTCATATGACCTCCTGTAAGTTGGCGAAAGGCAAAAGGCCCGCCGCTCGATTTATCTTCAGCGCCGGTCGGCTCGACTTCCGAGCGCATGGACCGAAACTGACAGTGGCAATATAAGGCAGGTCACGCAACGCGTCAATAGAACACCGCACCACGTATCACCAGATACCAGATATTACAGCGCAGATGACAGCGGCTAGTTGAATTCAGCGATCGCAATCCAGGGCGATCACTGACTCCGCCAGTGCTTAGCCGACACTCCAATAGTTTTTGAACAGAAATCGCCATACCGCGATAGGTTGCGGCAAATACTTCCGCGGACGCATTTTTTTGTTGAAATTGTGCCACGACCTATGCTAACGTCGACCCCTGCGCGAACCCAGCGCGCTCGCTCTTTGGCAAATCAGCAGATGGTCCAGCACCCGGCTAATCATGACCGGCGGCGCTACAGCTGCGCGCAGATCGGGTTCTCAAGTGCTGACTCGCACGGCTACGAATATTGAAGCCTCACGCGTCCTCACAGACACTCAAAGTCTCAAAAATAGGTGGGTTTTGGAACGTCGGAGTCGCAACCCAGCCTGGAAAAATAAGAGATTTGCTGCGCGCTGCCCGTCCAAAACGATCGATTTTTGTATTAAAAAATCGTGTCGAGCGACCAGAGACAAAAAACAATCCGGCAAGAATGGAGAGCGTGGTCGAGTAAGTAAGATCAACAAAGATCTTACTTCCCTTCGTCCAGCAGCTTCGCCGCTTCTTCGTCCGAGAGATTTTCAATCTCGGCGAGCAGCGCAGCCAGCTCCGCATCGTTCGGCGCCGGCGGCAACGGCGATCCGTTCGTCGTCACACTGGGCACATTCGGCGTGGTCGGTTCACCGACCCCGAGCGATTGCTCGGCGAGATACCGCGAGAGCGCCGCGGGCGTCGGATAGTTCCAAGCTACGATCGCCGGCAGCGGAACTTTGAACTCATCTTCGAGTTCCTGGCTCAGCTCGACGGCGGTCAGCGAATCGACGCCGAACTCGGCGAATGGCCGGTCGCGGCTGATGTCTGCCGCGTCCATGCTCAGCCGGTTCACGAGCCACTTGAGCAGCCATTCCTCGATTCGCTCGGCGGCGCGGTCGACTTCGATCGGCGAAACGGCCGCGCGGTGAACGCCATTGGTGGAGCTGTTCGAGTTAGTCGCGTGCGTGCCGTTGGTGGATGCGGTTTGGGGGGTCGGGGGCGGGGACGCCCCGGCTCGCTGCGTGGCAACACCTTCGCCGTGGATTCGCACGCTCAGTCGTTCGCCGCTCGTCGAGGGATTCGCGGTGGCACGCTGTGCCGGGTTCACCCAGGAGTGGACGATTTTCAGCTCGTCGGCCAGGTACTGTTCGCGGCACAAGTTGCGTTGCACCTTGCCGCTCGATGTGACCGGCAGCGACGTCTGGCGAATCAGCACGATGGCATACGGGTCCAGGTCGTGGTGTTCGACGATTGCGCGCCGCACGGCCTGAATGATTTGGTGATGGTCGGCACCGCGAAACTGGCGGTCGAGCTGGTGAACCACGACGAGCCGTTCGCCGCGGCCTTCATCGGAGAGGGCGAACGCCGCACCTGGCAACACGGCGGCGTGGGCTTCCTCGGCGGATTGCTCGATGTCCTGCGGGTAATGATTACGGCCGCGGATGATGATGACATCCTTCACGCGCCCGGTGACGTACAGCTCGCCCTCGCGAAAGAAACCCAAGTCGCCCGTCCGCAGAAATTTGCCTTCGCGGCCGGGAACGACGGCACCGAACACCTGTTCGTTCTCCTCTGGCCGATTGAGATAACCCTGTGCGATCGACGGGCCCTGAATAAGAATCTCACCGACCTCGCCTTCCGGCATCTCGGTATTCTTATCCGGTTCAACGATCACGATCGTATGATCCGCCGCCGCCACGCCACAACCGACGAGCCGTTGCACCATGGCTTCGGGTTCGCCGCAAGCAGGTACGACGCGATGCTTGGCCAGCTCCGTTCGATTGACCGGCAGGATGTGCGGTTCCTTGCGATGGTCGGGCCCGGCGGCCAGCAGCGTCGCCTCGGCTAGTCCGTAGCACGGGTAAAACGAACGCAATTGGAACCCAGAGGGCTTGAACGCTTTCGCAAAGTGGACGAGCGTTTCAGCGCGAATCGGTTCCGCGCCGCAGAAGGCCAGCCGCCAATGGCTGAGATCGAGCTGGGCACGGTCCTCGGCATTGGTGCGGCGAACGCAATATTCGTAAGCGAAATTTGGTGCGCCGCTGATCGAGGCGTTGTAGTCGCTAATCGCTTGCAGCCACCGCATCGGTCGCTGCAGGAACGACGTCGGCGACATCAGCACGCTACGGCCCCCCATGTACAGCGGTGTGAGAACGCCGCCGATGAGCCCCATATCGTGGTAGGCCGGCAACCAGAAAACACCCGTGGCGGAAGAGCGTTCTTCTTCCGTCTCGAAAATGCCAAACGCTTTGCGAATGCATTCGAGATTGTTCAGCAGGTTGCCGTGCGAAACCATTACGCCCTTCGGGTCGCTGGTCGAGCCGGATGTGTACTGCAGGAACGCGAGGTCATCTTGTTCGATGATTGGCCGCTGCCACATATCGGCGAGTTCGTCGTTGAGCTCGTCGGTAGCGATCCATTGGCTGGTCGCAGCGTCGGCGGAGAGCAAATCGGGGTCGAGCGTGGTCAGCGTTTGGGCGGTGGACAGGGCGACGTGGGCGTCGCAATCGAGGGCGATACGTTGCAGCCGCGGCATCGGCCGTTTGGGTTTGGGGTACGTTGCTGGCACGGCGACGATGCCGGCATACATGCAGCCGAAGAATGCGGAAATAAACTCGAGGCCGGCGGAGTACACAAGTAAGGCCCGGTCGCCTGGTTTAAGCTCTAGCTGCAGGCGGGCCGCGATCATGCGGGCCCGGCGATCGAGCTCGCCGAACGTGATTTGGGTGACGCCGTCGCGGTCGTCAAGGAAGATGTATGCGTTTTTGTCGGGCTGGGCAGTCGCCTGGCTGGCGAGCAGCTCGATCATTGTTTTGTGGGGGTCACTACGCATTGTGAAGCAAACCAAAACGCAGGCGAATCAAAATCAAACAGACAGTGAGAAGCTTCGATGAGGCAGGCCGGCGGCGGCCAAACGGGAATTCGATCGCGAACCGGCGGGGCCGGCCCCTCTTGAACCGAATCGGAATAAGCCTGTCTGGAACCCAGTAACTTTGACTAGCATGGTAGAAGCCTTATTCTAGGTGCTATCCGGGGTGCCGGAAAGGACCGCCCGCCAGGCATGGCCGGCCCGGAATTTGAGTAAAATACGGTGTTTAACTCGATTTCTCGCTCCCAATTGAACGCGGATGCCGTACTGCGGGTCATTTGCCTGCCTTATGCTGGCGGGGGGACAGCGCCGTATCATCGTTGGCGACCCTTGATGCCAGCAGGAGTCGACCTGCTGCCGATGGCCCTTCCGGGGCATGACGGTCGGCTCAACGAGCCTCCAGCAACTGACCTGAGAATCCTGGCAAATACGCTGCGGGAAGAGCTTAGCCGGTTCGCGTTGGACCGGCCGTTTGTGCTGCTGGGGCACAGTATGGGGGCCTTGTTGGCGTTCGAGTTGGCGAGGTCGCTGCGGGGGCACGGTCATACGCCACCGGAATTGCTGATCCTGTCGGGGTGTCGGCCGCCGCATGCGATTCGGACGCCGAAAAGCCCGATCCATGGATTGCCGGATCGCGAGTTGTTGGCTGCGCTTCAGGATCGTTACGGCGGCATTCCGGCGGTCGTGCGCGATAACCCCGAGCTGTGGAAGGTGCTCCTTCCTGCCCTGCGTGCGGACTTTCAGATGATCGAAACATACGCGTATGTTGAGGAGCCGCCGCTTGATGTGCCGATGTTGGTGCTCGGCGGGACCGATGATCCGGTGGTATCGGCAGGCCAACTCATGGAGTGGCGCCAGTACACGACGCAGGATTGCAGCGTGCGGCAATTTCCGGGCAGTCATTTTTTTGTTTTCTCGGGCGGCCCGACTCCAGACAGCATCTCGAAAGTGAAGCAGGACGAGCCGACCCCCGCGATGCGAACGATCTTCACGCGGTTGGAACAGTGCGTGGCGGAGAGCTCGGCCGACAAATGGGGTTGAGTGGATCGAGATTGAGGCAGGCGGCACGCATGCGATTTCACTGGCCTCAAGCAACGAGTCCGCCTGAGTTGCCCGCCGAGGAATCGCATGTGTGGGCGATTCAGTTGGATGTAGCGCAGGACCGGTTGCAATCGCTCGAAGCCATGTTGTCTGCCGATGAACGAGCGCGAGCGCAGGCGTTCAGGACAGAGGAATTGCGTCGACGATTCTCCGCGGCGCATGGTTCGATGCGGGCCATACTTTCAAAGTACATCAAGGAATCGCCGGATCGAATCACGTTTGCACTTGAACATCGCGGTAAGCCGCGGCTGGGCGACTCTTACGCCACTACGAGTCTAAAGTTTAATCTCACTCATTCAGCGGATTTGGCGCTGCTGGCGATTGTTAAAGATTGCGAGGTGGGCGTCGACATTGAACGAGTTCGCGAAGTGAAGGAGCTGGAGCAGCTTGCAAGGCGGTACTTTCATCCGGCCGAGGCTGAGGATGTAATGAGTCGGACGGAAGACCTTTGCACCGCTTTTTTTAAATGTTG
Organism: uncultured Planctomycetota bacterium; assembly: GCA_963733705.1. GTDB lineage: Bacteria > Planctomycetota > Planctomycetia > Pirellulales > Lacipirellulaceae > JABDGM01. The sequence goes on along the minus strand of CAVTEJ010000021.1, from coordinate 240,952 downwards.
GACGGCGAAGGAAGCGGTGCTCAAGGCGTTTGGCAGCGGGATTGCCGAGTCGCTCGATCACTTTTGGGTGCCGCCGTGTGAAACGTCTAGTGGCTGGGTGGACGTTTCGGCGATGCCGAAGTTTATCGAAGCGTCGCAATGTTGGGTGACTCGGCTCGACTTGTGCGATAATTATGAGGCTGCGATCGCATTTTTGGGCCCGGAGCGGCGGGTGCGGGGTTTGGTATTCGACGAGTGATCGGGCCACCCGACCATCACGTTTGCTTATCCCCTTTTACTCGACACGCGCTGCTCATGACGGACAGTATTGCCTCGGAATTGAATTCGCCCCGCGCTCGTCAACTCCGTCGCGCGATGTGGCTGGCTAATGTGAATGCCGGCTTGTGGGCGATTGGCAACGGATTGATTTCCACGACGCTTGTGTTCTATCTGGCAGTGGAATTGGGCGCGGCAGGCTTGGCTGCGAGTTGCGTGTTGGCGGCGCCGAGGTTTGCGGGATTGCTGCGGTTGGGCGTGCCGGCCTGATGGCACGGCTGAAGGCGCGCAAGTGGCTGTGCATTCTTTCTTACGTACTCAGCAGCGTGATTCTGTGTACCGTTCCGGTGGCGGCTGCGATTGAAGGCCGCGTGCCGGCGGGCGTAGCGATTGCCGTGCTGGTGTCGGCGTGGTGTTTATATCATCTGACCGAGTTTTGCGGCACGGTCACGTTGTGGTCTTGGCTGGGCGACTTGATGCCGGCGCGGATTCGCGGGCGGCTGATTGGTCGGCGCGAAGCATGGCTCACGGGTGGACGCATTTTAGGACTAGCGATGAGCGTGGCGCTGGCATCGCTATGGAAAGTGCTGCTGCCGAAGGCCGGGCGATGGCAGCCGCTCGCGCTGTCGGCATCGATCGGCGCGGTGCTAATGTTAGTCGCAGTCGTGCCGCTGATTTTTATGTTCGATCCGCCGCGATCGGCGAGCGCTGTGCCACGGACACCGTGGCGCGCGCTGTGGCGGGCGTTCGTCGACCCGGCATACCGGCGTCTGCTGATCTTCAACTTTTGGTTTTCAGTAGCGAACGGCGTTACGGCGACGGCTCAGGAATTGTATCCGGTTCGCGTGCTTAAGATTTCGTATGAAACTCGGCAACTGTTGCAGGGTGGATTGCGGACCGGGCAACTTATGATCGCACCGTGGATGGGCCGACTCGTCGATGCCTTCGGGAATCGGCCGGTGATGGTGGTGTCGCAATGCATCGTGGCAACGGGTCCGTTGTTTTTCCTCGTCGCGACTGCGGCGCATCCGTGGTGGATCGTTGGCGCATCGGTCGTGTGGATTGCCTATGCGGGGTTAAATGTCGGGCTCGACAGCATCAAGCTGAAACTCGCACCGCACGATAACAATGCGCCGTACGTGGCCGTGTATCATGCGGTTGGCGATTTGGCGAACGGTGCGATGCTGATTGCCGGCGGTGTGATTTATGACTGGTTGACGGCGAAGGGAGCGCCGGCGGCATCACTCTATTTTGAGCTGTTTGCGATTGGTTTTGTGGGCCGCGCGTTGGTGGTGCCGCTCGTGGCGTGGCTGATTGAGCCGGGGGCGCGACGGGTGCGGGAGATGGTGTGAGGCGACTAAGGCGCGTGGCGGACTTTTCTGTGCGCGGTAGGATAGGGGCGTGAGAAACCAGAAGCTGCGAATCGCGTGGTCGGTGGTGTGGGGCCTGGCTTGCGTGTTGCTGATCGTGTTGTGGGTGCGGAGCTACCGATGGATGGATAGTGGACGGGTGGCGCTTCTCGCTCGTACGATTTCGTTCAACTCAAACGATGGACGAGTCGCACTCGAATCTTTGTGGGCAGATGGAAGCGTTAGTATTTCATGCAATAGTATTCCCCGAGAACAACTAAAGCAGAAGTGGATGTATGAAGATTCCAGGGGATTTGTATTCCTTAACCCGAAGGTAATACTGCTAATTCTGCCTCACTGGTTTTTGATGATGCTGTTCGCAACACTGGCAACTGCGCTTGGGTAGGCCGGTTGAAATGGCGTTTCAGCCTCCGGATTCTTCTGATCGCCATGACGCTCGTTGCCGCATTGCTTGGGTTGGTGATCTATGCAACTAGAAAATAGTCCCCCAACAACACCGTCTTACGTCAGTGCTAATTTGGGGGCTCGACGACATCGGTTCTTGCCGCACGAGCCTCGGTTTGCCCTTCCCAATACGGAGGGGATTCAAGGGTAGGATCGTTATTAAGTAGTAGCCGGATCGCGGGCACCGCGACTATAGTCGTGGTCGGTCCGCCTATAACATACGGTTACAGGAAAAAGAAAGCGGCGCTATGCGGGTTCGTCGCGTGGTTCGTTCATGCGATCGCCGAGGTTACCGTAGCGATGGTAGACATGTGAGACACTTTGCTCGCGGACGTACCACAACAACTCGACGCGGCCGTGATGGGAAATGGGGGTGTCGGCGATGTATTGTAGCGCAGAAGCGGCAGCATTGCGGATGATTTCGGGCACGCGGTTGGGCGCTGCGTAGCGGATGCGGGCAACCTGGCCGAGGGTGATGGCACTGGCAATCGCGTCGTCGTCTTCGTCGATAAATTCGATCGCGCCCGCCCAGGAGTGCGTGAGGTCTTCCAAGAATGCGACGGCTTTTAGTGCACTCTCGGAAAGTGATGGCGGCGAGCTGATGATGGCCCGGCAACCGACGGCCCGCGCTGCGGCCGCGCGGCAGAGGATTTCAGTGAGCGTGTCGTCGTTGTCGACACGAATTCGCAGCGGGTCGACTGGCAGGTAACGGCGGAAGTTGTCTTCACCAAGCAGGCGGAAGTGGTCGTGAGCGATGTTGAATTCTGTACTTGCCCAATGATCATAACTGGCGATTGCGGAGAGGACGCTGCGGATTTCAGCTTCGTCGGCCGGTGTTGAGCTTTCAGCGTGTTCGACGAGTGTGCGGCACAACTCCTGCAAGAGTTCGCGTCGTGACGTGATTGCTTGCGGCGCAGCCAGAATGAATGGGGTCGACTGCGACGAGGGCTCTAATCGCTCGGCATCTTCGGAAGCGAAGACCGAATGCTTTGCCGCGGTGTCAGCGATTCGCATGAGGGGGACAACGTAGTTAGGACTGCCCGCTTTGATGCCCGGGCCGACGCTGCTTTTGCCGATGCCGCCAAAAGGTTGGCGGAGGACGATCGCTCCCGTGGTGGGGCGGTTGATGTAGAGGTTGCCCGCGCGGATCCGGCTGCACCAGAGTTGTTGCTCGCGGTCGTCGAGGCTTTCGAGGCCGGAGGTGAGTCCGTAGCCGGTCGCGTTGACGAGATCGATCGCGTGATCGAGGTCGCGGGCTTCCATCACGCCGAGCACGGGGCCGAACAATTCGGTGCAGTGCGTAAAGCTGTTGTTTTGCACTCCCCATTTGACGCCGGGGCTGACGAGGTGTGGGTTGCCGTCGACGTGCAATCGCGGCATGACGGCCCACTCTTCGCCCGGTTCGAGCTCTTTGAGGCCGGTTTCGAGAACGCCGGAGGGTTGGCGGATGAGCGGGCCGATTTTGGTCGGTAAATCCCAAGCAGAGCCGACACGGAGGCTTTCGACAGCATCACAAAATGCGGCGCGGAAGATGGCGTCGTGATAGACCTCGCTTTCGAGAATCAGCAGCGATGTGGCCGAACATTTTTGGCCACTGTGGCTGAATGCGCTGTGAAGCACGTTTTTGATCGCCTGATCGCGATCGGAAAGTGCGGTGACGACCGTGGCGTTTTTGCCGCCCGTTTCGGCGAGGAGGTGGATCGTGGGCTTGTTGCGGAGCATTTCGGCGGCGGTTTCGGTGCCGCCGGTGAGGATGACGGCGTCGACACCTGCGTGTGAGACGAGTTTTGCGCCGACGGTGCCGCCGCTACAGGGAGCGAATTGTAGCGCGGTTTGCGGGACGCCAGCGCGCCAGAAGCATTCGCAAAGTTTGTACGCGATGAGGACAGTGTCGGAGGCCGGCTTGAGGATGACGTTATTGCCAGCGGCGAGTGCGGCCGCGACGCCACCGCAAGGAATGGCTAGGGGGAAGTTCCACGGCGAAACAACGACTACCACGCCGCGACCGATGGCGGAGATGCCGGGCAAGTTGTGGAAAAAGGCGGCGCTATGGGCGTAGAAGCGGCAGAAGTCGATTGCCTCGGAGACTTCTGGGTCACTCTCGGTGAGGACTTTGCCCCCTTCGGCCATCATTGCGCCCATGATGTCGCCGCGCGCCGCCGATAGTTCTTCAGCTGCCCGATGGAGTGTGGTGACGCGTTCTGCTTGTGAGAGTCGTCGCCAGCCGGTCGGATCTTCACGAGCGATGGCGACAGCGCGATTAATGTCGGCTTCGGTCGCTTGTCGGTAACGGGCGATGACGGTGCCGGGCCGCGAGGGGTCGAGCGAATCGCGGAGTTGGCGACCTTCGGTGAGTTGTTCGCCGCCTAGGACGAGGGGAATCGGAGCGGCATTCGCTGTGTGGCGGTCGCGCCAGTTGGCGATGATCGATTCGCCCCAGGCACCATTTTCAACAAGTGACCAATCGGTATCGGGCTCGTTGCGGAACGGCTCGTAGCCCCCGGCTCTGCCGGGGGTTTCTTCAGTGGCGGTCACTCTCAAACCCCCGGCAGAGCCGGGGGCTGCCGACATAGCTCGGTTTTGAGTTCGTCTTGGCGCGCTGCTGACGGAGTTGCGGGCTTCGTACGCTTCGATGAACTGCTGCGCGAGCGTATTCCACTCCGGGCTATCGACTTCGATATTGAACGCGTAGCGGAGGTAATTATCGGGCCCGGTGTTTTCATCGAGGCGGCGGACGAGGTAGCCGATCGCGTTAGTAAAATCTTCTTGTTTGCAGGCCGGAGCGTAGAGGAGCATGTTGCCTGTGAGTTCGAACAGGGCGCGGCGCTGGTGGTTGGCCATGCCTTCGAGCATTTCGAATTGCACGCGGTCGAGTGCGTCGGCTTTCGTGGCCAGCACTAATCCGTAGGAGAGCGTGAAGAGATTGTGGGACGCGATGCCGAGCCGAACTGCGGCGATGTTTTCGCTCTGCAGGCCTTCGTGCAGCATGCGCAGGTAATTGGCATCCGTTTCGAGCTTGGTTTTGTACGGCGCTTGCGGCCAACCACGGAGACTGGCTTCGACGCGCTCCGCCTCCATGTTCGCGCCTTTCACGATGCGGATCGTGACGGGCGAACCGCCCTTCTCTACCCGTTCGCGTGCCCACCCGTTGATGCGTTGTTGCGTAGTGTAGGAATCGGGAATGTACGCTTGCAGGGCGATTCCGGCGCGGGCCTGCTCCAGTCCTTTTCGATCGAGCGTGCGCATAAAGACTTCGGCGGTGAGGTCTTTGTCGCGATACTCCTCCATGTCGAGATAGACGAACTTCGGGACGATCGTGCCATCGCGGCGTGTGTACTTCGACTTCGTCGCTGCGCGGTACAGTAGCTCCAGACGATCGCACAACACATCGATCGTGTGCTGGCGCGCGATTGGTGAGATTTGCGAGTAGATCGTCGAGATTTTCACCGAGATGACTTCGATCTCGGGTTGCTGGAGCGCGGTGAGGTAGCCTTGCAAACGTCGGCGAGCATCTTCTTCGCCGAGCAACGCTTCGCCCAGGTAATTGACGTTCATCCGCACGCCTTCCTCGCGGCGTGCCCGCAGATGTTCGGCCAGGAGCTCGCGCTCGGCCGGCAGAATGACGTTTGCCGTTTCCTGCTGCATGCGGTCTTTAACGAACGGCATCGCGACGCCGGGCAAATACGAGCCGAACGATTGGAAACCCTTGAGGAGCGTGCGATCGACCGTGCTGAAGAAGCGCGGGACACCTTGCACATCCAGAATGTGGATGAGCTGGTCGGCGGCGCGGTGGGAACGTTTCGAGCGGAACGCCTGGTCGGTGAGCTGCATGAGCGTCGCCTTATCGTGCGGCGACTGCATCATGCGGTCGAGCTCGGCTTGCTGGCGGCGCTCCTGTGGCGTTTGCAAATCGCGAGCGCGGCGGCAAAGCTCGCGCGCGAGAGCGAGGGCTTGCTGGACTTCGAGGGGCGCTGCTGATCGGTCGTTCTTTGGGGCGTGCTGCAGCAATTGCTGCACGTCGTCGTGAACTTGTTGCGTCGACTTAATACGGTCAGCTAGAGACATGACAATGAATTGTCACGTAAATCGGCGGGGAGTCTACGGCGATTGAACGCGAGGTTTAGTTTAACGGTCGCGCTAAACCGCAAGCGACGCTTGCGGACGTGATGACGGGCAATTGGGCCGACTACCTGTGGCCGGCCGTCGCCGCGATGCGTTCGGTCAGATATCGCAGAATATCGCGAATCGAAATCACGCCGGCCAGTTTGCCTTCGAAAAGAATCGGGATGTGCCGGTAGCCACCGACGTTCATTTTCTGAAGGGCGTAGGCGATTTTGTCGTTCGTTTCGAGCGTGACGGGGTCGGCCGTCATGTATTGGGAGATCGGTTTGTTGAGGAGCGCGGGGCATCGGTGTTGATCTTCATGAGCGCATCGCGCTCGCTGAAGATGCCGATCAGGCGACCGTTGTCGACGACCATCACGCAGCCGATTTCTTGATCGACCATCTTTTTGAGAACTTCGCCGACCGGCGCTTCGGGGGTTACTGTGGTCGGTGATTTTGGCCAGAGACGTTCGATGCGGTCGCGGAGCAGGTCGGCTTCCACGCGAGAGGCGGGAATACGGCGGCTAAGCTCGGTCAGCCCTTCGCCGCAGGCCTGGCACTCATCGGTGCCTTCGATGTTCTCCGCTTCACAATAAGGACAGAGGATGGAGCTCATGGCGATTACCTTGCATTCCATCGTGACTGGAAATAAATGACGAATGACGAATGTCGAATGACAAATGATAGCCGACTGGCGTGAATTTGTTCGTCATTCGTCATTCGGTAATTCGTCATTTTCCTATTCCACGTCCCACGTATCGCCGGAAGCGAACAGTTTGTCCAAGTCGCCTTTGCCGCGCTCGCTAGTGGCCAATTCGATTTGGTCGTTGATCATGACATCGTACCGCGGACGATCCACGGCGCGGAACACGCCGATAGGCTCGGGGAAGCCATCTTCGTAACGCATGCGGCTGAGCAAGTACGCGAGGCTCGGCTCGGCGGCCTTTTCGTCGTGGAACAGCAAGTCATCTTCTGAGATACCTTTGCCGAGCTCGACAACTTCGGGGTCCATGCCGTTGAGGCGAATGCCTTTATCGCGGTTTTTGCCGAAGATGAGCGGCTTGCCGTGGACGAGCTCGAGCGTCGTATCCGCTTTGGTTTCGCGCTCTTTGGCGTAGGCCCAGGCACCGTCGTTGAACACGTTGCAATTCTGGTAGACCTCGACGAACGAGACGCCGGGGTGCTCGGCAGCGCGCTTCAGCACTTCGCCGAGGTGCTTGATTTCGGTGTCGATTGCGCGGGCAACGAACGTGGCCTCGCAACCGATCGCAATCGAAAGGGGATGGAGCGGATTGTCGATCGCGCCCATGGGCGTGCTTTTGGTTTTCTTGCCCAGCGGCGAGGTCGGCGAGTATTGCCCCTTCGTGAGACCGTATATGCGGTTGTTAAACAGGATGATGTTGAGGTCGAGGTTGCGGCGAATGGCGTGCATCAGGTGGTTGCCGCCGATCGAAAGGCCGTCGCCATCGCCCGTGATTACCCAGACTTGCAGATCGGGCCGCACGGTTTTCAGGCCCGTGGCGACTGCCGGAGCGCGGCCGTGAATCGAGTGCATGCCGTAGGTGTTCATGTAATACGGAAAGCGGCTCGAGCAGCCGATGCCCGAGATGAATACGATTTTTTCGCGTGGAATGCCTAGCGTCGGCATCACCTTTTTCATTTGTGCGAGGATCGCGTAGTCGCCGCAGCCGGGACACCAGCGCACATCCTGGTCGCTGGCAAAATCGGCTGGTTTCAAAACGGGGAGTGGAAGATCAACGCTCATGGGAATGGATTGCCTGTTGGTAAATGTATCGTGTTCCGTGTTCTTGAAGACAAGGAGACTAGGAGAGGGGGAGGCAAGGAAATTCGTTTGCTAACGCTCTTCAACCAAGTCTCCTCGTCTCCGTGTCTCCCCATCTCCTTGTCATTATTTTCTTAACCGCCGTGGGCGACCTTTTCGAGAATCGCTTTCACGGGAACTTCCAGGTCCAGCGGCTCGGGGGCGGCTTCGGTGCTGGCGGCATCGCCGTGGAGGACGGCTTCCATTTTGCTGGTCACTTCGGCCACGCTAAACGGTTTGCCCTGCACCTTGTTGAGGCCGATCGCGTCGACCAGATAATTCGCGCGAATGATCGTGCGGAGCTGGCCCAAATTCAACTCAGGAATTAGCACTTTCTTGAACCGCTTCATGATGTCGCCGAGATCTTTCGGCAGCGGGTTGACCCAGCGCAGGTGGCAATGCGTTACGGCTTTGCCTTTGGCTTGCACGTTGTGCACGGCCGTGGCACACGCGCCGTACGTGCCGCCCCAACTGAGCACGAGCAAATCGCCGCTCGCAGGGCCATCGAGCTTTTGCGGCGGAATATCGTTCGCCACGCGGGCAACTTTATCGGCTCGCAGGTTCACCATGTGCTGATGGTTCGCGGGATCGTAGCTCACGTTGCCGGTGATGTCCTGCTTTTCGAGACCGCCGATGCGGTGTTCCAAACCGGGCGTGCCGGGGATCGCCCAAGGTCGCGCGAGGCGTTCATCGCGGCGGTACGCCAGGAATGTGTCGCCATTCGCCAGCGGCCCAGGATGCGTGATCTCGATCTTCTTGAGGTCTGCATACTTCGGAATTCGCCACGGTTCAGAGCCGTTGGCGATGTAGCCATCGGTAAGTAGCATGACGGGCACCATGTAACGGACGGCGATCCGCCACGCTTCTTGGGCCACTTCAAAACAGTCGGCTGGGCTGCACGCGGCGATTACGGGCATCGGGCATTCGCCGTTGCGACCGAAAATGGCCTGGAACAAATCGGCTTGTTCGGTCTTGGTCGGCAAACCGGTGGAAGGGCCGCCGCGCTGCACGTTGATGACGATCATCGGCAGCTCGGTCATGATCGCGAGGCCGATGCCCTCCCCTTTCAGCGCGATACCTGGGCCGCTGCTCGCCGTAACCGCCATCGCACCGGCGAAGGCGGCGCCGATCGTCGCCGTCATGGCGGCGATTTCATCTTCGGCCTGGAACGTGAGGATGTCGAAGTTCTTGTGGCGAGCGAGCTCCTCCAAAATGCTGCTGGCCGGTGTGATCGGGTACGCGCCGAGGAATAGCCGTTTATTGCTAAGCTTGGCGGCGGTCATCAGCCCATACGCGAGCGCCGTGTTGCCGACGATGCTCGTGTACTTGCCGGGCGTGAGCTTGGCCTTCGGCACGTGGAACTGCGTGTTGATCGCTTCCACCGTTTCGCCATAGTGGTAGCCGGCTTTGAGGGCAGCCGTGTTGGCCTGGGCGATTTCGGGCTTCTTGCCGAATTTGTCTTCGATGTAGCGAAGCGTTGGTTCGAGCGGACGATCGTAGAGCCAGAACACGAGGCCCATCGCGAAAAAGTTGCGGCAACGGTCCTTTTCCTTCTGGCTCATATCTAGCCCATCGACCGCGGCGCGGGTGAGCTTCGTCATTGCCACCGTGTGCAGGCGGTACTGCTTAAGCGATCCATCCTCGAGCGGATTCGTTTCGTAGCCTGCCTGATCGAGGCCTTTCGATTCGAAGGCATCGCTGTTGACGATCAAGATGCCGCCTGTGCGCAGGTCGGCAACGTTCGTGGCGAGCGCCGCCGGGTTCATCGCCACGAGCGCATCGACGGTATCGCCAGGCGTGTAGATGTCGGTGCTGGAGAAATGGACCTGAAAACCGGAAACGCCGGCGAGCGTGCCCTGCGGTGCGCGGATTTCCGCCGGGAAGTCGGGAAACGTCGCGATATCGTTGCCCATCAGGGCCGACGTGTTGGTGAACTGTGTACCGGCAAGCTGCATGCCGTCACCCGAGTCGCCACAGAACCGAACTGTAGCATCGTCAAGTGTGTGAACTTCCTTCTCCAAAACTGCGGTGGTAGACATCGTTGGAAACGTATCCTCGCCCTCAGTCGCCGCACTGAGGTTGTTAGGTGGGGTCGAGCGTTGATCCGACTCTTCGCTCGCGACGGTCGCTAGCAGATCTGCGGCACTTTTGACCGACCTGGGGGTTCTCGATTATTAAGTATTGTTGGTTTGGTATTAGCGGCCGACAACTTTCCATAGTCTGCCGGCTTGTGTTAAGCGCCGTCCCGTTCCCGGTTCTTGGCCTTCGGATCGGGTGGCAGGTTGTACACAGTTTCTGGGAAATGGTCCACCAGATAGTGGACGATGCCGTGTACCGCCAAAACGCCCTTCGGCTTCTGCTGGCTATCGACAATGGGCAAATGGCGATAACCGCCCTCGGACATTTGGCGAATGGCCTCGGCGACGGTTGCCGAACTTGCAGCCGTCACTGGCGTTGCAGACATGATTTCTCGCACCGAAGCGGTAAAGCTAGTGCCGCCGGCCATTGCTTTAAGCGCATTGCGCTCGGTGACAATGCCGACGAGCTTTTCGCCTTCGCAAATTAGAATCGCGCCCGTGCGCTGTGCGCGAAGAAGCTGCATCACGTTGCCGACGGTATCGTCGGCCGTGGTTGCCAGCGGCTGATCGGGGTAGGCGGAGCCGACCCCCTCGCTTTCGAGGCTAAGCTGAAAGTCCACGGCAATTCTTGTTGGCAGGTCGCCACCGCGACCAAGTGCACATCATGCGCGAGAAAACATTCGGCGGATGCAGTGCCCAGCGTCCAAATTGACGCCATAGCTCAAATTTACCATGCGAATAGGGTGCATTGAACCGCAGAACCGGTCGTTTTTCACTGAATTATTTGCCCGCACAAGCGGTATCGGCTCGAATTCAGGTCGTTTCGCCGTATCCGATTAACTGTTTGCACCCGGCGGCCGTTGGTAGAACTTCGAAAGATCGATGCCGCCCCGCTGCTCTTCCTCCATGATTTTGAGCCGCGTTTCGAGCTGCTCCAAGCGGCGAGCTAGCTGCGGCAACAACGCCTGATCCTTATCCGACGGCTTCACTCTCGGCGGCTCCGGATACCCAAGCTGGCGATTGAGCGAGGAGAAGAGATAGAGAGGGTCTTTTTTGCGGTTCGCCAGCGCGATTCGGCCTTCACGTTCGCCAAAGAGAATCAGCGCGTCAGAGTCTGAGCGAAGTGGGCGAGCGGCATCGTCTGCGGGGGAATCCGCGCTCTGCTGCCCGCCGCGGTTAATTGGCATCGCCGTATCGGAAGGTTCATTCGCCCGTTGGCGTTGCCAATAGTATTCGCTGTGGACATAGATCACGTCCGCAATATCAACCATTCCGATTTGACGTCGCAGTTTGCGAATCCAATCCCGCCACACGCCTGCGAATGCTGGATCTTTCGCGACCGCCTCCAGGCCGCGATCGTAACCGAGCCGATTGCGGCACAACACTTCGAATTGGTAGAGAAACAACCCCTGGTGCGTGGGCTCGCTCGCTCGGTATTCGGCTTCGCGGCGCAGAATCTCCAGGCCGACGCGTAAATCGAATCGCAGCCGCTCGTTCTCCGACTCCTCGATGATGTACGCCTGAAACGGCGTAAAGTAATGGGGCAACAAGCTCATTGCCGGGCCGAGCACCCCCTCGTGCCGGAGCTCGCCGAGCAAGAAATCAATTGCCAGCGGCAGCTTGGTCGTTGCCAACACTTCTTCGCGAACCGACTTCAACACCTCTTGGGCCGGCACATTCTCTTCGAGTCGTTCGGCGAGCGCGCAAAAAAATGGGCCTGCTCGATATATTCCTCACGACCGAGCGGCGCAAGCGCCGACGAATCGGGCTCATTGCCCATCGTGCGCCTCGCTGTTGCTGTCCGTGTCGGCTGAGGAATTCTTTATCGTAGCTCGAACCAGTGCATCGGGAGACGTCGCTGTCGTGCTTTTCAAAACCCGATCGGCAAACGAAAACCCATTATCAATTGCGCTTTGATCGAACAGCGCTTGCAGGTGACCTGCGTTTTTGATGGCGTGCATTTCGGCGGTCACGCCTGCTTTTTGCAGGGATGCCACCATCTTTTGAGGGCTGGCGATCGGCACGAGCGCGTCATCGACGCCGCTGAAAAAATACATCGGCGGGTCGTCGGGCGTTATGAATGCTGCGGGCGACGCGTTGCGATAGTTGTCCGATTTCTCGGCCCTGCTTCCAGCGAGCCAGTACGACAGGAAACCCGAGTCGGCGGGGAGTTCGCGAAAGTCGCACGGCGCGCCCCCCGCCACAACGCACTGTAGCCGGGCGCTGGGTGCATCTTTGGGTACGCCGGTTTCCTTGAACTCGTTGTCATCCAGCGTACCCAGCAGCGCCACCAAGTGGCCGCCAGCCGAGTACCCGAATCCGCCAATTCGCTGCGGATCGATTTTGAATTCCGAAGCATGCGTGCGCATCCAACGCACGGCCGCTTGGCAATCGTAAATCTGAGCGGGGAATTTCGATTGCGGCGCCAGTCGATAGCTAATCGCCACTGCCACGTAGCCATGCTCGGCAAATCTGGCCGCGACACTCGCCAGCTGCGCTCGCGAACCCATGCGCCATGCTCCACCATGAACGACGAGCATTCCAGGAAATGGTCCGGCACCCGGCGGCATGTAAATGTCCGCGTCCAACGCGCCCGAATCGCGAGTCACATACGTGCGACTCCGCAGAATTTCGATCTCCGGATCTGCGGCCCCGGCCGTCGCGCAGAACCCGAGCAGAATTAGGCCGATTAAGTTCGCCGACTTAAAAGCATGCATGGATAGACTTTACCGCTCTCCCGATGCGACGGGCGATGATTGGTCGACTTCGGCCCACAACTTATAATACGTATGATAGAACGAGGCAGTGGCGGAGCCTAGCTGGGCTTGCTGCAGTTCGATCCCCCAACCCACGAGTTTTTGTGAGCAATCCGTTTTCCACGATTGAAGAAGCGATAGACGCCATTCGCCAGGGGCGGATCATTGTTGTCGTCGATGCCGAAGACCGCGAAAACGAAGGCGATTTTATCTGCGCCGCCGAGTTGGCAACTGCCGAAACGGTTAATTTCATGATCACGATGGGCCGCGGCCAGCTCTGCATGCCGATCCTGCCCGAGATTAGCCAGCGGCTCGACCTCCATCCCATGGTGGATACCAATACGGCGCCGCTCGGCACGAATTACACGGTACCGGTCGATCATCGTTCGACACGCACCGGCATCACCGCTGCAGAAAGGGCGCGCACGATCCAAGCGATCTGCGATCCAGCGAGTACGCCCGCCGATTTCAACCGTCCGGGACACTTGTTTCCTCTGGTGGCCAAAGAAGGCGGCGTGCTGCGCCGCGCCGGACACACCGAAGCCGCCGTCGACCTCGCTCGCCTAGCAGGGCTGCTCCCAGCCGGCGTGCTGTGCGAAGTGCTCAACGATACTGGCGACCGCGCCAACCGCAAACAATTGCACGAACTTGCCGAGAAGCACAATCTGCCCATCATCTCGATCGAGCAATTGATTGCGTTTCGCCGCGTTCGCGAAAAACTTGTCTACCGGGAGGCCGAGTCGAAGCTGCCCACTAAATACGGCACGGGTACGATCATCGCTTACGGCGTGAAATATGAATCGCAACAGCCGCTGGTGTTCGTGTTGGGCGATCCCTTGAAAGTTGCGGCCCCGCTTGTGCGACTCCACTCCTCTTGCTTCACCGGCGACCTACTCGAGTCGCTGCGCTGCGATTGCGGCGATCAACTTCACATGGCGCTCGATATGATTATGAATGAGGGCGCTGGCGTATTGGTGTACTTGCCGCAGGAAGGCCGAGGCATTGGGATCGTTGAGAAGATCAAGGCCTACGCGCTCCAGGACCAAGGTCTCGATACCGTCGAAGCGAACATCGCCCTGGGTTACAAAGCCGACTCGCGCGACTACGGTGTCGGCATCCAGTTGCTTAAAGATCTTGGGTTACGCAAGGTTCGTTTGCTGACGAACAACCCCAAAAAGACCGACGCCTTTATCTACAGCGGCTTTGACTTGGAAGTCGTCGACCAGATTCCGATCGTGGGCCCGATTCACGAGCATAACGCAACTTATCTGGCTACGAAACGCGACAAGATGGGACATCATTTGCCGAACGTAGACCTCTGAGAGCGATCAACGGCAATCCGCGCTTAACTCGAAATCAGATACTTCTGTCTTGTAAGTTCCACTGACTTTGGGTCCTTGCTCTTCGTGTCGACAAGCGTCAGGCGCACTTTGCTTCCTACCGGGCCGGTGAGCAATTTCAAACATTCGGCGAGGCTCAATCCTTCGGTCGGCGTGTCATCGATTTTTTGAATCAATGATCCGCTCGCGATCCCTGCCTCAGCAGCGGGTGAATTTGGGATGATCTTGTAAATCCGGATCATTTTGGTTTTGCCGTCCGTCTCAAGCGCAGCTCCGATGCCGACGACCTCGTAAATAGGCTCGGCCGCCTGCTCAGTTGCGTTTTTCAAAGGCGCGTTTTGAAGCACCCGCCAGCCGATGCTGGGGGACCGCGACTTTTTGCTTGCCAGCACGACGACGCCACGCCGTCCCTTGAGGTCGAAGCCGACGAAGGCCGAAAAACCGTGCGTCCCGCCGGCATGGCCGCGGAAATCCATGTCTGGCGTTTGAAACGCGCGGTCGTTATACCATGGCATCGCCGTAGCGCCCCTGGAACCAGCGATCGGGTCGAGCGACTCTGGGTGACGAATATCATGGGTCTTCTGCATAAGCGGCGCTAACGCCGTGGACTGCAAACCGATGTTTGCCGACACATACTTCAACATGTCATTTGCAGTCGAACGGATCCCGCCGGCGGGAGTGATAACTTGCATAATCATACCCGGATGCCGATTACCCCGCTCGTCGTGACCTGTCGCGAGCCGCGATTTCAACTCGGGTGGAACGGCGACATAGGTGCTGTCCATGTGCAAAGGAGTGCAAATCCGGTCGCGGACGAGCGACTCGAAATCGCGCCCTGCTTTTCGTTCAATGGCATTGCCAAGCAGCGCGATCCCGGCGTTGGAATAGCGAAACGCAGCGCCGGGGTCTTGGGTCAAAGCATAGCTGGATAAAAACTCGTATAGATTATCAGCCGTGTAGTCGGCGAATATGTTGTTCGGATCGCGCTGAAGCATGTTCGATGCATCGTGCGGCAGACCCGAGTCTTGCGACGCCAGATTCAGCAGCGTGATTATCTTGCCGTTTCGCGACGGTACCTTGACCGACTCGGGCAAGTACTTCTCGACGGGATCATCGAGATTCATTTCGCCGCGATTCACCATGTCTTCGAGCAACAGTACGGTAAACGTTTTGGTGATGGATCCGATCTCGAACAGCGTGTCTCCATTTACGTCCTGATCAGTGCCGTTGTCTAACTTTCCGGCCCCGAAAACTTGGCTGCCGTGCTCATCCACAATTCCGATCACCATCCCCGAGTCCTTCCCGTCGAAATTCCGATGCAGGAATTCCTGAATCGCAGCGCCGTCAAAAGAGCTAGCTTGGGAGAGCGCGGCGCCTGGAACAATCAGAAAAGAGAGCAAAAGGCCAATGCTCGTGGATGTTTTCGTTTTCATGTGGTCAGGCATTCCTCTAAGTAGGACTATCCGCGCGGGATTCGTGCTGACGCTTAAAAACCGCAGGTCTTCGAGCGATGTCTGCGTAATTTGAGAGTGGCGCAGCCAGACAACTCACCAACAGTAGCATGCAGACGGTTGGCTCAGGCACGCTCAAAGAGTGCGAGAACAGCCAATCGTAAACCGGCGGGCCACTGTAGACGTTCGACCAAATCGCGTGACCACCGGACGCCAATTCGTAATACATCAAATCAAGTTGACTGCCGGAAATACTAAATTGGGTGACGTTCCCCTGTTGTAGGACGGCTTGTCCTAGGGTGAGGTTCGAAGCGAGATCAGGATTCGACATGAAAAAATTGTTCGTGGATCGAGTCGGATAGGTCGGTAGTGCTACGTGGTCCGCTGTAAGAATCGCGTTCAAGACATTGTGAGTCGTACCAACGGACACGACCGTGTCGTCGCGCGCGTGAAAGGCAAGGATCGGTGCATGCAAGAGGTGAGAAGCCACGAAATCGGACGCGGGCGCGATCCCCGAAATCGGAATCGCCGCGGCGAATTCCTCAGGATAGCGACTGAGCATGTTCCAGGTACCGCCGCCGCCGTTGGAGAGGCCGGTGATGTAGATGCGCGTCGGATCCACATCCATGCTTGCCGCAGCGCGGTCGATCATGGTCATGACGTTATTGGTAAGCGTGATACTGCTCCAATCGCTTGTCGACTGGGGTGCATAAAGGTAGGCGCCTTTCAGTTTCGCCTCAGCCAGAAGGTTATCGATATTCGAGTTGATCTGACTGGTGTTGTTGGTTCCCTCTTCACCGCCACCATGCAGAAAGAGAATAAACGGTCGCGGCGTCGTAGGATCAGCCGTCGCTTCCGGCGGAATATAAAGCCGACCAGGCAGGACGACGTTTCCGGCGTTGTTACTAAGCGAGAAATCGGCAAAATCGGCAACGCTCGCCGCAAGCAGCGAATTGGCGGAAATAGTTGTCGCTATGATTACACAATTCAAAAGATACCGGTGGAAACGCATTGTCATTGCTTTCAAGTGTTTAGGCGACGCACAAATTGAGCCGCTGTGATTAAGTAGGTTGCGCGAAACCGCGCGCGTTCAAGGCGGTCAGCACAGAGCCAGCAGGCTGCAATCATCAACATGCTGGTCATCGCTGGCTCGGGCACAGCTGTCGTGTGCCACAGAATTTCACGATTACGAAGCAGTAGATTAACCTTCACAAAGTTGGCGCGTTTTCACCACTCAATAACACCACCGCGCGGCAATTTTTTCCACTCAATTTGCGAAATACATTCAAATCTTCCGATTGCGCAATTGTGCGAGCAGCAGATCGAAGCTAGCGACGGCACCCGCACTGAGTGTGAGTTAAGGGGCAGCTCGGCAATGCGTTACGACGAGAGAAATCAAGCCCACGATCGCGGTATAAATCGCTGCTGGCTCAGGGACTGCGGTATACACGAGCAGGTTGCTCGTAGTGAGCGTTACCCCGTCCGCTTTGGTGACGAGCGCCGATAAGCCGTGAACTCCCGACTCATCGATCGGCACATTGAGCGTCAGCAGGTTTGGCGTCGACAAGGTTGAACCAAACTCGAGCACCGATTTCGCGCCGTCAAGGATATCGACCTTGGTCCATCCGGGCGTTCCCGAAAGATCGAGTCGGAGCTGAACGTTGCCCAAACCTTCCCCGTAATTGACCTCGGGGAACTCCGGCACTTGAGGGTTGATGAACGATAGGTGAACGTTTTCGTTGTACGTGGAGAACGCCCGGTACATATCGGCCAAGTTCTCGTCGAGCAGCCAGCCGGCGGTCTGCTTGTTGCCGGGGTAGGAGTCGTACGAAGCGATTTGCGTGAGACCGCTCTTCCATGTGCTTTGGTCGGCGAGCCACCCGCTGCTCGGGCTCACGCTCCGTAGCGTTACGCCGGATGTGGCCGTTGGCGCTTGGTTCGCCGGGTAGCGCAGGCGAATCGCTTCGTCCATGAACGGAATCATGAGCTCTTGCGCGAGACCGGCGTGGGCAACTCCCTGCTGCTCAACCCACGACCACAGCGCGCCGCGCGCACGATTATTGTCGAATATCGACTTGATGCTGCTGCGCCTCACGTCGGTATCCAGCTCGCCGGCGATCAAGATTCCAGGTGTGGCGAGCGCAGCCGTCGAAGGCGCTGTGTTGTTGTAACAACATCCCTTGTTGGCGACGAATGCGATCGTCTTCTCTGGCCGCAGCGCGTTGAAGCCGTAGGACATCTGGCCGCCGTTCGAAAAACCGATGGGCGCATACGGTGCATTTTTCAACTCTGGGTGGCCGCTCTCGGAGGCCAGCGCCGCAATGTGCTGATCCCACGTATTAATTTCCGTACCGCTGAGATTGCCCCACATCGAGGTGCCGATCAAGGCGAAGTCATGAAGCTCCGCAAATTGTTGCAGCCACGGCGCTCCGGCGGCGCCGCGTTCGTCGGCACCCGAACCATTACCCCAGATGACGATGCCTTTGACCGTTTGCAGCCCGGGCGGCACCCACATCAGCGTGCCGCGGATGTCGGTGTTGTATTGGTAGAACTGCGCTCGAGCGGCGGTTGAGAGAAATAGTAAGGCGATCGCCAAGTATTGGAAGCCCGTTCGGCTTAGTGCGGATGCTATGTTAAACATAGTATTGCTGCGGAGTTTGCGTCTGGTTGGCATACGTGGAGTTTCAACTGTAAGAAGCAGCGCCGGCTATGGCTGACCCAATTAGGTTGCGCTGCGATACAAAAAGTTCAAACCGTAAAACTGCGATCGTCTAACCGCTGTCCTTGGCGGTAGACCACATGACCCAATCGCCATCCTCTGGTTTGACATCGCGCGGCGCGGTCCACGGCAGCGTGATTCCCTTTTCGTTGGGAACTGGCCGGCCGTTGTCGTCGTCGCCATCCAAGCCGACGCTGTAAACGAGCGGATGCTCATCGACAATTTTGTAATGCAGCGGTAGGCCCGTTACGCGATCGACCGGCACCTCGGGTAACCACTTCGGCGCAAGTTCCGAAAGCGTCTCCGGCCACTTGTGATTTTGCCGATGGTAGAGTTCGAGCGCGAGGCCAAGGTACACACCATCTTGCTCGCTGCTTGTCATGACGATTCGCTTGAGCAGATTGTCATAAGCCGGCAACATGATTCGCACGAAGAGGTAACGGAATTTGCCGAGCGGTCCTAACTCCTCGTCTTGGAATTCATCGAGCGGAGGTTCGGCCTGCTGCTTCCAATAAGGCTCCGTCATCCGCGCTTGTGCGGCGTTCGTTGCCTTATCGAACGTCTCGAGCATCTGCTTCCGCGACGCGATGACCATATTCGCGGCTGGTAGCGTCAACATCGCGAGGCCCGAGTTGGCTAGCAACGTTTGATGTTGCTCGGCGGGGTCGCCGTTGGTGCTAATTGATTCGAGCAGTTGAAACAGGTTTTGATCTTTCATCACCTGCAGCGCGAGTCGGCCATCGCCGTTGCCATTGTCAGTGTAGATGCGCTGCATGCTGTCATAAAAGCAAGCGCGTTCGCCGTCGATGCCGCGCGACCAATCAAGTTTGGCGGCGGATAACTTGTGGGCCAGATCGCGCAATTGAGCATCCGTCCACAGAGCCGGTTTTGCGCTGAGGACATCTCGAATCGCGGCACGTGCTTGGCCTTGGATCGCATCCGCCACCGCGACGCCGATCAGCAGCGGCATTTCATCCGCGTGGTGGCTCACGCCTAAAATGGCGATCACATCTGCGAACGCGGCCTTTCCATCGCCTGCTTCGGCGGCACGACGCGCGTCAGCCCCAAGGATGATCCCGGATTGACGCAATCGCTGCAGATCCGGCAGCAGGGTCGAAATTAGCCAACGATCTTCGAGCTTCAACTCTTTTTCGCTCTTCATTTCTTCGGGCGTGAGATGCATGCCAAAGAGCTCGCGATCTTTGTCGCCGAAGTCCGCGCGCGACGAGGATGCAACGAACCCGAGTTTCTCGCGCGTCGCCGCCTCGCGCAGCTTGGCGATCGAGTCAGCATGCTCGGTTAGAAACTTCTCTTTGTCGGCCCACGTCGCTTCGCCCGGTTTGGCCTCGTTATCCAAGAATTTGGCAGCTGGGGTGTCCTTTTCATCTTCTTTAAGCCCCATCGCCAACAGCGCATCGCGGTATTCGGGCCATGCGCGTTCCTTCTCGGGCACGGCGAGGGCGGTCTTGTTGAACATGGCGAGGTAATCGGTTTTCACGGTCGGCCGACCTGTCGACATCCAAACCCCGATCATGACGTACACCAGCCCCAAGCCGGCGAGCATCATCCAACCGTAATGAAAAATTTGCCAACCGACCGGTCGGCCACGCCTTTTCGCGCGGCCAATTAGTTGTGCGGCCGCTTGCGCATCGCCGAATGCCATCAGCAGGTCCTGCGGAGATTGCCCCACTTCCAAACCGTCTTGAAAGTGAGAAACCAGTTCCGTTGCGACAGACGCTTTTTCACTTCGCCACAGTCGAGATTTGCCGACGACGTGTGTCACCGCGGTCGCCAGTTCCGCCGGTAAGTTGGCGGACGCGATGATATGACGCCAATCCAATCGCGCATCCAGCCGGCCGCGCAGCACATCGCGAAACCGCGAAAAATAGATCCTTCGCAATACCGAATCGCTCGAGGTGGCCGAGGTCATCGCGCACCTCCAGCGATCATCGCGGTGGGCTGACCGGAAAGACCAAGCGACCGGAACGCTTCCCACAACGCTTGCCACTGTTTGGTGTCGTCGGCGAGCTTGCGGCGGCCGAGTTGCGTAAGACGATAAAACCGCCGGGGCCGAGCGCCGGTTTCATCGACCCGCGAGGTGACGAGCCCTTTCGCTTCTAAGTTATATAGAAGTGGGTAGAGGGTCGATTGGCCGATGCCCAGGACGCCGTTCGACTGGCGAGCCAGCGCTTCGACCAGCTCGTAGCCGTACTTCTCGCCGACGGAAAGCACTTGCATCACTGCTGTCGGGGCCGCGCCTCGCATTAATTCGCGTTCCAGTTTCATCGCATCACCTAAAACCAGTGGTTGATATGCATCGCATACTATGCACTACATAGTATGTCGACATGGTGTGCAGTGAGTCAAGTGAATCTTGCCAAAAAATAAAGCCGCGAGCGAACGGCGGGCCTCGCGGCCACACCATTCAATCGCGGCTAACGATCTCTATCTATCGATCAAAACCACAGAGCGGCGAACAATTACTTCGCCGGTGGGGCTTCCATAGGCTTGTCGGCTGGCTTGTCTGCGGCGGGGGCTGGGGTCGCGGGCTTCGTTGCCGGCTTCTTTTCGCCGCAGCCGATGACGGCCATTGCCGCCACGAGCAGCGTCAAAGCAAATAGCTTCTTCATTGTCTTGGTCTCCTGAAACAGATAGGAACAAACTACCACCCGCGATCGGGGTGGTTCATTAAATATCATGTCGCGCTGTCGCAGCGCCTAGTACCTGATAGCAAATGTGCTGGGTGCATTCCTTACCTATTGTTATTCGCCAGGCGTGGCGGGAGATTGGGCGGCCTTTTTATCCAAACACAAACAAAGACGCCTCAGCCCAATAATGGCTGGAAACAGACCAGATTATTGCGAAATCGGCACCTTTACTCGGCCAGCAGTTGATCGACGGCCGCCTCGATATCCGCGGTTGTGAACTGCTTGGCGGCCGTGGGCGAGATGCCAAAAGTCTGCCGCAGCCTGCCCGAGCGGTCATACAACTTGTAGAACGGCACGGCGCCGCTAGCGATTTCCAGCTCCTCCATCGTCTTCGGACTGCCGCCAAACTGGCTAATGAGGTTCGTCGCGCCGGACGCATTTTTCGACGTCAGAAACGCCGCAACCTGAGTCGAATCTTTCACCTCATCGCAACTGACGGTGACGATCGCTAATCCTCGCTCGCGGAGTTTATCGCCGAGCGCGAGCGTGTGCGGCAGTTGCTCCACACATGGCTCGCACCAGGTGGCCCAAAAGTCGACGAGCACGATCTTGCCGCGTAGCTTCGCAATGGCCGCGTCGTAGCCGGCTTTGTCGATGGATTGCAGCCGAACCGGCGGTGTGACGGTCGTCGGTTGCGGCGCTGGCAACCGGTGCGGGTGACTGGGATGACCCGCACCCCGAAAGCACGCAACTGACAATTGCAGACGCAGCGGCGAGCACCGCGAAGCCACCCCAGCGAATGCTGCTATTCATACCGAATGCCGCAGCCGAATTGCTTCGGCCCGGCGCTAGGCTCTTTGCCAGCCAGCACCGCATCGACCGCATTCTGCAGGCTGTGCTGTTTGACCGCGCCCTCATCCATGTTGTCGTCGATCGCGCCGGTATAAACGATCTTCCGGTGCCCATCTAACAAGAAAACGTGTGGCGTACAAGTCGCACCGTACTGGCGAGCGCTGTCTTGCGAAGGATCCTTCAGGTACGCGAACACGAACCCCTTCTTCTCGGCCCGCTGCTTCATGGCATCCAAGTTGTCGCGCTCACCTTTGTTCACATTGATCGCCACGATCGACACACCTTTGTCCTTATAGTCGGTCGCCAATTTGTTGAGCCGGTCCTCATACGCTTGCGCGACCGGGCAGATGTTGCCTGTGAATACGATTACAACCGCCTTGTCCTTCTCCAAGTCCTTCAGGCTGTGTTGCTTGTCGTCCGTCCCGGTGAGGTCCTTCCAATCTGGAGCTTGGTCTCCGACTTTAGTCGCCTTCGACTCCTTCGCGCTTTCGCCAATGGCGACCGTTTGAATTACTTTGCCGTCAACCTTTACAGGCGCATTCGGATCGGGTGATTTCGATTTTGCTTCTTGGCAACCAGCGAAGAACAGCGCACCGACGACAGCGATTGCAATTCCGAACGAAAACTTCATGACCAAACTCCTCGGCAACATGGATTACCCCTCGCTGTGCCCAACTTTCGTATCATCGTCGGCCGGCGCAGCGAGTCAAGTCCGCTACGAGGAAGCGAAAAGTCACTTCGCGCGTTTTAGCCAGTCAATTCCGGAGATTTGCGAGAGTGCCAGCATCAGCGAATGCGTTCCTTTGCGGGCGTGACCTTGCGCTGCGACTGCTTGATAAAGCTGCTCCGCGAGCGCTAGCCCCGGTACGGCAATCCCCATCTGTTTCGATTCAGCGAGCGCAATTCCCATGTCTTTGATGAAGTGCTCAACAAAGAATCCCGGATCAAAATTGCCAGCGATAATTCGCGGTCCGTAATTGGACAATGACCAGCTTCCAGCCGCACCAGAAGCCACCGATTCCAACACGGTCTCCAGATTCAACCCCGCCTTATAACCATACAGCAGTGCTTCGCACACGCCGATCATGCCGGTCGCGATCAACATTTGATTGACCATCTTCGTATGTTGCCCTGCGCCGGGCCCGCCCTGGCGAACCCACTTCTGCCCCATCGTTTTCCAAATCGGCTCGAGCGAGGCAACGGTGTCCGCATCACCGCCGATCATGATCGACAGCGTTGCATTCCGCGCGCCAACATCCCCGCCGGAGACCGGCGCATCGACACTGATAACGCCCTTCCCTTCCGCGCGCGCCGCAATCTCGATCGCCAGCGACGGCTCGCTCGTCGTCATATCAATAAGCACATTACCCGATTTGCACCCGGCGAGCGCGCCGTCTTCCCCCAACATCACCTCCCGCACATCGCGCGGAAAGCCGACGATCGAAATCACGACATCCGACGCATCCGCCACGTCGCGCGGCGAGGCCGCCCACGTCGCCCCTTTCTCGACAAGCTCTTTCGCCTTTTCTTTGGTCCGCGTAAACAGCGTCACCTTGTACCCAGCCGCAATCAGGTGCCCGCACATCGAGCGGCCCATAACGCCGGTGCCAATCCAACCGATGCGCGTTTCGTCGGGAGAGATCTGAATTGCCATGATTGAGTGCCATCGTGTTTGCAGAATTGCACGTCCGAAAAATAACGTAGCTCGAAACCAGCGATTCGGACAGCGTTAATGTGCACGAAAGATCGCACTGCGATCAATCAATCCGAATAATGCACGTGCCTGACGCCTTGCATCACTTCGCGCACAAACGCCGCGATTTCTGGTTCCTGCGACTCCCTCGGCCCAGCGACGTTTAGAATCCGCACCGAATTCTCACTCAGAAATGTATCGACGTGCGATGCCAATTCGCCAGTCGTGCCGACGTCAGACTCCCGACTCAGATGCAGCAGCGGTTTCCCCAGCTTCCGTGCGAGGTCCATCGTCAGCCGCGTGCCACCTTGCGGGTTCGCGGAAATGCTCATCACCAGCGTGGCATCACTATCACGGATATTCCATTCCGTCCGCTGCGCATATTTGCTCGATGGCGTCTCTCGAAGTTCGTACCGCGCAGGGATCGGACCGTCTTCCGCCAGTCGTCCGCGCGGACACCAACCGCCGTATGGCAAACCGTGCTCGATCGCGAACTCCAGACCTGCCCGATCCGCACCAGTTTGGCCACCAGAAATAATCGTGATGCGGTGCAGACTCGGCAAGCTCGGAGCTCTTTGGTAATTAGTAGGGCGTTTTTGTCCGCAGATGGACGCAGATTTGCGCAGATTTCTAAAGTCTGTTTCAATGGTGAGTCGGTAGGATCACGAGTTGATCGAGGAAATTCTAATTTGTTATTCCTATCTGCGAACATCTACGTCCATCTGCGGACAAACAAATCTTATTTTTCCAGTCCTGGTGGCAGGCCATTCGGAAATTCTTCCTCGATGGCCTTCTTAATTTCCGCTTCGCGATGCGGTGGGTTCGGGTGCGTGCTGAAAAACTCAGGCGGTCCCTGCCCGCCCGTCGCTTTTTGCAGCACCTCCATCACCCCGATCATGGCGTGCGGATCATAACCCGCCATCTCGGTCAGGCGCACACCCCAACGATCCGCTTCGAGCTCATCATTCCGACCGTATTTCATCGTCACCATTTGGGCGATCGCCTGCGACATTTGCGCGCTCTGCTGATCGCCGCCCGCGATGCCGCCCGCCGCCGCGAGGCCTTGGAATAACTCGCCCTTCGCCATCTGTTTGTTACTATGCCGTTCGATGACATGCCCCATTTCGTGTCCCAGCACGCCCGCCAACTGCCCTTCCGTCTCCAAATCGCGGTACAACGCTTCGGTCATGAACACTTGCCCGCCCGGCAGCGCAAACGCATTCACCGTTTTCGGATCGCCCAACAGCGTGAAATGGAAATTATCCCGATAAGGATTCGACCGTCCTTCGGCAGCCAACTTCTTATCAAGTGCCGTGAGCAGCCGCTCACCCACTTGCTGCACGTGGGCAGACGCCCGTGGATCGCGATCGACGCCCCCAAACTGCTGAATCATTTCTGGCCGCGCCTGCAGCCCCATTTGAATTTCCTGAGCTTCATCATGCATGGCGACGCGTTCGCTCTTGCCGGTGATTTTGTTTTCATCCCCCGGCCGACCGTAGTAAGAAATGATCGCAAACAATGCGATCACCATTGCAATGATCAGCCGCGCCTTAATGCCACTGCCGCCCCGGCTATACCCATCGCCATAGCTCTGACCCGGAAAAGACGACCCCATACTCATACGGCACCTCAGCGAACAATTGGCAACCACCAGCCGGCCGTTGACGACGAACCGCGGCTGGTTATCCAATCAACTTAATTGGCTCCCCCGAAACTGGCAATCATGCGGTCCGCCCCGATGCAAATTCCCGTCCGTCGTTCGCTTGTCGTCACCTTGAGCAAACTAGGGTTGGCCATCTATTGGCTGATCATTTTCACGGGTACCCACATCCCGCCAAGCGAGGTGATCGTGCCAGTTGAAGCCAACGACAAAGTCCTCCACTTCACGGCCTATTTTCTGCTCGCATTCGGAATCGCGCTGACCTGGCAACTCGGATCCGGCATTCTCAACAGTCGACACCTGTGGATCGTATGGATCGTCGCCATCGTCTATGGAGCAGCGGATGAAATCACACAAATCCCTGTCCACCGCGACTGCGATTTCTGGGATTGGACCGCCGATTCCTGCGGCGCCGCAGCAGGCGTGCTACTATTCGTACTCTTGAGGAAGTTGGTCGGCGAAAGAATCCGCTACCGCGACTAACAAGCTGCTGTCCCTCAGCACAAAACCTAATAATTGGGCGTCGGAGCGCGATATTCTTCCCAAGCAATCGTCCGAAACCACGCGATTGTTTTCTCGAGCCCTTCACGAAGTTTCGTCTTCGGCTCCCAACCCAGTTTGCTTTTCGCGAGCGAAATATCGGGCCGTCGCCGCGTCGGATCATCCACCGGCAAATCTTTATGCACGACCTTGGCTTTGCTGCCCGTCAGCTCGATCACAAGCTTGGCCAATTGAAGAATGGTGAACTCATCGGGGTTGCCGATATTCACCGGCCCCGTGAAATCATCCGGCCCGTTCATCATCCGCACCATGCCTTCGATCAAATCGTCGCGATAACAAAACGACCGCGTTTGGCTGCCATCGCCAAAAATCGTGATGTCCTCACTCCGCAGCGCCTGGCGAATAAAGTTTGATACCACCCGGCCATCATACGGATGCATCCGCGGCCCATACGTATTGAAAATCCGCACCAGCCGCACGTTGAGTTTGTGCATGCGGTGATAATCCATGAACAGCGTTTCGGCCGCCCGCTTCCCTTCGTCGTAGCACGCTCGCGGGCCGATCGGGTTCACCGCCCCACGATACGACTCCGTCTGCGGATGCACTTCCGGATCGCCGTAGACTTCGCTCGTAGAAGCCTGCAAAATCTTCGCGTGGCACCTCTTCGCCAGCCCCAGCATATTGATCGAGCCGAGGACCGATGTCTTCAGCGTCTTGATCGGGTTGTACTGATAATGCCCCGGCGCCGCCGGACATGCCAGGTTGTAGATTTGATCCACCTCAAGCACGAGCGGTTGCGTGATGTCATGCCGAATCAAATCGAAGTTCGGCTGCCCCAGCAGGTGCGCAACGTTCGTCTTCTGACTCGTGAAAAAATTATCAACGCAGATAACGTCGTGCCCCTCTTCGACCAGTCGTTCGCAAAGGTGCGACCCCAAAAAACCGGCACCGCCGGTCACAAGAATTCGATTGATTTGCGGCATCAACTAGCCCCTGTTATTTGTGTCGAAAGACTGATACGCCTAGTGTAACATGCCGAACTCACGCCAACAGTACGCCAATCGTTGACGCTATAGCGTTTGTCGTCGCGGTCCTCATCGAACCGGGACGGCTTTATCGTTGCGCAAGCCACGCGAGCGAACCAATCATGAGAGCCAGGACCGTCATGATAACGAGCAGATCGCGCACGCTAAATCGCCACGGTTCGCGTCCGCGCCTCGCAGCATGATGACAACGAGATATCCAACGCAACACGCAATCACAACCAATAAGTCGACCGCCAGCAAGAAGGAAACGACCCCAACAGTTGGAGAAACGAAACTCGCAATTATGAATAGCGCTCCGAAGCTGACGACCAGCAGCGCCAGCGTCCATGTCGCAATACGATTAAGCCATTTCGTGCGGGCCAAAAGAGTTGCCAGCCGATCGCGCGATGCCTGCCACCGAGATAAGTCGAATTCGATTTGTTGTTGCGTGATAGGATCGTCGGAGATCGAAGCAAGCGATTCGGTATCGGCGATCCAACGATCCAGCCGCTGCATGCTGTTTACCAAGAGCGCTTCGTAGGCTCGTGACATAAACGGAACTGTACCGAGGAGAGTTTACGTCCGCGCCATATGTCGACGACCGTTTTGGGCGCCTCGCGGCGGTGCCGCCGGCTTCGGCGGACTTGCCGTAATCTTAAAACTGCCCGGCCCGAGTAGTTCCTCCACACGACGCCGAAGCTCCGGATCAATCGCGACCGCATTCTTCGAGCAATCGAGCGTCACGCTGCCGCCTTCCGCCAGATCGAGCCGCAACCGCAACAGTTTCGTGCCGGGATAGCCGCGTACAATTTCGCGTAACGTGGTGAGGATTTCGGGGCCTTTGTCTTCGCGCACGCGGATCGTCACCGAATTCGAGAAGCGGGACGACAGGTCATCGAGCGGAATCAACTCATTCACGATGAGATTGATTTCCTCCGCCCCAGGTCTTCGATCAATGGCCGCCTTCACGGCCAGGATCGCATCCGCCTTCACCATCTCGCCGAATTCCGCAAACTGCTCCGGCCACATGATGCAGCGCGTGATGCCTTCCAGATCTTCAAGGTCCCACATCGCGTACTTCGTGTGCACGTTCCCGGGTCGCGGATTCTTTGTGTGCGAAAATTTAATCGCGGCCAGCATCCCGCCGACGAGCACTTCGCTGCGATGTTCGAGACCGCCAAGCTGCGTGCTCGTGTGCGAACAAAACGTTCGCAGCGTCGCTTCATGCTGCGACAGCGGATGGCTGGTGAGGTAGTATCCGAGCACCTCTTTCTCCATCGCCAGCTGTTCTTTCTCGGGGAAGTCCGGCACGTTCGGCAGTGACTGATTCGACGTAGTGGCCGTGTCGTCATCGCCACCATCGAACAAACCGCGCTGGCCGCTCTTACGATCGGCGAGCACCGCCGCACCGCTTTGCATGGCCCGGTCGATGGCAGCCATTAACTGCGAGCGATTCGCGCCGAGTATATCGAACGCGCCAGCCTTGATGAGCGTTTCAATCGCTGCTCGACCGCATAATTGTGGATCGACGCGCTCGCAGAAATCAAACAGACTCGTAAAATCGCCATCCGCGCGTCGCGCAGCGGAAATCGCTTCTGCCGCCCCGCTGCCGCAGCCTTTGATCGCGCTCAGGCCAAACAGGATTTCGCCCTTCACCACAGCGAAGTCCGCTTCCGAGCGATTCACGTTCGGCGGCACGACCGTCACTTCCATCCGCTTGCAATCTTCGAGGTGCTCAACGAGCGGGTCCTTGCTCTTGAAATTCCGCCCTGGAATATCGCCCGACAGCAGCGCGGCCATGAACTCCACCGGGTAATGCGCCTTCAAGTACGCCGTCTGATACGCAATCAGCGCGTACGCCGTGCTGTGCGACTTATTGAACCCATACCCAGCAAATTTTTCGATCTGCCCAAACAATTCCTCGGCCTTCTTCTTCTCCAATCCCTTCTCGCGGGCCCCTTGGATAAATGCCTCGCGGAACTTCGCGATCATCTCGAGCTTCTTCTTGCTGATCGCTTTGATGCAGCTGTACGCATCGGCGAGCTTGATGCCCCCGAGAAGATTGAGAATCCGCATCACTTGCTCTTGGAACACCATCACACCGTTGGTTTCCTCGAGCACTTCCTTCATCACCGGATGCGGATAGTGCGGCTCCTTGCGGCCATGCTTCACTTCGATGTAATCATCAACCAGCCCACCTTCGAGTGGACCCGGCCGATACAGCGCGTTCGTGGCAATGATGTCGCTAAAGTGATCGGGCTTCATCCGCTGCAACAAATCGCGAATGCCACCACTTTCAAACTGGAAGATGCCTTTCGTCTCGCCGCGGCAGAACACGCCGAACGTCTTCGCGTCATCCAGCGGAAACTTGTGCGGGTCGACGGTTTCGCCGCGCGATTGCTCAATCAGCTCGACCGCCTTCGCCAGAATCGTGAGGTTCCGCAGGCCGAGGAAG
Source organism: uncultured Planctomycetota bacterium (assembly GCA_963733705.1). Classification (GTDB taxonomy): domain Bacteria; phylum Planctomycetota; class Planctomycetia; order Pirellulales; family Lacipirellulaceae; genus JABDGM01. The sequence goes on along the minus strand of CAVTEJ010000021.1, from coordinate 211,780 downwards.
TCCATCTTGAGCAGGCCAGCCTTCTCAACATCCCCCATCGCCCACTGCGTGATGACTTCCGTCTTTCCCTTCACATACTGCAGCGGCACATATTGATCGACCGGCTTCTCGGCGATCACCACTGCCGCCGCGTGCGTGCCGACGTTCCGCGCCAGCCCCTCGACCTTCATCGCGAGGTCGATCAGCTCGTGAATCTCGCCGTCCGCCGCATACGCCTTCTTCAGCTCATCGCTTTGCTCGAGCGCATCCTTAAGCTCGATGCCCAACTGATCGGGCACCATCGCCACGACTTGATCGACGCGGAAAATCGGCATGCTCATCGTCCGGCCAACATCGCGAATCGCCGCTCGAGCCGCCAGCGTGCCGAACGTGCCAATCTGAGCCACATTCGCTTCGCCGTATTTGTCCTTCACATATTGAATGACATCGCCGCGACGTTCCTTGCAGAAGTCGATGTCGATATCAGGCGCCTCACGGCGGTTTTCATCCAAAAACCGCTCGAACAGCAGCCCATACTGCAATGGGCACACGTGGCTGATCTTAAGCGCGTAGCAAACAAGCGAACCCACGCCCGAACCGCGCGCCGTACAAGGGATCTTCTGCTCGACGGCGTACCGCACGAAGTCCCACACAATTAAGAAGTAATCGCAGAAGCCGAGCTTTTCGATGACGGCAAGCTCACGCTCAATTCGATTACGAACATCCTCACTCAGCTCGCCCGATTGCGGATCATTGTTCTTCCACCGCCCCGCATTGTCGGCGTACCGCTCACGCAAGCCAGTCTCACACAACTCGCGCAAATGTATCGCCGAAGTTTTTCCAACCGGCGGCGTGAACGCCGGGAAATGCCGCTTACCTAACTCCAATTGAATATCAACGCTGTCCGCAATTTGCTGACTGCGCGCGACCGCATCCTCAAACCCCGGAAACGATGCGTACATTTCCTCCGGACTGCGGAGATAAAACTGATCCCCTTCCATCCGCATCCGATTCGTATCCGTGCGAAACTTACCCGTGTTGATACACAAGAGAACATCCTGCGCAACAGCATCCTCACGGAGCACATAGTGAGCGTCACTCGTCGCCACGAGCGGCAATCCCATCCGCTTCGCGAGGTCAATCGATAACTCCGCCGCCAGCCGCTGAATCTCGACGCCGTTGTTCTGAATCTCGATAAAGTAGCGATCGCCAAAAATCTTATGAAACCAAGCCGCATGCTGCTCGCCCTGTGCGAACGCCTCATCGGCCGAATTGCCAGACAAAAGCGCCCGGCTCAATTCGCCCGACACGCACCCGCTCAAGCACACAATCCCTTCGTTCATCTCGGCCAGCAATTCGCGATCTATCCGCGGCTTGTGATAAAACCCCTCCAAAAACGCCTTACTCGCGAGCTTCACCAGATTCTGAAACCCAATGCGATTCTGTGCGAGCAGCGTAAGGTGATAACTCGATTCCCCCTTGGGACTCGCGCTCCGCTCGTGTCGACTGCCAGGCGCCACATAAGCTTCGTAACCAACGATCGGATTAATCCCCGCACCGCGGCAAGTCTGATAGAACTCCAGCGCCCCATACAAGTTGCCGTGGTCCGTAATCGCCAGCGCATTCATCCCCAGTTCTTTAGCCCGCGAAACAAGATCGCCGATCGGGCTCGCCCCATCCAGCAAACTGTAATGGCTATGGCAATGAAGATGAGCAAACGGCGGCGTAGTCACGGCGATTCCCTTCTGCAGATGAGCGATTCAAACGTCATTCTACCGCTTCGCAACAGCACTTGCCACGAGCCTCGCGCTGGTTGTTTACCACCCTCAAAAATGGTAAATTTTAAGCTCCCTCCCGAAAGGATTTTTAGTGTCTACAGGTCCCACCGATCCTACCCCGCCCGAAGATCCGCAAGAACAAGCGATCGCCCTCCGGCTCATCGATTTGCCGATCGAAGATGAGCTGAAGGATAGCTACCTCACGTACGCGATGAGCGTCATCGTGAGCCGCGCGCTGCCCGATGTGCGCGACGGCCTCAAGCCCTCGCAGCGCCGCATTCTCGTGGCGATGAACGACCTGAATCTCACGCCCGGCGCTGGCCGCGTGAAGTGCGCAAAAATCTCCGGCGACACCAGCGGTAACTATCACCCGCACGGCGAAGCGGTGATCTACCCCACACTCGTCCGCATGGCCCAAGACTGGAACATGCGGCGCCATGCTGATCGATAAGCAAGGCAACTTCGGCTCAATCGCTGGCCTCCCCGCTGCCGCCATGCGGTACACCGAAGCCCGCCTCTCCCCTTTCGCGGCGATGCTGCTCGAAGACATCAAGCTCGACACTGTCGATTTCGTCCCCACCTACGACGAACGCCACACCGAACCAACCGTTCTCCCCGCAAAATTCCCGAACCTGCTCGTCAACGGCTCCGGCGGCATCGCCGTCGGCATGGCCACGTCGATCCCGCCTCATAACGTTGGCGAAGTCTGCAGCGGCCTCGTCGCGCTCATCGACAACCCGCACATCACCGTGCAGGAATTGATGACCCACATCCCCGGCCCCGACTTCCCCACCGGCGGCATCATCTGCGGCAAAAGCGCGATCTGGAAAGGCTACGAAACCGGCCGCAGCACGATCGTCGTCCGTTCGAAAACCACGATCGAACAGCGCAAGGGCGACCGCTACCGCATCATCATCAACGATATTCCCTATCAGCAAACGCGCGACCCCGTCATCAAGAAAATCTCCGATGTCGCCAACGAAGGCCGCATCTCGGGCATTTCCGGCGTACGCGACGAAAGCGACCTCAAGGAGCCGGTCCGCATCGTCATCGACCTGAAGAAGGACGCGGATCCAGACGTCGTCCTCAATCAGCTCTACAAATTCACGCCGCTGCAAGATTCGTTCTCGATCATCCTGCTCGCACTGGTCGACGGCAAACCGCGCACGCTCACTTTGAAGGAGATGCTGCAGGAGTTCATCCGTCATCGCTTCATCGTCATTCGCCGCCGCACGCAGTTCCTGCTCTCCCGCGCCCGTCGTCGCAAGCACACCGTGCAGGGCTTGCTGCTCGCGCACGCGAACATCGACGAAGTAATCCGCGTCATCCGCGCCTCGAAAACGCAAATCGAAGCCAAAGAGCGCTTGATCGCAATCAAAACGCCCTCCTCAATGCTCGAACGCGCTCTCGGCGAAGTCGGCTTCAAGCAATACCAACCAGAACGTGGCGTCGCCCAAGAATATTCGCTCACGCCAGTCCAAGCCGAAGCGATCCTCAAGATGACGCTCGGCCAACTCGTCAATCTCGAGCAAGAAAAGCTCATCGACGAGCACACCAAACTGCTCGAACAAATCGAAGAATACCTCAGCATCCTCGGCGACGACGCCCGCATCTACGCGATGATCCGCGAGGATTGCGAAGAAATCGCCCGCAAGCACGCCGACCCCCGCCGCACCGAGCTCATCGGGCGAAGAAATCGGCAACGTCGATGTCGAAGACCTCATCGAAGAAGAAACGATGGTCGTCTCGATCTCGCACAACGGCTACATCAAGCGCACGCCAGCCAGCGTCTACCGCGCTCAACGCCGCGGCGGCAAAGGCATCAAAGGCGCGAAGACCGACGAAGAGGATCCCGTCGAGCACCTGTTCGTCACCAGCACGCACGACTACCTGCTCTTCTTCACCACGAAGGGCAAAGTCTACTGGCAGAAGGTCTACAACCTGCCGCAGCTCTCGCGCGAAAGCAAAGGCCGCGCGGTCGTGAATCTGCTCAATCTGGCCGAGGGAGAAACCATCGCCGATTGCCGCGCCGTCCGCGACTTCGACCAGCCCGACCACTACCTGATCATGGCCACTCGCAAAGGCCTCGTGAAAAAGACCGAACTCAAAGCCTACAGCCGCCCACTCAAAAGCGGCATCATCGCCATCAAGCTCAAAGAAGATGACGAGCTGGTCGACTGCGCGATCACCAAAAAGGGCGACGAGATCGTCCTCTCCACCGCCAACGGCATGGCCATCCGCTTCAGCGAAGCCGACGCCCGCCCCATGGGCCGCAACACCAGCGGCGTCAAAGGCGTCTCGCTCGGCAAGGGTGACACGCTCGTCGGCATGGTTGTCGCCGACCCCGATGCCACGCTCCTCACCGCCTGCCAACTCGGCTACGGCAAACGCACCCCTTTTGGGCCTAACGCCGAAGCGGGGACTGGAGACTTGGGACTAGGGACTGGGGAAGAAGAAGTCGAATCAGCCCCCAGCCCCCAGCCCCTAGCCCCTCAAAAAGCCCCCAGCCCCCAGCCCCCAGCCCCCGAAGAAGAGGAAGCCGAAGGCGCCTCTTCGAGCTTCCGTTACCGCACGCAACGCCGCGGCGGCAAAGGCCTCCGCGACATCAAAACCACCGACCGCAACGGCCCCGTCATCGGCATCGTCCCCGTCAACGACGATGACGAACTGATGATGATGACCGCCCGCGGCAAAATCCAACGCGTCAAAGTCAGCGACTTCAACGCGATCGGCCGCAACACCCAAGGCGTCCGCATCATGTCCCTCGAAGAAGGCGACACCCTCGCCGCCATCGTCCGCGTCCCACGCGAAGAACGCGAAGAAGGCGAAGAGCCAGTCGAAGCGCCCCCCGAGGCATAAGCCGAGAGCGAGGCCGTTAGCGCCGCCACTTCGACCGATCGAACTGCGCCCTTCCGCCACTCGCCTCGCGACCGCCTGCTATAATCGCAGGCGCATCGTTCTTATCACTTGCGTTCGCATCGCGTCCCCACATGGCGTTTCAATGACCTCCGGCGCCTCCTTTAAACCGCGGAAGAAGAAGCCCAGCATCTTCTTGTGGATCGCCGCAGCATTCCTGCTACTGCTCCTCATCTTCCTATTCCAACTAGTCGGCCCCGCGCCGCGAATCTATGTTTCGCCAAAGACAACGCACATTGCCGAGCCGCTCGGCGCCGATGGCCTCCCCGACTACCAGCAGTACACGTTAAATCTCTATCGTGAAGGCGTAACGCCAGAAAATAACGCCGCCGCACTCATCTGGCCCGCCCTCTGGCCGGGCGAGCTCAGCCCAAAAGATTACGCGATCGTAGCGAAAGAATTAGGCCTCGATCACATTCCTTCCACCGCCGACGCCCTCGTCCCGATCTACAAACAAATCGAAAAATCACTGCGCGAAAATTACTACCTCGACCACAAAGCCGCCGCCAAGCCGAATGAACCCGGCGACGACGATCCGAATGTGCAGTTCGATTTACGACAAAATACCGAGCGCACATTCGATTTAATCACCGAACAACCCTGGACGAGCGAACAATTCCCATCACTCGCCAAATGGGCCCGTGACAACCAGCAGCCGCTCGATCAGCTCGTCGAAGCGTCCCACCGCACTCGCTGCTACTTTCCATCCCCGTCGCTGCTCACTCCAACAAATAATTCACTCATCGAAATGATGCTCCCCGGCGTCCAATCCGCCCGCGAAGCCGGCCGTTCGCTCGCCGCACGCGCCATGTGGCACCTCGGCGAGCATCGAGTTGACGACGCCTGGCAAGATTTGCACGCCGCCCATCGCATCGGCCACCTGGTAGCCCAAGGCAACACCCTCATCGAGCAACTCGTCGGCATAGCGATCAGTGGCATCGCATGCGACGGCACAGCCACCCTGCTCCACCACGGCCCGCTATCGCCTCAACAGGCCCGCCACATTATGGCAGACCTGGATAACATCGAGTACTACTCCGGCATCGGCGACTCGATCGATCACATGGAACGCGCTCCATTTCTGAATGCCGTCATTCTTCTCGCCCAACGCAAAATGGATCAGCAGTCGCTCAAGGATGTCGGAATGAGCAATCTGGAATATACGAAATATCTGGCGATCGATTGGAATGTCGCGCTCGAGCAAGGCAACGGTTACTACGACCGATACGCCGCCGCAGCTCGCTTACCCACGCACGAGGCCCGTAAACTGGCGCTGGCGCAGCTGGAAAACGAGCTCAATCGGCTCACCGGTGGATTCGACGCCGACTCCATCGTGGCCGTCCTGTTAAGTCGCTCCGCTCGCAGCGATGCCGCCGCCACCCTCATGATTTCACTGTTGCTCCCCGCGCTCAACGCCACCATCGACGCCCAAGATCGCCAAAACACCACGCTCGATTTGACTCGCCTCGCCGCAGCCCTAGCCGTCTATCGCGCCGAACACGGCGCATACCCACAAAAGCTCGACGACCTCATCCCCACCGTCCTCAAAAAGCTGCCTGTCGATCTCTACAGCGCCAATCCATTCATCTATCAACGAAAAGACGATGGCTACCTCATCTACAGCACCGGCGAAAACGGCGCCGACGACGGCGGCAGCAACGAGCAAAGGAGAGTCTTCGAAGGGCATGCCTATGACATGAATGACCCGTCGAATCCATCACCACCCCAGCCAATCCCAGCCGGTGCCGACGACATCTCCATCCGCGTCCCGCGACTCCCGCTTACCAATGCCCGTGGCGACGACGCACTGACGAGCATCCAACCGAACGCAGATGACAACGACGCCATCTCTCACCCCACGTAAGAAAAAACTCCGCCTCTACCAGTGGATCGGCGGCCTGTTCCTTCTCCTGTTCGTCCTCTTTCTCTTCCAACTCTTCGGCCCCAGCCCAAAAATCATCGTCTCGCCACAAACCACGTACATCACAGATCCCCTCCGGCCAGACGGCCTCCCCGACTACGGCCGCTACTTGCTCGAATCGTCCCGCGAAGGCGTGACGCCCGAAAACAACGGGGCGGCGTTGTTGTGGCGCACCATGTGGCCCGGCAAGATCGACGTCAAAGATCAGTCCGCGTTTGCTGCGGAACTAGGAATTACAGACGATCTTGCGAATGACCACCCCCTTCAGCCGTTCTATAACGCGAAGAACCGCGAGCGTGTCGCCGTCTGGCTTAACCAGCAGGGCCGCCTCGTTCTTCCCGGCCAAACGGTTGATCCTGCGACGATCGAGCAAATGCTTCATTATTCTTCGTCTTCACAACAGAACATCCTCGATACGTCGCCGCTCGGTCAATTGCTCGATGTCGTGGACGCCGTCCTCGACCGCGCCTCGATGTCGCCTTGGACCAGCAAAGAGTTCCCACCGCTCGCATCGTGGGTCGAAGAAAACCAAGCCCCGCTCGACTTACTGGTCGAAGCCTCCAAACGATCTCACTTCTATGCCCCCTCTCCAGCTTTGCTCGCTGGCGAGTCTTCATTACTCGCCGCCCAACCTTGGCAGAACGGTTTTACTTATCGCGAGGTCGCGCGGTCCCTCCCCGTCCGCGCCATGTGGCACGCCGGCGAAGGCCGCCCGAAAGAGGCCTGGCAGGACCTTTTGGCCGTCCACCGCATCTCCAATCTCTGTGCTGGCAATACCTTGGTCGAGTACCTTCTCGCGGTAGCCATCCGCGAAATCGCTTGCGAACAAACATGCACTCTTCTCGGCGACACAAAACTGTCGAGCGCGGACGCACGCCAAATACTCCGGGACCTATCGGCACTGCCGCGACTTCCGCCTCTGGCGAATTGTGTCGATCACGGCGAACGGCTCTTCGCGCTCGATTTGGTCTTATCAATGGCATCCGAAGGCGGCGGCGTTTTGGCAATGTCCGACACGCCCGGTCACTCGACGCCAAATGCACTGCTAAATCACGTCGTGATCGACTGGAACATCGTCCTCACCGAGATAAATTTCTGGTTCGATCGAATCACCGCGGCCCTTCAAACTTCGGACCCCGTCGCTCGCGCCGCCGCCTTGAATCAAGTCTTTGCCGACATGGAGCAAGTCAGAACAGAAATGTGGAGCCCGTCCAAATTGGTGATGAGTGTTATCAGCCGCCGGCAACGCAGTTGCCTTGCCGCGACCAATTTTGTCGGTTTGCTCACATCTTCGCTTCAAACCGTCGCGACCGCCGAAAACCGCACAAACTCCACCTTGGATTTAACACGCTTGGCGGCCGCGCTCGCCGTCGATCGCGCCGAACATGCCTCTTACCCATCGAAACTCTCAGAACTTGTGCCCAGCATCCTGGATAAACTGCCTACCGACGATTACTACGCCAACCCGTATCTCTACCAACGCACCGACGACGGCTACCTGCTCTATTCCTGCGGCGAAAACGGCGTCGACGACGGCGGCAACAACAAATCCTGGAACATCTTCGAGGGCCGAACCGTCAACGATCTCCAAAAATTAAAACCAGCCGTTTTTCCAGACATCCACGAAGCCGCCGACGATCTCTCCATCCGCGTTCCCAGACTTCTTCCGCCGGTATCGTCTCCGCTGCCACCAGCCAGCGACCGATAGACCGAGCACATGTTTTGAAATTGCGGATTTGCCTTGTATCCCTCCCCGCACAATTATGCGATGACTATCAGGGCGAATGAACGGCCCGAACAATTTCCACGCAGGCTGCATAATCTCAGCTGCCCCGGTAGGGGCAAAGGCATGTAGCCGGGGACGCAAGTCCCCGGAAAAAAAGCCGAATGCCATGTGGAAAGCCGCGTAGCGGCGACAGAAATTCGCGGCGCATCAAGTTTCCGTCGCCGCCTTGCGGCTGGAATTGTTTTTCGCACCGAATTCCGGGGACTGGTGTCCCCGGCTACATTCTAGAGCCGCTTCGCGGCCACTGGCACGTGAGTAATCTCGCTCCGGAAGAGTGCGCGTCACTCCAGGCCAGTCGCCACGGCGGGCACGTAGGCGAGTTCCTCCGAAACTAGGATGTGGTGGGCGGCGAGACGCGACACTTGAGCACAAGTTACGGTGCTTGGTTCGTGTTTCGGAGAAACGCGACTACCTAGCCAGCGTTGCTAACGCAGCCGAAGCGCCGTGGTATCTGCCGAGCAATATCAAAAGCTATCTGAGCAGGCGGCAAAAGATTCCGATCCGCGTCAATTCTATCCGCTGATCGATCGGATCATGGCAGACGACGACGCCCACGATCCTCTTTTGGAATCGTATCAGTGATTCAGCGTGACTTAGTCGTTGTCGAGTTTCCTATATCACTTTGTTTTCCGCAGATGACGCAGATTGTCGCAGATGGACTGAGAAGATCTTGGGATGCCTACGATCGGCGCGCATCTGCGGACGAACTGTTTTTTTAAAACAAAACAGTAACTAACATTGAGCGTCGTCGGCTCTTGATTGCGCGGTGCGCCATTATTTGGCAGACCACGCATTGTCGCATTCGTCATTAGCGACAAATAGCGAAGATCAGTATTCCTGTTTTTTCTAATATTTTGAATTTTTAGTGGCCAAAGATTTGTGTTGAAATTGTGCCACGACTTACGCTATACACGACCTCAGCCTTCTAGTTTCGCAGTCGTCATCCATCCTGACAGTCATTCCCGATCAGCCTGAACCGTCATTCCCGCGCAGGCGGGAACCCATCGTCACCACCACTTCGACCGTGATCCCGCTCGAGCGGGGACAATCATATCCCACGCCCGCATCCGCGCATGCGCCCTACAATCCGGATTTCCCTCACGCTCATTTTTGAATCACCGCGCACCACTCGTTGACAATATTCATGACAATTCGTCCCCCCGAATTCGCAACAAACCTATTTTTCTCGATGAAAACCGCAACTCGTCCGACGTGCGGCCCCGAATTTTGTATTAAAAAATCGTGTTCATGTACATTCAACATTAATCGCAGCGACCGATCCGATTCGCTGCCAAGCCAATCGCGATTATCATGAAAGTTCCTCACCCTTCGCCTCCTTTCGAACCCACCGGGTAGTCCCGTAACCGTATGAAGATTGCAGTGATTGGCACCGGCTATGTCGGACTCGTGACCGGCACTTGTTTCGCCGACAGCGGCAACAACGTTACGTGCGTCGATATCGACCAGGCCAAGATCGATCGCCTGATCGCCGGCGAAACCCCGATCTACGAGCCCGGGCTCGAAGAGTTGGTCCGCGAAAATACAACCGCCGAGCGCCTCAGCTTCACAACCGATCTCGCCACGGCTGTCTCCGCCGCCGAAATCATCTACTTGGCCGTTGGCACGCCGCAAGGCGACGACGGTTCCGCCGATATGACCGCCCTCTGGTCAGTCGTCGATGGCATCGCGCCGCACTTAAAGCCCGAAGCCATCGTCGTCACCAAGAGTACCGTCCCCGTCGGCACCTGCGCCAAAATCTTCCGCCGCCTCAAAGAACACACCGGCCGCGATTGCGACGTCGCCAGCAACCCCGAGTTCTTAAAAGAAGGTTCGGCAATCGACGACTTCAACCGACCCGACCGCGTCGTGGTTGGCGTCCGCCGCGAAGAAGTCGGCAACGTGCTGCACGAGCTCTACAAGCCGTTCCTCCGCACCGAAAAGCCGTTCCTCATCATGTCGCCCGAGAGTGCCGAGCTCACCAAGTACGTGGCCAACGCCCTCCTCTCGACCAAGATCAGCTTCATCAACGAGATGGCCAATCTCTGCGAGCGGATGCACGCCGATATCAACGACGTCCGCCGCGGCATCGGCCACGACAGCCGCATCGGCTTCGCCTTCCTCTTCCCCGGCGTCGGCTACGGCGGCAGCTGCTTCCCCAAAGACGTCCGCGCCCTCGTCCGCATGGCCGAAGATCACGGCGTCGAGCCCCAAATGATGCGAGCCGTCGATTCGGTCAACGAGCGGCAAAAACAAATCGTCGTCGAAAAAATCAAATCCCACTTCGGCGGCAACTTGCAAGGAAAAACAATTGCCGTCTGGGGCTTGGCCTTCAAACCCAAAACCGACGACATCCGCGAGGCACCCGCCCTGGTGCTGATCGATTGGCTCCTCTCCCAAGGGGCGACCGTACGTGTCCACGATCCCGAAGCCATGGACAATGTCCGCCGCATTTACAATGGCCGAATCACCTACTGCCTCAAACCCATGAAAGCGATCGAAGGCGCCGACGCCCTCGCCGTCATGACCGAATGGGGCGAGTATCAGCGCCCCGAATTCAGAGCGATTTTCCAGCGGATGAACACGCCGGTAATTTTCGACGGCCGCAACCTGTACGAACCCTGGGCCATGGAAAGACTGGGATTCACGTACCACAGCATCGGCCGCCCCCCCGTCGGGTGCGAAGGTAAGTAGAGTGCCCAATGAACCGATTTCTTGACCCCAATTTCACCACCGCCTACGCTTGAGGGTTAGGAAGAGGCAACAATGCAGCGCGGGCGAAAACGACTGGGGACAGTACTCGCATTGGCGTGCGCCCTGCCGGCATTGCACGCCTCCGCCACCGGCGTGCCCGTTAGTGGCTTTTCGCCACTAGTGGGCATGGGCCTCTCGAACGAGTACGACGACCAAGATTTTACCTTCACAGCTGCGTACAACACGTCCACGCCCACCAGCGGCATGATGTTGGGCAACGGCTCGCCCAACTACGATTTGGCGTTGCTTGATACGGGCGCTGGTTTCTCGTTGCTCACCGCGCAGGCGTACAACAACTTCAATATCGACGGCCCCTACCCCGGCAATTCCGATGGCTTCGCCGGCACAGAGTCAATCGATTTTGGCGGAGCCACTGGCACGCTCAGCGCTACCGTTAACGAACCGCTCGGGCTTTACGCCGGCGGCTTGCAAAATCGCAACGGAACCGCGCCATTCTCTATGAGCCTGACGGGGATGAAAGGGCAAACCAACACGTCGATGATTACGATTCCTGCCGAATCGGATCTTCCCAATGTCGTGGGCCTGACGTTTGCCAGTCGGTATGCGACCTACATTCGCAACGATCAACCGCAGATTTTTAGCACGGGGGGCCGCACGGTGCGATCTCCTTCCGTGGACTTTCTGCCGCTCGGCAGCGGCGGTCAAGGAATCACGCGACGCGCGTTCATGACGTTGAATCCGAGTTCGAGCTTCGGTGCGAATGCGCCCCCCAGTTATGTATTCAATCTCGATAATCTTGATATCGATCATCCCTGGGCCGACCCGTCCTACCCCACCTTGCTCCAGGCCACGACGGGCGGCGCGTTCTTGAATGTCACTGCGAAAGAGAATTCTCAGCTTCCCAATTCTCAGTTTCTGTTTGATACCGGGGCCGATGTGACGGTCGTCTCTTCGTTTACCGCCAATCAGCTCGGTTACCAAGGCGTGCCCGATTTCACGGTAGCCGTGGTTGGCTCAGGCGGCACCGCCTTTGGCGTGCCGGGGTTCTTCGTCGACGATTTCACAATCTTCGCCGAGACTGCTTCCAATCATGCCCAAAACAATATCGTCCTGCACAACGTTCCCGTAATCATCCTGGACGTCACGAATCCAGGTGACCCAGGCAACATCGTGCCTGGCATTGTCGGGATGAACGCACTTGCGGGCCGAAACGTAGTTTTTGACCCAACTACGACTGCACCCGGCGGCAGCCTGTATATCAGCGATCCGGTGACCACGGACAAAAACTGGACCAGCACTGCAGCGAGCGGATCATTCGGAACCGGCAGCAATTGGAATGGCGGCACGACGCCCACGACGCTTGGAATCGCCAATGTGAGATATGTTTCCGGCGGCAATCAAACAGCCGTTGTCAGCTCGAATGCGACAGTTTGGGAACTCAATGTTTCCGGCACTGCAAATCAGACCATAACCGTCCAAGTGCAGAGCGGCGTCACGATGCAAACATTCTCGGGCACGAATATCGAATTGGGCGGCGGCGTCAATCTTCAGGGCGGAACGCTCGACACACAATACGTCGAAATGCTCGGCGGTACACTCAGCGGTCAGGGGACAATTACGACTGGCAGCGGTCCTATTCCAGGCCAAGTTGAAAACCGCGGCGGAGTCATCGCGCCCGGTAATGGCATTGGGGCGCTGAGTATCGTCGGTCGATTTGCGAGTGGACCGCAGGCTACGTTGGCGATCGAGATCGGCGGATCTGCGGTGGGCCAGTACGACCATATCGACGTCACCGGTGAAGTCACGGCCGATGGGACGCTCGCAGTGTCGCTGGTTAATTCGTTCTCGCCCACTATCGGAAGCATTTTCACGCTTATCTCATCCACCGGCGACATCGGCGGCGCGTTTAGCCAACTGACCGCGCCGGACGGCTTTAATTGGCGTGTGAACTACCTAGCGAACAGCGTACAATTAGTCGTTGGCAATCCCGGCGACTTCAATGGCGACGGCGTGGTCGACTCACGGGACTACGTGGTTTGGCGTGATACGGCGGGCGGCCCGCTAAATTACTCAGCCTGGCGAAGCCACTTCGGCATGACTTACGCAAGCGGTTCGAGCCTGGGTGGTTCCGCCGTACCTGAGCCTGCGAGTTGCGTCTTGCTCCTCGTCGCCGGTGGGTTCGCTCTTAGCCGCCGTTGTCGGGCCGTTCGGTCCGCAGCGTAGATTCGCTGTGGAGGATTGTCTTCGATGTGAATCGCGGAAGCACCAATGCGTTGCTGCCCATCGGCACGTCGACGTCCACGGTGATCTCGTTCGTCGAGGGCGTAATTACCGACGGAGTTACAGTTACTTTCGCGTTGCGTGCGCGAACGACGCCCAGAATACTTTTAGCTTTCGCCGTAGCGTCCGCCGCCGTTGCGCCGGGCACCATCGCCGCCCGGGCAGCTTCGTAGGCAGCGTTGTCGGCGGTGTGACGCAGCACATTCATCCATCCGAATTCGAATGCGGCGAGTACGAACAGGAAGAAGATCGGCGCCGTGAGAGCAAACTCGACGACTGCCACGCCCCGGCGTTCGCGTTGCGTGAATCGTCGCTGTAATTGAGCGGTGTTCATAGAGTGGTCCGATTCTTCGCGATTTCGAGCTTCGCGTCAGTCGGTTAACAGCACGGGCAGCGTCGATGCGATTTGTTGGAAGATCTTCTTTAGGTCTTCGAACGTTGGTGCGTGAAAGTGCTGGCCGCCGGTTGCCGCGGCGACGGCTTCCATCCGTTTGATATCGGCGTCGCTGCTAAAGGTAATGGTATGGATCACGATGCCGAGCTTGGCTGCTTTTTTGGCCGAGAGGATGGGCTCCGGTCCGAGATTATGAATGCCATCGGTCATTACGATCATCGTTTTGACCGCGAACGGGCGAATTTTTTTGCCGGTGAGCACCGTGAGCCCAGCATCAATGCCGGCCGAGATCGAAGTCGAACCTTTCACAGGCCGACTGCTTAAGTCGGCCATTATGGAGCGAATTGCGGAGTAATCGCTCACGAGGTCCGAATTGACATCGGAGATGTGATACGTGAAGCCGCACTCCTTCGTATTGCTGGAATAGCTGCACAGCGCGACGTGCTCGTCCTGAGGCGTGTTGTCAAGTTCGTCGAGGAACGCACCCAACGCGCTGTTGAGCGCGCCCCAGCGACTGCGCGTCGGATCCGGCGGACCACAGTCAGGCGCGCCGGGCGGCAACTGGGAACCGGTGAGGGTCCACATCATTGAGCCGGAGCGATCAACGACGAGGCAGATATCACGATCGAGCTGGGTGGAGGTCGCGGATTCAACTGGTTGAAATTGTCGGACGCCAAACACCCCGGAAAAGAACAAATCGACAGGGCCGCTGAGCGAACCTTTGTTGCGCCGGCCTGTAACTTGAACAGCGTTCGGTTTGGTGCTGCCGGGAACGAATTTGAACCTTGCCGCCGAATTCGCTTGCGTGCCGTTGCCGAAGACGATATCGCTGTCGGCGAGCAACAGGGGCGAGCCGGCTACGAGATTTTTCTTGGCGGTATCTTTGGCGAGGTTGCGGGCCGCTGTAATGCTTTGAGCCAGGCTGAGTTCCTTGGCGCCGGCACGGGCGGCGGCATCGGTCGAGGTTCGCAGCTCGGTACGCACCAGTTGCATCCAAGCCACGTCAATTGCGAACGCCGCCATAATCACGCAAAGGGGTAAGCAGAGCGCGATCATTACTAACATCGCGCCTTGGCGAGCGCCGGGTCGCACTTTAGCAATAGTTGAATTCATACAGCCCCGTTGAGTTCGTCTCTTAGTTCTCAATCATCATCGTGGCGGTGGCCGACAGTGTGCGACCTCGATAAAACGTGGCAGGCACCAACGAATTCGAGGAACAGGGAGCGCTAACGGTGATTGCCACAAATTCGCCGGGATTCAAGTTGACGATATTTGGGGGATTGATCGCAATCGAAGCGCCCTTGATTTTTCGATCCGCTAACAATTGGTTGCAAGCGGCCTGCACGGCCGCGGGGGTCGAGTTGTGCTCAATGGCGGTCCGCACGCCTTCGTACGCAGCCGCGGTGAGCGACTGCTTCAGAAACAGTGCCGAGCAGGCTTCGATCGTGGCGATTACGAGCAGCACGATGACGGGTAAGCATACGGCCAGTTCGGTCGCTGCAACGCCACGAGACTTTTTCTGCCGATGACTGCGGAGCATGATTGCGGTGCCTTGAGTGGGAGTGCCAATCGCCATGGATTGCCTAATCAGTTGACGTTTGCCGTTTGTTGGCTGGAATCGTTAGTCGCTGGCGCGTCTTCTTCGAGCGCTCCCAGATGTGTGAGCATCGCGTTGTAGTCGCCGGCTAAGTCCTGCCAGAAATCGCGCTGGCGGAATCGCAGCTTGCGTGGCTGTTCGCCAGCGGCGACTTGCCGCATTGCGCGACGAAGACTGAAAATCGGTCCGGCGAAGCGATGGCTGAGTTTGATCGTGTCGACAATGTAGGCCGGGAGCATAAACGCGGCAACCAACAGGAATGGCCCGTGAGTCCACCACAACGCGTGCAGGTGAGCTGACAGGGGTCGGAACGGGTCGGTCATCACTTGCAGGATGAACGACACGACAAAGGCGACCGCCAAAAACGCGAGCCAATGAAATACAATCCGGCGCGTCAGTGAACCCTGAACGTTTTTATCAATGAAATGTTTCGTGCGTCGCGGAAAGGCCATTGCGAACCTCCAAACGTTTCGAACGGTAGGCGTGCCCTGAGCCTGAATGCGTGTGCCTGCTTGCGTAAACGCGGGAAATCCGATTCGCGGCAACGGCAAGCGCACAGCGCGGACTTTAGAAAAGTGTAGGTCACGCAGGTAATTCGGCGCAAAAGTCGACGCCCCGTGTAGGAGGACGAAGCCTGCTAAGTGTGTCGGCACGGCCCGCAGAATCGACACGATCGGTCGAAAGGGGTGAATTACTTAGCGCTGGCGCACTTTCGTGCCATCTTCGATTTGATCGCTGGGATGGAGCACGACCTCGTCTCCTTCGGCGAGGCCGTTCATGATTTCGGCCTCCAGGCCGTTTTGCCGACCGGCCTTTACTTTCCGCAGATGAGCGATGCCATTTTCGACGCGAAACACGGCGGATTCATCGCCGACGCGAAACAGAGCGCTCGTTGGTATGCGAATTACATCGCGGGCCTCATCGACGACGATGCGGGCTTCGACACGAAACTCGTCGCCGAGTGTCGGCCGCTGTTCGAACGGTTCCACCAAGTCGGCGATCACCCAAACACGCTGCTCTTCGACGCCCAGTGTTGAAATCTTCGTGAAGCCGGACGGTTCGACCACGCGAACCCGTGCGTGGAGCGGCGTTGCTCCGCCCCAATGCTCGAGAATCATCTGGTCGCCAGGATGAATTTTGACGGCGTCGCGCGACAGTACATCGACAGCGACTTCCAAGTCCAAAGGGTCGCCCAATTCAATGAGTGAAGTACCGGGCATCACGACCGCGGAGCTTTCCTGCATCACGCGGAGCACGCGGCCGTTGATCGGCGAATAAATCGGAAAATCCCAACTCGTTGTCGGCGCATCGCTCGCAGCGGTGTTTGTCTTTTCGGACAAGCGGTTATTTTTCGTAGGCAGCTCGGCCATCGCGAGCTGGGCGGCGTTCGGCCTTTTCGATTGAGCGACAGTTTCGGAACGTGGCCGCGACCGCATTAGAGCGGCTTGCGCTTGCTCCAACTCGAAGCGAGAAATTTCTTCGGATAACTTGGCGGATCGCAATTCTTCGTTTCGTTGACGGAGAAGCATCTCCGCGTTTTCGACATCGGACTGGGAAACGCCCTTGCCGACAAACGCTTTGCGGACACGAGTCATTTCCGATTCGGCAAAATCTTGCTGGGCCCGAATCTTTTCGAGCTCGGGCTGCATTTGCTGCAGCGCGGCCTCGGCCGCTTTGACGCGAGCTTCTGCCTGGGCGACGGTGCGAGCGTCGAGCAAGTCGGGGTCGCGAGGTTCGATCATCGTGAGTAGCGTTTTACCGGCCTCAACTTTATCGCCGGGCCGCAAATTGATGCGCAAAATACGGCCGTTGAGAGGTGCCGAGACGACGTACTTATCGTGGATGCGTGTTCGGCCATCTTCATCGACGGTGACGCGGACTGTGCCGCGGTCAACCTTCACGAGATCGGTCTCGACCGGCCGCGGCACGAAGGCATACGCGAGGCCAGCGATGACGATGGCCACGACGAGGATCAAGAACAGTTTGCTTCCGATGTTACGCATGTTGGAAGGCGTTTTTATTTAACCACGGAGACACGGAGTGCACGGAGAAGACATTGGCAATTACAAATTCTCCACTGTGCAATTTCCGAAATGACCAATTACAAATGACAACTGTTTATTTTCTCCGTGTCTCCGTGGTTAATTCTTCCCGAATTATTCGCGAGACTTCAGTACTCCGATCAAGTCCAAATCATCCAATTTACGTCGTACGAGGAGTGCGGATGCGGCTGAGGCGGCAAGTACTGCTGCGGCGGCCAAGCCGTAGGTTGAATTCGCGATCACGAATGGAAAGCGAAAGACCTCTTGGTCTAAAAAAAGTGTGAGCGTGTATGCGAACCAGTAGCCCATCACTAAGCCGAATGGCACTCCCAGCAGTGTGACTGTTCCGATTTCGCCGAGTAGGATCATCGAGATTTCGCGCCGCGTGAAGCCAATGACTCGCAGCGTGGCGAGTTCTCGACTGCGCTCGGAGAGCGAAATCCGAGCTCCATTGTAGACGACTCCGAGGGCGATGATGATGGCAAACAGTAGGTTGATCGCCCGCATGTGGAGCATGTTTTTCGCGATGGTGTTACGGAAGCTATCGAGTGATGCCTGCCGAATCGTGACGCTGGCTACGTGCGGGGTCTCTTTCAGATGTTCGTAAATCGCGGGTAAAAACTTGGGGTCGGTTATCAGCATGGCGCCGCTGATTTGCTGTCCCTCGCGCATGAGGCGATTGAGGGCCTCGAGATCCATATAAACGTTGAGGCCCGTGATGTCGTCGAGCAGGTCGACGACGAGCACATCGACACTTGGCCGCTTTTCTTGGAGCGCCTCGACATGAACGGTTTGGCCCGCTTTGATGCCGAGGACGCTGGCTAGTTTTTTGGAAATGATGAGGCCATCGCGCGGCAGCGAGATAAATTCGCCGGTTTTAGTTTTGAGTTTCATCAACGAGGAATCTTGTGGCAGGCCCATAATGCCGACGCGGCGTGAACGGTTGCCGGCGCAAGCGAGCCGACACAAAGCGACGCGGTTCGCATTGAAAAACGCCCGGTAGGTTTGATAGTTCGTGGATCGCGTCGATCGAGACGGGTTCGACTGTGGCGAGCGACAGGTCAAATCGCTGGACATCGTAGAACTGGGTTTGAATAACTTCGTCGACCGAGTTGCGCATGAAGTTGCCGACGACGATAATTGCGACCGACATCGAAATCGCCAGAATCGAGAAGGACGTTTTTACGGGGTGGCGTTCGAGTTGGCGGAGGACCATGCGGGCGACGTTCGGCACGAGTCGTCCGAAGCCGATACGCTCGAGCAGTGTGGGGCCGTAGCGAGCTGGCGGTTCGGGGCGCATGGCTTCGGCCGGTGGGAGGCGCACGGCGAGCGCGATGGCGCCGCACGCGCCGAGCATTGCGGCACCGCCAGCAACCAAGACGGCGTTTGCCACGACGTTGGGCCGCACTTGGAACACGAGCTCTGGATACTGGTACACGCGCAAGAATAACTTCGTGAAGTCGTGCGCCAGCCACATCCCGCCGCAGGTCCCGATGAGGCCGCCAGCGAACGTGATCAGCAGAACGAACTTCATGTAGTGCCAGCCGATTTGCAGGTTCGTGTAGCCGAACGCTTTGAGAGCGGCGATTTGTTCGCGCTGCAGGCTGGTGAGCCGGGTGAGCACAACATTCAGCAAAAACGCTGCGACACACAGAAAGATTGTGGGCGCGATCATTCCCGCGGTCCGCAGGCTTTGGATATCGCTTTCGAGCAGCAGGTTGGAGAGTTGATCTTTGCGCGAAAGAACCAAGGCAGCCGTAGGGCTCCATGAGCGCATCGACGCGGTGAATCACGTCTTCGGGCGCCGCGCCGCGGACGAGCGCGATCGAAATATCGTTGAAGCCGTCGTGCATGTCGTACGCGGTTGAAAGGGCTTCTTGCTCCATCCACAGGATGCCGAAGTGCTTTGGGTCGGGCAGCATATCGCCGGGTTTGATTTGGAACACATACTCGGGCGAGAACGCCACGCCGACGACGCGCAGATCTTTCCGGCGACCATTGATGATGGCGGCGAACTTGTCGCCGAGGTCGATGTTGTTAGCCTTCAAAAAAGCTTCGCTGGCGAGGACTTCGTCATCGCGCCCGACCGTAAGCTGCCGCCCGCGGCGCAAATAAAGCTGGTTCAGCCGCGGAAGCCGCGTGACGGGGAGCGAGATCAACTGCCCAACAGCGGGCTCGGCGAGGCCGGGCACATCCAGCGTCACTTGTTCGACGATCCGAGTTTCCACTTCGGCGACGCCGGGGATTTCGGCGAGGCGATCGACCATGGCGTCTGGCGCGCGCTTGATTCGGGCGAAGATATCGGCAAAGCGGTACCGTTCATAGAACGTGGATCGCGTGAGTTCGAGTGAATAAACGATCGTGCGCGAGTTAACGAACGTTGCCACGCCCGCGGCGATGACGATGGCGATCGCGAACGTTTGGCCCTTCATTTGGGACAGGTCGCGGAACAGCTTGCGATCGAGAGCGGTGAGCATGGGAGGAGGATGCGGGATGCAGGATTCGGGGAGCAGGGATTCGAGCTGAACGTTTTAAGTGGCTGCGGAACGAATAATCAAAATAAGTAACTACTCGGGGATTACCAAAGAATCTGCTTGAGGCATCTTTCCTGTCCCCGGCATCCCCATTCCTGCACCCTTCCTCTCACCACGTTAACTCGCTCGCCATGCGCTTGCTCGAGTTCACCTGGACATGTCCGATCTTGCCATCGGAGATTGAAATCACGCGGTCCGCCATCTCGGCGATGATTGCATTATGCGTAATCACTGCGGTGGTTGTGCCTAGCTCGCGGTTGATTCGCGAGATTGCTTCCAGCACTAGAATGCCTGTGTGGACATCGAGTGCGCCGGTCGGCTCGTCACACAGTAGAACGGAGGGATTCTTGGCAACAGCGCGGGCGATCGCGACGCGCTGCTGCTCGCCGCCAGAGAGTTGTGCCGGAAAATGGTCCTGTCGCTCGACGAGGTTGACCAGCGCGAGTGCGTCCGACGGATTCATCGGCTTGACCGCAATATCGGTGACGAGCGCGACGTTTTCGCGGGCCGTCAAACTCGGAATCAAATTGTAAAACTGGAACACGAAGCCGACGTGCTCGCGGCGATAGCGAGTGAGCGCCGCGTCATCGAAATCCGTTAGCTGTTGTTTCCGATAGAAAACAGTGCCGCTGGTGGGCACGTCCAAACCACCCAGGATATTAAGGAGCGTACTCTTCCCGCTACCTGAAGGGCCGAGCAACACGACGAATTCGCCCGCAAACAATTCGAGATCGACGCCGCGCAAGGCATGCACGTCGACCTCGCCCATGTGATAGACCTTGGTTAAGTCGCGAGCTTCGAAAACGGCTTCGGGGCGGTCGACCAATGCTAAATCAGATTTGTTCTCTGACGGCGTTTGAAACATGAAGGAGCGAAGGAGGCGCTAAAGGTGTCGACCAACTGTATTATCTGCGTGCCGACCGTGAGAATAAAGGAGTGTGTGTACGGACTCAACTGACGACGCAATTCGCACGCAGTGGAAATGTCGCGAGTTGCCTCCCCTTCCCTTTCGACGTACAACAAAACAAGCCGTCCACAAAATGCGAGGCCGATTTGATCGGACGTTTGTCACCAGTCGTGAAATTGAATGCGAATGTTGCACTAAACAGATGCCGCAGGGCGATTTGTCGTCGATTCCTTAAGTTTTCAACCTCAGTTGCCATTGTACTCGTGGCGACGAAGGTGTTCGCGGGAGGCGGCCCTGAGAATGTGCTGCTCCTCGTGAATTCGAATAGCGATTCGTCGAAAACGATCGCGAATGCGTACATTGAGCTGCGCAAGATCCCGCCGAACAACGTGCTCTATCTTGATTGGAAGGGGAGTCTGGAATCGACTTCCGGCGTGAGTTTCCTTGATAAGATTTTGACACCGGTTGTGAAAACGCTGGAGGAGCGGCATCTCGTACAACAAGTCGACTACGTGGTCTACTCGAGCGATTTTCCGTGGCGAGTCGACCTGCAGCCGGTTTTTCCTGATGATAAATTCCCCTCGCCGTTCGAGCCGATGGCGTCGATCACGGGAGCAACCTATCTGCTCCCGTTCGTGCTTGGTAAGCAATCGGCTGTCGTGATGCCGAATATTAATTGGTATGTTCCCAATAGCAGCAGCGCGAATGAGGTGCAATGCACGGCGCTGGCGAACGTGCCTTCGCGTGGTTTTCGGTCGCGGTATTTGTGGGATCCCACCGGTGAAAAAACCAGTGACGCCACGAAGGGGCAGCGATACTTGCTGAGCACGATGCTCGGCGTGACGCAAGGACGCGGCAATACGGTGCCCGAGGTGCTGTCCTATTTGCGGCGTTCGGCGGCGGCGGATGGAACGCGTCCGCCGGGCACCATCTATTTCATGTGGAATAAGGACATCCGCAGCTCGACGCGCGACAAATGTTTTTCATCGGTTGCGGCGCAGATCAATTCCGCTGGCGTGGTAGCCAAAGTTCAGCAGGGGCGAATGCCAGACGGCGCGAAAGATGTCGCCGGTTTGATGGCCGGCGTGGAGGAATTCGACCTCGCGAAATCGAACATCACGATTCGGCCGGGTGCGATTTGCGAGCATCTGACAAGCGCCGGCGGAATACTTGTCCACACCAAATTCCAAACGCCCCTTTCCGAATTCTTACGGCATGGCGCGGCCGGTGCCAGTGGCACGGTGGCCGAGCCGCACGCCATTCAGGCGAAGTTTCCGTTACCCTCATTGCAGTTGCATTACGTGCGCGGCTGCTCGCTGGCCGAATCGTTCTACCAGTCGATTACGGGACCGTATCAAATCTTGATCGTGGGCGATCCGCTGTGCCAGCCGTGGGCGGCCTTTCCGAAGATTCTTGTCGAAGGCATCAAGGCAGATGACAAACTGAAAGGGAAGGTCGAAATAAAACCCTCCAGTGTGGCAGCAGGTGTGCGGCCTATTGCCATGTTCGAAGTGTTTGTGGACGGCCACCTGATTGCCCGCGATGCGGCGAATAAATCGGTGGAAATCGATACGACCACTTTTCACGACGGCTACCACGAGCTGCGGATCGTGGGCACGGTCGCTAATGCGATTGAAACGCAAGGCCGCCTCATTATGCCTTTCTATTCCGCGAATCACGACGCAGCTGTGGAAATCAAGGTGGTCCCCATTCGGGTGCAGCCAGACGGGAAGGTGCGAGTAACTGTCCGACAGCCTGGAGCGAAGTCGATCGTTGTTCGACAGAACAGTCGCGAGCTTGGTCGCGTACAAGGCGAAGCGGGCGATGTCGAAGTTTCGGCGGCGACACTTGGTCGCGGCGCTAGCTTCTTGCAGGCTTTTAGCGAGGGCGATGCACCGGCAATCTCGGCGCCATTGCGAGTTCAGGTCGAGTGAACGGAAGTTGCCACTTTGAGCGGCGACTCGCCTGCGGATCGGCCGGAGTGACTTCTCCGTTGCGATTTTTCGCATTGTGAGATGCGATTTTGGGTGACCAGGCGGATTGTAGCGAATATGGGGCTTCAAAGGTTGACGATTACGCGTGTTCGTTGACACCGTGTGCCATACAGATACGATAAATCAAGGCCCGCACGCGGGGCCAGTTGTCGTCGGATTCATGCGAATCGGCAGGCGTTCTGCAAATCGTGGTGACCACCAATCCGATCGTTCGCCTTGTAACTTGGCCGCGACCAGGCGGGTTTCCGGCCGATACGGTGCTTTCCGCCAAATCGGTTTTTTGCGATCGGCGGGACATTTGGCAGCGAACTACGACGACTGCAAATTGGCAGGCGACTTCTCCTCTACTGGCTTTAATGCGAAACTCATGATTCCCGCGGGCCTGCCGAGTTTTCTCGGTCAGCGGTAATTTGGCGGTTTAAGCGAGCAGGTATCGATCATGCAACAATATCGCGTCAATTTCCCTCTCTTAATCGGCCTCATGGTCGGCACCGTGATTTGTTCCGGAGCGGTTTACGGGCTCTGGAAATTTCAGATCGAGCGAAAATCCGGCTGGCTGCTTAGCGAAGCGGACCAATCGATGGCCGAAGGTAAAGTGCGCGAGGCCGTGCAATACTACGGTCAATACATGTCCATTCATCCCGAAGATGACGAATCGTGTTTCAAATTCGCAAACGCTGAGTTGGATTTGGCCAACAAGCAAGACGCCAGAATAGAAGAAATTGGCACGGCATCCAGAGTTTTGGAACAGATGCTTCGCAATCACGACTTGGCCGATCAGTCCGAGGCCAAAAAAGTTCGCCGGCGCTTGATCACATTGTACGGCGAGAAATTGCGCAATGTCGCTTCCGCGATGGACCATATCGATCTATTGCTGCAATCGAATCCGAACGATCCCGAGTTGCAAGCATTGCGAGCTACGTATCTGGCACGGCAAGGCAACTACGACGACGCCGTCAAGTACTCTTTCAAGCTGATCGGTTACGACCCCAAGGCCGACAAGTTTGATATGAAGGCTGCCACGGCGCCTCATCAGCCAGAGGTTTACACGAGCCTGGCAAATACGCTGCGCAGCAAGCAAGGGAAACCGGAGCTGGCCGAGCGGGTTGTCGATCAAATGGTTGAAGCCAATCCGAAGGACGCTACGGCGTACGTGCAGCGCGGCCGTTTGCGAGTGTTGTGGAACAATCCGGACGGTGCCCGCGCGGACGCGGAAAAAGCCTATCAGCTAAAGCCTGATGATTTGGAAACGCTGTTATTCATTTCGGATTCGGCTTCGCATGACGAAAAGTACGACAAGGCCCACGAGTACATCGACAAAGCGAAAAAGCTGTTTCCGGATGAAGTTCGGGTCTACCAATCGGCCGCGCTACTCGAGATGAAGGAGAAGCACTACGACAAAGCCCTGGCCCAAATTGAAGAAGGCATCAAGAACGTATCTGGTACAAAGGCCACGGAATTATTGGTTTTCAAGGTCGAACTCCAGCTACCGGCGCAAGATATCAAAGGCGCCCGCCAGACAATTGATGACTTGGAAAAGAACAGCAACCTGCGCCCAGAAATCTTCGATTACTTCGAAGCCCGTCTCTTGCTGACCGAGGGAAAGTGGTTCGAGGCCAGCGAGGCGTTGAACAAAATTCGGCCGAAGATTACCGATTTCGGCCGCGAGCGCGTCATGGAAGTCGATTTTAGCTTGGCTTTGTGCTACGAGCGGTTGGGTCGACCCGATATGGCCAAGGATCAATACGATCTTGTGCTTCAGAGTGATCCGCAAAACGAGCCAGCCTTGGCTGGCAAGCAACGCGTGAGTGCGCAGATTGGTCTCGATCAGAAAGGCAACAAGGAAAAGGGTGACCCCTGGGCAACCGCGCTGCAGGAAGAAATGAAGAAGCCCAAGGACCAGCAGGATATCGCAAAGCTCAATTCGATGCTCACAGACATTGCAAAGAAGCGAAACTTGGATCCGACGACAGTCAAACTGATTCAAGCGCAGATCGCGATGATGCATGAAGATTACGACGGAGCCAACAAGCTGCTATCGGAAGCGAATCAACTCTCGCCCAAGAATTTGGCGGTGATGCGAGCGGCAATTGCCATCGCGTTGAACGACCCGAAAAAGGGACCAGACGTCGCTATGAACGTCTGGAACAAAGTGGTCGAGCAACTGGGGGATCAGCCTGCCTTGAGGGTCGATAAGGCTGAAATCCTCGTGAAACAGTCCAAGGATAAACAGGATAAGGAACCGCTCAAACGCGATCTCGCCGGCCTGGCCGCGGGAATCGATAAATGGACAGTTCCGCAGAAGATCGAGTTTTGGAGCGGCATGGCGCGAATCTATCTGAATCTCAACATGCTGGATGAAGCGCGCCAGTACTTGGGCCTGACAGCGGAGAATCAGCCGAATGAGTTGCCAATTCGCCTGGCGCTATTTTCGCTCGCGATGGAAACGGGCGACGATGCGGGGATGAAAGAAGCCCAAGAAAAAATCCTGGAAATCGTCAAAGACAAGAATGACAGTAATTATCTGTACGCCGAAGCGCGGCGGCGGCTGACGTTGGTCCGACGTGGTCGCTTGGGACCCGAAGCGCTTCCGGAAATTCGTAAAATCGCCAAGCAGGCAATTCAGCAGCGGCCCGACTGGTTCGAGCTGCAAGCTCTTTTGGCGGAAGTCGAGCTGCTTTCGAATAACAGCGCGCTCGCGTTGCAGTACTACGACAAGGCCGAAGAGCTTGGCCGCCCGGCTCCGACTGCGGTCGCGCAACATATTAAACTACTGGCTTCCTTTGGCCGCTTCGCGGATGCGGGCAAATTGCTGGATCGAATTCCGGAAGCCGCCCGGCAAACACTGCTGGGAGCTCTTTACTCGGAGATCTTGTTCCAGACAAAACAAACCGAGTCGGCGCTCAAGCAAGCCCGCGCAGCTACCGAGGCCGATCCGAACAACGCGCAGAATCTGTACTGGTACGGTCAATTGCTCGCGCGTTCGGCGCAAGCAGCGGATTTAAAACCAGAACAGAAAAGCGCAAGATGGCCGACGCCATCAAAGCGATGCAACGAGCCACGGAGTTGCAACCCGAATATCCGGACGCTTGGTTCGCGTTGATCAATTATCACGCCATGCAGAAAGAGCTGAACGAAGCTCAAAAAGCGATGCGTGACGCCCAATTGGCCTTGAGTGGCGACAATCTAACGATCTTTCTCGCTCGTAGCTACGAAGTGCTTCATCGCTGGTTCGATGCTGAAACGATGTATCGCGAGCTGTATGAAATCGATCCCAGCGATATTAGTCGCGCCCAACAACTGGCGGCATTTTATTTAGGACCGTTGTATCAGCGTCCAGATAAAAAGGAAAAGGCCAGCCCGCTAGTCAATCAAATTCTGAAAGCAGGGGCGGATAAAAAGCTTGCAGCGAATGACAACAATTTGCTGTGGGCCAGACGTATGGCGGCCAAAATTCTGGCCATGACAAATGAATATCAGAACCTGGTGAAAGCCGAAAAGTTGCTGGCGTCGAATTCCCAAGAAGGCAATTTGCTGATCGAAGATAAGCTCGCCATGGCGGAGATTCTCGCGCCGCGGCCCGAACCGCTATCGCGGCTCAAAGCGATCGGCTTGTTGGAAGAAGTGGACAAAGTTCAACCGCTCAACGAGCAAGCTTCGCTACAGCTCGGCGAGTTGTACTTCGCGGTCGGGAACTGGCAACAATACGTATCGCAAATGGAGAAGACGCTGGGCCGCTATAAAAATTCCGTCGATGCGCGCCAGGCGTACGCGCGGCATTTGTTGGCAAAGGGGGATTCTCGCTCTCTTGATAAGGCGGCAGACATCGTTACCAAGCTCCGCGAGCTGGCCCCCAATAGTTCGGCCACATTTGACCTGACCGTTCGTTTGGCCGGCAAATTAGGAAAGCAGCAACAGGTCCGAAACGACCTGCTCAAGCGAATTCCCAAGATGCCCGAGGGCAAAGACATGGATGCCGCGACCGCGCAGCAGTTTGCCGGTTATGCCAACCTGCTCGTCGTTTTGGGCGATCTCGATTCCGCGGAAAAGATCTACAAAGATTTGGCGGCGCGAGTGCCGAGTGCGAACCTCGAGTACGCCAAATTCCTCGGCGAGCATCGCGATCCCGCGCAGTGTTTTGCGAAGTTGCAAGAGATGTACACGCCGGCCAACGTTCAAGAGATTCTTTCCGTTGCGCTGGCCGTGGCTCGTGACAAACGGGATAAAATCGGGGACAAGTTCGATGGGCAAATCCAGAAATGGTTGGAGGCCGCTCTCCGCGAAAATCCGGAATCGATCCCGCTGCAAATCGTTCAAGCCGATCTCTACGATCTCCAAAAGAAGTACGACGATTCAGCCGCGTCGTATCGCAAGCTGCTGACCCGCAACGATTTAACCGGCTTGCGACGCGCGGTGGTGCTGAATAACCTGAGTTTCTTGTTGGCACTTAGCGGCTCGAACGCGAGCAGCGAGGTCGACCCACTTAAGTTGGTCCAAGAAGCCGCCCAAATCATGGGCCCCAATTCTGATATTCTGGATACGCGGGCGGTCGTGTTGACGTCGCAAAAGAATTTTAAGCAGGCCATCCAGGATCTGGAGCTCTCCGTCACGGATAATCCCACGGCATCGAAGTACTACCACAAAGCGCGAGCCCATTATCTCGCCAACGAAATGCGCAGCGCGGTCGAAGCTTGGGAAAAGGCGGAATCGCTGGGTTTGAACCGAGATGCTCTCAATCGTATGGAATTCGATCAATACGAAGAAATGAAGACCAACATCGATAAGCTTCGCAAACGATCCGTAACTCAAGCCGAGCCCACACGCAAGGCGGGTTGAGAGCCATCGATTATTGTTGCTGAGAATACTACCATGACGAATCATCTTCGAATGTTAGGCGCGTTTTCATTTTGCCTGTTGGCTTCCTGTGTTTTCGCGCAGGAACCGCAACCCGCAAAACTGTACGAGCAGGGAGTCAACGCGTATTTCGGCGGCCGGTCGTGCCAGGCAGATGCGCTGCTATCCGAAGCGATTCAGTGGAATTCACAGAATCCACTCGCTTATTACTTCCGTGCGCTCGCGCTACTTCGGCAAGGCCGCATTGCCGAGGCCCGCGGCGACATGCTCGTGGGCGCCAATCTCGAGGCCCAATTTCCGCAGCGCCAGGCGATCGGCGCCGCGCTCGAGCGAATTCAGGGTAGCGATCGATTGATGCTCGAGGAGTTTCGGCGGAGTGCCCGGCAGAACTTAGTGGTGCAGGCGTCTGCGACGGAAACTCTACCGCCGCAAGCTACCGGCATTCCGCAACCGGCCGCTGCCCGTCCACTTCCGCCTCAACGACCATCGACATTCAAAGAAACCGACGCCGACGTGCTCCGCGAAAAACGGATCGTCCCCCTCGAGGAATTGCTGCGACCAGGCGGTCCACATTCGATCGTTGATGAACAGACACCGCCCCCAGCGGAAACGCCGGCCGGCCAGCCAGCGGAAAAGGCGGCACCGCCGTCGACTGCGCCGGCCGCCAATCCGTTCGAAGATGACACCCAAAAGTCGTCAACTGATAAAGCCCAGCCGGCGGAAAAGCCGTTGGCCACTCCGCCGCAGACGGCTCCCGCAACCACGCCTCCGGCAGCAACTCCGCCAACTTCTGCTCCACCGGCAACTCCGCCCAAAGCAGACGATAATCCGTTCGGTTAAAGGTGGGCTAGACTTGAAGGGGCGCGCTTGCGCGGCGACACTAATCCATAGGCGGCGACCAAATTGCGCAATGCAAATCGGCGCCTCGCTACAACCGTAAGGTCTGAATCGATATGAAATCATCCGGCGTTCGATATGCGTGTTTAGCCGTTGCATCGTGCCTTCTGGCCGCGTGTCTTTCGTGCAATCATTCGAGCTCCGGCCCGCAAGCTAAGGCGCCGCACGCGAAGCCAGGTCCGAAGGAAAGCTTCGAAACGATTATGGAAACGTTTAAGCGGCGAATGGAAGATACGCCGGTCGGTTTCGTCGTCAACAATTCGAATGGCCGCAGCTCGCTCACCGGTCAAAACAAGGTTGACTACGAGCTGATCGAGCCCAAGACCGAGGCGGACCCGTACAAGGCCGTCGTCAAAGTGACGAGCCGATCGCGATACTCGGTCAAGGTGCAGAGTGAGGTGCCCGATGAGTCGGCACATGAAAAGAACGCCAAGAAAAGCGATCACATCCTTCCAGACAAGAGTGCAAAAGGCGAAGAATCATTCGATTCTTCGCTAGGTAAAGCGTCGAGCGACGACTCGAAATCGGCAGCCACTTCGACTCATACGAGCGAGCAAGTTATCCCGCACGAAGATAACGAAGAGCGCAAGTACGAGCTGCTTTACCAAGATGGCCGGTGGGTTCTGGTCACCGAATTGAATAAAGAAACCGAGCAAGCCGTTCAAAACGCGTTCAAAACCGCGCTGGATACGCAGATCTAGGCTGCGACGCCGCGGCCGCGCCCTGTCCCAGCAGGGCTCGCGGGCTATTACTCGGAACCATTGCGCATCGTTTCCAAGGTTCCCTTCCGGAACGCATCTGCCATCGCGCGGGGCACCTCGGCTTCAGCCAGGAAAACACCGGCTCGATTGAGCGCTACCTCGGCCTTCATTTCTTGCTCGCGGGCGATTGCGTTCGCGCGGCGCTGCTCGGCCAGGGCCTGCGCTTTACGCATGTCAGCCTCAGCCTGATCGGCTTGCAAGCGAGCGCCTATATTCTCGCCGATGTCGATATCTGCGATATCGATCGAAACAATTTCGAATGCCGTGTGGGCATCCAACCCGCGCTCGAGCACTGCTTTAGAAATGCGGTCCGGGTTTTCCATCACTTCCAGGTGGTCGGCGGCCGAACCAATCGATGTGATGATGCCCTCCCCCACCCGGGCAATAATCGTTTCTTCCGTCGCGCCCCCAATGAGCTGCGACAAATTCGTCCGCACCGTAACCCGCGCTCGCACGAGCAGCTCGACGCCATTCTTCGCGACCGCACTCAGCGTGGTGCGGGCAGATTTTTCCGGATCGGGGCAATCAATCACTTTCGGATAAACGCTCGTGCGTACCGCGTCGAGTACGTCTCGCCCCGCCAAATCGATTGCCGCAGCGCGATCGAAGTCGAGGTCGATATCGGCCCGATGCGCCGCGATCAGCGCATGAATAACACGGGGCACATTGCCGCCCGCCAGGTAATGGGCTTCCAGGCGGCTGGTCGTGATGCCCGTGTGCGGGTCATTACCCACGCCGGCCTGCATCGCCATGATCTTGGCTTCAATGATCGTGCGGGCGTGAACTTGTCGCAAACTCATCGCAACCAGCGTCGCCAGACCGACATGAGCGTTCGACATCACGGCTTGCATCCACAGCTTGCCGTAACTGAACATTACGAGCACCATCACAAATGCGGCAATCAAAACCAAAGCGAAGGCGGCCAGATAAAAAACCGTCCAGCGCCCTCCGCCGTCATCCATTCCACCCTGCCCCAACAAGGGCATCGCGACGCCGAAAATCGCGTCTCGCAGCAGGTTCGTTGTGGTCATCAAGTCCGCTCCTTTGGCCGCAATGGCTGATCTAAACTCGCTCTACCCATGATAACTAAACTGTAGAGTACCGGGGAGTAGAGCCGGACGGCGTGGGAACGTCTGGTGACCGGTTTCACACGGTCGCCGCCGACTGCCGTCGCCCAAATAGGGCTATTTCGTTAGGTTGTTAGGCGTTCGCGATTCTGCCCGAGCGCTCTTCGCAAGAAAGGTACACAACTATGAAAAACTTCCATCATGCCGTCGCCTGGTCGATTTTAAACCTGGCTTTGATTGGCCAAGCCCGAGCGGCCGACCTGTACACAATCGATCCCGCCCATACTTCGATCGTGTTCAGTGCCGCTCATTCGGGCTTCAGCTTCACCTACGGCATGTTCCGCAAGGCGAGCGGCTCCTACGTGATCGATAAAACCAACGGCGCGAATTCCCGCTTTCGCTTGAACATCGATGCCAGCAGCTTGGACACGAACAATCAGGAGCGCGACAAACACCTGCGCAGCGCCGATTTTTTCAACGTGCAGCAGTTTCAAGATATTACGTTTGAAACCACGCGCTGCGTGGTCTCCAACACCCAGGACGGCATTATCTACCAGCTCACCGGCAACCTGACGATTCACGGCGTGACCAAGCAGGTGAATGTCCCTCTGCGGATGCTGGGAGAGGGTCCGGGACCGTACAAGGATCAGCGGACAGGTTTTCTGTGCCAGATCGAGCTCAAGCGGACTGACTTCGGCATGAACAACTTGCTCGAAAACAATTTGGTGGGCGATGCGGTGGGTGTCACCGTCAGCTTTGAAGGCATTATGCAACCACCAGGCTCAGCCCCGGCCGCCGCGCAGTAACGCGCACGATTGTCGCAGCTGATTTTTTGTTTGACCCGTGGCTGGCCTCGCTCCACCCCAGCCCCCCTCCCCTCACTCCTCACAAATGTTTGTTGCCACGTTTTTGTATGCGGGTCTCGTGCCCTTGGCGGTCGCTGCAATCTTCGGATGCGTTGCGATCGCTCTGCGCAACTCCGCAGATTGCTTGGCCGCTGAGCGCGGCATTAGGTTTCATTGCCGGACTCGTCGCGCTCAAAAGCCAAGCTGGTTTCATTGCCGCGGTCGATGAGTTTGCGAATCCCCACGAATCAGCGAATTGGCTACCCGCAATCGTCGGGTTGGCCGCCGGCGTCAGTGTGTTGCTGTCGATTCCCCGCTGCCGAAATTTCGCCGTCTGTCTAGCTGCGTTTCTCGTGCTGGCCGTGCCGATTCGCCTGCTGAGCGGAAACGTGCGATTGAGCGGCGGCTGGTCGCTCGCCGAGAAGATCGAATATCTGGCGCTACTTGTTGCCACGTTCGGCGGCGTTTGGGCCGCCTTGGCAAACGGCGACCGCGCCCGGCAAACCTCCGCCAGATTGGTGCTCCTACTGATCACCGCCGTCGGCACCGCCGCAGCACTCACGCTTTCCGGCGTTCTGGTCTACGGCCAAGCCTGTGGCGCATTTGCCGCGTCGCTGGCAGGTGCCGCGATAGCGCCGTTCGTCGCATCTTGGTGGGCACGCCTGCACGCAACCGATTACATCATCCCCACTCAGCCGCGGGCCAATGGCCCGCTGGGCCTGGCAAGCGCCGCTGGAATCGTAACGCTTTCTCTCGGCAGCTTGATCGTGTTAGGGCACTTCACGGCCGACCTCCAAATCTCGAGCGCTCTGTTGTTGTTGGTGTCTCTGACCGCCGCCGGAACGCCAATTCTGGAATCCGTTCTGCCAGGTCCCGCGTGGCAATCCGTGGTTATCCGCTCCGTGGCCTGCCTGCTACCCCTAGCAATCGCCATTCAGCTCTGCCGCTCCTAGTGACGGAGTTCTCTCCATGTCTCCCCCTCTCCATGTCTCCCCCTCTCCATGTCTCCCCCTCTCCATGTCTCCCCCTCTCCATGTCTCCCCCTCTCCATGTCTCCCCCTCTCATGTCTCCCCCTCTCCATGTCTCCCGTCCTCCGTGCCCTCCATGTCTCTGTGGTGAATTCCTTCTGCCCAAGCTATTTTTTGCTGTTTCTAACCGCGTGTCTCACGCGACCGAACGCAATATTTCCCCGGGTTTCTGCCGACTAAGGGTAATGCTGGCAATTTTTTGCACTTTCGGCGATAATTACGGTGGTTCGGTTCCGACCCGCGCGCTTGCGCAACAGAACAGAGAAAACGGAGACCTACCCATGGCCATCAACGCTCGTCGTCGGCTTGGCTTTACGCACCTACGTAGCCGAGTTTCTCCGAAACTCGATTGGATCGCTTCCGCGAAGCGCGCGGCAGGTTTCACACTCGTCGAACTGCTCGTGGTAATCACGATCATCGGCATGCTCATCGCGCTCCTCTTGCCGGCGGTTCAGCACGCCCGCGAGAACGGTCGCCAGCTACAGTGCCTCAATAACATCAGGCAAATTGCCCTGGCCACCGTTTCGTACGAAACGTCGAAGAGTCAGCTTCCCGCGTTAAGCCAACTCGTGAAGCGCAGCACGGATAGATACGTCACGATCACTAACGACACGCGAAAGTTTAGTGTCGACGAGGTTCAGAACCCGTCTAAGCTGGACGGTATTCTTGGCTTGAGCTGGGCCGCGATGCTGCTACCAAGACTCGAGCGCGGCGATATTTGGGATCAAATCCAAACTGTAGGCACCGTTGTACAGGCACCCGCGTTGCCGGTATTCACTTGCCCTTCGGATACCGATTTGCTTTCGCAACCAGACGTGGCCGGCATTAGCTATTCGGCCAACGCAGGTGGCTGGGACCGCGACACCGCCGGAAACTTCCAATATAAGACGGGCACGGGCGATACCGTTGAAAACGGCCTGTTCTTCGACGCTGCCGAATACGCTCGCCAAACCGGATCGCCGACCTGCCCGCTGATGCGAATCAGTGCGATTAAGGACGGTGCCGGAACGACTCTTTTGTTCGCCGAAAACAACACGAAGGCTTACACGAATTCGAGCGGAACGATATTTTCGTGGCTTGGCGCAAGTGATCGCTATAGTGCCGAGCAGCAGTTTGGCTTCAATTGGGTAGTTGCCTATCCGCCTCAGCCAGTTGCTGGGCCGACTCTAAGCGGCGCAGGTATCACAAATCAAGAGCGGATCGGGAAGGTCGGCAACGTGGACGTTAACGATCCGTCCGTACTCGCGACAATGTCTCAAGTGCCCTATTTTTCTCGGCCATCCAGTCCGCATACCAGCGGAGCGAATGTCGCCTTCTGCGACGGCCACGCGTCGTTCATGCGAGACGACATGGACTACAAGGTGTATCAGGCGCTGATGACGCCACGCGGTAGCCGGTGTGAAGATCCGACGAATCACGTAGGCTCAAATACTAATAACGCTTCTCCTGCCATCAAAACATTCCGCCAAGCGGCCCCAATCGCGGAAAAAGATATTTAATAACCGTAGCTGGATTCGCAAGAATTCAGACTCTCGATCTCCTGCTTATCCCGTCCGCAAGTGGCCGGGCCATTGCTCCAGCGGAATGCCGTTTCTTGCCTCGCTCGCGCTCTCCGGCGACATGCGGGCGCGCTGAGGCACAGCAATAATTTCTCCCAGTGGCCAAAGATAGTAGTGTACAAACGTATAAAAATCTGTTAGGATGACCCGACATCGCCAGGCTTTTGGCAGGGCCTGTCAAACTCAGGCCCGCGTGTTCTTTGAAAATTCGCAATAACGTGTCGCCGAGCTTCTCCGAGCCGCTGCAGACCAGCATCGGCCGAAGGAATCTCGCGGCCTTATGCGCGCCATGACCACGCCCCTACACGGCCAGCCCAGGCATTTGTTGCTATCGCCGCGGGCAATACTCGCCAATTTTGCACGCGTTTTGTGGGACCCCTATCCGCCGCGCAAAATGATCCTCGTCTTTTTCTTCTCCGTGCCCTCCGTGTCTCCGTGGTCATTCCAAAATCGAGAATTCATTCGCAAGCCGTTCCCTACGTGGTGCGAAAGCCAGTTCCACAGGTATGATGACCCAGATGGCGAAACAGGCAAAACCAGCGAAAAAGTCCGGCAAGTCGAAAAAGGCGGGCAAGGATGACGACAAGAATGAGCGCGTCATCTCCGATAATCGCAAGGCCCGGCACGAATATCATGTGCTCGATACGCTCGAGTGCGGCATCGTCCTCGTCGGCAGCGAAGTGAAGAGTCTCCGCATCGGGCAGCTCTCGCTCGACGAAGCCTACGGCCGAGTGGATAAGAACGAGGTCTGGCTCGTCGGCGCGAACATCGCCGAGTACCCGTTTTCGCACGCGTTCAATCACGAGCCGAAGCGCCGCCGCAAACTGCTCATGCACCGCCGCGAGCAGAAGAAGTTCGCGGATCTGGCGTTCGAAAAAGGCCTCACGCTCGTGCCGCTGAAAATGTACTTCAAAGAAGGCCGAGCCAAAGTTTTACTCGGCATCTGCAAAGGCAAGCAAAAGCACGACAAACGCGAGTCAATGAAAGCCCGCGACTCGAAGCGAGATATGGATCGCGCGATGCGGCGCAAGTAAGAAAAGGATTGAGGATGCGGGACGCAGGGGGCGGGGAAATTGCAACGTGCTTTCACCCTGCCCCCTGCATCCCGCATCCTGCATTCTCAATCACGGCCGCCGCTGCCTGACCCGTTGCGCTGTGACTCAATTTCATAAACGCGCGGCCATCGCTGGTCAACATCTCGGTCGTCACATTCACCGGGCATTCCGGATCGGGCGTTTCGTAGTTCAGCGTCGGCGGCACGACGCCCTTATCGAGCGCGAGCACGCTGATCGCTAGTTCCACCATGCCGCTCCCTTCGCCGAGGTTGCCGAAATAGCTTTTGAGGGCCGCCACCGGTACCTCACCCAGTTCACCACGAATGGCCCGTGCTTCAATCGGATCGTCTTCGCGAGTGCTTTGCCCGTGAGCGTTTACATGGCTGATCGCATCGCGATCGAGGCCGGCAGAAGCCAGCGCCGCGCGAATCGCCCGCCGGATC
Source organism: uncultured Planctomycetota bacterium (assembly GCA_963733705.1). Classification (GTDB taxonomy): domain Bacteria; phylum Planctomycetota; class Planctomycetia; order Pirellulales; family Lacipirellulaceae; genus JABDGM01. The sequence continues at coordinate 176,430 of CAVTEJ010000021.1, read as the reverse complement.
GCACTGCCCGTCGGCTCGCAGGAGTGCGTTGGTTCACTACGGCTCGATACCGCCACAACGCGCGCCAGCGGCCGCACGTCGCGCCGCTCGGCAAATTCGCGACTTTCAAGAATCAGCTGGGCCGCCCCTTCGCCGTACACCATGCCACTCCGCTCGGCATCGAATGGACGACAGATCTGCGCTGGATCGGGCTTGCCGTTGAGCGCGAGGCGAGCACCGCGGTGCCAAACCATGCTTGAAATATTGCATCGCGTTCCGGTGCCACCCACGATCATGACATCGGCGTGACCGCGACGAATTACATCCGCTGCTTCACCCAATGCGAGCAACGACGACACATCCCCCTCGGCAATCGTGTTATTCGGCCCACGCGCATCGTACCGAATTCCGATATGGCACGCCGGCATATTGGGCAGATACTTCAGCATCCACAGCGGGTAAAGTTCGCCCATCGCCTTGCGCGACCAGCGATGAATATCGAAATCGTCTTGCTTCCTCCACTCCAAAAACGGAAGCCGCAACTCTTCGAGTTCGCAGTACATCATGCCGGCGGCGCCCAACACACCCAGTCGTTCGGGATCGATCGTCGCCTCGGCGAGCCGCGCATCCTGCCAAGCCAATTCGGCCGCTGCCGACGCCAACTGAATATCGCGCGACATGACTTTGATGCTCTTGCGCGGCTGAATCAGTTGCTTGGGATCGAAATCGGTAATGGCACCGGCAAACGGCGCCAGCCACCCCGCTGCTTCCAAGTCGGGCTGCATTCGCACGCCACTTCTGTGCGCGGCGATGGAGTCCCACACCGCATCTCGGCCAATGCCGATCGGCGAGACAATACCCAAACCGGTGATGACAACTTCCCGCTCAGTCACCGCACACTCGCCGAACGAAGAGAGAATTCGCAAAAACGACAAAAGCACGTAAGAGCGGAACAGCACTGGGCGATCAAAACCGTAGACGACCGTAGCGATCACGGTTCATCTATGCGTCGATCCTTGTCCAGCCGCTCCGAGCCTTCCGTGCCTCCTTGGAGTAGGTCCTTACCAGTTTAGTTTCACGCGGACGCAGCCACAACGTACCGCTATTTGCCGGGAATTAGGCGGCAGACATTGCCGCACGTGGTGCCAACCACGACAGGTGCAGCGGCGAGATCAGATGTACCACATCGGCTCGCGGCGCAAGGCTCGCTCGGCTAAATCGGCGAGAGACAACTCTTCCAGCCGGTCGCGTTGTGCCTCGCTAATTTCGCGGCAGAGGCCAAGCAAGGCCCCGACGAGTGGCGTTCGTTTGCCGGCGTTCGTTTCGGGCCGGCAATCACCCTCCATCACATCGATCACCTCGGCGATGGTAATCTCGCGCGGCGAACGAGCCAGGCGGTAGCCGCCAGCTGCACCGCGCGTGCTCGCAACAAGGGCCGCGCCTTTGAGCTGCAGCAGAATCTGCACCAAAAAGCGAGACGGGATTCCTTGCTCATCGGCAATCCGCCGAATCTGAAGAGGCTCGCCGCTGCCGTACTGCTGGGCCATTTGCAACATGGCCAAGCACGCGTATTCGGTTTTCGCGGAGAGTTTCATGGGTTTAGGGTCGAGTGTTGAGGGTTGAGAGTGCAGCGTGCTCTCAACATTCTACCCTAAACTCTCTCAACCATTAAATGCCGCTGCCGTCTTGCTCGTTTACCGTGTGCAGGCCGCACTCGGTTTTCTTCATGCCGCTCCAGCGACCGGCGCGCTCGTCGGTTTCGCCGGCAGCCACGGCTCGCGTGCAAGGCCAGCAGCCAATGCTCGGAAATCCTTGGTCATGGAGCGGGTTGTACGGCACCCCTTCGTCCGTAATCCGCTTCCAAACGTCCTTCTTTGTCCAATTCGCCAGGGGGCTGATCTTTACGAGCCCAAATTTTTTGTCCCAACCGATCACAGCCGCCTGGGCGCGATCCGCACTTTGGTCGCGGCGAATTCCGCTCATCCAGGCGTGCATTACTTCCGACGCACGCTGCAATGTTTTGATCTTACGATCAAAGCAGCACTGGTTCGGGTTCGTGCGGTACAGCGGCCCACCGTGAAGCGCCTCGTATTCGCTCACAGGAAGTTCCGGAGCGAGCAAATCCACCTCGATTCCGTATTTTTCCGCGATACGGTCCCGCAGGTCCAGCGTCTCCTGGAATTGGTACCCTGTCTCCAGGTTAAACACATACGTTTCGGGAGCAATCTTGGCGAGCATCGCCAAGATGACGCAGCCCTCGGGCCCGAAGGCGGTCGCCATCGTCAGATAGGGGGCATAGTGCTCCACGCCCCAAGTAATAATCTCTTCGGGGGAGGCCTTCTCCAGGCGGCTGCTGGCCTCCCGTAGCGATTCCAACAGCTCTGGAGTGTTTTCCAGGCGCTGAAAGCCAGGCGCGGGCTGTGGCAGTCCGCTGGCCCTTCGTTGCGGCGTCTCGATCGTTGAGCCATCAAACATGACGATCTTCAAGTGATTTGCAGATTTGGTCGCACCGCGCGAGCCGGTATCCGGATACTCGAATCGACTGGGAATTGCGGACATTGGAACTAATCTTACGTAACTTGGTAAACTAAGTCAACAATAGCGCACTCCTTCTAGTTATCGGCTGTTTTTGGAGGTCGACCTGAAAGACTGTATTGGTTTTGCCGGTGAACCAAGTTTTTCTGCGGGAAATGGGCCCGACGGCATACTGCTAACACGGCCGGAACTCCCGAACCTAGCTGGCAGCGGCAGCATCTTCACTTTTCAAACGAGAGATCGCTTTCAGGAATTGCGTAATATTAGAAAAACGCTTTTCTGGCTCGGCCTCCATGCACTTATGGATCGCCGCCTCGAGCGTGGGATGAATTTTGGGGTAGTATTGCCGCAACGGCGGCGGCGTGCTCATGCCGTGAGTCATGGCCGCCTGGCCGGTGTCGCCTCTTTGCCACGGAAGATCGAACGCGAACAGTTCGTACACCGAAACGCCAAACGCAAAAATATCGAGCCGCTGGTCGGTTTGCTTACGCCGCACCACTTCGGGGGCCATGTAGTTAGGCGTACCGGTGCGATTACCGGGTTGCATGAACTCCTTCTCAGCTGGCAGTGTCAGCCCGAAATCGATCAGTTTGAGCGACGTGGCATCTTTCGAGCAGACGAAGTTTCTGGGGCACACATCGCGATGGATAAACCCGGCCGCGTGTACGGCTTCAATCGCTTCCGCCGCCTGCCGGGCTAGTGTCAGGCGGTTGCCATCGAGCAATTTGCTTCGACCGATAACGAGCGAGTTCAAACCGGGCCCATCGAGGAACTCCATCACCAGGAACTGCTCATTGTTCGTCGTGAAGCCGTGCGAATACGTCTTCACGATCCTGGGATGATCGAACGTTGTGGCGATCTCGCCTTCGGTCGGTTTTTTGAGGCCTTTGAAACGCGCCTCGAGCGCATCTGTCTTCGCCTTATCGAGAACCTTGAGCCCGATGATCTTGTCCGTCTCGCGATCGCGGGCCATGTGAAAATCCGACATCGTGCCCGAAACTGTTTCGCGCAGGATCTCATACCGGCTGGCGATGTCGACCTTACCGCTATCCAACAGGGATTTGAAAAACTGACCGATGCCCACTTTGCGAACGCACCCCCGGGTGACGGCAAATTACCGCGAAAAACCCCTGCTTTTAATATACGATGGCTTGGCGAGTCGGGCCAATGTAACGACTAGTAGCAAAAGATGCGGAAAAGTGGCTACTTTCCGCAGTAATCGATCGCCCGCGCAATTTCGCTCTTCAGATCGGCGCGGCGTACGATGCGGTCGATATAACCGTGCTCCAGCAAGAATTCGCTGGTTTGAAATCCTTCGGGTAACTCGACCCGAATTGTCGCTTTGATCGTCCGCGGTCCGGCAAAGCCGATCAGCGCCTTCGGTTCGGCAAATACCAAGTCCCCCAGCGATGCAAAGCTCGCAGCGACACCGCCCATCGTTGGGTTGGTGAGCACGGAGATAAACAGACCACCAGCTTCGCCATAACGAGCGAGCGCGGCGCTAACTTTCGCCATTTGCATCAAGGACAAGATGCCTTCGTGCATGCGAGCGCCGCCGCCCGAGCCGCTGATGATAATCAGCGCCAAATTATCGCGAGTTGCACGCTCCACGAGGCGCGTCAGCCGTTCGCCGACGACCGAGCCCATGCTCCCCATGATGAACGCCGAATCGGTAACGCCGAACGCCACGCGACGCGCTCGAATCATGCCGGTGCCGGTAAGTGCTGCGTCCCGCATGCCGGTGCGTGCCTGTTCCGATTTAATGCGCTCGGCGTAGGATTTTTTGTCTCGAAAGGCCAGTGGATCGGTCGGCGATAGGTCGGGGTCCCACTCTTCGAAAGTACCCTCATCGAGTACCCATTTCACGCGATCCGGCGCGCTGAGATACATGTGATAGTCGCACTGCGGGCAGACGCTCATCAAGCTTTCGGCTTCCTTGCGAAAGATTGTCTCGCCGCAGTCCTCGCAGCGGATCCACAACCCACCAGGCACGCCGCGTTTTTCACGCGTCATTTTGACCTTCCCAGTAGCTTCGGTTTCGCTGGTAGCCATTTCGATGCGCACGTCGCCAATTCGCTGGAACTGATTTCGATCATAGCACGCTGCCGGAAACGACACTATCTCGCACAGGCCCGCGAATAGGGAACCAAAAGCGTTGGTTGCATGGCTGAAATTAACCCGGCGATAAAACGCAATTCACTTTGCCGTCGCCGCTTCTGGCACGTCGATGACCTGCCAATGGGGCATATCGGTGGCGCTCTGCCAAAGATCACCCCAGGGATCTTGCCGCACCACATTGCGAATCACGCTCGCCAGCGGCTCAGGAGCGACAATGGCGAAAATGCCGTCCGCCTTGTGTTTTTTGAGCAGCTTGGTGATCGCTGCCGAAATCCGCTGCTTCGCCGACGAGAGTGTTTCACCCTGCGGTGGACAAACGTTTTCCGGCTGCTCCTGCCATTTGCGATACACCTTGGGCTGCTTGGCCTTCACATCCGCCACCAGCATTCCCTGCCACAAACCCTGGTCTAGGTTTTCGAACGACTCGATTGTCTTCACTTTCAAATCGAGAGCTTGCCCCAAACTTTCGGCCGTTTGTTCGGCAGATTGCGACGGGCTCGAGTAAATCGCGGCGATCGGTTGCTTGCGCAACTCCTCGATCATCGCTTCAACTTCCTGCAGGCCATCTTCGCAGAGCGGAATGTTGAGCGTGCCTTGAACGCGACCTTGCTGATCGTATTCAGTTATTCCCGGGCGAATCAAAAGTAATTGGACCATAAAACTGTGTGGTATTTTTTCCTCTCGATTATAGCGCTTCCGTCATGGATTGCGCCTCGGACCTCAGCCGCTCGATCGTGGCGGCATAGTCGTCCGTTTTGAAAATCGCCGTCCCCGCCACAAACAATTCCGCGCCTGCTTCGGCGCAGGGCCCAACCGTTTCCAACCCGACCCCGCCATCAACTTCCAGCAGCGCATCGACGTCTGCTCGGTTGCTGAGCTCGCGAAGCTTTTCCAACGCGACGCTCTCGAATTTCTGGCCACCGAAGCCCGGCATCACGCTCATCACGAGCACGAGGTCGCAGTGCGGCAAGCTTGCTTCGATCGCCGAAAGTGGTGTCGGTGGATTGAGTGCGAGACCTGCGAGCGCTCCCAGTGATCGGATCTTATCGAGCACCGGCCGCGGGTCAGGAACGGCCTCGATGTGTATCGTCATCGAATCGGCGCCCGCCTTGCGAAACGCCTCGATGTACTTGGCCGGATCCGAAATCATCAAATGGACATCTAAGGGCAAATCGGTAATCCGCCGCACGGCTTCGACGATTGGGACGCCGATGCTGAGGTTGGGAACAAAGTGCCCATCCATCACATCCAGATGTAAGGCCGGTACGCCGGGAACTTCCACCGCATGAACTTCCGGTTCTAAGTGCCCGAAATCGCACGCTAACAAGGATGGCATAATCCCCGGGCTGGCCGCGCGAAGCCGCGCTTTTATCTCTTCACAAGCAAATCGGCGAGCCATAAGAGTGCCAAAGGCAAAAGGAAGCAACGAAGGCAACGGGACGACGCTCAATCGCGGTCGGTAATCGCGGTTGTAGTACCCAGAAATACAACTCGTTGCTGAATGAGCGGGAAAGTAAATCGCGTTTCGCTCATGGCCGACTGTCGTTGAACGCGTCTGGCAAACAGTTGCCCCGGATACACCCGGTGCCGAATCTCCGGCCACTCATATCGTAATCGCTCTGCCCAGGATTCGGCAACGTCATGGTTTGGTCCCCAATACACACAGTTAAAACGACCTAACCTAAAGCCTTCCCGATATTTGTAGCTGCTCAATTTCGCAAAATCAGGCAAAAATCCAACGGATAAGCCAGCCACTCGCAGAAGTTGCGAAACTGCCGCGCGATTACGCTTTGTCGATTTCTTCGCTCCGCGGCAGCGCCGCCAAATTCTCGATGCCAAACAAACTCAAAAACCGCTCGGTAGTCGCATACTGTGTCGAACCGTTTGCCTGGCCACGATCCAAGCTCACAAGCTTCCGTCGGACGAGCGTCGCCAAGGCCGCGCCGCACGCTGATCCACGTAGCTCGTTCAACTGCTCAACGGTCGCCGGCTGGTTGTACGCTAATATCGAAAGCACTTCGAGTGCCGACGGCGACAGCCGAACTTCCTTAGCTTTGCCGTAGAATTTATCGCGTACTCGCTCAAATTCTCGCCGCAGCACCAGCCGGAATCCGCCGCCCGATTGCTCGATCCAATATGGCGCCTCATCGCTGTCGTACAACCGGTTGAGATCGGCTACGGCCGCTTCGATTTCGGCGGGGCTAACTCCTCGCATAGCGGCCGCGAGCTCCCGGGCAGAAATCGGGCCATTGTCTGGCCGACCAACGAACAACATCGACTCGACGACAGATCGCGGATTGATCGCGCACGGACCATCGACGGCGAAATCACTGGAGCTCGCTTTGTCGCGAGGTGATTTCGCGGCTTCACGAGCCGGCGAGTCATCGGTCGGTCGATTACCGAGCATCGTGGCGAACGCATCGCGCAGCCGGCTCAGCGACAGGGGCGATGCGCGCCTCTCTGCAGCCGGTGGATCGGCGATTAAATCCGACTGCAGCGGGGCTGGTTGATCTTTCGGCATGGCGGCGAAGCATAGCCGCGGCAGGTTGCTAGCAGCAAGATGGCTTCGGCCGCCGCAAGTCGCGGTTGCCAGTTGCCAGGCGATCCCGATCAGTTTCCGAACGGATTATCGCTGTCTTTCACGCCGAAATCGGCCGCTGGCTTCTCGGCTTTATCGGCGCTCGCGGGCGTTTCATCTTTCTTCTCGATGGGCGTCTTTTCAGGTTTTGCCACCGCAGACTTCTCTGTTGTTGGGCTCTTCGGCGGTTGGCCAGCGGCGCTCGTATCTGCTTTCGTTGCCCGCTCATCGGGTTGATGATATAGCGGCTCTTTCGAGTCGATCTCCCGCAGACATTCAATCACGCCATCTCCAGAAACCAGATAAAGCCGATCGGTTTGATCGTTGACCAGCGTATGGATTGGGTGATCGGTCGTGATCCGGCCGATCACCGAGCCTTTCGCCGCGTCGAGCACCACCAATCCGCCCAAGTCGTCGACACCATAAATGCGTGTATTACTGGCAGCGGCGAATTGCATCACATGCGGCGCCACCCAAATTGCACTGCCAGTTTTGGCGTCAATGCAGTGCAGCGCGGGCTCGTCGGAAGTTGCAAACACAACGTCGCCGACGGGAGCGACGGAACGCGACACTGGGAATCCAGTCGAATACTTCCATTGTCTCTTACCGGTCATTTCTTGCCCCGCAAAAACATCGCCGGCGAGCGACGCTACGAAGACGAGCGGCTTTTTGTATGCCGGGGGCGCCAAGATTTCGCTGCCCGTCTCCAGCCGAAACCTCATGCCTGGATCTTCGCTATTCCCCACGTAAACAATACCGCTGTCGCTGCTCCAGACGACGCTGTCGGGCGTGACGAGCGGCGCGATCATCGTGCGGCCACTGCATTGATAATACCAAGGCGTCCGTTTCTTGAAGTCTTCGAGCGAGTAGCCTTCGATCCGCCCGCTGACGGTCGGAACGAAGCAGTACTTCTCGGAAAGTGCCGGCGATGCGCCGGGTGCGCCTCCTATCTTGCGAATGTCTACGGGGCGGCCGTCGGTTCGATCGAGTATGTAAAGCGTCGAACCGTTTACAAGGGCCACATACTTTTCGCTGCAGGCTGGCCCCAGGCTCGGGTAGTCTTCGTTGCCAATCGGCGCCGTCCAATACAGTGCGCCCGTGAGTGCGTTGAAATCTTGCACCACCCCGGCCGTAGTCAGCGTTGTAAGTCGATCGCCACGCAAAACGGTGCGCTCCAGTCGGTTCCGGGCGTGATTCACGCGTACCTGCCCAACCCAATCTCGGGTGAGTCCCACGCGCTGCAACTCGTCCTGCGGGACCAGTTTCATCGCCGCTTGCGATACGCCCGGAAGTGATCCGGTCACCCACGCAACGCCGACCAGCGCTGTCACTGCGCAAGACCAGAATCGCCAAATATTTCGATCATGCGGTCGTTTCATCGTCCGTTTCCGTCCGTATTTCTGTCTTGAAGTCGGCGCAATAGGCTCGCATGTCAAGGTAGCCCGCCAAATTGTACCCGCGTCGGATGCCAGCGATACAAGATGCGAGTTCGCTGCGAATGCGGCAGACTCCTGATCGGCCTGAGGCGTGTTTGCACCCCATGGACCGGCAAGTTCCCCATCCTTTACATTACACAGCGGAATTATTTCGTGCAAAATAGTCCAATGTTCCCTGTGTTGAAGCGGCATGCAGGGTGGCTCGTGAGACTCGACTCTTCGCGAAAATCAGGCGCAATGCCATCGTTGGATGGCTGGCCAGCGGGGGCTCGCGGCCCAAAACATCCGCGGCATGATTCCGCCGCCACGCGAGCGGGAATCAATGCGCCTCCAAATGGCTAATCATTTTTAAAAGCCGACCTCCCCGCGATGAGCGAGCTAACTCCGAAACCGACGCCACAAGAGCACGCGCTCCTAGAAGTAGCGATTGGCTACCTTAACTTTTCGAGCGGTGCCTCCGATCCGAAGTTTTTACGCACGATCGACACCTTGTTCGAAGCCATCGAACAGCGGTGCGAACCAGCGGAGTTGCCGCTGAACGTACTCGGCGATTGGCTCGACACACGTATGACCGAGCTTTCGGCAAAGTGCTCGACCTATCGCGATATTAGCCAGGCCCGGGCAGTGCTGACGATCCTGCGACAACACCTGCTCCCCGCATACCGCGCATTCCACCGAGATTTGCTATGGCACCAATCTGATCGGGAGTTGTGGCGTCCGCTTTTCATCGGTCGCGCGCTCGAAGCCATTTTGTCGCAAGGGCCACCCTGGGGTGAAACGGATCGGATTGTCCGGCGCTCCTTAGAAACGCTTAACGATTACCTCGGCTACCGCCCCGTCGCCGTGCTTGAATCCGAGCGACCGTTGGAGCCCTATGCTCATGAACGGGTACGGCCGATTCCGCTGTACATCAATGACGTCGGCGTTGCGCCGGGCATCTACCGCAAGTTGCTCGAGCGCTCGCTGAATATCTTAAACGAAATCGACCCCGAGATTCGCCAGCAAGCCTGGTTCGATCCGCAGCTCGTCGAAGAGCTTTCGTTGGATCCCCGCGCCTACGATTTCGATCATCCGGCCAGCAAGCGGCCAAATCATCATTTCGGTCAGTGGGATCTCAATCATGTCGATAACCGTGGATACTACCGACGGTTCGTGCTGCAACAGATGACGCTCGACGCGCTCTTGTCGCGGCTCGATGCGCCGACTAACGGCAAGAATGGGAACGACAAAAACACGGCCACGAATCGCGATGAGCTCATGTTCGAGGCGGCTGCCGTGCTGGCTGGCACGATTTTGATGGCTTCCGGCACGACCGGCAATGGTCCAGGATGCCATAACTCCGACGTCACGCTTTCCACATTGCTGCCACACATCGCCGCCTATCGCGACCAATTCTACGAAGACCTGCTGAAGCGAACCTCCGGCCCGCACGGCGAGCGGCTGCGAGCTGAATCGCAGCGCACGCGGCAACCCTTTGGCGGTGCTCGGCAGCATTTGAATCAAGAACTCGCACGCCGCCGCGCCGTCCAAATGCAGCATGTGCATCTTGCACAACTCTACGCTCGCATGGGCTATCCAGAAGTCGCCCTCGCCGAAGCCAACGGCGTGCGCATCGCATCGGCCCGCATGCTCAGCCAGATCTACTGCCTCCTCACCGCCGGGCATCAATCGATCGATGCTCACCAGCTCGATACGGTCGCCCGCACGTTGCCCGAGATCGAGCAGCTTTTGCAGCGTGGCATCGAATGCGGCGCCCTGGTCGACCCCTGGAACATTCTCGGCTTTGGCGGCAACTTCAGTTTGTTCCCGGCGCTCGAAAACACAGTCCACGATTTTCGCGTGGATGACCTGGTCGATCTCGTAGAACAAATTCTCGATCTCGTCGCTCGCGCGTGGACCGAAGCCGCAGCGCTCGACGATGCCCAGCGTGAATCCGAATTCAGCGCCGCCCTGGGACGAATTGCATCTTGGTGGGACAAGTACGCTACGGCCAGCGTCAGCGACGTGAAACGACTCGTCGGCAAAGAGATCGAAGTGTCCACAAATCTCGTAGCCGGCGCCCTCTCGGCCTGGCATAAAGCCGGTGCAGAGGCTGGCGACGTCAGATTTTGGCGACTCTTCGTCGATCAATTCGACTCGCCGAAGGCGTTTCAATTGGTCGTTGAAGCACTCCTCGAGCGCGGTGATCGCGTGGCCTCGATGGCGCTGATGCTGCAATGGATTAGCCAGGTCGAATACACGCCGCTCGAAGATGGCGACGCTTCGTTCCATCCGCTGGCGCTCCGCTGGTTGCGAACCGTCGAGCACTACGAGAGTGCGTCCGGCGTCGACCAGTGGCCACTCGTCACGAAATTTCTGCAGCACCTCGAAGCGAGCGCCGATATCTACTGGCAAGTCCCGGAGTTTGAACTCATCAGCGAATTTGACCCCGACGACGATTCCGACGAAGAAGACGATTCGATCGACGAAGATTTGGAATCCGAAGGTGACGAGTTATCTGCAGACGACGAATCGGAAGACGCCGAACCCTGGCAGGATGATGATCCCGATCGGCTGTTCGACGCCGCCTATGAGGGCATGGTTTATCGAGACAGTACCGACGACGGCTTCGACGCCGACATCATCGATGAATACACCGATGGCACCGAACTCGAGCTCGAAGAAGAAGCCCAGCGCCTCGGCCAGCGCCTCGAATTCCTGTCCACGATCGCTCGATTGTGGCGCCAAATCGCAACCACGTGGAAAATGGACGCCCACGATGCCGAGCGTCGCGAGCTGCTCGAAAATTGGTGCAGCCAGGCAATGTCGCATCACGACAAACTGCTTGAACTTGCCGAGGCCGTCCACCACTTTCGCATCCCACAGCCTAGCGGCTCGCACGAGTCGATGGTCGAATTCGACCGCCAGCGGATGGTGAAAGATTCGCTGCTCGAACATATCATCGCCACGTGTGTTGAAACCGCGAGTGCCGGTCGCCTCGTCCTCGCGACGACGACCGCGGAAAATGCGTCCGAGGAGGGTCATTGCCACTTCGATGATGGCGCTTCGGTTGGTGTCCTTCGCGGTCTACTCTCGGGCGATGCCGCCGCAGTAACCAAACACTGGCCCACGTTCACCGAGTGGCTCGCCAAACAAGAGTTGTTGTACGTCCCCCTATCCAAAGGCGGCAAACCGAGTCGCATCGTGCATGCTCGCACCCTCGGCCGACTCCTAGACGACTTGCTCAGTTGGCTGCCGAGACTCGGATTGATTCGCGAAACGTGCCAGCTGTTGGATATTGCCCAAGTGATGGAGGCCAACCACCCCGTCGGCCCTGGTGCGGTAACGGAGTACGACCGTCTGTTCACCGGCGGCTATCAAGCGATCGTTCGCGCACTCGTGGATTCGGCCGAAGGCTGGGACGATGAGCGTGCCGCCACAACAACTGGCGAATTCCAAACATCACGGCCGTCGGACGCGATGCTCGTAGAAGCGCTGCAGGAGCTCACGGAATCACAGCTCAATCGCTGGCTCGCCCACAGCCGCACGCTCCGATTGAGCGTCGTCGAACGCCTGTCGTCCGAAAGCGAATGGCACGGGTTTGTCGCCTTCGTCGAACGCTACGGCGCCGATCTCTTTACACAAAAGTTTTTGAACCTCGGCAATCTCCGGGCGATTCTGCATCAACATACCGGCGTGTGGCTATCGAACCTTGAGCACGCGCCGGAACCGCCGGAAATTCGCCTCATCATTGAGTTAGGGCAAGCGATCCCCCGCGAGGAAGCTGCCAAATGGCTATCTCTGGCGCTCGAAACGGTCGTGGAAAACTACCGCGAGTACCGCGATTACAACACGACGACGACCCACTCCGACCACGGCGAGCTGCTCTACACACTGGTAGATTTCATTCGCCTTCGCGCGAACTACGATCGCGTTGCGTGGAATTTGCGCCCCGTCGTAATGGCACACGAAATTCTGGTGCGTCACAATCGTCCCTCCGCTGCGGAGATGTGGCAGCAAGCACTGGCCGAGCGAACCGCCGAAACGGCCGACGCCAATCTCGAGCGCTTCGAAGAGCTTTGCAATCAATACGGCGTGAGGTTGCCAAGCGTTGCCGAACGTCTGGGTGAGCGATTCACGCGCCCGCTCGCGATCGATCGCGTGCGAGCCCTCGTCGGTCCAGCGATCGCCGCCGCCGATACTGATGACCGCACCGCCATTGCCGCCCTCGAACAGGAAATCGCCAGCCTCGCCCAAGAGCCTGCCGGAGCGGGCCTCGACCTCCCTGATTGGCTCGCCGCACTCGAAGAAGAGGTTTCCACGGTCCGCTGCCGCAGGCGCCACCAAACCCTGAACGACGCCCCCCGCCGAATCCAGCAAGTCCGCCTCACCTGGGCGGAATGGCAACGCCAAATTGCGGATGATACGGCATAAGGCCGCCTCGCGCTTGCCTCGCCTCCGGCGAACCGCGATATTGACACTTGTACAGCAGTGCGTCCATTCCGGAAAGGAAACCCGAAAATGTCCGCCACGGTCGAGCGACACTCGTCGACAAACAACGGTATCCACCATCAACTCGACAGCGAATTGCCATTCCCGCTGCCGCTCGAACTCTTCATCGAGGATCCAGAGATCATTCGCGCCCTCGCCGAGTACCCCGAGGGTGAATCGCGCAACCAGTACGCCATCGAAGCCATGAAGATCGGCGTTCTCGCCTTGCGGCACGTCGGCGGGCAGGTGAGCGCCGATGTCTTTCGTCGCGAAGGCGACCGCCTTGTCGGCGGCCTCCAAAAGACATTCGACCAACATAAGACCACTGTCCAAGAACAGATCGAAAGTCGCCTCAAGGAATACTTCGACCCCCAGGACGGTCGTTTCACCGAGCGCGTTCAGCGATTGATCTCAAAGGACGGCGAGCTGTCGCAGTTTCTCAAAAGCCATATCGACGGCGAAAACTCGACGTTTGCTCGCACGCTCGTCGCCCACGTCGGCCGCGATAGCGCCCTGATGCGCGTTCTCGACCCGCAACAATCGGATGGCCTGCTCACGACGCTGCGCAAAAGTGTCGATGAGCAACTCACTCGTCAGCGAGATCATCTTCTGAATGAATTCTCGCTCGATAACAAAGACGGCGCCCTGGCCCGGTTACTTGGCGAGCTGACGACCAACCACGGCGACGTCAGCAAAGCGCTCCAAACCAAGATTGACACCGTGATCAAAGAGTTTTCGCTCAACGAAGAGAACTCTGCACTGAGCCGCCTGGTGCAAAACGTAACTCGTGCCCAAACAACCATCACCAGCGAATTCTCACTCGATAATGAAGCCTCGTGCCTGTCGAAGCTTAAACGTGAGCTCATTGAACTATTGGCAAGCGCGGAAAAGAAGAACCAGCAGTTCCAAGAAGAGGTGAAGGTTTCGCTCGCCAAGATCGTCACTCAGCGCGAAGAAGCCGGTCGCAGCACGCGACACGGGATCGCTTTCGAAGACGCCGTATGCGATTTTCTCGTGCGGCAATCTCAACACGCGGGCGACGTCGCCACGCCAACCGGCAATCTAACAGGCTTGATCAAGAATTCGCGGGTCGGCGACTGCGTGATCGAACTCGGTCCGGATAGTGCCGCCCCTTGCGCGAAGATCGTCGTTGAAGCGAAAGAAAAGGAAAACTACTCGCTCGCAAACGCCCGCGAAGAAATCGAAACCGCTCGCAAGAATCGTGGGGCCGATTGGGGCGTCTTTGTTTTCTCGAAAAAAACCGCCCCAGCCAATCTCGAACCGTTCTCCCGGTACGGCAACGATTTCGTTGTCATCTGGGACGTCGAAGATCAGTCGACTGATGTTTTTCTCAAAGCCGGCATCATTGCCGCGCGGGCGCTCTGCTTCCGTGCCGAACGTCGGTCAGTCACCGAGCAAGTCGATTTCGAAATCATCGATAAAGCGATCTTGGACATCGAAAAACGAACCAACAATCTCGACGAAGTTCGCAAATCAGCTGAAACGATTCAGTCCGCAAGCTCGAAAATCTTGGAGCGCATACGAATTGATCGCGAAGCGTTAGAAAAGCAGGTGGAAATCCTGCGCGAAAAGATAAAGGATCTTCGCGAGATCACGGCTTCGATTGGTTAGCAACACGCGAGAATTGCCGAGCGAACGTTAATACGCCGCTTCGGTCGCTGGCCACGCAATCTCTTCGTAGGCCGCTTCCACAGCGGCCGAATCAATCGAGCTGACTTTTGCTCCCGCCGCCGCGAGCAGCGCGTAGTCGGCCAATCGTGCTACATCCTGCGGTATTCCACAGGCGAGTTCGTGCAGCGTTCGTAGCGCGCCGCCATCGAACACGGGTTCCAATCGCCCCGCATCCACTAATGCCGTTTGAACGTATCCAATCGTGTCGCTCGGCGACCAATGGCCGACTTCGATCCGCAAATCCACGGCGCTGCGAAGCGAATCGTTCCACCGTCGTGCCTGGGCCTCCTCGGCCGCCAGCACGATCGTCCATTGCGCTCCCGGCGATACATCCAACCTCGCCAGCCGAGCGAATTGAGTGACTAGGTCCGCGCCGGCCTGGCCTGCATCATCGACCAGAAGCACCGTCGGCACTTGCTGCATGCGATTTTCTGCCACGCGATCCGTAATCTGCCGCCACAGCCACGCGATATCGGCATCATCGCGCGGAGCGGTCTTCAATCCACAGGTCAACTGCCAAAAAACTTCGCGCACCGAAGCGCCCAACGCGTCGACCACCACGGCAACACAGCCCTTGCGAGTCAGCCGCTGAGCCGCCACTCGCAGTACGAGCGATTTGCCAATGCCGGGCTCGCCGATCAGCACGCCGAGTCGCCGCCGGCTTTCGACCAAATACTCAATTCGCGCCAGCGCTTCGTCGTGGCCGGCCGTCGGATAGAATTGGTTCTCACCGACCGACCCGCGAAACGGCCACCGCTCCAGTCCCCAAAACTCCAACGGCAACGACTGTTTGTGTGGCATGGGCGTGATCCGATCCAAGTAAGCCGACGGAACAAGTTGAGGCGCACGGTCGGCGCTTTCGTCTTCGTCGGCCCATTGAACCACCTCACTTGAATCACCGAAAATCAGCTCACAACCGGCCTTGCTCCACACTGATTGCATCGCCACCACTGCTAGCAATCGAACACAACTCACAACGAACTATGGACAACTAACAAACCAATGTCCGACCGTTTCTTCGCGTCTCATCCGATTGCCGGTGACCGTGTCACACTCGACGGTCCCGAGGCCCATCACCTATTGCACGTAATGCGCGCCACCGCCGGCACCGAAGTGACGCTCTTCGACAATTCCGGCGCAGAATTTGACGCCGTCGTCGAATCAACCCGCCGTTCCGAAGCAATTCTTCGCGTCATCGATCGGCGCGAAGTCGACCGCGAACTCCCCTTAACGCTTGACGTCGGCGTCGCGCTCCCGAAAGGCGACCGCCAAAAATGGCTCGTCGAAAAACTGACCGAGCTCGGCGTTACGACGCTCGTCCCCCTCATCACCGAGCGCAGCGTGGCTCAACCCACGGCGAGCGCCGCCGAACGCCTCGTACGCGCCGTCATCGAAGCAACCAAACAGTGCGGCCGCACCCGCCTCATGCAAATTGCCGAACCGAAATTGTGGAATGATTGGATTGCAAAAAGCAGCCAGCCCCCTCAACAATCCGCAATCCGAAATCCGCAATCCGAAATCGTTCGCCGTATCATCGCCCACCCCAACGCTCCGGCCCTGTCGACGCTCGACCTCAAAACTCCCCTCCCCACCTCCATCGCCATTGGCCCCGAAGGCGGTTTCACCGACGCCGAAGTTGCCGCCGCCCTCGCCGCCGGCTGGCAACGAATTTCCCTTGGCCAGAGCATCCTTCGTGTCGAAACCGCGGCCATCGCGCTCGCAGCAGCCCTCGCAGTGTGCTCCGTGGCCGCTCCGCAATCAACGTAAGCGGGTTCAGGCCGCGTCATTCAAACACGCCATTCCGGCTGCCGTCGGAAGATTTTCCGTCGACCAAGCCTTGTGATGTGAATTGCGACACGCCATACGCACCTTCGCGAGTTGCTTTGCCCGGTCGGGCTACATAGCCGGAGAATTTGAAGTTACTGATCGTATGCAAGTTGGGCTGCGATAGCCGCTGCAAACACTGATCGAGTGATTCGCCTTCGTTCACGATGATCAATCCGCCCGGCCGCGCGACATAACCGCGTGTCCAGAGCGGTTCGCCTTTGAGCGTCATCTCCAGGGTGGAAGCATGGGGCGTTATCGTCCTTTCGACGATATCTCCCGGCCGCACCGGAAAACGTCGATCAACGTTGATTCGAATCGTCTGCTGCGGTTGTGGTTTACAAACGGCTTTCACAACCAGGTCGGCGTGATCGACAACTTTCAGGCCCGCCGCTTCGAGCGAAGCCGCGAGTGCCTTGCGAATCAGGTCGCCTGCCGCGCGGTTCTGGCCCAGGAAGACAATCTTCCCATCTTCGCCAGACCGCCCGGAGCCTTGAATGCTCGCTTCTAACGACTTACGAACATCATCTGGAATTGCAATCGAGGGGTCGATATCAACTTCGATAGCCACTTGGTCGCCGGGTTTAACAGCCAACAGCTCATCCGCCGGGGGCAGGCTCTTGTCCATCTCCAGCGCGGCGGCGTGGGGCACCGCCGTTGAGACTAGCGCGGTATCGCGCTTGTCGTCCGTCTTCGGTACCACGAACAGGTGGCCGTCTTGAACGGTCCCTTGCGCTTTTTGCCCCAGGTTGCCTTGGTATTCCCACAGCAGAATGCGACGGTCGACATCGTACAAATATCGATTGTCCACGAGCAAGAATCCGTTCACCCATTTGATCTCTGGCTCGAAGAGGCTTTGCACCGAGCTGAAGCGGCGAGTCTCCTTGCCAGTGGCCAAATCCCAAACGGTGATGATGTCGTCCGATAACGCGGCGAGATGAGAATTGTCCGCCTGAAACGCCACGCATCGGTAGTTTTGCCCGCCGCTCGAAGCAGTCGCCACATGCTTGCCGGCGGCAAGGTCAATGATCGCGATCCCCTCTTTCATGACCACCGCAAGTAGCGTGTGATCGGGACTGACCGCGGCTTTCAATCCTCCCGCATCGCGAACCGGAATATTGATGAGAGCCTTCGCATGTTCTGTATCCCAGACAGTCAGCTCTTCGCCGTTGCGATTGTGGGTCAAAATACGATTCGGGCCGAGGAACCACGCGCTGCCAATGTCACGATGCGGCGCATAATCGTCATTGCTGTATGGTTCCCATTGATCGACCGTGGTGAGCTTACCCCCTTCGAGCTTGGCCATTGTTAGCACGTTGTTCTTGCCGAAGCCGAAGACCTCCGGTCGATACATCACGAGCGATGAATCCGCATCCACATCGAGCAACACCGTGGCCTCGGGCAGCGCGATGAGTTCGCCCGGCGTTTGCTTGCCAGCCTCGATGACTTGCAAGAACTCCGGCAAGTGCTGCCCGACGTCCCCTTTTTCGCGGCCGACAATCACCCGAGAGCCATCTTTCGACGGATACACGCCGTCCACCTTCTCGAAGAACTTCTTCGAGTCGGGAATGTCGCCGAGAGGAACGAGCAGGTCCGACTCGGCCGACAGGGCCGCGCTGGCCGCAGAAGCGACTGCTACGGGTTTGAATGTCCACGTCTTGAAAGATTGCGGTTTGACGTTCTTGACGCCCTTCCAAATGCCCTTCTTTGCTGGAGCTTCTGCAGTTTCGTCGCTGTGATCCGCGGCGCTCGGCTCATTCTCTCCGGGCGCTTCCTTAAATGGGTTCTCCTCGATCTTTTTTGCCTCGTCGCGCGCGAACGTCGCATCGTTGTCAGATAATTTGTCGAGCGGCACCGCAATGTGCTTCCCGTCTGCCTTCACCAACTTTACGTTGCCGCCGTCAATGCCTTCAAAGCGTGCTTCATTGCTGAACTTATTCGAGCGATCCGTCCATTTGTGCAAGGGGCTGGCCGTTGCAGCGGCGGAATTGGCCACCGGCTTGGCCACGCGCCTTAAATCGGACGCATCGAATTTCCGCGTGCGAGCGCGATCTCGAATTTCTTTCGGCACACTCGCCGGCAGGTCCGATTCGTCGAGCCGCACGTCAATCCAGCCAATCTGCTTATCGACGGCAACCACTTGGCCAGGCTTCCACTGATTGAAATCCTTCGCTTCGACCCGATCGCCCACCTTGAAGCTGCTTTTGTTCGGCTCCGCAAGAGTCGTCGCAGCTACCAAGCAATGAAGCAACGTTATCACACCAATAACATGCCGCTGAATCGATTTTGCACTCATGCGTTTGCCTCCCCTACGCCTCGAATGTCGAGGCCATCCTCTGAACTAAGTCCCCTACTTGCCCCGTGGCAATCAATGTACGTGCCTGCGGTTTGCATCGCCAAACGCGCCGGCCAGCCAGGTTGTCCCTGCCAACGGGTGTACGTAAACTATCCTAACAAACAGTTTGTTGACGCGTACCATGCCCCTCGATGAAGAAGAACTGTACCAGGAGCACATCCTCGACCATTACGAGGACCCGTTCCATCGTGGGCATTTGCCGACCGCCACGCACGCCCACGAAGACAACAATCCGCTGTGTGGCGACATTGTCCGAATTGAGCTCGAGCTCGGCGGCGACGGCAAAATCCGCGACGCCTTCTTCAACGGCCAAGGCTGCGTCATCAGCCAGGCCTCGGCCTCAATGCTGCTCGAAAAAATGCAGGGCAAAACGGTCGAGGAAGCAAAGAAATTCACCGCCAACGACATGCTTGCGCTCTACGGCGCACGCCTGACCCCGAACCGCCAGAAGTGTTGCCTGCTCTCTTGGAAGGTGCTGCAATCGGCAGTGCACTCGCCGATCGAAGGAAAAAAATAACCACGGAGGCACGGAGAACACGGAGGAATGCATCCGCGTGTTGTTACTTATTTAGATTGCCCTCATTCCGACTGCTCAATTATTGATTTTAGAACTACTAATACCTCTCCGTGAACTCCGTGCCTCCGTGGTTAGTCAATCCGAATTGAATTCCGTCGACGTGTCGAAGCTTCTTCCATCCTCGCTGCGCGAAGACTTTCCAATTCTTGGACAAACCGTCCACGGCGATCATCCGTTGGTGTTTCTCGATAACGCCGCCAGCACGCAGCGGCCGAAGCAAGTGATCGACGTTCTTCGCCGTGTGTACGAGCACGATTATGCAAACGTTCACCGCGGCATACACACGTTGAGCGAACGCAGCACCGATCAATACGAAGCTGCGCGCAAAAAGTCCGCGCGTTCATCGGGGCCGAAAAATCACTTGAAATCGTCTTCACCTCCGGCACGACGGCCGGCATCAACCTCGTTGCTCGCAGTTGGGGCGAGGCGAACATCAAAGCTGGCGATGAAATCCTCGTCACCACGATGGAGCACCACTCGAATTTGGTGCCCTGGCAGCAACTCGCGGAGCGCACCGGCGCAGTTCTGAAGCACATCCCCATCACCGATGACGGCGAGCTGATTCTCGACTCGCTTGATTCCCTCCTTACCGGCCGCACCAAAATGGTCGCCGTTGCCTCGGTCTCAAACGTTCTCGGAACCATCAACCCAGTTCGAGAGATTGTCCGCCGCGCACACGCTGCCGGCGCGGTCGTCCTCGTCGATGCCGCCCAAAGCGTGCCCCACTTACCAACAAACGTCCGCGAACTCGGCGCCGACTTCCTCGCCTTCAGCGGCCACAAAATGCTCGGCCCCACCGGCATCGGCATCCTGTATGGTCGCGAAGCTTTGCTTGATGCCATGCCCGCCTTCCTCGGCGGCGGCAGCATGATCAATCGCGTGTGGCCCGACCGCTTCACGCCGGCCGAGCTGCCCGCGAAGTTCGAAGCTGGCACACCGCCAATCGCGCCAGCAATCGCCCTGGGCGCAGCGATCGACTATCTCAATCTCATCGGCCTCGAAAAAGTCGCACGGCACGAACACGAACTGTGCCGGTACGCATACGACCGTTTGCTAGAAATCGATGGCCTGCAAATCCTCGGCCCGCCTCCCAATCACCGCGCCGGCCTCGTGAGCTTCACGCTCCCCGAACCCCATCCGCACGACATCGCTCAACTGCTCGACGAGCAAGGCATCGCGGTCCGCGCCGGCCATCACTGCGCCTGGCCCCTGCACGATCGCCTAAAAATCCCCGCCAGCACCCGCGCCAGCTTCTACCTCTACAACACGCCGGCCGAAGTCGATCTCCTGGCCGGAGTCGTCGCCAAAATCCGCGACCGCTTCCGCCCCCGCGGCCGAAAACGCGCCTCTGCTAGAGGCTGATTTGCCCCATCCGCCTTGCCCAACTCGCAATTTACCCCTACACCACGCGACAGAAACGACCGTTGAAGCCTCTCAACGCACCGGCTATAATCCGTAGTTCGCTATCTTCCCCAAATCTCCGGCCCCAAAAGCCGGATGTGCACCGGGCGAAAATAGCTACCGGCTTATCTTGCCGCACGAATTGACCTCGTCGAGGCGAATTTTTAGCACTCGGTAAGCCATGCGTTTTTGGTTGCTCGATAAAATCCGATCCTTTCAGCCGGATTCTGAGCTTTCGGCGATCAAGAATGTCACGCTCACCGAGGAATACCTAGGCGATCACTTCCCGGAGTTCCCCGTACTGCCGGGCGTGTTTATGCTAGAAGCGGCCACGCAGGCGGGCGCCTGGCTGTTGCGACTGAGCGAAAACTTTGCCCACAGCGTAATCTCGTTAAAGGAAGCCAAGAACATAAAGTACGCCGACTTCGTGGCACCCGGCCAAACGCTGGAGGTCACCGTGTCGATGTTAAAAAAGGACGACCGCCTCGCCACCTTCAAGGTTGATGGTCGAGTCGGAGAACGCCCAACCCTGAGCGGGCGAATCGTTCTGCAACGTTACAACCTCGTCGACTGCGACTCGGCACTACGCGACGTCGACGAAAAAATAATCCAACATTTCCGCCGCACGCAGAAGTTGCTTCTGCCGACGGCGTTGGCAGCCGCCGCGGGTTAGCACCCCGGCGAGCGAAAACTTATTCGGAGGAATACACAGCGATGTCATCGGTATCGTCGAAATCAGAGATCTTTTCCAAGGTGCAAGAGGCGCTCGTCGATGCGCTCGGAGTCGATGAGGATGAAGTCACGCCCCAAGCCACCCTCCAAGGCGACCTCGGTGCCGAATCGATCGACTTCCTGGACATCGTATTCCGCCTGGAAAAAGCGTTCGGCATCAAAATCGAACGCGGCGAACTCTTCCCTGAAGATATCCTGACGAATACCGAGTACGTCCAAGACGGCAAAGTGAATGCGGTGGGCCTCGCCAAGTTGAAAGAGCGCATGCCGTTTGCCGACCTGTCGAAGTTCGCCGCCGATCCCGGCGTCCAGAACCTCGGCAAGCAGCTTACCGTGCAAGACATGTGCAACTTCGTCGAGCACAAATTGGCGGCCTAAGCCAATCGTGGATAGTTGATCGTGGCTAGTTGTCCAAGACAGCTCGTTTATTGCGACTATCAACTAACAACTATCAATCAACATTCAGCATTCCCATGCGTTGGTTCTGGCTCGACCGGTTTACCGAGTTCGTCAGCGGCTCGCACGCCACCGCGGTGAAGTGCGTCTCGCTCAGCGAAGATCACCTGCTCGAGCATTTGCCCTACTATCCCATCATGCCCAACAGCCTGGTGGCCGAGGGCATGGCCCAATGCGGCGGCCTGTTAGTTAGCGAAATCTACCAGTTCAGCGAACTGGTAGTGCTCGCCAAATTCGCCCATTGCAGCGTCGAAGGCGAAGCACGCCCCGGCGATACAATTCGCTACAAAGCCGTGATCGAGCAAGCGAAGGATTTCGGCGCATCGGTCGTCGTCAAAGGCGAAATCGACGGCCACCCATTTTCCGAAGCCGATATTTTCTTCGCCCGCTTCGATCCCGAGAGCACCGAAAACACCAAAGGCCGCGTGCTGTTCAACCCAGATGACTTACGCGCCTGGCTCAGCTTCGTCGGCGTGTTTAGCGTCGGCGTCCGCCAGGACGGCACCCGCCTCAAAGTCGAAGACTACCCGCATTTTTTCAAAGCACAATCCAATTAAATAAACCACGGAGACACGGAGAACACGGAGTAAAACCAAATTCCTTTTCTTCTCCGTGTCTCCGTGGTTAAAATCCGCCTTTCAAGGTGATCCTATGAGACGACGAGTTGTAGTTACCGGCATGGGGTGCGTCACGCCCCTCGGCACCACCGTGCCACAGCTGTGGGCAAACCTCAAGGAAGGCAAGTCCGGCGTCGGCTTCACCACAATCTTCGACGCCAGTAACTTCCCTACGCGCATCAGCGCCGAGGTGAAGGACTGGTCCCTCGCCGACGTTGGCGAAGACACAAAGCTCTGGGAAAAGCGCGGCCGCCACACGAAATTCGCCATCGGCGCAGGCCGTCAGGCGGTGAACGACTCCGGCGTCCTCGGCACCGTTGATCCCGATCGCTTCGGCGTCTATCTCGGCGCCGGCGAAGGCCAGCAGGATTTTCATAACTTCAGTCACATGATGGTCGCCGCCCTCAAAAACGGCGAGCTCGACCTGGCCGCGTTCATTCAAGAGGGCCTCAAGCGTCTCGATCCGCAGCTCGAGCTTGAGCAAGAGCCAAACATGCCGGCCGCCTACATGGCCACCCACTTCGGTGCCGAGGGCCCGAACTTCAACTGCCTCACCGCCTGCGCTGCGAGCAGCCAGGCCGTCGGCGAGGCGACCGAAATCATCCGCCGCGGCGAAGCCGATGTCATGCTCTCCGGCGGTGCGCACAGCATGATTCACCCCTTCGGCGTCACGGGATTCAATCTGTTAACGGCGCTGTCGGAAAACAACGCCCAGCCGCAAAAAGCGTCGCGCCCGTTCGACCTTAATCGCGATGGCTTTATCCTCGGCGAAGGCGCAGCCGTCGTCGTCCTCGAAGATTACGAACACGCCAAGAAGCGCGGCGCACCCATCTACGGCGAAATCCTCGGCTACGGCACCACCGCCGACGCCTTCCGCATCACCGACACCCATCCCGAAGGCCGCGGCGCAATCACGTGCATGAAGATGGCCCTCCGGGACGCCCAAAAGAACCCGGCGGACATCGACTACATCAATGCCCACGGCACGAGCACGCAAGTGAACGACAAAGTCGAATCGCTCGCCATCAAAGAAGCGCTAACGCCCGATGTCGCCTACAAAGTGCCCGTCTCTAGCACCAAAAGCATGACGGGCCACCTCATCGCCGCCGCCGGCGCGACCGAGCTGATCATCAGCCTCATGGCAATCCGCGACAGCGTCGTCCCGCCAACCATTAACTACGAAACACCGGACCCGAACTGCGACCTCGACTACGTCCCCAACGCCGCCCGCGACAGAAAGGTCAAAACCATTTTGTCCAACAGCTTCGGCTTCGGCGGCCAAAACATCGCGCTAATCGCAGGGGCAGTTTAGGAGGGGTGTCAGCGCGAATTGTCCGTCGATTGTTGTCATGACCTCATTTAACGTGCGAAAGCCTCGAGCAAGCGTCCTTTCCGATCCGCATGGCGAGTACTTTGGCGACAGCGCGGCCAAACTTCTCTCAATCGAGGATTCCGATCTGCAATGGCATCACTATAAGTCGATTCTTGGTCCATACTTGCCGGCGGGCACCTACGAAGAGACGGTGTATTTCCTGCCGCTTGCGTTCGATCATCTGTTGAAACATCCAGATGATGCACTTGATCTAGTGACAACGCCAATTTGGTTCGCGTCGGAGTTTGTCGAAGAGCTTCGGCGTGACGGCTTACTAAATGCTGTCCGCGATCGCATCTGCGATTGTTTCACCCACTGGACGCGTGAGTTTCATGTGATCCACTTCGATGAAGCAGCGTGCCGAGCAAAGGGGTGGGGTATTTCGTGCAGCGACTACGTCAAATTCTCAGAAACAATTTGTGAGGGCCTGGATGACTTGGTGCGATTTAAAGCCCATGCCGATCTCGCACATGAGTTTTTCCATTCGATGTCCACAGCGGATTCGGATCCCGTTAAATCGGCTTGGATACTCTATTTCTCGTACGCTCAGACTGCCGTCTATCCGCCGCCCGATGATCCTACAATCCGTAGGATTCTGAACGACCGAGAGCTTTTGCAAGCCGCGGCAGATACTGTCCGGTCTACTATCGCGCTAGCGGAACCGTCGCCAACGTACTGGCGCGATGTATTCGATGAGTTAAACGTATGACACAAATTGATTTGCGGTACGTGAAAGACAAAAGTTGATGGATACCGTCACTGATCCTCACTCTCGCGCAATTATTTCCGCGATCATCGATTCAAGTCCACCGTCTGAAAATCCCGTCATAGTCATCCATCAGGTCCTGCAGAGCTGCATTGTTGCTCAAGTCTACGCTAGGTTGGACGCCGCCACTGCCCGATGTGTGCAGCTTTATAGTTGCATTCGCCTCGCTGGCACGTCGAAGTAGTTCTGCCTTGAGACAATCTTCAACTACTTGCGAAAGACTGCGATTCGTTTCGATCGCGAATGACTTGACTTCAGCAACCAATGAATCATCGAGATATAGTTCAATTTCCATACATATTAGGATGCAGCTGGCTCGTGTGGGTTGTCAAACCGTTCATGGTTCCGGCAATTCCCAGCCCCCAGCCCCTAGCCCCCAACCCCCATCCCCCAATAAAACCAGCCGCCCTGGCGCATCCGTGCGCCGCTGGCGGCTGATAAAGCGCGAATCCTTCCGCGCCCGTTTGAATTGCAAAGCGAAGGGTGGAAGTCGATATTGCTTCCCTTCCACCCTCCGCTTCCCCCCAAGATCAATACCCGCCGATCGACGGCGGATTGCCCAACAAGAAGTCGCGTGGGCCGCGGAGCGTGTAGTATGGGTAAGCCGTCTGAGCGACCGGCGGACCAGGATTGAAGTTGTAATTCTGGTCGCCCGAAGGACCACAGCCGCAGCACGGGCATCCGCCCGGCGCAGGGCCAGTGCCACAATAATTGTTGGCACAAGGCGCGCACTGTCCGTTCTGGCACAAACACGGCTGGTTATCCTTGTAACCCCGCGGGTGTTGGTAACCATTGCAGCCCCAGTTCGGCGAGCAGCAAGGCGAGCAATCGTACGGAGCCTGCGGATAGCCAGCACACTGGCAGCCATGGTTGCGATCGAACATGCAGCCATTACCGCCCGGGCAATTCATATCCAGATTGCCGCCGCGACCGCAGCCGGCCACACCCTCACAACACCCGCCGGGTCGCGGCGCATGATCCTGAATCATCATGTGACACGACTGACCACAGCCACCGCAAGAATCGCCGAGCGGCTGACCGCATTTCGGACCCATCGACTGGCAGCCCGCGGTCGACACCGCTAGCGCCAGCACAAAAAGTGCGCTTTTCATCTTTCCCCCCTAATGACCTGAGCCGTCGCGGCGCGCGAGAAAAGAGCGAGAGTGCGCGCACACGGTCTGGTCGATATATCTGGTATCGGCGGCACAATCGTCAGAATCCAACAAAAGAGGATGCAGGATTGGGGATGCAGGGTGGATGGGGTAAGTAGTTCTGTCCTTTTCCCTGCCCCCCGCATCCTGCATCCTTCCATCCGTTGCTAGTCCACGCCGCCCTTGGTCGAGCGCCCCTTCTCTGCTACAAATCGCGGCCTCATTCGCACCAATGTCTGCCAGCACCGCCAGCGGTCACGCTGCCACGATCTCGACTATGCAAAACTTCAAGCGCGCCTTCAAAGTTGCTTTCGGTCACCGCCTTAACGTCGTGTCGTGTGCTTTCACGGCCGTCGTCATCGCGCTCCTGTGGGGCGGCAATCTCACCGCTGTCTTTCCCATTGTCGAAGTGATCATGAACGACCACTCGCTCCCCGAGTGGATCGATCAGAAGACCGACGAAGCTGAGCACGAAGTGGGCGACGCACAGCGCTGGCTCGCACAGCTTCAAAAGATCAAAGGCAGCGATCCGCAGCAGATCAAAAGCAAAATCGAAGTCGAGATCGATCGTTGCACCGCCGAGTTGGCCGAACACAGGAAGAAATCGGCACCCACTTGGGATAGCGTTCAAATCGCCGAAAAGACGCGGCTCGACAACGAAATCAAACACCTCGAATCGATTGCAGCCCTGCCGCCCGATCGACTGACCGCCAAAGTCGATCAAGAAATCGGCGACACCGAGCACCACGAAAAAGTCTACAGCGATCGAATCACGCATTTCAGTTGGATTTCGCCCGCGGCCCACCGTTGGATGCCGACCACGCCGTTTGGCACGCTGCTCGTGGTTTGTCTGTTCGTGGTCGTCTGCACGGTTGTCAAAGGCGTGTTTCGTATTTGGAACGCGATCTCTGTCTCGCGCCTCGGCAGTCTCATTGGTTACGACCTGCGCAACAACTTCTACCGCCAGGTGCTGCGCCTCGATATGGCCAGCTTTACCGAAACTGGCCGCGGCGACCTTATGAATCGCTGCACCACCGACCTCAACTCGATCACGCTCGGCGTGCAGCGCTTGTTCGGACAGGCGTTGCTCGAACCGCTTAAAGTCGTTGTGTGCGTTTCGATCGCCGCCTGGATCAGCTGGCGATTGCTGCTGCTCACCATTGTCATCGCCCCACTTGCCGGCTACTCAATTCATTGGCTCGGCAAAGCGCTCAAACGCACCCACAAAAAGGCGATGCAAGAGCTATCGTCGATCTATGAAACACTCTCCGAAACTTTGGGCGGTATCAAGCTCATCAAAGCTTTCACGATGGAGCCGGTCGAAAGCAGTAAATTTCAACGTTCCGCGCAGCAGTATTATCAACGCCAAATGCGAATCGCCGTTTACGACGCCCTCGTGAGTCCGGTCATCGAAACGCTCGGCACCGCGATCGTACTCGTCGCCGCCGTCATGGGCGGCTACCTCGTACTCGGTCAGCATACCCACATCCTCGGCATCAAGATCAGCGAAATCGCCCTCACTCACGGCGACATGAGTATCTTCTTCGCCATGCTCGCCGGCATGAGTGACCCCGCTCGCCGCATTTCGGGCGAGTTCAGCAACATTCAACAGGCGATTGCCGCCTCCGATCGCGTGTACGAAATCCTCGACCGCGAACCGTCGATCGTCGATCCGATCGCCCCGGTCACACTGCCCGCCCTCAAAAAATCGCTCCGCTTCGAAAACGTGAGCTTCCACTACCATGCGGATAAATCGATCCTCCGCGGCGTAACGCTCGAAGTTCGCGCCGGCGAAACGATCGCGATCGTCGGCCCCAACGGCTGCGGCAAAACAACGCTCATGCAATTGCTGCCGCGATTCTACGACCCAACAGCCGGCCGCGTTACGATTGACGGCGTCGACATTCGCGACGTGCGCCTAGAAGATCTGCGCAGTCGCTGCGGCCTTGTGTCGCAGGAAACGTTGATGCTCAACGACACCGTCGAAAACAACATTCGCTACGGCAACCCCGATGCAACGCATGCCCAAATCGAGGAAGCCGCACGCAAAGCCCACGCCCATTCGTTCATCGCCGACAGACTTCCCAACGGCTACCAAACCCTCGTCGGCCCCGGCGGCGGTCGCCTCTCGGGTGGTCAGCGTCAACGCATTTCGCTCGCCCGCGCCATTCTCCGCGACCCGGAAATCCTGCTCCTCGATGAAGCCACCAGCCAAATCGATATCGAGAGCGAACAGCTGATCTTCGAAGTGCTCAAAAGCTTCTCCCGCGGCCGCACCACGTTCATGATTACTCATCGTGTGAGCATGATCTCGCTCGCCGATCGCGTGATCGTCATGGACCACGGCAAAATCGCCGACATCGGCGCTCACGATGAGCTCGTCGCCCGCTGCGACCTCTACCGCCGGCTCTGCCACTTCGAATACCGCGAAAGCGCCTGATCTCCGATCATTGATACTGCGCGTCCTGCAGCAAAAATGCCGGGTTCGGCGAATCCGAGTGCTTTTCGTTGAGCGTCATGAGCGCGACATACACCTGGTAGTCGATATTCTCGCGCAAGAATATCACGCGGCCACCGCCAAATGCTACATTCACGCCGCCCGAGTGATAACTGGCCGGCCGAGCCCAAGTCGCCGCTGCTTGTCCCGGCACCGCCGGGCAGTTCTTGCTGTTATAACGTCGCTCGCCTTGCCGCCCACATTTACTGACGTCAGTCTCGCTCGCTCCCGGCGCATTAATTCGCACGCGATACGAGTCTTCCGCTGCCCACAAAAAAACGGGGTTGTATGTGCGATCTTTTCCGACCATTTCCGGGTCCATGATCGTGTCGGCCTCGCGCCAGATATTCCACCCCATTTCATCGTAGTAAGTGGCGCTGTAGTTTTCCGCAAAGGCGAGCGTGTACTCCCGACCGTCGATCCAATGCCCCTCAAGGGTCGCCATCGTCGGGTGCGCAACCCGATTCAAAAACGGACCGTTCGATGGCTTTTCAACCGCCACCGGCCCCACGCGGCCTCCGTTCGCAACGTACGACATCTCCGATCCTTGCCGCGTCTTGAGCGCATCGCTCGGGCAGATATACGACGGTATGTAAACTTTCGGCAGCTCGCCATTTATGTTCGCTTCGTAAACTTGCCGACGCTCCAAATCCGGCAACAAGATGATCGCCCAGGTCGTGGTCGTCACAGCCGCATCACTGGCGCGTCCCTCGGCCGACAATGTCTCGAACAGCCCCGGAAATCTTTTGAATCGGTCTTCGTACTGCAAGTTTGCCAAAACAATTTGCCGAATGTTATTCGCACAGCTCGAACGCCGTGACGATTCCCGCGCATGTTGCACCGCGGGAAGCAGCAGTGCCACCAGCGTGCCGATAATCGCGATAACGATCAGTAGCTCGACTAGCGTAAAACCAGCAAAACGCCCACACCTACGCCGTACCAGAACGTCCCCGACCTCGGTGCGCACCCCGAACCGAACCCTCTCTCGCCTCATCGTGTCCTCTCCTGTTCCGATGACTGACGAACAATCCCCGACCGCGATGCGGCCCGCGCTTTCCATTCGTAACCAGGTGCCCCTTTATTCCCCTATGCGGACTATTTCCCAACTTCGTCACGATTCGCGCCCATTAGTCACCGCTCCCACGCTACTGCTCGACTACCCACTTCCCCGCCACGTATCATGAATTAAAAGGATCAAGCTAAGGGACCTTCGAACCCCGCATCCCGCATCCCGCATCCTGTCCCCTCCCGACCCATGTCTACTCTTCCCCTCCACACCGATCACGCTCGCCTCTTCGACCACAACCGGTTCGTGTACCCGGTCCTCAGCCGGCGCTCGGGTGGAATCTCGATCGGCGTGAATCTCAACCCCGACAAAATCTGCAACTTCGACTGCATCTACTGCCAAGTCGATCGCCGCAGCCAAAGCGAAACCCGCTTCGTCGAAACCGCCGCACTCATCGACGAGCTCCGCACGACACTCGACTTGGTCACCTCCGGCCGAATCTACGAAACGGAAAAATTCGCCACCGTACCGCCCCATCTGCGCCGCCTCAACGACATCGCCTTCTCCGGCGACGGCGAACCCACCACCTATAAAAACTTCGACGAACTCATGCAGTTCTGCGCCGAAGTAAAACGCGAATCCGAGGCGGCCCTCCGGCCCTCAACGCTCGACCCTCAACCCTCGACCAAAATGGTCCTCATCACCAACGCCAGCATGTTCCATCGCCCGCACGTCCAGCGCGGCCTCGCAATCCTCGATGAGAACAACGGCGAAATCTGGGCCAAGCTAGATGCGGGCACCGACGAGTACTACCACCTCATCGAGCGCACGACGATTCCCTTCCGCCAGGTTCTCGATAACATCACCGCCGCCGCCCGCATCCGGCCGCTTGTCATCCAGTCGCTCTTCATGCGTGTGAACGGCGACCCGCCCACGCAAAACGAGATCGAAGCGTTCTGCGATCGCCTCAACGAGATCACCGCCGCCGGCGGCAACCTTAAGCTAGTGCAGATCTACACCGTCGCCCGCCGCCCCGCCGAGTCGTACGTCGCGCCGCTCACCGACGCCGAAGTTGACGCCATCGTCGTGCTGGTTAAGGAACGCACGAAGCTGAACGCGGAGGCCTATTACGGCAACTCTGACTACTGATGCGCTAGTGCGTCATCGTTGGCGATGTGAACAGCCCCGTTTTCAGCGGGGTGAAAGACGCCGCAGACGCTGGGCTTGCTAAGTTCGGTGCCACCAGCAACGTGGTGGGCACGGTAACAGAAGTCGCGGTTCGCCGCGGGTCGGACCACAACACCATGTTGCTTGGCACTGTGCTAGTCGAGGTAACCATCGGTGTCCCTGTATTTGCAAAGGAAAGTGGCCGCGGAGCGGCGCACTCCATGTCTGATTTAGCGGTACCACCGTCCCAAATCCCGTCGCGCCACTGAAACTGCTCGTGGCATTCTTCGTCGGCGTTGATATCGCCGAATTGAAAGATAATTCTGTGCTAGCTGAAGCGCCCGACGAGTTCGTCAGGCTTGTATTAAACGTCTCAGCCCCAATCGCGGGAACGACGCACGAAAAGATGGTCGCCGAAGCAACCCAAAAGCGAAACATTGGACACCCTTTGCGCTGGCCTGCGCATGCCTCTAGGTATCCGCCCGGTGGCGCTATCCTAGCGACCGCCACGAGAAACTAAAATCCTCCGTTTGGGGGCATCTGCTGCCATCCCGTCAGTCACCTACGCTAGGCGATCCGGCGGGTTTTGTATTGGGGGTTTCGGTCATGCGATGGCGAGGAGGCGCTAGCCCATAGTCCTTCATTTCGATGAAACTTCCGCCGTCGTCAACGCCGTTTGCCATCACCGAATAAACGATCCAACCATCGTCGATGTGCTTCAGCTTCAGTGGCTCGCCCGAATACGGATCGATCACCGCGTCTTTCGGTAAATTTAGGTCTTCCAAGCCTCGCGCTTCGTGGCCGTTCGCGTCAGCAAATGCGAGGAGGGTATTGTCGATCCGCAGTGCTCGCATTACAGCAGTACTGCGCGCTTCGGCATCACAATACGCTTGAATTGCAGGAATCAGCAAGTCTGTCATCACGCCTAAACTACCGGGGGCTGGCGCACCTTCGCGGCCTACTCGTTGATGCACCTCATACCACGGTCGCGCCGCAAGCGGGATCTGTGTCGCGTAGTAGTCCAACACACTCAAAAAATGCCGCTGTATGGTCCAACCGAACATCCGCGAGAGTATCGAATTCACCTCAGCAGCCTGTGGAGGATTCGTGCTGCCAAATTCCACGATTGCGGATACGCTATACGCCTGTTCGGTTTTTAACACACGCGTTACTTGTTGCGGATCATTTTGTAGGGACAGCTCATGATCGAGCGCGGCATGAAGTTCTGGCGGTATGGGCCCTGCAGCCAAAGCGTCGTAAAGTCGGTCGGCGATCATACATCGAACCGCAATGTCGACAAGCGCATTTACCATTAGCGGTTCCTGGTCGTACAACCGCGTAAGCCGCAAGAACTCTAGACCTAATGCCACTGCTTTTTGTGGCTGCCTCTCAGCGATTAGCGCTTCCATACGCCAGTCTACGAAGCGCTCGGCCGTGCGAAACCTGCCGATCGGACTTTTCAAAAGTCCCTCGATGAGCTTCACCGAAGTCAGCGAATAATCGACAGTCGAAGCATACCTATCGCAGGCAGCAGCAGCGGCCAGCCCCGTGTCGATGTCTGGATACTTATCCAAAATTGCGCATGCCTGCAATTTGCTCGGCTGTCGGCGGTTCGCCGCGATCGCTCCGTTCGTCGTATCCTTTTCCCAACGGCGTATCATAGAACCGTGCATACTCCTTCGAGAACGCATCAAGCCGGAGGCCCAGCTTGCCTAGAATAACCGCCGCGTTTTCAGCATCTGGAATGGGAGTCGGCGCTAGTTCCGCAATGGATGCCGGATCACCGGCAGCGTGAATAGCCGCAATCTTTGCTTGCAGGCGCGACTCGATTCGCCAGGCCATGATGCCATTTGCGATCAGAGCAATTGCCACCAAAGTCACCAGCCCGATCGCCAGCCGCTTCGAAATTCGCTTTGTTGGCCAGATACGCATGCTCTTAACCTCGTTTCTCGCGCGGCATCGTCGAAGGAGCTGTTCGCTCAGTGGCCGCATCAATTGCCGCTGCGTCATCAGCCGAAAGTGCGCGCCCAGTCATCGCAGCTAACTGTCTGGCGTAAAGCTGTGCCGTCTTTGCATCAGTAGCGTCGGCAATACCAACGGCCACTTGAACCAACGCCTCCTGTGTCGCATGGCCGGCCATTTGTCGTCGTACGGATCGATCAGCATGTGTACCAATGGCTCCATTCAAACCCACTCCGACTACTAACAACAACACGGCCGCCCGTGCTAAACGCCGATCCCATCGCGCCGCCCGCAGCTCGCGTTGCACATCGCCGAACACGGCCGCACGCAACTGCTTCGGCGCATCGGGCACACCGACCCCCGCAATCTGCCGCTCGATTATGTCAAACGAGTCACCAGCCATCGCAGTTCACCTCAAAAACTCTCTTCTCCGTGTCCTCAGTGTCTCTGTGGTAAATCATCTTCACCGCAACTGCTTTTCCACCCAAGGCCGCAGCGATTCCAGTGCTCGCCGATAGCGCGTCGCCACGGTTGCTTGCGGCGCGCCCACAACATCGGCAATCTCTCGAAAAGTCAACCCCGCAAACAATCTCAACTCCACGATCTCTCGTTCATCATTGCCCAGTCGGGCAAGCGCCTTAACAATCACTTCTCGATCGTCCGATTGAGCATCGTTGATAGTTGCAGTGCACCCGTCCGCGCTTTCCATCTGTCGTTCATTCGTCTTCCGTTGCTTCGCCCATCGATTCGCCTCATTGCGGGCAACTTGAAACAAATACGCAATCGGATTCTCAACACCACGCAGTTTCCTGCGACTCTTAACCAGCCGCAAAAACGCAACCTGAAACACGTCGCTCGCCGCATCCCGCGAGCCGAGCCGGGCGGCCAAATAGCCAAGCAGCCTCGCCGCGCAAGCATCATACAACTCAGCGAACGCGGCCTCGTCGCCGCGGGCCAGTCGCGCCGCCAGGTCGTGCATGTCACTCGTGCTCATTCGCGTTTATTATAAAGACCCTCACGCGGCGTCCATTTATTCAGAATTCCACACGCGAATCCGTATTCCTGACTCCACACTCCCCCTTCCACCCTCCGCACTTGCTTTCCCCCTGCACCCCGTATCCCCCATCCTGTATCCTTACCCCCATGAGCGACCCCTACTTCCAAAAACTCTTCGCCGAACGTATCGGCGGCGCGAATTACGGCAAAAGCACTTCGATCTATAAGTTCGAAAAGATCAAGCGCGCCAAGCGCAAAGCCCTTGCCGACTTCCCGAACCGCAAGCTGCTCGATTTCGGCATCGGTGAAAACGATGAGATGGCCCCCGAGGTCGTCCGCCGCCGCATGGCCGAAGAAATCAACAAGCCCGAGAACCGTGGCTACGCCGATAACGGCATCCCCGCCTTCCGCGAGGCGGCCGCCCGCTTCATGCAGCGCGAATACAACGTCGCGCTCGATCCGCCGACCGAAATCGTCCCCTGCATCGGCTCAAAAAACGCCCTCGCCATGCTGCCGGCCGTGTTCATCAACCCCGGCGACGTCACGCTCATGACGGTCCCGGGTTACCCGATTCTCGGCACCCACACCGCATTCTACGGCGGCGTCGTTTACAAACTCCCGCTCACCGCCGAGAACGATTTTCTCCCCGATCTCGAAAGCATCCCCGCCGACGTTCGCGCCAAAGCGAAAATCCTAGTCCTCTGTTACCCGAACAGCCCGACCGGCCGCACCGCTCCACCCGAGTTCTTCGAACGCGCAATCGCCTTCGCCAAGAAGCATGAAATCGTGATCGTCCAAGACGCCGCCCACGGCATTTTGAGCTATGATCGCCCGCCCAACAGCTTCCTCGCGATCACCGGCGCTCGCGACGTCGGCGTCGAAGTCCACTCCATGTCGAAAGCCTTCGACATGATCGGCTGGCGCATCGGCTGGGTCTGCGGCAACGAACGAATCGTCGGCGCCTACGGCAACGTGAAAGACAACTTTGACTCCGGACAATTCATCGCGATCCAAAAAGCCGCCGTCGCCGGCCTCGACGACCCCTCCATCCCCAAACACACGCGCACCAAATACGAACGCCGCCTCAAAAAACTCGTCGCCACGCTTCAGCGCTGCGGCTTTCAATGCAAAATGCCCGGCGGCACTTACTTCCTCTACGCGCCGTCCCCCAAAGCCTTCGCGAACGGCGGTCCCGGCGGCAGCCGCATCGATTTCGAAAACGCCGAAGCCGCGAGCCAATACCTCATCACCGAGCAATCCATCTGCACCGTCCCCTGGGACGACGCCGGCCCCTTCCTCCGCTTCAGCGCCACCTACGAAGCCCCCACCGAAGCCGACGAAGACACCCTCATGGCCGAAACAGAAAAACGGCTCAAAAACATCCAGCCGGTGTTTTGAAGTAAAATCGATTGCCGATGGTGACCTTAACCGCTGATACCCTTGCTCGATTGAATTGCCTGTTTAACGAGGACGATCGCGCCGAAGCAGTTAAGTTATTATCGGAGGACTGTACCGCCAAATCGATGTACCTTGGGTCGTGCAACGATGCTGAAGTTGAGCGATGTCATTTTGCTGCCCTGAAACTTTCAAACGGAAGTTTGGAAGCGCTCATCCAGGCGGTTGCTCTCGCTCAGACTGACTATCGCGACCTTCTAATGGCTGCCAACTTTGGCGAAGACATTCACGCTCACTTGAATTGGATGCCCGAGTAGGTAAATGCCCCAGTCCTTCGCCCGCGTCAAACAAACCTTCGAACAGCGCTCGATGTACGACGCCGTCGTAGAAGGTGGCTACATGTACCACGCCAAGCTGGTCTCAACCCTTGCCGCGTGGGCCCGCGAGCAATCGCAACCGCTCCGCATCGTCGACCTCGGCTGCGGCGACTCCTGGCTCGCGACGCACGCGTTCGCAGATGCCAACGTCGCCGAGTACCACGGCGTCGACGTTTCCGATGCGTCCGTCGCTGACGCTCAAAAGCGCATCGCCATCTGGCCCGGCCGAGCCTCGGTCGTCGCCGGCAACATGGCGGAATTCCTCGGCGGCATCGCCTCTGAGTCGGCGACCGCAATCCTCGCGAGCTACACAATCCATCATTTCTCATCCGACGCGAAGACCGCCCTTATCGCCGATTGCTTCCGCGTGCTTGTTCTCGGCGGCACGTTCATTTGGATCGACGCCGTCCGCCGTCCCGAAGATTCGCGCGAAGATTACCTTTACCGCCTCACGCAAGAAATGGACCGCGGCTGGACCGCCCTCTCGCCCGACCAGCGCGCTGTCGCCTGCTCTCACGTCCTGGAGTCCGACTTCCCCGAAACTGCATCTTGGATGACGCAAAAAACCGAAGCCGTCGGTTTCGAGTGCGACGCGACAATCCTCGACACACCCTACTTCAGCGGCTGGCTTTTCAAAAAGCGATAACTTTTGCCAGGTGTCGTGCCATGCAAACATTATCGGGCAAAGTCGCGTTAGTCACCGGCGCCAGCCGCGGCGCCGGCGCGCGATCGCCGCCGTCCTGGGTGAAGCCGGCGCGACCGTCTATGTCTCTGGCCGAACAATTCGCGGCCTGACCACGGCCGTGGATAACCTACCCGGCACGATCCAAGACACCGCCGACGAAGTCACCGCGCGCGGCGGCCACGGAATCGACATCCGCTGCGATCACACGATCGACACCGACGTCCAAGCTCTTATCTCACGCATCGACTACCAGTCCGGCCGTCTCGATCTACTAGTGAACAACGTTTGGGCCGGCTACGAAGGCCTGCCCACCGGCCTGCCCCAAGTGCCCTTTTGGGAACAACCGCGAAAACTGTGGGACACCATGTTCACCGCCGGTGTCCGCGCTCAACTCGTCACCACGCAACTCGCAATGCCGCTCATCCTCCGCCAACCGGGCGGCCTCATCGTGAGCACGGTCGCCTGGGCGTACGACGAATACCTACGGAACATCTTCTACGATGTTTCCAAAGCCGCTATCGTCCGCATGATCCACGATATGGCCATTGAGCTGCGCCCGCGCGGTGTTGCTGCCGTCGCCGTCGCCCCCGGCTTCATGCGCACCGAACGCGTGCTGGCCGCCCACGCAGCGCATCCTTTCGATTTGAGTATCACGGAATCGCCTGAATACCTCGGCCGCGCTGTCCGCGCTCTCGCCGAAGATCCCGACGTCATGCGCCACACCGGCAAAGCCGTCACCGTCGGCGACTTAGCCCGCGAGTATGGCTTCACCGACATCGACGGCCGCCAACCCGCCGCCTTCCGCATGCCCAAGGCGGACGCCGCACGCGACATGTGATAAATTCGTATCGACGGCCAATTGGCCCACCATATAGCCGAGCCATCTTGGCTCGCTGTGATCCCCCATTGCCCCTTCGCCCCGCAGCGAATGAGCACGAGTCTCGATGTCCCAAGCCGCCAGTTACCCAAAAGTTGCCCAACTTAAGGATGTCGCGGCACTCCACGCACGGCTCACCGAACTCGGTATCGCGCTTCCGATCGACGACCACATCCTCTCCGCGGCCGAAGATTCCCCGCTGGCCCAACCCATGGAAGTCGCCGGCGTCACCGTAGGCAATCGCTGGTGCATTCATCCCATGGAAGGCTGGGACGCCAACCGCGATGGCTCGCCCACCGTGCACACGCTTCGCCGCTGGCAAAACTTCGGCCGCAGCGGCGCGAAACTCATCTGGGGTGGCGAAGCCGCCGCCGTCCGTCCCGACGGCCGTGCAAACCCCAACCAAACGCTCGCGACCGAATCCAATCGAGCCGGACTGACCGCCCTCCTCCGCACCCTCACCGACGCTCATCAACAGTCATTCGGTTCACTCGATGGCCTCCTCGTCGGCCTGCAACTCACCCACTCCGGCCGCTTCTGCAAACCCGACGACCATCACCACAGCGTCCCCCGCATCGCCTACCACCACCCACTGCTGGACGCCAAATTCAAAATCGATCCAAATGACAACTCAATCGTCTGGACCGACGCCGAACTCGAAGTCCTCATCGACGACTACGTAAACTCGGCCCGCCTCGCACACGAAGTCGGCTTCCAATTCGTCGACATAAAAGCCTGCCAC
Source organism: uncultured Planctomycetota bacterium (assembly GCA_963733705.1). Taxonomy (GTDB): domain Bacteria; phylum Planctomycetota; class Planctomycetia; order Pirellulales; family Lacipirellulaceae; genus JABDGM01. Next base: position 138,666 of record CAVTEJ010000021.1, on the reverse strand, counting down.
GGCTACTTGCTTCACGAGTTCCTGAGCGCCCGCCGCCGCCCCGGACGTTTCGGCGGCGATCTCGCAGGCCGCTCGCGCATCCTCACCACAATAATCGATCGCATTCACGACGAAATTCCCGGGCTCGCGGTCGGCGTCCGCCTCAGCGTTTTCGACACCGTGCCGTACGCCACCAGCCGCGAAGTCGGCCGCCCGATGGATTACTCCAAACTCCTTCCCTACGAATTCGGCTTCGGCGTCGACGCCAACAATCCGCTCGAGATCGATCTCACGGAACCGCTCGAACTAATGCAGATGCTCGGCGACGGCGGCGTAATCGCCCTCAACCTTTCGTGTAGCAGTCCCTACTACGCGCCTCACTTGCAGCGCCCCGCCATCTTCCCACCATTCGATGGCTATCAACCGCCCGAAGATCCGCTCGTTGGCGTGTGGCGACAAATCGATGTCGTGCGTCAATGCAAAGCCGCGTTGCCAAACATTCCCATCGTCGGCACCGGCTACAGCTACTTACAGGACTACTTGCCCAACGTCGCCCAAGCCGCCGTCCGCGAAGGCTGGACCGATTTTGTGGGGCTCGGCCGCATGGTCCTCTCCTATCCCGAACTCCCCGCTGATACACTCGCCGGCCACCCGCTCGCTCGCAAGCAAGTCTGCCGGACATTCAGCGATTGCACGACCGCCCCGCGCAATGGTCTCATCTCCGGTTGCTACCCGCTCGATCCGCACTATAAATCGCTGCCACAGCGCGACGAGCTTCTGGCGATTAAGCAACGCTGGCAACACTAATCGCAACGCGTCCGACAATCTGACGCCGTCACACCACATTTCGGCACATGCGTTGCACGCTATCTGGTCAGACAAATCAAACGGCCGATTTGGCCGCGCCAGGAAGACGAGTTTGGAAACTTTGACATGTCGGAGGCAGTTATGTTCAAGCGCATTGCATTAACACTGACACTAGTAGCCACTGTTGTGACATCCGTCTTCGCTTTTGCAACGCCTGCCCAAGCCTGGCGCTACTATGGTAGGCCGTACGCGTATTCATCTCGATACTATTACGGCCCGCACGTTTCCTATTACGCGCCATATCGGCCATACCGCGCTTACTACGGCTATGGCTACCCAGGACCGGTCATAGTCGCGCCGCGCGTTTATCGGCCGTACTACTACGACTCTTATTACGCTCCGGGCGTTTACTATTCGTCCCCAGGCGTATCGGTTTCCGTAGGTCTGTAACCCACGCGCTTCCAGCGCACTCAAAATGATAAGAGCGCCGTCCAAAAGACGGCGCTTTTTTATTGCGCCGCCCGAGCGTTCGAACGCGTGCCAAACCGTATCCTGCCATCAATTAAAGACTTTGGCACTTTGGCGTGGCGTTCTGGCACACTCACTGCATTCGCTAATCTCCGGCACACAAGCCCGCGCTTCTTCGCGGAATGTCACTGCCAGTGGAGAAGGACGCGCCACGCGTCCCAGGAGATAAGTCAGATGTTCAAACGCATGTTGCTCGGAGGAACGATGTTGGCTGCGGTCGCTGTTGGTGCACTCGGCATGAGTACCCCAGCCACCGCCCACGGCTGTGATTACGGCTATGGATATGGCGGTTACGGTTACCGCGCGGCGTACTACCCTGCCCCGGCTACGTACTACGCGCCGCAAGTCGTCTACTACCCCGGTTCGTATGCGACGGTCCGGCCCGTCTACATCGATACACATCGCCACCACCATCATCACCATGATGGAGTTACGTTCAGCGTCGGGTTCTAGGGGACCGGGGGGCAAACAGAGGCGCACGTTGCCTGGGCCGTCGGTTGGAGCTCTTCCCAGCCGGCGGCCTTTTTTATTGCGCCCAACACCAAATTCGCCAGCGAGCCATTGGCTCGCGGCTAGTCGTCTTATCTGCTTATCTGCGTACGAATGTCGCAAAAATAATTGATTCTTGCCCTTGATCGCGGTACCCTTTCGTCTACGAATTCTCGCACGCAATTCCTATCCAATAGCCGCGAGCCAATGGCTCGCCGGCGCTCAGCGATGCCCTGCTATTTATTCACTTACCACGCCCACGCCAGCTGGATGCCCGATCATCCGCGTGGATTCGTGAAACGTGACAAAGGCATCCAATCATCCAACAAAGCCCTCGCGCAAAAGTATCGCAGCAATCTGAAGCAACGACCAATACGCTTTGATGCCCGCGCACAAAAACTGATCGTCTTCGAAACGGTTGCCGCCTGCGAGCATCAAACTATTCGTTGCCATTTCATCGCCACTGAATCAACTCACGTCCATGTTCTCGTGAGTTGGACCATCGACCGAACGTGGGAGATCGTACGCGCCAAACTTCGAGAATCACTAAGCCGCCGACTGAACCAAGAACTCGAACGCTGCCTCTGGTTTTCAAAAAGCCCGAGCCGAAAGCGCGTCACCGATCAAAAGCACTTCGACTATCTCATAAGGACCTATCTCCCCAAGCACTCCGGTTGGAAATGGTCAGAAGGCATCGGCGTATTTAAATAGCGCGACACGAAGCCACAATTGCGAGCACCACACGTCGCCAACTAGCCGCGACCTAACAGGTCGCCGGCTCTTCGCGTTATCCCACCCATAACGCCTCTAACGCCGGATTAAACCAGTCCTAACGCCCCAATTCGCCCCGTCGCTAGGAGTCAATTATACTTGGGCAGACTAAAAATACCCCTTCTGCCCAGGCCAACATGCGCGTCCAACAACTGCTCGAGCACCACGGCATCGCCGTCAATCCTTTCGCCGAGGAAGACGCGCAGTCCGACCCAGTTTTCAAAGAACGCTGCCGCAACCTCACGTACCACCCTGCCTGGGACAAGGTCTACGGCAACCCTTCCGACCCAGCCACGTCGATCGTCTTCGGCGAAAAGGGCGCCGGCAAAACGGCCATGCGGATGCAAATGGTCGGCCGCATCGCCCTCTACAACGCCCGCCCCGAAAACGGCCAGCTATACGTCATCGAGTACGACGACTTCAATCCGTTCCTCGATCACTTCGCCGATCGCCTCAGCGCCCGCAAACAGCGCGACCCGGCGAAGGTCCTCAGCGAATGGAAACTCTGGGATCACATGGACGCCATCCTCTCGCTCGGCGTCACCAGCCTCGTCGATCGCCTGCTAAACGTCCCGCAACCCACCGGCCCCGATGCCAACCAAATCGGCCCCGACCGCCTCCGCTCACTCGATCGCCACCAAAAGCGCGACCTGCTGCTGCTCGTCGCCGCGTACGACAACTCCACCCGCGAAAGCGTCGTCGCCCGCTGGGGCCGCCTCCGCCGCAAACTTCGCTATCAAACTTGGAAATCGTGGTGGGACCGCCTCATCGGCGTCGCCGTCACCGCCGCCGTCGTCGGCATCACCATCTACTCGAAAAAATGGGACTGGCTCGTCACGCCCTGGCCCTACCTGATCGTCCTCCTCGGCTGGATTCCCTGGATCGCCCGCCTCTGGAAATGGTTCTGGGTCGCCAGCCGCGTCGCGCGCAACGTCCGCGTGTTGAAGCCACACGTCGGCTCCCTCCGCCGCTTGCTGATGCGCTTCCCCAAACACGATGTCGACGGCCAACCCCTCCCCGAATCCCAGCGCACCGACGACCGCTTCGAGCTCCTCTCGAAATTCCAAGGCGTCCTCCGCGCCCTCGGCTGCGACGGCATCGTCGTCCTCGTCGACCGCGTCGATGAACCCCACCTCATCACCGGCTCCGCGGAGCGCATGCGAGCCCTCATCTGGTCGATGCTCGATAACAAGTTCCTCAAACAACCCGGCATCGGCCTGAAACTACTCCTGCCACGCGAACTCGCCGACTACATGCAGCGCGAAGACCGCGATTTCTACCAACGCGCCCGCATCGACAAACAAAACCTGGTCCCCTCCCTCGAATGGACCGGCCAGGCACTCTACGACCTCGCCAACGCCCGCATTCGCAGTTGCGGCGCAAACGGCAAACAACCCACACTGCGTTCACTGCTCGATGACTCGATCACCGACGCCCGTTTGATCGAATCCTTCCGCGCCCTCCGCGTCCCGCGCCACCTGTTCAAATTTCTCTACCGCTTGCTCGTCGCCCACTGCAACGCCCACACAGACGACAAACCCGAGTGGGAAATCTCTCGCGAAACCTACGAAGCCACCCTCGCCGTCTACAGTCGCGACCAAGACGCCGTCGACCGCGGCCTCCAAGCCGGCTGAGAGCCGCCCGCCTGCCGAAGTGCCTCGCGTCGCACAACGCGCGCGAAAAGACCGTGCCAAGCGTAAGCCCGGCACGGCCTTCAATTGGGTTAAATAGGTTACTGATTAGCCGCGACGACGAATCGCCGCCAAGCCACAGCACGCGATGAGCGCCAAGCTGCTAGTCAGCGGTTCGGGTACCACAACGGGATCGTAGCTCAGCACCATGTTATCGAAGTACGCTTCGGTACTGCCATTCGACAACCCCGAACCAATGCGAATGTTGTCGTAGCTGCGCAGCGTGCCGGCGCCGCCGATGTTGCTCACGCGTTCCGCCAACTGGTTATCGACATAAAACGCATAGTTCGTGCTAACGCCGTCGGCGGTGGTAATCACGGCCTTTAGGTTGTGCCAACCCAACGACCGCAGGCCGACACCGAAATCATTCAGCTTGAAGTAAGCGCCGCGCCGCCCACCGATTCGTTCGGGCCGCCATCCGGATCGGCCGTCGTCGGCACCGTATAGCCCAGGATGCGTGCCATGTAATATTGCCCGCCACTATTAGCGCCGGTTTGATTGTTATTGAACCCCATCGAAACGAGTTGATTGGTCGAACCGGGCGCAGTCGAATCCTGCAAGTTTGCAGAGTTGCGTTGTGGCGAACCGGTCGGAGTGCTGTCGTAAAAATCGAAGCTCCACGTCAACGTGTCGCCAATTCCCAGGTTGCCAGACGACGATAACGTGCTCGTCTCTGCAAATATCAGTTGGTTTCGCGACTGACTGCTCGTCGTCGTACCAGGATTGTAGACCGACTGTGTCGGACTCGAAGCCTGAGTAGTCGAAAGAGCCCCGCTGAGCGGCGCGACGGTACCAATCGGTACCCAAACGGCTTCGAATGCCGCCTGATTCGCGTAGCCGTCGAAATTGTCGTTGACAATCAACGCAGCTCGCGAAGTTGAAAATAGGCTCACCGCCAATACAGCGGTAAGCGACCATACTGAGACCCTCATTAGCCCCTCCTCTTAGGTGTAGGTTCAAATGATGTTTCGGACCCATAAAGCGGTGCACCCAGCGATTCCCGCTATCCTCACACTAACCAAATTCGAAGAACCCGCAACCAATTTATGCGCACGCGTTTAATCGGATTGCGCTGAAGTGGTGCCGTCCTCGGTTCATGAAACGGCTTTTAGTCTCGCAACAAAGCACCTCACAATCGCAGAATAACGGCTAATTTCTTCTGTAAATCACTCGGTTTTCGGCGTCAAACAGCTAAAAACACCATCCCGAATCGTCGCGCAATACCGATCTAAATCCAAATCATCGCGATCGCGCCCAAACGGCTCTTCCACAATCGAATCAATCAACTCCACGCCAAACAAAAAGAAACATACCAGCACGAACACCGGCAGCGCCCAAAACCCTGTCTCCGGCACCGTCAACCACGGCTCCGCCACCACGTTCAGCACCAACCCCGTCCGCAACAACCCCTTGTACGACGGTGACAACGGCGTGTTCCGAATCTTTTCGCACCCGCCACACACATCGAGCAGCCCGCTCAAGTGTGAATCCAGCACCCACAACGTCGCCTGATCGATCACGCCCTCTTGTTTCCACCGCGCAACTTCATCAAACAACCGCCCCGCCAAAAACAGTGGCACGTGCGGCGGATCAGCCGTTTCATTTTCAAAACCGCTAATCTCATTTAACCTCGGCGATTCGTCCCGCAACTGCCGCCGCAGCGCCTCAGCAAAACCCACCAGCAGCACCCCCACACGCGACCGCGCGACTACCTCCGCTGGCACAAACGCCGCGAACTTCGCCGCCAGGTTCCGGCTATCGTTGACCAGTTTCCCCCACAGGCCCCGCGCTTCCCACCACCGCTGATACGCCGCATTATTCCGAAAGCTGAGCAGCAAGCTCAAAATCACCGTGTTGATGAGCGCCGTCGCACTCCCCCAATTCACGGCCGGCAGATCGAAGTACCGAATAACGGCCCCCGCCGCCACGCAGTACACCGCAATCGCCAGTAAGAATTCCGCCAGCCGCTTACCAACGACCAACACATCAAACGACTCGCGCACATTCCAAGGCGTCATACACAATCCCCAATCGCTGAATTTCAACCGCACACGAAAGTCACACCGTTATACTTGGGTAACACCGGTTCTTGAACCGGTGTGGCGCAGCCACGAGAGGCACTTGCTGATGAAGGTCCTTTTTTCGATCCTCAAATCGACACCAACGCAGCGGTGGCACGCGCTTCTCGCGGCATTCATCGGTGCCGCGATTTTCGCCGCCCCCCGCTGTCTCGCCGCCGATCGCCCTCTAATAAAGGACTTCGTCGGTATCAACATCGATTTCAACTTCCGCCCCGAGCTATACACACGCATTTGCCGCCTGGCCCGCAACTACCACAGCATCAATTGGGACGTCAAACAACCCGGCGACCCCATCACGTTCCCGCGCTGCGTCAATGGCGTCGATTGGGACCAAAACGCCTACGGCCGCTGGAAGAAGGATCACTTTGAAGTCGATCTCTGCGCTCAACTCGAACAGTTCGGCCCCACTGTTCCCAACTACGAATCGCTGTGGCAAAACCGCGAAGCCTGGTGCCGCGACTACGGCCAACAAATGGCCAACTATTTCGGCTCCTCCGGCGCACACAAACTCGTCACTTCGATCGAAATCGGAAACGAGCCCGGCCAGAAGTTCGACGACCCGCTCTTCCAAAAACTTTTCATCGCGATGGCCCGCGGCATCCGCGCCGGCGACCCCAAACTCCGCATCGTCACGCCTGCCGTCGCTGCCAGCCATGCCGACGACTGGCTCAAATCACTCGACCAAACCTTTTCGTCCGCCGAGATAAAACCCCTCTTCGACGTCATCAATCTCCATTCATACGCAAACGTTCCCGAAGGCACAGGCCAAAGCCCTTGGGACCGCAGCTACCCCGAAGACCCAAAGATTGATTACCTCAAACGGATCGACGCCGCCATCAAATGGCGTGACCAGCACACGCCCGACAAACAAATCTGGATCACCGAATTCGGCTACGACGCCTGCACGTCCGAAGCCATGCAGCACCGCCCGGATTGGGCGGCAAAGCTCAATTGGCGCGGCCAAACCGATCTCCAACAAGCGCAGTGGCTCGTCCGCTCACTACTCTGCTTCGCCACCCGCCACATCGATCGAGCGTACATCTTTATCTACAACGACAACGACCAGGCCTCGGTGCATGCCGCCTCCGGCCTCACACGCAACTTCACGCCGAAACCGTCGTACTTTGCCGTCAGCCAGTTCTACCGCAAACTTGGCGACTACCGCTTTAGCCGAGTCGTCACACACAAATCCGCCGAGCTGAGCGTGCTCGAATTCAAGCACGCAAAGGATGCCAACAAACTCATCTGGGTGGTGTGGTCGCCTACCGGCAACGGCTCTGAGCACCAGGCGACGCTCTCCGATTTACCCGCCGCTCCAACCGCCGCCGAGTCCATGGCCACCACCTCCGCCACGCTCGAAAAACTAACCTGGCAACAAGTGCCCGCCGGCATCCAACTCAAAGTGACCGAAAGTCCGATCTACTTAACATTCGGCGACGCCAATAAGTAGCCGAGCGCACGCTGCCACGCGTCTCTGCAATCTCTACGAACGACCGCACGTCACCCCACGCCCGCCACCCAAGCCGCCCCACCCGCAACCCCCACCGCTACCTCCGCCATCCGCTCATAATCCAGCGTCTCCGGCAAATCACTCGTCTGGTGATAATTCGCATTCCGCAAAAAACTCGTGTCCGTCAGCATCAGCGCCGGGTAACCCTGATCCCAAAACGAACTATTATCCGACCGCCGAATCTCCTGCACCCGCTCCGGCAACGCAATTGAAAACAATGGAAACTTAACCGCCCGCTTAAAGCCGCGCCGAAACTGCCACAGCAACCGCCACGAGCGCAAGTTCCCTACGGCCGCCAAAAAATCGCCACGCTGCGGAAACAGCGGATGCAACACCCGCGGAATCGTCGCCGGCACCTTCTGGCTCCCCCGCTCCGTCGAATAAAACCCAACCATCTCCAAACACAACATCCCGACGATCTTCTCTCCCTTCACCCGGCACTCTCGGGCATGAACCCTGCTACCCATATCGCTCGTGTAGCAATACGGCGGCTCTTCGCACGCAAAACTCACAAATCGCACCGTCCGCGCTGGCTTCATGCCCCGCATTATCCGCGCAACTTCAATCAGCACCGCCACCGCCGATGCATTATCGTCCGCCCCCGGTGTACCCGGCACCGTATCGTAATGCGCGCCGAGTAGAACAATCTCATCCCGCCGTCGTCCGCCCGGCAACTCCGCAACCAAATTAGCGACCGGTTCTTCGTTAATCGAATAACTCTGCCGCGCAACCTCATATCCATCCTCCTCCACTGCCGCTCCACGTAAGTCGCCGCCGCCTGAAACGCCGTGGCGTCTCCAACGGCCGCGGCCCGATCAACCCCGCCAGCCGATCCACATGCGTCCGCAGCGATCCCACCAACGCGAAATATTCGTCGACACTCATTCACGCGATCGTAAGCCGCGAGAGGCGGTTACGCTACACGACCGATATCAGATGCTAAATCGAGCTCAGCTCACAACCGCCAGTTCTAGCCCATACTGCGCGAACATCAAATCAATATCGGCGTTGTTGATCTGACCATCGCCGTTCAGATCGCCGTCCGCGTGTGTCGGACTAGCCATTCCGTAGTTCGCAACCAAAAGATTAATATCTGAGTCATTGACCCGGAAATCGCCATTCAGATCGCCCAGTAAATACACATCCTGGAGGTTTTTCCCGTAATTCGCGAACATCAGATCCAGGTCTGTACCAACATCCACATACCCGTTGCCGTTGAAGTCGGCTTCTGCAAACGTCGCGTCTGAAAAACCGTAATATAGGCACCAGATGTTAACGTCGGTGTCGTCGACTATGTTGTCGAAATTCGCATCGCCTGACATCAATGTAAACACAAACACAAAATTCCCGCCCGCGTGCCCGTCGCCTGATGGAAAATGACTCACCGACAAGTTGGTTGTGGTCGTGCTCACCGGGTTCGTCCATTCGCCGTCAAGTCGATAACCTTCTGTATCCGTAATCGCATCGCTCAGCGAAATCGCGTAAAAATCATTAGCTAAAAGACCTGTAAACCGCCACGTCGCCGTGAATGTCACCGCGTCATAACTAAAATCGGTCAGTACGGGCACATTCCCGGTCGTTAGTCCCACAAGACTCAAATTCACGGCCTCAACATTCACCTGCTCGCTAAACGTAATCGCAATCGTATCCGCCCCGCCTACCGGCACAGTTTGCAGTTGCACGCCGCTCCCCACATTCGATGCGAATGAGTATGGAGTGTGGGTCGATGCCGAACCGCTGATCGTCACGTTGACGACTTCGGGCGCACTCGTGGAATCAATGAGCAGCGCGCCCACTCCTAACCCGTGCGCAGAGAGATTCCACGCACTCCAACTCCCCTTCCAATCTCGCCACAAAACGTAGTCTTCCATGCCCACTACTCCATTGCTGTCGCCGTCTTCTGCGATGACCGGGTTAGCCAGAGTTACATGCTCGTCAAAATGGGCTCGCCAGTCTGCGTAGTCCAGCACATCGACTTTCCCGTCGCCGTTGTAATCCGCCTGATACTTTTGAAACCATAGATACGAATCAAACCCGGCCCTCCATACGTCATAGTCACCGGGGCCGCCAACGACTCCGTCGCCATCGCCATCAGCTCGTGGATCCTTAATACGCCAAACGTTGTAATCCCCCTCGTCCACGACGCCGTTCTGATCGTAGTCACCTGGGGCAAGAGCAAATCGAAATTGAAATAACGAACCGCCTAGGGCCGTTGCACTTCCGCTGGGAAAGGGATGCGGAAGATCATCGTGCCAGTCGTAGAGCGTTCCCTGGTCGTAAAGCACCGGTTGCATGGTGCCTGGAATGGACTCGCTCCAATTCCCGTCAAGATTGCCTCCTAGCCCGATAATTTCCGTTGGCTGGACATCAAGCCGATATCGGTCGGCAGAAAGAACCAAAGGGTCGAACGTCAACGTTACGATGTTGTATGTCAAATCGTAATTGAAGCCGCCCACCACGGTAGGCACGATCCGTACATTTGCCAAGTTCTTATCGCCGCTGCCAAAAATCGTAAATGCTCGCACTATACGTCGTTAACTCCTCGCTAAACGCGATTTTGATCGTGTTCGTGCCATATCGGTAAACCGGCGCAAGTTGTTGATGTAACGTTTCTAACTTTGCGTAGGAAATCTGCCCCAACCCCCACAGGCTCGTGTTCGTCGACGGGTCTATGTCGTCCAGAATCACATCAATCACCTTTGGTAACTGGATTTCGTATGCACCGATATCCACCGGTGCAGGAAATCCACCATTCACGCCAACGCCCAGAATGTCATAGAACCGCGTGAAGCCCGTGCCGCGCTGGTCGCTTGTGAATTGCACGTGCGTGGATGGGTCCTCCGCATACGTATCGGAGCCCATATCGATCGCCTCGCTACCGGACAACAACGCATGGGTCGGAGTTGGCCCACCGTTGTTTTGAAGAAGGCCTAAGAGGGTACTGTTGTTAAGCGTGAGGTTCGTCGAGTGGAGGTTCGTCGGATCTAGTGTGCTAACCGGTACACCAAGCAGGTCCAAAATCGAATTACCGGAGCCAATCAGATTGTATTTCACATTCGCCGTATCAAAGCGACCGACCATGTTATTCGGAGTCGTTTTCAGCTCGTCGGTCTAGTTCTGAACGATAATCGAATTAAAAACGCGCGCACCTGCACCCCGGTAAACGGCGCAGTCGCTATTCCGCCGCCAGTACCGCCATTAACAAAATTTTGCGTAATAGTCATGTTCACCAAATACGCATCGAGAATTTCATTATCACCCTCGTGTGGAATCGCGAGAAAAATCCCTCCTCCCTCATGCGCGAAACCGTTTGTCGAATTGTTTGAAAGCGTCGAGTTTTCCGCCACGAATTCGCCGCCGCCCTTTGCGCAAACAAAGATTCCTCCTCCGCGCTCTGTTGTCCGGTTATTGTCTACCGTCGAACCCGTAATCGTAATCTTCGGAGAACCGCCCGACCCAAAATCCGACACGTACGCATAAATACCGCCTCCGTTCCCGTGGGTCGACGATAGTACTTGGTTATCAGTGATCCACGCATCCTCGATCAGTGTTTCCGTAAAAGAATAATTGCGCATAAATCCCGCCCCCACGGAAAGCGCTTGTATTACCCGAAATCTTCGAATGGGAAATAGTGATTGCTCTTTGCGTCGGAAACGGTGAGGAAGCAGCCCTCGCTTTTGCGTATATCCCCCCTCCAGTATCCCCCGATGTGTTTTCGGAGATGGTTGAATCCTCGACGATCAATGACGAATGATTGTCCAAGAAAACTGCGACTGCACCACCTGCCCCGTTAGCCGTATTGTGAGCGAGCGTGCAGCTTTCGATTTCAACTTGTTGATTGCTGTATAGCCCTCTTGCGTACAGGGCCCCACCGTTGAAATTGGAATTGTTGCCCGTAATCGTGCAGTCTCGCAAGTGAAGCTCCGACCCTTGGTCGTAAACGGCTCCGCCGGTGCTAGCCGTATCTCCCCCGGTCAACGTCAAGCCGATCAGCGTCACTGCGGGCGGCGTGGCACCGCTAGTTGGATCCGTAATTTCAAGGATGCGGGTGCCCTGGCCATCGGCGACACTAGGAGTCATGTCATTGCCGCTCGCGTCAATCGTAATGCCCATCGACAACATGCTCGCGTCGATCTCAACAGAGCGGGTGACGCTGAGTTCGCCGTGGCTAAGCGTAATCGTCGCACCTGAGAGCGCTGTTTCGAATTTGATCTTATCATTGACCCCAAGGGGGTCGACCAACGTATCGATGCGTTGCGCGTCATGCGGCCCTGGCGTATCCGTTTGGTTCACATACGCGAGTGCTTCGCGAACTGTGAGATTTCCGTCATCCAGCGACACAGCCGCGTCGGTCGCAAGATTCACCATTAGCGTAGCGAGGACGCGTCTGTCCTCAAGCAATTCCAACCGTAGCCGTCGTCCACGATTTGGCAAAACGCTTCGTTTCCGACGTTTCTTAGCACGCGAAAAATTTGACACTGTAGAATTCCTTTCCTTCGAGATCCAATCGTGAATCGAGCCAGCAGAGTGGTTTACCAATCTCGTTAAGTTAGATCGGGCGGGCTTCTAACAATCAAATCGTCGAGAGCGACGGAGGCTGGCTGGCAGTAAACTCAGTAGCGTTAGCCACACCACCGAGGGCTCCGGAACTACACTTCCAATCCGAAAACCTCCGTTGTGTGGCTGTCCCTCGGCGGGAAATATTACTGTTCTGTAAGAAGATGAAAGTGCCAATGCATCAATAGTTGGATTCCAATCCCCGCCGCGAATGCCATGCGGTATAAGTCCGTTTGTTGAATCGTTGACGAGATCAGCTTCCGTTTCCTCCCATTCCCAGACGTTTCCCGCCTGCCCGACAGTCCCATAAGGGCTGGTGCCACCCGCCAGCATCACATCGGCCGGCCCTTCCGCCTGAGTTCGATTCCACACCGCGGTGCCCGGAGCCGTTCCGAAAGCCACCGAAACCGGCGCATTATTACTTCCTGTCGGGTAGTCCCAGTAGCCACCGATCGACGGATCGTAGAAGGCCGCCTTGTACCATTCGTTGTCTGTGGGCAAAAAGTACTTGGCAAGTTTATTGCGAAACAGATTATCCGCGTCGTAGCCCGGGTCGCTCGGCTGCCAGAGCTGGAAGTTGCCGACAGCGTCAAACTTATACGCCGGTATGCTACCGGTAGACGTGTTGAGCCAGTCCACAAACTGCGCCGCCTCGAACCAACTCATGCTCGTCGCCGGCTTGTTGGGACCGCGTGAATCCAGCGTGATGCCGATCGCATGGCCATCAAGTGCGCTTTGGGCGTTGGCCTTGCGCACAGCGTCTTCGGGAATTTCGTATTTGCCAATCCGATAGGTGTATCCCACTGACCCCGCAGGATTGGGATCGCCCGTGGTGTCTGACGGATTCCCCGGATTGCCGATCGACACAAAATCGATCGAAAAAGAATTCGCCCCACTGCCAAACACATCAGCCAGGACCGCAGGGCAACTTAGGCATAGCGCTATCCCCAGGGCCGTCAGAAATCGACCAAATTTCCCGTTCATGAGACACGCCTCAAAAAGAAAGAATGGATGGACACCTACATTACCACATGGGGGGGTCTTTCCGCAAGTGTTTTATTCGCATTTCATCCGAATTCGTTACCGTTTTGCCGATGGGAGCAAACCACGGATTTCACGGATAGGACGGACGATTGGAGTCCGCCAGCGTTTCATCCGAGAAATCCGCGTTATCCGTGGTCGACTACTTTACAGGTGGCCAAAAATATATCTGTACAAACGTACAAAAATGTGCTAGGATCATTCGCACGCCGCCCAGCGCAGACGATCGCTCTTTGAAAACCCAGCAATTTCATCACCGGACGTCAGGGTCACCGTCGCGGCAACGCTCCCCGCGCCGCAAGGATGACGAATGAGGTTGCCACGAGCTTTGTCCATGCGACTTCCAGCAAACCGAATATTGGATCACTTCGAGGGCCCTAAACTGCACCCCCGAACACAATATTCGAGCCGCCTCGCACAGCTCCCGCGACGTATCCCGCGTGCTCCCAAGCCTTTCCGCAATCGGGCACCCGCCGCCAACGTCGAATTTTGTATTAAAAAATCGAGTTGCGCGTTCCAGCGAGGCGTTACAAAAAACAACGCCTCGCCAGACAACAACTTACGTCATTTCAAGTCCGAATCGGTACGTCCCAAAATTCGCCAGCAATATAGCCCGGCCATCTTGGCCGGCCTTCCGCTCGCGAGCTATTCGCAACGCTCCGATTACATTCGCATCGCTAGCACTCGCCGCCAGCCCCCAGCGGCTACATCGCAATTGACCACTCGCCACCGTTTTGACAAACTCCCCCGCCCCAATCGCCAACCTGGCCTGGCCCGACCCGCCCTCCGCGGCTGTCCCGGCGCCAGATCCTGGCAACACTCCTACTTTGGATGCGGAGATCGGCAATGAATTGCACCAACCGGCTTAGCGTCGTCACAGTATTAAGTCTCGGTCTATTGGCCGGCTGCAGCAAACACGATGCGCCGAGTGCCAACGCCTCGGCCGACAACGGTGTTCCGCAGATTCAGGAAACCGATCCGTCGACCAATCCCATTGCCAAGGCGGCATACGATTTCCTCGACGCTGTCCTGAAAGGCGACACCGGGCGCGCCAGCGCTCGCCTTACCCCAGCAGCGATGCAGCGAATCGTCGCCAGCGGCAAAAGCTTTTCACCGCCTGGCATGCAAACCGCCTCGTTCAAAATCGGCGAAGTCCGCGCCCCCTCGGCCGACCAGGCCATCGTCCAGTGCGTGCTGACGGACACCTCCGAAGGCACACCCCACAGCGAAGAAATGTGCTGCCTACTTCGCAAGGTAGAAAACGACTGGCGAATCTCCGGCATTGCCTACGGCACGACGCCCGATAAGCCGTGGACGCTGACCGATTTCGAATCCGGCCAGAACATGGCAATCCCACGACAGACGATGGGCGGCATGGCAAACAACCAACCAAACGCTGGAACGCCAAACGCCGGAACCCAAGCGAACAACAATAGCCAACAACAGCCCGGCCAAACGCCCGTCGGCATGCCACCCGTCGCAGGTTCCGCCGGACTCGGAATGCCGCCCGTCGCGCCGCCGACCGGCGCACCCAATAACTATGCCCCAGCCCAAGCACCCTACACGGCCGCCGAGCCCCAAGGCTCCGAACGCCGCTGATACCAACCAAAGGCATGGAGAATCATACTTCGCCCGGCCATTTTGGCCGGGTTTTTTATTCGCCTAAAACAACTGCTAGCAATGCCAGCAAACCAAAAACTATTTTCGTGCCTACGGCCCCTTGCGATCCTAAAGGTGAAACAATTATGCCTTAACCACTGCTTGTCTCAGGCTTTGTGTCATCGGACGAACCCATCAAACGAACCGCCCGCGACGGGTAAAGCGCTAACCCCTAAGTTTCCAAAATTGCGTGAAATCCCCAACCAGAAAAATTTCTGGCTCTCACGCCAATTCAGTGCCTTGTGGACTTCCCCAGCATCGGTTTAGATATGGGACACCTCAAAGCCAGGCGACTCTAGCGGTCGCGGGCTTTGGGATGTCTGCGACGATAGGAGAGTGTCGTGGGTTCCCCTTGTCGGGGACCAGCCATTCTCACGGACTTGGGCGGAAAGTCGATTTCGCATCTCGCTGCGGCAAACCGCAGCGGCACGATGACGGCTTCCACTTGGTTCGTCGATCGCGCATTTCGGACATGATGTTACACGTCCTATTTTTTGGTCCGTTGTTTTGGAGGAATTTGTGATGAAGCGAAATGTCGTTCGATTGACGTTGGGTTTGGCCGCCATGGCTGCCATGCTCATCGGCATGGAAGGTCAAGCCAATGCTTTCGGCCACCACCGTCACGGCAGCTGTGGTTCTTGCGGTGGTTGCTACAGCAGCTGCTGCCAGAGCAGCTGCGGTTGTGAGCAGTCGTCCTGTGGTTGCCAGCAAAGCAGCTGCGGTTGCGAACAGCAATCGTCGTGCGGTTGCCAGCAACAATCCTGCGGTTGCCAGCAGAGCAGCTGCTGCGAAAGCAGCTGTGGCGGTTGCTGCCATCACCGTCGTCACCACCGTTGCTGTGGCTGTGAAAGCAGTTGTGGTTGCAGCAGCAGCTGCGGAAACAGCTGTGGTTGTGATTCCGGCAGCAGCTGTGGTTGCTCCGGTGCCGCGGTCTCGACGGAATCGTCGAGCAGCGACAAGGCTCCTGAAAAGTCTGACAAGAAGTAAGGCAAATTGCCTTATTCTGAACTCGTGTAGTCCGTCGGGTCGGTGCCCCACTTTTGATCAATGCACCTCGAATTGGGCATCGATTCGCGGACTGACACGAGATTTACTGGCCGGGCCTCCTTGCGGAGTTCCCGGCTAGTTTTTTGCGCGGCTAGAAAACGTATGCATGCTAGCAGACGCTATCGTCACGCACTTCGCTCGCGGAAGGTTGGTATTTCTGCTAAAGTCTCGCCGCCAAAAGCCAGGGCGCGCCGATGAATTTCCGTGTAAATCTCGAACTGTTTCAGGGGCCGTTGGATTTGCTCCTGTATCTTGTTCGCAAGCACGAACTCGACGCATCAGATATTCATATTACTTCGGTGACTGAGCAGTTCCTCGAGCAGGTTGCCGTCCTCGAGCAAATCGATGTCGATGCCGCTGGTGACTTTTTGGATTTGGCGAGCCTGCTAATCGAACTGAAGTCGCGGGCAGTGTTACCTGGCGAGGAAGAGGTCGAAGCCGAGCTGGAAGATCCTCGGCAGGAGTTGGTGCGGCGGCTATTGGAATACAAACAGTACCGCGACGCAGCGAGCATGCTGGAGGAGCGCAGCCGCAAGTGGCGGGAGCGCTATCCGCGGTTGGCCAACGATTTGCCGTCGCGTCAGGTGATACCGGATCAACAGCCAATTCAAGAAGTGGAGTTGTGGGATTTGGTGAGTGCGTTCGGGCGCGTGTTGAAGGCCAAGAATGCGGCGATCCGGCCAGAGAGCATTCGCTACGACGAAACGCCGATTCACGCCTACATGCAGCGAATCGATGAGCGGCTACGTCGCGACGGCCGGGTGGCGTTTACGGCATTCTTCGAGTCGTCGGTTCATAAATCGAAGCTGGTGGGCATGTTCCTCGCGGTGCTGGAACTCGTACGGCATCAGCACGCGCGTGCGTCGCAACCGGGATTGTTCGAAGAGATTTGGGTCGAGCTCGGTGAAAAACCGTTGCCGGCTGTGTTAGCGCCAATCGGCGAATACGAGCACGGCAGCGCGGCGGTTGCGAGCTGAAGTGGGCAAGCGATTGCAGTGAAGACTCGACCCGCGCGTTCCCTGCTTCTACAATGGCGGCTTTCGCCTGCTGCTATTTCTGAATGCGTCGTCGATGATTAACAACCTGCCGGTCAAGACGCTCAAGCACGGCGATCTAACGATTGAAGGCTACTCGCGGGCAGCGGTGCAAACGTACTGGCGGTTTCCGGAGCTTAAGCTCGGCTTCGACCTCGGCGCTCAGCCGTGGTCGTTCATGGGGACGGAAACATGGTTCGTGACGCATGGCCACTTGGACCACATCGTGGCCCTTCCCGTGTATGTCGCGCGGCGGCGGATGATGAAGATGTCGCCGCCCATCATTTATATGCCGGCTGAGACGATCGAGCCGATGGAGCGAATACTGCGGCAGTTCACGAAGCTGGACCGCGGACGGCTGCCGTGCGAAATGCGGCCGATTGCGCCAGGGGATGAGATCGAGCTCTCGCGCGAGCTGATTGTTTCGGCGGTCGCGACGCGACATACGGTCCCCTCGGTGGGTTTTGTTGTGTGGGACCGACGCCGTAAGTTGAAGCCGGAATATCAAGAACTAAGCGGCGACCAGATTCGCGACTTGCGACTCGCGGGAACGGACGTAAGCGCCGAGATTCGTCGGCCGATACTGGCTTACATCGGTGACAGCGCGCCCGGCGGGTTGGACGACAATCCTGTGATGTACGAAGCAAAGGTATTAATCTGCGAGCTGACGTTTGTCGCGCCTGATCATCGCCGGGATAAGATTCACAAATTCGGTCACATGCACTTGGACGACATCGTTGAGCGGCGCGACTGTTTCAAGAACGAACTCGTGATCGCGGCCCATCTCAGCACGCGATATCACTCGAAGGCCGTGCGGGCACTGGTTGAGAAGGCGCTGCCCGATATGTTGGGCGGACGCATGCACTTGTGGATCTAGCGTTACGCTACGCGGGCAGCGTGTCGCGCTGCACATCGCGAACCCAGGCGGGCGTCTCGGCGACGAAGTCTTCGATGGCTCGTCGGCGCGAGAAATAGTAGAAGGCTGTGCCGCCTTGAAAGAGCGCGCTGAGGCCAATCACGCCGCCGTAGAAATAGATGACGATCTGCTTGTAGAGGCCGGCGAATCCGCCGGATGATCCGAGCGTTGCATTGAGATCGACGTAGCCTTTCAACTCGTCGGATACTGATCCTGTATCGTTTAAAGTGGAGAAGAGCATCCACAGCGAATAGGCGGTGATCATCGCCAGAAAAATAATCTGGTTCCAACCCAGTATCGATGCGCCGGACGGATCGAAATTGAGTACTCGCTTGCGACCGCGAAACTCGTTGAACGCGATGAGCGCGATGGCGATTGTCAGGACGAATGCGATGGGGCTTGTAAATGAGAACGGCGCGGAAGCGGCGGCGATCAGCGCGGAGGTCCAACCATTGAAGGCCGCGACGCGGGCCGTTTTGCGAATGATCCGTGATCGATCGCGCGCGATGGTGAGCTCGCGGCGATGATCGGCAGTAAGAGGCCCACCCGCGAAACGATCTTCAAATCCAGTGAGCGGAATGGCAGCGATGGTCATGGCGTCACGGCTGTAACAGAGGTGGGTCGGGCTCGTAATAGCTTCTAAATGGTACTTCGTGGATCTGACGGGGCAAAACCGTCTAATCGCGGGACGCGGTTTGAAACGGTAAATTGGTCTGCAAAAACCTTTAAGGGACGGAATAAATCAATTAAAAAATTTGTGCAACTTTGGCTGGTCACTGAACGGCCATCTCAAAGTCCATGCGGCATCATCGTTTGCGTTTACCTAGTTGGCACAGGCGGCATAACAAAAGACATTTTTGCGTGATTTGAATCGGCTGGTAGTTCCGGGCGATGGTTGGAACTGTTACGGTGGAGGATTGCCTCCAGGCGGGCAACGCCGATAATTGAGCTTCGATATGAGCACGATCAATTGTGAACTTGAAGATCTTCGGCAGCACGCGGTGTGGCAACGCACCGGTGACGAAGAGTTCATCAACACGGTGACGCACGGATTTGGTTTCGTGTTGGCCTTGGTGGGCGGGCTCGCGATGATTTGGAGCGTGCTGCGCCACGGCGATATTTGGCATATTACTGGTTGCGGCATTTTCGCGGTGAGTCTAATCGCGGTTTACGCCGCGTCGACGTTGTCTCACAGCGCGACTAGTGTTGAGTGGAAGAGTTTTTTCCGCCGACTCGATCAAGGTTGCATCTACTTCTTGATCGTGGCCACATATACGCCGTTTGGTTTGGCGTACTTGCGCACGGGCGGCGGCTGGATGTTGCTGGGCGGTTTGTGGACGGCCGCGTTCGTGGGATTTTTCTCGAAGGTCGCGCTCGCGCATCGCGTACACGACATTTCGATGTGGACGTACATCGCGCTCGGGTGGTTGCCGCTGATCGCGGTTCCCGCGCTGCGGCACACAGTGCCTGTGGATAGCACGATGTGGATGTTTGTCGGCGGCGCGTGTTACTTGCTAGGCACGTTCTTTTTGTTCTTCGACGCGCGCGTACGTCATTTTCATGCAGTGTGGCATCTACTCGTGATCGCGGGCAGCTTGTGCCACTTCCTGGGGATTTGGCAATCGGTGGCGCTGGCGCGGTAAGTAAAACTGCTTAAGACGCACGGCGGAAACCGGGGGCTAGCCACCCGGAGGGTACCCGGCGGCTGATCGGACCAGTGGAAAGCAAACAGTGCTAGTTGCGTTGCGATCGCCCGCCGAAGCGTTCTTTCCAGAGCCGGTCTTTGAGGCTCATTACGCCGGACGTGGTGAGAATCCACGCACCGAGGAGCGTGCCGCCGAGCGGGAGCGGAATGCCGACGAGGAAGCCGGCTAAGAGGCTCTTCAGCCAGGCGGTTGGACGCGAATCGAGGCCGTACTTGCGCTGCAAATAGTACGTGCCGACGCCGCCCGCGATGAAGCCGGTCAGCGACGTGAGCGGAATCGCGAGGCCTAGGGTGGCGGCTTCCTCGGAGAAGCAGAGCCAGTCGAGGCCCATGATCAAAAGGCCCGTGGCGGGCAGCATGAATCTACCCGGTAGCGGTGCGGTGAGCCAATCTACCCAGTCGGAGTGGCTCGTTGGTTCTTGCGACAGCGGTGGTAGCAATTCTTGCTTGGAGTTGATCTTCATGTCCCTCTTGTCCCTCGGTAAGCGGCGAGCGCTATCGTAATCGGTTCACCCGGTGCGATTACGTGAATTGTATGCACTCGGTTCGCGCGGGGGCAAAACCTGAGGCACGTTTTGTAAGGTCTGGATTCAAAATGACGCACCGGGCTCAGTACGACTTCGTAGGCGGGCCGGATTCTTGCGAATCCAGCTACGAAGGCTTAGCGCTACGTGGCCGCTAGGTGACTGACGGGTGGACTATCTGCAGAGGGCGGCTTCAACGCCGGTAGTCCTAGCAGTTCCCGCACTTGGGGGCAGACCACTTCGCCACGGGTGGCGGCGAGTGTCGCGCGCACGACCTCATCTTCGAGATTCAAATGCAATTCGGTGCCCCGCGTGATGAGCTTGGCGAAATTCGTGAGATTTTTAGCCAGCATTTGGCTGGCGTGGGTGGGCACTTCACTGGGGAGATTGGTGGGGCCGAGAATTGTGACGCCGTTCTCCACGACGATTTGGTCGGGCTTGGTGAGCTCGCAATTACCTCCTCGTTCCGCGGCGAGGTCGACGATGACGGAGCCTTGAGCCATTCCGCGGACAGCTTCGGCGGTGATGATTCTTGGGGAGGGTTTGCCGGGGATGGCGGCGGTGGTGATGCAGACGTCGCTCCCGGCGACGGTGCGGGCCATCAGCTCGCGCTGCCTTTGGTAGAACTCTTCGCCGAGTTGTTTGGCATAGCCGCCGGCGGTTTCGGCACCCGTTGTTTCAAGTGGCACTTCGACGAATTTCGCGCCGAGGCTTTCGACTTGTTCCTTTACGGCGGGGCGAACGTCGTACGCGTGGACGACGGCGCCTAGTCGACGCGACGAGGCGATTGCCTGCAGGCCAGCAACGCCCGCGCCTACGACGAATACTTTGGCCGGTGTGAGTGTGCCGGCGGCGGTCATCATGAGGGGGAACATTTTTGGGAGTCGATCGGCGGCGAGTAGGACCGCTTTGTAGCCGGCGATGGTGGCCATCGAGGAGAGGACGTCCATGCTTTGGGCGCGCGTGATACGCGGAATCAGCTCCATGGCGAAGAGCGTGACGCCGCGGTCGGCCAGCTGTTTTACGGCGGACGGATTTCCGAGTGGGTCGCACGGGGCGAGAATCACGAGGCCTTCGCGCATGGCTTCGAGATCGGCGGCACCGGAGTGAGGGTTGGCGCCTAGGCCGCGGACTTGGAAGACTATGTCAGCCGACTGAAACAGTTGCCGACGTTCGGTGATGATTTCTGCGCCTGCTTCTCGGTAGGCGGCATCGGTGAATCCGGCTGCGAGGCCGGCGTTTGATTCGATCTGTACTCGCAGGCCAGCTTTGACGAGGGGCGGGACGCTAGCGGGGACGAGGGCGACGCGGTGTTCGCCGGGGTAGGTTTCTTTGGGGACGGCGATGAGCATGGGTGTGGGTGCAAAGCGGGCGTGATGGGCGATGTGAGTGTTCGCCTATCGTAAAGACTGGTCGCTGAAGCGACCAGTCCGTCGGGAGAATAGTGCGAAGCGCTGCGATGTGCGGGGCAAAATGGCGGTGCTATTCGTGGCTATTGGAGTGGGATTAGCTTGGCGGCGAAGACGGCTTGGGGGGCGGTGCCGGTGTAGCCAGGGACTCGCTCGGCTGGTTTGTCGACGATGAAGCCGACGATGGCGACTGGGCCCGCAGGTGCTTTATCCGCAACAGCGCGTGGCAATAGGACAGGCATTGGTTGGCCAGTGCCGAGGTCGACGCTGCCCTCGGTCACACTACCCTGCTTGTCGTGGCCGACGACGGTACCGGCCAAGAAGACACCGCCTTGGCGACGATTGGGTGAGGCGATCCACTTCGGCACGATTTGCGAGACTTCATCGCGCGCGTGGGGCGTACTGAGCGTTGTGCGGAAGATGTTGTCGGCATCTTGTTGAAGTTTGTCGGCCTCTTCGCCGGTGAGAGCGAGGAATGTGGCCTTCTGGGCTAAGTCGGCGAGGATCGAGTAACTGAAGCCTTTTGTGCGGGCGACATCGTGGCCATCGGTCAAGTTGCCGTTCACGAGGCCGGGCTCGGCGTCTTTGGCAGCGACGAGCGCAGCGGCGAGGTCGGACGCACTGAACGACGGAGCGCCAGCGATGCGCACCGTTTCAGCTGACTCGTTTGGTTTGCTGTCGTTAACGGGGGCGGCAGCGGGCGGGTTGAAGGCTGCGGGCTCGGCGGCCTTATCGGCGGGGGGCGTCGCCGCGCCATAGCGGTTGTCGTCCGCGCCTGCCGTTTTCGTCGGCTCTGTGAAACTGGCCTGCTTTTCTGCGGGTGCGTCGGTTGGCTTCGTTTCCGCGGTCTTTGAGCCGTCGTCGGGAGTTGAGATTGGCTCGTTGGCCTTCTCATCGGTCGGCGTGTCGTTGGTATTTGGCGGCAGTGTGGGGGCAACGGCGAGTTGCCGCGGCGCGCTAGTTGATGAGAAAGATGCCGGGAGCATGACCTTCGGCAAATACTTTGCCGCGTCAAGGAAATCGATCTGTGGGCCTTTTAGCCACAGCAAGGCGTAGTATCCCGCCGCTAGTCCTAGCAAACCGCAGACGGCTGGCATGACGAGCGTACGGACGACCGATTTCGAGCGTCCGCGCGAAACGGCTGTGGGTTTGATCGCAAGCGACTCGTCGGGCATCCATTCGGCGGCTTCCGCGTGAGCTGGGGCGACTTCTTCATGAACTGGTTCTTCATCGGCGATGGCGACGACGGGTTCGAATTCGTCGGCGGGCGGTTGGTCCTTGATTTCGGCCAGCAGCTGATCCATGTGATGCGAGTCGTCCCAAGCGGCAACATCGTGCTCTGGTTCGGCGGCGTGTTCGAGTTCGAAGTCGTCGCTCAAGTCGAGTTCGTCGATGCCGGCGCTGCCGAGGTCGATCGTCGCATTCGTCGCGGCGCCCTGTTTCGGTTGTTTCGGTTCGAATTCTGACGGCTCATCGAAGGCAGTTTCGTCGAGCGGTTGCATTTCCGACATCGGCGTTACGTCTTCGATCGTTTTTGCTGAACGGAACCAGGCGTCGATCCGCTGCGCGGCCTCTTCCGGCGATTCTATTGGTGTACCGGCGGTCTCGGACGAATCCTCGAGGCCCGTAAGTGAAATCGGCTCGCTGTGTTCGGCCTCAGGTTCCTTCGGAGCCGGCACAAACGGAACCGTCGCTAGTTCGTCGAGCGGTTCGTGTTCAATTTCGTGATGCTCTTCGTCTGCCAACAAATGCGAATCGAGGGCTTGAGGTTCATCTTCTGAATCTTCGCTTTCGCGATCGGAAGCGTGTGACTCTTGCGTCATTGTTAGATCTGCTAGTTTTGGTTCGCGAATTTCATGGAGATCCTCGATGTCATCATCACCGCTCCACGTGGCCATCGACCCGATATCGTCGACCGTTTGCGCGGAATGGCTTTCATCGTCGGCGGTGGGCGCGCGGCCGGTTCGATCACTTCCAGTGTGGCGAGCGGTCGGGTGGTAGCGTCCTTCATTTGGAAGAACGACCAGCAACTCGGACAACGAGCCCAGGCACCGGCGGCGAGATCTTCTGGGACGAGAAGGTCGTGGTCACATTGCGGACATTTTGCCAATTGAGGCATGAATGATAAGCTCCCTCGAGCGGCCGGCGCGTAACGTGGCGCGGCAGGCCAGAGAATCGGCTTCAGTACAAGCGTTACGACAGTCTACCATTGCCTAGTTGTACGCAACATCAACCATCGCCGGGGACTTCCAGTTCGAAACACGTCATTTGGGGCGCACGGTCGGGCAATCGATATAACCGGTAAAGTTGCTGGCCTTGTAGGTGGATTTGCAAAAATCCGGCGCGGTCCGGATTCTTGCGAATCCAGCTACACGAATGAGAATCGCGACTATTTCAAGTCGTAGAGTGGGCCAAATTTGCCGCGAAGATGGCGCATGAGGGCGTCGTGGGACAACGATTGGTCGGTGACACGGCGGCCAAGTTCGGCGGCCGGATAGCGGCGGCCGGCGGCGTGGATATTCGTGCGCAGCCATTCGCGGAGGGGCATAAACTCGCCGCGAGCGAACATTTCGTGCAAGTCGCCAAGGTCGGCGGCGGCTTGTTCGAAGAATTGGGCGGCGTAAAGATTGCCGAGCGAATAGGTCGGGAAGTAGCCGAAGGCTCCGGAGCTCCAGTGGACGTCTTGCAGTACGCCGTCGGAATCGGTCGGCGACTGGATGCCGAGGTATTCGCGGTACTTGGCGTGCCAGGCTTCGGGCAGATCAGTGACCGTTACCTGATCGTTGATCAGTGCGAGCTCCAACTCGAAGCGGATGAGGATGTGGAGATTGTAAGTGACTTCGTCCGACTCGGTGCGGATGAGTGAGGGTCGCACGTCGTTGATTGCGAAATAAAAGTCATCGGGCGAGACGTTCCCGAGCGCTTTGGGGAAAGTGTTTTGTGCGATTGGGAAGAAGAATTTCCAGAAGGCGCGGCTCCGGCCGACGAAGTTTTCCCACATCCGCGATTGCGATTCGTGGATGCCGAGTGAGACGGCTTCGCCGGTCGGCAGGCCGTAGTGTTCTTTGCGCAGGCCTTGGTCGTAAATGCCGTGCCCTGCTTCGTGGAGAGTGCTGAAGAGTGAGCCGGAGAGGTTTTGTTGGTCGTAGCGCGTCGTTAGACGCACGTCGTACGGTCCCATTCCCGAGCAGAAGGGATGGTTCGTGGTATCGAGCCGCCCTTGTGTGAAATCGAAGCCGATTGCGGCCGAACAGCGGCGGCCGAACTGTTCTTGCAAATCGATTGGGTAATTTCCCTGCAGGACGGCAAGGTTGGGTTTGCGCGGGCTGTTGGCGATTGCGGTGACGAGAGGGACAAGTTGTTCGCGCAGGCCGTTGAGAGCTTGTGCGACTTCTGAGGTTTTCGCACCGGGTTCGAATTCGTCAAGTAACGCGTCGTAGGGCTCTTTTTCGTAACCAATTGCGGCGGCTTCCTGGCGTTTGAGCTCGAGCGTGCGTTCCAGGAGCGGGCGGAAGCGGGCGAAGTCGTTAGCCTTGCGGGCCTCGACCCAGAGTTGCTGTCCGAGGACGGAGAGTTTCGCGAGCTCTTCGACGAGCGACTGCGGGAGCTTGGTTTTGCGCTCGTAGTCGCGCTGCATGTTGACGATATCAGCGCCGATATCGCTGTGCGGGTCGGCGACGAGATCGCTACCCGCGAGTTCTGCGAGCCAATCGCCAACCTCGGGGGCGGTGAGTTTTTGGTGCGTTAAGCCGGCGAGGTAGCTCATTTGCTCGGCGCGATAATCGCCACCGGCGGGCGGAAGTTTGGTGCGTTCATCCCAGCCAAGGAGCGATTGGGTCGCGTTCAGAATCGCGACTTCGCGGGCGTGGGTGCAGAGTTTTTCGTACGTGGCGTGAGCCTGAGCGTTCGTCATGGCGGCTATTCCTGCGGAGCGTGATCTCGCGATGTGTACCAATCGCGAACGCCGCCATTAGAACGGAATACCGGCCGATTTAGAACGGGTTCTTGACGATCGGCTCGGCCTTATCGAGCCGGTGGTCGATATCAACGGCACGGTCGTCGCGATAGTGGTCGGGGTTCCACCAATCGCTGTTCATTAATTTACAGCCGCCCACAAACAGCGGGAGGAGAATGGCTGCCGCGAGGACGAGGCGGCGAGTAAAATGGAGACGTCGTAAGTTCACGGCCGGACTCGGCGAAGAGACAAGAAGTATCACGCTGCAGAAGTAGCGGCAGAGTTTGACGAATTGCCGCTAAACCGGCAAGCGGTGTTTCAGCCGCAAGCAAGCACTCAATTGCGATAGCATCGACCTTCCCATCTCTAAACATTCGACCCTCGACCGCGCCATGCTCGATATTCTTGTGATTGCACCCCACCCCGATGATGCCGAGTTGGGCATGGGCGGGGCGATTTTGAAATTCAAAAAAGAGGGGCGGCGGGTTGGAATTTTGGATTTGACGAGCGGCGAGCCGACGCCGCATGGGACGCCAGAAATACGGAAGCGCGAGACGGCGGCCGCGACAGCGATTTTGGGCATCGATTGGCGGGAGAATCTTGGGCTGCCTAATCGTTCGCTGGAAGCGACAATTGAGAACCGTGCGAAACTGGCGGGCGTAATTCGGCAGCAGAAGCCGCGGTGGTTGTTCGCGCCGTATTGGGTGGATGCGCATCCGGATCATATTGCGGCGACAGAGCTTGTCGATGCGGCGAGGTTTTGGTCGAAGCTCACGAAGACTGACATGCCGGGAGAGCCGCACCATCCGCAGCGGATTTACAATTATTACTGCGTGCACTTGAAGATGTCGCCGCAGCCGGCGTTCGTACTCGATATTAGCGATGAATGGGAGCAGAAGTTAGCGGCGATTCGATGTTACGAGAGCCAGTTCGTCACGGGTCGGCCAACTACGCCGCCGGTGTTTATCGACGCGCTGCAGGACGAGGCGGCGTACTGGGGAAAGGCGATTGGCACGCGGTACGGGGAGCCGTTCAATTGCCGCGAGCCGATCGGGCTGAGTTCGATGGGTGGGTTGATCTGATTTGCACGAAGTTATGCGAACGCCAAGCAAAACTGACGTTCCTGCCAATGGCGATTTAGGAACGTCGCCATCGAGTAACAGTTTTCAGTTCTCGACACGCGACTTGCTGATTGCGACGACAATCATTTCAGCAGTTTTGGCGATTGGTGTACCGTTCGGCGGTTTCGCGATTGTCGCCGTGGTGATTGGGCTGCTGCAGGCGATCATCCTGCTGGCCGGTGATTGGCTTATTCGTCCTGAGAATCGGCGAGCGCTGGCGTTTACGACGGCGATTTCGTGGATCACGTTGGGAATCGGGTTGGTGATCCTCGCAATTGATACGGTGGCGATCGACGACAGCGAAGGCCCGTTCGGATGGTGGATACTAGAAGGCTTACTGGTGCTCGGTGCCGCTGGAGCGTTTCTGATGGCCCGGCGTCGCTGGCGGCAGCTCGGCGATCAGGGCCGCGAGAATTTATAAACGTGCACATCGTACGGAGCGAACCAATCGCTGAACGTCCCCTCTTTCGCTTCAACTTTGCGCGGCGATTCGTAGAGGACCTGCCCTTCTTCGAGCTGGGTTGGCAAGCCGGTGAACTTCACGTTGGATGTTATTAGGGGATCGCGACAGCAGGCGAGCAAATACACCTCGCGATCCACTTCCCGCACGCAGAGTTCGATCGACTTGTTGTCGGCTTTGACGGCTAGCTTCGAATCGGGTGCGCACAGCGCGGCGGCCAGCGGGCTTTTGTCGCCGATTTCTTCGATGACTGGCCGCAGCACGCGCTCCCAAAAGGTCCAGTTATAGCCAAACTCCAAGTCGCGCTCATTGAGTGTGGAGCGAATGGCGCCGCCGAAATATACGAGACCGCGAGCGCCATTGATAATTGCTTCATAAGTCATGAAGCGTTCTTGGGCGAAAGTTGGAAACCGTAAGACGCGCGGTGGCGTTGCGACACCGCTCCAGGCGACCTGCAGCGTGAACCAAACCGGCTTTTGTCGGTCGACGACGCGAAGCATCTTTAACGTGTAATCGCCAACCGCGGAGATGTCCTTGTTCTCATGGGGGTCGATGAGGTGGCTGCCGGGCGGATATCCAATCGGGTACACGTCGACGCCGCCGATATCGTATGCCGCGTTGTACGGTTGGAGCTCTTCTACGGTGCCGCGCGGTGCTTGGGCGATCCAGATCGGGTGGTTGGGGTCTTCCTCCTTGATGATTCGATAGGCGGTCAATAGAGGCTCGACGGACTGGTGACCCCACTGCGGCTCGTCGGCCCCTTTCCAAACTCCGAGGGCGGGATCGCTACGGAACCTGCGGATGAACTGCCGCAGCCGATCCGCTTTGGCCGAATGGATGTCTCCGATCGATGACATTTCATTCAACGTCGGGACACAAAACATCCCAGCCCGGGCAGCGGCATTCATGTATTCTGCTTGCCGATCGATTGCGTCATCATCCCATCGCCGGCTATCGCCGTTCGCTGATCGTGGCGGAGTGGTGCGAATAAAGACGGCGCCCGCGTCGCGAAATTCTTGCCAGGCGGATTTGCCGTTGGGGGCCTTGGCATCCGGTGATGGGATGACGCTGAGCGCGATTGGGAACACGGCTTTGCCGTTGATCGAGAGCACGTGGGAAGGAGTGATTTGGACACTGCCGGCGGCGCGAGTGCTTTCGGCAGTTCCAGAATGCGGCGCAATAGCAGCGAGGACTACACATGCGCGAAAAACATGTGTCGCGAGTTGCTGCGCTAAGCCGTGCAACTGTTCGTGTTGAAGCGTGATTTTCGGCAATTGACGCTTGGACGGTTCGGATTCGCGATTCTGAAGGGACACAAAAATGCTACAATGGGGTTATGAGTGATGCAAACCGTCAGATTGTGCGCAAAACGACGCTCGCGAAACAAGGCACGGAGAACGATTTCCGCGACGCGACTGTTGCGGAGCGTTGGGACGCAATGTGGCAAATGACCGTCGACTGTTGGGCGATGAAGGGTATCGACATTGCTGAACAAGAATTTCAGAGACATGTTG
Organism: uncultured Planctomycetota bacterium; assembly: GCA_963733705.1. Taxonomy (GTDB): domain Bacteria; phylum Planctomycetota; class Planctomycetia; order Pirellulales; family Lacipirellulaceae; genus JABDGM01. The sequence goes on along the minus strand of CAVTEJ010000021.1, from coordinate 109,868 downwards.
AGTGCCTTAAACGGCTCGAGCGCTGAGTACCTGGTCGTCGGAGCTCATGCGATCGCAATTTACGCCACTCCGCGCGCGACGGGAGATTTCGATATTTGGGTGCGTCCGACGCGTGAGAATGCACAGCGCGTTTGGGATGCACTCATCCGATTTGGTGCCCCGCGAAGCCGCTTGTCGATCGACGATTTGCATGCCCGCGACAACATCTATCAAATTGGTGTTGCTCCGTATCGAATCGATATATTGACCTCCGTTACGGGTGTTGAGTTCGATGAGGCTTGGGCCCACCGAAACAAATGTCAGATCGACGGAATATCTGTTTCCGTGATTGGCCGAGACGAATTGTTAAAAAATAAGCGAGCGACTGGCCGGCCTAAAGACCTTGCAGATGTCGCGTGGTTGGAACAGTCTGGCGAATGAAAATGCCTCGCTGGCAATTCTCACTTCGTGCACTTTTGGTAGTAATGACCATTGCGGCGGCGCTAGTCGCGGTAATCGCGAACTACCCCATGGTGTCGTTACTGATTGCGGGCGTCGCTAGTTCGCTGGCGTTTCTAATTATCGCAGCGATTTGTGCTGTCTTCGCGTTTTTGGGTTTTCGACGCGTTTGGCGTTCCTTTGAAGCAGAAAATGTCGGCAAAGATGCGCCTCCCACAGACAAACAATAGTTCGTCCCGCGATCGAATCTGCGTTGATTGGCAGTTGTGATCCTGTTCACACAGCAGCTTTCTCTCAAGCCTCACGTGCCAGCCGCCGATAACCGTAGCGCGCACATATCCATGCGCGCGTATGTTTTGCTAGCAGGGGGGCTGGATTGGCGTTCGCTATCCGGCCAATGCTACGCCGTCGACCAATTTGGCGACCTCTTTGCGCTATCATGCTGTCTAGCATGCTGGTTGTGGGCGACTCTGGCTGTGCGCTGATCGTGCCGGATGTGAGTCACGAGCCCGTGATCCACAATCCCTTTCCCCAACTGAGCAAAGTCGCCATTGCGCCGTTCTTCAATTTGAGCGACGAGAAGACGGTTGATGGCCGTAGATTTGCGCTCGCGTATTATGCCGAACTGCAATCGATCCAAGGCTTCGAAGTTGTGCCGCTGGGCGTGACGGAAGAAGCGATCATTCAGCATCACGTTGATTTGTCGAAGCCGAGCGAAGCGCGACGGCTTGCAAATATTTTGGGCGTCGATGCGGTCGTGATCGGGTCGGTGACCGATTACACGCCGTACTATCCGCCGCGATGTGGATTGCGCGTGGAGTGGTATGCGGCGAATCCTGGATTCCACGAAATTCCGCCAGGTTACGGCCTGCCCTGGGGCACGCCGGAAGAAGAGTACATCCCTGCCCCGCTGGTGTTCGAATCGGAGTTCGCGCTGGCGAAAGCGCAGCTCGCGACGCAGACGCCGGCGTGCGACAAGCAACCAATCGATCCTCCGGAATTGCCGCCGCAAGCGTCGCAGGAACCGGGGCCATTTCGTGGATTGCCGATGTACTCAGCGAGTGGCAACGACGCCGCAAAGAATGGCTCGCAGAATAATTCTCAGCCCGGTAGGAACCCCGGAAACGGCTCTAAACCGTCGGCCAAGACGAAACGGCACAGCGACAGTGGTCAGGTCGCGAAGGCGATTTACGAGCAACCCGGTGCCATCGAGGAATTGCCACCCAGCGCCAGCAGTGCGAGTACAGCGATGCCGCCGTCGCAATCGGATTTGGCGGTCGCCAGCGGCATGACCGGCGTTAACGGCGCGCATGGACCTTTGCCGCCTGGCTGGCCAGATGAGCGTGGGTTTATACCGCCGCCGCCAAGCCCGGTTCGGCCTGCTTGCTGCCCAACAGATGGTCCGGTTATGACGCACACGAAGATTTATCACGGAAATGACGGCGAATTTACAGAGGCGCTCGCCAGCTACTATCACTTCCGCGACGATGCGCGATTTGGCGGTTGGCAAAACTATTTGGAACGCAGCGATGACTTCATCCGATTTTGCTGTCACATGCACATCGCAGAAATGCTTTCTGCGCGCGGTGGAGCAAGTGAAACGCGAGTGGTGTGGAGCTGGCCGGATTGCCGATAAAACGTCGTAGAGTCGTGTTGCGGCTCGTCGCGAAAACGGATTTCCGACAGGTCTCAGCCAACCACTCGACCCCCACCCCCAAGGCCGACAGCCCCCAGCAACTCTCGGCCACCCCCGCCCGCTGCCGAACGGAGTCTTGGCAAAGTGAACGACGACATCAACGTACTCGCGCTGATCAAAGGCAAGGAACGATATATCTTCCTGTACGACGATTCACAGCGCGCCGAAGCGCTGCGGATGCTCGGTCGTCACGCCTCGAATCCGGAGCTGAGCTTCAGCTGGTACGACGCCGCTGTGCTGAGCCAAAAGATTCGCCAAGAGGAACGGCAACAACGTTCGCGGACACGCATGCCGCAAGTGACGGACAGCGAAGAGATGTTCTAAAAGGTTGAGGAATGAGGGTCGAGAGTTGAGGGTCTGGAGCCTGGCGTGGGCATCCCAGCGTCATCCGACACTAAACCCTCAACCCTGAACACTCATCCTTCCCATGCGTCCTCAGATTGGCCAGTTCTTGCAGTACTTGCGGGTGGAGCGTGGCGCTTCGCCTCACACGTTGAAGGGCTATCGCGAGGATCTGCACGCGCTGGCTGAGTATCTTTCCGATGGCGAAGGTAACAGCCCTGCCCCGGGCAGCATCACCACGAATGAGTTGCGTGGGTTTCTCTCGGCGTTACATGAAGCAGGTTACGCCAAGACCTCGATTTCGCGGCGGCTGGCTTCGGTGCGCAGCTTCTTGAAGTTTGGCCAGCGCGAAGGCTGGGCGAAGGCGAACCCGGCGAAGGCGCTTCGCAATCCGCGGAAGAGCCATAAGCTGCCACATTTTCTGACGACCGACGAAGTGGGGAAGTTGTTGGGCGCACCCAAGGGCGCGTCGCCAGCGGCGCTGCGCGATCGCGCAATTCTGGAAACAGCCTATTCAGCTGGACTACGCGTGAGCGAGCTCGTCGGGCTCAACGACGGCGACCTCGACTTTCCGGCCGGCATCGTCCGGGTCCGCGGTAAAGGGAAGAAAGAGCGGTTGTCGCCGATCGGATCGTATGCGTCACGAGCACTGAAGAGCTGGCAGGAGAAGCGGACGCTGTCGCCCCGCGAAAAAACGGGGCGCGAGGCACCCGTGTTCACGAATAAATTCGGCACCCGGCTGACGACACGCAGCGTGGCTCGGATGCTCGAAAAGTACATCAAGGAGACTGGTCTCGATGGACGGACGTCGCCCCACACGCTGCGGCATAGCTTTGCGACGCATCTCTTGGATCGCGGGGCCGATATTCGCAGCGTGCAAGAGTTGCTCGGTCACAAGAGCCTAGTTACGACGCAGATTTATACGCACGTTAGCACTGCGAATTTACGGGCGGCGTATGAGAAGGCGCATCCGCGGGCGCGTTAGCCATCGGTCGCCAACGAACTCAATCGCTGTTTTATTTCCTCACGAAGTGCGTTTGATACGCCATGCTCCGCTTGGATGTTAGTATTCCATCCAAAGACACGAATATGTGAACGTTCGCGAAGAATAATTCCTTTGAAAAGTCGCGTCGGGCGAAATCTTAGCTCAACGATTGGTTCGAGTTCGGCGAGTTCCAATTTAACCACCCGCTTCAATTGGTTGATTGCGCCCATCCCATTGATGAGTAGCACGCGTATATTTTCATTACGTAGCTGTTCGGCTAGAAAAGGCGCATCGGCTTCTAGAAGCGTTTTGCGAATGGAACCAGGGCGAATGCTTCTCCACTTCGGATAAGTCGCCCATTGGACCACATCGAGATGACAGGCAGAATTATCGCGGTATGATCCGCCGCAGATCTGCACTATCGGCTCAAGCTGTTCGAACCAATCCCAATAGGGATTTCGCTGGAAGTATGTATCACAGTCTTGAACGATTTGAGCAAGTGCCTCGTTCGGTGCTTTCGAGAGATCAATTACCCCGAGCGAAGTGTGAGTAGCGAGTCGGCGGTGTTGCCCGGTAAGTTCGCTACCGTCAATTCCAAGAAACTCGTTTGCACTCGGATTGAGACCAAGCGTCGCTACAATTGCTGAACGTACCGGTCCAAATGAAATTACAGGTGTGGAACCTGGGACGACGCATGCAGCTGGCGGTGCTGGAGAGCGAAGACGGCGTTCGACATAGCCTGAAGTGGGCCCATTAGAGTTCAAGGTTATCCCTCAAAACGTTTGCGTATTTCTTCGCTCGCTATTCCGCCATCTGTACTAATCCGGGCGCGCGAGCGCTCAACCAAATCAAGGAACTCGCGATTCGTGCTGAGAGACACGGTTTCCAAGTCGGCGTTCTCGATCGGCACCAGCGCGGCTACCGGTCGACCTTCACTCGTCACAATTACGGTGCCGTTGGCGATATCCGCCGTATACTCGGCGAGCGTCGCTGTTGCGTCCACCTTTTCCACGATCTTCATAGTCGATACTCCTGGCCGCCAATTATCACGCGGTCGCGACGTTTGACGCCAACGGCGAGAACAGTCACAAGCGGTTCCGGTTGTTCCGCAAAATCATAGTATACGCGAAGCTCGCCGACGCGAAGTTCCCAGGGGGCCACGGGATTTGGCCGCATCGGCTTTCGATTCCGCGTTTCCACGACCGGTTCCTGCGAGAGTTGCTCGTCGACGGCATCGAATACGAGCGACCTTTGTCGAGCGGTCAATGCTCGCAGATGACCATCGGTCTCCGGCGAATACTCAATTCGATAAGGCAATAGTAAGCCTCTTTCCAATGGAAATACTTGACGGGGCGCTAGGTAGGTGATCCGCTAGCTCCACGTGCCGCGGCCGTGCCCCAGGTTTGTTGGTTGTGCTGCCGGCTGCCGCCGGGCTTGATCGTGAGCCATTGCCAACTGCCGTCATGTACGATGCGGGCGACAAGCATGATTTGGCCGACATGATAAGCGGTGTGCGTGAGTGACCGCTGGATCGCTTGCGGCACAGTATGCCTTTCGCCACGGATTTCGATCGACTTCGTCATGTCTTCCGCGGTTAACGCGGCAATCGAGTTGCGGCACGCTTTCCAGCCGCTGTCGAAGAACGCCATTAGCGAGGCGCGGTCGCCAGGCCAATCTTCGAATTCTGAATCGCGGTTGCGGTTTGGCTTTTCGCCGTCAGAGGTTAGGAAATCAATCCAGCGGCTGAGCAGGTTGCCGCCTAAATGGCGCAGGATAACAGCGACACTGTTGATTCCCTCGGTCGGCCGGCGAGTTAGTTCCTCGTCGCTGAGTTGTTTCAACGCGCCATCGATCATGCGGCGGTGTCCATCGAGTGCGTCGAGTGTTGCGGTTTTCCAAAGATCGGCGGACATAAAAAGCCTCAAATCATTCTCGAATCGTAAGCCCAGTGAAGCAGCGCTTGTCGTTGTCTGGCACGGCATTTGAGATCGCCGCGTTTGCAGTTCTTGCGAATCTGCGCGACATGCCGCTTAATCGCTTTCCAGCGTTTAATCTGCCGCTCGTCATCCTCGCAGCGGCGGCCCATGTAGTAGCGGCAGTACCATTGGAACCAGCCGCGTGGGTCGTCTTTAAAAATCCAACCCTTTTCACGCCATACGGAAAGCGGCTGCGAAGCCTTCACGCCGAAATGATTTAGTTTTGGGTCATGCGCTTCGGGAGATAGCTTCGCGTCGTCGAACCAGTCGTCGGGGAATTCCTTCGCGCAATCGGTCATGTACTTTCCGCCGAAGACGCCGAGCTCGAGCATTTGCTTGGGCGTAAGCTGGGGTTTGAACTCGGGGGCGAAGTTCTTGCCGACAGGTTCGGTGCGGGCGTAGATGTACTTCCGCTGCATCTTGTCGTGAACGACGACTCGGATCGGATTCATGGAAGTGAAACAGCGTTATCGGAGGTTTTCGAATTCGGTGTGCTGGTCATTATATGCGAGTGCCAAAACGGAAAAGAACCTCACAATCGGTACGACCGGATGTGTACGTTCGCAAAAAGCCCGTTTCGTTGACGCGTTACAACCCGTGACGTAGATATTTGGCGACAGAACTGCGCTCGTGTTGCCGAAAGGCGCGGGCCGAGTTGCGACGGAATTAGGATCGTCGTTCCCGACGCAGGAAGCGGATTCGCATTTAATTGAGCCACGAACCATGACTAAGCCGCAATTACTGCTGGTTGATGACGATCGTCACGTGCTGGATTCCATGTCCGATTGGCTCCGCAGCCAAGGGTACGAACTAGAGGCATCGCCGGGCTACGCAGACGCGCTGGAGCGGCTGCGGAAAAAGGCGTTCGACCTGGTGCTGGCCGACGTTCGTCTCCGGGATGGGGACGGGTTCGATCTACTCGAGCAATGCCGGCGGAATTATCCGGCGTCGCAAGTCGTATTGATGACCGGCTATGGTTCGCCGGATGGGGCGATCGAGGCTATTCGCGCCGGCGCTTTCGACTACGTGACTAAGCCACTCATCGACAATGAGTTGTTGATGACTATCGAGCGGGCGATTTCGCAGCGCAGCGTGAAACAAGAGAACGACAATCTTCGCCAACAGCTCGACCGCAAATACGGGATGGATAACATCGTGGGTCGCGACCCGCGGATGCTCAAAGTATTTGAGATGATTAGCAGTGTGGCCGATACGCGGGCAACGGTGCTTGTCACCGGCGAGAGCGGTACCGGTAAGAGCATGATCGCTCGGGCCATTCATCGGCGAAGCGGCCGCGCAAAAGGGCCGTTCGTCGAAGTGGCGTGCGGCGCCTTGCCGGAAACGCTGCTCGAAAGTGAACTGTTTGGTCACGTCGCCGGCGCTTTCACGGGCGCGACTGGCGAAAAGATGGGCAAATTCCTGCAAGCGGATGGCGGCACGATTTTCCTCGACGAAATCGGCACCGCCAGCCCGGCGATGCAAGTGAAGCTGCTCCGCGTGTTGCAAGAACTGAAGTTCGAGCAGGTCGGGGGAACGAAGACATTTGCGGTGGATGTCCGCGTGGTGCTCGCGACGAACGAAGACTTGTCGCGGGCCGTCGCGGATGGTCGCTTCCGACAAGATTTGTATTACCGCGTCAACGTTATCAATATCGAGCTGCCGCCGTTGCGTACGCGGCCAAGCGATATTCACACGCTCGCCCACAGCTTTCTCGAGCAGGTGCGCGAAGATTCGCGCCGCCAGGTGACAGGGTTCGCAGACGACGCGATGGTCACGCTCGAGCGCTACAACTGGCCGGGCAACGTTCGCGAATTGCAGAACGTGATTGAACGTGCCGTGCTATTGGGAAAAGGACCCATCATCACGGTCGCCGATCTGCCCATGGAAGTTCGCGGAACGGGCGCGGTGATCATGAGCTCGGCTGCGGGACAAAAGACCCTCAAGGAAGCGCTCGAAGGACCCGAGCGGCAGATCATTCGCGAAGTGCTCGAATCCAACGGCTGGAATCGCAATGCCACGGCCGATCAACTCGGCATCAATCGCACGACGCTGTACAAGAAAATGAAGCGGCTCGGTCTGGAAGACGGGCGTGTCGGTGTAATGTGAGCGCTGGACAAATAAAAAACAGCGCGGGCATGGCCTGCGCTGTCTTTTATATGGGAAATCGCTGGAGCGACTTACTTTTCGGCTTTCGGCGTCTCCGCTGGCGTTTCCGACGCTTTAGCCGACGACTCGGCTGGAGCCTCAGAAGTAGTATTTACTGTGGCACTCTTTCCATCGGTTTTCGATTCGACATTTTTTGTTTTCGCCGCGTCGTTCGGCTCGGTCGGTGTTTCGCTGGGTGGCGTCGTGGAAGTCGTAGATGGAGCTATGGCGCTTCCATTCAGCTTGTTGTGCATTTCTGCCAACGCTTTATCGACTTCTGGCAGGAAGTCTTTCGCGAAACGCAATGCTGAACTTTGTTCAGCCGTTTCCATGGGATCACGCATTTCGCTCGTGAAATACATTTTGTAGAGAGCACGCGAATTGCCGAAATGAAACCGGGCATTTGTTGGCGCTTCCCATACGATCTTTCCATCGCTGTCGGCAGAGTCGGGGTTGTACCACGTCCAAAAAACGCGGATCAGCGATCGGCCGGTTACGTCCTCTTTGAAGAACGTATTGGTCCACATTGGTGTGTCCGGCATCCCTTGCATTACGAGCGGGTAGAGCGAGTTCTCTTTGCCGCGAGCTTCAAAGCCCGAGCCTCGGTAGCAAACGTCCGGCGTGTGGAAGGCCACGTCGCGCGAATGACCGACGATGAGCCAGAGGTCGACCCGCTCGCCTGTGCGAGAGTTGTGGTAATCGCGAGAAACAGCGCCGATGGCACCCGCCACTTTTTGCACGGTCGGATCGACAGGCTTGTCTTCGCCATGCCAGTCGCCGAAATCTTTTGGGACGGAGCTCAAAAGTTCGGCCCGTTCTTCGGCGCTGACATTCGTGCCCGACAGCCGGTCGGTCATTCGTATTTCTTGGATCGTTAATCCAACGATCAACAACACGCCTAATAGAAGCGGCAAGTAACGAGTCACTCTAAAAACCTCCGGCTAGTTTTCAGCCCGCGAGTGGAGAAGTCGGCGTGACAGCGTGAGTCGCACGCACGCACGTCCATTAAAATACGCGTAAAACAAGACGACGGTTCATTGGGCATCCGAGCCGCCAATCGCTGTCGTTGACTCAATTCACGGTAGGCTCATGCCCAAGTTGTGTCAAGGATTTGCGGCTCGCGTCGCGGCTCGAAGGACACGATTTAGCGGGTAGAAGTGCGTTTATTGCAAAACGCACGGCGTAGCGATAAAGGGGCCACCGAACGTTATAACCGGTACGATCGGCTTGTCGTGATCGCATTCGCTAAGCAACAAAAGTCCGGGCTGCGTTTGCAGCCCGGACTCGAGAATGCGTTAATGATGTGGGTGTTCCAGATATTAGCCTGCCAAGTTGGCAAGTGTGCTCGGCAGAGCCGGTGGTGGATCCTCGTTTGAATTCGTGGATGCCCCTGAGCGCACTGGCGCTGGCGAAATCGACGCGCGATTCGCTTCACGAGCCGTCGAAGCGGTTTTAATCGAACCCGGCCCAAACGGAAGCGACGGTGGTGGATCGTTTTCTCCGGTTCCACCGTTGCCAGTCGCAGGGCGACCTCCTGGGGATTGCGGTTCGTAAGGCGGCAAAGGTCGACGCGGACCGGGAGGTGGTTCTATTGGTTCCCCAGGTGTTCGTGTTGGCGGCGCGTTCGGCGCGGTCCTGGTTTCGCTTCCCGGCGTTGCATTGTTCGTTGCGGCTGGCACGCGCGCCGCTGGTTCTTCTCGCGGCGTACTCGGCGGCGGCGCTTTGCGGTCTTCTTCTTCCGCAGAAGGCAGGTCGGCTCGGGGAAGTAGTCCTCTCAGAGCTTCTTCGCCTGTTTGCGGCGCAGCTGGACCTAAGTTCTGAATTGGCCACGGGCGCCAGCGAGTTTCGTATACCCCGAACGTTTCTGGTCGCGAATATCCGTGGCCATCCGCACAGCACGGCGGCGGAGTGGGCCGATCGGGGCACGGCGGCACGGCCAGTGTCGTGCCACTCATGCTCAGGAAAAGCAGACCCGCAGTTGTCGATTTGAAAAACTTCATCGTGACTCCTCCCCGGCCGCGCTCGCAGTATGTGCACTCTGCACTTCTGCGGGCTCAAACTGTCCTACCAAACGGATTCGCAATTGTTTCGGAACTTTCGAACTCAGGCGGTCGGATTACAACGTTCCCAAACCGAAACGTTTGATTTGGTTCGCCATGCCCGTGCCCAGTGACACGAAGCCAAAGAGCCGTTCAAAGGGTTGGGTATACTTGAACACCAGCGAGTTGAACTTGAGATACGAATCTTCGGCGATGTAAATGCGATCGCGCGGCATGATTTGGTAATTCGTCGCTGTCGACGCACCGCGGCTGATTTCCGCCCAATTGACTGGCAGGATTTGTTCGGCGCCAACACCATTCGGTGCTGGGCGAGCGATAAAGATTCGGGTTGATGACAACTGCGACAAACCGCCGAGTTGAGCAATTGCGTCGAGCACGGTTTCGTTACCCGTAATCGGGAACTCGGCCACGTCGTCGCCGTTGCCGGCACCCTGAGTGATCACATAGTAGGTCTTGCTGTTGTAGGCAAAGACGTCGACTGCGACTTGCGGATCTTCCAAGAATTTCGAAAGTTGCTTTTCAATGGCTGCGCGTGCCTGCTCGAGTGTCATGCCCGCAACATACACTTGACCGTACGTTGATAGATTGACGCGGCCATCTGGGCCCACGAGGTGCTCGCCCGAGATCTGTTGAGCACCGGACGAGGCAGCCAGCGACACCGATACGATCGGATCTTGAATGAGTTGCGAAAGGTGTCGCCGGATTTCGGACTGAGCTTCGTCGACCGTCAGCCCCACGACTTTCACGCGGCCGTAGGTCGGGCCGAGGTCGACGGTGCCTTCCGGATCGATGAAGAAAGCATCCGCGATAGGCTGATCGGAAAACGCATTGGCGACACGAATCAGGATCGCGTCGAACGGCTCCAGTTTATGCGGCGGCTTTGGTACGATTTTCACCGCTTGAATGAACAAAATATCTGGCGGTGCGATCGTGTACGGCGGTAGCGACACCATGTCGAGCTCGCGAGGTACGGGGCTCGCCGGCGATGGCTCGGGTGGGGTGACCGGATAGGGTTCCCGAGGCTCTAAAAACGCAGTGCAGCCGCCGGTGGAAAGGAGTAACACCAGCGGAAGACAAATCGCTCGTAGAGCGTCGAATCGGATGCACGGCATCATGGCGTTTCTCACGGACTCACGTTAGGCGTCGGAAAGTCTGGCAACGGCCAGAGCTAGCTACGCGACGAGGCTGGGCTGCGTAACCGGAATTTCCGGCACGGTCTCTGTAATCGGAATTGTTCGCCAACAACTTTGGATAACGCCGGAAAACGTCGGCCAAATTTCCTAATTTGTGGCTAGTACCTTTAATTTGGGAATGTTGCGCGAGATAGTTGCTTTCTAAATTGACAGCAGCAAGCTCTAAAAGCGTTTTGAGATGTCCCGGCTCGAAATCTGCCGCTCAGCGATCAGTTTGAGGCACAGTTGCCGGATAGCATGAACCAAAACGCGGTTTGTTACGTAGTAGCGCCAGTTAACCTTGCAATCGGCGCAATCGGTCCCCAAGGAATTCGCAACTGCGGCACTTCCGACTCAAGGATTGCCAGTGGACGGTTGTTTCGGTTGTGCAAATTAGCGGTAATAGGTTGAGTTGCGCGGCCGAAGTCCAAGGCATTTCAAGGGTTGCGTTTCAGCACAACTGTTTGACAGACTTTCGTCAGACGCTTATTCTCGACTGTTAGAGGTCGCTGAGTTCTTGAATCGTTGCGACCAAATTCGGCAAGTGCGGCGTGATTTTGAAATCATCCGCATTTTGTCAGCGGCAACCTCGGGAAGACTGGTTGTCGCACTTATCATGGGCTTTCCGTTTCAGCACGGCAGCTGTTCGGCGGGCACTTGGGAACAAAGAGTCTATCCGCTGCTAAGCGGCGAGACCGCCACTTAAGACAAAACCCGCGACGGGCGTCCCGGTCATCGCCATAATGCGGATAGGTGTTTGTCGCCAATTGATCGTTTGACGCTGATTCACGTATTTGTTTATTGCCATTGAGGTTTTTTCATCGATGAGTCAAGTTCCTCCGCCGTCTCGAGATCCTTCGCGAGTCACGCCATCCATGAGGCCAGACAGCCTGCGAACTCCGGGTGTTCCGGTTCGCGCAGGGACGATTGCAGCGCCATCGCAGCCAGTTAGCTGGAATGACCCCTCGCAGCTGGTCCCCCTTATTCAGCTCGGCGGCCTAGTCGTACTTCTAGTTGCGGCCTATTGGGACATGTTCTCGTTGACCAGCGCGGCCTGGAGCGAAGGTTTATACTCGCACGGATGGATTGTGCCGATCTTCGCGTTGGCGTTGTTGTGGCTGCGGTGGGAACCGTTTGCGCCCGTACCAGATCGCGAACGTTGGCTTGGCGTGTTGTTGCTCGCGATCGGCCTATCTGCCCGATTATTTGCGGCCGAATACGCGTTTAATCCAATTGACCGGCTTTCATTCATTCCCTCGATCTTCGGCGCGTTCATGATCGTGGGCGGGTTCCGCACGATTCGCTGTGCTTGGCCTGCGCTGGTGTTTCTCCTGTTCATGTTCCCACTTCCGACCGCGCTCGAAGTGGGCGTATTGGGTCGCTTACAACGGATGGCGAGCATCTCGAGCACGTTCGTGCTGCAGGTGCTGGGCGTCTCGGCATTTCGCGAAGGTAATTTGATTAGCATTCCCGGCATGTCGACTCCGCTCACTGTGGCGGACGCCTGCAGTGGTTTGCGAATGGCGACGATTTTCGGCGCCTTGGCCGTGGCCATGGTATTCGTGATCGAACGGCCGTGGTGGGACAAGCTCGTAATTTTGCTCAGCGCCATTCCGATCGCACTGATCGTTAATATCGTTCGTATAACTGCCACCGGTTTGCTGTATATGGCAGCTGGGCCGGACAACATTGCCGTTCAAAAAATCTGCCACGACTACGCGGGGCTGGTGATCATGATGCCGTTAGCTCTCGCGCTGTTGTGGCTGGAATTGCAGATCCTCGAGAGGATCACGATCCCAGTGGACTCGGTGCAGTTGCGGCCTGTCGGGGGCGTGCGAGGCGTTGCAACCGTTCCAGTCCGCTAAAGTGCGGCCAAGCGACGTTGAAAAAAAGCGTCCGCTGTTGAAAAAAAGAAACTGGTCTGAAGGCCTTCGCCCGACGGCCGGTAGTTGGAAATGGTTAAAAAACCCGTTCGTTATGCAGTTACGAGATCGAGCGAGGAGATTTGGCGTGTGAGTTGCGATTGCCAGCTGAACGCACCTCATCACGTTTGCTCTTGTTTCGAACTCGGCTTTTCGCCGAAATCCTAGGACCATCTGAGATCCTCCCATGACGTTTCGCGACGACTCTTCTCATGCTCCAAATGAGCATCATGCGTTGGTCGCCGGCCAGCAGCAGCCGGGCGACGCCTTAATGGTTCAACCAAATTCAGGGGCGATCGCTCCGCCGCTGATTCCGGGGATGCCCACACCCGGTGCGCATCACGTGCTGCGCGGCAGCATGGATGCCAACACCTTCATGCACGCACTGCGGCGGCGCTGGCTGCTCGCGCTGTGCATGGGGCTCATCATGGGCGGCGCGCTAGCGCTGGCGTTGTGGTTTATCTTCCCCGAGTCGTCATCGGCAACGGCGCTATTTCAAGTCGAAAACAAACGTGAAACGATTTTCGATATCAGTCACGACAATGATCAGAACTACGAAACACTCAAGAAAACGCAGTTGGCGCTTTTGAAAAGTAACTTCGTGTTGACTGCGGCCATTCGTCCGCCCAGCATCGCTTCGCTAAGCGCTTTGGCTGGCCGCAAAGACCCGGTTATGTGGCTGCAAGACACTTTGAGCGTCGACTATCCGCAAAACGGTAAGCTATTGAGCATTACCCTGTCCGGCGATGAGCTACCGGAAGAACAGGTACAGCTCGTTGATGCCATTGCGAAGGCTTACAAAGATGAAGTCATCGACGAGGCTCGCCAACGGCGGCTCGTCGTGCGAGATATGTTGGCCCGCAACATCGACACTTTGGGAGTAGATATCAAACGCAAGCTGGACACTTACTTAGATATCGCCCGCGAGTCGGGCCATCCGCAAGCAACCGAAAAAGATGCCGAAACGGAGCTTTTGCTGCGTGATATCTCCGAAACTCAGCGGAAGAAAGATGAACTCACCTCGCAGATGTACCAGACTCAGACCGACTTCATGATCATGAAGGGCGAGTTGGAAGATCCGGGCGTGCTCGAAGCCCAGATCGACGATGCCACGGAGAGGGACCCGCAAGTTTTGATGATGAAGGAAAAACTTGGCGAAATGCAGATGGCCCAATCTGCGTCGGCTGGCTCGGCTAGGGGAAATTCGCGACAGATCGCCCAAAGCAACAAGCAGATCGATGTGTTGAATCGTCAGATTGAGCAGTACCGTGCACAACTCAAAGCGAAGATGCAGCACGAAATTGCCTCGAAACCAAATATCCCCCTCCAGCAGTTGATGAAGCGCTATCGTACGACCTTCGGTTCGTTGCAAAGCCAATTGGCCCAGATGACGAAGTCTTTGGACACCAAAATGGCGGAGCTCAAGAAGCGTATCGAGCGTTCAACCGATCTTGAGACGCGCGAAGAAGATCTAAAACAGATGCAGGCAATCAATAAAGACATGAGCATTAAACTCGAAAGCCTGGACATTGATGCCAACGCACCGGATCAGATTCGCCAGATTCAACCTGCCGTTTCGACGAAAAACATCAACACGATTCAGCATTACTCGATTGCCGTGTTGGGTGCGATGGCTGGCTTCTCACTGACTTGCCTGGGCATTGCGTACATGGAATTCCGTGGCCGCCGCCTGAATGGTCCGGACGAGGTCGATGAAGGCCTTGGTATCCGGGTCGTCGGTATTCTGCCCGGATTGTCGTCGAAGAAAGCTCTGGATCCAATGCACCCAGTTGTGGCGCAGCTTACAGAATCGATCGACGGCGTGCGGACAATCCTCATGCACGACTCTAGTTCCAAGCGGCGACAAGTAGTGCTTGTGACCAGTGCCGCGACGAACGAAGGCCGCACCACGGTAGCTAGTCAATTGGCGGCGAGCTTGGCTCGAGCGGGCCGGCGAACGCTGCTCGTCGATGGCGACTTGCGACGCCCTGCCTTGCAGGCCTTGTTTGACGCCCCGCTGGAAGATGGGCTGTGCGAAGTGTTGCGTGCCGAAGTCGACGTGGCGGACGTTATTCGCCCAACGCATGCCGAAGGTTTGTGGCTGCTGACCGCCGGTTATTGCGACATCGACGCGATCCACGCGTTGGCGACCGAGCAAATGCAGCCCGTGTTCGATAAACTTCGCGCCGAGTACGACTTCATCATCATCGATGGTGCTCCGGTACTCGGTATGTCGGATGCGTTAATCTTCGGGCAATACAGTGACGGGGCGATCCTGTCGGTCCGTCGCGATCAGAGTCAGATGCCGAAAATTCACCAGGCCGCCGAGTTGCTTCGCGGCGTGGGTATTCGGATCATCGGGGCTGTGGTCAACGGCGTTCAAGCCAAAGCCGATGACCGGATCGTGCAAATGCGGCTCATGGCCCCGAAGTCGGAGCGAGAGTTGCAGCCGACCAACTGAGAGGTCCTCGACTAGAATTTGGAAGACTTACGAGCCCTCGGCACTCGCCGAGGGCTTTTTTTGCGCAATCCTTATCGGCATAGTCCGTTTCCAATGCCAATTGGATTCGGTATTATGACGATTCGTCTATTTCCTTACAGGCATTTGGAGACATCGGATCATGGCTGCTATGACACCTCAAACGGTCCTGGCGATGTGCCGCGAACGCGACATCAAAGCGGTCGACATGCGGTTCATGGATTTTCCCGGCATCTGGCAGCACTTCACAATTCCTGTCTCGAAGCTTGATGAAGAAGTTTTCGAAGAGGGGTTGGGCTTTGACGGCTCGAGTATTCGCGGTTGGCAAGCCATCAACGAAAGCGACATGCTCCTGTTGCCGCAGGCAGATACCGCGTTCGTTGACCCGTTCACTGAAATCCCCACGCTCTGCATCATCTGTAACGTGCAGGACCCGATCACGCGGGAAGATTACACGCGCGATCCGCGGAACGTGGCCCGCAAAGCGGTGAACTACCTCAAGAGCACCGGCGTCGCCGATACCTGCTTCATCGGCCCCGAAGCCGAGTTCTTCATCTTTGACGACATCCGCTTCGACCAAACCCCGAATGCCGGCTACTTCTATATCGATAGTGAAGAAGCCCAGTGGAATCGCGGCAAGGATTATTCGTCGCAGGGTAAGACCAACCTCGGCTACAAGCTCCGCCACAAGGAAGGCTATTTCCCAGTACCGCCCGCCGATGCCCTCATGGACATCCGCAATGAGATGATGATCACAATGATCGAGTGCGGGCTCGATGTCGAAGCCCAGCACCACGAAGTCGCCACCGCCGGTCAAAGCGAAATCGACCTGCGCTTCGACGAGCTCGTGAAGATGGGCGACAAGATGTGCCTCTACAAGTACATCATCAAAAACGTCGCCAAGAAGTACAACAAAACGGTCACGTTCATGCCTAAGCCGTTGTTTAGCGATAACGGCTCCGGCATGCACACTCACATCTCGCTGTGGAAAGCCGGCCAGCCTCTATTCGCGGGCAACGGTTACGCCGGCCTGAGCGAAATGGGGCTTTTTGCGATTGGCGGATTATTGAAGCACGCCCCTGCGATCCTTGCTTTCACGAACCCGACGACTAACAGCTACAAGCGGTTGGTGCCGGGCTACGAAGCACCTGTGAATTTGGCGTACTCGCAGCGCAATCGCTCGGCATCGTGCCGCATTCCGATGTACAGCCCAAGCCCCAAAGCGAAACGTGTCGAGTTCCGTTGCCCTGACCCGAGTTCGAATCCGTACCTGGCGTTCGCCACGGTGATGATGGCGGCGCTCGATGGCATTCAGAACAAGATCCATCCCGGTGAGCCGCTGGATAAGGATATCTACGATCTCGCCCCCGAGGAGTTAGCGCAAGTGCCGAAGACGCCGGGCTCACTTGGCGAAGCGCTTAACGCCCTCGCGAAGGATCATGAGTTCCTGCTGCGTGGCGACGTCTTCACCGAAGACGTGATCAACACCTGGATCAGCTACAAGCAGAAGAACGAAGTCGATGCGATGGCTCTTCGCCCGCACCCGTACGAGTTCTGTCTCTACTACGACATGTAATCCGCGCCGCCGCGATTCGCGACCAATATAGCCCGGCCATCTTGGCCGATGCATACTTTAGCTCCCGCGAATCCAGTTGGTGCAATGCCACGACACAAGAAAAATCGTCCCGCGAAACCGACTGCAGCTTCGCCACCGGCGAAGTCGTTGATTTCATATCGCGCTTCGATCGCGCTGGGCCTGATCTTAACGGCGACCTGGCTCGCCTACCTGCCGGCGCTGAACGGCGGGATGCAGTGGGATGACGAAGCCCACGTCACCCGTCCCGAACTCCGTTCCGCGACGGGCCTGTACCGCATCTGGTTCGAGATCGGCGCAACGCAACAATACTACCCACTTCTCCACAGAGTCTTCTGGTTCGAGCACACACTTTGGGGCGACGCCGTCCTTGGCTATCACCTGATCAACCTCGTTTGGCACTCGCTCGCCGTTGTACTGGTGTACGCGATTCTCAAACGGCTACAGGTCACCGGAGCGATACTGGCCTCCGCGATTTTCGCCCTCCACCCCGTGATGGTCGAGTCTGTCGCCTGGATCAGTGAGCAGAAGAACACACTCTCGGCCGTGTTCTATCTCGGTGCAATGCTGCTCTACCTTCGCTTTGATGACAGTCGCAACTGGCGTGAATACAGCTTCGCCTTGGGGATATTCGTACTTGCGCTGATGACCAAAACGGTCACCGCCTCGCTGCCCGCGGCCCTCTTGGTCATTTTCTGGTGGCAGCGCGGCGGACTCTCATGGAAACGCGATGTGTGGCCCCTAGTTCTATTCTTCGCATTTGGACTGGCTGGTGGCCTCATTACGGCTGCGCTCGAACGAAATCTTGGCGGCGCGAAGGCGCCGAGTACGACATGAGCTTTCTGGCCCGCGGGCTCCTTGCCGGTCGCGTTATCTGGTTCTACTTGTGCCAACTTCTGTGGCCCACGAATCTGATGTTCTTTTACCCTCGCTGGACGATCGACCCTTCGCAATTGTGGCAATGGGCTTTTCCAGTCGCCGCACTGGCCCTCAGCGCCGCCCTGTGGATATTCCGCCGTCGCAATCGGGGGCCGCTCGCCTGCTGGCTATTTTTCTGCGGCACGCTATTCCCGGCTCTCGGTTTCGTGAACGTCTACCCGTTCCGCTACTCATTTGTGGCCGACCATTTCCAATACCTCGCCAGCCTCGGCGCCATTGTGTTCGTCGCCGCGACCGTCGCTACGATTCACGCGTGGCTTCCGCAACTTCAGCGCCGTCTCGCTGTCGCCTTTTGTCTTCTGCTACTTGCAACGTTAGCCGCGCTTTCGTGGCAACAGGCAGGAACCTACGCGAACAGCATTGTCCTCAATCGCGCTACGATCAAGAGAAATCCTGACTCCTGGATCGCTCGCACAAATCTGGCGATTGCTCTCTCCGATCAAGGCCAGCAGCAAGAAGCGCTCGAGCACCTTCAAACCGCCCGACGCCTCGTGCCGAATTCCGTCGAGGTTCACACGACCCTCGCCAGCGTGCTCATCAACGCCGGTCGCCCCGCGGAAGCCATCGATGAAGCCAAAGCCGCGCTCAACGTGAACCCCGATTTTCCCAACGCATATCAAAACCTAGGCGTTGCGCTCATAATACTCGGCCGAAATGGCGAAGCGATCGAATCGCTGCAGCACGCATTGCAGCTCAGGCCCACTTTCGCCGCCGCCCGCGCGAATCTTGGCCTCGCATTCGCCGCCACTGGCCAAACTCAGCAAGCAATTGATGCGTACACACAGTCGCTCCAAGACAATCCCGGCCAGCCAGATACGCTTAACAATCTGGGACTGCTCCTGGCGACCAACAATCGCGCTCAGGAAGCAGGACAGATTTTTCGCATTGCCGTAGAACTTCAACCTACCCGCGCGGAGTTTCGGAATAACCTCGGTAGCGCGCTTGCGCAGGCAGGCGCGCGGCAACAAGCGATTGAGCAATATCACATCGCCCTTCAACTCGCCCCGAATTATTTCGAAGCTGGGTTCAACCTGGCGACCACACTCGCCGACTCCGGTCGCCGCGACGACGCCATCGCCGCCGCCAATCGCGCGCTGCAGATTGCGACGACTGCACACGACGCTACGGCCGCGCAGCAAATCGACAACTGGTTGAAAAAGTATCAGGGCCAGGTGCAGCCACCCGCCGCCAAATAAACTAAGCCGTCAAGAATACCGGAGCCCGGCGCGGCCGCAGATTCTTTGCCTTCCCAAGCACCATCCAACGATGGACCCGAAGACCGCCAACCACCAACCCGTTGGCTCCGGAATCGTTAGCGCAGCTCCAGCACCAGGCGTGTTTACCTTGCTGCCGAGCATTCCAAAATGCTGTCGCCAGGCATCATACGCAGTTTGCCCGCCGATTGAATTCCGCCACATCACATAGTCGGCCGCGTCGACGTAACCGCTCTGGTTGAAATCTCCATTTGGCAACGCGAACACGCCTAGGTTCGTTCCTACCGACCGCTCCGCACTCGGTGGCACATTCAACAGCACTCCACTGGAGCGATCGTCGTAATAATTCGCCACCATCGTCGACGAACCGCCACCGTCAAGGTTAATCGCATTCGTGGCTCCGTAGTTAGCCATGTACCCCGCAAGCTCGACGAGCGTCACGCCGTCGCTCATACCGGTCTCCCGACCATCTACGGTCATCAGAATCAACTTGCTGTTGCCAGAGGTGAGGCCGGCCGCGGTCCGTGGATTCAAATCGCACAGGCTGCCGCAACTGGTCGGCGCTTTTACGACGCCGTTCGTCAACAAGCGAGTGCTGCCCGTGACGGTGTTGTAAAGCGAAACGGACGGATTCGTTTCGAAACCGGTCGTCACGGTGGACGGCATTTTTACGATCGAGGCCTTGTTCGCCGAGGTGATGTTGAGCGCAGCATCGTAATTGTTGTCGTTGTTTGGAAGTGGTTGCCACGGCGAATATGCGTTGCCCTTCGAGGCCGTTAATCCTAGGTTGTTCGTCCAGGTCAGGCCATTGACGGTGTGTTCGTTGTCGATGGCGAAGAACGAAGCGTTGACGGCGAGTTGCACCCCTGTAGCGTTTACAAACTGCCTGGTCGTTTGAACGACCGTCTCATCCGGCACGCCACCCGATACGGGGGCAGGCGTCGGACCTTGAGGCGTAACGAGGAAGCTAATCCCCGGCGCAGAAAGATCGATGATGGCCACGTTGATGCTTAAATTACGCGGCGACGTCTCGGTTTCGTGGTAGAGCGCGACGCCGAGGAACGGCTGCGTTACTGTTTGAGTAGCTTCAACAAAACCGGTGAGCAGCCCGCAGAGAATAACGCACGCGCCGAAAGTAGACTTCGTATTAGTCACAGTTCTGTTATACCACGCCAAAACTTCGATGGGACGCTCGGATTCGGCAATCCAAATTCTTCACGACTAACGTGCTACATTTAGATCTTAAGCGGTGTCGCCGATCGTGCGACCTCCGTCCACCGGCAGGCACACGCCCGTGATGAAATCGTTCTGCAGTAACGACACGACCGCATCCGCAACATTTTGCGGATTGCCCGCGCGGTGGAGCAACGTGCCAGCAACGGCGCGATTGCGCTCTTCCTCGGAAATGGAATCAGGCATTTCCACAGGGCCAGGCAGCACTGCGTTGACGCGAACCTTCGGCGCCAGCTCCACGGCAAATACGCGTGTGAGTGTTGGAATCGCGCCTTTCGCTGTGAAATAAGCACTGTAGTTGCGGTAAGGCCGTTCGACCGCCCAATCGCAAATGTTCACGATCGCCCCGCCCTGCTCCTGCTGCATCATAATTTGCCCAGCATGCTGGCAACAAATAAACGGCGCAATTGTATTGACCTCGAAGAAACGGCGGACATCGTCCGCCATCGTTGTTGCCAGCGGAGTGGGTGACCACGCGGCCGCGCTGTTGACGAGCGCATCGAGCCGACCAAAGTGGCGTCGCGTGCGATCGATCATGGCCCGCGTGGCGTCTTCATCTCGTAAGTCGGCGCCGAAAGCGGCAGCAGCATGACCAGTATCGGCTAATTCATTCGCCAGATCTTGCGCTTGTCCGAGCGAAGTATTGGCATGAATGGCAACTCGATAACCGTGCGACGCGAGAGTACGCACAATCGCTGCGCCCACGCGAATCGCTCCGCCAGTCACGAGAGCGACTGGTTGATTGTTCGTGTCGTCCATCGAAAGAATTTGCCTTACACTAAGCCGTGGAATTTCGCGATTATTTCCCACGCCTGCTGGGGCGTTTCCGCATAGTCGATGAGCCTCAAATCGTCGTCATCGACGACGCCTTCATCGGCCAGTTGTTTGAATGTGATTACGGAATCCCAGTACTCCCGACCGTACAAAATGATTGGTATTTGCTGCATGCGTCGTGTTTGGCGTAAACAAAGACAGTCAAATAGCTCGTCGAGTGTTCCGAATCCGCCCGGAAACACTACCAGTGCTGCCGCCCGCAGCACGAAGTGAAATTTTCGCAGTGCGAAGTAGTGGAACTGGAAACACAAGTCCGGCGTTATGTACGGGTTGGGCTCCTGCTCATGTGGCAAGTCGATATTCAGGCCAATGCTCTTGGCGCCGGCTTCAAATGCGCCGCGATTGGCGGCTTCCATCACTCCAGGGCCGCCGCCGGTCATGATGACGAATTTCGAATGGCCGTTGGTTTGCTTGGCGGTCGAGACGATGCGACTGAATTCGCGTGCCTCATCGTAAAAATGGCTCTTGGCCATGATCCGTTCCGCCCGCTTCAGCACCCTTTGAGCTTTCGGCTCATTCGGAAATTGTTGAACATGAAGCTGCGCCTCGCGGAGCACGGCCTCGGCTTGCGGTCGCGGCATGATTTGGGTGCCGCCGAACACGACGATCGTCGAATCGATTTGATTTTCTCTAAGCAGTGTTTCGGTCTTGAGCAATTCGAGCTGCATACGCAGCGGGCGATTCTCTTTACGCTTGAGGAATTCGGTGTCATTCTCCGCGAGTAGGTAACTGGACGAGGCCAAGATCGCTAGGCGATTCGCGGCTGCCGCGTCGGAGATTGGCGGAGTTTGCAAAGCCTCGGCACGCTTGCCGGTCGCGTCGCGATCTCCTTCGAGTACTTCGGATTCCAGGCCGGGCCCGATTTTCCGCGTGGGATCTTTCGCCGACGCTGGTGTAGTGCTAGCGCGGGCTTGGGGTTTTGGTTGATCGCGTTTCGACATTGAATCAAGGTTCCTTGCGCGAAGTTTTATAGCCAGGGTGTGGATAGCCCGATCGCGATAAACAGTAGTGCGAAAGCCAGCTCGATCAGCGGATGTTTGATCGGGATTCGGCTACCGCAATCGTAGCAGCGGCCGCCGAGCAGAATCCAACCGATAACCGGCACGTTATGGTACCAGCGAATCGGTCGATCGCATTCCGGGCAGCGAGAACGCGGCAGTACGAATCCCTCGCCGGTGCCGAGTCGGTCCCAAACCACAGTCAGGAAACTTCCCACCGCCCCACCGAAAAATCCCAGCCAAATGACGGCACACCACCACATGCCGCTCGTGAGCACGTGGTCGGTCGTTTGAAAGGAAACAGCCAGCGGTTTAAGCCAATTCGCCATGCTGCGAGTGTACGACATTCGCAGCGTTTGCGCAACGGGAGCAGTCGTCGGCGCTTACCCTCAGATGATTCCGTGGAGCGGACCGCCTGGCGCCGCGAGTGCATCCACGCGCCGCGACACTTCGGCATCTTCTACTAGCGGCGGCGCGTGATGCGGCTTAAGCCGGGCATCGATTACCAGCGGCCCGCGGCAGCCCCAGTGTTTGTCTTCGGTGAACGAATCGACGCCGTGAATATCCGAGGCTGGATTGGTGCGCGTAAACGTGACCCAGAGGAAGTTGCGCAGTGAATCGGCAACGAATTGGCTGTCGTCGACCACGACCACAAGGCGGAAGGGGGAGTGTGGAAGAAGGAGTATGGAAGGCAAAATCGGAGCACTACTCGCATAACGCGGGCCTTCGATTGCGAGGACTCCGGGCAGTACGACTCGTGGGTCGCTGAAGCCTTCTGGTAAACGCAATTCGGAAGCGATTTGTGTCGCGAGTTCAAATCGCGGCGGACCTACGGCAGCGATTACGACCTTCGAACCGGCATTGAGCGCGCCGCCCGAGTAATCCAACGTGTCGATCGTGGTTTGAGTTTGAAAGTGCAGATCGCGAGTCCAATCTGCGCGTCGCAGCATATGTTTGAGAAACGCGGCGATGTTGTTCACATCTAGCGAGGGATCGTCGGCCTCGTTCGCGATCCACAAAAACTTTGCCAGTGACAACTGACCTTGGCCGAGAATTGCATTCGCTTGCGTAAGTAACTCCTGCGGCCGCTGCGACTCGGCAAACGGCCAATAGCGCTCGCTGCCGATCGCGAGCAGCAAAGGATGAACGCCAGCGGCGTCAACCGCGTGGACAGCCTTCACGCCGGGAAGAACGGATGGAATGACTGGCCCAGTGAGTTCGTGGATCAGTTGGCCGAAGATAGTGTCTTCCTGCGGCGGGCGGCCGACGACCGTGATTGGCCAAATCGCGCCGTCGCGATGATAAACATGCTCGACCCGCAACACGGGAAAATCGTGCTGAAGACTGTAGTAGCCCAAATGATCGCCAAACGGACCCTCGGGCAGCAACTTATTAGGAATCACGGTTCCACAAATACAGAAATCGGTATCGGCGTGTATTGGTAATCCGCCATCATTGCGGAGCATCCGGATACGTCGCCCGCCGACCGCACCGGCGAAGGTCAACTCGCTCATCCCCTCCGGCAGCGGCATCACAGCAGCGAGCATCATCGCAGGCGAGCCGCCGACGAAGATGTTCACGCGAAACGGTTTGCCGGCGCGGATTGCCGCCGCATGATGGACACCGATGGAACGCTGAATTTGGTAGTGCAAACCGATTTCGCGGTTGGGTTCGTACTGCCCGCCGGAAAGCTGAATGCGGTACATGCCCAAGTTCGAATGTCGCCACCCGGGCGCGCTGACATCTTCGGTATAAACCTGCGGCAACGTGATGAACACGCCACCGTCCGCCGGCCAACTGATCTGCTGCGGCAATTGCGAAATTGAAGTCTCATTCGCCATCACATCGGCGCGATTGACGAATCTCGGAACGGTCGCCAAAACACTGAGCGGCACGCTTGCGTACCTCAGCGGCCGACGAAAGCCGGCCGTTGGATCAACTTTCAACTCGACTAACCGTCGCACGCGCTCCAGCGTAGCGCGAAACATGAACCGCGCACGTTCGATGGTGCCAAAGAGATTGCTGACAACCGGAAAGCGGCCGTCTTTCACTCGCGTAAAGAGCAGCGCCGGTCCCCTTGCAGCACAAACGCGCCGCTGAATCTCAGCGATTTCCAGCCGCGCATCGACTTCGGCATCAATACGACGCAGCTGCCCGTTCTTTTCGAGATCCGAAACGCAGTCGCGAAGCGTTCTATAACCCATACAAGAATTTTAACCACGGAGACACGGAGGACACAGAGAAGAACTGCAACGCCTGACTCTGAAAATGAATCGATTGTGAAATTGCCCAATCAACTAAATGCTCTCCGTGAACTCCGTGTCTCCGTGGTTAATAATTTAACGTTTGACTTTGCGCTGCAACCGCACGCCGTCAATCCCGTGATAAGTCAACAACAGCGAACCGACGGATGCTGTATCGGCAAACAGATCGAAAATCACCTGCTCTTCGCCCGGCCAGGGATAGGCGAACACCACATCGAAATCATCGGGGTCGAGCTCCAACTCTTCGTGGCCGTCGACGCCCTCAGTCGTTAGCCAGGCCACGCCATCAACCCAGTCGACTCGCGGCACGACGCCATCGGGCACGAAGCTGCCGACGGCGAACTGCACTTGGATACCGTGGTCCCCAGCAAGTTGTTGAGCGATGGCGACGAGTTTCGGTTCGATTTCGATTCCAACAGCATCGAAATCGAGCGACGAGGCTAAACAAGCAACAACGCCAATCCCACTGCCCCATTCGATGAAGCGTCGCCCCGTTGCCAGATTGCTCGCGCGAATTTCGGCAAGGGCCCGATATGCGACCTGGAAATTGCTCGGCACGAATGCCGGAATCTCGATGCGGGTGGTATTGTCGAGCGCATCAATACGTTGTTCGGCGTCTGCCAAGAGTGCGGCGATCTCGGGCGGAATCGGCAGCTTCGGCGGTTCGAATTCGACATCGGCAAGACGCTTGGTGGCCATGGATCGAATCCCTATTTAGCCCCCGGTCAATGACCGGGGGTTAAGTGCCGTGCCGCCAATCGAGCTACACACGAATCGACCAACCGAGTCGCGCCATAAGCCAACACATTAACCACCAGAATGCGACAGTGACAATCGCCATCCCCAGTGAAGCAAGCTTAGGATCATGAATCCACGACGTGATCAGCGAATGGTAAATCCAGGCATGAGCCGTTACGTCGCCAATGTGTACTCGGCCAAGTAGGATCGACAGCAAGCCCGAACACACGAACACAAAGATCGCATTCACGCCGACGATCTCAAACGGCCGAGCAAGTCGTCTCCAACCCCAGATATCAAATTTCATCAAGCACCCGGCCAGCATCAGCATGGCGAGCCCGCCGGTGAGGAGGACGAAGCTGCTCGTCCACAGTTTTTTGTTGATTGGAAATGCAAAGTGCCATCCCTGGCCAATCGCAGCGCACACCAATCCAAACAACGCGAGCATGACGACGGTGCGATAGTTAACGCCACGTCGTTGAATAAAGAGCCCGCTCCAATAGCCCATGAGCGCAGTCACGATCGCCGGAAAAGTGCTCAAAAAACCTTCGGGCTCGGTTGGCGGATCGCCATGGTACATGTGCTTGTCGCCAACGAGCGCGCGATCGACGACAACGGTTACGTTATGCTCATTGGAAAGATTCTTCCAATAATCATGTGGGTCCGGCAAAAATGCCAGCGTAGCCCAATAGCCAAGCAGTATCACGAGCGCGAGCGCCGCCTGACCGCGCAGGGGCACATGCAGCACGATCAGCGACGTGCAAAAATACACCAGCGCAATCCGCACCAACACGCCGAAAATCCGGAGATTGCTCAAGTCAAACGCTTGGCCGTGAAACGTTCCGATCGTCTTCAGCAGCAAACTCGGCATCCAGCCCAAAAAGATCAACAGCGCCGTCCGGCGAAGTATCCGCCAATACACAGCCGGTGAAATCTGCTCACCATTGCGAAATCGCCGTAGCGAATAAGCGAGCGAAGTGCCGACGATGAACAGAAAAAACGGAAAGATCAGGTCAGTTGGCGTCCAACCATGCCACGGCGCATGATCCACCGGCCAATACTGATATTTCTCGCCCCACTCGCCCGGGTTGTTCACCAGGATCATGGCGAGAATCGTCAGGCCGCGGAAAACATCGAGCGACAGCAGGCGACTGCTCGCCGGCTTCGCGACGGCTGTGTCCGCTACCTCTGCCCGTGACAAGGTCGTTGCGTTCGAGGCTGTCGAGTAAGTCGCCATAGGTTCCAATCGAGTATATAGAGCCGAGCTAGCAAATCCTAGCTACTTGCGACCCGCCGAAGGCTGCCGGTACGCTGTACGGACGGCATTCATTGCGAACTCGGAGAAAGGAACGATCATGGCGGCGAAGACAGTCAACGTGGCCCTCATTGGCACCAAGTTCATGGGCAAGGCCCATTCGAACGCCTACCTGAAGGTGGCCAAGTTTTTCGATCCCGATCCGGTGCCGGTGATGAAAGCGATTTGCGGCCGACATGCCGATGAAACCGCCGAGTTCGCCAAGCGTTTCGGCTGGGAGAGCCACGAAAGCGAATGGCACAAAGTGTGTGAGCGGAAGGATATTGACGTCATCGATATCGCCACCCCCGGCAGCCTGCACCATGACATGGCGATCGCCGCGGCCAAAGCAGGCAAGCACGTATTCTGCGAAAAGCCGTTGGCGTTCAATTTGAAAGACGCCCGCGCAATGCTCGACGCCGTCCGCAAGGCAGGCGTCGTCCACATGGTGAATTTCAACTATCGCGTGGTACCGGCGCTCGCATTGGCGAAGCAAATGATCGCCTCGGGCGAAATCGGCGAGATTCGCCACTTCCGCGCCACCTACTTGCAGGATTGGCTCAATGACCCCAAGTTTCCGATGAACTGGCGGTTGCGGAAGGATGCGGCCGGCTCGGGTGCGAACGGCGACCTCAACGCGCACCACGTAGACATGGCCCGCTTCCTTGTGGGCGATATCGGGGAGGTGGTCGGCATGAAGAAGACATTCATCACCGAACGCCCGGCCGAAGGCCGATCTGCTGGATTGACTGCCACGGCCGGCGAAGGCACGGAAAAAGTAACCGTCGACGACGCGACGTTATTCCTCGCAAAGTTCACGGGCGGCGCACTCGGTTCGTTCGAAGCGACGCGCATGGCGCCCGGCCGTAAGAACTACAACCGCATCGAAATCAACGGCAGCAAAGGCTCGTTGGTGTTCAACTTCGAAGAAATGAACGTGCTGCAATTCTACAATTGTGCCGATCCGCCCGGCCGCCAAGGCTTCAAGTCGATCATGGCAACCGAAGGCGTGCATCCGTATGTCGCCGGCTGGTGGCCGCCGGGCCACGTGCTCGGGTACGAACATACTTTCGTCCACGCTGTCTATGAATTGATGGGGGCGATCAACAAGCAGCCCACAATCATGGCCGACTTCCGCGACGGAGCGCAATGCGTGGCAGTGCTCGACGCCGTCGAAAAGTCGATCGATGAAGGCAAGTGGGCGAAGGTCGAGAAGGTTGAATAACGTTTCCAACCCGGTGAAATCATGGAAAGTGTTCTGTTAGGCTACTTTCCAAAGCAGACGATGGCGTCGCCAGATTGGCTCGGCGTACCAGCCGTGGAAGAGATCTGCAGTGTCTCGAATTGCATGTCAAAAGGCCCGGACGATTGGATAAAGTTTTGGCGACACAATGATCGCTGGATGTTCGACACCCCTGAGTTGGCATGGAGCGTCGTCGACGAGAGCGACCGCGAACGATTCGATCTATATGCCTATGCGTTGTTCAACGTTGAATTTCGAAATGGCATTCCGAGTCCAATTGAGTTACCGAAGTTGAATGCTGCACCTCTAGTTGATTCTCAATTTGATGCATTGGGTTTTGGCGTCGTCAGTTCAAGCACCGGCAACGATTACGAATGTTCTCCATTGTCGTGCAACGGCTTGGCAGCGACCGTCGATGTCAACAAACATTGTCTTTTGGATAAGATTGAGTCGGGGGTCAGCTTTGCCCAAAAATGTGAAAGCGAAGGCTGCGAACCAGGTCCTTATTACCTCATGAAGGTCTGGCGGCAAAAACGCGACAAGAAAAGTGGATAGCAGTCGCAATGCCGAATCAGACCCAATATCCAAGCCAGTTGTTGAATCAATGGGATGAGTTGAGAATTAACCAGCGCACATGGGCAAGTTCTACACCGAAATCACTCCCGAGCTGCAGCAATTCATCACCGAGCAGCAGATGTTCTTCACGGCCACTGCGGCCGCGATGGGGCGTATCAACCTTTCGCCAAAAGGGATCGATACCTTCCGCTGTCTCGACGAGCGAACCGTTACCTACCTCGATCTCACAGGCAGCGGGAACGAAACCGCTGCCCTGCTCGCTGCCGACGGCCGGATAACGATTATGTTTTGCGCGTTCGTCGGCAAACCTTGGATCTTGCGGCTGTACGGCAAAGGCGAAGTGATTCCACTTGATAGCGACCGCGGCCGCGAGCTGCATTCGCTGTTCGGCTCGATACCCGGCGAGCGGCATCTCATCTTGGCCCACATCGACTCGGCACAAACTTCTTGCGGCATGGCCGTTCCGCTGTATGAATTTAAGCAGCAACGAGACGAGCTGATCCACTGGGCGGCAAAAAAGGGCGATGAGGGGATGCGGGAGTATCGCCGCACCAAGAATGCGGTCAGCATCGATGGGCTGCAAACGGGATTGCGAGATTGACGTGACGAATCGCAGCTGCGGCAAGATATTGTCCGCAGATTAACTCAGATGAGCACAGATCGAAAATATTCGCGTGTGAATTGAAAGTTCGGTGATTCATCTGCGATAATCTGCGTCTATCTGCGGACATAGTAACTTCACGGGCGGAAGGCGGATAAATGACCACCATCAAAACAGGCATCATCGGCATCGGTTTCATCGGCCCCGCGCACGTCGAGGCCATTCGGCGGCTCGGCTTCGTCAAAGTGGCAGCCGTCGCAGAGCGCGGCGACGATCTCGCCCAAGCAAAGGCCAAACAGCTCTCGATTCCGAAAGCCTACGGCGACTACAAACAGTTGCTTGCCGATCCCGAGATTCAGGTCGTGCATAACTGCACGCCAAATCATCTGCACTTTGCCATCAATAAGGAAATCCTCGCGGCGAAGAAGCACATTATCTCTGAAAAGCCGCTGGCGATGACCTCCGCGGAGTCGAGCGAGTTGGTGCGCTTGGCAAAGGCGGCGGGCGTCGTCAACGCGATCAATTTCAACTACCGCTATATGCCGCTCGTACAGCACGCGCACCAAATGTGCCAGGCTGCACGCGAGGTGGGACGTATCTACGCGGTGCATGGCTCCTATCTACAAGACTGGCTGTTGCTCGAAAACGATTGGAACTGGCGACTCGTGCCAGAACTCAGTGGCGACTCGCGCGCCGTTGCCGACGTCGGTAGCCATTGGTGCGATTTGGTGCAGTTCATCACCGGTCTCAAAATCATCCGCGTGATGGCCGATCTCGTCACGATTCATCCGGTTCGCAAACGCCCCAAAGTCGAAGTCGAAACATACGCCGGCAAAGTGCTACGACCCGAGGACCTCGAAGATGTCCCGATCAACACCGAGGACTACGGTTCGATCCTGCTCGAATTCGATTCAGGCGCTCACGGTTCTTTGACGGTGAACCAATGCGCAGCCGGCCGAAAGAATCGCCTCTACGTGGAAATTGATGGCAGCAAGTGCGCGCTTGCGTGGGACCAAGAACGCCCCAACGAGTTGTGGGTCGGCCGCCGCGATGCACCGAACCAAATTGTGATGAAGGACCCAAGCCTGTTACATCCGGCTGCTCGCGAGTACGCCCACTATCCGGGAGGCCACAACGAAGGCTATCCCGACGGCCCCAAAAACCTGTTCCGTAACGTCTACGGGTTCATCGCCGGCACGCGCCCTGGCGGCGACTTCTCCACATTCCTGGACGGCCATAATGAAATCGCAATCTGCGATGCCGTTCTCAAAAGCTCACGCGAGAAACGCTGGGTCGACGTGTCGTATTGATCCCACGCAGATTTACGTGGCTAAATCCCGTATTTGCCGCATCTGATTGCTCTGGACCCACTTCCCGCGGCACCCCTACACTCTGGCACCATGCCAGCAAAGCTGACCGTCATCATTCCCTGCAAAAACGAGCGCGAGAACATTGGCGCTTGCATTGTGAGCGCGCGGCAAATCGCAGATGAAGTCCTCGTCGCCGATTCCGGCTCGACGGATGGCACGCTCGAACTCGCACTCGAACTCGGCTGCCGCATTATCGGGCGCGAATATGTCACCTCTGGCGATTTCAAAAACTGGGCAATCCCGCAGGCGAACCATGAATGGGTATTCATCCTGGATGCCGATGAGCGAATTCTGCCCGCACTGGCGACCGAAATCCGCGAAACATTGTCCCATTCGAAACACGACGGCTATTGGGTGCGCCGGCTGAATCATTTCATGGGCCATCCAATCTACTTCGGCCCGTGGAAAAACGACAGTTGCTTGCGGCTCTTCAAGCGCGACGTTGGGCGATACTTCGGCCCGACCGACCACGCCGAAGTACGCATGCCCGGCCGCCCCGTCGGCCGCCTCCGCGAACGACTGATACACTACAGCTGTGACTCATACACGCAGTACTTGCCGAAAATCGAGCGCTACGCGACCGTGCAAGCCCGTATTTGGCAAACGCAGGGCCGCCAAGCGCGCCTCCGACAACTACTGCTTCGATTCCCATTCCGCTTTCTGCAAGGCTACATCTGGCGGCTCGGGTTTTTAGACGGCTTGGCAGGCGTGCAGGTTTGCATGCTCGTCGCCTATGCTTCCTGGCTAAAACAAGCTTATTTGTGGCAGTTGCAGCGTGGCCACGACTGGCGGCCCGACGACCGCAAAATGTTTAGCGCCGCGCCCATTCCGCAAATTCAGAACGCGATCGCCATCGAATCACCGGCACTTGTGCTGACGAGCGAAGCACCGAAATCTCCTAAGCGACGATCGTTCCGTGAGCTGCGAAAACGGCTGACTCCTCAGTGGCTGACGACCAATGCCCGCCGTCAGCGCCGCAACATGCTTTTCCGCCGGCTTGGCATTCAACGCTGCTATTCACCCCCCATCGTCACCCGCGATCCGTCCATCGTTGTGCGAAGTTGCCTGCCGTTTGTCGTCGGACACGAACTGCTCCGTAACCCGCAACTTACGTTCCTACAAATTGGAGCGTACGACGGTGTTGGAGAAGACGATCTCCGTGGACTGGTACTCACGCACAATCTTCGCGGGGTCCTGCTCGAACCGCAGCCTGCTGCGTTCGCCCGCCTCGAGCGCACGTATCGCAATCAAACGAATGTTACGCTTCTCGAAGCGGCAATTGCTGAACAGCCTGGGGTACGCGATCTCTACTGCAAGCGCGGCGAGGCCTCTATGGCCGCTTCATTCGACCGCGATCATCTTCGTCGCCATGGAATTGCCGATTCCGAGATTGTGACTCAAAAGGTGGTTTGCCAAACCGTCGAAAGTGCGCTCGCAGCGGCTGGTCTAACTCAGGTCGATCTCATTCAGATCGATGCCGAGGGGTATGACTGGCAAATCATCCGCTCCATCAACTTCGAGCGCCTGCGTCCCAAAATTTTACGGTTCGAATACCGCAACATGCCGCCGCAAGATGCTGACGCATGCCTTGAGCTGCTGGCGTCACACGACTATCGCTTCATCGTGGAAGACCGCGATATCATCGCCTATCAATCAGCCGAACTCTTGGCCTCGCTGGCCCCGCCACAACGCCGCAGTGCCTGACGAATTGCCCTGCTTTTCTCGGGCGTTTTGACTCGTCGACTTGCGATCATGCTGCAACTCCAATAGGCTAAAAGATTCGCAATTTTGCCTACCTTTTCAGCCACCGGTCTGTTTCGGCAGCCTTCGATCCAAATATCATGAGCGATCTCGCAGCCCGCGTGGCCGGTCTTTCCCCGGCCCAGCGTAAATTACTCGAGCAACGTCTCAAAACCCAACAAAGTACGCCTAAAGTCTCCGGTTCCGTCGCCATCATCGGCATGGCTTGTCGATTTCCGGGGGCTGCTAGTCTGCAAGAGTTCTGGCGACTGATCAGCGAGGGTCGCAGCGCCGCCGCGGAAGTCCCCGCCGACCGTTGGAGTGTCGACGCCTTCTTCGACGCCTCGGGCGAAACGCCCGGCAAGACGTCAATCCGCTGGGGGGCGTTCATTGAGAACCCCGACCAGTTTGATCCTCAATTCTTTGGCATCACCCCGCGCGAAGCTGTGCGGATGGACCCTCAGCAACGCTTGCTGCTGGAAGTCGCTTGGGAGGCCATGGAAAACGCGGGCCGCCCCGCGGAAGAACTCGCGGGCACCCGCACCGGCGTGTTCGTCGGCATCGGCAGCAATGACTATTCCAAAACCTTAGTCGGCCAAGATCACTACTACCAAAACATCGACGCCCACATGGGCACCGGCAACGCGCTCTCCATCGCCGCCAACCGCGTGTCGTATGTGTTCGATCTTCACGGGCCGAGCGCGGCCGTCGATACCGCCTGCAGCAGCTCGTCGCTCTCGGTTCATTTTGCAGTCGAAAGTCTGCGGCGTGGCGAATCAGATGCCGCGCTCGCCGGCGGCGCGAATCTTATTCTTACTCCCGAAACGACTATCGCCTTCTCGAAGGCGCGCATGCTTTCACCAGAGGGCGTATGCCGACCGTTCGATGCTCGCGCGAACGGATACGTGCGCGGCGAAGGTTGTGCGTTCATCTTGCTTAAACGACTGGAAGATGCCGAACGGGACGGAGACAACATCCTCGCAGTAATTCGCGCTACGAGCGTCAACCAGGATGGGCGCACGTCGGGAATCAGCGCGCCCAACAGCCAGTCGCAAGTCGCCTGCATTCGAGCGGCACTGAAGCAGGCCGACCTTTCGCCGAACGATATCGACTATATCGAAGCACACGGCACCGGCACGCCACTCGGCGACCCGATCGAAATGATGGCCCTCAGCCAAATCTTTACGGCGACCGACAAAGCGACATCTCCTTGTTACGTGACCAGCGTCAAAGCCAACGTCGGCCACATGGAAACTGTCTCAGGTGTGGCAGGGCTAATCAAAACTGTGCTGATGATGCAGCACGACGAAATCCTGTCGCAAGCAAACTTCGAATCGCTCAACCCCCACATCAAACTCGACGGCACCAGACTCGCCATCCCCACGAAGCCGATCGCCTGGCAGCGCTCGAAGCGGCGAAGAATCGCTGGCATCAGCTCATTCGGTTTCGGTGGCACCAACACCCATTTGATTGTCGAGGCCGCAACGCCTCGACTAGCAACCGTCGAACACAACGGCGGTCCATCAACTCACACCGAGCGATCGGACCGACCGCTGCATGTCGTGAAACTGTCCGCCAAATCAGAAAACGCTCTAAAACAGCAGGCTGGTCAACTCACCGAATATTTGGAACAAGAATCGAACGCAAATTTGGCCGATGTTTGCTGGTCTGCGAACACCGCGTGGTCCGATTTTAATCATCGCGCCGTCGTCAGTGCAGCCAATGTGCAGGAGCTCCAGCAGCGCCTCAAAGCATTTTCGAACGGTGATACGGCAGCCGGCGTCAAACAGGCAACCGTCCGCTCGATCGGACGCCCCAATGTGGCATTCCTGTTTACCGGGCAAGGATCGCAATACGTCGACATGGGGCGCAAGCTCTTCGAATCCCACCCAGTGTTTCGCCGCGCTTTGGAAAAGTGCGATGAAATACTGCGACAACTTTGGAGCGGTCACTCCCTTTTAGGGATTCTGTATCCAAGCAGTTCGCTCCCGGATTCTGAGAAAGAGCTGATCCATCAAACGCAATTCACCCAGCCTGCCTTGTTCGCGCTCGAGTACGCTCTTGCCAAACTCTGGGAATCATGGGGCGTGCAGCCCGATATCGTCCTCGGCCACAGCGTCGGCGAATACGCAGCGGCATGTATTGCCGGCGTAATGAGCCTGGAAGACGGACTGCGACTCATCGCCGAACGCGCACGCCTGATGCAAGGTGTAAAGCAACACGGCAAGATGGCGGTGATATTCGCCTCACCCGACCGCGTGCGTGCGCAGATCGCGACCGTGGGAGCGAATGTCGTCATCGCGGTCCTAAACGGACCCGAGAACGTTGTGATTTCCGGCGCGGCCGACGCGGTCGATCGCTTGGTCGCCGCTTTCGAGAGCGAAGGCGTGCAGGTCCATCCGCTCAACGTGTCGCACGCATTTCATTCGCCCCTGATGGATGAAATGCTCAACGAGTTCGAAGCGATTGCATCCGAAATTGAATTCCGAACGCCGCGAGTGCCCCTTGCCGCGAATCTCACGGGACAGTTGATGACCGAAGCCCCGACCGCGCAGTACTGGCGCGATCACTTGCGGAATGCCGTGCAATTCGCCGGTGGAATGGCGCGCATCGCCGAAGCCAAACCGGCCATCATTATCGAAATTGGCCCCTCTGCCAGCTTGCTCGGCATGGGGCGCCGCTGCGAGCCAAAGCTCGAAGCTGCCTGGCTGCCGTCCCTGCGTGAAAAACAAGACGATTGGCAGGTGATCGCGGCAAGTTTGTCCGACTACTATCTGCGCGGTGGAAAAGTCGATTGGCGCGGGTGGGACAAGCCCTGGCAACGCCGTCGTTTGCTCCTGCCAAATTATCCGTTCCAGCGCTCGCGGCATTGGTTTGACATCGACTTATCGAAACGCGTTCCCACGCCCGCAGAACGTGTGTACGCAACCGCCAGCAACAACGGCCGGCAAACGCACCCCTTGCTGGGAGTGCGACTCGCCACGGTTTGGGCAAATCAATTGTTCGAATCCCGACTGAGTAAGCACTCCCCGGCGTATCTCGTCGACCACCAAGTGCAAGGATCCGTCGTCACACCGGCGGCCGCCTATATCGAACAGGGCCTAGCGGCAACCGAAGAATTGTTCGGACCCGGTCAGCACGGATTGGCGAATCTCTCGATCCAGCAAGCCATGTTTCTTCCTGATGGTTCGCGACGTCGTGTGCAAGTCTCCGCGTCGCCCGAGTCGGGCGGCGAATCGACGTTCGAAGTCCACAGTCGCAACGACGAAGAATCCGATCCTTCAGCGGCTTGGAATATGCACGCGACCGGCACCCTTGAGCACGAATCAAAGTCGAGCACTGATGAAAAACTATCAAACGTCGACCTTGCCGCCGCCCGCCAGAATGCGGTGCAGGTCCGTTCGCGCGAAGAGTTCTACCAGGCAATGGCCGAACGCGGTCTCGCGTATGGTCCCGCATTCCAAATGCTCGGCGACTTGCATCGCGGCATCGATACTGCCGTAGCAAGCGTTGTTTTACCAGAATCAATTGCCCGCGAAGCCGCCGCCTATCAACTGCATCCCGTGTTGGGCGACGCCATGCTGCAGGCGATGGCAGGTGCCGTGCCGCTGGAAAACGACGGCTCATTCAGCCCGTTTACGTACATGCCCGTCGCGATTCGGCGCGTGCGAGTGATCCAAAGAATCACAGATTTCAAGCAGCCGTTGTTCGTTTACGCTCGTCGCACGAGCAGCGATTCAAATCCGAGCCCCGAGCGCGTCGAGGCCGATTTATTTTTGGTTAGCGACGCCGGCGAAGTTCTGATCGCGTTCGAAGGCGCACAAGTTCAACGACTCGGCCGTAGCGGTGCGGTAGCCTCTACCGTCGATACTTCGCGTTGGCTCTACGACGTCGTTTGGCGCGAACTCCCAAGCGAGGCGTCGGACACCTCATCGAATGGTCATGCGACTTCTGCGCCTGCACGCCATTGGATTCTATTCGCCGATGCAGCCGGAGTAGCGCAAGAGGTAGCGGATCGGTTGGCCGGGTACGGAGGCTCTTGCATCCTCATCCATCCCGGCGTCGAGTTCGTCGCCCCACGTCTCGAAGCGGCAAAAGGCGCC
The DNA here is from genome assembly GCA_963733705.1 of uncultured Planctomycetota bacterium. Taxonomy (GTDB): domain Bacteria; phylum Planctomycetota; class Planctomycetia; order Pirellulales; family Lacipirellulaceae; genus JABDGM01. Next base: position 73,912 of record CAVTEJ010000021.1, on the reverse strand, counting down.
GCGTCGCGGCATGCCATCGCAAAGATTGATCCACTCGACGAGACGCACTATCGAAAGCTGCTGGATGGCATCTTAGCAAACGGCGATTGTGCCGGAATCGTTCACTTGTGGTCCCTCGATGTGCCAGGAATCGATCCCGCTGTCGATCTTTCCGCGACTGGAACAAGTACCCGAAACCCCGCAATGGATCTCGGTTGCAGCGGCGCCTTGCAACTCGTACGTGCGCTAGCAAGAACGTCATTCAAGAAGCAACCTTCGCTGTGGATGATAACAGCCGGCGCACAAGCTGTTTCGGCGGACGGCATCCAGCCGTTACCGATTGCCGTTGAACAATCCCCAATGATCGGTTTCACGCGTGTTGCCGCGATCGAACTGCCCGATTTCCGCCCGACGCTCATCGATTTAGAGCGGCTCGAAGGGACGTACCTGGGCGATTCGGCGGGATTGCTGTCCCACCAAATATTGAATCCGATCAATGAAAGTGAAATCGCTTTCCGCAACAGCAAACGATTTGTGCCTCGACTGGTCCATCGCACACTTGCCCAAGCGACTTCCGGCGAAGCTACGTCATCGCATCTCACGATTCCTCGCGGCCCGTTTCAACTGCGAATTACGCAATCGGGTTCGTTCGACGCGCTTAAATTCGTTCCCGTCGATCGCGCCGCCCCTGCCGCCGGCCAGGTCGAGATCGAAGTTCACGCAACCGGCTTGAACTTTAGCGACGTATTGAAGGCACTCGGCCTCTATCCCGGCATCAAAGACGCTATCGTCCCACTCGGCATCGAAGCCTCGGGCGTGGTGACGGCCGTCGGTGAAGGTGTCGATCGATTTCATATCGGCGACGAAGTTCTCGGCGTCGTACCGTACGCCTTCGCCTCCCACGCCCGCACTGCCGATTACGCGCTCGTCCACAAGCCGAAGTCAATCGATCACGATGCGGCCTGCACCATCCCAATCACGTTTCTAACCGCGTATTACGGTTTGGTTCGGCTCGCTCAAATGCAGCCCGGCGAGCGCGTGTTGATCCATGCCGGCGCGGGCGGCGTCGGCCTCGCCGCCATTCAAATTGCCCAGCAAGTCGGCGCCGAAATATTCGCCACCGCAGGAAGTGAGTCGAAACGAGCGTTTCTGCGGTCGCTAGGCGTAAAGCACATCTATAGCAGCCGCTCCACGGCGTTCGCCGATGAAATCCTCGCCGATACTAATCGCGAGGGTGTCGATATCGTTCTCAACTCGCTACCCGGCGAAGCAATAAGCAAGAGCCTGTCGATCCTCCGCGCGTATGGCCGGTTTTTAGAGATCGGCAAGACTGATATCTACCAAAACCGCATGCTCGGACTCCTGCCATTCCAAGATAACTTGTCGTATTTCGCGATCGACCTCGATCGGATGCTGCGGCAACGCCCGGATTACATTCGCCAATTATTCGCCGAGGTGATGCGGCATTTCGGAACCGGCGATTACCAGCCCCTGATGTTCACGCGCTTCGAGGGTGCCAGCACGATCGATTCATTCCGTTACATGTCGCAGCGAAAGAACATCGGCAAGGTCGTGGTTTCGATTCCGCACGCAGAAATAAACGATCACACGTCCCCTAACCAACCCGCAATCCAAAATTCGCCGCCCGAAAGCAAGGGTGTTCGAAAGGTTGGTACGTACCTGATTACCGGCGGTCTTGGAGCACTTGGAATGGGGGTGGCCAACTGGCTGGCCGATCAAGGCGCAGGAACAATCGCACTCATATCGCGGCGCGGACCCTCGGCCGAATCTGAAGCGGCTCTCCGAAAGATTCGCGACAAGGGCGCCGAAGTCGTTTCGCTTCGAGGCGATGTCGCGAACGCCGACTCGCTGTGTGCCGCGCTCGCGAGTTTGCCGAGCGATGCCCCCCCGCTGCGCGGCGTGATTCATGCTGCGGGCGTTTTAGCAGATGGAATTCTCACCGAAATGACGCTCGAACAATTGGATCGAGCGATGTCGCCAAAAATTCAAGGCGCTCTAAACCTCCACACAGCCACACGCGATTACCCACTCGATTTCTTTGTCTTGTTTTCGAGCATCGCCAGTATTCTCGGCTCGCCTGGTCAAGCTAACTACGCTGCCGGAAATGCCTATCTCGATGCTCTGGCCCATGAGCGCAGGCGCGAAGGTCTGCCCGCTACGTCGATCAATTGGGGGCCGTGGGCGGGCAGTGGCATGGCCGCCGAAGCGGGCCGAGATGAATCCGTTAAATCGCGTGGCCTTCTAATGATCGAGCCCGAAGACGGCCTCGATCTGCTCGGCAAACTGTTGAAGACCGACGACCCACAAACCACGGTCGTGAACGCGAACTGGTCAGATTTGTTCAAGCTGCTTGGCTCGCGTCGTCCTGCTCTGCTTGCTGAAATCGGTGCCGAATTGATGGATTCGAGCGAACTCGCAACCGATCGTGTCGATCACGCCTTCCGCAAAAAGCTCCTGTCGGCCGATGCTGCGACGCGACAATCACTCGTGCAAGAATACATTCGCCAAGAGTTGGCCCGCATTATGGGAATCGAGCCAGCAACACTTGAGACGAACCAGCCGCTCAGCACGTTCGGCCTCGATTCGCTACTCGCACTCGAGCTTAAAAACAATCTCGAAGGTCGTCTGGATTTCGTCCTCCCGATGGCCAAACTCATGGAAGGACCCAGTATCGAATCTCTTGCGACAGAGACGGCCCTCATCCTATCCGCCGACTCCTCCGAAGCTGCTGAGCAACCTGCGGATTCAGATCGCAAATCACCGCCAACTTGGACGCCGCTCATTCCGCTCCGCGAATCGGGCAGCAATCCGCCCCTTATTTTGCTTCCAGCTCTCGGCGGCGATTCGCGATATTACGTTGATCTGGTGCAGCAGCTCGGCAAAGATCAACCAGTTTACGTATTCCGTCCCCGTGGTCTGGACCAGGATTTACCGCCGCATCTGACAATTACGGAAATGGTAGCTGATTACATTTCCGCGTTGCGAACGATTCAACCCACCGGACCTTACTATCTTGCAGGCTGGTCGACTGGTGGCACGTTCGCTTTCGCAATGGCCGAGGGACTCGAGCGACTTGGCGAAGAGGTCGCATTGCTCGCTTTGATGGATTCGCCGCTGCCGTCACTCTGCGACGATGTCAATACCGAGGACGATGCGCGTTTCTTCTGCGACCTGATTAATTTCGCAAATCGCGGTGCCGGCGCAAATGTCCGGCTCGACTACGAAAAGCTGACCCAGCTTCCCCAATCGGAACAGCTGACCGCAGCCGTGAAGAACGCGCGGCATTCGGGCATGCTGCCAGCGGAAACACCCGAAGAGTATGTGAGATCCCTCGTCGCGGTAGGCCAGGCAAACGTCTGCGTTCTGCAGTCCTACAGGCCGCAACCTTTATCAATTACTGCCCAATTCTTCACCCCCGAGTCGCGCGAGGCGTTAGCCGAACTTTCGGGCCGAACGCCTCCTAACGACGTCGACCTCGGCTGGTCGCGACAAATTGGCCAATCGGTCGAAATCCATCGACTCTCCGGCGATCACTTTACGATGATGTTTGGCCAATCCGCCTCAGCCCTTGCCCAGGAGCTCCACGGGTTTCTGACCCCCCAAAAAACGGCTACGGCTACTTCCCAAAGCCCACGATAGCGATCGTATCAGCCGCAATTCATTAGCGGGTTTGTACTTACGTCTTCTAGTGCTCCACGCGGGGGCGTGGATAACTTGTATCCGGTTGCGCAAGCCGGGTTAAAAATTCCAATCGCTCCGAGATTTGCACGTAGCCATTTTTCGTTTATCGCCCCGCACCACTAGATTTTGAGTGCTATCGTTGTTTACATACTATGTACTCACCTCGCCACGGTGGGCCTTCCGATTCTCATAAGAGCGAGTGCATGGAGACCAGTTGCGACGGCTTCCGCGGTTTAATCCCCCAATTAAGCCTCCTTCTGCCGTTGGTCATCAGGCGCTTCGTCCCCAACCTTGTACCGATTTTCCCCGTCTTTACTAGGTAACAACATGATTGTGCGATACGCGTATTTGGCGTGGTTGCGGTCGCAGCTTCGTCGATTCGTAAGTAACGCCGATCGCTCGCGCGACATTCAGCGAGATACCCTGCTCGCTAAGATCAAACGCAACGCGAACAGCCAGTTCGGGCGCGATCACGGCTTCGCCGAAATTAACAGCGTCGCCGATTTCCGCGCCCGCGTGCCGGTGATGTCCTACGAAGATCACCGCCCATACATCGATAAAGTTCTCAACGGCGACGAGTCCGCACTCTTTGCTCCCGGCACTAAAGTACTGATGTTCGCGATGACCTCGGGCACCACCGGTGTGCCGAAGCGTCTTCCGATCACCAACGAACTGTTTCGCGAATATCGCCAAGGTTGGCAGCTATGGGGTACGGGCGTCTACGGTGACTATCCCAAACTCCTCTTCAGAAAAACGCTGCAGCTTACAAGTGACTGGCAGCAATACAAAGCCCCGTGCGGATTGCCCTGTGGTCAAATCAGCGGCTTGGCTGCCACCACGCGGCCGGCAATCGCGGAATTAATGTTTCTGCCACCGAAGGCAACGGCCCGCATTCACGATGCCTCAGCCAAGCATTACGCAGCCTTGCGATTCACGCTGGCGTCGTCTAAGGTCGGCATGGTCATCACCGCCAATCCGAGTTCCTTGGTTGAGTTCGCCCGTCGCGCAAATCAAGATCGTGAGTCGCTCATTCGCGATATTCACGATGGAACGCTTTCGTGCGAAATACCCGCACAGGTCAGACAAGATCTTGCCCGTCGAATTTCAAAGCGTCGCCCCGGCCGCGCCCGGCACCTAGAAAAGCTGATCGCCGAGCATGGCAAGCTATTGCCCAAGCATTTTTGGCCCGATCTTGGCGTCGCGGCCGTGTGGACAGGCGGCTCAGTTGGAATTTTCCTTCCGCGACTCACTGAATTGTACGGCGACGTGGCGATCCGCGACCACGGCCTCTCTGCGAGCGAAGGTCGCATGACAATCCCACTCGCCGATGGCACGCCGGCTGGTATGCTCGACTACACGCATCACTTCTTCGAATTCATCCCCGTTGAAGAGTACGATTCCCCCACCCCGACCGTACTCGAAGCCCACGAGCTCGAGGCCGATCGCGACTACTACATTCTGCTCACGACCTCCGGCGGCTTGTATCGCTATAACATTCACGACGTCGTCCGCTGCGTTGGCTTCCAAGGCCAGGCGCCACTCCTCGAGTTCCTCAACAAGGGCAAGAATTTCGCCAACATCACCGGCGAAAAATTGAGCGAATACCAGGTCATTCGCGCAGCCGAGCGCAGCTTTACCGACTTGTCGCTGCCGGTCGACTTTTTCACCGTCGCGCCGACTATGGAAACCCAGCCGCGCTATCTGTTGTTGGTCGAGCGCAGCGTGCATCACGGGCGTGAAACCGAATTAGCCTCCCGATTCCAAAGGAATCTTTCAGAGCTGAACGAAGAGTACGCAGAAAAGTGCGCCAGCGGCAGATTGTTGCCGGCCCAGGTGCGAGACGTTCCGGTCGGCACTTGGCGCCGTATGCGAGCCGAGAAAACAGGTGCCCGCGGCAACTTCGAAGAGTATAAGCATGTGTACCTGGTCCAAGATTTGGCGTACGCCGATCGCGTGGTTAACTCCGACTGTTCACCGCCCGATACTACTGCCACTGGCAAAATTGCCGAAAGCAAAGCTGCCGCCGTCCCAGCAGCGAAAACCGATCGGCAGCTTACACATCACTAGAAATCGATCCTCTAGCGGGAGTCCCCCGCCGTCGCTGCTGAGCGCGACCGCTAATTCAAATGCGCATCCGCCGCTTAACTGCGCATGTCGTTCGACTGCCACTGAAGCGGCCTTTCCGTCACGCCTCTGCGACGCGTAGCGATAGCGAAAACGTCTTAGTGCGCTGCGAATTGCGCGATGGAACAATCGGTTGGGGCGAAGGCGTTCCGCGGAGCTACGTAACTGGCGAAACACCGGACGGTTGCCTGACACAGCTCGCAGCGACACCGCTCGCCGATCAGCTTTCCACCGTCTGCAGCAGTTGGCCGGATGTCATCAACCTCTGCGATCGTTTTCGCCTCCATATCGATCGCGAAGATCCCCGCGGCTGCTACGGCAACGCCCTCCGCTGCGCTGTCGAACTAAGCATATTGGATGCGTGCGGCCAAGTTCTCGGCCAGCCGGTAAGTTCGGTCTGTGACTCGTTCGAGCCCGCAAATAGCATACTCACCAAAAACCTGGAGATGCGCTACGGCGTCGTGATCGATTCGGGCAGTCGCGGCCTCATTCGCAAAGCCCTTTCCCGCCGGATCTACGGCTTCGCCAATTGCAAAGTAAAAGTCGGTGCTGAACAAGATGATGATCCAACGCGTCTGCGAACGATTCGTCGCTGGATCGGGCCCCGCGTCGATCTACGCCTGGATGCCAATGAAGCATGGCACCCCGCCGAACTTCGCACAAAAATCGAGCCCCTTTTACGCTACCGCATTAGCAGCATCGAACAGCCCGTGCCGCATGCCGAAGTTGCAAGCTTATCAGAGCTACGTAAACAACTAAACGTCTCTATCATGCTCGACGAATCGCTCACCAGCATCGCCGATGCTCAAGCTGCGATTGCCGGCAACACGTGCGATTTGTTCAACATTCGCTTATCCAAATGTGGCGGCTTCCTCAACAGCTTACGCCTCGCTGCAACAGCGCACGCCGCCGGCATCGGTTACCAACTCGGCTGCCACCCCGGCGAATCAGGAATTCTTTCCGCCGCTGGCCGACATTGGGCACATCGGGTTGCGAATGTGCGGCACCTGGAAGGTTCCTACGATCGCTTTCTGTTCCGTCGCCTTCTGACAAACGAAGATTTGACGTTCGGCTACGGCGGGCGCGCTCGACCGATTGAAAAACCAGGACTGGGGATCACGATCAACAGCGACGTGCTACGTGATCAAACCGTTTCAACAAAAGAATTCGTTCTCGGCTGACCACGTGAAGTGCGCCAAACGAAAGCGACGACCGCCCCCCTGCTCCGATTCAAGTTGCTAGAATAGACCAAAAACGTCACCAGGCCCAAGCCGCTGTTCCTTGCCGTTCGATGCCGTCACCCGCTCCCCAAATCGAGTTTTACACCGCCACCGGCGGCGAGCGCTTGGCCTTTCGCCGCTGGTGCACAACGAACTCGCCCGCAGCCCGCGTCGTATTTTTACACGGCATCACTAGCCACGGTGGCTGGTATGACCAGTCCGCCGCGCATCTGGCCGGCGCAGGATTTGAAGTATCGTTCCTCGACCGCCGCGGCTCGGGCCTCAACGCCACTCATGTCGCCGATGTCCCTGACTGGCGCGTCTGGGTCGACGACGTGGCCGCCTTCATCGACCCCACGGTTCCCACATTCCTATGCGGCATCAGCTGGGGCGGCAAGTTAGCAGCGGCGGTAGCTCGCACATACCCAGGCCTTTTCGCAGGCGTCGCCTTCATTTGCCCGGGCCTCTACTCGCCGTTCATGCCCGGCATATTCAAGCGCCTTGTTCTGAAAATACCGGCGCCGAAGCGGCTTCAGCGCCGGCGAATGCCCATTCCGCTCGATCGGTGCGATCTCTTCACCGACACGCTCAAATGGCGCGAGTTCATCGCCACCGACCCACTCGCACTGCGTGCAGTGACGTACCGTTGCGCACAACAGGATTCGCTCCTAACCAAGTTCGCCCGTGAATCGGCAACGTTCCTGCACATGCCCACCCTCCTCATGCTCGCCGGTCAGGATCGCATCGTGGATAACACGCGCACTCGCGACTATTTCGCACGGTTGGCGAGCTCTCACAAAGTCCTGGTCGAGTACCGGCAGTCCGCTCACACACTTGAGTTCGAAAACGATCCAACGCCGTACTTCGCCGACCTCGCGGGCTGGGTAGGGCGCGTTGTCACGCTGCCAATTTAGCCATCGGCACGCCGGATCAGTCTTTCGTATTCGTCAGGGCGACCACAACCCTCGACAAGTGATTCGTGACGGCACTCGTCACATGAAACCCCAGGATCCCCAGCACGATGAGCGCCGATACAATCGCGGAAACGCGATGCTCGCGTGAGTTGGCACATCCGCGTGAGGTACGCCGTCTGTCACGTTTCCGAGCATCAAGGTTACGATCGCCGCTACAAGCGGAATCAATACCGCCAGCAGCTCAATTCGATTCAGTTGCTTCGGAACGGGCTTCAACTCCTGCCTCGCTGTCTCGATGAAATTCCGCGCATCGTCTTGCCAAAGGACTGGGTAAAAACCTCGCAGTACGATGAACTGTACTCCGCACCATGAATAAGCTAACGCGATCATGCCAGAGAAGAAAAACGACACTAAGAAGTGAGCCGCCACCTGCAGTTCGATAACGGGCGTCGTCAGGGCGAGCGCCACTGGAAAGATCACCCCCCCGGGAAACCAGCCGAACGCAGAAAGCCACGCGATCCAGCGCGGAAGCCGCAGCACTTTTCCTCGCACGATCGCAGCTTCCCCATCAGGAAGCCGCTCACCCGATTTTAACACCCGCCAATTCTTCAGTATGCGGCGCACAATGATCACAAATACCACAATGGCGATCGGGTAAACAATTGCGTTATAAATCGCAACTAGCCGCATAAACTGTTGCCGCTGATCGGGATTCAACTCTCCGACGATCTGTGTCGTGTTGTAGGTGATGTTGACAATGCTGCCCGCTAATTGTGGTAACGTCACAAGAATGACCAGCCACAAGAAGGGGTGCTTCAAAATTGTCGCAATGCGTGGCGATACCTTAGGAAGTCTCAATTCCGCCTCGCGCAGTCGCCGGCACCCATCCAGCTGAGCGGCCAAATCCGCACCGCTCACAAAACGATCCTCCGGATTCGGCTCGATGCAGCGGCAAATCGTCCGCTCCAGCGTCATCCGCGCGCTAGGACTCTGCGATTTGCACGCCGGCGAACATCGGCGGCGCTCGTCTGCCATCGCCCGCAGCGTGTCGGACATCTTCGCTTTGCGATCGATCTTCGGAAAACTCGGCCGCCCTTCGAGCAACTGTTGTAGCACCAGCCCCAACGAGTACATGTCCGATTTCGCGGTCACTGCCTCGTGTCCCGTCGGGTCCCCCGGGTTGAACGCATCCATATGCTCTGGAGCCATATATGCGAACGTGCCACCGAACATTTCTTCGCCGCTCACTTCGCTCCCCACCGGCTGCGACGAAATATTAAAATCCGCCAACATCGGGCGGCCATAAGGATTGACCAAAATATTCGCGGGTTTGATATCGCGATGCAGTACCCCGTGCCGATGGGCAAAGTCGAGCGCCTCCGCCAATCGCGCCCCAAACCACGCGGTCGCCTCCACGGCATCCATCTTCCCCAGCGCCTCGCGGTCGTGCAGTGCCGAGGGATCGAGTGCCGTCGGCAACGGCCCCGATCGATCGATGATTTCGAGCAGCTGTGCTCCGGTCCACGAAGAAGCGGCCGTTGCAACCACCGGCGCACCCTCGGATTTTGCTTCCGCTTGTTTGTCGCTTTCACTAACCACGGCCATCGCGTGCAGCATGCCGATCAGCTTATCCAGGCCGATGCCAGGCACGAGCTGCATGCACAGCAGCCGTTGATTGAAATCCGGATCCACCTTCTCCGAAAACACCTGCACGATGTGCTGGTGCTCGAGCCGGGCCATCGTCCGCCCTTCGCTACCGCGGTTGGCCGAAATCTTGAGCGCCACCAACCGATCGAGCGACATCTGACGCGCCAGGTACACGTGCCCAAATGCTCCGCGGCCCAGCAGTCGCACAATTTCAAAATCATCGACCTTCGCGCCTGGCAACAGCGCCATCGGCGCTGCCTCGCTTCCAGCCCGGTTTGCCGCGGGGGCCGGTTTCGGCGGCGCCGCTGGAATCAGTGGCGGCGGCGTCGGCACACGGAAACTCGGGGCCGCGCCAGTCACCGATTGCGCCAGCCGGACGTCCGACATAATGATCGAATCAGCCAGCTTCACGTCCGTCATCGAGTCGACCGGCACGACATCCGACATCGAACCCACTGGCACCACGTCCGATAGATGCTTCGTAGGTGCCGACGCGCGAAACTGGGTATCCGACGCAGCCTCGTCGCTCGAATCATCAGTTCGATGCGGATGCGTCGTCTCGCCTTGGGAGATCTTCTCGTCAGCCATACTCGATTACGACGACAATCATGCCGCCGCACGCAATCTTATTTTTCCTTTTCGCGCCGCTTGTCGAGCGCGGGTCGACAGTACTCGTGCAGCTCCAAGTCGATTAGTTCTTGCTCTGCTTCATCCAACGAGCCATTGGAAAGCGATTCGCTGACCTCGTCGAGCAGCAATTCAGCGAACAACTCCCGGGCGCGATGCAACAACACTCGCACGGCGCCGGCGTTAATCGCCTTCCCGAGTTCCTCGCTTAGCCCGGCAGCCAATTCCGGTGATCGCAGGTCAGGATGAGCAACCCGATACCGTAGCACGGTGTGGTAAGGCTTTCCCGATTCCTTTTCGTCTTCTTCCAGCCGTTGCCAACAGCGAGCCAGCAGCTCATCGCGCCAGCTCGTGCGAAACGCTTCGTCGTCGTTCTTGCTTTCTTCCGAGTCGGCCGGCTCGGCAATGTTCGAATGCATCGCCCCTTCGCGACTCAGCTTCTTCGACCGACGCTGATAGTCAACGATCAGTCGATAAACGACCGTCTTCACGAATGCCCGAAAGCGACCCCGCTCGGGGTCGGCATTGCCAAAATCGCCGCGCACGAATTTCAGCGCGAACTCTTGGAATACATCTTCCGCCGCGTCTTCGTCTCGCAATGCCGAAAGTGCGTATTTTCGTACCGCGCCGCCATAGCGCTCCAGGAGCCGCTGCTGCGCCGACCCCACGGCGGTGTGATCACCGTGTGCCTCACGGACCATCGACCAGGCCGTATTTATTCGGCTGATATGCAAGTCGTCATCTTCGATCATGCGCTGAGTCCCACTGCGTTCAGGGAAAAACCCTCACCGCCCATTCTAACCGCGTTTCCCCCTGCCCCGGCATAGGGGGTTATTTGGCCAACTCAGGGAACGGTTCCCGACAAAAGTGTCCCCCCCTCGATTGTCGGTGATTTGCCTAGGAATCGTCAGATTTTCGTAACATCCGGCCCCCGCGCCAGTAAGAGAAGGCATCGGCCGGTCCGACCTGCGCCGCTCAGCCGATCTCGGCAGTTTACGTTGTTCCATTTTTGGTTGCGCTAAACTTCCTCATGCGGACCGCCACCGGCTACATACCGCTTCTCTGGCCAATGCTTTACGCTCTACACGCACTGCTGATCCTGGCCGGTGCGCCCATCGTGTTCGCGCCACCCTGGGATTCATTAAATATGCTGATCCCAGCCGTCGGTTACGGTGCCCTGACGGCATTGATCAGCCACCTCTACAGCCGCTGGGCATTGCACAATGTCCGCACCATCGTGTCCCATCAACTCGACCGTGCAGAAATCGTGCAGGACGGAGTTAAAAACTGATGGAACTCGATCGCGTCATCCACGAGCCGGTTCGACTTCGAATCATGGCGATGCTCGGCGGCGTCGATACGGCCGATTTCAAGTTCATGGTCTCAACGTTGGGCCTAAGCAAGGGCAACTTATCATCGCACGTCGAAAAGCTGGAGACTGCCGGCTACGTTAAAGTTATGAAGAGCTTCAACGGCAAAATCACCTGCACGGAATACGCACTGACGCCCAGAGGGCGCAAGGCGCTCGATCTGCATTGGAAGGCGCTCGACAATATCCGCACCTTGAGCCGGAACAGTTCAAAAAGAACAAACAACTCGTAGCGCAACTGTTCGAACGTAGGGATTGCCCCGCTGACAAGTCAGCCGTTCAGGATGATTCGAAGCGACTGGGCCCTTCCGGTTCAGCGTGCGATGGCAGGTGGCGTTCGCACCAGAATGCGAAGAAGTGCGCAATCTTTAGGACTTCGCTGTGGCCGGGGAACGGGGAACCGATGTGTAATCAGAGTTCAACGGCGCTTTTTCGTCGAAAGCCAGATAATTCGCGGATTTGTTGAGAAACAACGCGGGCATCCTGCACTAGTACAATGACGGCCAACGGTTCGTAGGTGAGGAGCAATAGTCGTGAGCGAATCAGATGGCGCATTAGCCAGAGCGGCTCGGAACGGGGATAGGTCGGCCTTTGCCGAACTATACGACCGTCGAGCCCGATGGATTCGCGCGGTTTGCTACAACACGACGTATGATTTGCCCTCTGCTGCGGATCTGACGCAGGAAGTCTTCTTAAGAGCTTTCTCAAAACTTGGGTCGCTGCGAGAACCGGAGAGCTTTTCAGCTTGGCTGACCGGCATCGCTCGGCAGGTAAGTCGGGAATGGAAGCGAGGAAGGATTCGTGATCGCCAGGTGGCCCGTTCCTTGGCAAGGGATGCCGAGCCGCCGGAGCGACGATCCGAAATCAATCCGCGTCTCGAATCGCTTCGAGACGCCCTGGCTGAGCTTCCCGAGCGGGAACGCGTAAGTCTCCAAGCGTTTTATTTACAGGAACTGGACGTCGAACAAGCCCGCAGCGTGCTGGGTTTGCCAGAATCAACATTCTATCGCGTGCTGGCCAAGGCGCGAGAACATCTTAGGGCAATCTATCGTCGAGCGGAGGTAAGGTCATGACTTGTCCAGATGCCAAGACCTGGGACCTGCTGAGTATGAATCTCCTGGATGAGGGCCAAGCGGAGTCGCTCCGTCAACATTGCAGTCAGTGCGAACGCTGCTCCGCTACATCGCATGAGGCCGCCCGGCAACACGACGATTTAATCAATGCCTTTCAAGTATTCGAGTTTGACCATGACCAGCGTCGCGAGCAATTGATGGCCATGCTGCCTCAGTCAGTGCCCGCGTCCACTAAGGAAATGAGCCCCGAGTTTTGGCGGCAATGGCTGGGAGGAGTAGTCATGACTCTGAAACGACATAAATTGCGGTGGGCGACTGTCGCCCTATTGCCAGCGGCTTGCATAGTCGCAGTCCTCGTATTTGTGACAGGCAACAGAACCGCTTTTGCTGATGTACTTGAGAAGATCCGGCACGCACGAAGCATGGTCTGCGACGTCGTCACGACGACCACCGCCATCAAAGGCCAACTACCGGACATGCTAACGAAGAAACCCACGCGAGGAACGATCGCGATAAGTCTCGACGGCGATAAGAGAGCCGAGCTTTACAAGTACGAACAGTTCGGCAGGAAATATCGGATGCTGTTCACCGGCGACAAGGCTTACCTATGGGACGGCGACAAAATCCATGTCATCTCGACTGCTGAGGCAGTTCAACGTCGACCCACCGAGAACTGGTTAGACCAGTTACTGAAAGTACGTGAGGCCCCTGACCGCAACCTCGGCGAACAAGTGATCAATGGCCGCCGGGCGATCGGTTTCGAAATTGCCGGCTGGAGGATGGGACTCGGAACTCGTCCCACAAAAGCGAACGTGACGCCGGTTGACTCCGAGTCGCTTCTACGGGTCTGGGTCGATGTCGAGCAGGAACTGCCGATTCGCATCGAAGTTGATCAGCAGTTTGTTATGCCTGATGCCAAAGGCTCGGTTCATAGCCAGTGGGACAACATCCGCTGGAACATTCCGCTGGACGCGGCCGATTTTCAACCGCCGTCCCAAGAGGAGCTTGCCAAGGCCGAGACGATCCAAGTTCCGGCCGTCGATGAGGCGACTTTTATCGACGTGATGCGTGCGTGGGTGGAAACCAGCGACAAGGCCCAAGCGGGAATCGAACTGATCAAGAACAAGGCAAAAGAGAAAGGCGAGGCAGTGCCCCCGGAGATAAGCTCAATATTCGAACGAGCGTCTTTAGGATCTAGTTACCCTGAACGACTGGATATGTCATGGCTGACCGGCACTTTCGCTGCCCGTGCAACGCTGGCCAACATGGCAGAGACTCTCCCGAAACTGAAACCACTCCCAGAAGGGATTAGTAAGGAAGAGCGCGCGAAACTGATGAGCGAGCGTGGGAAGGAAGGTGCCATGGCTGGTGTCCAGTCGGCAAGCGGCGCGATATTGAAAGCAACGGCGGTCGCTGCCTTCTATCGAAGGCTAGCGAATGAGCAGCGAGATCCGGAGTACTTTGGCGCCTCGGTGAAGCCCGGCGATGCGAAAGCAGTGCTGCTGAAATGGCGACTCGACGATGGGCGGTATCGTGTCATTTATGGAGACCTGCGGGCCGATACCATCGATACCAAGAACTGACCACTCGGCTCTGTTCAAAGTGCTTACATAGTTTATTAGGTCAATCAATGCCGTTCGCGGGCGTGTAGCCCGCAGCGGCATTTTTCGTTAGCTATCGAAGTCCCGTCAAATGTCGAATTCGGAGCTTGATGGTGTCGCGAGGCGGGCTCCGACTTCACACGGGTAGCGGCTCCGCCATCGTCCGTTAAGTTGGAATTCTGTTCGCTTTTGCTGTGCTAGCCAGAAATTCACACCCAAAAAATCAATATCTTGAAGTGCCGAGAAGGTACCGATTCTTGAACATTGTGAAAGGCTAAAAGGGCCAGGACTAAGTATTGCCGAATCGCAAAAAGTCGCTTTGCAGTCACGCCTAACATTCTGCGCGCGGCCAAAAATCGTTGTAGAAATCACTTCCTGAAAGTGCTACGTTCGAACCACGCTTCATTGCGCCGCTCGCTCTTTGAAAACTTAAAATCAGGCTCTAGCCGACAAGCCGCAATCGTGTTCGAATCTGGCCAAGCGTGGCCCACGAGCCGGCGCTGATGATCTGCGCAGAGGGCGCGATTCCCCGTCATTCCCGCGCAGGCGGGAATCTAGCAGAGCCCACAAGCTCTCTAACGGCGCAGTGAGTTATTGCATCGGCAAAACGCAGCGAAATACAATATTTCCCGAATATTGGAACGTCCGATCACACGGCAACCCTTGATTTCCCGTGCTTTTAACAAACCCGGCGTTCCAAAAAGGACGAATTTTGTATTAAAAAATCGAGTTCGCGCGCAGTGACAATATTCGGCGACCGCTGCCAAGGGGCAAGAATGGAATCGCGACCTACTGCGTTGCCGCTCGTCGAGCACCGGCGTAATTATCGCCGATCGACAACCAGAACATCGCGGTTATCGACAATGGACCCCGTCCGCGTTCGTGGGTCGCGCTGGGCATAGCGCTCCGCCGTCCGAAAGCACAGCGAAACAAGCGTGGTGCGCGTTGGTTCATCCACCGAGTTGAGCCGGCACGCAAGCCGCTGCATCCCTTCCGGGTTCTTTTCCGCGGTCCGCGAAAAGTTGCTCACGAATGTCATCGTTTCGATCACATTCTGGTCGGCCGTTTTGTTGATCCACGGCTGCACGGTCTTCGCAATGAGTTCGATCCCCATTTGCTCGATATGGACGAACGAATCGATGTGTACGGTTACATAGTGCCGCCCATTCGTTTCTTGAACATCGGACGAACGCACCAGCATGATAGACTGCGCCTTAAGTGGCGTCACAAACGGCGAGCCCGAGTACGCCCCATCGGCATACACGACCGCGAGGTTCTGAGCGTTCGGACCCCAGTTGCTGAACAGATAGCGAACTGTTCCGTTCGTGCCCGCGCCATCCGTGCCGTGGAACACACCGTCGGGTGCCTTGTTGAGTGCGACCTGGCTAATTCCCATCACGCGCCACACATCAATCACGACTTCCGGGTGCTGCAGAAGAAACGTGAACAGATCGGGGTCGCAATCAATGACCCGCGTCGGCAGCCGCCGATAGATGCTGGCATTGTTAATGATCGACTGGGCCACCTGCCGGTTATTCGGCGACATCAGCTTCCACGGCAATGCGTGCACTGCTTCATCGTGGGCAGCACGGCTCGAGGTCGCATCGGACCCAGCCGCACCCTCCTCTGCCAGCGCCTCACTCGAAACAATCGCACTGGCCAGGAAAAACGCGATCGCCGCAGCGCATGCGCACCTGAAATTGGTGCCCAGACGCAGCCGCGCAGAATCGCTGATAGCTCGTTGAAGCGCCGCCATGGATGTCCCCCCAAATCCGACGCGGGTGAGCGGCACAACTGCTACGCGCCGGTAAACTTTGTCGGTCCCATAAATATTTCGGCCGGGCGTGGGATGCCGCGATAGTAAAAACCGCGACCAAGTCCTGCGCCGGTGCTGGCAGAAGCCTGGTCCAACTAGTTTTGGTAAACCGCGTCGCGCCATCCTGGTCGTCGCGCCGAAAAATTCACGCCTGCTGGCGTTGGAAGCACAATCTGACATTGCTCCCAAGCATGCTCATTCCGACAATGCCGCGCCGAAATCCATCTGCTCGTTGCCGCCCTGTAATCTTCGTGCCTGCAATGTCGAAGCGTCGTGCTCGCCTATATACGTTGCCAATCGTCGTAATGATCGCCTTCCTCGCCGTCATCGGGCTAGCAGCTCGGCAACGGGCCGATCTCATCGCGACTCTGTCCGAACAGCTTTCACGCCAAAATCACGCCGATGCGCGTTCCGCTGTCCGCCAGCTGGCTGCGCTCTCGAATCCACCGCTGCAAATCCTCGTCGAAGCCGCGGCTTGCGACGACCATGACACCGCCGAGTCGGCGCAAGTTGCGATCACCCGCCTACTCGACGAATGGCAGCGCCACGTCGACCACGACGAGCGCATTTCGTACGTGGCCGAGCAAGCAACCGAGCTTGCGGCCGCACTCGCAAACGAACGCCGCACAATGCCGATGACTTGTTACCCGTGGCTCGAAAGTGTGACGCGTGAACTAGCCCGGGTAGCCGCCAAATGCCCGCCAAAACAAACGCCGCTCCTCGCAATGCACTGCGACGAAATCATGTCCGTGATTTCGAACGCGAATTTCTCTCCACCCGTTCCAGCCAGTGTTGCCGCGCCACCAAGCCCAACCGCGAAGCGTACTGAAACCGCCGCGGCCGAGAACGATCTCGGCCCTGACACGGTCCGAACGCGACTCGAACAAACCTTTGCCGCATTTCCATCGGTGCCGAGTGAGTTTCGTGGCATTCCGCGCGACCCGTCCGCTGTTCAATCTCCCGTCCCGGTCGACGAAGACGGCCGTGTGAAACCGCAGGGTAACGCGCTGCGCCACGACGTTGGGACTGTTGGTCGCGGCGTGCTGACGCACGAGGCCAAGAGCAACAGCGATTCCCAATTGTCGTCGCTCGATAATGCCGAAGGCCGCCCCGATTGGCTTCAGCCCAGCTACCGCATTCCGCCGTCGACAGATGATTCACCTGAGCCACCGGCAAATCATGCTTTGCAATTGGAGTCCGAGCAGCACGCATCATCGAACGCCCTGGGTACCTACAGCACCCGCGAACTCTTTGAGCGGTGGCGGACAACCACCGGCGACGATCACCGCGACATCGAAAATCAGCTGGCCAGCCGAGGGTTCAAGCATCTGGCGCCGCCGATCATCGAACAATATTTGTCCGACGAACTCGATGTTCGCCTTAAAATCGTCGATACGGTGATGAAGCAGGGTAACGGCGATGTGCGGCCCTGGCTCTTTCTGCTCGCCGAAGACGACGATGCCGAGGTTCGTTTGCTTGCCGTTACGGTGATGGCCACCTCGGATGACCGCGCGCTCATCGAAAAAGCCTGGCAGATTTCAATCCGCGATCGCGATCCTCGTATCGCCGACCTCGCATCGCATTTACGCGATCGACGCGCTGGTACGCAACTTCGCTAATCGCGAAGCGTTCGACCGGCGCACGGTTCGCGCCCGAACTCTACGCGCTCCGTTCGTATAGAATCGGATTGAGCGGATCGTCCATAACCTCACCGATTTGCGTGCTCGGTGTCCACGCGTCCCAATCGACCTGCTGATTTGCGTTTTTTGGCGCCGCCAATTGCATGTCGACGTCCATATAAATGATCGTGAACACCCGTCGCGCCTCGCTGGTCGTATTGGGTCCTGCTCGGTGGAGCGTCCAACCCAGATGGAAGCTGACATCGCCGAGGGCGTAGGGCTCCTGCACTTCATCGATCTTTGCCTCGCGCACCGCAGTCCCAATCTGCCGTTCGCTTTCTGCGCTAATTTCCAAATCGCGACCGATGCGCTTCCGCTGGCTTCCCCGTCCAAAACACAACGGACCCATCTCAAATGGCACAGCTTGCAAGGGAATCCAGGCAGTCACGGAATTCGCATTCGACATCGGCCAATACTGTTGGTCGACGTGCCATGGTGTAAAACTACCCGAAGGCTCCTTATACAACGCTTGATCGTGCCACATGCGCACTCCACGCGTGCCCATCAGCTCCGCTGCAATACGCGCCAGCCGCTTTCCGAAAGCAAATGCGCGTACCGACTCGCTCCGCGTCCACAAGTTCGTGACCTGAACGAAGGCTTGGTCGTAAAGTGTGCGCTGTTCCAGTGGGATGCTCTTAAGACGATTTCCGGCCTCGACCATCCGGGAGATTTCCGGCTCGATCGCCTTCAGTTCCTCAGGCGGCATCGCGTTCGGCAAACGGATGAATCCGTCATTTTGAAACCGTTGGATACTTTCCGCTTTAAGCGAGTATGGAGCGTCTAACACGTCGAGGGCCGCCATCGAAATCCTCCTGGTGAGTTTGCCACACCGATTATACCAATCCGCTGCGGCGCACAGCGCTGGCGACTGTATTCAGTCTTGCCGCCGCGCAGTCACCGGCGAGAATGAAACTATGCGATATCTAGTCCGCGGACGCATAAAACCCGGCCAGGAAAAGTCGCTCCTTGACGCGATCGAGCGCGGGACGCTCGGCCAGGGGTCGGTCGCCGGCGACGAATATTTGCGCAATATGGGAGACGCGCGGCTCTTCGACGACGGCACCGCCCGCTGGATCGAAGTCTGCTACTGCAATACGCCGCTGGAAGAAGAACGCCCGTACTGGGAAGAATACTTCGACCTAGTAAAGGTCCAGGACGCCCACGCCCGCCAAAACTGCCGCGACGAAAACGGAACCGAGTCGTGGGCGTGCGGCGATTGCGATTGCACGCATCGGCTTGAAGCGCGCTTGGTCGAACAGGCGCCGGCATTTCTGCCGATCCTCAATGCGCAAGTGAAATCTGCTAAAACAGCGGCAGCAGAGTCTGCCTAGGGCGCGGCAAACGCGTAAATACCGCCCGCCTGGGTGAGAAAGTAAATCTCCCCTTCGTCATCCGCGCCGAACGACAAAATCGGCAATCCTTTCTTTCGAATCGTTCGATTCGCCGTCACCTCCTTCTTCTCGCGGTCATACCACAGCGCCCAAATCTGCCCAGTCACGTAGTCGGCATACACATAAGCTCCATCCAACATCGGTAGCTTCTTTCCGCGATACACGCTGCCGCCGATGATCGATTTCCCCACGCTGTGGTTGTATTCCCAAATCGGTTCGATGATATCGGCTCGCGGCGGGCTCCCCTTGGGGCCAAACGAGTGCAGCCCCTCGCGTAAATTCCAGCCGTAATTCCCGCCGCACGTGATGATGTCGATTTCCTCCCATGTATCCTGCCCGACATCTCCCGCCCACAATTCCTTAGTGGCTCGATCGAACGCGATACGCCAGACGTTCCGAATTCCATAAGCCCAAATCTCGCCCCGCGCGTCTTTCCGATTGGCAAATGGATTATCTTTAGGAATCGCGTACTCAAGTCCCGGATCCTTGTGATCGACATCGATCCGTAGAATCTTGCCAAGCAGCGTGTTTAAGTTTTGCCCGTTGCCGTGCGGATCGTTCATTGATCCGCCGTCGCCGAGCCCTATATATAGGTAGCCGTCCGGCCCAAAAACAATCGTCCCGCCTTTGTGATTCCAATACTTGGCGTCGATTCGCAATAGAATTTGTTCACTCTTAGGATCCGCCCGATTGGGATCGTCGTGCGACACGTGAAATCGCGAAACGACCGTCTGGTGCGGATGCTCGTCCGTCGGCTTCACTGAGTAGTAGACAAAAAACTCGCCGTTCTCCTTGAACTTCGGATGGAACGCGAGGCCCAAAAAGCCTTCCTCGTTTTGCCGATCGTCATACTGTACGCGATCCCGAATATCGAGAAACGTTTCCATCTTGTCCGCGTCTGGCTTGTTCGGCCAAAAATGCACGGTACCATATTCGGTACCCACAAAAACGCGGTTTGTCCCGTCTCCCGCGCCCATCAACAGCAGCGGTCGGGGATCACGCGGTTTGCCGCTGTCAACATCCAGCAGCCAATCGGGCCACTTCAGTTGCGGAAACGCCGAGACAACTTTCAAATCCAGCGGTCGTTGGTCGACTTCGGCAAAACTCGCCGCGGGCCAGAGCGAAATCAAGCAAACAAACAACAACGCATACTTTGACATCAACGATGCTCCAACTGGGTGAATGCGCATTGTAGCCGCGCACGTTTCCACCCGCGATCAGCCGCCGTGTGCTAGCCCCCAGTTTTGCTACAGGCTCTGAGATCGCATCACGCCGGCTTTGCCGCCAATCGCGTAATGCGAAGTTGCTTATCCGCGTGCGCTGTCGCGACCTGCAAGCCGTCCGGGTGCAGATCCATATCGCGCACATTCGCCGGCAATTGCAACCGATGGTACGCCTTCTCCGCATCCACCTTCCAGAACAGCAAAAACCCCCCGGTAGTGCCGCCACAAGTTCCGATCAACGAACCATCACCAAGCCAGCACAAACGGGAGATCGAGCCGCCCGGTATGCTGTCGGCCGTTAATTGCTTGCTCACTTTTTGAGTGTCCCAATCGAACAGCAACACCAGCGGTTCATTCACCGCACCCAAGGGATTCGTCGCTTTGTACAACCCCCCAGCAGCCAGCGTTTTATTGTTCGCGCTCAAGGCTAGTGCACGCACGCCACCGTAGTCGACGCGCTGGCCCTTTTCGTAGGTGTGGAGCTCTTTCGCATCGAACGTTTGCAAAAGCTTTCCGCTCGTGACCTCCCATTGCTTGAGCACCCCCATGAGATCGCCGCTCAGCAGGAACTCGCCGCTGGGATGAAAATACACGCTATAAACGTGCCGCTCATGGCCGGCCAACTCACGAATCAATTTGCCATCGGCCAGGTTCCACAGCCGAACCATGTTGTCGTTGCCGCCCGTGGCCACAATCGTGCCCGCCGCGTTCACGGCGAGTGCCCGCATCCAACCCTGATGGGCATCGATCGAACGAATCGGTTTCGGCTCCTTGGCGGCCGTTTCCCACCACACGAGTTTTCCATCGCATCCGCCGCTCAATACCTGAGCGCCGTTCTTCGAGAAGCCGATGGCTAGAACCCACGTATCGTGACCGCCAGAAAAGTTGACGTGCTTTCCGTCCGCCATGTCAAAGCGCACGAGGTTCGCGTCTTCCGCGCCGCAAAAAACTAGCTTGCCGGTCGGATCGAATCGGCACGCATTGAGCGGCCGATCATACGGCCACTGCGCAACCACGTTCGCCTGTTTAACGTCAAATCCCGGTGGGGCACTCATCCGCGCACTCGTTAAGTCAACAATTCAGAAACGGCCGCCGCTGCCGGATCGGCAATCGGCATCTTGCGGCCATCGATCACGAACGAACCCGTCGAGTCGACGCCCACGGCTTCGAGATAGGTGTGAAAGAGAGCGCCGTGATCGACTTGCCCATCTTCAACGGCCGTCCCATCTGCGTTCGTTTTGCCAAACGCATGCCCGCGCGGCACCCGCCCGCCCGCCATGCAAATCGACCACGCTTTCGACCAATGATCGCGGCCCAAATGCTGATTAACGCCCGGCGTTCGCCCGAACTCCGAAAGCACGACGATCAACGTGCTCTCGAGCATCCCGCGATCGGCAATGTCCGCCACAAAATTGGCAAACGGCCGGTCGAACTCGCCCAACTGCTCGATGTGGAAATTGAAATTCTCGTTGTGCGTGTCGTAATTCGAATGCGACAGTTGCACGCAAGTGATGCCCTTTTCCAACAGCCTGCGGGCGAGCAAACAGTGCCTGCCAAAATCGTGTTTGCCGTAGCGATCGGCGTCTTTTTCAGGCTCTTTCGACACGTCAAACACATCGCGCTGCCGCATCAATTGTTCAGCTTGCTCAAACGAATACGTGAATGCTTCAGTGATCGCTGTTCGCCGACGACTCAGGAACTCATCGTTGACACGTTTTCGAAATGCTTGCCGCGAAGTTTCCGACGTCTCCGAAACGTTCTCGGGCCGCACCGTATTCTGCGGCGGCTTGCCATTTCCCAATTGCACGCTCGAATACTTCGGTCCCAAATATGCTGAATCGTTCCCGCGTCCACCCCCACCGCCCGGCGTAATCAGCACGTAGCCAGGCAGCGGACTTTCCGCCGGTGCTAGTGCCTTGGCCGCCACCGCTCCAATTTCCGGATATTCGCCCGCCGGCGTTTGCCGTCGGCCATGCAACATTAGGTAGGCGCCTTTGCCGTGATCATCCTCACTCGTGTTCACGCCGCGCACCAGGCACAAGTGGTGCATTTGCTTGGCGGTTTCCGGCAGCAGCTCGGAAATGCGAATTCCCGGCACGGACGTCGCAATCGAACGGAATGGTCCGCCAGTCGCCGTCGCCCGGTTTCGGATCCCAACTTTCAAGTTGGCTTAATCCGCCCGCCATATTAAAGACGACAATCCGCTTCTGATCCGATCGCAGTTGGTCGGCAATCACCGGCGTCGTAAAAACGCCCAGGCCGCCCACGCAAGCGCCTGCGCCTGCTGCAGCCATCGCTCCCAGAAATTGCCGCCTTGCAACCAAATGCTCGCCAGACTTGCACGCGTATTTTGCATCCATGTTGTACCCTCCACTTCGTTAGTGATTGAAGCGAAACTCGGCCGAGTTCACCAGCGCCCACACCAGCTCCTGCGCAGCCACCGGTCGATCCTTACGATCCTTCAAGTAGTTGGCTACGTCCGCCGTTTCTTTCTCCGTCGGCATCCGCGTCAAACACCGCTAAATAAAGCTGCTCGGCCGCCGCAGCCGGCTCTGTTTGTTTGCTTACATTTTCCGTGACGTTGCCGCCAGCCGGCGCGATCCAACTATTGATCGCCGCCGCGTTCGCCACAAACAATGCCTGATCGGCCGTCGCAAAGAAGTCGCCCTGCGGCTGACCCGCAGCGGCACCGTAAAACGAAACAAAGGTTCCAATGTTCCCTTTGAGCTTGTCAAACGTTCGCTGCTCGAGCTCAGCTTCGCGCGCTGCAACTTGCGCCGGATCTTTCTTCTGCTCATCAGTCAGAGGTTTCGATTTATCCAGTTCCGTAACTTCTGTCTGCCAGTAACGGTCATAAACGCCAGTTACTCGAAACACGCTCCAGCACATCTGCTCCGGCGAAAGCGGCTTGAGCGACGCCACTGTAAAATCGTTCGTCCAGCGATCATTCAAGTCCGAAATCGTCGTTGTGAGCGCCGCTTGCTTAGTCGATACATCTGTTTTGGCGGCCGCCACCGCCTCGTTCGCCGCAGCAATTTCCTTTTCGCGCTTCGCACGTTCTGCCAGCGCGCCCGCGAGCGCTTCCTGTGCGGTCACGAATGCTTGATCCGCCGATTTATGCGCCGCAGCCGCAGCGTCCACTTTTTTCTGCCAGTCGTTCGCTTCCGATTGAGCCGGCGGCAAGCTTTCTTGCAGTTTGCCTAGCGGATCGGTCAATAACACGGTTTCGCCCGCCTGCTTCCGCGCGGTTTCTAAAACCTTCGACGCCGCGCCAATCGCGTCGACAACAGCCACGCGTTTCGCGAGTTCACCCCGGGCGACTTGCTCGACTTTCGCCGCTGCAGCCGCGGCCGTCCCCTGTGACTTCGCCGCCGTCTCTTTGGCCGCCGCTAGCGGCGCGAATTCCGTCAAGGTTTTTTGGGCAGCTGCGAGGGCGGCTTCACGTGCGGGAATTGATTCCTTCGCCGCGGCAATCGCCTTCTGCAGCTCTGGAATCTGCACAATCTTTTTTGCCGTTGCCAAGCGCCGTTCGAGCGCTGCCAGACGTTCCTTGTCGTGCTCAGCCTTTTCGCGGGCCGCGACCATCGCCTTCTCAGTGTCTTTCAGCGTGTTAGTGAGCGGCGCGACCTTTGCAACTGCCTCTTCGACGGGCGGTTTCGTCTTATTCCACGCATCAGCAGCTGGTGCAACGGCCGCCGTTTTTTCGTCAACGGCTTTCGTGAGTGCTGCCGCCTCTGTTACCAATTGCTGCGCCCGCGCGACGAACTTCTGTGCTGCATCTGCCAATTCCTTGTCGGTCGGTAACGCCTTCACCGCCTCTTGTGCTGCCGTTGCAGCTTGTTGCACGGGCGCCATTACTGTTTTTTTGGCTTGTAGCTGCGCGGCTACATCGGCCGCTGCTTTCGCCGTTTCGTCGGCTTTCTTCTTCGCATCGGCATATTTCGTTTTCGCGGAATCGAGCTCGCCCGCAACCGGCAACGTGGCCGACTCCGCCTTCTCCCAAGCCTCTGCGGCTTTTGCGTATGCAGCCGCCGACTCTTCACTCGCTTTGCCGAGCGCCGTCCGTTCTTCCTGCAGCCGTGCCGCCTCGCTTGCCGCCTTCTCCGCCAATGTGGTCACATCCGCGGGCGGAACGAACGAGCGCTGATAAGCATTCGTCAGCGCAAGCTCCCGCAAGAACGCCCGCATATCAAAATTCATCGCCGCGATTTGCTTCTCCAAGAGTTGCAACAGCTCTGGATTCGATGGCGGATTCTCCGGATTCTGCCAGTCCACCGGTTGCACGAGTCCGCGTCCAAACATCATCGCCCACAACCGGTTGGCAATGTTGCGATTGAACGCCTCGTTCGATCCATTCGTTGCCAACTCGGCCAGCTTCTCGCGATAGCTGAATTTCGGAATCGACTTCACATTATCGCCGGGCGCTACTTTGTACTCCTCGCCCGGCAAGTAAAACGGTTCGTCGATCATCGTGCTATCGGGCACACGGGCGGCAGTCCGCCGCGGCACGTGCAAAAACACCGATTGAAACGCCACGCTGCTCCCCGCATGTTCGGCCTCCACAACCGTTTGTTTCTCGCCTTCCTTGCGGGTGATCGTGTAGGTGGGCTGCAGAAACGCGAACAAGCCCTGATAGTCCGACTGCAGATAGTCACTCACGAGCGGATGATCGTGGCACTGCGCCACTGCATGTCCCTGCCAAAGAAAACCCGACCGATATCACGCGTCAACATATTCGGGTCCGAGCCCCGATCCAGCGCGAACCGTGCTGGTGCCCGCGTCGCCGGGTCTGCCCCATCAGCCAGCAGGATCTCCTTCGCCAGCTTGTTCCACGGTTTGTTCTCGCGAACCGATTTCACCAACCAGGCTTGCCATTCATCGGCCGTTACATTGGTGTTCGGCCGGCGCTCCATCAACATCAGGTCGAGCGCCTCAGCAAACCGCCGCACGAAATGAGTCGATTCAAACAGCCGATCGATAAGCTTTACGCGTTTGTCCGCAGCCACGTCTTTAATGAAAGCTCGGGCTTCGTCCGCAGTCGGCGGCATGCCGATCAAATCCAGCGAAATTCGCCGCAAGAATTCGGCATCAGAAGCCGCTGCGGGCTCAACGCTCGAAACGGGCACCAAGAGTTTGTCGATCTGCGCATGCAGCGACTCGCCCTCAGCCAGTGCAACAGCCGCCTGGCCAACAGCGCCAACAAAGATCAACCAGCGGAGAGCGGCGGACGCCTGCATGCGCTCGTCACCCCAAGTTTGGCGGGAGCCCTCGGCATTGGGGGAACGGTCACGTGAACCGCCAACCGAAGGCTGCGATCCATTAGGATCACGCACTTGTTAGAACGCCGGCCTCAAGAAAAGTCAACACTTTTTGCCCCTTTCTGCTGGCATTCGACCTGGTTTTGGGGCGTTCCCGCGTAATGTGACACCGAATTTGGTAAGTTCGGAAAGCCAAGCAAACCTTGAACCCGCCAGCCACCTAAACCCGCAGGAAAATCCGCTGCTTATAAAGCAGATACAACAGCAGCCATTTCACAAACACCACGCCAATGGCGAACAGTAGCGCCTGATACATTCCCGTGTTCTTCAGCAGGCCATCGAAAAGGAAGTGCGTGGCATACCCAAAGTCGACGAATATCGGCGCTACATAGATAAGTATCGAGTTTCTCCCAATCACAATCAGCGGAAACGCCCAGCCTTTGAACTGCCATACATCAATCACCAAATAAAACAGCGACATCAGCAACAGACTAAACCCTGCGCAGTTCAGCACGAACGAGCTCGTCCACAGATTCTTGTTGATCGGAAAATCGACATTCCACGTCCACGCAAGTGCTAGGCAAATCGCGCCTGCCGCCGCCATTCCGATTGTCTTGACATATCCGGTCCGTCGCGAATCCTTCAGCCACTCGCCCGTCAGCGCACCAAACAGCGCAGTGCCGATCGCCGGCACCGTCCCCAGCAACCCCTCGGGATCACGATTGCCGACATATAAATGACCCGGGATGAGCGACCGATCAATGTAGTCCGTCAGCGTATGCCCCGGTGCCCAATCATGCACGCCGAACCCCGGCACGGGGATAAATCGCAGGGCCGCCCAATAGGCAACCAGCACGCCAATCAGCCAAATTATCTGCCCGCGCACTCGCGTGTTCAGAACGATCAACCCCGCAAACAGGTACGCGAGTCCAATCCGCCCCAGCACGCTTGGGTATCGCGTATTCGGCCAATCAAACTTCAGCAGCCCGTTGTAAATCATCCCAATAACCACGAGCAGCAGCCCGCGCACAATCACATGCCGATACAACTGGCCGCGCGTATCACCCCGCTCAAGCCGCTTCTCGAACGAAAACGGCATCGAAACGCCTGCCATGAACAGAAACAGCGGAAAGATCAAGTCGTACAGCGCAAACCCATTCCATTTCGGGTGCTCAAGCTGCCCCGCAAACCAAACCAGCGACGGCCACGCGCTGAGAGCCGCCGCAGCTTTGACGATCGCGTCGCCCCCCATGATCCAAAACATGTCGAAACCGCGCAGCGCATCGAGGCTCAGCAGCCGGTGGCCGGGCGATTTAAGCTCCACGAGTTCATATGCGTTACGGCTAGCCATCATCTACATCTCCCCGAAGTGATTTCGCCAACTTAACTTTTCGCCGCAGTTTCCACAATAAAACTTACGCACCCCGGCCCCCACATTACTGTCCACCCCTACGGGCCAGCCCTTTTAACGTGACGTTCGTTCAGCAATAAGTTGAGCGGTGGAGACGTGTCCGCCGTTGTTGTATTTGGATTTCTGAGGTGGTTTCTTCTTAGGACCGCGACTGTGTTTTTTGTAGCGAGCGAGTTTCATCCGACGGGCGATGTCGCGCAGCGTTGTGGCGAACTCGTCGTCCGACTGCGTTGCGAACGTACGCCAGTGCTTCGGTGGGATCGCGATCTGCATCCCGTCCTATGCCCCACGGATCTCCAGCGACAGGTAGTAGGTCGAGACCTCATCTCGCGGCCGTGTTCGCAGCCAATGGCCGCTTCCACCAAGGCCACGGCGTTGTAGGCCAACAATCCCAGACAGAGCGCGAACAGCGCCGCCGCCGGGTAGCCGAGGGTCGAGATTTCCGATTCGAATGCCCGCTCGATCTCGAAGAACACGCGTTCATAAATTGTCCACCGGTTGCGGTACAACTCGGCGATCCTCTCGGCCGAGGCGGCTTCGGCCGGAAGGTTCGACAGAATGTGGATCTCCAGATCCCCGTCCCGCGTCGGTTGGTTCAACTCCACCGTTACCCGGCGGAGGACGAGTTCTTTCCCGGTCGCCGGTTCGCTCAGGGCAATCGCCTGCTCGGAGACGATTCCCGTTTCCGTTCTCCCGCCGCGCCGGCGGCGGCCGACGAGGCGGCCTTTGAGCTGGCCGTGTTGCCGCAACACGAACGAGGCCTGCTTCCGGTGCATGTCAAAGATCAGCGGCAGTGTGCAGAAGTTGCGGTCGGCGATCCACAATTCGCCAGGCTGGACCGTCTCGATCACTTGGCCGATCAGGCGACGCTCTTGGGCTTGGCCATCCTCGGTAAGAAATACGTCGCGCACCAATCCCTTCGCCTGGTCGAAGACGACCAGGGCCTTGCCTGGCAGCGGCGCGGCCCAGGTGCGGCGGAGGTCCTCGATCCGGTGCTCGGTTGCCCCGAGGTGAAGGCCATCCAGAATCCGCACTTTGTATCCCGAAAGCCACGAAGATTCTGTCGCGCGGAGCTTGCGGATCACCGGTTCGGCACGCTCGAACGAGTTACGCACCAAGGCTTCCGACACCTCGAGCTCCATTCGATCCAGCTTGCGGTAAACGGCCGTGACGCTCACGGGAATCTCGTCCGCTTGCGACTGATAGGCCGCATGCACCGACGGCTGCTTTCCCAAAACCACCTCGCTCATCAGTTCGACCAGCGTCGAAAACAGCAATTCTTTTGTGTATTGTGCCTTCGCCGTCTGTGCGGACAGTTCATTCAATCGATCGGCATCCAACAGACGCTCCAAGGCACAGCGGGCCATGACACCTACCGGACGGGTTTTCAAAAACGGCTCAAACACTCGGCTCAGCAACATCCTTGTCGCCCTCGCTGGGTTAGGGATTGTCGGGAAGAGCCGAAGGATAACAAAAACTTGGCAACTCGCTACCAACGTTAAAAGGGCTGGCCCGTTTAGGGTTGAGGTCCTCACCTGGACGATGGATGCCGTAACGTTGCGATTACCGCAAATCGACCTGGCGGCCCCAGCCAAAGCCGATTTGGAGTTAGTGGGGCCGGACGGCGCAATCGCCTCACGCACTACCATCCAATTGAGTGTGCCGGCCGATGTCGCACTCGCCAAATAAGCGGTGCCGTTCAAACGGACCGCGCAATGCCGCCTGGCCGGAATATCCCTGGCCGGGCGGCATTTTTGTTGGCCAATTCGCGCCTGCCGTCGATTCAGCGGCCAAAACTACCCAATTTGACAGGCGATTGTGTTCGGAGGCGAGAGAGGGGCTCCACGAAGTTCCATAATCCCCCGAGCAATATCGCCAAATCTGCGATTTCTAAGAATCCGGGCGGAAATCCGGATCAGGCGCGTAACGACCTCCACCCCAGCGCGTAAGAGAGTGAGCAACAGGGCTTTCGCCCGCCAACCATATTTCTTTTAACGCTTTTTTCTGGGAGTAGAACGATGAAAACCTCAAGCCTCAAAATGATTGCAATTCTCGCAACGGTGGCCAGCCTCGTGGTTGGCGACGCCGCTTTTGCCAAAAGCGGCGGCAGCAAAGGTGGTGGCTCCAGCAGCCACTCAAGCGGCATGAGCCATTCAAGTGGCATGAGCCACTCAAGCAGCATGAGCCATTCCAGTGGTAGCAGCAAATCAATGGGTAGCTTTAAGACCAGCTCGAACAGCGGTAAATCCAGCGGCAACAAAATGAGCTCGCACAGCAACAAGTCCAGCTCGAATAAGTCGAACACAAACAGCCACACGGCATCGAGCACGAACGGAAACAAGAAAATCGGCTCGAACGGAAACAAGTCGAACGGAAACAAGACCAATAGCAGCAAGATCGCTAGCAATAACGGTAACAAGAAGCATAGCAAGAACAGCGGCGACAAGCATGATAAGCACGACCATCACGATAAGGGTTGCTGGTCGGATTACTGCTGCTCGAGCTACGGTTGCTATAGCAGCTACTGCTACCCCAGCTACGGTTGCTACTCAGATTACTGCTGCCCAACCTATGACTGCTATGCTCCGGTATGCTGCGAAACCTACTGCGAGCCTTCGTACTGCGAACAATCGTACCCCGTGTACGTTGATCAAGGTGCTCCAGTCTACGGCGACCAAGGTGCCCCATTTGATGGTGGCCAAGTCCTTGTTGCCGGCGACGGCCAGGCTCCTGTCATCGGTGGCGATCAAGCTCCTGTGACCGGTCAGACAGCCAACGTTGGCCAAGCCTTCGAACCCTTCCACAGCACTTACAACGCCCTCCCCGGCGACTCGTTCTACACGGTTTCGCTGAAGGAATACGGCACCAGTAAGAATGCGGGTGCGATCGCGCAGTTCAACGCCATGCCGCAAGACGCTGCCTTGACCCCCGGCCAAACGCTGACCCTTCCTTCGATCGCCGCAGACGGTACGCTCGCTCAATCGGACGCGCCGCTTGCTGAATCGACCTCGGCTCCTGCCAACAGCACCGCCTCGGCTCCTGCCACGCCAGCCTCGTTCACAACGGCCGCTGGTTCCGATGAGGACGTAGCCCGTACGAGCGTCCCGGCTGGCAGCACGCTACTGGTGGATGGCCAACAGTTCGGCAGCAAGCCAGGTTCGGCCCGCCTGCGAATCGGTGGCGGACTGATGAAGCTCTCTGTCATCCAGTGGACCCCGAACGCGGTGAAGGTCAACCTACCGAAGGCCGACCAAGTCGGCTCGACAGACGCCGACCTGGAAATCGTCCGGGCCGACGGCTCGATCGCCTCGCGGACCAGCCTCGAAGTTGATTCCACCGAGCAAGTTGCGTCGAACAACTAACTCGAGAGAGAGTAGTGATGACCTTAAGACGATGCCAATTTACCGACCTCGCTTAAGCTAATAACAACTCCCCATGCTACCGCGAAAAGCCGCCAGATCGAGTTAACTCGATCAGGCGGCTTATTTTTTTGTACCCATCTCGCTCCGCGAGATGAATCTTTCGAGACCTGTTTGATCGCCACGACGGATGATCAAACTGTATGACTTCAAGTTACAGCAATTAGCTGATCCTGCAGATGCTGCAGCGAAATCGAGTCCACCGCGCCATCCCACGGGTTATTATCGCCGAAGTACAAGTCGCGGCCCGCATCGCCGACGAGTGTGTCGTGATCATGATCGTCGAACACTGCCACACCCGGTTGCAACAAGCCGCCAACACCGGTCAGCGTGGCGACGCGCGAATCAAAGCTGGCCGACGAACCCCAAATCGACATGATTGCATCGAGTGCCGCCACATCACTGTCATGAATCGTGAAGCCGCCGATTAGCACGTCGTCATCATTCCCGCCATCGAGTTTATCGTTATCCTGGCTGCCGATGAGCACGTCCCGACCATTCCCGCCGTTGAGGATGTCGTTGCCGTCGCCGCCGACGAGCACATCGTTCCCATTGCCGCCGTACAAGTCGTCATTCCCGGCGCCGCCGAACAAGATATCGTCGCCTGCCGCGCCGTAGAGAATGTCGTTCCCATTGCCGCCGAAGATGATATTTCGCCCACCGCCGCCGGTGAGCAAATCGTTGCCATCCCCGCCGTCGATCGTCATCGTCTTCATAACGTTCGACGTCGTGACGACAATGTCATTGCCGCCCCGCGTACGGACTTGGATATCGGTGATGGTCGAGGCGTCGAAGTACGTCGGATTGTTGGAATTGAACGTCGCCAACACCAGGATTTGGTTGCCGCACATCGTAATTGCGACAATGTCGTTGCCATTGCCGCCCACGATGTACAGCGTGCTGCCGATTTGCAGCGTACCCGTTCCCAGCACTTGTATAGTGGTTGTCGCAGTAGTGATTCCACCATCGCCATCGTTGACCTTCACTTTGACGGTTTGCGTGGTGTTGCCCTGCCCGCTCGGGTTGTACGTTACACTGGCGCCAACTTCGTTGCCGCGTGTTGCCCCGGTACCCGTTTCGCCGTAGACGCCGTCGCCGTCCAAATCCCACAAGAACGTGAGTGGATCGGCCGCGCCGGCCGGATCGGTCGCCGTTGCCGCAAGCACAATCGGCGTGTCGTCAAATGTCGAGTAAGGCCCGCCCGGGTTGACCGTGGGAGCCACATTATTGACGGTCACCGCCACCGTGTTGCCAGCCGCGTAGGTGCCGTCTTCATCAGTGGCCGTCGCACTGATTGTGTAGTGCGACGTCGAATTGCCGTCCGCATATACGTGCGTCACACTCGCCGGATGGCCGCTAATTACCTGGGTGCCATCGCCCCAGTTAATGGTCCACTGGCTGATCGTATCGGCGCCCGGGTCGGATGACGAAAGATTTAGCGTATACGCCGAACCTTCATTGACGCTCGCCGCACCGCTGATCGCGAGCGTCGGAGCGACGTTGTTAACGGTTACTGCCACCGTGTTGCCAGCCGCATACGAACCGTCTTCGTCCATCGCCGTCGCGCTAACCGTGTAGTTTGCCGTACCATCAGCGTACGCATGCGTCACGCTCGCTGGGTTTCCCATTACGACTTGCGTGCTATCACCCCAATTGATCGTCCATTGCGAAATCGTATCGGCGCCCGGATCGGACGATGACAAATTGAGTGTGTAAGAAGAACCTTCATTAACACTCGCCGCGCCACTGATTGCCAATGTGGGAGCAACGTTGTTTACCGTCACTGCGATCGTATTTCCGGCGGCATAGGTTCCGTCCTCATCCGTGGCGGTTGCACTGATCGTATAGTTCGCCGTGCCGTCTGCGTACACGTACGACACGCTCGCCGGATTGCCAGTCACCACCTGAGTACTATCGCCCCAGTTAATGGTCCATTGGCTGATGGTATCCGCACCCGGATCGGATGACGACAGCGCGAGCGTGTAAACAGAGCCTTCATTGACGCTCGCCGCACCACTGATCGACAGCGTTGGCGCAACGTTATTGACCGTCACCGCGACCGTGTTGCCAGCCGCGTAGGAACCGTCTTCGTCCGTCGCCGTCGCGCTGACCGTGTAGTTTGCCGTTCCATCAGCGTAAACATGCGTAGCGCTCGTCGGATTTCCAGTCACAATCTGTGTGCTGTCGCCCCAATTGATGGTCCACTGCGATATCGTATCGGTGCCCGGATCCGATGACGACAATCCCAGCGTATAGCTCGAACCTTCGTTGACGCTCGCCGCACCGCTGATCGCCAGAGTCGGTGCCACATTATGGACGGCGACAGAAATCGTATTGCCCGCCGAATACGCTCCATCCTCATCAGTCGCTGTCGCACTAATGATGTAATTGGCATCGCCGTCAGCGTACGTATGGCTGACGCTCGCCGGATTGCCAGTTACAACCTGCGTACTATCGCCCCAATTAATCGTCCACTGGCTGATTGTGTCTGCACCGGGGTCAGATGACGAAAGGGCCAGCGTATACCCGCTGCCTTCGTTAACGTCCGCAGCGCCGCTAATCGCGAGTGTCGGCGCCACGTTGTTGACGGTCACTCCAACGGTGTTGCCGGCCGAGTATGTACCATCCTCATCGGTCGCCGTCGCGCTGATCGTGTAATTCGCAGTCCCGTCCGCATACGTGTGCGATACGCTCGATGGATTGCCGCTGACGACCTCGGTCGTATCCCCCCAGTTGATCGTCCATTGGGTAATGGTGTCCGCACCCGGATCCGACGACGTCAAATTGAGCGTGTACGCAGAACCTTCGTCTACGCTTGCTGCGCCACCTATCGTAAGCGTCGGCGCGACGTTGTGAACTGTCACTGCAACCGTGTTGCCCGCCGCGTACGCGCCATCTTCATCTGTGGCCGTCGCACTGATGGTGTAGCTCGCGTCGCCATCAGCGTACGTATGCGACACGCTCGCTGGGTTGCCTGTGACAACCTGAACGCTATCCCCCCAGTCGATCGTCCACTGCGAAATCGTATCCACGCCCACATCGCTTGACGACAAACCCAGTGTGTAAACAGAGCCTTCATCCACATCAGCCGCTCCGCTGATCACCAGCGTTGGCGCGACATTGTTAACCATTACCGCAACCGTATTGCTAGCGGCATAGGTCCCATCTTCATCCGTTGCTGTGGCGCTAATGGTATAATTTGCAGGCCCGTCGGCATACGTGTGCGTTACACTAGCGGGGTTGCCGCTTACGGCTTCAATTGAGTCGCCCCAGTTGATCGTCCATTGGCTAATCGTGTCGGCGCCTGGATCCGCCGACATTAGATCCAGTGTATAAATCGAGCCTTCATCCACATTCGCCGCGCCGCTAATCGCTAGCGTTGGAGCCACATCCAATACTGCGACAGCAACCGTATTGCCCGCCAGGTAGGTCCCATCCTCGTCGGCAGCCGTAGCACCGATCGTGTAATTATTCGCCCCGTCCGCGTAAACGTGCGTCACACTCGCCGGGTTGCCGGAGACAACTTCCGGCGCGCCATCGCCCCAGTTGATCGTCCACTGGCTGATCGTATCCGTACCAGGATCGCTCGACGACAAACTCAGCGTATAGGTCGCCCCCTCATTGACGCTCGCCGCACCGTTAATCGCCAGCGTTGGCGAAACGTTCCCCACTCCGACTGCCACCGTGTTACCCGCGGCATAAGTGCCGTCCTCGTCCGTCGCGGTCGCGCTGATCGTGTAGTTATTCGGTCCATCTGCGTAAACGTGCGTGACACTGCTCGGGTTCCCCGCCACCGTTTGTGCAGGACCATCACCCCAGTTGATCGTCCACTGGCTGATGGTATCGGGACCGGGATCGCCCGAAGCCGACAGGTTCAGCGTGAAAGTAGCGCCCTCATCCACATTCGCCGCGCCGCTAATCGCCAGCGTCGGCGCAACATTCAGCACGGAAACTGCTTGGGTGTTGCCCGCCGCAAATGTGCCCGTACTGGTCACGATCGTCGCGCTAATCGTGTAGTTGTTCGGCCCATCCGCATAAACATGCGTGGCCGTGCTCGGATTGCCCGCGATAACTTGTGCGGGACCATCACCCCAGTTGATCGTCCACTGCGAAGTGGTGGGGTCAGGCGATGTCAAATTCAGCGTATAGGTCGCCGCTTCGTTGACCGTCGGCGGTCCACTGATATTCGAAACCACCAGGCCGGTTTGATAGCGCGCCACGAAGTATTCGGTTAACGTCGGCGTGGCTGTCCGCTGATCCGTGCCAACGAGAATCAATTTGCCATCGTCCTGCAACGACGCGTCGTAAGCGCGCGTTTGATCATTCTTGAACCCCGCGCCAAAGCTCATTTGCGCGAGACCCCCAGACCCAAATGTCGAATCCAAACCTCCGTCTAAGCTATTCAATCGCGCCAGCACGATCGAATAATTCGGCGTTCCACTCGATGCCGAATTCGAATCACCCGCGATCAAATAATTCCCGTCCGCTTGAATAACCAGGTCTTTGCCGAAATCCGCGAATCCGAAATTGACCCGATGCGTGCCCACCACAGAAGGCCGCGCAGGGTCGGCGATAAACGTTGGGTCCAGCGCGCCCGTCGTGGTGTACCGCGCCACAGCCAAATCCGTGTCGTTGCTCAGCCCAATGCGAAGGGCCGAAAAGCCCAGCACCACGATCCTGCCGTCGGCTTGAATCTTGACCGTACCTGCCGAATCGTCCGAAAAGGTAAGCCCGGGAACTTCGGTGCCCGTGATGATATTCGTCGTAACTTTGCCACCCGTACCGAATGTGTTATCGAGCGAGCCGTCCACGTTGTACCGGGCCAACGCAAAATCGCGAGCGACAGGATTCGCCCCCGAGTTCGCCGCCCCTGCCGCCACGATTTTTCCATCGCTTTGAATCGCCAGCGAGTTAATTACGTCGCGATTACCTACAAAGTCGGTCGTAACTTTGCCAGCCGTGCCAAATGAATCGCCCGGCGTAGAATCGTTCGCTGTTCCATCGTCCAGACTGCCGTTCACGTTGTAACGAACCATCGCAAAATTGCCGGTCGTCGTCGCCCCGGAAACCCCGCCAACCACAATTTTGCCATCCGCCTGGATGGCAACCGCCAAAGCATCGGCTTGTGCCGTACCAAACGCAGTCGTCACCTTCCCCGTCGTGTTAAACGTGGTGTCGAGCGCGCCGCCAGAGGTCAACCGGGCCACCGCGAACACACCTATACCGCTGGTGGTGACCGCCTGGCCCACTACGATGATCCGCCCCGTGCTGTCGAGCAGCATCTCCCGCACTGAGCTCTGCCCACTCGTAAAATCGAACGATGTTGCGCCGTTCGTGCCAAACGATGTATCGAGCGTGCCGTCCGCGTTATAACGCGAAATCATCACGTCGTAGTTAAAGCTTCCCGAACTCGGCACGACTTCAGACGCAACCAGAATCTTGCCGTCCGCCTGGATCGCCGTGGCTGCTCCTTCATCACCGTCCGAATTCACGCCAAACGGCGCGAGAGTCGGCGGCGTCGTGCTGAACACGACGCCCGGGATCGCACCGCTCGGGTTGAACGTCGTATCCAAGCTGCCTGCCGCCAAAAGCCGCCGATCCTCGAGCGACTCCAGGCCCAGCATAGTGCCTCGAGATACAAAGCTTCGTCGGCGACGAGCCCCATTATTTTGTTGCCGCTTGCGCATTGATTGTTTGCTGTGTTGCCAGAATGAGAATTTGCGCGCCATGCGATTTTGCTCCAACCTCAAAAAGAGGAATATCAATAGGTCGATGCCGAGGCGGCATCTACCACTTAAACATCGCGCGGCCCGATACACCTAAGTCTGCGCGACCTTACCAAACCATTTGCCCTCGCGCGTCGATTCCCGCCAGGGCCGACACGCGAGTCAGAACAGGCTAAACGAAATCGGTCGTCAGTTGAAAGAGGGATCTTTTCAATACCGACGACTTACTCCCACCGGCCTGAAAGTAACGGCCCAAAAAACCAATGTCAACAAAATTTGGCCGATTCCGACTCGCGGGGCGACAGATTGTCGATCGCCAGATACGGTTATTCGTCGTAAGGAATCCGTGACGACTGGGTAGAAATTACCCGCGACTTGAGCGCTAGGCAACTAGGACCAACCCGCACTGCGCCCTTAGAAAGGGCCCGTCAAACAGCGTCAACGCTTCTGCGTCTCTTCCGGCTTGCGGCCCAACAGAACATCGGCCGACGTATTGCCAGTGAACACCGTCCAGATTCGCGATTCGCTTCGCAGCTGCGTCAGATACTTCTCGACTTCCGTTTGGAATCGCTCTTCTTTGAGCCGATCCCGAATGTCGGCTTGCACCTCGGTGTAGCCCTTCCGACCAGCTTCCTTACGTTCCAGAACCCGCACGATGTGGAACATCGGCCCGCCATCGATGATCGTTGGGCTCATCTGGCCAACCGGCAGCGTGAACAGTGCGTTATCAATCGCCTTGCACTGCAGCGCGCCTTTGGTCGTCCAATCATGATCGCCACCGCGGCTGGCCGTAAAGCCGTCACTCTTGGCCTTCGCTACCTCCGCGAACGCTGGACCTTTTGTCGGCTTTTGTGCGAGCTGCTGATACACTTCGTTCCCCATCATCGCCAGCGCCGCGTAGGCCTCGCGCGGTTCCTTGAATCGATCCTTGCGGACCGCCAACTCTTCCCACCGCGCCTGCAAAGGGTACTCATAATCCTTCAGATGCGCCTTGTAATAAGCCATCATCTCGTCAGGGCTGACTTCTTCATTCACCTTCACTTTCGAGTGAATCCACTCAGCAGCGATAATCCGCTCGTTGAATGACCGCTGCTCATCGGCCAGCGAAGACCCCAATCGCGCAAGCTCTTTTTCCAAATCGCGTTTATTGTCGACATGTAACTGCTTCATCAAAGACGGCAGTTCCTTTTGCTCGAACGGCTGACGAAGATTTTGCTCGATCCGCGGTAGGTTCTCAGCCGGCACATTCCGGCGGAATTCGTTGTACAGCAGTTTACGGTCCACCAGCGCCGCCACTTGCTTCTTCATCAACTGCTTGCGAACCGCCTCTTCTTGCTCCGGCGTAACCTCTTCATTGACCTTCTGCTTTTGCTGCTCGATCAATTGATTGACACGCCACAACACATCGCAAGCCAATATAATCTGATCGTCGATCTGCGCAATCTTCTGGCACCCTTCCAGATTTGCCGAATCACCTCTGGTAAGCGGTGCGGCGCGCCGCCATTCACTTGCGACGCTGACGCGTCTGGCAATGCACCGCCCAACGGCAACGCGTCGATTGCCGCCGGTTTCGTCGCATCCGGCGACGCAACATCCATGAACTCTTGTGCGTAGCTAGGAGCGCACGCAAAGCGAAAGAGAGCGCCCAGCGCCACTGGAATCAGCAATTTACGAACAAAGCGCAGCATGCAGCCTTCTACGTAGGCGAGTCCGCCGCGGCGGACTCGCACCAAAGCGCTTGAACAAAGCGCACACCCTAGAAAAACCGGCGGATTCTACGCGGCCCGTTCCTCCGGCCGCAATAGAGATTTGATCTCTCCAAATACAGCCATCGCGTCGCTCAAGCTCGCAGCCAGCGGCAAATAAGCACTGCTACCATCCGCCACTCGCAGCCGATTCTGCGAATGTTTCACCAGCTTCTGAATCTTGTCGCGCGACGTATAGTGCAGCACCGCAAATCGATCCTCGATCCGAATCTCCTGCACCCCCCACCGATGCGCCCAAATCCGCAACCGTGCTAGCTCCAGCAAGTGCTCAACAACCGCTGGCACCGCCCCAAACCGATCCGCCAACTCGCTGGCAAAATCCGCGACTGCCGATTCTTTCGTGAGCTGCGCCAGCCGCCGATAGAGATCAATTTTCGACCGCATATCCGGCACATAGTTGCGCGGCAAATATGCCTCTCCCGGCAGGTCAATCGTCACTTCGACCGATTCCCGCGCCGGCAACTTCTTGAGCTGCCGCACCGCCCGCTCCAGCAGCGCGCAATACATCTCGTACCCCACCGTCGCGATATGCCCGCTCTGCTGCGTCCCCAAAATGTTGCCGGCTCCGCGCAACTCGAGGTCCCGCATCGCGAGCGCAAACCCCGCCCCCATCTGACTAAATTCCTCAATCGCTCGTAACCGCCGCGCCGCCTCCGGCGACAAGTGCCGCTTCTCATCTATCAGCAAATAACAATACGCACGATGCTTGTACCGCCCCACACGTCCGCGCAGCTGATGCAAATCCGCCAACCCATACCGATCCGCATCATCGATAAACATCGTGTTCGCGTTCGGAATATCCAGCCCACTCTCGACAATCGTCGTCGAAAGCAATATATCGGTCTCGTGCCGGACAAACCGCAGCATCACATCTTCCAATTCGCCTTCCGCCATCTGCCCATGGCCAATGTCTATCCGCGCCTCGGGCACGATGCTATTCAACCTCGCTGCAACCGCGTGGATGTCGTGAATCCGATTGTGCACAAAGTAAATCTGCCCATCGCGGTTAAGCTCGCGCGTGATTGCGTGCCGCAATAGTTCGTCACTAAACCGCGTCACCCGCGTTTCGACGGCCAATCGATCCGCCGGCGGCGTTTCCAAATTCGATATCGCTCGTACACCCAACAGCGACATGTGTAGCGTCCGCGGAATCGGCGTCGCCGTCATCGTCAGCACATCCACAGTTGCCCGCAGCGCTTTCAGCTTCTCCTTCACCTCAACGCCAAACCGCTGCTCCTCATCGATAATGAGCAGACCCAAATTCTGAAACTGAATATCGGGCGACGCCATCCGATGCGTCCCAATCAGAATGTCGAGCGAACCCTTCGCCGCCCGCTCACAAATCTCCCGCTGCTCCTTCGCCGTGCAGAACCGCGAAATCGCATCGATCTGAAATGGAAACTCCGCCATCCGCGCCGTAAATGTTCGTCGATGCTGCTCTGCAAGCACCGTGGTCGGCACGAGCACCGCAACTTGATAACCGGCATCGATCGCTTTAAACGCCGCCCGAATCGCCATCTCGGTTTTACCGAAACCCACATCACCGCATAGCAACCGATCCATCGGCCGCGATAGCTGCATATCGCGCTTGATCTCAGCAATCGCCGTCAACTGGTCCGGCGTCTCGTTATAAGGAAACGCCGCATCGAACTCCCGTTGCCACTCCGTATCGTCCGGAAACGCAATCCCCGGCCGCGCGTCGCGTGCCGCTTGCAGCTCGATCATTTCGCCGGCGAGATCGGTAACCGCTTTCTGTGCCGCCTCCTTCTGCCGCACCCAGGCTTTGCCGCCGATGTTGGCCAGCACGACGTGCGTGCTTTTCGCGCCGACGTACTTTTGCACGAGCTCGATCTTCGCACTCGGCACGTAGATCTTTGTGCCACCGTTGTATTCAAGCTCCAGGTGCTCTTCGGACCGCCCATCCTGTTCCAACAACCGCAGCCCGCGATAGCGACCAATACCATGCGCCACATGCACGACAAGATCGCCTTCGCGCAGCTCCAAGAACGAATCAATCGCTCGCGCCTGCCGCCGACGTGTCGTTCGGGCCAAATCCTGCCGCTGAAACAACTCGCCCGCACTCACCAACGTCACATGCTGCGGAACAATCCGAAACCCAGCCTCCAAATGCCCGATCGCGAACTTCAACCGCTGCTCAGCCAACAGCCGCGAATCCGCGAACAACTGCCCAAGCCGCTCGACCTCGGCATCCGTCTCGGCCACGACAAACACTTCGTGGCCATCACTGACTTTGTCGAGCTCATCTTTGACTTTGGTGATTTCACCGCTAAACCGCTCAACCGACTCAAATTCCAAATGAGCCGTCGTCTCCATCGACCCACTCGGCACGCCACTCGCCGTCACCGACGGAAACTTATAAATCTCCTCGAGCGTCGTCCGCACCGCATGAAACGCCTGCGGCCGATCCATCCGCTCCAAATAAAACTTCCCCTCCTCCGCCAGCTCATTCGGCTCAACCAACATGAACCAAGTGCCAATCCCCAAATAACTCGTAAAGTGCGCCCGATCCGAAGCCGTCGGCTCGAGCATCGTTACCGTAGTCGCCTCGAGTGTCGCCAAACTCCGCTGCGTCGCCACATCAAACCGCCGAATCGACTCCACTTCATCGCCAAACAATTCAATCCGCACCGGATCCTCAGC
Organism: uncultured Planctomycetota bacterium; assembly: GCA_963733705.1. Classification (GTDB taxonomy): domain Bacteria; phylum Planctomycetota; class Planctomycetia; order Pirellulales; family Lacipirellulaceae; genus JABDGM01. The sequence continues at coordinate 33,306 of CAVTEJ010000021.1, read as the reverse complement.
ATCCGGCGCAAAGATATCCAGAATCCCGCCACGCAAAGAAAACTCACCCGGCAATTCCACCGCCGTCGTAGCATGCGCCCCGCGCTCCGTCAGCCACCGAGTCAGCTCCTGCTCATCCACGCGCGCCCCCACACGAATCTCGCGCGTCCCCGCCGCCATCACATCGCGAGAAGGCACCGGCTGCAGAAGTGATTGAATACTCGTAACGATGACAGAAGCGGCCCGCGCCAGCTTGCGCCCCTCTTCGGGTGCCACTGGCTCCGCCAGTGTCTTCAGAACCCTCAACCGAGTCCCAAAAATCTCATCATGCAGCACGCGCTCCCCCGGTGCCGATTCCCAAGCCGGAAACACCTCCACACGCGCATCACTAAACAGCGCCAGATCGCGCGCAATCGCATCAATCTCACCAGGATGGGGTGCAACAACCACCAGAGGACCAGGACACTTCCCAGCCAGCGCCGCCGCCACGAGCGCGCGCGAAGACCCCCAGACTCCGCCGAGCGTCCCGCCATGCCCCGCTTCCAGGCTGGCAACCACCTCGGCAAAGCCGCGATGCAAATCCAGTTGTGCGGCCAACTCCCGCAGCCGTCGTCCGGCGAGCTGCAATTCCTCTGCACCCCGCCGGCCCGCAGCAGCAGTCGCCGCGGTGGCCGTTTCCATGTGCCGGGAATTATAGGACACCGATTGACGATCGCGTAGACCAGGCTTTTGCCAGTTAATACTAATGTTCGGTCCACAAGCGGCCAGCAGAGCCGAATCCAAGAATTCTCAAGATGACGCTCGCTCGCCCGCGCAGTAAACTAAGTTAAGGACCTTTTTTTGGAGTAATTGCCGCGTGAAAGAAATCATTTTCCTGGTCGAAGAAGCAGCTGAAGGGGGCTACACAGCGCGCGCGGTGAATGAATCGATTTTTACCGAAGCGGATACGCTGGACGAGCTACGCAGCAATGTTCGCGAGGCCGTCGAATGTCACTTTGAAAACGACCGGGCACCGAAAGTGATCCGGCTGCACATTGTGCGAGAAGAAATCATCACGGCATGAGGCTGCCGCGCAATCTTTCCGGTGATGATTTGATCGCGGCGCTCGCGAAGCTGGGATATCGCCCAACACGCCAGCGCGGTTCACACGTTCGACTGACCACCGATCAAAACGGAAAGCATGACGTCACCGTGCCGCGGCACGACCAGCTACGCGTCGGCACACTTGCCGCAATCTTCCGCGACGTGGCGACTCATTTCGTCATCGCGCGCGATGAGCTTCTTGAACGACTATTCGGCTAAGACACACTCTTGCAGCGTACTGTGGCCAAGCGACCAATCGGCAGCCTGCCGGTCCGCAGCCCCTCGCTTTCGCGAGGCTGAAGTCGCCGCGTGGCCGTTTCCATGTGCCGGGAATTATAGATCGCCGCATGATTGCCGAGAAGGTTCAATTAACGGCCTCGGCAATCAGCGGCAATTCGACTCGTATCTGCGAGCGCCACCTAAGCTGTTCGGCCGCGTCGAATTCGTACAACCGCCAGCCCGACGAAGCCAATCGCAATCAGCAAGTTTGAACATGGTTCAGGGACGCTCGCAACCAAATTCGAAACGAATGCCCCATGTGAGCCATCTGAGAAGCCGAGTTCGAAAGCAAGCTGCCCTCGATCGTTGAAGCCGCTCGCGCGCCCATCGCCATTACCGCTGCCGTTGACCATTGATAAGGTGCTTATGGTACGCACGTCTCCGGGAGCAACTTCGAATGAGTCGCCAGCGCGAGCAATCAGATGAATAACACCAGACAAATCAGTCGCCCACAAACCTCTATAGTTTGTGAGTCCAACTCCAGTACCGCCCACATTTGCCGTGAATGCGACCTGGTCTGCAGCGTTAAAGGCTGGACTTCCGTTTCCATCAAATCCGCCAAAAACAACGCCATCCGGCGTACCCGGTGCGTGATCCCCGGAAAGCGCGAGTGGTTGTACACTTCCAGATGCGTCGGTCCAAATGCCTTGGCCTCCGCCACACCGGCCCGTGCAGCCAGGGGGTGGTGATAAACTCCCAAAGAATACGACGTGTTCTTGCGAGTTGATTACCGGTCCGCTTATGCCCGCAAATGTGTTGTTGGCCCCCGGTGCGGCGTCGCCGCTTCTCGCTACCAAGTGAACGCGCCTGGCGCTCCCTCCCAGATCCCCCCAGCATTCGCGCTCGTCACGCCGGTGCCGCTGAGCCTGGCGGAAAACGTCATCGCTCCAGAGTTGTTCAAGTCTGGAGTATTACCGAGGTTATTATTGAGACTAGTAAAAGTTGTTCCGCTAGGCGTTCCAGGTGCTTGATCGCCCGTACGCGCGATCGCGGCGACCCCGCCAGATCCGTCTCTGAGCCAAATCCCGATTTTGTTCGCGTCAGTAATGCCAGTTCCCGCGATCTGACCATAGAAGCCTATCTGGTCAGCGTCGTTAAAGGTGATAGTGCGAAACCCGCCATCAAAAAAAACTCCACTCGGCATGCCTGGAACTTGCACCGATTCGAGATTTGCGGGCGCGAGGTGTCCCGATACATCGGTCCAAATGCCTTCGTTGTTTGAGTCGTTGATGCCGCCACCAGTGAGTTGAGCAGTAAATGCAACGTGTCCAGCGTTATTGAGCATGGGTACACTCACGTTGCCCAATACGCTGTTGTAAATAACGAACGTATCACCAGCGGGAAAGCTGGGAGCTTGATCGCCGTCCTGTGCCTGCAAACGGATACTACCAACTCCGCCTGACCAAATGCCTCGATTCGCGCTCGGACCATGAGCACCCAGATAAGAAAAGAATGCTATCTGCCCTTCGTTGTTAAACTTCACATCCGCGGACACCCCACTGCTGAATGGATAGCTCGACCCTGGTGCTTGAGTCCCTGCCCGCATAGCGAGCGTAAGGACACCGCCGTTTTCTAACCAAATTCCGGTATTGTTTGAGGTGTCTACTCCTGGCCCGGCAACGAAAGCTACGAATTCCGCGTCGCCTGAGTTGTTAAGGGATACATAGCCGAGAAGTTGGTCTGCAGGAAACGTAACTCCGTCAGGCGTTCCGGGCGCACGCTGGCCGCTCAAAGCCACGACGCGATAGCTCGAAGCAGCATTGGTTGAAGATATGAACCAACTCGCTGAGAGAACTAAAGCGGCCGCAAGACTCGCAAAAAGAAGTCGCGCGTTCATCGATGGTTGCAAGAGGTGGTGAAAACTAAGCATTAGGCACACTCAGTGGTGGCGAAGCCTGACCTATAAACGCCCGGACATTTTCATCGCTCTCAACAAAGACCACAACTACGAAACCACAAAACCCTCTGCCAATCTGACAGATGATTTCCGATCTTTCGACGACTAACGTCGAATCGTCCGCCACTATGGCAGAATTGCCCTTAGCGTTCAAATAAAACCATTAGCACTAAGTCTTCGTCTGATCGTAACTTAAGTCGCCACGCCACTTTGGCGCGCCGCTTGCTTCCCAACCCGTTGCCAACTGGCTGATTCTGCGCCCTAATAAGGGGCTCGTATCCAATAAGTCGTCAGTTGTCAGTCATCGGTTTTTAGGCCGGGCAGCCCACGCCTCCCGCTTCCGCTAAGAATCGAACACTGAAAACTGACGACCTTCCCGGTCGCATCACAAACCAGCTATTCCAGGAGGAAACTACATGGCCGCTACCGCCACCAAATCCAAGCCCAAATCGCAAGCCAAAGTCACGCTGCAACCACTCGGCGACAAAGTCGTCGTCGAGCGCGAAGAATCGCAAGAGAAGACCGCCGGCGGCATTTACATTCCCGATGCCGCCAAAGACAAGCCCTCCCGCGGCACGATCATCGCCGTCGGCACCGGCAAAGTCCTCGATGACGGCACCCGCGGCGAAATGCAAGTCAAGAAGGGCGACCGCGTCCTCTTCACCAGCTACGCCCCCGAAGCCATCGAAATCGGCGACGAAGAATACCTCCTCATGAGCGAGAGCGACATCCTCGCCATCATTGAATAGATAGTTGTTAGTGGATAGTAGATAGTTGCCCAAGGCATTCAATTGCTTCCCACAACTATCAACTAACAACGATCCACTATCAAACCAACCAATCCGCACAACATTCCAAATCAAAGTTCGAACACTTAGGAGTTCCAATCCATGGCCAAAATGATCGCCTTCGATCAAGAAGCCCGCGACGCAATGCGACGCGGCGTCCAGAAACTCGCCCGCGCCGTAAAAGTCACCCTCGGCCCCAAGGGCCGCAACGTCATCCTCCAAAAATCCTTCGGCTCCCCGACCGTCACCAAAGACGGCGTCACCGTCGCCAAGGAAGTTGAGCTCGAAGACGTCTACGAAAACATGGGCGCTCAAATGGTGAAGGAAGTCGCCAGCAAAACTTCCGACGTCGCCGGCGACGGCACCACCACCGCCACCGTCCTCGCCGAAGCCATCTTCAACGAAGGCCTCAAGGCCGTGGCCGCGGGCGTTAACCCCGTCCACATGAAGGAAGGCATCGAGAAAGCCGTCGAAGACATCACGGCCGAGCTCAAGAAGATGGCCGTCAAAATCAAGAGCACGCAAGAGATGGCCCAAGTCGGCACCGTCGCCTCGAACGGCGACCACGAAATCGGCAAAATGCTCGCCGAAGCCATGGAAAAGGTCGGCAAAGACGGCGTAATCACCGTCGACGAAGGCAAGAGCCTCGGCACCGAAGTCGAATGGGTCGAAGGCATGCAGTTCGACCGCGGCTACCTCTCGCCGTACTTCGTCAGCGACCCGAACAGCATGACCTGCGAGCTCGAAGACGCCTACGTCCTCGTCCACGAGAAGAAGATCTCGAACGTCAAAGACCTGGTGCCCGTCCTCGAAGCCGTCGTCAACGCCGGCAAGCCGCTCCTCATTGTTGCCGAAGACATCGAAGGCGAAGCCCTCGCCACGCTCGTCATCAACAAGCTCCGCGGCACGTTCCAAATCTGTGCCGTCAAAGCCCCTGGCTTCGGCGATCGCCGCAAGGCCATGCTCGAAGACATCGCCATCCTCACCGGTGGCCAGGCCATCTTCGAAGACCTCGGCATCAAGCTCGAAGGCCTCACGCTCAATGAGCTCGGCCGCGCGAAGAAGATCATCGTCGACAAAGACAACACGACGATCATCGAAGGCGGCGGCAAGAGCACCGACATCAAAGGCCGCATCGACCAGATCCGCCGCGAAATCGACAACACCACCAGCGACTACGATCGCGAGAAGCTCGAAGAGCGCCTCGCGAAGCTCGCCGGCGGCGTGGCCAAGATCAACGTCGGTGCCGCGACCGAAAGCGAAATGAAGGAAAAGAAAGCCCGCGTCGAAGACGCCCTGCACGCAACCCGCGCAGCCGTCGAAGAAGGCATCCTCCCCGGTGGCGGCGTAGCCCTGCTCCGCGCCAGCACCAAGGTGAAGCCCGCTGAAGACGCAGCCCAAGACCACAAGGTCGGCTACAACATCGTCATCCGCGCCAGCCGCTCTCCGCTGATGGCAATCGCCTCGAACGCCGGCCAAGACGGCGGCATCGTCTGCGAGCACGTCGCCGAACGCAAAGGCAACGAAGGCTACAACGCCGCAACCGACAAGTACGAAGACCTGGTCAAAGCCGGCGTCATCGACCCCACCAAGGTCACCCGCACCGCGCTCCAAAACGCCGCGAGCGTAGCGACGCTCCTACTAACGAGCGACGCCCTAATCGCCGAAGCCCCGAAGAAAGACAAAAAGGGCGGCGGCGGACACGGCCACGGCGGCATGGATGACATGTATTAATAGAATTGTCAGATCGATTGTGACGACTCGGTCGGTCACGATGAATTCGCTTGTGCAGGCCCCGAGTACATCAAAGTGCTCGGGGCCATTTTTATTACAAAATGATTAGCATCCCCACGGTTCTCGTTCTCGGTGCAGGTGCAAGCAACCCGTACGGCCTGCCACTTGGGCAAGAACTGACACATAACGTCTGCAATGAACTGCTCAATCCTAGATCTGCCCAGATCAAGGTGCTAGGCGAAATTGGGTTCGAGCCATCACATGTAAACCGATTTGTGAATGATTTACGTTATTCCGGATATGCGTCGGTTGATGCATTTTTAGAAACTCGTCCGGACTATTTGCAGATTGGGAAGGCAGCGATCGCTTCAAGTCTAATTCCACGAGAAAATCCCGATAGCCTATTTCCGCCAAAAGCGCGATTTGGGAATTGGTATCAACACCTGATTTCCTACTTATCGATTGATACCGATGAGTTCCATAAAAACTCTCTCTCCATAGTCACTTTCAACTACGATAGGTCACTCGAACACTATTTGAGATCTGTAATTCAGACTCGACGACAATGTTCCGGTCGCGAGGCGCTGGGAATATTAGAGTCTCTGAAAATTGTTCACGTGCACGGGTCGCTTGGTTCATTAAATCCCGACTCGGAACGCTTTCGAGATTATTCGAAAGAACTTAATGGCAAATCGTTAAAAACAGCTGCTGACGGCATCATCATCGTCAGTGAGGCGAAGGACGACACGGATGAGTTCAATGCAGCCCGGGATGTACTTGCGAAGGCTGAACGAATTTACTTTTTGGGATTAGGCTATGCGAAGCAGAATGTTGTAAGGCTGGGATTTGATGGCAAACAACGTTCTGGAGTTCAAGGTTATGGAACAGTCCAAAACCTCAGCCCTCGACAAACCGCCGAAGTGCGAAAGCTCTTTTATCCCGAATTCAAGCTTGTGTCACACGATTGCCTAAATCTATTCGTTTATGAAGCTCCGTTGGATTCGTAAGCTTAGCGCCGGGTGCCACTGGCTCTGCCAGTGCTCTGAAGATCGACCATTCGATTTAACTTCATTTGCGGCCCACACCAGCTTGCACCCACCGTCCCTTCCGCCTCCGTCGCCATGCTATAATCCACGCGGAGGCCCAATATGAGCGTCGATCTTTCGCCGGAAATCTGGAACGAAATCCAACGCCAAGTCGCCACCGGCATTTTCGCCACGCCGGGTGCCACTGGCTCCGCCAGTGCTCTTCGCGCACAACCCACGGCGCGACACTGAAACGAGCCAACACCAGCTTGCAACCAGTTGCTACGCCCGCGGCACTTCCAACTGATCGCAAATCGTCCGCGCCGTCGCCTCCTTAATCTCACGATGCCGCGGCACCGCCGCACAACGCCCGTTCGCCGGATTGCGATAGATCGAGTGCCGCCCACCTTCGCGGTCCAGAACACACCCGTGCTTCTCAAGATGCCGAATGAAATCGCCGGGTGCCACTGGCTCCGCCAGTGATCTGAAGAAGCACCAGCCGGCGTGAACTTCGTCATCGGTCCACACCAGCTTGCCCACACCGTCCCTTCCGCCTTCGCCGCCATGCTATAATCCACCCGGAGGCCCATTCATGTCCACCGCCCACGACGACCTCGCCGCTTTCCAGCAATTCGCCCTGCAAAAAGTAAACGCCGGCGAAGCAGACAGCCTCGAAGAACTCTTCGACCTCTGGCTAATCGAACACCCCACGCCCGAGGAACAGGCCGAAGTCCATGAGGCGATCCGCCAGGGCTTCGCCGATATCGAAGCAGGCCGCTATCGCCCCGCCGACGAAGTCATGCAAGAACTTCGAGCCAAATACAACTTGCCGCGAGAATGAAGTACGAACTTCTACTCACGCGCGAGGCGGAACTCGAAGTCGCAAGAATCGTCGACTATCTCGCGAAACGATCGCCGCAAGGAGCGGCCGCTTGGTGCGAGCAGTGGGAAAAGGTGCTAGCCGAACTGAGCCAGAATCCACTTCAGCACGCACTGGCACCCGAATCGGCTCTTTACGAGACCGAGGTCCGTCAGGTTCTTTTCAAAACTCGTCGCGGCCGAAAATACCGCGCGCTCTTCACCCTCGTCGGGCGTGGAGTTTTCGTAATTCATCTCCGCGGTCCGAGCCAAAACCTGCTTCGCCGCGATCAACTACGCCGCAAACGCTAGGGAGCCGAAGCATACGATTGCAACAACAGCTCAACCGCTTCCTGAATCATCTCGCGTGCTTCTTCAATGTCTTTCCCCTGCGTAACTGCCCCTGGAAGCTCCGGCACCTGCGCCATCACCCACCCATCTTCAATCGGCGTATAAACAACATTGAATTCGCGCTTCATAGGAAACTCCTGCCCCTCATTATATCGCCGCTGGCCTCCGACTCCAAATCCATCGAACCGCCATGCCATAATCCACCCGGAGGCCCATTCATATCCACCGCCCACGACGACCTCGCCCCTTTCCAGCAATTCGCCCTGCAAAAAGTAAACGCCTTTGGTTGAAGTTCGCGAATTCGCGCCTTACGATGTCGTCAGCAGTTTTTACGCGTGAAAATGGGGTGCGCTAATGAGCCGATCAAAACTTTCGATTGCCCAGGCGTTGGTCGTCGTGGCCATATTTCCGAGTATTTCTCTTTCTGCGCCTCTCGGAACCATCGAGAACACGTTCAGTTTTCATGCTGATCAACTAATTTCGGATCCGAATCGACCATACGTTTACGCAACGGCGGGATCCGCACTAGAGTTCATCAATACAAACACACTTACGGTGGAAAAGAGCCTCTCGCTCTCGGGAAAAGGCCTCGGGCTGTCTCTCTCACCCGATGACAATACGCTTTACGTGGCGGGCGGCGACTCGAATTCGATTTTCGCGATTGATCTCAATCTGAAATCCGTCGAGCGCACGCTCGATGTTGGTGATTTCGCTCTCTCCGTGGCCGCCGGCAACAACAATCGTTTGTTTGTCGAAACGGCAAGCACAATTTGGTTTTTCTCGATCGTCAAACAAATCGATGCCACTACCGGTTCTTCCACCGGCCCGAATGTGCTCGGTATAGGCTCTGTCTACAGCGGCAATTTGCAGATTAGTCCTGATCGCTCGACGCTCTATTACGCGACCCACGCCTCCTCGCCGGGCGACCTCTACCAATTCGACGTCTCGGGACCTACCCCGTCTCTGCTGTGGCACAACTCTCAAGACATCGGCGAAAACGGGCAGCAGCTCGTACTTAGCCCGGATGGCTCGATGGTCGCCTATGTTTGCGGGCACGGGTACCAAGGGTACAACATCCCGAATTTCTCAACCGCCAATATGTCATTGAAGGGCCTGTTTTTAACGGGCGCATACCCAAACGTGCTCGCTTACAGTCCTGATGGCAGGTTCGCTTATGCTTTGCATAGCGGTCCTCAAGACGCCGTTGATGTTTATGACACGGCTTCGTCATCCTTGGTCGGACAATTCACGTCGAAAGACCGCGGATCGGATATGATAGTCGATCAGACGGGGAAGCATTTATTCGTCAGTTATGACGGAACCTTTCACAACTTTTCCTACCTGGTCGTCTATTCGACCGCTTACAGCGTCCCGGAGCCCTCAAGTTGGCTGACTACATTTTTCTTGGCAATCGGATTCTGCCAGTTCAGAAGCCAAAGAGATTGAAGCGTTTGAGCACGTCGGGTGCCCCGCGCCGCGGCGAGTGCTTTGAAGAAGTACCCGTCGGTTAAATTACGTTCGCGGCCCACACCAGCTTGCACTCACCCTCCTCTCCATCCCGACGCGCTTCTAAAATCGCCGCCGCGCACCCGTAACATCGAATCGCGCAAACAGGCTCATTTCATGCCCAAATCACGCCGTGCGCCCCCGCGACTCCAAGCGCCCATCGTGGCATTTTCTTCCCATTCTGTTAGAATCGTGGTATCCACTTTTGTGGGGAACAGAGAAAGAGGGAAATCACGTGCGTCAGTTTCCGATCGTTGGATTCGTGTTGGCCATTGCGTGTCTAGTCGCCTCTCGCGCCGAGGCACTCGTCAATGGCATCGATATCTCCTCGTACCAAGGCAACATTACTGCTGCCAATTGGCAGCAAATCAAGGCCTCGGGCGTGCAGTTCGTATTCGCTCGAGTCAGCCTAGGCAGCTGTTGCGACCATGACGCGAATTACGTGAACAATCTCAACGGCGCGATCGCCGCCGGGATCCCGATTGGGCCGTATAGCGTCGGGTACCCCCAAACCAACATGAGCGACCCGAACGACGCGGCCAACGAAGCCAACTATCTCATTTCGTTGACCAAATCGTATTACCAGGGATCCGGTCTGATGATGCGGCCGGTCTTGGATCTCGAACTTGGCAATTTGGGCAAAACGTTTACGTCTAATTGGGTCATCCAGTGGGCCAATACGATCAAGGCGGGGCTGGGCGTCGACCCGATCATCTACACCTACACGAGCTACGCGGCCACTGAATTGAATAGCTCGGTCACATCGTATCCTCTCTGGATCGCGAACTACAATTCCGCGCCGCCCTCCACGCTGGCCGCTGGTAATTATGCTCCGTGGTCGAGTTACAAGTTTTGGCAGTACTCGAGCACCGGCAGCGTCCCAGGCATCAGCGGCAACGTCGACCTCGATATTTACACCGGCACGTTCCTGCAAATGATACAACAGTATTCGCCGAATTACTCGAACGGCGACTACAACAACAACGGCATCGTCGATGCGGCCGACTATGTTCTCTGGCGCAACACGATGGGCAACACCATAAATCAGGGCGTCGGAGCCGACGGAGATTTAAGTGGCCTCATCGACGCCGGCGACTACGCAACCTGGAGATCAAACTTCGGCAAAGCCGTGCCGAATGTTCCAGCGGGCGCCGGTGCCGGATTCGCATCCGTGCCAGAACCCGCGTCGTCGCTCCTGCTAATCATCGCGACGTTGACTGTCCTAAGCAGTAGAAGTTCGCGGCATCTGCGATAGCGATCCGGTGCCACTGCTGGCTTTGCCCAGCAGTGCTCTTATCAGAATCGCCGACCGTCGTTGAACTCGATCACGGCCCGCACCAGCTTGCACTCACCTTGCTAATCGTCGCCGCCACAACAACGTCCCGATCATGCCACCGACAAGAATGAGCATAGCGCTCGTCGGTTCCGGCACCGTCACTGTTAGGTCGTCGATATAAAACGACGTTGAACCAACGGTCAATGACTGAATTGGCCCGGTGAGCGTTAGCCGTCCCGTTACACCGCCCGTTACGTTGACCGGTTTCACGGCGATGTGCACGCCGCCCAGTGTCGTGTCATCGAGCGGCGGCATGCCACGCCCCGAGGTAAAGCCGTTCACGATTAACTGGCCTCCAACATATTCTCCGGTGGAGTCAGAAAAATAATCACCGAACAGAAAATCAATCTCAGAGGCGACGCTCGGCAGTTGGAACTCGACTCCAACCGAACGAGAGAAAGAAAGCTCCTGTCCGGAACCGCTCGCCTTTCCAAAACTATCGACGCCCATCGAAATCCCAGTCGCCGGAAACGGAACGACTTTGAAGTTCAAACCGCCGGAGGAAAACAAGGTCCCCGAGGCAAACACGCCGTTGGCAGGCAAATCTTCGAACTGGGTCGTGATTGCCAAACCCGTTTGAGCAACGAATAGTGTTCCAATCGCGCAGCAAATCGTTTTAAGCATTTTCTCTCCCCCTATTAATCCCTCAAGAAACTATCAGATTGTGCGCAACAAAAAACGCCTTGCCAAATTCACCATCGTCGACAACCGACAACCAGTGAACTTAGAGAGGCGTTCTTCAGTAGCGGACTTTCGATTGAACGACGATGAAGTAGTTGCTTCAAACGACCGTAAATTTAGCTACCGCGACCCTTGGAGTCAAATATTCTTGCATGCCCCTCGCAAAGCTCCAATAGCGCTCGCAACCGCATTAACACATATACCATCTCGCAGTTCAATCCACACCCGCGGCAATTCAAGCTAATCGCAAAGCGTACGGCCCGTCGTTGCTTTGATCTCCCGATCCCGCGGAACCGCCGCACAACGCCCATTCGCCGGATTACGATCGATCGAGTCGCGGCTGCCGCTGGCCTCGCCGGCAAAACGCGAGCATAACGATTTCAATTACGACGAGCGCACAGCCTTCCGGCTCTGGAACCGCTGCCCAGTTGATCATTTGGCGCAAGTACAAATCAGAACCAGGGCGAAGTGAAAATGGATTAATATTCCCAGTGTGAAAAATAACTCGCCCCGAGCCGTAGTTGCCAACTGCAATCGCAGCCAGCGAAGGATTGGTGACCTGAACGCCCAGTATGGTCAAGGTGGGTGAAACACCCGAAAGCAGAACCTTGTCTCCATTGCCACACAGTTCTTCCGGAGTTAGCCCAGCGGTCACTGGATGAACAAGACCGGCAGAGGTCAGCCCGACCTGCGCCAGATTTGGCCCCGATGAAGACCCGTCGTAACCCCGATCAAACACGCTAACGTTTAGCCCGGGCGGCATGATTGCCACGGGGCCCTCGACGTTTGGTTGTTCCACAATCAGCCCGTTACCACTCGCAACCCAATTCGCAATGACTGCCGCCGTACCAGATAACTGACCTGCCTCGCTGCTTACGACGTAGAGCACATCAAAATTTGAGAGAGAACTCGCCGTAACCTGCGAGGGCGACGTAAGCACTTGCACATCGTAGCTCAACGACGTAAATCTATTTGCCACGTAGGAGATTAGGTCGTCGCTTCCTCCATACAGACCGATATGAATGGCGGGTATTGCAGCGCCCTCGACGCCCCGGCCCACGAAAAACAAAGCCGCGACGCCAATCGTGAGCTTCTGCACCAAGCGAAACCAGCTTTTACGCCGGCTCATTAGCGGATCCCCCTACTGCGACGGAAGGCCTAACCGGGACTTTATTATAGCGGCAGCATTTATAGTTGCCACTCGCTGGGCGCCACTCGCCGCGGCGAAGGTTCGGAAGAAAAATCAACTGTTTTAATCTGGTTTGCGGCTCGCACTAGCTTGCGGCACCGTTTCATTCGCCTCCCGCTGCCGTGCTAAAATCCACCCGGAGGTCCGTCATGTCATCCGATCTCTAGCCCGAACTCAGCCGTCTCATCGCCCAGGAATTGGCCTTCGGCCATTATCCGTCGGAAGAAGCACTGCTCACTGACGCAGTCCAACTGCTAACTCAACGCAACGCTCTCCGCGAACAAATGCCGCCGGCACTCACCAACTCGAAACCGGCGAATTCACCGATTACAACTCCCAATCGCTTCGCCAACGATTCTCGGCGCGGTAACTTCTTTTCAACGACTTTCACTCGCATTATTCAATCTTCTCCGGGCCCTTTGTGCCTCTGTGGTAAAGCTCTTAAGATGGCCAAAAATGATGTATTGAACATTTGTACATAATCACTAACATCGTATGTGCGAACCACCACTTTGCTCGTTCTTTGACATCCTGATGCAGGTTCCCCGATCTGACCGCTATTGGTGCGAGCAGATGCTGCGCGATTGTGCGCGGCCCGATAGGCACAAAGACGAAGAGGCCATGGTCGTTTTTTGATGACGCGCCGCGCAAAACTCGTCGTTTCGCACCGAAAATGTGGGACCCCCGAACCACGTGCAAAATGTAACTAATGTGGCACTATCGTGTTACAACAAGCGCTGTGACCAGTGACCAAAGCAAAACCTCACCACCCTCGGCTTTCAGAAGGTTTCGCTCACACACACGCATTATGGCCGCGCATAATGTGGCCCCCCATGTGCTACAATCCACGCCGGAGGTTATCTATGTCAGCCAAAATCGTAACCGCTCTCGCCCTGCTCTCCTTCCTTATCATGGGCTGCGGCCACAGCGCACAACAATCGGCCGCAGACCGCGCCGCTAAAGTCGATAGCGCAACGTCGCAAAGCTCAACGGCCGACATCTCCCTCCCCGGTATGAAAGCAGCCGACTCCATGCCCGCTGGCTGCTACCTGCGCGCCGTCATCGACGGCAAAAAATGGGACGCCACCGAAATGACACCCGACCAGTCCCACCTCAGCCTCGTTACAATAAACGGCAAAAACGGTAACAGAACCATCACGTTCGTGATCGGCCGGAATCGCGAAAACATTGGCAAGCCAAGTAACCTCAGCGAATCCAACCAAATCACCTACTGGGGCGGCGACGCCTTTATTGTCGGTGCGCAATCAGGTCAGTACACCGTCACGAAAATGGACGACCAATTCATTGAAGGCACATTCAACTTCATCGGCGAAAAAGACGGCAAGACAGTCACTTGCACCGATGGCGAATTTCGCACTCCCGCCCCCCAAACCCCGTCGTCGAACTGATAAGTACAATTGTTGACCTGGCTCTGTCGCAACTCTCGCGTCGGGTCTCGAAAGTCAATTAATCGCACGCTTCACTGAGTATCGCGAACTCGGCTTCGTCCCGCAGAATCTGCAATTCGCCGATAGATTCTATTCTGCTACGCTACCCCATTCGCATACAGCTCAGAGTGCTGGACAACCCATTAGCGCGAGGTTGAATAATGAAGAAAAAAGTTTCAACGACTTTCTTGGCTATTGTCGTGTCTGTCGTTTTCAATGACGCCAAAGCCGACATTCTCGTCGGCAACTATTTCAGCGGCGATATATTTCAGTATTCGAATACAGGCACATTTGTTCGCAATTTCGCCGTCAACGATTCGCGAATTGCTGGAATGGCCGGACTGGCTCAAAAACAAGATGGCACTGTATTAGTCGCATCAATGAACGCCGGCTACCCGGGCACCGATGACATCCTGAAGTATGACCCCGTTTCATCAGCATACTTAGGAGAGTTCGCTCAAGTAGGTGCCTTCACCCAAAGCGGCGACCTCACAATGTTGACCGATATTACGGTTGGACCGACCGGTGACGTTTTCGCCGGCACCTTTCACTACGGCGCCATCAGGCGGTACGACGGCACCAGCGGGCAGTATTTGGGAGACTTCAACAAAGGCATCACAATTGTTGCCCCGATTAGCGAAATTTTCGGACCCGATGGCAACCTGTACGTCGCTAGCCTCTCCTTCGGGGCAATCATGCGCTACAACGGAATCACGGGGGATTTTATGGGATTTTTCGCCAACTCGGGCGGCCTGGATACTCCGTCCTCCCTCACATTTGGGCCAGACGGAAACTTATACGTTAGCAGCCGAAACACAAACGACGTAAAGCGCTTCGACGGTACCACAGGAGCGTTTATCGATACGTTCGCTCAAGGCGGAGGGCTAAAGTCTCCCGAGGATCTAAAATTCGGGCCAGATGGAAACCTATACGTCACGAGCTTTCAAACGAATCAAATAAAAAAATATGATGGCCAGACCGGCGCATATTTAGGGAACTTAATCGACGGCGGCCACTTAAGTTTTCCCATCGCAATCGAGTTCATCTCTACGAGCCGCGTCCCAGAACCCGCGGCTTCGACATCGGCATTGATCGCCGTCATCGGGTTGATATCTGCACGCCGATCGCGCTGCCGACGCTGGTCTTTAAACAGTTGCCCGGCGCGGCGGCATAGTGGACTAATAGTATAAAGCGCTGAAGCGATCGTCACGCTGCGAGGTCCTTTGCCTGCCGCGCACGACGTCGATGCAAAAACTATGTCACCCAAGTAGACAGGTCCCGACACGCGCCTACCAAGCCCCGAACGACCATAGCCCGTCAGAAAAAAGGATCAAGCCATGTACGACATGAAGAATCTCACAACGTTTAAAATCCTCGGCGAGCTCGCACCCGAGGCGTTTAAAGCCTTTATGGCGTTCGACGAAGCCGCGCTGAAAGATGGTGCGATCCCCGTAAAGTACAAAGAGCTGATGGCCGTCGCCGTCGCGCTCACGACCCAGTGCCCCTACTGCATCGAAATCCACACGGGCCGAGCCAAGAAAGCCGGCGCCACCGAAGCCGAGATGGCCGAAACAACCCTCGTGGCCGCCGCCCTCCGCGCCGGCGCCGCCATAACCCACGGCACCCACACACTGAAGTAATTGAAAGTATCCGGTAAATGTAGGTGTCTGATAATTGAAAAATTCGACAGCCACCGGCTCTGCCGGGGGTTTGCCTGTCGAGCGACTGAGATGGGTTAGCCGCGACGCGGTAATCCATCATTCCCTGGCGTTTACCAATGCCCGATGTATAATCGCATCACGGCTAGAAGCAAGCCGCCGGGTCCGCGGGAAGGGTTTAACCCAACTTCACGTTCGCGACATTTACCGATTCCTCACACGTTCTTCGTGTCGCCTGTTTGCGGATCCGGGCGCAACCATGGAGAACTGTCGTGGAAAAGCAACTTCCGGCCCGCCCCAATCTCGATCATCTTCGCCGCCAGGCTAAGGCGCTCCTCGCCGATCTGCACGCGGACGATGCCCAAGTAATCGCCACGTTCCAAGAGCACTTACCGGCGGCCCGCGGCATGAACGCCGATCAAATCCGCGCGGCAAAATTCCGCCTGGCAGACGCCCAATCCGCCATCGCGCGAAAAACTGGCTTTGCCAGTTGGCCCCATCTAGCGAAGCATGTCGAACAACTCCGTGCGCTCGAAGGCACCTGGGAATTCGCGCGGCTCGAAGTCGACGGTAACACTTACCCCGCGGCCGCGGTTTCGACCTCCCGCATCCTCATCGATGGCGATCGCTTCCGCACCGAATCGCCCGAAGCAACGTATGAGGGCATCTTTAACATCAACATCGAAGCCCAGCCGCACGAAATTGATATCGAATTCGTCGCCGGCCCCGAAGCGGGAAATTGGAATTACGGCATCTTTCGTTTTAATGGTGATCAACTCGAGATCTGTCTCGATATGAACGGCAATCCGCGGCCTACCGAATTTCGCACTTCGTCAGGCAGCGGACACGCTTACGAGGTGCTCAAGCGAACCTCGAATTCACGTCCCGAAGGTGTAATCGGTGGAACTGCAACCATTCACTCGCAAACGCCAGCCGCTCAAGACGCTGCCGCATTTGAATTCGTCACCAGCCCAACGTTTTCGAAACTTGAAGGCGAATGGACGCCTGTGAAAATCGTCCGAGACGGTCAAGATCTTCCGGCGATGATGTTACGAACCGGCCGACGCACCGCTAAAAAGAACGAAGTGACAATCTCCTTCGGCGGCCAAACAATGATTCATGCTCTTGTTCGACTCGATGAGAGCGCTACGCCGTGCAACGTCGACTATTACAATCTTGACGGCGGTGCCAAAGGCACCATCCAATTCGGACTATTTAAATGGGTCGATCACGAAGCCTGCTTTTGCATGGCCGCACCCGGTGACCCCCGGCCAACCGACTTCACCTGCTCCGCCGGTAGCGGGCGCACGTTCAGCCAGTGGAAACGCAATACTTAGGTCGGCAACACTACGGGTTTGCCCAGCAGCTGCCAATTATCGAAGGCTGCTACTTCGTGTCGTGCGCGCGGCACCACGCTACCATTTCGTCGATCGACATCTTCGATTTGTCGACCTTCTCGGCACTACTTGCGGCCGGAGCTGCGGCGGGCTTTGGTTTAGCACCCGGTTTGCTCGCGGCAGGTTCCGTTGCAGGAGCACTCGAAGCAGCCGGCGCTGCCGCTGATCCCACCGACCCACCGGCACGCGCGGCAGCCAACATATCAGCAACGCTCATCTTCGACCGATCGACTTTCGCACCGGCTGGCTTAGCGGCAGCGGGTGCTCCTTCAGCCTTTGCCTTTGCAGGCGCAGCGGCGGCAGGTTTCGCGGCGCCACCGCCACCTCGTGCCGCAGCCAACATATCCGCCACCGAGGGTCGTCCGCCCTTCGCCGCTGGGGCAGCGGGCTTCGCTGCCGATTTTTCTTTGGCAGCAGGCGCGGCTTTCGGAGCCGCCTTTTTGGCCTCGGTCTTCGCCGGCTTCGGCGGTGGCTGATCGACCACCTTCAAGAATTCGGGGTCGATATCATACCAGCCGATGTTCACGTGGTAGTCGTCGAACTCGACCAGCGCCCGGCCACTCATGTTGACCGTTTTTACGCGGCCCACGACGTCGCGAAACCGGGCCAACTCCGGTCGGGTGGCATCGACCAGAACAAACTTGTCCGTATAGTCGCGCTTCATTTGTTCGATCTGTTCAAAGAACATCGCGAGTCGCTCTCCGTCGAATTTCGCCACCAGCCAGCACTTACTGTGCGAGGGTCTCCCCCGCCGGCCCACCGGCGGACCCGCATTTTCGCCCAAATCCGCCGGCCCGACAAGGACATTCCGGCCAGTTGCGAGTGGCTCTGGCCCAATCCATAATCACTAATCGCCGGAAGGTCGCTCATCCGGTTAAAAAAGTCACCAACGTACACAGGTCAGTCCGACGATGCTCAAGAAGTTTTACTCACAGACGTTCTATTTGCTGGTAGCCGCCCTGTTTGTTTCGTCTCCCTGCATCGCTCAAAGCGAGTACTTGAGCGGCATGAAATGGGAAGAGCCGCCGATCGTCACGCCCGGCAAAACATGCGGAGCACCACCCTCCGACGCCATCATCCTGTTCGATGGCAAAGACCTTTCCGCGTGGGAAAATGGCGACAAATGGATTGTTAAGGATGGCGTGGCCACGGTGAAGGACACCGACATCACGACCAAGCAGAGCTTCGGAGATTGCCAACTGCACGTGGAATGGTCGGCACCAGTTCCCGCCACTGGCAGCAGCCAGGGGCGCGGTAACAGCGGTGTGTTCCTCATGGATCGCTACGAGTTGCAGGTGCTTGATTCGTACGAGAACAAAACCTACTTCGATGGCCAAGCCAGCGCGATTTACAAGCAGATGCCGCCGATGGTGAATGCGATGGTTCCGCCTGGCGAATGGAACACGTACGACATCGTGTGGAATGCTCCAAAGTTCAAAGACGATGGCACGCTCGAAACGCCTGCTTACATCACTGTGCTCCACAACGGCGTGCTTACGCTCAATCACTTTGCACTCGAAGGCATTACGCCGTTTACCGAAGTGCCGCATTACGAGAAGCACGGCAAAGCGCCAATTCATCTGCAAAACCACGGCAACCCAGTGCGATACCGCAATATTTGGGTGCGCGAAATCAAGCCGATTGTGGGCGTCCGAGAACGCGAGCCCTTTATGCACGACCACGCGACCGGCAAAGATACGCCCGTCAAAGACGTGCTGAAAGAAAAGAAGTCGTAGTTTCAATTAACCACGAAAGCACGAAGAACGCGAAGAAAGAAAGGGATCAACCACGGAGGCACGGAGTGCACGGAGAGATCCTTAGCTGAATTAACTCGATCGGCAGGTTGCAGTTCTTAATTCGTTCTCCAGTAATTCTGTCGGTTCCGTTACGACCGTCAATGAATACTTCGTGTCCTTCGTGCCTTTGTGGTGAATGTTCGTTTTGAATAGGGTCTATTCATCGTCCCCGTCTTCGACTGGTTGCCCAGCGCGCCAGCGTAGTACTGAGTCTAGGAATCCCTGGATGTCGCCGTCCATCACGTTGTGAAAGTTGCCCTGCTGATATTTCGTACGGGCGTCTTTCACGCGTTGATCGGGGTGCAAAAAGTAGTTGCGAATCTGCGAGCCGAAGCCGACCTTAGCTTGTTGCTGGTATTTGGCCGCCTCGGCGATTTCCCGCTTTTCCTCTTCAGCTCGAGCCATGCGAGCGCGAAGCATCTTCCAAGCGGTCGCTCTGTTTTTGTGCTGCGACCGCTCGCTTTGGCACTGAACCACGATGTTCGTCGGCAAGTGCGTCAGTCGAATCGCGCTGGACGTTTTGTTAACGTGTTGGCCACCGGCGCCGCTCGCACGGAAAACGTCCTCACGGACATCCTCGGGGTCAATTTCGATGTCCGCCGAATCAGGAACTTCGGGCGACACGTCAATCGCTGCGAAACTCGTTTGTCGTTTGCCTTCCGCATTGAACGGGCTGATTCGAACTAGGCGGTGCATCCCCGTCTCGCCGCGTAGGTAACCGTATGCCATCGGCCCGCGAATTGCGATTGCCGCGTGGCTGATGCCGGCCTGTTCGCTATCTTGCCGTTCGAGCAATTCGATCGAGTAGCCGTTTTTCTGAGCCCACTGCGTATACATACGGAGCAGCATTTCGGCCCAGTCGTTCGCATCGGTCCCGCCATCGCGAGCGTTGATCGACATGATCGCGCCCAGTCCGTCGTGCCGGCCGTTGAGCAGCGCTTTCAGTTTCAACTCTTCGACAACTTGCTCAAGGCGTGCGACTTCGCTCGGTACTTCGGCAGCGAAAGATTCGTCCTCGGCAGCCATTTCGATCATGGCGGCCAGGTCGTCACTCGATTTGATCGCGTTATCGAGCGGCGTGACGACGGAAGTCAGCGTCTTCCGTTCTTCGACGATGGCTTGGGCACGTTCTTGGTTATTCCAGAAATCCGCGGCCGCCATCTGAGCGTCGATCTCTTGAATGCGTTTGCGTTTAGTATCCCAGTCAAAGAGAGTCCCGCAGTTGCAGGACCCCCTCGCGAATGGCCTTCGCACGATCGACGAATTCTTTTTCCATGTGCGAATTATAGGGGGCATTTGCCGCCGCGACGAGGGCATCCTTGTACCGTGCTAAACGCCCGCCTAGACTCGAACTATGTCTCGCGTTGTGCTGGCCATGAGTGGCGGAGTCGATTCCAGCGTCGCGGCCCATTTGCTCACCGAGCAAGGGCACGACGTGATTGGCGTATTCATGCGCCATGGCGAACAGTCGCCGGTTGGGGTCGGCGTCGGCGAGCAATGTGATCGCCTCGACCACAAGCAGGGCTGCTGCACCGCGAGCGACGCCGAGGATGCACGCCGGGTGGCCGACAAGCTCGGCATCCCGTTCTACGCGCTCAATCTGCAGGCCGAGTTCGTGCAGATCATCGATTATTTTGTAGCCGAATACACGGCGGGCCGCACACCGAATCCGTGCGTGCAGTGCAACAATTGGATCAAGTTTGGCAAGCTATTCGACTATGCGGACAGCGTCGACGCCGAGTTCGTCGCAACCGGTCACTACGCTCGATTGGAAAAGTCGGCTGACGGGACTTCATCGCTTATTCGCGGCGTTGACTCGGGCAAGGACCAGTCCTATGTCCTGTTTGGCATTCGGCGAGAACTGCTGCCGCGAATGATGCTGCCGATCGGCGGTTTCGAAAAGCAGGAGATTCGGCGGATGGCGGCCGGTATCGGCTTGCGCGTGGCCGAGAAAAAAGACAGCCAGGAAATCTGTTTTGTCACGCGCGGACGATATGACGATTTCGTCCGCAGTCGTGGCGTCGGCGGTGAAGCGGGCGAGCTTGTGACGACCGATGGCGCCATCGTCGGCGAGCATGAGGGGATCGAAGGCTTCACTGTAGGGCAGCGCAAAGGCCTCGGCGTTGCGCTTGGCGATCGCAAATTCGTGGTTCGTATCGAGCCGGACAGCAAACGCATTGTGATCGGCGATCGCGATGAACTGAATCAGCGTGAGCTCACGGCGGCGAAATGTAACTGGCAGACAAGTGACGTTGAAAAACTGAGTGGGGAATTACATCGCTGCTACGCACAGATTCGCTACAACGCTCCGGCCCAACCAGCTGTGATGAAGGTGCTCGCGGATGGCCGTTTGCACATACGCTTCGATGAGCCACAGTTTGCGATCACGCCCGGCCAAGCCGTGGTTTGCTATGCCACGAACAATGAACGCGTGTTGGGTGGCGGATGGATCGAATAAGTTTGATAGCAAAAATGCGCTGAAGCATTGCGGCTCTCCACCCTCCACTCTCGACCCTGAACTATTCTGCCATGCCCAATCGTCTCGCCAAAGAATCGAGCCCCTATCTTCTGCAGCACCAGAACAATCCCGTGGATTGGTTTCCGTGGAGCAGCGAGGCAATCGAAAAGGCACGCAGCGAAGACAAGCCAATTTTCCTGTCGATTGGGTACTCGGCCTGTCACTGGTGTCATGTGATGGAGCACGAGAGCTTCGAGAACGAAGCAATCGCCCGCGTGCTCAATGAGCATTTTGTGCCGATTAAGGTCGATCGCGAGGAGCGGCCGGATCTCGATCAGATCTACATGAACGCGGTGCAAATGCTAACTGGCCACGGCGGCTGGCCGATGAGCGTTTTTCTGACGCCTGAATTGAAGCCTTTCTACGGCGGCACGTATTGGCCGCCGCACAGTTCGCGCGGCATGCCAGGATTCGATCAGATTTTAGCGGGCGTTCACGATGCGTGGAAAAATCGGCGCGATCAAGCGCTAACGGCGGCCGAGCAACTCACTGCGGAGTTGCAAAATGTGGCGGTTGGTGGCGACGGCGATTCGAGCGGCCTCGGCGTTCAATTGATTGACGCCGCTGCGGTTCAACTGCGCAAATCATTTGATAGCTCCTACGGCGGTTTTGGTCAGGCGCCGAAGTTTCCACACCCGATGGATCTGCAATTGCTCGTGCGTGCGTGGCAACGCAGCAAGCAGCAAGCGCCGCTCGATATGGTGCGGCTCACGCTCGATCGCATGGCGGCGGGCGGAATCTATGACCATCTCGGCGGCGGTTTTGCTCGTTATTCGGTCGACGCACGTTGGTTGGTGCCGCATTTTGAGAAGATGCTGTATGACAATGCGCTGCTTACGAGCGCGTACCTCGATGCGTTCCTCGTCACCGGCGATGAAAACTATTCACGCATCGTTCGCGAAACGCTCGACTATGTGATTCGCGACATGACTGACCCGGCAGGCGGTTTTTACAGCACCGAAGATGCCGACAGCGAAGGCGAGGAAGGGCTGTTTTACACTTGGACTCCTGAAGAACTCGAGTCGATTCTCGGCAACGAACGCGGGGCGACGTTTGGCCGCGTGTACGATGTTAGCGACGCAGGCAACTTCGAAGGCCGCAATATTCTGAATTTGCCGAAAACACTCGAACAATCTGCGAAGATCCTCGATCGCAAGCCGGCAGAACTTGCCGCCGAATTGGCCGATAGTCGCGCGAAGTTGTTCGCGGCGCGAGAAAAACGCGTGCGACCTGGGCGAGATGACAAAGTCATCGTCGCGTGGAATGGCCTGATGATCGACGCCATGGCCCGGGCCGGCGTCGCGTTGAATGAGCCCGAGTACGTGATCACGGCGGACGAAGTCGCGAGCTTTATCTGCTCCCGAATGTGCCGCGACGACGGGCGGCTGCTCCACACTTATCGCCAGGGTCACGCCAAGCTCGACGCGTATCTCGACGATTACTGTTCGTTCGCCAACGCGCTCGTGAGTTTGTACGAAGCGAATTTCAAAGAGCGTTGGATCGATGAAGCAATGCGGCTGATGGACATTGTGCTCAAGATTTTTGCCGATCCGGCCGGTGACGGATTTTTCTACACGGCGAACGATCACGAACAGCTCATCGCCCGAACCAAGGAGCTTACGGATAGCAGTACGCCAAGCGGTAATGCCTTAGCGGCCACGGCATTGCTACGACTGGGGCGACTATTGGGGAGAACCGATTACTTGGACGCAGCAGAACGTACGATGACCGCGGCGCTGCCGATCATGGAGCGCGTGCCGATGGCGGCCGGGCAGATGCTGCTCGCGCTCGATCGGCGAGTTGGGCCTGGATACGAATTCGTGCTCGTCGGCGACATGGCTCGTGACGACATGAAAGCGGCGATTGCACTCATTCATCGCCAATTCGTGCCGCGTGTCGTCGTGGCGGTGCGCGACTCGGCTTCGACCGATCCTACAGGAGCTCAATCGGGGCACCTGAATGAAATTTTCGCGGGCAAGGAATCGCTCGACGGGCAGCCAGTTCTGTATGTTTGCCAGAACTTTGCTTGTCAGTCACCGATGACCGGCTTGGAGTCGATTGAAGCGAAGCTCAACGATATTGCTGGAAGTTCAGTGAAGTAAGGCGGGCCGAGTATATTAAGCCAGTTCATCGGCACCGGCTTGTGAGCCTTGCCAGGCGCTGCGTGCTGCGGCAATCACGGCGGCCAAGGCAACACGATTCACAATTGCAATGTTGTGGCACGCTTCATATTCCGGCATGAATCGTACGGAACCGTCGGGCAAATAGGCGACCTTACCGGCGACTTTGCCCCAATGCGTGCTGACTTCTCGCGTCTCTCGCGCAAGCACCGTACGCATGATTGTTGAGTGCCGCACGCCGAGCGTTGGCGTTTCAGCGAAGAGCACTTGCTCGAGTTTGTCTGCGTCGGCCGGCCGCGCTTGAACAGACAGCACTACGCCGGGCCTTCCTTTTTTCATCAGGATAGAGGTAAGTGATACATCCAATGCGCCGGCATGCCATAACAGCTCCATGGCATGTCCGAGCGTTTCGCCGGTGGCGTTGTCGAGATTGGTTTCCAGCACGACGATTGATTCAGTGTGGGGCTGCCTTGTACGAGCTACCGCGGAACCGGACCCCGTCATTGAGGCCACCTCACCGACGAGGATGCGCAGGATGTTGGCTTGCGCAAAATCCTTCTGCCCTGCCCCATAACCGATGCAGGTCACAGTCATTGGCGGGAGCACGCCGAATTCGTCGGCGAGTGCTGCGACGATCGCGGCCCCGGTTGGCGTGGTGAGTTCGCCCTCGCAGTCGAGCGCGGCGAGCGGCACGTTGCGCAGCAGTTCGCCGGTGGCTGGCGCTGGTATCGAGCAGCGACCATGGGCGATTTGCACGTAGCCGTGACCGGTCGGCACGGGCGAGCAAACGATACGTTCGATGCCGAGCAAATCAAAACCGATGGCGGCCCCCACGATATCGGCAATCGAATCTATGGCGCCGACTTCATGAAAGTGCACCTTTTCGATCGTCGAACCGTGGACCTTTGCTTCGGCCTCGGCCAGTTTGCGAAAGATCCGCGTCGCCAGTTCTTTTTGCCGCGCGGTCAGCGTACTGCCGTCGATCATTTCCGAGATGTGGTGCAAATGGCGATGCTTGTGTTCCGGCTCAAATTCGACGGTGATTTGGGTCGCGCGAAAGCCTTGCTTTTTGACTTCGGTGCGAACGAGTCGACAGCTGGGGAGGCCGAGCGAATCAATCCCCGCCTGAATGGCGGCGAGGTCAGCGCCGGCATCGACGAGCGCCCCGAGCGTCATATCGCCGCTGATTCCGCTCGCACAATCTAAATAAGCAATTCGCATCGACTGCTAGCAAGGTTCTTGTGGTTTGAATTAGTTCTAGCCGGAAAATGCCGGCTCCGCGTGATTTCGATTCTAAGTCACGCTATCGACCACCGCTATCGCCCCGCGACGTTGACCGTGGGTGCGCGCATCGCTAAAGTCTGGTCGCCCTAATCCGCGCTCATTTTTGCACTATCATGCCTGCGACCAAAACGGCTTCTGATCCGGCGACGAAACGCACGACGCCCAAAATCTGGGGTCAGATGCCGTCGCGGATGAAGGTGCTGTACGTGACGACGCTCGATCGCACCGGTGGTTGGCTGGCCGAAGCGTTTCGCTCCGATTGCGCGGCCGAAGTGCTGCTCGTGGAAACAGTTGGCGTGGCGGCTGGCTTGTCGCACTTGCGTGACGAAGTGTTCGACGCCGTGCTTGTAAGCCACGAGCCGGGCGTGCTCGATGCACTTGACCTGGTCGAAGGCTTGCGAGCGGGCGGGAATGAAGAGCCAATGATCGTGCTGGGTGCGGCACCGTCGGCTCAAATGTCGGCATTGTGCCACGAAGTAGGTGCCGACGCCTATTGCTGCGTGGCCGAAACGACCACTCGCTCGCTGCTGTGGACATTCGCCCGCGCGATCGAGCGGTGCCAACTGATTCGCGAGCATCGCCGCCTGGTGCAATCGAGCAGCAACGGCTGGCGCACGAGCATCAAGAAGCGGAACGGCTTCTTTCGGAACAACGCGCACTCATCGCGGAGCTCGAAAAGATCCGCACGACGGATACCGCGGGCCAATTGATCGAGGGCGTTGTTTCGCTGGAAGGAGGCATCGATTGCGGCATTCAAATTTCGGATTCTACCGATCCGCAATCCGCAAGTCGAAATCCGCAATCGCTCGACCTTCCCGAACGCCTGGTCGCTCACTACCGCGAAATGCTGCGTGCTTATGTTGTGATGGGAGCCGGCAACCTGGCCGAGGAAATGGCCACGCTTGCCACCATGCTCACCGAGGCAGATGTCTCCGCACAGCGTACGATGCAATTGCACGTGCATGTGTTGGAAGAGTTGATCAGCTCGCTCGGCAATCGCAGCGCACGGCATGTGATGAACCGGGCCGACCTATTGGTGCTGGAAATCATGGCCCATCTGGCCGATGGCTATCGCCGGCGTTACCATGGCGAGCAGGCCGCGGCGCGTCAGCTCGACCTGCCGGGTTTTTAGATAGCCGACCCATCTTGGGTCGGAGCGATTTCGTTTCTACGATCGTAAGTGCGCGCCCGGCCAAGATGGCCGGGCTATATAGCGATGCCTAATTCCGATTCCGACACCACTGTTGCCGAGTTACGAAAGCTCATCGCCGATTTTGTCGCGGAGCGCGACTGGTCGCAGTTTCACGCGCCAAAAAACGTGTCGATGGCGCTTGCGATCGAAGCGGCCGAGTTGATGGAGCATTTTCAGTGGCTCACGACTGAAGCCTCGCGCGAATTGGCGAACGACCCCGAAAAGCTGGCGGCTGTCGGTGAAGAATTAGCCGACGTGATCGGTTATTCCTTCGCATTTGCGAATGAGTTGGGACTCGATGTTTCGAGCGCGATGCGGGCGAAAATGATCAAGAACGCCGAAAAATATCCGGCGGAAAAATATCGCGGCCGGTACGAGCGACCGAAAAAGTAGCCGCGTGAACCCGTCACTTGCCATCATTGGAGCGAGCACGCGGTCGGCCGCCGCATCGGCCCTGAGGGCCGGCTTTCAACCTCTTGCCGCCGACCTTTTTGCCGATACCGACTTACGGAAGATCGCCACGGCCACACGGATTTCGCCCTACCCCGAAGGCTTCGTCGATTGGATGCGAACGATCGAACCGCCCGCCTGGATGTACACCGGAGCGCTGGAAAATCATCCTGACCTGGTCGATCAACTCGCGTGGGTCTCACCGCTGTGGGGCAACCCGGGCGACGTGCTCGCGCGCGTTCGTTCACCGTGGGAGCTGTCAGAATCGCTCACGAATGCCGGCCTGTTGTTTCCCGAAATCCGCGACTCGTCTGACGGCTTGCCGCGCGACGGGTCGTGGCTATTCAAGCGATATGCTGGTGCCAGCGGTAGTGGCGTAAGCGATTGGGAAAGCGCGAAGCGCCGAATGGCTCGGAAACCGCAGGCTGCTTTCAAAAACGAATTGACGGTACACCGTGCGCGGCTGTATTCGTCGCAGCGAACGGCGATGCGAAGTTGCTCGGTATTACGCGACAGCTGATCGGCGAACCCTGGCTTGGCTCGCATGGCTTCCAGTATTCCGGCTCCATCGGTCCTTGGCCGGTGTCGGAATTCGTACGAAATACGCTCGAGGAATTGGGGAATGCCCTTGCCGCAGATTTCGAACTCATCGGGCTGTTTGGCGTCGATTTTATTCTCGATCGCGAAAGCGCGTGGACGCTCGAAGTTAATCCGCGTTATACGGCCTCGGTCGAAATCGTCGAGCGATTCACAGGCGTGAACGCGATCGCTGAACACGTTGCAGCCTGCGGCGCGGCTGTGAGCCAGGCACGACCGGCCGGCTCCAGGCCGAATATTTCGTGTGGCAAAGCGATCTTATTTGCACGCCGCGATCTCGTAATTTCTCAGCGATTCGCCGAATCCTCGCTCGCCCTCGCGTTGGAAAAACCTTGGCCAAAGCTAGCAGACGTTTCGCCCGCTGGCACGCCCATTGATGCCGGACGGCCAATTCTCACGGTGTTTGCCGAAGGCAGCGACGTCGACGAGGTAGAACAGCGATTGCGGCAACGTGTCGCCGAGCTAGAAACCGAAATCTACTCAGGCGAGAATTGCTAATTGGACGTAGAAGTTATTCGCGGGAAAGAAGTATGCGGCTTGGAGTTGTCAGCGATACGCACGGCCACGTCGAACTCACGCGCCCCGCGGTGCGGATGCTCGAAAGCCTCGAAGTCGATAGCGTTCTCCATTGCGGCGACATCGGCTCGATTGAAGTCGTCGAGCTTTTTGCCGCGTGGCCGACGCATTTCGTGTTCGGCAATTGCGATTACGGCATCGAGCAGTTCGCCGCGGCCATTAAGAAAGCCGGTCAAACATGCCACGGCATGTTCGGCGATTTAGAATTCGACGGCGTGCGAGTCGCCCTGCTTCACAGCCACGACCGCCGCCGCTTTCGCGAAACGATCGATAGCGGCGACTATCAATTGGTCTGCTACGGCCACACGCATGTCGCAGCGATCGACAAGCGTGGGAAGACAACGGTCGTCAATCCTGGCGCGATCTACCGCGCAGAACCGCATTCGCTCGCGATCGTCGATTTGCCTGCCGTTGAGGCGACGATCATTAAACTGTAGGTGAAAAGTCAAGGAGACATGGAGAGGGGGAGACAAGGAGATTTGCCAATTAACGCCGTCTCCTTGTCTCCCCCTCTCCTTGCTTTTTCCTCACCCCGCCATCCGATCGATGCGGTTCATCGGCAGAATCATCTCTGCCTCTTCCGGCTGGCAGCAATACTGCATGAGGTATGCGTCCTCAGGCGAGTCATCGTAGAACTCGTGCAGCACGTTCGTGGCCTTGAAGCCGCCGGAGCGGAAGAACACTTGCGCCGCCAAATTCGTTTCGCGCACTTCCAGCGAAATTCGCGTGCGGCGTTGGCTCGAAAGCTTGCCGACGAGCTTCTCAATCATCTGCCGGCCGATGCCGCGGCGGCGGACATCCGTCGCGACCGCGAAATTCAAAATATGCAGCCGCGTTTTGTGCAGCTCATAAATCATGAAGCCGACAACGCGCTCGCCATGCTCGGCCACCATGCCGATGCAATTGCGTTGCCGCAGGCAGCGGATGAATTCCTCTTCGAACCACGGGAATTCGAACGCGCCGCGCTCGATTTCGAGCACCTCGGCCATGTCACGCCGGATCATCCAGCGAATGTGAACGCGAAGCTGTGTTTGATGATCGACGGGCACGTGTGGCCTCCTTCCATGTCGGCCGGCTGCGCTGCACTCACCCCAGCAAGTGAGCAACCAGGGCAGCAAATTAACAAATGCATCGCACGGTGCCAATCCGAAGTTCTGGCGACTGCTAGCAGCGTGGCACAACGAAAAACCCAGCCAAGATGGCTGGGCTATATAGCCGAGCCATCTTGGCTCGGCGAGCAGCTTTGAACTTATTGGTTTGCCGGCTCGCTACCCGTGCGCGTCAGGCTTGCCCGCAACGGCTTATCATCCAACTGTTGCCGCGAAAGAAGTTGGATGTGCCCATCGGCATAGGCCGCGGTTACGTAGTCGCGGTTTGGCGACCCCAGACCTTCGCGAGGATGGGCGAGGTCGACTTTCCAATCGGCGGGCTTGGTCCACTCGACGGCACGCTGCGGATCAACCTCGATCAGCGCAATCGTATTCGCGGCGCCGTTCGTAATCTCGCGAAACGTCGCGCCCTCGTTGTTGAAGAAAATCGTTTCCTTGCCCACCGGCACTTGGAACGTCGTCTTACCCGTGCCTGCTGCAGACTGAATTTTCGAATCCGGATCTGCGAAAATGGCCGGCATCTTTTCGACAAGCGGGCGATTGTGCGGACTATCCCACGCCTCATCGAGATGAAACTGTTTGTAGAGCTCCACCTCACCCAAGTACGGAAGCACGGCGACCCGCCAACTCAGCAGCGGCTTGCCGTCTTTGTCACAGATAGCAGCCGGCGGCAAATGCTTTTTAGCCGATTCGAAGTTGAACATCGCCAAGATCAACTGTTTCAACCGGTTCATGCGCTCAACACGTCGCGACTTTTCCAGCGATTTGTCTGCCGCCTCGCTAAACATGGATCCAAGTTGTGCGAACTGACTTGCCTCGTTCGGAAAACCAATATTGACGCGTGTACCTTCGACCTTCGCCGGCAGCATTGTTACCAACAGTTGCGCGTAGCCTTGCACCATCCGGCTTGGGCCGCCCTTGTCGCCGAATTCAGTGGTCGCCATTGGCAAATTGCGCCACAGCTTGGCAAATATCTCAGCCGCCTCGGCATCTTTCGTTTGCAGCGAAAGCTTGGGATCGATATTCGGTGGCAAGTTGATCGAGCCCTCGAGGCTGATCCATCGGTCGGCCAACTCACCCCGCAGCGGTGCGAGCGAGCCGGGCAGTTTCGGCCAGAGTTCGCGCACCACTCGGCGAAAATCGGGGCCGGGGCAGAACACACCCCATAACGTCGGTTTATCTTCGGCGAGCTTCGCCAATGCTCCTAACAAGTCGTCTCTCGAAGTTGCCTTCTCCGAGGTATACCGCGCAATCGCCCCTTTCGTTCCTGCCAGGACCAGTCCGCCTGCCTGGCGGATTTCGATGTCCTGCGCGTCAGTCCGCCAGTGACCGCTCGCGGGATGGTCGATAATCTCTTGGAGCATCGACTTAAGAGAGCGCTCGATATCCGGCCCCTTGCCAGAATTCGCGCTGATTACGAAAAGCGGGCCGCCGCCGTCGTGCAAATCGCCGAGTCCAGCGATAACGCATACCTGCTCGGCGCCAGCTTCTTTCATTTTTTTTACAAACCCTTCGGCCATCAGCAAGCCAACTCCCAAATCCTTGACTTCGCTCGGGAGCTTTATCACGTGATCAATCTGGTTCTCTGTGTCGGTGGGCAACGGGATCGACTCGAGGTTTAAGCAAACGACTGCAAACGTGTCGTCGTTGACATACGGCGCAAGCATTTCGCGATAGTCGGTGGCGAAGACTGAAGCAGCCGCCAGAATCAAAAGCAATGCAAACGCGCTTCCGCGACGGCAAATTGACTTTCGACATATTTTCATGCTTCGGTTCCTATTTCTTGTCCGTCGCGATCTGAATTTCGTAGCGGCAATTACCGTGTGGGATTTGGTCCGATGGCGGCAACTCCAACACGGCTGTTTTGCCGTCTAGGTGATACACAAACGGCTTTCCAGTCGCTGGGTTTGCTGGCACTGGCACTTCGGTTATGTCGGAAAGTTTCGTCGGCAGTGTGTCGTTGTGATTGGCTGCGTACATTCGTAAGGCTTCGATCACGCGTAAGGCGGCGACTTGCCGTTCGGCTCGCACCTCGGCTTGCCGCGAGTTCTGGATTCCGGGAATAAGAAGCGACGACATGGGAATGACTTCTCGATTCTTGCCCTTGCCGAGCGGTCCGATTTGCGACAAAGTCTTGTCCTGCTCGTTCATCCGCTGCGACATCTCCGGATACGGCAAATACCATAGTTTCTGAAAATCATCGCCGTACTTCGCGTTCATGCGGGCAGTGTAGATCGCGATCACCTGGCCGACCGCCATCTGCTCCACGCGTTCGCGGTCCATGCCCTCCGCAATGAGCTGCTCCTTGGCGCGCGAATAACCCAGCAGCGCCATAGCCGTCGCAGCCAGGCCGTCTTCGACTTTCGCGAGCGGCTTGCCATTGTTTCCCCCTAGAAGATTTCCGCCAATTTTGCTGTAGTTGGAAACGGTCTCCGTGAACAACCGATTCCATTCCTGGGCGCGTGTTCAGCCGTTTCGGGATGGTCAATGAGCGGAAACAACCGCGGCCCAAAATCCATCTCGTATCGCACAGCCTTCTGAAGATTCACCATTGGCTGGGGCAATTCGGCTAGCGCCCAATACAAGTTCGGCGAATTGCGGCTCGCGATCAGCTCAGTCAGCGTGCCATTGGCGATCCCTTGAATCGCCGTGCCGATCAATCCACACACTAAGAACGGCTCTTTGCCCACGTCTGTACCCAGCCGGTACTGTTGCTCGATCAGTGTGACCGCATCGTCGTAACGATGCTCGGCGATTGCCAGCCGCGTGCGAAGTGCCATCATTCGCGCGAGGTCGCGGCTCGATTGAAACTCGGGTAGCAAATACTCGATTACTTCCGGACCGCGGAACTCGCCCACGCCCAGCTCCCATTCGCAATCGATGCGTTCGAAGGCCGGTTTCAGTTGGTGATCGTAAATCGAGTCGAACATTTGCGATGCTTGACGCACTTTATCGAGCGGTAGATCGGCGATCGGCGTGGCTCCGATCCGGTCGAGTACCAGTTGTTCAACTCCTTCTCTTCGTCGAATTTTTTCCGCTGCTCTTGCAGCATGGAAGGCAAGCTGAGCAGGGCCCGGTAGTAATACGGCACCGCGTTTCCAGGTTTCAGGTCGATCGCACGAGCCAACAGCTGATACTTCAGTGCCGGCACCGGCTCCGCCGCCGGCGTGACGATCATGTGAATCACGTCGATTTCACTATCGCCTTGCTTGGTGCGCTCGTACGCCACCTCGGCTTGAGCAGAAGCGCTAATACTGCCCGCGATCAAACAAACGATAGAGAGAACGTAGCGCGTCATGGCTTCGCCTTTGCAATGCTTAAGACCGAGGATGGGAATCACGTTTCGAAGAAAGAAAAAAGTCGTTCATGATGTCGCGCTGGCTGCGCTCCAGCTCGCGCTCCGAGCCTCGGGTGCCGCCGTCAAGGTGATTTGAATCGATCGCGTCGACACCGCGTGTCAGCGCCGTAAAGCGAACACCTAAATACCCGGTGGTGGGCTGTCGCAAAGCGATCCAATTTGCCGTACTGATATCGGGAGCAGCCGGAGGCGGCGAAGCCGCGGGTCGCTGCTCACTGGCAATCTGCGGCGCAATCGAGGTCGGTGTAATTCCTGTAGAGCAAGTTCAAATGAGTGCCGCTGCCATACGAGCGACACAGCGAGCAACAACGAAGCTGCTGTCATCAACATCGCCGCGGCCGGCCACACACGCTCGCCGAGCCAAGATGGCTCGGCTATATAGCCCGGCCATCTTGGCCGGGCAGCCACCTTCCCCGCCTCAAACATTAACCGATCACGATCAACCCGCACCGCGACCGGCGTCAGCCGCGCGAGTTGGCCTTCAATTGCCTGCAGATCAGGCGTTAGTTCAGGTTCTGCCGGTTCGCGTTCGTCGAACATGGCGTCTCCAATATTTTTCGTAGTTTCACAAGCGCTCGCTCGTACTGCCGATGAGCGCTCGATACCGAGATGGCCAGTGCCACCGCAATTTCATCGTATTTCAGTCCACCCCAAATCCGCATCGCGACAAGCTCACGTTCGCTCGCTTCCAATTGCTGCAGCGCACCAATCGCAGCCCGCGAATCGTCATCGTCGAATACCGCCGTGTTGCGGTCGGTGGCGAACCGTTCGGTTATCACTCGCGTTTCACGCTCCCGACTCGCCGCGCCCCCTGCGCCGTGTCGAGTGCGCGATCTTCACCACCCATACAGCCAGGCGACGATATGATCCTGCGCCGCCGTTGCCGCGCGAGCTCGACGAGTGCTTCCTGCACACAGTCATCTGCCGAATCGGTCCACTGCGACGCATACACCGCGGCGCAGCCCCATGCTCATCCAAGAGCCGCCCTAACTGCTCGGCGTCGATCGGACCATTCATGCGTGGCTCACAGGGCCAGGTGTTCGCCAATAAGACACCGCCGACGAACGGGTTTTTCCGAAAGACAAGTCAGTTGTAGC
>CAVTEJ010000020.1:0-438129 GCA_963733705.1 uncultured Planctomycetota bacterium | reverse complement strand
GTTCGTTTGGCGGGAGTCGTTGCCATAAGTCGATCTACCGACAAATCTTCGGGCTGCGGCGTGTCTAATCTCATGTCTTCAAACAAAACCCCGAGTACTCATCGAAAATTAGCTTCTCGGCAATGCGGCATTGGTTCGCCCAGCTATCGCGACCAGCACCGGCGAGCTTCCGGGTGAGCCGCCAACCAAGTGTTCGGCAGTAGCGCCGCGAGCAGATGAATGGGATTTCTTGCTGCCAGTATGCCGATGACTTATCTTTAGGCCCAGCTGGCGTTTCCAGAGATGGAACGCCGACTCAGTGAGTCCGCGTTCGCGACAAAACCCAGAAATCGTCTGGCCGCCTTGGGCACAATCATTGATCTGACGCCGCCGGAATGATTCTCGTTCCGCCTTCGGAAGTCGCACTCGTTTCGCCATTGCTCGTACTCCAGAGTCTCAGCATGGAAAACCCTCAGGCTAGCACGGGCGTCAAGGTGTGGATGGTGGGACGGATACGTTGCAGCTGACCGCTTGGTACTGCCGGCAACCATGTTGCTGGGAAATTATTTTCTGAGCGCGGCGGCATCGCACCGAATAATGGGTCTTTGCTCCGCATCGGCTGGATTATCGGCGTATTTGGGGGTTGGAGCACTGGTTTTGTTCGGAGCATATAAACAATCATTCCGAGCACCACGGCCATCAGTGTTGTGGCGATTAGCAGAGTGCGGAGCGAGAAACGACGCCGAAGCGCCCATGGGACAGCGCCTGCCGCGACCGCTAGAAGAGTAGGAATCCAAGAGGCACAAACAACTGTTTCATTGTCTAGTCTCTCGAATGTGCGTGGCTCTCCTGGGTCAAATCCGAACATCATGAGTATCGCTAGTCCGTTGCGGTCAGCAGACACGCCCTCAGGCGCACCATAAGGTGCGGTTATAAATTCTGACGACGCTTGGCCCTTCCCGACCCAGGGTACAATCGAAATAACAAACTGGCCGCCTTATGAATACCAGGTAATGCAATGCTTCTGCCCCAGCGGACCATTGTAAATACACTCTCTGACATAACTCGTCACCCACAGCGCGATCAGCAGCAGCCCTATGATTTCCCATGCCACTGACCACGCGATTCGCAGCTTGCGATACCTCATGCCGCCCATCATACCACGGCGCATGAAAAAGCCCGCCGGGTGAGGCGGGCACCATGCCTGCCGCGCAGAGCAGCGGCTTTAATCGGTTGAGTCGCTGCAGCGCTACCGAAAGCTCGCCGTTTACCAAGTCCTGCCGTAGTAGTGTTCAGGTTCCCGGCCCCCGGAACTTGAGCAGCCACAACTCAACCGTACTCCGCGCATCAGTTCGCGCTCATCGGCACGATTTCGCGGATGTATTTCACCTGCGGCTTGCCACCGCCGGGCGTCGGCAGGCCGATTGTGAAATCGGAAGCGTACCGCAGCTTCTCCCTGCGTTCCGGCACGCGGAAGTTGTCGCCCTTTTGCAGAATCGTGCGGGCCAGCGGCATTTCGCCGAACGCCCGGGTGCCTGCGGATTCGCACGGGTACCAATACCCTTCCCCCTCGGCATGCTCCAAATAAAACTCTGGGTAACAATGCCCGTGGACCCAGACCATGCGGGCCGGAATTTTGTTGACGCGGCACAGGGCGACGAACAGTGCGGAGCGGCCCTGGCAATCGGCTTGCTTGTCGTGAAGCGCTTCGACGGCGCTCTTATCGGGGCCTTCCACGTAATCGATCTTTTTGAGAACGGCGTCGTAGATCGCTTCGACTTTGCTCCAATCATCCGCCGCGTCGTTGAGCGATTCCATAATCTCTTTGTTGAACGCATGGATCGCTTGATGATTGATTTCGATGTACGGACTCGGGTTAATGTACATCTTCACTTTGGCGGGCAGCTTCTTGGCGATTTTGAGGTCGTCCGTCTTCTCCGGCGGCTGAATGGGGCGGGTGGCGACTTCGCAAGTCAGGATCGCTTGAGCGGTGACACCATCATTCAACCGGGGCACCGAAATGAGCATCTGCTTCACTTCGCCACCCGGTAACGAGCGATAAGTCACTTCGGCAACTTCCGGCGAAAAGTCCTCGTCGACGATCGTCACCTTTTGCTCGGTGCAATCGAGCGGTACGGTGACCATCGCCGTAATACCTCGGCAAGCGCCGCGAGTGGCGGTGATTTCGGCGCCGACGCGGAAACGAATCGTTTGCGGTGCTCCGTAGCGGGGGGCGGTCGGATCATCGGGATGGCCCACGACCGCGTCTTCGTCGGACTTCTCGGTCGTGTCGGTGACCTTGACCCTCGATTTTTTCTTGATCGGCGTTGCGGCCAACACGGATGTCGAT
The DNA here is from genome assembly GCA_963733705.1 of uncultured Planctomycetota bacterium. Lineage (GTDB taxonomy): Bacteria > Planctomycetota > Planctomycetia > Pirellulales > Lacipirellulaceae > JABDGM01. The sequence goes on along the minus strand of CAVTEJ010000020.1, from coordinate 435,800 downwards.
GCGATCAATGCGATAACGATGCTGCAACGAAGTATTTCTCGGTGTCTGCTCATACTTCTATTGTAGTTTGCAGCGCGGAAAGGTGTTTGCTGAATCCTACAGCGACACTAACAAAAATAGCCCCGCCCGGCTGCCTTCAGGATGGTGCAGCCGAGCAGGGCTTATAAGTGGGTTGAGAGTCCCGGACGACCTCAACCCCTTCGCGACTTGAGCTTACCGTTGTGGGAGGGCAGGGATACGGCTCGCTGGTTGTCGCGTCATTGGTTTGTCAGGCGATTGGTTGGGGGATCAACCGGCGGCCGGGGTCGGGTCGAACTTGGCCGGAGGCGTGGCCGTTGGGGCTGCCGCAGGGGCGCCGCTGTCGCAGTTGCTGCAACCGCCGCCACATCCGCCACCGCACGAGCTACAGCCACCGCCGCACGAACCGCATTCGGATCCGCACGAGCTGCAGCCGCCACATCCGCAGCCGCCGCACTCCATCATGGGGCCGTAGCTGACACTGCCCATATAGGGTCCGCCGCCGCAGTTGCTGCATCCGCCGTAGCCGTAACCGTAAGCGGCTGGGTAACCGCATGGGTTGCAGCCAGCGTAGGCAGGAGCGGCATAGCCACAACCACAAGCGGGCGCAGCGGCACAACCGCAATTCGGTTCAGCAGCCGCACAGCAATTGGCAGCGGCCGGAGCCGGATAATACATAGGAGCTTGGGCAGCCATCGGCATGATTGGCGGCGCGACGTATTGTGGCATCACGTTTGCGGCCATAGCCGAGAGCGGGCCCGGCGCCGGTGCACACGTCGCACATGGCGAAGCATACTGCGGCGCACACGGCGACGGCACGTAAGTGGCTGGTGTGCACGCTACGGGGGCAGCGTACGGAGCCGGGCACACCGTGCCGCGACTAAACCAGTTGCAAGGGCAGAACGGGCACAGCCGAGCGCAACAGCAGCCCGAGGCTGCAGGTAGCATCGCTACGGCCAGCAAAACCAGTAACCTTTTCATATTTTGTGTCTCCTCACAAAGCAGTCGGTGGGATTACTGCTTGGGTCACGCAGTCTGAATTTCCGATTCAGACACTATGGGCGGGGTGTCGACCTGGCGCGGTAATGTGGCCGGCAAATAGCTTGGGTGCTTTTTGCCAACATACTGCAGCCAGCAGGTCGATTCAGTAATAACTCGGACCAGGCGGTCGAGTCGGCAGGCTGAGCAACTCTACATTGCCCGGCGCGTTGTGCAAACGAAACCGGTGATTTTTTTCAACAAAGATTAAACGCCGGCGTTGAAGAGGCCGCACACGACGTTCATTTTTCGTAACGCACACAGATTTCCAACGCCCAAGCTGCACCGCGGCCCTACAACCCACCAAATTCGAACTTGCGAATAGGTTTGTACGACTGATGACGATTACGAGCACCGTGACGATTGAAAAGAGCTTGCGGGTTAGCCGGTGTTGGCGGCTACTTCGCTGCTTGCTCGGTGTTGTCATCGCGGCGAGTGTGCTGGCAGCTGACGCCCTCGCAGCGCAACCAAGCGAAAAGAAATCAACCGCTCCTCACGTCGCCATGCAAGCACGTGAGGTGAAACTGCCAGCACCGAATCGGGAAGAATCAGCCCGCGACGCGGGCGACAATTGCGGCTGCGTATTCTGCAACGGGATTCGATTGCAGGACGAGATCGTCGTCGTCAACACCCGCAATTTGTGTACTTGCTGCGACTCCGATCAGCTCCGCGAAGGGCTCGCTCTCGAAGAATACGCGGTTACCGATGAAAAGGGTTGTCGCTGTTGGCAGCCAAGCGATTTAGCTGCTTTTTTGGCGTTCGATCCAACCGTGCCGACGGTCATTTTCGTTCATGGCAATCAAATTACGCCGTGGGATGCGAAGAACCAAGGCCTGGCCGTTTACCGGCACATGATTCTGCACGGCTGCGACGCACCGCGGATTCGGTTCGTGATCTTTTCGTGGCCGTCGTCGAAGGTCAGCGGTTTGTTGCGAGATGTTCGCGTTAAAGCGGCACGCACCGGGCCCGCCGGCTGTCAGCTCGCGTGGCTGATCGATCAGCTGCCGGAAGAAACTCCGGTGTCGCTCGTGGGCTTCAGCTTTGGCGCACGGATCATCACGGGCGGTTTGCACATTCTGGCCGGCGGCAGTTTAGGCGGCTGCTGTTGCTTGAGCGAACACGTGCATCCGAATCGCCCTCAAATGAGCGTCATCCTCATGGCGAGTGCACTTCATTCGTATTGGCTGGCGCCGGGACAATACCATGGCTTGGCAATGACCCAGGTCAGCCGCATGTGCTTAATCAATAACTGTGACGACAACGCGATGAAATATTACGACTTCATTGAACCTGGAAATTGCGGATTTGGCGGACCGCAGGCTCTCGGACTGTGCGGCCCGACGTGCATCAGCCCCGATTACGCGGCGAAGATCATGAACCGCGACGTCAGTTGCGCCGTCGGTTCCGAACATTTGTTGATGCGATATCTGTGCGCACCTGGCGACGGTGCGTTGATTTGGAACTACACCGCTAGGTCTTCCTTTGCGGAAGCTCACATCGGCGGATAGCCGGCCGTTCGTGCGAGTTCGCCGCCGGCCCCTCACGGCACACCGTGGCTAGCGCTATACTGGACGAATGAGTACCGCGCTCGCATCTTTGAACGGAAATTGGGTTCCCAGCTCGCAGCTTTCGATTGCGCTCGACGATATCGGCTTCATGGTCGGTGCGACCGTTACCGAGCGGCTGCGAACATTTCGCGGCCAAATCTTTCGGCTGCAGGAACACCTCACGCGTCTGCGAGGGTCTCTCGAAATCATCGGCTTGGATAGCCAATCGATCGCCGACGAAGTCGGTCACGCGATCGTTGAGTTCCTGAAACGCAACGAAAGCCTGATCGACGCCGATGACGACTGGGCCATCGCGGCTTTTGCGACTCCCGGCGTTGCAGGTATGGGAAAGCCAACGGTGTGTGTCCACGGCCATCCGTTGCCATTTCGCCAGTGGGCAGCGCAATTCGATGCCGGCATCAAAGTAGTCGTAAGCGATCACCGGCAAGTGCCAGTCAACTGCTGGCCCGCCGAATTGAAATGCCGCAGCCGGATGCACTACTACTTGGCCGAGCGCGAGGCGGCCAATCGATCGCCGGGTGCGCGAGCCATCGTGCTGGACCAGGATGGATACATCGCCGAGTCGACAACGGCCAACGTGCTCGTCTATCGCGAAGGCGAAGGGCTCATCTCCCCTCCGTTCGAACACATCTTGGTCGGCGTGAGCCTTGGCGTGATGAAAGAGCTCGCGGCAGTGCTTAACGTGCCATTCAACATGCGGCCGCTGACCGTGGACGATTTCCGCACGTCCGATGAAGCGATGCTCACAAGCACGTCGATCTGCTTGCTCCCGATCGTCGAGTGCGATGGGAAGCCGATCGGTACGGGCGAGCCTGGCCCCATCTATCGACAGCTTCTCACCGCGTGGGGAAACCTGGTAGGCCTCGATGTGGCAGCGCAGGCAAAACGGTTCGCCAATCGCCCCGCGTAACGAGACTAACAACGAGTTTAACGAGTCGAGTTCGCCTTCCGAATCACGCAGCGCCGCGTTTGTGGCGATCGGCATGGATCGACGTACTCGGAATCTTTGTGATGACGGCAGCCCGGCGTTGCGAGCGGCGCCAGCGTCCGACGATCGCGTAAGCGGCAATCAACCCGCCACCAACGACTGCTAGCGCCAGCGTCGAGGGCTCTTCGGGCATCATAAACGGACTGACCGCATGCGCCGGGGTGACAGTGAGTCGCGCCAAGTCGACGGAAGTTGTGTCGGTGCCCATCACCGTTGCCAGCACGATAAGCGAGTTGAGCATATCCGACGTTCCTTATCTCGTGTTTCGCCGAGCGGGGCATGGTATAGCGAGTGTACGACACCTTGGCTACAGCAACCCCGAACTGCCCTATGAGGCTCCGATGTGTTTTGCTACTTATCGGCCCGCAATACCGCGCGCCTGGAGCGTGCGGCCTCATTGTTTTGAACGCCGTTGGCAGGACATGCGATTATGGCCGGAAAGACTCGACTCGCCGCAAAGTTGCTTGTTAGTGCTACTGTGCTAGCTTCCAGCGGAGGCGGCGCGTACTACTACAAAACGCACGGACTAACTCTGCCGAGCGCGCTGCGCGCGAAAACGGCGCCTGCTCCTACGGATCTTGATGCCGTGGCGAGCGCCTGGGGCGGACCATCGTCGTTGCACCCGGTGGATGCGAGTCTTTCGAGTCCGGTTGCACGATCTGCACAACCAGAGCCAGCGATAAGCGATAAGAAATCGGACGCAAGTTCAGACGATCGCTACGCGCTGACGCCGGCTACGCAGAAAAACCTTGATAAAACAGCTCCGGAAGCATTAGAAAAAGATCAGAGCAAGGATACGGACAAGAAAGACGAACCAGAATCCGATTCGCCGATCGTAGCGAAGTTGGAAAAGCCTGAAACTGAAAAGCACGCCGAACCGACCGCGGCGGAGCCAACGCTGGCTGCGGTCGAGAATGTGAAAACCGACTCCGATATCGCCCCAACTGCATCGAAGGAGTCGAGCGATAAGGTGGAGACGCCGATCGTCACCAAGCCGGTTGATACGCAAATTGCCCGTGGGCAAGAGCCGAAAGACGATTCGGCGGCGCGACTCAGTAACACGACGTCGGACCTCAATTCCGCGTTTGATACCAAGGGTGGAGATGGAAAGAATCTGGCCGAGCCCAAGCCGTTAGTTGCGCCGACTCAGCCAACCAACATTTCAGCGACGGCCACCCGCGCAAAGCAAGCGTTCAATAACAACGCTGCACAGGGCGGTCCTAACGATCGCTACGGCGATCCCTCCCCTCCCGGACGTGATGGACAAGGGCTCTCATCGAATAGTGCGAACGGTAATCCGTTTGGTGCTCAACCGGCGGTACCCCAAAGTCCGGCCGCCCGACCTGGCATGATCGAACCACTTCGCTCGAGCGCTGATGATGGTAGCGGTCGCCTCAACGCACTTCCGCAATCGAGCAACGGCGGTTTTCGGCCGATGGACAACATGAGCACGTCGAGCTCTATCAATCGAGATATTCCGCCCCGTGCACCACTGGGGCAATCCTCGCCTCGCGGTGGTTCGACGAGCGCTTATGATCGGCCGCAATCGTCAGCTAATCCAATTGGGCGCACCAACAACGACATCACGCCGATTCCAGTCGGCGACGGCACCGGCAAGCCGGGCGAAAAAGCGCTGGAAGGTCCGCAACAACCGACGCTGGTCATTCAAAAATTCGCGCCGACCGAAATCCAGGTCGGTAAAACCGCCAAATTCATGGTGCAAATTCGAAACGCCGGCAGCCAGTCTGCCGATGGCGTCATCATTCGCGACGAAATTCCGCAAGGCACGAAGCTCATCAGCACGTCGCCGAACGCGACGACCGAAGGCAGTCACCTCATTTGGCAAATCGGCAAGCTGTCGCCGGGCGAAGATCGCACCGTCGAAATGGAGCTGATGCCGACGACCGAAGGCGATATCGGCAGCGTCGCGACCGTGTCGTACAGCACCCAAGCGTCCGTTAAAACGCGTTGCACAATGCCGCAACTGGCGATCCGCATGACGGCCGCCAACGAGGTGATGGTCGGCAATCAGCAGCACGTCAAAATTGAGATCCGGAACCCCGGCAGTGGGGACGCGACCGGCGTAATATTGTTTGAAAACGTGCCGCCCAATGTAAAGCACGTTGCCGGGCCGGCGTTGGAATTCGAAATCGGCACGCTTCACCCGAATGAAACGCGGGAACTAGACCTCGTGCTAACCGCCGAGAAAGCGGGTAAGGTCGTCAACACGCTCACAGCGAAGGCCGATGGCAATTTACAAGTTCAGCAACAAGTCGAATTCGAAGTCATCGCACCCGGCCTGACGGTCGGCCTCGATGGTCCTGAACGTCGCTATTTGGAACGCCCTGCGACTTATGAGGTGAGCGTTCAAAACCCCGGCACAGCCCCGGCGCACGATGTTCAGATCGTTACGAAACTGCCGAAAGGCATGAAGTTCGTGCGCGCGAACAATATGGGCGAATACGATGCAGCCACACATGCCGTTTACTGGAGCCTGGCCGAACTTCCCAAGGGAGAAAAGGGCACCGTCGAACTCGTCGCCATGCCCACAGAAGCCGGCCCGCAGACCTTGCAAGTCGATGGCCATGCCCAGCAAGGACTGGCCGATCACAAGCAGCGCGAGATCATGGTCGAAGGCCTCGCCGCGATTATGTTCGAGTTGAAAGACACTGAAGATCCGATCGAAGTCAACGGCGAGACGGGCTACGAAATCCGCGTCGTGAACCAGGGCACCAAAGCCGCCACCAACGTGCAAGTTGCCGTCGATATTCCTCCCGGCCTGAAGGTTATCTCTGCCGAGGGCGAAGTGGGCCATAAACTACAAGACGGACGGCTCATTTTCGACTCACTGCAGCAACTCGCTCCGAAGGCAGACTCCGTATTTAAGATCCGGGCTCAAGGCTTGCAGCCCGGCGATCAGCGAATCGTCGTGGAGGTGAATACGGACGACCTGGAGCACCCGATTCGCCGCGAGGAAAGCACGCGCGTATTTGGCGACCAGTAAAACAGCCAGCTCTACGACCTGCTGACGCGCAATTTCGCGAAGGTTGCAACGCTATTCTTCCATCAATCCCCGTAGATGCGTCGCCACGCACTCCGCCAGTACCGGCGGGTTGTAGCCACCTTCCAAAACGCTAACGATGCGGCCTTCCGCGTGAGTAGCAGCAATATCCCGCACGAGTCTCGTCAGCGCGGCGAAATCTTCCGTTTCAAGTCTTAGCGATCCAATTGGATCCTCGCGATGGCTGTCGAACCCCGCGCTCACGAGTACAAGCTGGGGGCGAATTCGATCTGCGAACCTTTCCAGTTCGCTGGCGAAGCGCTCGAGATATGCATCTCTCGACGTGCCAAACGTCACCGGCAGATTCCGCGTCGCTCCCAATCCGCTCCCGCTCCCCGTTTCATCGGAATCACCAGTGCCGGGATAGAACGGCCAGCGGTGACTCGATAGGAATCCGACGCGCCCGTCCGAATAAAACGTGTCCTGCGTACCATTGCCGTGATGGACGTCCCAGTCGACGATTAAGATTCGGTCGAGCGCGTATTCATCGCGCGCGACACAGGCGGCGATCGCAATGTTATTGAAGAGACAAAACCCCATCGCGCGATCTGCCAGCGCATGGTGACCGGGCGGTCGCACCAGGCACATCGCCGTTTTCGCTTCCCCCTTCATCACACGATCCACTGCATCGCACGCCGCCCCCGCGGCAAGCGTTGCGACTTCATACGATGCCGCGCTAATTATCGTATCTTCGTCCGCATGGCCGCCCCCAGCGGCAGAGAGTGCGGCCATGTGATCCAGATGTTCGGGCTCATGCACGCGCTCAATTCGTTGTCTCTCGGCTGGCTCCCATGTCGGTCGAATACATTTCGCGGCGAGTCCGGTACGTTCGACCTCGGCCACGATGCGGCGCAGTCGCTCCGGCTGCTCGGGGTGTGCCCCAGTCTCGTGTAACAGAAATCGAGGATCATCGTAGAGCAGCGTCATTGACGACTCGGAGCTATTTCGTGGAACTGTGATGGTCATTTCGAGCCACTATTCTAGCCTGGAGTTTTAGCGACCGGCCGGTGCAATACGTGAGCGGGCGGCATCCGAAAACTTGAATATGGGGCATATGGCTGATACACTAATAATAGGCGTAAGTCTAAGCCTTGACTTGTCTTATCTGGGGCACGGACGCAAACCGCGAACGTGGTCGTTCTCAAGTTTTGAATCTGGACAGAGGTAGCAACGATGCTGACTAAGCGTGATATTGAAATATGCGCGACGCCCCGCACTGCGGCCCTCTGTCGCGGCAGCGCTTTGGCAGCGTTGATCCTGCTCAATTTCGTCGTCGCGGCTACGGCCCAAGAATATTTGACGCTGCCGATCGACGAGAAGGCCAGAGGACTCCGTGGAATCGCGCAAATGTGCGTTAAGAGTCCGGCTGACTACGCCGCAAACAAAGATAAGTTCGACGAGTACTTTACAAAGTATCACTTTCCCGCAATGACTCGCACCGAGCCAGATAAGCTTGGCGAGGTCGGGAAGCTTCGTGAAGATCTCTTCAAAACGTTTCTTTGGAAGTCCACCAATGCGACATTGCAACAGGATCTGACCCAACTCACGTTCGGGTGGATGGGCAAGATTGTAAGCGCTGATAGTCCACCGTGTCACCCGGCGGCGCGGTACAACGCGATTCTTGTCATTGGCCTGCTCGATGAAAAGTACTCGCCCGACGGCAGGCAACCCCCAATCGTGTATGCTCCCGCCACGAAGGCCATGACGGCGGTTGTTGACCAAGCGGAAACGGGAAACCGGTTTCCGCCCCCAGTGATTTTGGGCGCGCTGATCGGACTTGAACGGCACGCCCAATTCCACGAGTCGGTTGCACCAGAGGCACTCGCTGCGATGCAGGCAGCGCTGCTAAAGTTGGTGACGCACGACAAGCCGATTTTGGAAATGGACCGAGACGCTTATGCCTGGATGCGATATCGGGCGGCAAGTGCGCTCGCCAAGCTGGGCACAGTTGGCGATAAGAACGCGATCCACAACGCGATTATGCAACTCGCGGTGACGAACAAATCTCTCGACGACCGCTGCGAAGCTGCGGCGCTCGTCGAAAAGCTGAATTACAAAGAGGTAAAGCTCGATGACGCGGCGACGGCAGAGCCGTTGTTTTCCCTCGCCCGCGATATTGGCGCATCCGAAGACCAGCGAGCCCGGGATTTTCAAGAACATGGCGGCGTGGGAATTTCTGCGATGCCAATCCGCGGTCCAGGCGGACCCGAGGCGTATGGGGCTCAAGGGTCAGATTCCAACGCCTTTCAGCGGCGGATTACACTTTCTCGGCTTTGGGATCTTCAGACCGCATTAACCAAAGTTAAACCTTCGCTGCCAACCGAAACGCAGAAAAAGGTGGATGCCGTGCTGGCGGCGATCAAACCAACGCTTGCAGCCGCATCGAGCAAAGACACGGTCGACCTGAAGCTTACGGAATCGATCCACACGATGGCTGAAGCAATCACCAAAGCCGTTCCCGGTCCCGCGAAGGCCGAGGATAAGAGCAAAGAAAACCCCGTCTTCTAACTCGGGCGTGATTTCGCCACGTAGGTTCGAAAACTCGACTACGCTGATTCCAGATCGGTTCGACGCGCTGCGAATATGCGTTCGCCAGCCAACGCGAAACAAGCGAGTAAGACGCCGACGTAAAACAAGTCGCCCGTCAACATCCAACGATAGAAGGGTACAGCAGCCCAGTAGCACTCAGCCAATCCTGCCAGTGACTTCTCGTAGCTGCTCTGAAACGCCCACACCGCGAAATTCGTGACGATGTAGAACGAGGTTGCCGGAACAATCGCGAAAAGCGCCCAACGCGCCGCTGACCAGCCACGTGATCGCGAAGCACGCTGCAATCGTCCCAAACCAACCGGCAGCGTCATGATGAAATAGGTTGAGATCAATACGGGAATGCTGTCGTAAGCGGGCAACATAAGGTCGCTGATACCCAGAATTGATAGCGGGACGAGCATCGCAATCGCCCAGTGCGAAAAATACCAGCCGGCAAAAATAGCCGCTGCTGCGGTGGGCGTAAAACACCATTCGGGCTGTCCCCATCGCCCGGCGACGCCAATCGCAACCAGCAAAAAGAAGACGAACAAATCTTGTAATTGGCGCTGACGATCATTTTTCATGGCAAGTCGCTCCCGAGCAATCGATCACAGAACCTGCATTTTATCGCCGCAGTCCGAACGTCCACAAGACGCGATCACCCGGATGCAACTCATATACGGCGAAACTACGGTCAGCCTCACGGTCATTCACCTCAAACGTCCAATTTTTGCCGTCCGCTCCCTGATTCGAGACATCGTTGATGGACGTCAATAGAGTCCCCTGGCCCGAGCCCCGTTGGCCGATCGAAATGTTGCTGGCGCTACTCATTAAATCGGCAACCGTCATTCCTTTGCGCCAAGGAACGGCGATAAGTTCCTTTTTCTCGCCGGTGCCGAAATCGACTGTCAACTGGACTTGTTGGCCTGCCGAATTTTCGGTGTGAACTGGTAGCGGATTCCGTTTCGCATTTTCCGACTGCAACAATCCGCCGCCACGCCATGCCAATATCGCTGCCAGCACGACAGCAAGCAGTACGGGAAGTCTCCATCGGGAACTTGTTGTGGACGCCGGCCCACTCAAAGGTGTATCCATGCGACGCCTTATAACGCAATTGATAGTGCCCGTCATCAGGGGTGCCGCAGCCTTCGCCGGTGGGGTATCCTGATCGCATGGCGTCGACCACGCTTTCACTGTCATTTCCTGAACCCGATATCGCCGTTCTTACGCTCGACGACCCCGATTCGAGCGCGAATGTGCTGTCGCGCCATGTACTCGATGAGCTCGAGCGCCATCTCAACCATTTTGAACCGCGCAAAGAGCTGGCCGGGCTCGTTATCCGCTCCGCTAAGCCCGGCATGTTTATCGCCGGAGCCGATTTGAAGGAGTTTGCCACGTGGCTCGATGCGCCCAAGGAAGAAGTATCGAGCTATTCTCGGCGCGGTCAGCAGCTATTTGGGCGGCTTTCAAAGTGCGGTTACGTTACCATCGCAGCGATCGATGGCATGTGCGTCGGCGGCGGGGCTGAACTGGCCATGTGGTGCGATCGGCGGATCTTTACTGGCAGTGATAAAACCGCGTATGGGTTTCCCGAAGTAAAGCTGGGCCTATTTCCAGGCTGGGGTGGCACGGCGCGTACGCCACGCATGGTCGGGCTCGCCAATGCAGTCGAATTGGTGACGAGCGGCGAAAACATCGACGCCCGTGCGGCATCGCTGATGGGGCTTGCGAATGATGTCGTTGTCGACGGCGAAGAGCCTGGCGACAAGCTGCTTTCCGCGGCGATACGATTGATCCGCGCCGAGCAAAAGTCGAACGACTTTCGCCGCGATCGCGAGCATTGGGCAAAATCGATCGATATCGACGACACGGAATTAGGCTTTTTAGGCGCGACGGCGAGCGCCTACATCCAACAGCAAACCAAAGGACATTACCCAGCGCCTCTCGCAGCGTTGGAAATAATGCTGGGTGCCGCCGGCGTCGACCTCGATACGGCCTGCCAAATGGAAGCCGAAGGGTTTACACAGCTGTTTGGCTCGCCCATTAATCGCGCGCTCTTAAACGTGTTCTTCCTCAATGACCGCAACAAAAGAGCGGCCGCCACGAGCGGGTCCGAAAAACCGCGCAAAATTAAATCCGCTGCGGTCGTTGGCGCAGGCGTCATGGGGCAAGGGATCGCCGCGGCGAATGTGAAGCGTAATATCCCCGTCTCGCTGATGGACATGGATCAAGCCGCGGTAGCACGCGGCGTGCAAGGTGTGCTGAATGAGGTCGCTTACAACAAGCAGCTCAAAGCGCCGGATGTAAAACGTGCGGTCGAGTTAGCGCCGCTGGTGAACGGTACGCTTTCGGACGTCGAGCTCAGCCGGGCCGATATCATTATCGAGGCGATCATCGAAAAACGTGACATGAAGCAGCGGCTTTTCAACAGGGTCGAACCGCTCACCGGCGACCAGTCGATTCTGTGCTCAAATACTTCCACGATTCCAATCACGCTCCTCGCCAATGGGTTGGAACACCCTGAACGCTTTTGTGGTCTGCACTTTTTCAATCCCGTACGCCAAATGCCGCTGGTAGAAGTCATTCGCGGTCGCAAAACCAATGATGCCACAATCGCAACTGCCGCCGCGTACGCGCGGGCCTTGGGCAAGTCGCCAATCGTGATGAACGATGGCCCCGGCTTCCTTGTTAATCGGCTCCTGCTGCCTTACATGAACGAAGCCGCTCTGCTGCTTTGTGAAGGGGCAAATCTCGCCGATATCGAAAAAGCGGCGAAGTCGTTTGGCATGCCCATGGGCCCCTTCACGCTGTACGACGTCGTCGGCATCGACGTCGCTGTCCACGCCGGCCGCACGATGGCCGACGCTTTCCCCGAGCGAGTTGTCCCAGCGTCAATCGTCGACGTGCTCTTCAAACGCGGCCGCATCGGCCAAAAGGCCGGCAAGGGCTTTTTCGATTACGCACCATCCAAAGGGGGCAAACCACCACGCGGCGTCGATAGTCCAGAAGTGGCTCAGTTGATTGCCGAGTGTCGCTCCGGCGCCGATCGCAAATTCTCTAAAGAAGAGTTAACCGATCGCCTCTTCTTGCCCATGCTGGTCGAGGCCACTCGCGTACTGGAAGACAAAATTGTACCGAACGTCCGCGACGTCGATCTCGGCCTGATTTTGGGCATCGGCTTTCCACCATTTCGTGGCGGCCTGTTCTTTTGGGCCGACCAAATCGGACCAGCCAAGATCGTCGAAAAACTCCAGAAATACGCGCCACTCGGGAAGCGATTCGAATCAACTGCCCTGATAACCAACCTCGCCGCCAGCAATGCTCACTTCTACGATTGACTGTCGCCACGGTGACACCGAGAACACGGTCGGGATAGTTGGCCAAATGCTAGCTGTTTCTCCGTGAACTCCGTGCCTCCGTGGTCTTATGAGAATGGTTGCCGATGAAAACCGCCGTCGTAGTTGAAGCCTGCCGCACGCCAATCGGTCGCGCCCACGCCGAGAAAGGCGTGTTCCGCGACGTCCGTTCCGACGATCTGGCCGTCTCGGTCGTTCGCGCAATAGTCGAGCGGAGCGGCATCGATCCGGCAGTGGTGGAAGACATCGTCCTGGGCAACGTTCAGCAGCAACGCGAGCAAGGCCTCAATGTGGCCCGCTCTGTCGGGTTAATGGCTGGTCTGCCGATCGAGGCTGGCGGCGCCACAGTAAACCGGCTCTGCGGGAGCAGTCTGCAGGCAATCGCGCAGGCGTCGCACGCGATCGTCGCCAATGCCGAAGACATTCAAATCGTTGGCGGCCTCGAACACATGCACCACATCCCAATGGATGCCAACATCGATCTGAATCCCAAGTTGTTCACTCGGACGAGCAAGGGCGCACTGATGATGGGCATCACGGCGGAATTCCTCGCTCAATCGCAGGGCATTTCGCGAGAAGCGCAGGATCAGTTCGCGCTCGGCAGTCATCAAAAAGCAGCAGCTGCCACCGCCGCGGGCGAATTTGCCAAAGAAATTGTTCCGGTGTGGGGTCGCAATGAAGCTGGTGACCGCACGCTGATCGAGCACGACCAATGCATTCGTAGCGATACCACTTTGGAAGCGCTCGCCGCGTTGCCGCCTGCCTTCATGCCCGGCATGGGTACCGTGACCGCCGGCAACAGCTCGCCGCTTAATGACGGCGCTGCTGCGCTCCTTGTGATGAGCCAGGAAAGTGCTCAATCATTGGGGTTGCGCCCTCTGGCAAAGATACGCGCCACAGCCGTCGCAGGCGTAGATCCTGCCGTAATGGGTACTGGACCAGTTCCCGCGACAAAAAAGGCGCTCAAAAGAGCCGGTCTCACTTTAGCCGATATCGACCTGATTGAACTAAACGAAGCTTTTGCCGCCCAAGCGTTGGCGTGCATTCAAATGCTCGAACTCGACGAGGCCAAAGTAAACGTTCGCGGCGGCGCAATTGCGATCGGTCATCCGCTCGGTGCGTCCGGCGCGCGCATCGCCACGACATTGCTTCACGCCATGCACGACCGCGACGTAAACATCGGCCTCGCGACAATGTGCATCGGAGTCGGTCAGGGCATCGCTGTGATTTTCGAGCGTGTCTAACACGGTCTTTGGGTTGGCAGGTCCTCAATATCTAGCGAGTTTCTAGCAACTCACCCTGGCGAAGCCCGTCATAAATCCCTTGACCGACCAATTTCGCCCCCTTAGAGTGAGCATTAACGGTGGGCTCACACGGACCCCGTTGTTCTTTCTCTTCTGGATCTGCAGATACAGCCATTGATCGTTTGGCTGAAAATGGCGACAAGGCGGGAGGCATTGCTATGCGACTGGGTAAAGCGCTCGTGGGTGGAATCATCGGCGCGGCGATCGGCATCGCCTTGCTTTTCGTCGTCATTCGATTCAGCGACGGTTTTTGGTCGGCGATTCCGTTCGCCATCATTACTGGCTTCGGCGTACGAATGGCCGTTGGTGCCGCGGGTTGCGCCAGTTACTTTCGCGGAGCGATAACTGCTTTGCTGGCGCTCGTGGCTTACATCGGCGGTTTATCGCTAGTCGCTTACGTCACGACCGCTCGTGCGAATGCTCCCACCGCAAAGCCCGCTGTTCTGAAAGAAGCGTCGGAAGAGGGAAGTGACGCAAGTAGTAAGGATGCTTCCGCTCAGCCAGCGACTCCCGCGCCCGATACAAATGTACCCGGAACACATTCCGAGTTTCATCGCGGCCCAATGGTCGGCTCGCCGCAATTCTCGACGTGGAACTTTATTTGGCTAGCGATCGCTGCATTTATCGCCTATGAGCTCGGCCGAGGCTCCGACGCCGGCGGCGCATACGCCGAACCAACGATCGTAGAACCTGCTGTTGCGGGTACGCATCCGGACGCCTAGCGAATCCGCTTGTAGGATTCATGGGAAACTTATTGCGGCAGCAGCAGTCCGGCCATCGCCGCGTTGAGCAGTGAAGCTGTAAATCCCACGAACAGCGCTCGCAATCCCAGCCGTGCCAGATCGTGCCTTCGGCTCGGCGCCATGCCACCGATTCCGCCGAGCAAAATGCCGACTGACGAAAAATTTGCGAACCCGGTGAGGGCAAATGCCGCCAATCGATACGATCGCTCGCTCATCGTGTTGGGCACCGCCATCATATCCTTCATCGTTAAGAATGCGACGTGCTCGTTGACCGCCAGCTTAATGCCCAAGAGCGTTCCTACGTGCTCGATATCCGTCACAGCGACGCCCATGAGAAATGCTACCGGCGAGAACAACTTGCCGAAAATCCACTGCAGCGTGATGTGATCAGGAAAGGTCCAGCCCGTCCACGCGGCCAAGCGAGCCGTATCGATGAGTCCCAAGATGCCGTTAAACATCGCCACGAACGCAATGAAAACAATCAACATGGCCGCCACGTTGAGTGCCAATTGCAGGCCATCGCTGGTTCCCGTAGCAGCGGCATCGATCGCATTCACATAGGGCGATTTCAGACTTTCCTTGTGTACCATGCCACTGGTTTCTGGTTTACATACCTCCGGTAAAAATAACTTCGACAGGTACAAACTACACGGGCAAGCCATCACGCACGTGGAGATTACGGCGACGGGATCCGCGCCGTAGCTGATGTAAACTGCCATCAGTGCTCCGGAGATGTGTGCCATACCACTCGCCATAAGTACGAACAGCTCGGAGTTCGTCATTCGCGGCACATAGGGGCGAATGATCAGCGGCGCTTCCGTTTGACCCATGAACACGTTAGCTGCCACGGACAGAGTCTCTGCCCCGCTGGTTCGCATTAAATACAACATAATGCGCGCGAATGCGCGGACGATTAGCTGCAGTATCCCGAAGTGATACAGCACCGTGAAAAACGCCGAGACGAATAGAATCGGCGGCAACGCGACAAATGCGAATTGAAACCACCAGTTGGGTGCACCGTTTGTCTGTCCGGGAAACAAAGGAGCCCATGTGCCCCCCTTGTTCGCTGGCCGCAAGTCGGCCAAATTCCCGAACACGAACTTTGCTCCCTCCGTCGAGAAGCCGACAAACGCTCCTACGACATCCCCAGCCTTTCTGAATCCTTCGTGGACGACCGGAACTTTTAGAATCAGGAGGGCCAGCATTATCTGAATTGCAATGCCCCAGCCGATCGTGCGCCAGTTCACGGCCCGCAAGTTTGAAGAAAAGGCGGCCACGATTCCAAAAAAGAAGACGATGCCGCTGAGTGCTTGTCCGCGCACTCCAATTGATTCTCGCAATAAATACGCGCTTACGCCGACTAAACCAATGCCGACCAGAATGGCGATCCTCCACCAAAGCGGAGTCGGCGGAACAAATAGAACCTGCGGCGGTGCCTCGGCTGGTTCCACAGGCGTTTCGAGCGACTCGGGCTTTTGCATGGAAGGCGACTCCAATGAGCAAGAAGAGTTGGGCGTTCCGCTGATCGTAACTTGCGCAAAAGCCAGCGTCTACGAGCGGAAGAGTGAGAATCGCAAGTTTGTGCCAATCGACAACGACTTGCCGCCGGTCAACTCAACACGTCCCGCAAAAACTTCCCCGTATGGCTCGCTTCGCACGCGGCCACTTCCTCAGGCGTGCCCGCCACCACAATTCGGCCCCCCTTCGCACCACCTTCGGGACCGATATCGATCACCCAATCGGCAGTCTTGATGACATCTAAATTGTGCTCGATCACGATCATGGAATTGTGTTGATCGACGAGCCGATTCAACACAGAAAGCAGCCGCCGGATATCGTCGCTATGCAATCCCGTCGTGGGTTCATCGAGAATGTAAAGCGTGTGTCCTACCGCGGGCCGAGCCAATTCTGTCGCCAACTTGATACGTTGGGCTTCCCCACCAGAGAGAGTCGTCGAAGGTTGGCCTAGCGTTATGTAACCCAGGCCGACGTCCACCAGTGTCATCAATGCTCGGTGGATGCCTTCATGATTTACGAAGAATTCGGCTGCTTCGCGAATATTCATCGCCAGCACATCGGCGATCGACCGTTCTCGAAAACGAAGCGCGAGCGTTTGACGGTTAAATCGAGCCCCGTGACACACCGGGCAGGTCACTTCTAAGTCCGGCAAAAAATTCATCGCCACTCGGCGTACGCCCTGCCCTTCGCATGTTTCGCAGCGTCCGCCTTTGTTATTGAAGCTGAATCGCCCCGCGCCATATCCGCGTTGTCGGGCCTGTTTTGTTCCCGCAAAAACGCGGCGGATGTCGTCCCAAACTCCTGTGTACGTCGCTGGGTTACTACGAGGCGTCCGGCCAATTGGCGATTGATCGACTTCCACCAGCCGATCGATTTGATTAATGCCCCGCAAACTCCGATGCGGTGCCGGCCGCGCCTCGGCTCCATTTAGCTTTCGCGCGAGTGCACGAGCCAACGTGTCGATCACCAGCGAACTTTTGCCGGAACCACTGACACCGGTAACGCACACGAACAAACCGAGCGGAATTTCAACCTCCACGTCTTGAAGATTGTTCGCCGTGGCGCCAGCTAAATGCAGCACGCGCGACTTCTGAGGCGACCGTCGTGCCACCGGAAGGGGTATTTCCCGACGTCCGGAAAGATATGCGCCCGTCAACGAGCTTTCGAGTCGGCCGACCGCCGTCGGCGTGCCCTGCGCAACGACCTGACCACCCAAGTGTCCGGCGCCCGGCCCCATGTCGATCAAGTAGTCGCTCACGCGCATCAGCGCTTCGTCATGTTCCACGACGACGACGGTATTTCCCTGCT
The DNA here is from genome assembly GCA_963733705.1 of uncultured Planctomycetota bacterium. Taxonomy (GTDB): domain Bacteria; phylum Planctomycetota; class Planctomycetia; order Pirellulales; family Lacipirellulaceae; genus JABDGM01. The sequence continues at coordinate 418,369 of CAVTEJ010000020.1, read as the reverse complement.
GCTGAAGATCGCGGAGCGCGGCAATCAGGCGGTCGTTATCCCGCGGGTGCAAGCCGATCGATGGCTCGTCGAGCAGATACAGCACGCCAACCAGTCCCGAGCCGATGCCCGTCGCCAGCCGCACACGTTGCCGCTCCCCGCCGCTAAGTGTATCTGCCGAGCGATCCAACGTGAGATATTCGGTGCCGACGCGATCCAAAAACGTGAGTCGCCGCAAAATCTCAGCAACTATTGGGGCAGCTATTGCCTTTTGATCAGCCGTAAACGAAAGCTCGCCGAAGAACTGAATTGCGGCCGTCACGGGCAGTGCGGTGATCTCGTGGATTGCTTTACCGCCAAGGCGGCATCCACGCGCTTCCGCTCGCAATCGCGAACCGTGGCAATCCGGACAAATCGCCGTTTCCTCCAAATCCGCGAGCGCCTGAAGCGGAGCAGTCGCATCCTCAGATTTGCGCCGCGACCTCAGCTCGCTTTGGCTAATTCGCGACGCCTCCGATTTGTTCACAACCCCCAGTCCATGGCACGTCGGGCAAGCACCGTAGGGGCTATTGAAACTAAAGGTCCGCGGCTCGATTTCGCCGATGCCCGTCTGGCAGCGAGGGCAAGCATAACGCGTATTCAGTAGCTTCTCCTGCCAACCATCCTCGCCGGCACCCTTCGCCTGATAGACAACCGTCACGACCCCCTCACCATGTTTGGCGGCGAGTCGCACCGATTCGCTCAACCGGGCATTGATGCCGTCGCGAATTACAAGTCGATCGACAACCGCTTCGATGTCATGCAACTTCTGCGGCGCTAGTTTCGGGATCTCATCTAGCGCGTAGGTCGCACCGTCGATGCGTGCCCGCACGAACCCGGCTTTCTGAATCGTTTCAATCACCTCGCGATGCGCACCCTTGCGCCCCGCACGAGCGGCGCGAGCAGCATCACGCGAGTTTCAGCGGGCAGGCTTCGGATCGTCCGTTCGATTTCTGCCAACGTTTGTTGCACGATCGGCGTGACGCAATTCGGACACAAAACCGTGCCGACGCGCGCCATCAGTAAACGCAGGTAATCGTAGATTTCGGTGATTGTGCCAACAGTGCTTCGTGGGTTCGGCGCCGCCGGCTGTTGGTCGATTGCGATCGTTGGCTGCAGTCCCTCGATGCGATCAACATCGGGCCGCTCCATTTGATCGAAGAACTGCCGCGCATAAACCGAGAGACTCTGCACATATTGCCGATGCCCTTCGGCGAGTAACGTATCAAACGCAAGCGAGCTTTTGCCCGACCCACTCACGCCAGTGATCACCACTAATCGATTGCGCGGGATGTCCACATCAATGTTGCGCAGATTGTGCGTGCGGGCACCGCGGACCTTAATAGCGTCTGGCATAGAGCGATGGTCAATGTCGAAAAGATCTTAGTATCGCGCGCCGCTATTACGGATGTGAACCATCGGTTTTCCATCCCCTTCCAACATCTTGCCGCGTACCACCTTCGCCAAGAACACGCGGTGATCACCAGAATCTGCATGCCCCGCAGGTTCGCACTCGAGATGCCCCAGCGAATCCTTAAGAATCGGCACACCGCGCGGGCAATGCGCTATCTCGAGGCCTTCGAAAGGATTCTCTCCAGGCTCAAAACTCTTATAGAAATGCCGCAGCAACTCTTTTTGGCCCTCGCGCACCAAATTCAGCACGAAGGGCTGACCTTCGGTCAGCCAATCGCAAACGTTTCGGCCAAGTTTGACCGCAACGCTCACGGTGGGTGGTTCGAAGCCGGCCTGCATCACCCAACTCGTCAACATTCCCGTCGCTCGGCTGCCAGTGCCCGCCGTCAGGATGAAGATACCGCTAGGGATTTGTCCGAGCGCGCGATCAAACGATTTATTATTAGGAGTGCTCATCACTATTCCTATTAAGGGCTCGAAACGCTGCCCAGCTTCTGTTCCACGCTCGCGACCTTGCTCTTAATCCTTCCGGAATGCCCGCGACGAAAATCTAATTTAGCGGCGCATGTCACGCGGTCGCTATGCACCGCGACTCTTTCGATACAGAGACGCATCAAGTCCAGCACCTCGCTTAGCTCACCTTCGACGATCGTCCCCATCGCGTGCAATTCGTACTCAAGGCCGCTCTGGCGAATGATTTCAACACACTCGGCCACATATCGGCTTACACTTTCGCCTTGGCCTAGCGGCGTGATCGACATCTCCAAGAGAACCATTGGGCGGAACCTCAAACGCGATATTTATGACATTGACCGATAGCACAAATCGGCTGCAGTCTTGATAGTACCTTTCCACGCACCCCACAGTCGTGAATTTCGCGACGAATACGCCGGAAAAACGATTGTATGCCGGCGGTGATGACGCGTCGATGCAAGCAAGCCTTCCCCATCCCGACCGCTTGGCGACAGCCTGCCGTAGATTCGTCTGTCCGCACCTATCTCGATCCGCTAACCTTCGCCACTCGATGCAATGAAGGATCACAGCGCAGGGTCTCTGCAGCCCGGCGCATTTCGCCTTCAACGATTCACCTCTGCTGATTCGCCGCCATCATGTTTCGCTCTTTCCGTTGCGCGCCGTTAATGCGAACGCTTCCAATAGCGCTTGCACTTTTAACGTGCGTTGGATATGCGCGAAGTGCTAATGCGCAGGCAATGATGGCAAACCCGGGCGTGCCCGTTCCTGTGCAAACGCAGTGGGATTCCGGCGGTGTGAGCTACCAACCACAGCCGCAGTTCCAGCCCCAACCTCCACAATCGCAACAAGCACGGGCCGGTGCTCCGTACGATCCAAATCAGTACGGCCAACCGATAGCAACTTACAATGATCAAAACTGGGGCGGCCCTGCAGTCGTTATGCCCAATCCGCCCGGCGAATGGTACTCGCAGGTGCTTCCAGATGGATTGATGTACCGTTCGTATTGGGCAGGCGTTCACGAGCCCCGTTTAGGCGCAGTCTTTGAGCATATCTCCGGCGATCATTCATTCATCGACGCCACGGGCGGTGGTCGGGCCGCACTATGGCGTTACGGCACATGCGATCCGCTAATGCCGCAAGGCTTTGAATTCGACGTTGAAGGCGCTGCCATGCTGCGGCTAACGCTCGACCAGGTGCGTGATTTTGAAACCGCCGACTATCGAGTCGGGTTCCCGCTGATTTATGGCGTCGACAACTGGCAATTCAAGTTCGAGGTGTATCACCTGAGTTCGCACTTGGGCGACGAATTCATAATTGCCCACCCGGGCAGCATTGCTGACCGAATCAATTACGTGCGCGACGAAGCGGAAATTGGCGCCTCGTATTTCCCGGTTCCCGTTTGCCGCTTGTACGGCGAAGTTGGTTACGCATTCAACAGCGATGGCGGCGCACAACCATGGGAAATCCAGTTCGGTACCGAACTTTCACAACCCGGACCGACAGGCCCCAACGGTGAACCCTTCTTCGCTTTCAATACTCATCTTCGTCAGGACGTTGATTTCGGCGGCGACATTAATACGCAGCTCGGCTGGCTCTGGCGTGGCAATTCCGGCCACACGTTCCGCACGGGTTTCCAGTACTTCAATGGCAAATCTAGCCAGTACCAAACGTTTGACCACTTCGAGCAGCAATTCGGCCTTGGATTTTGGTACGACTTCTAATCTCTCTTGCATTGCTTTCGCGCTGAATTTGCCGCGACTTTCGATAAGCATCTTCCTATCGTAGAATGCCAACCATGCAACAACGTTTGGCCGAATATCGAGTTTTTTGGCGGCAATTTCGCGAGCAGTACCACACCACGGGTGCCGTGCTGCCCAGCGGCCGCGGCCTGTCGCGAGCTCTCGCTCACTTCGTCCGCAACTCTAAAGTCGCCACGAGTGGCAAGCCGCGCCGCATTCTTGAAGTAGGTCCCGGTACCGGTGCTGTTACCAGCCAAATCGTGCTCGACATGCACCCCACCGATCGCCTCACGCTCGTCGAGCGCAACGATCAATTTGTCGATCATCTCCGCGATCAACTTTCCTCCGCGCCTGGATTTCAAACTGTTAGGGATCGAATTGAGTTGGTGCATAGTGGCGTCGAAGAATTGTCGGAGGATGAGCCGTATGACCTCATTATTTCCGGATTGCCGCTGAACAATTTTAGCGTGCAGCTGGTGGATAATCTCCTCAGGAAAATACAGAAGTTGCTCGCCCCAGGCGGCGTACTGAGTTTTTTTGAGTACGTCGCGATCCGCCGTGCGAAGGCTATGGTGAGTCCCGCCAAAGATCGCGAACGGCTGCGAGGTATCGAGCGAATTCTAAATGAACTTCTCAATGGCCATGAAATTCGCCGCGATCTCGTCGTCGCAAACGTCCCGCCCGCGTGGGTGCACCACGTGTGCGTTTCCCCCGCGAATGGAGACGCAACTTGAAGCTTCTAACAATCGAAACGACCTGTGACGAAACAGCAGCCGCCGTCATCACGGATCAATTGGAAATACTCTCGTCTGTCGTCGCGTCGCAGGACGCACTGCACAATCGCTTTGGCGGCGTCGTACCCGAAATCGCGTCGCGGGCACATGTCGAGCGGATAATCCCCGTTATCGATGAAGCGCTGCGCAAAGCAAACGTTAAGTTGTCCGATTTGGACGCCGTCGCAGTTGCGAATACGCCCGGCTTGGCGGGTTCGTTGCTAATTGGTTTGACGGCTGCGAAGACAATCTGTCTCGCAACTAGCCTGCCATTGCTCGCAGTCAATCATCTTCAGGCCCACATTTACGCCTGTCGGCTGGCGAGCGGTCGCAACGTTTTTCCGTGTGTAGGACTTGTCGTCAGCGGCGGCCATTCGAATCTGTATCGCTGCGATGGTCCAACCGATTTCACGCCGCTCGGCGGCACGATCGATGATGCCGCCGGCGAAGCGTTCGATAAAGTCGCGAGCTTACTCGGTCTGCCGTACCCCGGCGGACCATCCATTGAACGCACGGCCCTCAGCGGTGACGCAAAGCGCTACCATTTTCCACGCCCGCTTGTTGATAACCGCGATCGACTCGATTTCAGTTTTAGCGGCCTCAAGACCGCTGTGAGGTACCAGGTCGCAGGAGTCGGGAGGCAGGCCAGCACCCCCGCCTCAGTAAGTCTCACACCGCAAGAAGTAGCCGATATCGCCGCCAGTTTTCAGGAAGCGGCGATCGATTGCCTGATCGCCAAAGCGGAACTTGCCTTAATCAAAGCCGGTCACCGCATCCTTTGCGTCGGCGGTGGGGTAGCCGCCAACGGCCGTTTTCGGGCCCGACTTGAGGAATCGGCAGCCGACAAAGGCTACGAGCTTCATGTGCCACCGCTCTCTCTGTGTACGGATAACGCGGTAATGGGCGCAATCGCTGTTGAGCGGCTTCGCGCTGGGCTGTTCGAGGACCTGTCCCTGGATATCAGCCCGGGCCCCGAACGAACCTTCGCGCAATAAAAAACGTGGCCCGAACCGAAGTTCGAGCCACGTCTGTTTTGCTTCGCCCAATTCTCCAAATAACCCGGCTCCATCCGCCGATGTTGCGTCCTGCCGAACTGTGGCCACCTTCATGGCCAATATCCAGCTCGCAATTCACCGCGAAACTCGCGGTTCCCTTCGGGACTAGAACTGCTGACGCTGGCAATTTGGGCAGAACGGGTGGCTGCTTGGGCGTTCTCCCGACTTGTGACTGGCCAAGGCCTTCGTCCATTCGTCCTGGTCGATTTGGCCCGTCTTCTTGTAAATCACCACCGAACCAGTCTTGTCGATGATGGTTACTTGCGGGAATTCCGTGGCATGGAACGCCTTCGCAACCTTTTTCCCGTAGTCGGTCGTCACGTCTACGTGGCAAAGCCGATACGGACTCAGCAGCTTCGAGTTATCGCTAGCTGCGCTATCTTCGCTCAACAGGTCCGGCGCTATCCGGGCATCATCGCTGTTGGGCTTGTCGAGCACCACCAAGAGGGGATCTTGGCCAGCCCGGGTCTCCTGAAGAGCCTTGCCGTAGCTCGACTCCCATTGGGGTGCCTTGGGCGCGGTCGCTATCATCGTGATCGCCAAGGTAGCGGTCGCAATAAAGTTAATCATTTCGAATTCCTTCCTCCTAAATTGCTCCGAGCGTGCCTCATCGTTCAATTTAAAAACTAAGCCGTTAGTAACCCCACGATGCAGGCATCGCCGAGTCTGACAAACATTGGGACTAGGAATACCTGGCAGGGCGAAGCGTGCGATGCCAGTTAAAGACCGAAGGTCGTATTCCTTAAAAACGGGAGGGTGGGTTAAAACGGCAGGTCGCTTTTCAAATTCGTGCGTTCATGCACGTGAAAAGCACCATCGCAAATTAACCCATTGAGAAGGCCCTTCAAGGGGGCAACGGGCGGCAACTTTGGCGAAAACGTAGAAGGCACGAAATACGGCGTGCGGGGGGTGCAATAGCAATTTACCCGCTTACGCCTATTAAAATAGTATTTTTCGAATCTTCGAGACGACCCGCATTCGCCGACCCGAGCGGCCAAAATAAATCTTCGTGCCAATTAAAAAGAGCGTTTAACTAGGTTAGATGCAAAATATGCGCGTTTTACGGGGCGGGTTGACAAATGGCACCCGGAAACAATTTAGTTTGCCCCCAAAACTAGCGGCACTTCGATCTGATGGCCCTGACGTAACACGGTGAGTTTCACCTGCTCGCCCGGCTGATGTTCTTCGATTTTTTCGACGAAGGCACTCGCAGTATCCACCGGCTGGCCATCGACCGCCACGATAATATCCGCGTTGCTCGGGTCCTGCCGTTCGATATCGTATGCAAGCGGGCCGCGCGTGACGTGCTTCCGCACCAAACTCCAGCCCTTCAAACCGGCCCTGTCTGCGGGGCCGCCCTTATTCACTTCCACAATCTGCAAACCTTGCTTCAGTTCTTTTACGGCGACGATTCCGATATCTGCTCGCACTACTTTGCCATGCTCGATAAGTTGCGGCACCACCTGCCGAATGCGATTCACCGGAATTGCAAAGCCAAGCCCCGCGTTTTGTCCAGTTTTCGTCGCAATCGCCACGTTCATTCCCACCATTCGCCCGCTTGTATCGAGCAGCGGGCCGCCGGAATTTCCCGGGTTCATGGCAGCATCGGTCTGGATGATCGATTTCATGTCATGCCCGGTCCGGCTGGGCAACGTTCGGTTCAGGTTGGAAATGATGCCAGTCGTCAGCGTTCCCTCTAACCCGAATGGATTTCCAAGCGTATAAACGCGTTGCCCAACGCGCAACGTATCCGACTTTCCAAGAGCAACAGGATACAACTCCTCCGATGGAGCGTTAATTTTCAGCACTGCCACATCGTTGTCCGGGTCCTCCCCCACGACTTCGCCTTCGTAAGGATCTTTTCCTCCCGGCAGGGTGACCCAAACTTTGTTCGCATCTTCAACTACGTGGTAATTCGTAAGAATGTGCCCCTGTTTGTCGATTACCGATCCCGATCCCGCCCCTTCCCCAGGCGAGGGGAGGCTAAAGAAACGGTCGTAGGTCACCGTACGGGTCAGAATATTTACCACTCCCCGATTGGCCACGTCGTATACGCGAATATTGGTTAGTTCTTCCGGTGTAAGCGCCGAATTGGGAGGTGTCGAGGCAGTGACTGCCGGAGCGCCCATCGAAGCCGGGACAAATCCTTGAGCTCTAGCTGCTGTTGTTCCCAGCCAACTATCGCCGTCGTTGAACAGCCAAGCAGCGAAAGATGCACCCATTAAAGCACTTAGGACACAACAAAGGAATATTTTTTTCATTGTCGTAACGAAAAGTCGAGTTGAGTCAGTTACAGCGAGCCGCAGAAGAATGGCCAAGCTAACCCCGGACATCGCCGGTGAAGGCCAAACGTCGCCCCCGCCGCCCGGCGGGCCTTTATCCAATACGATATAAAGTCGCGCATCGTTCGCAAATATCACGCCATTAGGCTAGGTGGAGGGCGGATCTGAGCGGGGAAGAAAAAAGGGCATTCGAAGCGAATCCCTTTTTCGGGTACGTCCGGTTTAACAGCCTGCAGGAGCAGCCGAGTGAGCCGACAAACGGAACGGCCGGTGTAACCGGCCGAAATGGTCCGAAAGCAGGCGACCGATGAGCTCGATTCGCCCCTGAAAAACCGGGAAAACTATTGGCGTTCGCCTCTTGGCCTGAATAGACTGAAAGTAAGTGGTTACCTCAGCCCGTCTTACGAGTATTTTCCACAAACACGACGCGCTATGCGTCGCACGCTGAATCTCCACTTCGATTGTTGAATCAAAACGGCACCGGCTACCGGAGCAGCCGGCGTCGTGCTTTTCGAGCATTTGCGGAGCGTCAAAAATGTTGACCATTGATGGGATCAGAGGCATGGTTTCAAAACTAACAACGACCACCTGCGTTGGGGTGATGCTTTCACCGTTGTTGGTTGTGGCGTCGCGAGGAGCCGAGCCCCAATCTCCCGCTGCAGATTTGGAAACTTACGCGTCCGAAGACGGTCAGTCGTATTTTGCCCTCAGCATGATGCCGCCGGCAGATGGCGCGAAGCAATCACAACCGCGCGATATTGTGATATTGTTTGACACCTCAGCCAGCCAAATCGGCGTCTATCGTGATGGCGCCTTCAGCGCGCTCGAAGCGTGTCTTGCAAAGCTTGATCCGAAAGATCGTGTGCAACTCTTTGCCGCCGATCTCGAAGCGCGCCCCATGACCAAAGAATTCGTTGCGGCAGGCAGTCCCGAATTGAAAGCCGCCGTGCTAGCACTCCGCAATGAATCCCCGCTTGGTTCGACGGACATGGAAAACGTCGTCCGTACCGCAGCATCGAAGTTCGACAAGAGCCATCTGGATAACCGAGTGCTATTTTACATCGGTGACGGCATGAGCAGCGCGAATCTGCTTGGCACGGATTCGTTCCGATCGTTCGTCGGTGACTTATCGAAAGCGCGTACGCCGGTCAGCAGCTATGCGATCGGGCCACAAATTGATGGACAGTTACTGGCGGCACTTGCGAATCAAACTGGCGGCAATCTCTACATCGCCGAGTCGATGACCAAAGCCAATGAGGTCGAGAAAGTCTCCGCCGATCGTGCCGCCGAAGAGAACATGCGCCGCAGCGCAAACGTCGGTACCACAATGGCTACCTGGGCTCGCGCCACAGTTTTTTGGCCGACGAGTTGCAACTGGCCGACTGAACTAGGCCAGGTTTATCCGAAGAACCTGACGCCACTCCGGTCCGACCGAGACACGATTACGATTGGAAACTCGCCGGCAGCACTAACCAATTCCGTCGAACTGACTGCCCATTTCGTTGCCGACAGCAAGCCGGTCGAGCTGCATTGGAATGCTGCACCCAAAAACGGAGGCGATAGCTACGCGTATCTCCCGCAAGTAGTGCGTTCCGCCAAATCTGATGATGGCATTACGCTGACGACCGTTGGGTCCGCCGCACTCGCCGAAACTGGGCGCGTGGCTCAAGCCGGAATCGACGGAATGACCGACCTCGCCGAGCGGGCTGTCGCCACAGGCGACGTGCAAGGCGCTCAAGTCGCGGCGCACGCCGTCCTGGTGCGCGATCCCGGCAATGTGAAAGCGAAAACCATCGAGCGAGTTATCGAGAAGAAGCGAACAGAAGCAAAACCTGTTGCCCAAACGGCAATTCCGTCGGCGACCGGCCGAGCGCCCCTTCCGCCGCAAGCCGGCGCGGCCGTTGCTCCAGCCGCAACTCCGGCCAGTAACGATTTGAACCTCGTTCGTCAACCAGTGCCGCAAGCGGGCGATGGCGCTCAGGATCTTCCTGCTCCTGCAGTCGCTCCCCCGGTATCTGGCTCGCTTACCGATCAATTCGCGCCTCCCGGCGCAATGATGGATGAAGTCCAACAACAGCGCCGCGTCTTCGGCCAAATGTTGCGTCGCGAAGTTGAAAACACCGTGATCAATGCCCGTAAAGGCATGAGCGATGATCCCGAAACTGCAATTCAAAATCTCAAGCTCGCGCTCGACAACGTCCAGCGTGCTCCCGAACTCACGCCAGATATACGTGCTCAACTGACCGACAAACTCCAAGGCGCGTTGCGCGAAGCGCAGCATGCATCGGTAGTAAAGGATGAGCTCGACGCGGCGCGTGAGGAAGAACTCGCTGCCGCCCGTGAACGCCGTTTGCTGATCGACCGTATGGCCCGCGATCGCGAGAAAGAGAAGCAGCTCGTCGATCGGTTTAATGCACTTGTGGACGAACGCCGTTATGACGAAGCACTCGACGTAGCCGGCACGCTCGATCAAGTTGACCCGACCGGAGTCACTCCCGTCGTAGCACTTGTTTCCAGCGAAATGCGTCGCAACGACTACTTGATGCAGCTGACTCGAGCAGCTCGCTGGACCAACTTCTTCGATACCCTCTATCAGAATGAAAAGTCGTCGATTCCGTTCCCGGATGATCCGCCGATCGTATATCCTTCGGCTCCTGTTTGGGAAGAACTTTCTACACGCCGCAAGGATCGCTATGGTTCGATGGATCTGAAAGCCACGGGTGAAGCCGAGCAACGAATTGAAAAAGCTCTTCGCTCGCCGCTGCATCAAAGTGGACTCGATTTTGTTGAAACGCCATTGAAGGAAGTCGTGGATGGACTGGCGAACGATTACGGTATTCCCGTTCAACTCGATCAATCCGCGCTCGACGAAGTCGGCATCAACGCTGACCAGCCGGTGACCGTTAACTTACACAACGTCTCGTTGCGTTCGGCGCTCCGACTGATGCTTAAGAATCTGCAGTTGACGTACATCATTCAAGATGAAGTCCTAATGATTACTACGCCGGATGCCGCGCAGAAGAATCTCGTGGTAAAGGTCTATCCGGTTGCCGACTTGGTGCTACCGATTGACGCTACTTTGCTGCAGAGCAACGGTGGTGGCGGCGGAATTGGTGGTGGTGGCGGCGGCGGAATTGGTGGCGGTGGTGGTGGCGGCGGCTTCGGTGGTGGCGGTGGTGGCATCGGCGGCGGCGGTGGCGGCATCGGCGGCGGCGGCGGTGGCGGCGGCTTGTTCAGCGTGCCCGATGACGCCGAACAATCCCCGGTGGTAGCGTCAGCCAAAGTCGAATCGTCCGCGAAAACTTCGTCCACGCAAGTGGCCCCGCAGGTCGAGAAAAAGAGCCCAGCGGCTGCTATAAAACAACCCCAGGCCGCCCAGGCGATTGCGATTGATTCGTCCATGACTCCGGACGCGTTCTGGAACAGCTATTTCGCTAAGCACCGACCCGATTCTGCTGCAGTGCGCGAAACCGCCCGCCAGTTGGTGGCCAAGAAACAACTGGACCAAGTGATCGCCATGATCAATGCGGCATTGCGCAACGGACAACCCCAGGCCTGGATGTACGAATCACTCGGCATCGCGATGGAGCTGAAAGGTAGTTCCAGAACAGATATCGAGCGGGCTGTTATGTCTGCCGCGGACTTCAGCACTTCGCCCGATGAGCTGATGTATATTGCCCAATACTTGTCGCGTCTCGGTCTCGATCGGCGGGCAATGCTCGTTTGTCAGCAGGTCGCAAAGGTCGCGCCCTTGCGCAGCGAAGCCTACGTTCTCGGCCTGCGCTCCGCAGAAGAAGAAAATGATGTCGCCGGCATCCGTTGGGCGACTATTGGCATTCTGAGCCAGGCTTGGCCCACGAATATGGCCGAAGTCGAACTCACCGCGTCGCGCGTCGCCAAGGCCACGCTCGAACGATTAGCAAGCGAGGGACGTATTGCCGAGCGTGATGCGTTTCTAAAGGAACTCCAAGAGGCCGTCGTTCGCGATTGTGTTGTCCGCGTTTCCTGGACTGGCGAAGCGGATGTGGATGTCTCGGTGGAAGAGCCGTCGGGCTCGGTTTGTTCCGCCACAGATCCGCGTACCATTGGCGGCGGCGTCAAACTCGGCGATGGCTACACGGCCAAAGACAAAGCCGACGAAGGTGCCAGCGAAGTGTATGTTTGCCCGAAAGGATTCGCGGGCTCCTATCGAGTTCAAATTCATCGCGTCTGGGGCGAGGTTGCGGCCGGTAAGGTTACCGTCGACGTTTACACCCACCTACGCTCAGGCGATATGCAGCACGAGCGCCAACAACTCGAAGTGAACGACAAGGACGCCTTGGTTATTTTCGACCTGAACCACGGACGCCGCTCGGAACCCATCGAAACCGCTCAAATTGCAAGCGCCGTCAAACGACAAGAAACGCTCAGCCGCTCGGTTCTTGCTCAGCAGCTTGATACCGGTTCGGACCCGAGCGTTGCACCCAATCCGAACAATCAAAATCGCTTTTTCCCTGGTTTAGATCGGCGCCTGGCATTCCTCGGCGGACGCAATGCGGTCGGCTTCCAGCCGATCATTCAAACATTGCCCGAAGGCACTATGATGACGGTCGAAGGCGTAGTTTCGGCCGATCGCCGCTATGTGCGTATCGCCGTAGCACCGATTTTCTCGACGATCGGCGACGTACAAACCTTTACGTTTGCCGGCTCATCGCAACCAGCGGGCGGCGGCGGCGCAGGCTTAGGCGGCGGCATCTAAATCAATGCCTTCGCTGCCAACAGCCAGACCAGAATGCCCTTTTGGACGTGCATGCGGTTGCCCGCCTGTGCGACGACTACGCTTTGCGGGCTATCCATCACTTCGTCGGTGACTTCCTCGCCGCGCTTTGCCGGCAGACAATGCAGGAAGATAGCGTCCTGCGGCGCGAGTGACATGAGTTTCGAGTTTACCTGGTAATCGGCGAAGTCCTTCTTCCGCTGCTCGCTCTCTCCTTCCTGCCCCATGCTGGCCCACACGTCGGTGTAAATCGCAGACGCATCCTTCACCGCCACCCGCGGGTCGCTGGTCGTCTCGAGTTGTAGCTTGGGAATATTCTTTTTCGTATCCGCGATGAACGCAGGCTCCAGTTCGTAGCCGGCGGGCGTGCAAACGGAAATCTTCACTCCCAAATGACCGCAGGCCTCAACCAGGCTCCGCGCCACATTATTGCCGTCTCCCACCCAGGTCAATTTTAAACCTTCGACGGAGCCAAATTGTTCGCGCATTGTGTACAGATCTGCTAGAGCCTGGCAGGGGTGAGCGAAATCTGTCAACCCGTTGATGACAGGGCATGATGAGTACTTCGCAAATTCAGAGACCGTCGAATGCTTCTTCGCTCGCAGCACGACAACATCGACCATCTCGCTCAGCACCCGCGAAAAGTCCGCCATGCTTTCCCGTTTGCCGAACCCCGCATCATCCCCCAGCAGCATACTACTTCCGCCGAGGTGGGCCATGCCGGCCTCGAAACTTACACGTGTTCGCAGCGATTGCTTTTCGAAGAGTAAAGTGAGCACGCGTCCCGGTAGAAGCGCTTCGCGTAGCCCCTGCGCAAATTTGCTCTTTAGGTCTTCAGTAATTGAAAAAATCCGCTGAATCTCAGCCGCGGAAACGTCTGCCAGCGTGAGCAAATGTCGTGTTGCCAATTTTTACCCTTCAAAGAACGACGAATTATAAGACGCTGCTTTCGACTGGTCTGGACGATCGCCAGACTCTATCGACTCGCTTCACGCAGCACGTCGGCCAGAATCTCGCAACCTTCATCGACCCGAGCGTCGGTCAGAGTCATTGCAGGCAAAAGCCGGATTACTGTTTGTTGCGTGCAGTTGATCAATAAGCCGCGCTCCAAACATTTGCCAACAATCGAAGAGCCTTCCGAAGTCAGCTCAAGTCCGATCATTAATCCACACACCCGCAATTCAGACACGGTAAGAAATTCATCGACCAGCGGCGCTAGATTCCGACGGAAGCGTTCGCCCAACTGCGTCGCCCGTTCGAGCAAGCCATCATTGTCGATTGTCTCGATAGTCGCGATGCCCGCTCGCGCAGCAATCGGGTTGCCACCAAAAGTCGCGGCGTGCATCCCAGGTCGCAAGCTCGTCGCCAATTCGGGTGTCGTCATGAGCGCTGCGCCCGCGACACCACCACATAAGCTCTTGGCGAGCGTCATGATATCAGGCGTTACACCCGAATGCTGATACGCGAACCATTTGCCGGTTCGCCCACAACCGCATTGCACCTCATCGAACATGAGCAGCAAGCCGTACTCGTCGGCGAGCTGTCGCAGCCCCTTCAAAAACCCGTCCGGCGGAATCCGAATCCCGCCCTCGCCCTGCACAGGTTCGATCAGGATTGCGCACGTCTCGCCATCGATTAGCTTCCGAGCCGCCTCCAAATCGCCATACGGGGCGTACGAGAATCCTGGCAGCAGCGGCCCGATCCCGTCGTGATACTTCGGCTGGGCGGTTGCACTCGTCGCTCCATACGTCCGGCCGTGAAAACCACCCTGGAACGTAATGATCTTGTAACGGCCGTCCGTCGCATGTAGCCGTGCTAATTTAATGGCCGCCTCGTTTGCCTCGGCGCCCGAATTACAGAAAAACGCCTTGCCGCCAAAACTGCGTTCCGAAAGCAATTGAGCCCAGCGCCCCTGAGCTTCGGTGTGCCAAGAGTTCGGCACGTGGATCAATTCCGCGGCCTGCTGTTGAATTGCCTCGACCACCTGCGGCGGACAGTGCCCCAGCAAGTTGCAGCCCCACCCAGGAAAAAAGTCCAAATACCGCCGGCCTTGATCGTCCCACACATACGATCCCTCGCCCCGCACAAGTGCGATGGGGAACCGCGTGTAGTTCGGCACGACATATCGGGCGAAGAGCTCGGCAGTTGCAGGATTCATCGTGGTTTTTGTTGCGGTCGCCATGCTCGGCCTTCCAATAGTGATTCAACAGGCGGCCCGCGACGATCTACGACGTCACGATCTCCGTCCCAATACCCTGATTCGTATAAACTTCCAGCAACAGCGAGTGCCGAATCCGGCCATCAATGATGTGAATTTTCCGCACACCCTTTTGCAGCGTTTCGAGACAGGCCTCCACCTTCGGAATCATGCCCGCCTCGATCGCCCGCTCGGTGATTAGCCGATTCGCGTCTTTCGCCGTCAGCGAATGAATCAGCGTGTCTGGATCATTCTTGTCACGTCGCACCCCATTTACATCGCTCAAAAATACCAGCTTTTCAGCTCCCATCGCTTGGGCGACCGCTGTCGCTGCCGTATCAGCATTAACGTTAAGCCGTTCGCCGTCGTCGGTTTCGCACATCGATGGAATGACGGGCACCTGACCCGCATAACACAAGTTCTCAATCGTATCGCGATCGACACGCGTCACGCGTCCTACATGGCCCAGGTCAATCGGTTGCCCGTCTTCGCCTGGCAGCGTGATCCGCTCGCCAAACAGGACGTTGTTATTTAAATCACCCATGAAGTTGAGCGGCATCGCGCGACCACCATACTCTTCAATCCGCGCCGCAATCGATTCATTGATTTCAGCGGCCAGCACTTTCTCAACAATTTTCAGCGTCGCATCATCCGTATACCGCCGACCTTGGATGAATCGTGACTCGATCTTCGCCTCGGACATCGCTCGTGTGATTGCCGCCCCGCCGCCATGCACCACGATCGGCCACATCCCGACCGTCTCCATGAACACGACGTCCACCAGCAAATGCCGCAGCGCGTCCGGATCTTCCATCACGCTCCCACCAAGCTTGATCACCGTAATCTTATCGCGAAACTGGCGGATCCAGCCCATCGCTTCGATGAGTAGATCCGCTTTTTCGATCGCTTCTTGCACCACGGGTTTCTCAGTACTTAACGGGGACAGGAAGGACGCAGCCGGCACGGGCGAGGTTCGCACATCGGGTTTTGTCGGTGAAAATAAGCCAATCCCGTATTCTAAAAACGGGACAACTCAGGGTCAACGAGACCCGCCGCGCAACTGGCACCACTGGCTCCGTGTCGGCATTCGTGGCAAGATAACAGACCTAAGACTTACCGCGCCCACGCTTTTAACTGCGTCTCATGCCCGAACCTCTGGCGATCATCCTGGCCGCAGGCAAAGGCAAGCGAATGGGCTCCGAATTGCCCAAAGTCCTCGTGCCCGTCTGCGGCCGGCCGATGATCCATTACGTGGTCGACGCCGTCCGCGCCGCCGGCGTCAATCGCATGGTAATCGTTGTCGGTTATCGCGCCGACTTGGTACGTCGCGAACTCGCCGGCGAGTCCGGCATCGAGTTCGCCGTCCAGGCCGAACAGCTCGGCACGGGCCACGCCGTCATGATGTGCCGCGAACGGCTAGAATTGCAGCAAGGCCCGGTGCTCATCCTGGCTGGCGACTCGCCGATGACCCAGTCGTCGTCCCTCAAAGCGCTGCTCGCCGAACACAAGGCCCAACACTACGCATGCCTCCTAGGCACAGCCAAAAAACCGAATCCGTATGGCTTAGGCCGCATCGTCCGCAACGCAAAAGGCGAATTCGCCGGAATCGTCGAAGAACGCGACGCCACTCCGGAACAGCAGGCGATTACCGAGGTCAACCTCAGCACTTACGTCTTCCGCCCCGACGCTCTTGTTTCCGCCCTCCAACAATTGACGGCCAATAACGCGCAAGGTGAGTATTACCTAACCGATTGCCCCACTGTCCTAAAAACGGCTGGCGAACGCGTCGAGGCTCTGTGCGTCCTAAAACCAATCGAAGCCTTGAGCATCAATACGCCTGAGGAATTGGCAGCCGTCGAAACCGAGATGAAGAAGGATAGTCGATAGTCGATAGTGGACAGTTGTTAGTGGTTGATCGCAGCGAAAACTGCGCGACAACTAACAACTTAACAACCAACAACTAACATCCACCATGAACGACCTAAAGATTTTTAGCGGCACGGCCAACCAGACGCTCGCCCGGCGTATCACCGACTACCTCGGCGTTCCGCTCGGCGACATCGCCCTCGGCAAATTCCCCGATGGCGAAATTTCGTGCAAGCTGAACGAAGATGTCCGCGGCCGCGATGTGTTTCTCATTCAACCGACCTGCCCGCCGGTGAATGAAAACATCATGCAGCTGCTCATCATGATCGATAGCGCCCTGCGAGCCAGCGCCGAACGCATCACCGCCGTCATCCCCTACTTCGGCTACGCCCGCCAAGACCGCAAGGATGAAGGCCGCGTTCCGATCACCGCGAAACTCGTTGCCAACCTCATCACTCGCGCCGGTGCGAATCGCGTCCTTGCGATGGACTTGCACGCTGCCCAAATCCAAGGCTTTTTCGACGTCCCAGTCGACCACCTGTACGCCGCCCCCGTTCTAAACGAGCACTTCCTCCATTCGGGCATCGACCTATCGAACGCTGTAATCGTCAGCCCAGACGAAGGCAGCATCAAGCGCGCCCTCGGCCACGCCAAACGCATTGGCGGCACCGTCGCTATCATTGATAAGCGCCGCATGAACGCCGAAACCACCGTGCAGGCCCACATCCTGGGCGGCCAGGTCGAAGGCAAAGTCGCCCTCATGTTCGATGACATGATCAGCACGGCCGGCTCGATCACCGGCGCGGCAAAAACTCTCCATGCCCACGGCGCCAAAGAAATCCACGTCGCCGCGACGCACGCCGTCCTCTGCGGTCCGGCTATCGAACGCCTCAAAGCAGCAAATCTAAGTAGCTTGGTCGTCACCGACTCGATTCCACTCCGCGACGACCAATTGCTGCCCCAAACGCAAGTTCTCACCGTTGCGCCCCTCCTTGGCGAGGCAATCAAACGTATTCATCGCAACGAATCCGTCAGTCGGCTCTTTCGTTAGTAGGGCCACAACCCTGCATGTGGAGCGGCTCTGCCACCCGCCTCATCTATCCCGGCGGCGGCAAACATTGCAGCCTCGCACCCGCCACCAAGCTTTGGGTCGACAGGTAGCTCCAATCCGCAACCACGCTCCCCAGAAATACCCCCTAAAAGTCAGGCTTATTGCGATTCGCCAGTTCGTAGGCAAATCGCGCCGGGCGATTTAACTTGGGCTTGAAAACCCGCCCTTAGAACGCCACAATAAGTGGTTTCCCCAAAGCAGATGCTTTTACACCGGTGCCCCGCGCCGTCAGCTAGAAATCTATTCGGATCGCGTTACTATGTCCGACACACTCAAGGTCGAAACACGTAAAGTTCACGGCAAGCGCCACAACGAGCGCCTTCGCCGCTCGGGCCAGTTGCCCGCCATTCTGTACGGCCACGGCGAAGAGCCGGTGAGCCTCACGCTCGCCTACGATCAAGTACAAGCTTCGCTCCGTCACGGCGCGAAGGTCGTCGATCTCGATGGTGCCGCCTCCGGCAAAGCGCTCTTTCAAGACGTCCAGTGGGATACATTCTACCAAGTGCTCCTCCACGTCGATTTGCTCCGCGTTCACGCTGGCGAAAAAGTCACGGTCGAAGTGCCTATCGAACTGAAGGGTGAAGCGATCGGCGTTCGTGAAGGTGGCGTTATCGAGCAAGTCGTTCACTCAATTGAAATCGAAGTCGCGCTCGACGTCATTCCCGAGAAGCTTCACATCAGCATTAAGAATTTGAAGATCGGTGATCACCTCACCGCGAAAGATATCGTCGATCTGCCCGCCGGTGCGACCATACTCGGCGACGAGGATGAAATGATCGTCCATTGCGTACCACCAGTTTCGGAAGAAGAAGCCGAAGCCGCCGAAGAAGGCGCTGGCGCCGAGCCGGAAGTCATCAGCAAGGGCAAGGCCGACGAAGAGGAAGAATCCGAAGAAAAAGAATAATCCAAGTTCCGCGACGGCATGGTCGCTTCAGCGACCATGTGCCCCAAGCGGCGTGAAGGATGAAATTAATCGTAGGCCTAGGAAACGTCGGGAGGAAATACGAACACACGCGGCATAACGTCGGCTTCAACGTGATCGACCTCGTCGCCAAACGCAATGGCGGCAGTTCGCCCAAGGAGAAGTTCGATGGCAGCACAATCGAAGTCACGATCGGCAGCGAACGTGCCTTGCTATTGTGGCCGCACACGTTGATGAATCGCAGCGGGCAAAGCGTCCAAGCGGCAATGGCGTTCTACCAACTGCCGCTCAGCGACCTTTTGGTCATCTGCGATGATTTCAACCTGCCGATGGGCAAGCTGCGAATTCGCAAGCAGGGCTCAGCCGGCGGACAAAACGGTTTAGGAGACATTATCAAGCGGCTTAGTTCGGAAGAATTCAGCCGCTTGCGAGTTGGTATCGGCCCCGTGCCCGACGCCTGGGATCCCGCCGACTTTGTACTAGGAAAATTCGGTCCTTCCGACCGCACCATCATCGAAGAATCAATAGACCGCGCCGCCGAGGCCGTCGAATACTGGACCACAGGCGGCACCGCCGCCGCAATGAACCAATACAACTAAAGCACAGCGAGCCGGGGAGTCCCCTCCCCCGGCCTGAAAACAGGAGTCGACCCTTGTCCGAACGAACCAACGTATACGAAGCGATGATCATCTTCGATTCGAACCGCTACGCCCGCGAACGTGCTGGCATGTCGGCCGAAGTCGAAAAAATGATCCAGGCCGAAAAAGGCGAAGTTCTCGTCAGCCGCCTTTGGGAAGAACGCCGCTTGGCGTACGCCATCAACGGCCAACGCAAAGGCGCCTATTGGTTGATTTACTTCCGCGGCCCCAGCTCGATGCTGACCGCCCTCAACCGCCAATGGGAAATCCACGAAGGCATCCTACGCCACCTCGTGCTCAAAATTCATCCGCACATTGTCGATGCCGTGCTCGAACACGCGAAAGCTGGCCCGGCGCATCACGCCCCCGCTACCGCCGCCGCGCCCGCTGGTCGAGACCTGGCCATCGAAGTTCCTGAATTCGAAGCGTAACGGTATTTTCTCCCTCTCTCTCCGGGAGAGGGCCGGCGTGAGGGCGATTGGTTCATACAGATCGCTCGACAACCTTTCCACCTCGACGCTTGATAGCATCGCAAAAACGCCGAGATTTATAGCCTCAACTAACACCCGCCAAATTTTGTTGCCGCAACAATTCGAATTTGATACGTTGAAGTAACGGAACGCGTGTTCACTGCACGTTCACAACGCACAATATCGCTCCCTAGCGGAGAGAACAATCATGGCAAGCTTTAATCGCGTGATCCTAGTTGGCAATTTGACCCGCGATCCTGAGCTGCGCTATTTGCCGAGCGGGATGGCGGTTTCCGATGTCACACTCGCTGTAAATGATCGTTTCAAACGGAATGATCAATGGGTTGAAGAGGTGACTTTTGTTGACATCACGCTGTGGGCACGCACCGCCGAAATCGCCAATGAGTACCTAAGCAAGGGCTCGCCCGTTTTAATCGAAGGCCGGCTCAAGCTAGATCGTTGGGAAAAGGATGGCCAGAAGCATTCCAAACTTAAAGTCATCGGCGAAAAGATGCAAATGCTCGGCAGTCGCGAAGGCGGCGGCGCGGCTGGCGGCGGAGGAAGTCGTGGCGGTGCCCGCGGCGGTCGCAGTTCCAGCGGTGGAGGTGGTGGCGGCGAACCCCAATTTGAAGATTCCGATTACATGCCCGCCGGCGCTCCCCCACCGAGCGACGACATCCCCTTTTAATTTGTGAAGCGAACCAATCAGCTTCCTGTATCAGTACACCAAACACTTCACGACCATGAAAACCAAACAACGCAAAATCCGCCGTACCCTCACCACCCCGTACAGGCCGCTCCCCAAGGGTGAGCGCGGCGGCGTCGAGTTGCTCCTCGTCCATTCCGTCGAGCACGTTGGCAAGCAAGGCCAGGTCGTCGAAGTGAAGCCCGGCTATGCCTACAATTATCTAATTCCGCACGGCTTGGCCACGCTCGCCAGCGATCATCATAAGCGGATGGTCGAAAAGCATAAGGTGAAGCTTCAGCAAATCGAACTCGCCCGCCAGGCAGAGCTTCGCAAGCAAGCCGCCGAACTCGCCAAGCAGAGCATCACGATCGAAGCCAACGCCACCGAAGATGGCCACCTTTACGGCAGCGTCGGCGCTCCAGACATTGTCGCCGCTCTCAAGAATACTGACATCCATTTGTCGGCCGACCAAATCCGCCTCGAAGGCCCGCTCAAGGAACTCGGTCTCTACACAGTCAAAGTCCGCTACTCGAGCGAAGTCGAAGGCGAGCTCAAGGTCTGGGTCGTCCCGGCCGTGGCTGCCGAAGCATAACACATAGCCCGGCCATCTTGGCCGGGAACCGCGGCCCATCGCCTACTCAAGATGGGGTCGGCTATTTCTTTGGGTCGATAGACACACAACCGACGGATCGAACCTGTGGCCACGGTAGATCGCAAGCCG
Source organism: uncultured Planctomycetota bacterium (assembly GCA_963733705.1). Taxonomy (GTDB): domain Bacteria; phylum Planctomycetota; class Planctomycetia; order Pirellulales; family Lacipirellulaceae; genus JABDGM01. The sequence goes on along the minus strand of CAVTEJ010000020.1, from coordinate 397,246 downwards.
CGCGCAGAAGCCCCCGCCAAAATCGGCGAGCTTCTCGATCGCCAACCGCCGCGCAGCATCGAAGCCGAGCGGGCCCTAATCGGCAGCCTCCTCCTTCTGCCCGAAGTCTGCGACGAAGTCGCCCTTCTCGTCCGCGCAGACGACTTCTACGACACCGCCCACCGCACCATCTTCGGTCACATGCTCGCCCTCCACGAAGGAGGCCGGCAAATCGACCCGATGCTGCTCGCCCAACTGCTCAAAGACGCCGGCCAATACGAAAACGTAGGCGGCGCCGCCTTCCTGCTCGAGCTTTCACAAGAAGTCGCCACTGCTGCTCATGCCGAATACTACGCCCGCATCGTCCGCGATAAAGCCGTCCTCCGCTCGCTGATCCACGCCAGCACCGACATCATCCAGGAATCTTACGAAACCGGCGTCGATGCCCGCTCCATGCTGTCCCGCGCCGAAGAACGCGTGTTCCGCATCCTCGATACCAAAGGCGACACGCAAGCCAAGAACATCGGCGACATTATGATCGAATGCTTTTCGCGGATGGAGACGCGAAAAGAGCATAAACACGCTTTCGGCGGCATCGAAACCGGCTTCCACGACTACGACGACAAAACCGGCGGCCTCCAAAATGGCGAGCTCACGATCCTGGCCGCTCGGCCCAGCATGGGCAAAACCGCTCTCGCACTCAACATTGTTGAGTACATCGGCGTCGAACTTCGCAAGCCAACCCTGGTGATCAGCCTGGAAATGGCCTCGCTCGAACTCGGCGACCGCCTGCTCTGCGCGGGCCCATGTCAACGGTCTCAAAATGCGCAACGGCCACATCTCCGAGCAAGACCACCTCGCCCTTCAAAAGGCGGCCGGAGAGATCCATTCCGCCCCAATTTTCATCGACGATTCGCCGACGCGAAACATGACCGAAATCGCCGCCATCGCGCGCCGCCTAAAGCGTCAGGATAGCCTGTCGGTAGTCGTCATTGACTATCTTCAGCTTGTCGAACCAGATAACCCGCGCGATCCTCGCCAAGAACAAGTCGCCAAAATCTCACGCCGCATGAAAGGTCTCGCGCGCGAATTGAGCGTTCCGGTTCTATGCCTCGCGCAGGTGAATCGCCAGGTCGAAGCCTCTCGCGATAATCGCCCGCAGCTCAGCCACCTCCGCGAATCAGGCGCCATCGAACAAGATGCCGACGTCGTCACGTTCATCCATCGCGAGGAATACTACCAAACAAATGAAGAAGATCGCCAACAAGTTAAGGGCCAAGCCGACCTGTTGATTCGTAAGCAGCGCAACGGCCCCACCGGCGATATCAAACTCACCTGGCTCAACGACTTCGGCCGCTTCGAAAACTTCCAACAGCCCGAATACGACGAATTCGCCGACTTCGGGCCAGATTCACTCTAATCGCCGTAACTGAATCGCAAGAATTCGGGCATACATTCGAAGCGAGAGGCCACTTCGGTAATTCGTGGCAATCGGTGCTGCGCGTTGCCGCCTCGCTACTTCGTCGTCAAATTGAAGTCGATGACATTCGGCCCCGGCTTCACTTCGCGTTTCAGCTCGGAACCACTGCTGTATTGCGCCGGTATCGGGTGGGGACGTTTCATTGGCTTTCCATCCGGGCCAGGTATCGTTTTATCTGGTAGTATCCTCACGATATGCCAGCCGATCATGGCGCCTTGCTGTCCTCGCTTATAGCCGAGCACGTAGCGACCATCCTGGTCCGTGGCACCGTACGATGGCGAACCGCTTGCTTCCGGTTGGAACATCACCGTCGTCGAGCCGACCGCTTCTCCGTCAAGAGTGACGCGGCCACTCACTGGCGCCAGCGCCGATCCCGAACCGCTGCATCCTTCGGTGATTGCCAGCAATAGAAAGTAGAAAGCCGTCGGATTGCTGACTCTAAGCATCAGTCTTCCATCCTTGGCAACGCTAACGGCAGAGGTCCGGCCAGTTGATGTATGGAATCAATTCGAATGCGTTCCGCGAGCGAGAAAGGTCTGGCTCGTATCAATAACCTTCCACCGCCAAATCGTCGTTCCGCACGCCCAACCGCTGATAGACGCCAATCATTACGCCCTTATTCACAGAATTGAACTGGTCAAGGGTGATGTGTGGAGTGCCGCTTCCGTCATAGTTACCCGCATCATTGAAATCGATGTCGTCATTAATAAAATGGACCGAGCCATCGCAAAAAGCAAACTGCACGCCCCCGGGGTGCTTACTACTGAAACCTTCGGTGCAAGTATTGTGCTTCCCCGTAAGAGGATAATCCGGCTTGAGTTGGCTGATACGACCAACTACCCAATAAGCACCGTACATATTCGCGCCTGGCGGGTTTCGCACGCCGATCCAAGTGGCCGACAGACAAAACGAGTCTCGTTCGCCAAGCAAAAACGTTTGGGACGAGCCATCGGTGATCCGCTTCAAGCTTACTGGAATACCGCCTTGGAAGACTCCGTTGCCCTCGCAAGTATGACGATCTGGTACCCAGTCCTGTTCCGTACGATGCGCAGGTTCTGAGGTACACTCGTAGTCAACGTATCCATGCGAACCCACGTAGTTGGATGCCGATGGCAAGAATGGTTGCACTGGCAACTGCTGTGAATAGGTGCCCTTGAAATGTCGTTCCCACCCCTCTGTGCCGTAAGCGCGAGGCAGGGGAGTACCAGCCGTATTCGTCGCCGCGTTCTCAGGCGTCCCGTCATAAGGCACCAAATTCGGTGTGTCATCAGACGGGCAGCGAAACACGGGAATGGGTGTTTGCAGCGCTGCCAACTCTTGCGGATCGTTTTTGGCAGCAACGAATACGTCCGCCAGCCGTCGTTGCTGAGGCTTCAGGCGATCGTAAATTCCCTGTTCTTCCAAATACGGTAAGGTGTACGTCGACCATGCCCAACTCTCCACCGTGAGTGCTTGGCTTACCCAGCCCACTGGTAATTGCTTATTCGCCGACTCGTAGTTAAGAACTCCGAGGGCAATGTTCTTGAGGTGATTCTGGCATTGAGACCGCCGCGCAGCCTCGCGCGCCGCCTGAATCGCTGGTAGCAACAAGGCTACCAATATCCCGATGATGGCAATCACGACCAACAACTCGACCAGTGTAAAGCCTCGCGGCCGAAATTCCCCACGACGACCAGTCATAATGTGCCCTCCAAGCCACTCGATTGGCGACCTTCGCCGTCCGTCTCTTGCGATTCTGAAGTGCCGTTCATCAAGCACGTCCGTTCCTTGGTCAACTCGCTTCATTGATATCGAGGCTTTTGCTAGAACCCGGATAACTTGCTATCGCTTTCAACTGCTCAATTCGTCACATGATCCATCTTACGCCTCGACATTCCGGCAATCGCGCAAATTGAAACAAACCCAAAAACAAGCAGCGAATAACTTTCTGGTTCAGGAACGGCCGCTCCAGTGTTCAAGGAGCTGCCGCTGCCCGAAGTATTGCCAAATCGTGCCCGCCATGCCGTGTAGTCAGCCGAATCCACAGTGCCCAGCGAACTAACTTCATTCTGCAGCGGTCCGCCCTTCCGCCAGAGGACGTAGTCGGCCATGTCCACCACGCCGTTCCCGTTGTAGTCGCCGGCGACGCCCATTACCGCGGGAGCAACCGTTAAGATTCCTCCGCCAGAGAAGTATTCGTCGAGTTTGAAAGTTGCGGCGCTTGCCGTGCTGCCATAGGTGCCGTTCGCCTGAGGTGTGCCGCCCAGAATCAGGGCAGCCACCTGCTCATTGATTCCCGCGCCTAAGCTCAAATACCCGATGTCCGCCACCCCGGGCGTGCCACCGCCCATGAGTGAGAGCGTTGCGGTGTTGGCGATGGCATTCGTTACACCGCTGGAAATCGTCAGCACGCCACCTGTGTTCGTCACGTTGCCGCCGCCGAACGTCGCCGCCGATCCACTTGCGGTGAGCGTGCCGCCTTCCACCGTCGTGTCCCCGGTGAAGGTGTTGGGCCCACTGAACACCGTCGTGCCACCAGCCATCCGGCGATACGAGCCCGGGCCAGAAATCGCGCCCGAGAATGTCTGCGTCCCGCTTGCATTCCCCGAATTCAGCCGCGCGGTGCGGTTAGCCGCGTTCAAGCCCGCGGCAACGATGATCGGCCGGCTAAAATCAAAACCGCTGCCGGAAAACTGTACTTCGAATTGGCTTGCGATCCCAGAGGTTGCAATATTCTGAAGCGTCAACGTACCGCCGCTCCCACTAATATTGCCGCTGGTGAAATTCACGTTCACTGTCGCGTCAACGGTCGCCCGGTTGGTCGTTATGGAACTGTTGGCAGTTACGCTCAAGGGGTTGGGGATCGGGTTAGTCGAAGGGTCTCGGTTAAGCGTCGTATCTAGTGTCCCCCCAGCCAATACTAACGTGCCGCTGCCATTGCCGAGCGTCGCGTTGTCGTCGATCCGCAACTGGCCGGACATCACCGTTGTATTCCCTCCGTAGGTGCTGTTCGGGTTATTGAGCGTAAGAGTGCCAGGACCCGACTTGGTGAAACCGTAGTTGTTGCCGTCATCGCCAATTGGGCCACGAAGTATAAACGTGCCGCTCGTTCCCGTGGTATTGTTCACCGTGATTGTCGGGTTCGCGACTTTCAATGTCGTCGTGGCAAAGCCTTCGCCGCCGCTGGAAAACCCAAGCAGCTCGATGTTCGACGCGCCGATAAGAGCTGTAAAACTATTAGTAATGTCAACGTTTTCGGTCTGCAGGCTGCGTGATCCTGTACCATAAAACGTGATTGTCCCGCCGTTGAGCGTCAACTTCGCGGTCGCGTTGTTTCCGCCGTTGCTGCCCAGTATATTGCCGGCGCCGATACCAAGCGATCCGCCGCTCAGCACGAATTCTCCATTCCAACTTGTGTTCGAGGAGGTTATATCGAGTTCCCCGGCGCCCGTCTTAATAATCTTGCCGGTGCTCTGCGAAAACAGGCCCGCTTGATAGATCTCGACCTCACCTGCGTCGTCATTAATTGTGAGCGTTCCCGTGCCCACGTCGATGTGGCTGTTCTGCAGCGCCCCGCTACCCGTGTTGATCGAGGCGATCGATTTTACGGTTTCCGCATTTCCGTTTAGGTCGACGACATCATTCTTGCCCTGGATCTGCAACACAGATGTATCCGGAATCACATTAGACGCCCCAAGCCGCAACGTGGTGGCGGGCCCCGTCGGATTGTCGACAAGCAGCGTGTTGCCCGAATACGTATTGGCACCGGTCAATACGAGCGTTCCTGTTCCGGATAAGCTCAACCCAGCCATTCCCGCGGGTGTCGAGCCGCCGATGACCGAGGCGATCATGGCCGTCGAACCGTTCGGAATACTGATACCGGCGGTGCCAGTAAGCGTCAGCTCGGTGCCCCCCGTTATCGTTACTGTACCTTCCTCAAAGCGGAGTCCGCTTGCCGACTGCGTACCGTTGAGCGTGACGTTGTAAGTACCAGTGACATTTGACCCTGCCGAGAACACCGCGGTCTCGTCCGGTACCCACGCCCCTGTCGCCACGCTCCCACTGGGATCAGTGCTCCAGAAGCTATCGGTGCCCCACGTACCGCTTGCCGCATCGGTATCGCTACCGCCCAAATTGGCGCCATTCGCGTCCCAATACAAATCGGCTTTAGCAACCCACGAACTGGCGGCAATGACAATCACTGATGCGATAAGCGACTTATATAAATTCATGGGTGTTTCGTCCTGCTGAAATGAACAAACCGATCGCAAACGAAATTCGAGCAATTTCAGACGTAGCTGCTGCCCCCCGAGGCTTTTCACGAGCGTCCGTTGTCAGCGCCCGTGCTCTTTCGTCGACGCGACTTCAGTAGCAGCGAACCGAGAATCACTAGGCTTAGCGATGTCGGCTCTGGCACAGCCTCGCTTCCCAACCCCGATCCACTGCCAGACGTATTCCCGAACGCCGCGCGCCACGCATCGTAGTCGCTCTGGTCAACGGTGCCCAGGCTGCTTACTTCGTTGAGCAGCGGTCCGCCATTACGCCACAGCACGTAATCCGCTTCGTCCACCACACCATTGCCGTTATAGTCCCCCGGTACTCCACCGGTCGACGCCGCCGGAGTGACGCTCGCCCACGTGGTGCCGATTCGCAGCTCGTCGAATAGCGCTGTCGGAGATCCCACCGTGTTCACGTCCCGCAAATCAAGGCTGTAGATGGATGACAGTTCAGTCGAACTCACGCTTGTATCCGCAAAGAGCGTTTCTGTCGGCGGAGATTCAGCCCCGAACGAGGCCGCCGAAGGGTTGATCCACATTTTCACAACGTCGTTGCTGGCGCCAAGAACAGACGTGTACGAAACCACCACAAAATTCGTTTGATTTGGCTGATACGCCGTCGAGCTGAACACCAGTGCAGCGCTGTTGTTATTCACGCCGGTGCCAATTAGATAATTGCCCGCGCCGTCACTTTTGATCTTCAGCTCGCCCCCAACGACGGTCGGAAGTGATCCATTCCCAGTGCTGTTATTCAGATGCGCGAGCAACATGCCACTGGCCCCGGTAGTCAGGCTTCCAACACTTGTGACGTCGAGCAATCCGGACCAGTAGATGGTCGCACTGGCATCCGCTGTTCCAGTGTACGGCCCGCCCGGTATCGCAATGCGCGATGACCCAATTTGGCTTGTGTCGTAGGCGACACTATTTCCGGTCGACGCAGGCAAACCCGTATAGCTCAAGTTGCCGCTCGTAATACTGGGGGGATTCGTATTCGTCCCCCCAGCGCCCGCGTACCGCCAATTCAAGCCGTAATCGACATTCAACTGGCCTGGATTCGGCGATCCCGGCACGTCCGTCGTCGGAGCAAGCAACTCCCCCGGCGTGTAATTAAATCCATCGTATAGTAGTAGCTGCGCGGGCAGGCAGCGCGCAGCATACCACCATAAAAGAGACAAGCATTCTCATTTTTGCTCCGGTCAAAACTGAAAAGCGACGTCCTATTCAACCATCAATGATTTTCGCTGGCGCATGCCCGTGACTGCCAGCACGCTGCCCATCGTGAGCAGCAATACCGATGCCGGTTCCGGAACGGTCTGGCTTGTTACATCCGCCCAAGTCGCGCCGACCCGAATTTCGTCGATATTGATCACGTTCGGATCAAAGCCGGTACTGATGCCGGCGCCGACGAGCAAACTGCCAGCCGCATCCGTTCCCGAATTCACCATGTGACCTGCATGGCTTCCATCCGGAGTCGGTGCCACCGCAGCTCCGAAAGTGGAGGAATTTGGATCAATCCAGATGTCGCTTTCGCCACCCGTAAATGCCGTCGCACCCGACGTGTATCGAACGACAGCAAGGTAGGTCTGACCCGGTGTGAGATCCTGAGTCCAAAATGTGTTATTTGATTGACCGCCGCTGTGCGCACCGGATCGCAATCCTAACTGATACCCAGTCGCCGGATTGTTCGTGTTGTCAGCAGTATTGAGTCGGATCGTCAAGGCGCCCGCCCACACGCTGGGACGTGTGCCCTGCGCACCCATTCCATTGTTGAAACCGATGAACACGCCGTTATTCGCGGCAACATTGGTATTAAGCGTAGTCAGCCCATCAAGACTGGGTACGTTAATAAGCACCGAATAGTACAGCGTCGAGTTAGGCCCGTACGACTGATCTAAATTCATCCGGTCGTATTCCGTATTGTCGACTTGCTGCAGCGATCCGGAATTCCCAATGCTTGCCGGAAAACCAGTCGGAGCCGCCAATGACCCCGCCGCGACTTGATGGACCGGCGTGGTTGCAGTACCAGCTTCGTTCCAAACGGGATTCCCGGTCGAGTAAGTATTTGTTTGCCCCGCGATAGCGGCCCCTGCGGGCGTGTAATCAAACGGCTCGTAGATCAAAAGCCCCGCCGACGCCGTGGACGCCATACCGCAAGCACACAAGATTGCCAGCATCCCCGCTAGCTTGCTCGATGCCACGAATGCCGATAGCTTCGCAGAAACTAAATTGAACGATGCTGTACATCTGGTCATTAGCTTAACTCCCACGTCTAAGATGAAACGACGACCCAACCAACTGTTAATTCTAACTACAATATCTCGCTAACGCCAAAGTTTTCTCGTGATTTCGCGCACAAACTTCGAAGCGATCGCTAGTCTGTGTGCAACCCATCCGCATCGAAAAACCGAAGGTTTGAAATATCACCAAGCGAATCATCTAGCTGAACTAAATTTTGTAAAACCTTGACACTATTATATTCGCCGAGCCTCTCGCGACGCGCGCAACGCTAGCGCTCTCTGCTGCTAAAAATGGCCTGCACTCGGCAGCTTTTTGCGCACACGACCTCTCCGACAGCCCCCCACTCGCGGCGCGAATCTGCCTTGCCGCGAAATCGCCGATTCGCTATCTCTACGCAGCTTTTGCGCACCTCAGGGCCCGCCCGTCACCAAAACCGTGGCTCGACGTGTTTTACTGTGGTGCGCTGTAAGCGAATCCTTGTCGAACCGCTGTCTCAGCGATAGGCGACGCGTCTTCCCGCGACGAACGGCCGCAACACTCGGAACCCGCACTTTGATCGAGCGCGCTAAGCATCGTATTGCTTCAGTCTTGGCTGTCGCGCTTTTGCTCGCGCTGGCGAATGTTCCGCTGCGCTCGCTCGCTCAGCCAGGCGGCGGCGGAATGAGTGATATTCCCTCCGGTCCCGGATCGATTTTCGGCAAGAAAAAAGACAATCGCGAAATCTCGGGTCCTTCCCTTTCCGCAACCGATGAGCCCGTCGCCGATATTCGCATCGTCGGCAACACGACGATTCCAACCGCCCAAATCTTAAACCAATTGCAAACGCGCATCGGCCGCCCCTTCGATCCCGCGCTCGTCCAACGCGATGTCCGCAAGCTCACCGCCCGCGGCTGGTTTGTCGACGTGCAGCCCACCTACGAGCAAACCGGCAATGGCCGCATCGTCATCTTCAAAGTGATCGAACGCCCAGTCGTGCGATACGTCGAATACCTCGGCAACTACGAGCTCCGCACGAAAAAGCTCTCCAAGGAAACGGACTTAAAAGTCGGCGGCCCCGTCGACCCGTATGCCGTGCAGGAAGCCAAGCGCAAGCTGATCGATCTGTATCATCGCAACGGCTTCAACAACGCGCAAGTCAGCATTCTCGAAGGCGACAAGCCGACCGACCATGGCATCGTGTTCGTCATCAACGAAGGCATGTCGCAAAAAATCTGGAAGGTCGAGTTCGTCGGGAACGAGTTCGTAAGCGAACGCCGGCTCCGCACGAAAGTCGATTCCAAGCCACCGATCCTGTGGATCTTCAAAGGCTACGTCGATCGCGAAGAAATCGACGCCGACGTCAACAAGCTCACCGCCTTTTATCGATCCTTCGGTTACTTCCAAGCCAAGGTTGGTCGCGAGCTCGTATTCGACGAAAAGAACAAATGGCTCACGCTGCGGTTCGTCATCCACGAAGGACCTCGCTATCAAGTCGACAGTGTGGCCTTCATCGGCAATCGACTATTCTCATCCGACTCGCTCACGACGGGCGTTGTTTTGAAGCCCGATCCGACGCCGGGTCCGAATGCATTTGTCCGAGCCTATCATTACTTCCGCCCGCTGCCGCCCGGTCCGCAGCCATTTGAACAAGATCGCATGAACGCCGACGTCGCCTGGCTCAAAGAGCTCTACGGCAGCCAGGGCTACATCTTTGCCGATGTTCGCGCTGAACCCATCTTCCTCGAGCAGGAAGGTCGGCTAAAGCTCATGTACCACATCGACGAAGGCAAGCGCTGGCGCGTTGGCAATGTGTTCGTGCACATCAATGGCGACAACCCCCACACCAAAATCGAAACCGCCCTCAACCGGCTCTCGCTCAAGTCAGGCCAGATCGCCGACATCCGTGAAATTCACGCTAGCGAACGCCGACTGCAAGCCAGCGGTCTGTTCATGACGGATCCTGTCCACGGCGTGTCGCCCAAAATCACGTATCACATTCCCGAAGTTGGCGACACGCAAACCGCGAGTAGAGATAGCTCAGGCTTCCGTGGTCAAAGCCCGGATGACGACGAGCAGCCTGTAGATGGTCCGCCATTGCTCCCGCCGCCGAACGCCAATTTGGAAGCGGAACTTGCAAACACGCGGGCGTACCAAGTGCCGGTGCCATCGGATTATGTGCACAGCGACGAAGACATCGACATCCACGTCTATCTCGAAAACGAGCCCGCCAAAGTGCCCGCTCCTGCCGCGAACACCCAGGCGACGCCAGCAGGTCCAGTTCCTCAGAACGCAGCGAGCGCTCCACAGGCGTACGAAGTTCGCCGCCAACCGGTTGATGACATTTCGTATGCACCGGAACAATCCACTGTCAGTCCTTACAGTCAACCCGTAGTTACGACTCAGCCTGCGCCGAGCGCTTACGGCAAGCTCATCGTTCGTACGCAAAGCCCCTATCAAGCGGCAACGACGCCGCCACCCGCATACACAACACCCGGCGCGACCGCGCCGAATTACGCAGTCAGCCCGTACGCAACTCCGGCGGCAGCGCCATCACCAACCGATCGTTATGGCTCAACCGCATACGGCGGCCAAATGGTCGGCGCGACCGGGCCCGATGCAGTCGCCCCCGGTGCCGGCCAATACCAAGTCCGTCAAGCTGCGATTACCGAACCGCAAATTCCTCCGTCACCAAACGACGGCACTATCCCGGTGGTTACTGGTCCGCCACCTGGTGCCGTGTACGCGCCGCCGCAAGCCGTAGAAGTTCTGCCCAGCCCTCCAGGCGCTCAACAATACGCGCCTGCTCCGCAAGGTTATCCGGGGCCGCCCGGCCCGACCTCGTTCGCCCCGCCGCCGTCGCTCGCTCCGCCACCAGCTTCGCCGAATTCACTGGCACCCAGCAACAACATTACGCCACTTGGGCCAGTGCCCAACAGTACGGGTCCAACCGATCCATTCACCCCGATGTTCACCGATCCAGCCGTCGATATGGACGTCGTCCTCAGCGAAGCTCAAACCGGTCGACTCATGCTCGGCGTGGCGGTGAACTCCGACGCCGGCCTCGTCGGTCAAATCTTGCTCGACGAACAAAATTTCGACTGGACCCGCTATCCCAATAGTTGGGACGATTTTGTCAGTGGCCGCGCCTGGCGTGGCGCCGGCCAGCATTTTCGTTTGGAAGCTGCGCCTGGTACCCAAGTCCAACGCTATCTCGCTAGCTTCACCGAGCCAAATCTGGTCGATTCAGACGTTAGCCTCGGTCTCAGCGGTTCGTACTTCACGCGGCAATATCGCGATTGGAATGAACAGCGCACCGGTGGGCGCGTGTCGCTCGGTTACCAGTGGGTCGAAAACGACTTGTCGATGGCCGTCGCGTACCGTGGCGAAGACGTCGTAATCAGCAACCCGTCGAATCCTGCACTGCCCCAACTCGCTGAAGTCGTCGGCGATAACACGCTCCACGGTTTCAAGTACAGTATTGCCAACGATACCCGCGATAGCGCGTTCCTCGCGACGGAAGGCCACTTCCTGCAGCTTGAACTGGAACAAGTCGTCGGCAGCTTCCAGTATCCGCGGGCCGTGCTCGATGGTCGCCAATACTTTTTGCTCGATGAGCGCCCCGATCACTCTGGCCGCCACGTCCTCACAGTGTCGTCACGTGTCGGCGTCACTGGCAGCGACACACCGATCTTCGAAAACTTCTTCGCCGGCGGTTTTTCCACGCTCCGTGGTTTCGAATTCCGTGGTGCATCGCCGGTCGTCAGCAACGTTCAGGTTGGTGGTCGCTTCGAATTCCTGAACACCGTCGAATACTTGTTTCCGCTCACCGCAGACGACATGATCCACGGCGTCGCGTTCTGCGACTTCGGTACCGTGGAACAAAATATCGCCATTCACGGCGATAACTTCCGCGTCGCCCCCGGTGTTGGCTTGCGAATCACCGTGCCTGCAATGGGCCCTGCCCCGATCGCGCTCGATTTCGCGTTCCCGGTCCTTTCAGCGCCAGACGACTTCAAGCAAGTCTTCAGCTTCAACATCGGCCTGCAGAGGTAGGTTGAGTGTCGAGTGTCGATGGTTGAGCGTCTGACGGCAAAGTCTTTTGACCCTCAACCCTCCACTCTAAACCCTCGACCCCTTACCTACTCACTGCCGATACGCGGTCCGAATACAATCCCCGTAATACCCGTCGTGCCAAATCACACGCGGGCAATTTCGCTCAGCGCCAAACCATCCCCACCGATAACTCTGCATCGGAAACCCGTACTCATACCACCCATTCGCCTGCGGGATCGCTCCCATTTCAATCTGCGACCGCATCGGCTGCAGATGATGGTAGTAATAGGAGTACTCGAGCGCTCCACCGGAGCGAGCCACCGTTGCATTGTTGTTTTGCACCGGCGGGGGCAATGCTTCGTCTTGAGCGCGTGCCACTCCGCACGCAAATAGAGCCGTCATCACGAAGCCACCGAGAATACAGCGAGCTCGGCAACCGCGCTCCTGCATAAATACGAGATTCATAACTGCCTCCCTGCAATTACCTTCCCAATATCTTTCGTGCGCCGCTGCATCACGACGATAGCCGGAATGCTACGCATTCCGGTTCTTCCCACCCGCTACTTATCTATTTTCGGCGGGGGCAAACTTTCACTGCCCGATTTCTCCTGGGCCGCGGCGTCGTGCGAATCCTTTGCGGCGTTCTGCTGCAACGGCGTTTTCATCATCAGCGCCCTTGGCGACACGCCCTGAACTCCTGTCTCGTCCCCCGTCTCTGGCAACGGATAGCCACCGCCTTCCGCACTCCAACCGCCAACCCCTTGACCCCAACTACCATACGACTCTCCATACCAATCACCGTAATATCGCGGCGGACCTTCTCCACTGCGCAACCGAAAATAATCCAGGTGCGTCGGATAAGGTCTCTGGAACCAACCCGAGTTTACCTGCGGATACATATAGGGCGTCGATTGACGAAAATCATCGCGCCGCCTATCTCGACGGCCGTGCGACCAATTAGCCCCCTGCCGTTGGTAAACCGGTGGTCCGTTGGGCGGTCCACCGTTGCCACCTTGCGGCGGCTGAGCACACAAAGATTCAGCAAGAGCCAGCGATGCAACGACCGCACCAGCACAGACGAGCATCCAACAGTAGCTTGAGCGTGACACGCGGCTATCTCCCAGTCTTCGGCCAGATTTCAGCCCAGCTTTCATACTAGGCAGCAATCGCGCCGAACTGCCGGAAAACCACGCCTTTGATCGGGTTTAAATTGCTACCAATGCCAGCGTTCGCGCGGCTAAATCGCTACATTCACTACGATGCGTTCGCGCTATGACTTGAACAGAGAAGTGCAGCCGCCGAACTACGCCACTGCTACGGCGCGCTCCATTGATAGCGCGAGCGGATCCACGGGATTGCACACGCGATTCATAGGCGACACATTCCAGACCAAAAACCGGCCAGGCGTCGAACTTTTCCAAATTCGTTCGCGGGGCAAGACGCCCGCCTAGCGCCGGCGTCGCACTGCTACCGTTACTACGCTCAGCAACAACATGCTGATCGTCGCCGGTTCTGGAACAGCGCTCGCGCCGCCCAAACCGCTGCCTGCGCCCGCGTGGTTTCCGAAGTTGGCTCGCCACAAGCTGTATTGGTCGGGACCGATTGGCAAACCGGTCGTGTCGTTCGGCAGAGTACCCGCCGGCTGCCCAACATTGTTGCGCCACAACACGTAGTCTGCCGAATCCACGACGCCGTTCTGGTTGTAATCGCCCGGCAATCCAGCGGCTGCGGCGTTCAGCGTGATGTTGCCACCCGTGTACGAGACGGTGTAACCACTTGTTACCGTGTCAAACATACCCGTTAGCGTCCCGGTGTACGTGCCGATGAGCCAGCTCGTGCCCGTGCCCGTGCCGGATACGTTGAGCGCGTCCACGGCCGAGAGATCGATATTCCCCGTGACAGCCAGCTTATCGGCGGTCGCACCGCTGAGGTCGATCGCCCAAGATGAATTTGCTCCATCCGTAACACCGCCACCGAAAGACAACGTGCCGACGCCCGCGCTGCCCGGAGCAATGACGCCGTTGTTGGTTACAGCGCCGCTTACCTTGCCCGTGCCACCGAGCGTACCGGCGGTCGCAATGGTGACCGCACCCGTGCCAGTGGCCGAGCCGCTTGTGTTATTCGCAAGCAGTTTTCCTCCGCTAATCGTCGTCGCGCCGGTATAAGTGTTCGCCGTGCTTAAGATCAGCGTACCGGTCCCGTTCTTCGTTAAGGTAGCGGGGGAGCCGCCCGGATCGGCGCTACTGCTAATAATGCCGGACAATTCAGTCGAATCGCCGCCGGCCCCGGCAGTAACTGTAACCGTCCGCGCCGGACTGGCAGCACCCAAAGGGTTCAAGTCAATCGGATTGACAAACAGGGTCTTGGCGTTGGAATTGACGGAGCCGAATTTAAGTGGACCGAGGATTTTGGAGCCGACGTCTGTTGCGGCGTCTCCCCACCCAAGTCCAGACGCATTGCCGTTGATGTTGACAGTTAGTTGACTGCCGATGGCCGAGAATCCACCGCCGCCGGGTGCGGTCTGCGTCGCAGGAAATCCCCAATACACATTATGTTCGCCGAAAGTGCTGGAAAGTGGCCGACTGAAGGTGCCGCTGGTTTGCAGCACACCGCCATTTAGTTGGAGAATGCTCGTCGTTGGCAAACCAACGCCGTCATCCGCCTGTAGAGCAGGGTTGCCGGCCGAAGGAGCAGCATGGGTCGTGGCAGTCCCGGTAATCTGGCCAAGGGTCGTAATGCCGGTGTATGTGCTGGCGCCGGGCAAGACGAGTGTGCCGTTGACGGGCGACCCAACAACCAGATCCGAGTTAGTATCGCCCACAATGCCGTTGCTAATGATCAACTTCGCCGTGGGAAACGGATTATTGCCTACTAGCAGCGTGTTGGTGCGTATTGCCAAATTTGTACCTAACGTCCATGTGCCGCTGAACGTCACGGCATCGTGGCCCGTGTAGATAATGGTGGTGTTCGCGTCGGACCGCATCGTCAACGAATTCGGAATCGTCAGAGGCGCGGTCGTGTCGGGGTTAGCAATCACAGACGTGGCAGTGGATGTGCCAAAAGTAATCGGGGTCGTGGCCGGCCCAAAGGATGCGCTGTTGTTAAAATTCAGGCCGTTAGCAGCATCCAATTGAACTCCACCCGTGAGGTTGCTGTTGTCGGCATAGAGAAACAGGCTCCCGCCGCCGCCCGCCCAGCGGAGCTGACTCGTGCCGTCGACGCCGGAGAGCGGCGTGTCTATGTATAAGTTGGAATTCGCGCCAGCGAAGAATCCCTGCAGCCCAGGCGTGATCGACAGAACAGCCCCGCCGGACGTTGTAATGTGCACCGTATTCACCAATACAGGAGGGCCCGCGACGCCGGCTTGCGCGAACATGCCCGCAAATGTATGACTGGTACTTGCATTGACCGTGTATGTACTACCAGAGGCATCGGTACCGGCGGAAAACCGCGGAAAGTCTCCTTCTGTCCAAGCGGCCGTGGCCGTTGTACCAGTCGCGTCATTGTTGTTCCAAACAGCATTTTCCCACGAGTACGTGCTCCCAGTTGTCACGCCTGAACCGGCGGTCGTGCCGTTGACGTCAAAATACCTGTTTGTTGCTCGCGAGTGGCTCACGGCCAAGCCGCAAACAATCAGTCCCGCTACGAATGGCAAAGCGAAATTTGCGCAGCGAAAACGAACAATCATCAACCGCATGGGTACACCTTGGAAGGAACGAAAAATGGCTTACTTAGAAAGATGGAGTATTTCGCAACGACGAACACACAGCGCAATCTGAACTCGCGCCAACAACCCCCTTCGTCGCTGCAGTCAGAATACTCTAAGCAGCCCACCACCCCGCGCCTATTATACCGGCGAGTTTTCGTTCCGCGAGCGTCTCCCAGCCCGCGATAGCGTTTTTTCGGCGCTCCTATTTCTCCGCCAAAAAATAGCCTCTCGACGGTCGGATCAGGCCAAAAAACGCAGTTAAAATACCCCACCGCATGAATAGAAGCGATTGAAAGCGTTCTCGTCGATTGCGGTCTATTGCTACCCCAACTGCTGCCCAAAGCGGACGGCCATCTCCTCCGACGGCCTTACTCCCCCCGCACTGTCGACGCCCCGCTCACACTTTTGCTTATCCTCGGCTCACCTGAAAAACGCAGCGTCGAGGCTCCACTTGCCACAACATTTAGCTCGTCCGACACTTTTACACGCGCCGTCGAGGCGCCGCTCAATTGCGCCTTCAATGTTTTAACTGCCAGATCCCGCGAGTCCACTTTCGATGCCCCGCTGCAATTCATTTCAAGCCGTCCCGCCGTGCCGCTGAACGCAGCCTGACTTCCGCCATCGAATTTGAGCGCGAGCGCATCCACTTCCCCCTGCCACCGACATTCACTCGCGCCGCTCAAGCCAAGTCGAAATCTCTCACCAGTCGCCTTCATCACTTTCGTTTTGGCAGCCCCGCTGGCGCGCAATCCGCGCAATGCCGGCGCAGCCATCTGTACCTTGACGCCCAACTTACTCGAATACGACTCGTCGACATAAATCTTCAGCCGGTCAGCAGTCACCTCTGTTTTGACGTGCGGCAAAATATTATCGTCCGCCGTAACCGCGATCGCGAGCGCCGGCCCCACGGTCACATCCAGCTTGATCGCGCCGCTCACCGATATGTCCGCAAACTCCTCCACGTCCCGCGACTCCGTCGCCGCGTCTCCACTTCCCACCAATTGCGGACTCGTCGCATTTCCATCCGCCCACGCCATGATTGAAAGGCAGCTCAATAGTCCAATCGCCACGACAAATAGTCGTCCAGGTCGCCCATCGGATGACCTCATAACAACCTCCGATTCGAACTTCATGGAGTTAAATTACCGCTGCGCTTTAATTCCAGCAGTGTAAGCGTTATGGCCCGGTGTCGAGTTCCCACTATCGGACAAGCTAACGAACTCACCCAAATCACGCCACTATCCAACCGATTTCCGTGATTAAGCACTTTCGGCATTTGACGGTGTGTCCCGACTCCGGGCGCTCGGTGGCACGGTTGATCGAATGGCCAGTCGTCCATGATAGATAGCACGCGTGAATTCTAGCGACGTGACTGCTCAAGTTCCCGGCCCCTGGAACTTGAGCAGTACTCTCCCGCCACAAAATCGCCAGTGGCCAAAAATCGTTGTGGAAATCGATCGGCGAAATTGCTAGTCTGTTTCGTGTACTGAACATCTGTCCACACAACCCTCCGTCTCTGGTAACGCCCGTCACACGGCCTTAACTAGAAAACGGAATGGCCCGCTGCTGCGCAGCGTTCGGCTGCACCCACCGAAGGAGCTCCCTTATGGTCGCTGTTGGCTTCGATCTCAAGTCGCTCATCCTCAACCTCGCGGCCGTCGAGGCCGACGGCCAGCTCGATACGCTGCTCCTCGATTGGTCGCAAGATTGCCGCGGCCTGTGCGATGACACATCGCAGCTCTTCACGGCGCTCGACCTGTACCAAACGCGCAAGATCGCGAAGGTCCTCGTGAACACCTGCGGCATGCGGCTGGAAGAAGCCGAAGCCGCGACACGTAGCGTGCTCTTGCGCCACCCACGCCGCGAGTCGCTCATCCGGCTCAGCGAAGAATACACCCGCGACGCCGCGTCGTTCGCGAAGCTCCAGCGCGAGCGTGCCAAGCAGCGGAAGGCTTGACGCCCAGTCGTAGCTGGTTTCGCAAGAAACCGGAGCGTTATCGGCCGGCTTCTCGCGAAACCATCTACCAATTCACGGAAAGGAACAACCCATGAACGATTCCATGATCATCGAATGTGGCCCGGCCGATGCCGATGGCCGTCGCCTCGTACTCGCCCGTAGTGGCGGCAACGAACACCGCGACCGCTTCAATACGGATGATGCGTTTCGCCGGCAGAAGTTTGCGATCGCGATCATGCTCAAGCTTGGTTGGGCAATCACGCCCGATCAGCTCGCCGAGGTCGATACAAAGCTCGTCTCCCAAGCCGATGCCGAGGACGCGCGGCCAACGCTCGTCCCCACCGCCGGAGCCGAAAGCGTGTGCCTGGCCGACGTGCCGCCGACGGATGTCGCCTGGCTGTGGCCGGGCCGCATTGCCCTCGGCAAAGTGACGCTCCTCGCCGGCGACCCCGGCCTTGGCAAAAGCATGGTCACGCTCGATATGGCCGCGCGAGTTTCCCGCGTGGCCGCGTGGCCGGATGAATTCACCGATGAAGGCGGCAGCGGGAGGGCGAGGTTCCTACCGAGCCGCTCTGAAGAAGGCTCAGCGGGAGCTTCGCCCTCCCGTCAGCCCGCCTCCGTCGTCCTGCTCAGCGCCGAAGACGACCTTGCCGACACCATTCGTCCGCGGCTCGAATCCCACGATGCCGATTGCTCGCGAATCGTTGCGATTCAAGCGATCGCCGGCCGCGAAGAGGCGAGTACGTTTCGCCGTTCGTTCGACCTCGGCCGCGACCTCGCCCATCTCACCGAAACGATCGACCGGCTCGATAACTGCCGGCTTGTCGTGATTGATCCGATCAGTGCGTACCTGGGCCGGGCGGCCGAGAACGCCAACGCCGAAGTTCGTTCGCTGCTCGGCCCGCTCGCGCTGCTGGCCGCCGACCGGCAACTGGCGATCGTCGTCGTCACGCACCTTCGCAAGGAAGAAGGGGCCGCGATGTACCGCACAATGGGCAGCCTGGCATTCATCGCTGCCGCTCGCAGTGCGTGGATGATTTGCAAGGACCAGCACGACTCACGACGCCGGCTGCTGCTGCCGGTGAAGAATAACCTGGCGACGGATATCGGCGGCTTGTCGTACACGATCGAACCCAACGGCAAAGACGGCCGCCCGGCCGTGAGCTGGTACGCCGACCGCATTGAAGCGGATGCGGATACGATGATGCGCGAGGGGCCGCGACGGCCTGGGCCACGCGGTGGCGAACGGAATGAAGCAGCGAAGTGGCTACACGATTGTTTGGCCAGAGGCCGCCAACCGGCGAGCGAAGTGCGCGAGGCAGCACTCAGCCACGGCTTTACTTACGCGACTCTGCGACGAGCCTTCCGCGAACTCGGCGGCCGAGCTACCCGTGATATTGCCAAAATATGGTGGTGGTCACTTCCGGATGGGAATCCGGCTGACTTTGGAATTCGATTGAAGGAAGCAATCGAGCCCTCGGCGAATGAAAGCTGAGGAAGCGCTGCTCAAATTCCCAGGCCCGGGAATTTGAGCAGCACTCAGCATCGGGTGCCACTGGCTCTGCCAGTGCTCTTACACAATCGAAGGCTTGCACAAAATACTTGAATCTCATTTTCCAGCAGTTTAAGCTTCGACGATGAGTACAACTCGTCCCCATCGTAAGCTCGTCAAACACTATCACGAGCCGGGCGATATGCACGAGTTGACCTTCTCGTGCTATAAGCGGCAGCTTCTGCTAACGAATGACTCGTGGCGGCAGAAACTGGCTGGTTGCATCGACGCAGCCGGCGAGAAATTCCAAATCCAGCTGGCGGCATTTGTGTTCATGCCCGAGCACGTTCACTTGCTTGTGGTGCCGAGCCGTCCCGAACCGTCAATCGACCATTACTTGGCACATTTAAAACAGCCGTTTTCAAAATGGGTTAAAACAGAGCTGAGCGAGGTCAGGTCGCCGCTATTAGATCGGCTAACCGTACAAGAGAGACCTGGCAAGAGTTGCTTTCGATTCTGGCAAGAAGGGCCTGGCTACGATCGAAACCTGACAACACCAGCCGTGATCGAAGTAGCCGTCGAATACATCCACATGAATCCGGTTCGACGAGGCTTCGTGAAACGGGCTGTGGACTGGAAGTGGTCGAGTGCAAGCTGGTACCTGCTTGATCCGCCTCGACAACAACTACCGGGGCTTCCGGTGGTTTGCGGGTTGCCGGCCGAGACGTTTGATCGCTGATGAAGCTGTCAGCACTGGCGTAGCCAGTGGCACCCGGCGGATGGCGCGCCTCACCTACTGCTTCTCGAAAAAGTGGGGTAATCACAGGGCGGCTTTGGCCGTTATGTTTTGCCACTATAATTGGTGTCGGAAGCATTCGGCATTGAAGGGCCACACCCCAGCGATGGCACACGGGTTGGCGACAGAGGTTTGGTCGGTTCGCAAGATGATTGAAACGGTGACGGTGAACATCATATCGAGATGGTTAGCGGAATTCCGTAGGCGACGGGCAGCCGCTGGCCTTGCAATTAAATTGCACTCGCAGTTGAAGGGCGGTAGGGTTAGCCGGCTTTTGACACAGGTTCATGGATGCGATGCCGAGGGCTACGTTGTTGGCGTATCGAATGGCTGGGCGATTCGTGGTCGGTACTTTGTGCATAGCGATGGCGAAACTGTCGCCGTTTTGGAAAACGCCCCGCCTAAAATCTAAGTAGCCCAAATTCAGCCTGCACACTTAATGCACCACAACCCGCCTCTGGGTCGTGGGTCATTATTTGTGGGTTTTGCCTGGACTAGTACGAGTGGGTCGTGGGCCGGTAAGTGTGCGGCCAAAGGGTTAGGCAGACGGTGCTAAAGGGTGGGGCAGATTAATCCCGTGGCTCTGGCGTATCTACTCGCGTAGGCGGGCGCTGTGTTGGACCTGTCGGTGGCTGAGGCGGATCAATCCTCATTAGCTCACTGAGCAAAATCGGCAGCACTTCCTTGCCGCCGTTTAATTCCAGTTCCACGAAAGCCGTGAGCTTGTTGATGGAAATGATGCGACCGTTCAAACCGGAGTCCGTTTGAACCCGATCGCCGTCTTTGAACTCCATTAGGTTCACCTGGCGCTATTTCACAAGCACCGACAATTTCACCCCAATCGCCGCCGCGAACTTGCGCAGCATCGACAATCGCGGATCGTTCGTTTTGTGGATGAACTGCCACGCGCTCTTGCGGGCCGTCGCCGATGGGTAGCCCATCTTCGTCCCCAGCTCGTCTAGCGTGAGCTGCGACTTCTCGAATCGTGCTCTTACCGCGTCCATTACGGGGTCGGCTTCATCCATATAGTTAGTCTATCGTGATATAGACATTTGTCAAGTGTCCACTATCGGCCAAATTCTAGCCTGGACTTTAGGGAATATCGGCGAAGGGCAAGAAATGCCGGATAATCTGGCATTGACGTAACGCCTAGACACTTTTAGACTTCCAATCTGGAAGTCTAAAAACGGTCAGGCGACTCATTGACATTGCCATAACTGCCGACCTATCTTGACTATAGATATGCAATTGCATAGCCGATGCAGGCGGCCAGCATCCTTTCACCGCTCTAAACAGCCGAAGATTTCTACCGTGGGTACAGCCAACACACCAGCTTCATCAGTCATTCAACTCGACTGGGAAGATGTCGACGGCAACGTAACGGTAACTCCGAGAGACCGTGATCGGTACGTAGTCAAAGTGCGCACTGCACTAAAGCGGTTGCAGCGCGGTGGCGATTTGGAAGCAATAGAGAGAAAGCTAAGTCTATTGCAGCGAGAACTTGGCATCTGGCTAAGTGAGCAAAAAGGAATACAAGACGCTTATCTGACTATGCGGGACGGTGGTTTCTTGTTTTTGGTAGTGAAAGAGAAAGCCGAGTACGACGAAGCTTTTGAGGATGCGCTCACCGAACTGGACATTCAGATTGCCAAGGACGTTGATTTATCCGGGATCCCGTTGGATGTACTGGCGCTTCCTTGCGTGTCCCAGACGGCCGCAGATCACTTCCTAGATGGAAGCTTCTCATTTCGCTATGCAAAGGCACCTGAGTGATGCCGAGCGAGGTGGATCACATCGCGCTCGCCAATAAGAACCACTCCGCGCTGCAGTATCTTCGGAATTCCAAGGATGAACCCCATTCTGAGTGGGTAGTGACGATCGCGTTTTATAAAGCCGTCCAGGTTGTGCAGGCGATATTCGCGAAAACGGGGCGGGCATGCCATGATCACAAAAGCAGGCATGCGATCCTAAAAAGCCGGTTTCCTGAAATCTGGAAACATTACCGCGTATTGTGGCAGGCTTCGACAATCGCGCGGTATCTTCACGACAACGAAGTAGGTACCCCGTACACGTCGTTTGACGCATACTGTCCACCGGACAAAGTATCATCGAGATTTATAGAGCGGCGTTTGAGGCCAATTGAGCAACTCGCCGTCAGTCAGCTCACAGACTCGACAAAATTAACTCGCGTATAAACACCGCGAACCATCCTCTTGCGCCGCTGTCTTGCTGTGCTCCGCTCCCTTGTCGTTGGAGAGCGGCCCGCGTCTTGGTTGGCGCAGTTGCCTTATAAGCTTCCGTAGGGGGCCGTGCGCTCACGGCTGGGATCGTAACCCCCTCTCTCCGCTGGCAACCTACCCGCAATAATTCTGTCTATATCCCTATAGACAACTCTTGCTGGCTGTGTCTATAATACGATAGACAACAATAAACCCCGGCCAGTGTTATAGCACTGGCCGGGGCGACCACAAACCGGCTCTCGCTGGATTGCAGCACTTAGCAATCTCATTCTAGCGAGAGCCCCGAATCGTGGAAATCGCTATGATAGTCGCCAGTTGCAAACACGAACATTTTGAGAAGAACGGCCGGACTCCGAAGGGCGCGATCCGCTACCGTTGCACGGTCTGCGGTAAGAGCTGGACCGAAGAAACCAACGCGCTTAACGGAATGCGTATCGGTCTCGACAAAGCGGCCCAAGCCATCGAATTGCTGTGCGAGGGAATGAGCGTGCTGGGGACGGTGCGAATCACCGGCCTTGCCAAGCGACACGATCCTCGACTTGCTGCTCTACATCGGCCCCAAGTGCGATGAATACATGCAAGCCAATATCAAGAACGTGTTTGCCGACGACATTCAGGTTGACGAAATCTGGCAATACGTGTTCTGTAAAAAAGCCACTGCGAAGCGTGAAAAGTATGTTGGCGGTTGCGGGGATTCGTTCACGTTTACGGCGATTGAGCGCACAACCAAATTGATCGTCGCGTGGCACATGGGCCGACGCAATGAGCAGCACACCGAACTCTTTATCCGCAAATTAGACGCCGCAGTATTCGGCCACTTCCATATCAGCAGCGACGGGTGGAAGTCCTACCCAGCGAAAATCCGCAAATATCTTGGCAACCGCGTTGACCACGGAGTTATGACGAAGGTTTACGGCCGTTCAATCAACTACCCGATCAGCGCATACTCGCCAGCGAAAATAATAGGCGCGTACCGAACCCCAATGCACGGCGACCAGTACCAGCAAGACAAGATATGCACGAGCCACGTCGAAAGGCATAACGGCTCGATTCGCTGCTTTACGAAAAGAATGGCTCGGCTTACCTATTGCTTCTCAAAACGATGGACGAACCACCGGGCGGCCCTGGCGCTGTTCTTTTGCCATTACAATTACTGCCGGAGGCACAAAACCTTGAAGGGCCACACCCCGGCGATGGCGCATGGTTTGACGACAGAAGTTTGGAGCGTGCGGGAACTGCTTGAAAAAGTGTTGGCGAACGGGTAATGTTCGCTACCAACTAAAAGCGGGGTATTAAATATGGGCAGCGGTGAAGGCGCGGAGAATAAGAGCAAGGCTGAAAGCGGCGCACAAAAGGGAAGTACCCAGAATCAACCAGCCACTTCGTTGCAGCATCATACTGAATCCGCCGACAAAAACGTTCACGCAGATAGTCGCCCCAATACAGAAGCAGCCAGTGGCCAAAACAGCAAGGCTGGCTCCTTTCCAGAGAAAGACTCGAAAGTCACGTGGTTCCTGAGGGGATTGGGCCGCATTGTCGAGATAGTTTTTGCTGGCGCTGTGGCCTATTTCGCTTACGTTCAATGCAAGATCAGCAACGATCAATGGGCTGTAATGAGCGATCAGAACACAATCATGAAAACGCAGGTTGGGCAGACTCAGCAACAAATCGCCCAAGCGGCCGACACCTTGGAGATATTTAGAAGGCAGACAGCGCCACAGGTTGTATTCAGAACTATGGACGTCGAACCGAAGCCGTTTGACTTTGTAAATACATTCAAGCTGACGCCCCACTTCAAGAACCCTGGGGAAACATCGGCCAATGTTAAGGGCGTTAAGGCGATGATCTACCTCGAAAAACAGACGGCTAAAACCTCTGAAGTTCGGGCAGAATTCAAGATCGCCCCAATTGACGACACGATCGCTTTCGACGTTACGTCCACCGATGAAATCAAATGGACTGTCGATACACACAAATTGCTCACCGCCCAAAATATCCAGGATATTAAATCTGGGGCGCGAAAGCTTTATGCGTGCGTCGAGTATCGCTATACGGACGGCGTTGGTGGCAGCGTCGTGGCTGAACGCGACTTCGTTTACAGTTATAGCCATCAGCGATTTGAAATCGCCCATGACGATTGATGCCACACCGAGAATAATGGCAATCGCGGATTTAAATGATTTTGCCATGCCGCGCGCCATGCCTGCCCGTATCCTGCCCCGCAAGGCTACCTTGTTTACCTGACCGGCAAACCTTGCGATAGGGCGCGTTTGCCCAATCGCCAATGAGAAAAGAGGCGTCAACGAAGGAAAAGCGCCTTTTTTGTCGCACATTTTTCACAGCACCTTATATCTGGGGCGACGACTGACAAATAAAATCCGAAACTAGCTTTTCAAATTCTTATCTTCCCCACAAATAATGACCCACCAGCCGCCTCTGGCACGCCCCTTGCATAAGTCCCAGCGTCACCTGACAGTCCCTGTTAGTGCAGTCGAGTGGGCCGGAAGAGAAGACGGGTTAACTCACTCGGGGCCGGAACAGATAAGAGGGGCCGGTTTGGTGAAGAGGCACAACAGCACGTGATCGAAACCACCTATCAGAACAGAAGTTAGCGAGATCTGCCCACCTCCCACGGAACTCGATAACTGGGTGTTTTCCCCACGTCCTAGGGCGAGTCTGGGTTGCAGTGAACAGCTGCAGCCCAGCCTCGCCCATCTTTTTTGGAGTGTTGCAAAATAATACACTGTTGCAAAATGATGCAGCGTTTCGGTCGCATTATGAGTTTGGGCGCCTTTCGTCGTCTGAGGCTCGAAAAGAATTTCGAAACTTTTTTCCACCGGCAAACGTCGGTTTAACCACGAAGGCACGAAGAGCACTAAGGAAGATATAAGGACGACGAGGCTTCGAACAACAAAACTGTAAATCTGAATTGCTTTGTGTCCTTCGTGCCTTCGTGGTGAATTCCTAATTTGAATGTAGAGCGTGAATTCCGAACGAGGGGACGCGATTTTCTTGGTGGGGCGGGGTTAGAATACAAGCGGGCCGAGGGTGGCCCCTTTTTCAACTCAAAGGAACGGCGATGTTTGGGCGGCGCAAGAGCGGGCGGCCGAGCAGAGTTGGGCGTGATTTCGGGTCGCGCTGGGGTCATTCTCTAGCACACGTCGCGGTGAGTGGCATTCGTTCTCACACTGGCATAGCCAGTGGCACCCGAGCAATTCAATTCACCGCAAGCTGCAGTTGTGCTTTCGCGCTGGCGGCACTTTTAATGGTCGCCAAGAGCGCGCGAGCGGAGAATACGCTGCTTGCCGATGCGTCCAAGCCGGCGAAGGTGGCGCAAGAAGAAACGACTTCGAGCACTCCACCCGCAACTGAGCGCCCGCAGATCGGTAAGAAGGCGCCGGACTTTGGGCACCCCGAGGTCGCACTGATCAACGAAGCGATTCACAAGGGTTGGCGCGATCATCATCTGCTGCCGTCGAAGCCGGCGACGGATAATGAGTGGTGCCGGCGGGTGTATCTCGACATCTTGGGTCGCGTGCCGAAGGTCGACGAGCTGACCGCGTACTTAAAAGACAAGGGTCGCGACAAGCGGGCCGACCTCGTCGATCGGTTGCTCGGCGAAGAGTACAACGCCGAGTATGTGCGCAACTGGACGGCGATTTGGACGAACATCCTCATCGGTCGCACGGGCGGCGTCGATCGCAAGTCGCTGGCGAGCCGCGAGGGGATGGAAAAATATCTTGGCGACACGCTGAAGTACAACAAGCCGTACGACCAGATGGCGAAGGAACTGATTACGGCGAGCGGCTGTGTGCGGCCCGAGGACGAAGGCTTCAATGGTGCGGCGAATTTCCTGGCCGATAAGATGGCCGACAACGGCCTGCAGGCGACGGCCCGCACGTCGCAGATTTTCCTCGGCATGGCCGTGCAATGCACGCAATGCCACAACCATCCGTTCAACGAGTACAAGCAAAACCAGTTTTGGGAGATGAACGCGTTCTTTCGGCAGACCAAGCTGGAGCGCGTGGCGACGGATGAGAAGAAGCAAAAGTTTGTGGCGAAGATTGTTGACCGCGATTTTAAGGGCGAAGGCAACAACCCGAACAAGGCCGAGATTTATTACGAGCTGCGAAACGGCAAGCTGAAGGTCGCGTACCCGGTGTTCGTGGATGGGACGTCGCTGGCCTCTCTCTACAAGGACAAGGGCGAAGATTTCGGCGACCACGGGGCGCTCAAAGATGTGAATCGCCGCGAGGAGCTGGCGAAGCTGGTGCTCGCATCGCGCGAGTTCGATCGGGCGATCACGAATCGCTTGTGGGCCCATTTCCTTGGCCACGGTTTTACGAAGCCGATCGACGACATCGGCCCCCACAATCCGCCGTCGCACCCCGAGCTGCTCGACGCACTCGGCAAATCATTCCGCGACGAAGGTTTTGATCTCAAGAAGATGATGCGGTGGATCGCCCTCTCGGAGCCGTACAGCCTGAGCAGCCAGATCGGTTCGCGGAACGCGGACGATGACCCGTCGCTCGGTGCGAAGCCAATGTTCAGCCGGTTCTACATGCGGCAGATGGAGGCCGAGCAGTTATACCAATCGCTCCTGGTGGCGACGGCCGCCGACAACACATTCTCTAAAAAAGATGCGGCCGAGATGCAGGAGAAGTGGCTCAAGCAGTTCAACAACGCGTTCGGCACGGATGACAACGACGAATCGACAACGTTCAACGGCTCGATTCCGCAGGCCCTCGCCCTGATGAACGGCGAGCTTGTGAGGCGGGCAACCGGCAACCAGCCCGGCAGCATGCTGGCGAAAGTGGCAATGGACACGAAACGCGACAACGCGGAGAAAATTCGCTACCTGTACATGGCGGGCCTCTCGCGGATGCCGACCAAACAGGAGCTGAACATCAGTAACGAGCTGCTGGTCAGCCGCAGCGGCAACGTCGGCACGGCCCTGCAAGATATTTGGTGGGCGGTGCTGAATACGAATGAGTTCATTTTGATTCATTAAATGCTGATAGTTGTTAGTGGATTGTTGATAGTCGTGTGAAAACCACTATCTACTAACAACTATCAACTAACACTCACTGGAGTTTCCGATGTCCTGCTGCGAAGTTCCCGATGGCATGAGCCGCCGGCATTTCATGCGTCACCTGGCCGGGGCCAGTGCGTTTTTAGGCTCGTCGTTCGCGCTCACGCAAACGTTGCGTGCGAACGCCAAGGCGCTCAGCAAGGATCACAAATCGTGCATCCTGCTGTGGCTCGGTGGCGGTCCGCCGTCGATTGATATGTGGGACATGAAGCCCGGCGCTCCAACCGCCGGCGAATACAAGCCGATTTCGACCGCGGGTGATTTCCAAATCAACGAGCTATTGCCCAATCTCGCGAAGCAGGCGAAGCACCTCTCGATCGTCCGCTCGATGAGCACCCGCGAAGCCGACCACGAGCGCGGCCGCTACTACATGCACACTGGCTACGTGCCGAACCCAAGCGTCGAGCATCCGAGCTATGGTGCGACGATCGCTCACGAACTCGAACCGAAGACGAAGGAGCTCGAGATCCCGCCGTTCGTTTCCATCGGCGGAGCGAGCGAAGGTCCCGGCTTCCTCGGCATGGCCTACGCACCGTTCCAGGTCGACGCCAATGGCAACATCAAAGACGCGAAGATGACGATGCCGGCCACACGCATGGCCGACCGCATGAAGCTGCTCGATGCGCTCGAAACGCGGTTCGTCAACGAAAAGCGCGGGTCGGCCGCCGAGGAGCACGCGAAGGTGCTCCGCAAGACGCAGGAACTGCTCACCAGCGAGCAGATGAAGGCGTTTCAAGTTCGTACCGAGCCGAAGGACATGACCGAAAAATACGGCGACAACAACTTCGGCCGGGGCTGCCTTATGGCCCGGCGATTGGTCGAAGTCGGCGTGCCGTTCGTCGAAGTGAACTCCGGCGGCTGGGACTTGCACAAAGGCTGCTTCACATCTCTCAAGAACAAACTGCCAGAACTCGACAAGGGTTTTTCGGCGCTCATGGAAGATTTGAAGCAACGCGGTTTGCTCGATAGCACGGTCGTGCTGTGCATGGGCGAGTTCGGCCGCACGCCACGCATCAACGGCGATGCCGGTCGCGACCATTTCGCTCGGGCCTGGAGCGTCGTCCTCGGCGGCGCTGGCCTCCAAGGCGGCCGCGCAATCGGCAAGACAAACGCCGATGGCACGGGTGTCGATACCGACCCGTATTCGTCCGAAGATTTGATGTCGACTGTGTGCCAGGCCCTCGGCATCTCGCTCAAGACGGTCTACACCGCGAAGAACGGCCGCCCCATGAAAATCGCCGGCGGCGGGCACGTGATTCAAGATCTGTTCGCCTAGTAGGCCAGTCGTCCAATTTCGTAGCTGGAGTCGCAAGACTACGGATTCTTGCGAATCCAGCTACCAAATGCGCGGAGGCTACGGCACGCTGAGCGTGCCTGCTACAATGTTTTCATGAGCGACCCAAACGAAATCACAGCGACACTGACCCGCGTTCCCAGCGAAACCGAAGCCGCGATTGTAGTCGCCGCTTTGGCAGACAACGGCATTCATGCCGAGTCGGATGAATACACCTCCGGCTTGCGCCGGACCTTGGAACTGGGTCGACATCATGGTCGCCGAAGCCGACCTGGAGAAAGCCAAGGAAATCCTCATCCAGGTGCAAGAGGAAAACGACCACATCGATTGGTCGCAAGTCGACGTCGGCGAGCCAGAAGATAAGGACGACCTGTAGCATGCCGACCGCCGACGCCCGCAATGCTGTTCTTGATGGCGAGAATGTAGTGCGGTTGATTTCCGTTCCCACCGAAATGGAAGCCGGGATCATCGTCGGGGCGCTCGAAGAACATGAGATCCGTGCAGCGATGGCGGGTGTAACGACTGCCAATTTCCGCGCGGAAGCCCCTGGACTAGTCGACATTCTCATCGCTGGACACGACCTGACCCGCGCAACGCAAGTGCTTCAAACGTTGCACGCAGAGCAGGGGGACGTTGATTGGTCCCAAGTCGACGTCGGCGAGCCAGAGGACGGGGAGAAAGCCGAATCAGCAGAAACTGAGGACGAAGATATCTCGCCTTCGCCCATTCGGGTCGCCGTGATTTTGCTAGTGATTGGCGCTACCGTCGCGCTCGCAACGAAGATCGTAATGACATTGAATACTTGGCACTAAATCCGCGTCAAACCGCGCCCCCGATTTTTGCCAAGATTTACGCCGGCAAGGCGAATACCTCTTAAATACGCAGCACTGTGCGGGCCAATTGGCTGCTTCGCAGCCACGCTCCACAGCGGTTACAATGAACGACGTGGGGCCAACTCTTCGTTCAACAACAGCGTGTGGAACCGTCGTATGTTCCTAAGCTATTTGTTTCTCATCGCAGCGATCTTTGGTGGCACGATTCTCGTGTGCCAGTTCGCACTGGCGTTATTTGGCTTAGGCCATGGCGGGGCCGATTTTGGCCACCACCTCGGCGGCGATTTTCACGGCGATACACATATTGGTGATAGCGTACACGGTCACGCCACGGGCAACTCGCACAGCGACGATGCCAATGATCATTCGAGCAGCAGCCGTGTGTTCGCCGTGGTGTCGTTCCGCACGATCGTGGCGGCATCCGCATTTTTTGGCGTCACCGGTCTCGCTACGTTGAATTCGGGTGTCCCGGCCACAACGTCGTTCGTACTGGCACTCTTTGCTGGGGCGATCGCGATGTACGGCATGTACCGATTGTTAGGATTAATCGCCGGCATGGATTCCTCGGGGAACGAACAAATTGCCAACGCCATCGGCCGGCCGGCCACCGTGTACGTTTCGATCCCGGCAACCGGTAAAGGAGCGGGCAAAGTACAGCTTTCGATGCAGAACCGCATCGTAGAATATCAAGCAGTGACCGAGGACTCGCAGCCGCTAAAAACCGGCGAAAGAGTCGAAGTCGTCGCCGTCAAAAGCGACGACACGGTCGAAGTGCGTCGGGTGCCGCAACCTGTCGATCATGAGCCCGCGTTGTTGATTTGAAAGGTAGCTGAACTCGCAAGAGTTCGGAAGCTCGCGAACAACGTCCGAATTCTTGCGAATTCAGCTACAAACAATTCGCTGCCGGCCGAGCGCCGTCAGCACCTTTGGGGATACCAATATGTCTCAAATCATTTTCGCCGCCGCAGCCCTGGACCAGGTTTCGCCACTGATCGTGGGCGGGCTAGTCCTCGCGTTTCTCGTAGCGATTGCGTTCTTCACGCTGCTGATCGTGCTCAAAGCGAACTACAAGCGTTGCTCGAGCAACCAGGTGCTCGTAATTTTCGGCCGCACGACGAAGGGCGAAGCCGCAAAAACAGTTCATGGCGGCGCGGCCTTCGTGTGGCCGCTCATTCAGGACTACAGCTATCTCAGCCTCGAACCGATTCAGATCGAAATTCCGCTCCGCGGTGCGCTTTCGATGGAAAACATCCGCGTCAACGTGCCGAGCGTGTTCACCGTGGCCGTCGGCACGCAGCCCGATGTCATGACGAACGCCGCGATTCGCTTGCTCGATCTGTCAACGGATGACGTCCGCAAGCAAGCCGAGGAAATCATCTTCGGCCAGCTCCGGCAAGTGATCGCCTCGATGCGGATCGAAGACATCAACCGCGATCGCGAAACGTTCCTTCAGCATATTCAGAATTCAGTCGAGCCGGAGCTCAAGAAGATCGGCCTCGTGTTGATCAACGTCAACATCACCGATATTCAGGACGAGAGCGGCTATATCGACGCGATCGGCCAGAAAGCGGCGTCGCAAGCGATTCAGCAGGCCCGCGCCGACGTGGCCGACGAAGTGAAGCAAGGCGAAATTCGCGTCGCTGGCGCCGACCGGGATAAGGTCGTGCAGGTTGCCAACGCGACGAAGCAGCGCGAGATCGGCACCCGCGAAGCGAGCCGCGAGCAAGCCGTTCGCGTGGCCGAATTGGAAAAAGAGCAAACGGTCGGCGAGCAAACGGCTGCGTTTCAACGCGATATCTCCGTCAAGCAGGCCGAGCAGGCGAAGCGTATCGCTGTGGCCGACGCAAACGCCCAGGCGGTAAACGGCGAAAACATCGCCGATGCCAAGATCGCTCAATCGCAAGCCACGCTGCTCGAGCAAAAGGCCGAAGCGTATGAACGCGGCGAAGGCCGCAAGCGCGAAGCTGAGGCGGCGGTCGTCGAAATGCAAAACCGCGCGATGGCGAAGGCGGCACTTGCCGAGGCAGAGCGTGTCGAAGCTGAGCAACGGGCAAAATATGAGGCACCCGCCAAGGCTCAGAAGGCCCGGATCCTCGTTGATGCCGAGGCGGAATCCGAAAAACGCCGCCTGGAAGCCCAAGGCGAGGCATCCGCCATCTACGCCAAGCTTGAAGCCGAGGCCCGCGGCCAATATGAAATCCTCGCCAAAAAGGGCGAGGGCTTGAAGCAAATCGTCGAAGCGTGCGGCGGCGCGCAGCAAGCGTTTCAGCTAATGATGCTCGAACATCTCGACAAACTGGCCGAGACCAGCGCGAAAGCGATCAGCAACATCAAGTTCGATAAGATCGTCGTTTGGGAAAACGGCGGTGCGAACGGTCGCTCAAACACCGCCGATTTCCTCCACAAAATGTCCGGCACGTTGCCTCCCATGCTGCAAGTGATGCGCGACATCGGCGGCGTCGAAATACCAGAGAGCCTCGCAAAGCTCGTCGGCGAGGATGGCGCGGCGACCGCAGGAAACGGACAACCTCATAGCGGGGAGCGGACCACGACGGCTGAGTCCACAGATGCCCCGTTGCCGACCGCAGGAGGAAAGCGGTAATTGCGATAGTCGCCGCGCCACCACAATCACCTGGTCGGCGTTGGCAACTTCGCCGTGCAACGGCTAAAACGGGTAGATGCCCATCGATCGCCGCCGATTTTTGAAGCTGTCCAGTGCGGCCGCAAGTATTATCTACCCGGGACTTGTCGCGGCGACAGAACACTCACCGAATGCGCCCTTAGTCAAGGAAGATTCGGCCCGATCACTCCGCGTTCTGATGAGCGAGGCCGATGGCTCGCCGCTTGAAAAAGATCGCGCGGCGACACTTTGCGCGCGTGACTTGGAAAACGATCCTCTGCCGCAAAAGATCGCGCACGCCAGCGGCCGAGCGCATTCGAACTTCCGTCCGAACCGATTCAGGTTTCGCTGCGGTTGAAGGTGCCGGGCTTTGGCGAAGTGTTTTGTTGGGGAGACAACAATGGCAAAGGGTACACCAAGCCAGGCAACGTCGATTTCGTGACAGATGCGGCCGCCACACGCTTACGGCGAGTTTGTGACGTGGAAACGCTCGCTCGGCGTGAAGGGGCAGTGATCGACGCCCAAACTGAGAAATACATCAAGGACGCAACTCAGCCAGTCCACGATACAGCATCGGCGTACGCCGCACTCGCCGCAGGTCTGCACGCTGGCGAGCGGCTCGCGCTCTCCCGAGCTCGCAATCGCATCGTTCGCTTTTCGCAGCCCCGCAAAGATTTTCTGTTCGGCTGCATGATCTCCGGATATGACCATCTCGGCCCCACATACGAAACGCGCGTTCGCGAACGCTTCAACTTCGCCACTGCGAGTTGGTACACCTGGGGTCCCGAACAACCGGCCGCCGCCCGCATCAACTACGCTCGCATGGATGCTTCGCTCGAATGGTGTTGGAGTCGCAACCTCACACCAAAGGGTTTCGGCTACTGCTACATGACCCGTGGTGCCACGCCCGAATGGATCCGCACCTGGCCCTACGAGCGGATTTTGCCCGAGTACGAGCGGGTCGTGACCGAAACGATGCGTCGCTACTCTGGCCGTTTGAAGTACGCTGAGATCATCAACGAAGCGCACGACAAATCGAACCTCTGGCATTTGTCGCACGAGCAAATCTTGGAGATCACGCGCAAGACCTGCGCAGCCGCGCACGGGGCTCCCCAACCGTCAAACGGCAAATCAACAATTGCTGCCTGTGGGCCGAATACGCGCGCAACGCGGACAGCGACGGCTCCCGCCGCTGGTCACCGTATCGATATATCGCCGACTGCGTGGCATCCGGAACAGAATTCGAAATCATCGGCCTGCAGCTGTATTATCCGCAAGTCGATCTGCTCGAAATCGAGCGCATGCTCGACCGCTTCCGCAAGTTCAACAAGCCGCTCCACATTACCGAAATCGCCACCGCGTCCGCCGATGGCCTCGATCCAAATAGCATGCGGCCAAAGACTGCCGCATCCGGCTGGCACGGCCCCTGGAGCGAAGCGACACAAGCCGATTGGCTCGAAGCCATTTACACGCTGATTTACAGCAAACCCGAGTTCGAAGCCATCGGCTGGTGGGATCTTACCGACCTCCCCGGACACTTCTGGCCACACGGCGGCCTGCTTCACGCCGACCTAACGCCGAAGCTCGCTTACACGCGGCTCGGCGATTTGCAAAAATCATGGGGAGTCGCTCGAACCGGCTAAGGGGTATGCCGGTTCGAAACCAAATCATCGCTGTTTAATAGGATCACTCGAATGGATCATCACATCTGGCAGAGCATGTTCTATCTTGGTCTGCCAATCATCGAAAAAATGCTGCGGCCGATTATCGTCTACGCCTTCTTGATCGTAGGCCTGCGGCTGGCCGGCAAGCGCGAACTGGCGCAGCTCAATCCTTTCGACCTGGTCGTGCTGCTCACGCTTTCGAATACGGTTCAGAATTCCATAATTGGCGACGACAACAGCGTCACGGGTGGCATCTTAGGTGCGAGTACGCTTTTGGCGGTGAATTATTTTTTCGTGCGGTTTCTCTATAACCACGAGCGCTGGGAACAAGCCATCGAGGGCAAAGCAGACACGCTTATCGAGAATGGGAAGGTGCAGCACGCAAATTTGAAGCGCGAGCTGCTAACGGTTACCGAATTGGAAACAGCCGCCCACCGTCAAGGCTTTTCGTCGCTTGCCGATGTCGATCGCGCCGTGCTAGAAGTTGGCGGCACTATTTCGTTCTTCGCCAAAACGCCAACGCCGGATTCGTCGCGCCATCAGGAGTTGCTCACTCGCTTCGACCAACTGGCGAAGGACCTCACCGCTTTGCAGAAGGCGATCGTTCGCTCGCCGGATTAGCCACATGCCGTTTCAAACAATCTTCTGGATAACCGTCGCGGTCGTCGCGTTAATCATCGTGCCCATCGTAATGATCGCGAGCATAGTCGCTCACTTTCGCACTCGCGGCAGCGAACGCAAAGGCTCCGGCGGAATTACAAGCGGTATTGGCGCCGCAATGCAGGAATTGGATCGGCTGATGGCGCGGCCGTCCGTCGAACATCAACTCGAAACGCGAGACCAGACCGCAAAGCAAAACGAAGCTGGCACCGACTGATGCAACCCCATTGATAGCTTTTTGCAGTGCGCTACTTCTTCATCTCCGCTTGTGCATCATCTACGTCCTTTTGCGCTCGCTCGACTCGCTTCTGCTGACGTTCGTACGCCTGCGTCTCGGGCATGGCGGCCAACTTTTCCTCGCAGCGTTTCGCTTCGGGCGTCCCCGCAGTCTTGATTTTGTTCATGACCTCGTTCGCTTTCGCGACGGGTGCCGTAATCGCGGCTTGCTTCTCCTGGAACTTCTTCTCGCCGGAGATCAAGTTGTCGATCGTCTTATCGAGTTCGTCCCCCTTCTTGCCGGGCGCTTTCGGCGCGTCACCCGGCGTCTTGATGTCGTCCGCGCCCGGTCCCGCTCCCGTGAGCGAAGGGTCACTCAGCGCGCCACTCAACCCAGCGAGCGCCGCGCTTGCCGATTCTTCCGGCGTGGTGCCGGCGATTTCTTTGCACGTCTCATTCATTGCCCGCACGCGTGCGGCATCATACGCCGGTCGCAGATGGTCGAGTCGCGTTTGGGCGCGGTCTAAATCCTTAACCGCTTCATCGTACTTTTCTTTGGCAGATTCGCCGGCACAACCGGCAACGAGCACGACGAACAACGCGACAACTGAAAAGCGAAGCAACATGGAACGAGCCCTTATTGGTAACTGCGGGAGGCCAGAACGGCGTCGGTCCAGTATACCAGCCAGCTCTGAAATTCAATCCGTCGCGAAAACTACGATGTAGCCGAATTCGCAAGAATTCGGTCGTTGATGTAGCTGGATTCGCAAGAATCCGGAGGCTATCTGCCGAACTCTTGCGAGTTAAGCTACACCGTAAACAGTCCGCTAAGCTGCTTTTCGCAGTTTCGCTCGAATCGCCTGCTTAACGGCCCGTACGTTTCGCTTCCACTCCTGCCGCACCGGGCGGTAATGAAAGTCCAGCATTGTGCGGATGAAGTTTTCGGGCCGTTCGGGTTTCCACGCGTGCCATTCCGTTTCTCGCAGGCAGCTGCGCCAGTCGGCCGTGAACGGATGGCGACAGAAGTAGTGCCAGGGTTTCGACGGCGAGCAGAAGTGGACGATCCATGGCTCGGATCGTAGCGCTTCAAAAATCTCGCGCTCGAAAGGGCTTTCGCGCCAGTTGGGGTACATGTATATGTGCGCACCCTGGTTCCAGCGCAGGTCGAGACTTCGCCATTTACCTGCGAGAACGGCGTTCAGCGCGTACTGGTCCCACCACAGCACATGCTGACGATGCTCCCGCAAAACAGCGAGCATCCGCTCGGCGTATTTCTGTCGCCGCCAGGTGGCGAGGTCGGCGATTAGCATTCCGCCGTTAAGATATTTCGCATCTGCCGCAATGTCGAATTCGCGATAGTTCACAACCGGCGTAATAGCGCACAAATTCGCCTTACACTTATTCAAATTGGGCAGCATTACGTAGGCATCGATCCAAGGAGCAGCGACGTCTTGCACGGCCAAAGCTGCGTGCCCATCCATCGGCTCGTCCCACAGCTTGCCGAGATCGCGCCGCACCAACATATCGGCATCAAGATAAAGCGCACGCTCAACATCCGCTGGCAACACCCACGGCATCAACAACCGCAAGTAGGTGACGACGTTGATATGCTCGCTAACTTTAAGATCGCGAACGAGCTGCATGTCCGGCGTCAGCCATTCAACGGTCAGCCGAACATCTTGCCACGACGCAAGCAGACGCTTACGGCTTTCGGCAGATAGACCGCCATCAAATATGAACAGCCGCAGTTTGCGGTCTTTCGCCAAATGATCGAGTGCAGACCGGATCGTAACAGCCAGTGGCATAGCGTAGCCGTCATCGGCCGCACTCACGGCAACAATGTCGTCTACTTTCGCTTTGAAGGGGACGGTATGGTTCCAAGGGCTGCGCATGAGCCAATCACTTTCGTCGATAGACAATTGCGGTTACGCAGCCTTATTCGCCAACGATCCCTGCAGTGGATGCAGCACTCGCGATTTTAGCGAGCTAGCGATGTTATTCGCCCCATAATGTATGCCACGCCACAAATGTTGCGTGTGCTTCCGTCGCAGTTGCCACGCCCGGAAAGCGAGCGCTGCGCGCGACTCGGATCGGCCGACGGATCGAACTTCGGATTCGATCGGGAATGGAATTTGGCGGCGTTGACATACGCCTCGGCTGTGCACTTCGTTGTAAAACTGTGCCGCAGCCACGGAATGGCTTTGGCGTAGCGATCAGCAATCTGCGCGAACTCTTCGAGCGTGCCGCAGAGCCGCTGCGTCGTAGCGCCGTCGTGGTTCTTGCGATAGAGGCAATGCACGCCGCCGATGTGAACAAACTGCTTGCCGGCTGCCACGCAGCGAAACCAATAATCGGCATCCTCGCAGTAGCGAAAACCCAATCCCCATGGACCGACATCGCGGATCACGTCGCTTCGCATGACAGTCGCCGAAGGCGTCACAAAGTTCCGGCGAAACATACCGTAAGGGAACTCGTGCAGATCGCGTTTGTCCGGACCCCACATTGCGATCGGCATCTCGGTTTGATCTTCAATCATCAGAACCGATGAATACGCGAGGTCCTTTCCTGTGTGCGTCAGCGTGTTGACAGACACGCGGAGATGATCCGGGAGCCAGCGATCATCGGCATCGATGAGAGCAATATACTCGCCGCGGGCCTTCTCGAAGCCGATATTGCGAGAGTACGCTGCGCCATAGTTCCGATCGTTACGAGTGTACTCAATACGATGCGATGAATGCTTCCGCGCGAATTGCGCGACGATTTTCTCGGTCTCGCCAAAAGACGAATCTTCTACGACGAGCAATTCCCAGTTGGGATATTCTTGGCGGCCGATCGAATAGAGCGTATCGCCTATAAACTGGTCCTTTTTGAACGTGGGGATCACGATCGATACGAGCGGCGGCTTTGCAGCCGAGCGAATGCGGAACTTATACATTTACTCTCTCTCGCTGTTTAATGTTGGCGCGCGAGTTGATCAGTTCTTGGGCAGCAGGCCTGCTGCAGACAAGTGATATCTCGATAGAGTGTGGACCGCAGAAAAACGGTCGGGCGATGAGTTAAGCGCGGAGATTAGAAATACAATCTTCGGTTAGCAAGGCCACTGTTCCTTACCTGCTACGATTGCTAGCCACAGTTAACAATTTCTGTTTTCTTGCCAACTCTCGTCTCCTTCGCCAGATATCCAATTCACGCCGTTAGGCCAATCATGTGTGCGGCCGGAACTCCGCAAGGTTTTCCTTCTGTACCACCTCGCCCGTCAGTGGAACATTGCCCAGTCCCGCAATTGGCAGCGAAAGCTCGTCCCCGTGCGTGTATTTTGCTAGGCGCTCAATAGCCTCGTAGCCGTCGCTGTATGGGTCGTCGACGATGGCGGAACAAACGCGACCATCTTCGATCGCGTCGAATACGATAGCACTCGGATCGAATGCAAGCACTGTGGGCCGCCTAGTCGCAGGCAGCGTAGCGGTTACGCCGATTGCTGCCTCCGCCGCCTTTGTGTCGAAAGCAACGACCATACGTAAATCGGGATCGGACAAGCTCTTCGCGAACTGTTGAGAATCGTTCGCACCCGCGTCAACTTCGACGATCGAACACTGGAGCGGCGTATTTTCGTCGACAATTTCAGCCCACTGCGCCCGGAAACCTTCCAACCTTTTACGCACTCCGCGATCATCCGCATCTGAAGGTGATGCAAGCAGGAGTACGATCTTGCCCGACCGCTGCCCTATCTGATCGCCCACCATCCGCGCCGCCTTTCGGCCAGCATTAGCTTGACAAAAACCGACATGGCACAAACGCTTCGAGTTCTCAAAATCCTTACCCACGGTGACCAGTTTCGTCCGGCTCGCCATTTCGTTGATCATTTCCCCCTGCAATAACGCATCGGCTGGCACGATCGCTACGGCTGCGTAGGTCGAGAGATCGATGCTTCGCACGAGTGCCTTTTGCTGATCGACTGCATCGCCTTCAACTGGCGCTTGTGCGCATAATTCAACGCCGAACTCGTGGGCGGCATCCCTAGCACCAGAAAGCGCTCGCTGCCAATCAGCATCGTCTGCTTTGCCGATAAACAGAACCCGCGGCAACGGTTCGGCCACACTCACCGCAACTGTCTTTAGTGCATAAGTGACTGTTCCCGCGACAACCATCGCAGCGATCAGGCTGGCAATTAATGGGGTGCGATTCATCGAAACACGACCTTTCCAAAAAAACGTACGAAGATTGCGCGTCGCATCGCAGGTGAGAGCGCACGATATTGATCAATGGTGCTGGCAGGCGAAAGTCCGACAGCCCAACGCTATTCGGCCGAGAAGGTGCTTTATTAGCAAAGACGGGGAAATTAAATGGGTGTTAAAAGAATTTAACGAATGCGATTCCAAAACGGAGTGCTAGCCACCACCTCGTTTGGATGAATTCTGAAATCGCTTTTAGCCAGCTACCGGTTTTAGCGGCGCGATATCCAATCGAGATTTGACTTGTTGCGTCGCGGCGAAATTCGGGCAAATGACAAGTGGCGTCAGCACCGGGCGAGAATTGTCGGACATGGACTCTTTGCCAAGTGTGAAGAATCAGCGGCCCGCATGTTGCACGAAGTGCTTCATCGGATGCCATCGGCGTGCTCCAAGTTCTGATATAATTTAAGGCATGAGTAAGTCGACCGAAAATCGCGACGCGAACTCGCTGCGCGGACAGCCTGATTCCACTGCGAAGGCGATCACTAAGTCCGACTACCTATCTCTCGCCACTTTTCTCCGCAGTCGCGCGAAGCATCAGCGGGTCCAAAAAAGGGACCCCAACGGCGAAGCGGTGCAGACTGCCGCCGATCACTACGAACATCGCGAGTTCGTCGCCGCTTACGAAAGTTTTAGGCCAGCATACGATCGCGTGGTCACCGACATGCAGCGCGTGTTGGCTCGCAACGCCGAGATCGAAGCGAAGAAGCTGGCCGCCCAACAGTCGAAATCGCTCGCCGTCGCCAAAGACAATGTGCAACAGATGCGGTCGCACGCCCAGCAAATCATTGATCATTTCGAAAAGCTGCGGCAAGACTTGGAATCTAAACCTTTGGTGCGGCTCCACATCAAGAATGGCCGGGTTAGACCGAGCGATGCGCCGCCGCGCGAAGAGTCACCAACCACGACACTACGCAGCGAAGACGACACCCAAGTCAACGCGGTGGTGATTCCAACGAGTGCCGCGCCCGTCAGCTCGGATCACTACAAAAAGGCGCCCTATGCGCCGCCAGAAGTCGGCAGCGTGTATTGTGTCCGCGATAAAACGAAGGGCGAAAGAATTATTCGCGTAATCGCTAAAAATTTGGACGGCACGTTCATCCAAGTCGAAATGCTGGAACAAGGCCAGCCAGCAAACAAGCCCATTCAAGTTGCGGTCGATTCGCTCGCACGCCAGGCCGAGAAAGGTTGGTGCAATCTACTATTGCCTGTCGCAGAAGGCACTGCCGACAAATCCGATTCGAGTGCCGAACCTGCCGCGCCACGCGGAGACGACACCCTGATGCGGATCGACATCCAGAATTTCGGCCGCTGTTGCGCCAGCATTATCCGGGCCAAGCTCAAATACAACACCCAGCTCGTCAAAGACGTTGCCGACGGCTCCTTCCGCATTGGCCAATATGAAAAGGCTTTTTACATGTTTGAGCAGCTTACAGTGGGCTTCGCTGCGGCCGTTACGGCAAGTCGCCAAGTCATCTCCGAGGGGCGCCGGAAACTGACGCACGACAAAGACCGTCTCAGCGGTAAAGAAATCGCAGAGCGTACAGCTGCCTTTGTCCGCAGCGAGCAACTCATCTTCGCTGCCGAGCGCGAATTCTCAACCATCCTCGAAGGACTGCGCATATACTTACTGAGAAAGTGATCCAATCGTCATTCACACATCCCTCTGAGCGCAAAAAAAGACGCCGCGGAGGGTATCGCGGCGTCATGGCGAGAGCAATCAGTGGTGCGCGTTCAAATCCTGCTCTGTCGCCGAAGTGAATGTAACACGCGTGTATGAAGAGACCATGAATTCTTCATGAGGCTCTCCTCAATGACCGCACAACTTTCGCGACGTTCAACAATCCTGCCGCGAACGCTTTGCGCGACCTTGGCTTGCGAATCCAACGGCGCTCATTGCCAACAGCACGATCGTACCCGGCTCAGGCACCACCTGGGCAGCTTCGGCGAAAGTATCGGCAACAATTATGTGATCAATCGCAACTCCAGCGTTGTGTACCGTAGGGCTTGCGAACTGGGAGATAGTCGCTCCGGTAAATCCAGTCGGAGGAATAAGAAGCCCAGTCGTCGTTGTAGGCACAGTGTCCAGATACGGAGTTTGCGCGGCTTCGACGTTGCTCGTAGGATCGACGTACACTTGTATCCCCTCGCCGACGCCGGTTGCCGTAATGATCGCCTTTTCGACCACGTTGTAGGTCTGCCCGTACAGCAAAGGCGTCGTGCCGGCCACAAATGGGTTACCACCCTGTCCCGTATAGCGAGCTTCGAGGAAATAGGTCCCTGGAATATTCGCGCTGTTGTCGATCGCTGTCAGCCGCGCGTTGGCAAAACCGCCCGTGCTCTCGAAAAGAGCGAAGAAGTACGAGGGGCCCGTAGTCGGCGCGCTCGAAAAGTTGAGGGACATGCCCACATAGGTCGTCGTCGACAACGTCGATCCAAAGCTCTTCGCAACGTCCTGGTTGTCCGCAGATTGGTTGTCGGGAATCAAAACGTTGCCCCCCGAAACTTGCAAGGGAAGCGACGTGGCGCCGACCGTCGCATTCCAGCTGTGCTGCCCAGCGAGGTCTCCGGGGGTAAAAGTAGAGAAGTCGTCGCTAAAAATTGTTGTGGCCCAAGCTGAGCCAGACGAAGTCGCCACCGCAATGGCAACCAGCGTCAATATTTTCGAGTTCATCAGCAATCTCCTAGTAGGGTGTGAAACAGGATGCGGGGAAAGTATCGGTCGTGATTGGTCTTTCTTGCGACTTTCGAGCAAAGAGACGGCACGGAGACCGATTGTTGACTGCCTAACAGCGGTCCGATCGTCTCGGTCGCGTGCGATTTAAACCACGAGTCGTGGCAACCTACAGAATTTGTCGGCCGCAATCATGCAACAAGCGGCAATGGAAAGCAGCAAAAAATTGGCCGGTTCAGGCACCGCCGCTCCGCTACCCAAGCTCGCGCCACTGCCGGCGCTCGCGCCGAAGTTGGCGCGCCAGTCGGTGTAACCCTGCGCTCCGTTGATGCCGGTAGCCCGCCAGACGACGTAGTCCCGCGCATCGACGATGCCGTCATGGTTGTAGTCACCGGTGAGAGTCGCCGCTGCGCCGAGCCCGATATCGATGCCACTGAACGAGGCCAGCGTCGACGACGTGTACCAGTCGATCGATGAATTGTCCGTCAACGTATTTGGATTGAGCACGTTGGCAGCCGGTATAAAATCAATCGCTCCGCCCGCGGTCCCCGTTCCGCCAAATTGACTAATGAACAAGTTACCACTCGCGTCGAGCGCAAGATCGCGAGCAGTGTTGATCGAAGTACTCAGGCTGATCGTTTTGACGACGTTGTAGCTGTTGGCCGGATCAATCACGTAGAGCTTATTAAGCGTCATCACCGCGACGCTATCGAACCCGCCGTAATCGGCATAGATATACGGTGAAATGCTTGGATTGTATGCCAGCGAAGTGAAGTTGCCGTTCGCAGTCAATGTCGGGTCCACGTCCTTGACCATGGTTGTTGCCATCGTCGAGGCGTTAACTTCGTACAACTTTCCAAGCGACGAAAACACGAGGCCCGTCGTGTTGTTCTTCCACGCAGCCCCGACCGTATGGGCAAAATCTTCGACGATTGCACTACCCTCACGGCCGCCACTCGCGGCCGGCGAACCGCCGCCCGCTCCGTTGCCAGCCGTGTAGTCGTACACCAAAGGCGTTCCGGAGTCGTATCCAGTTGCCAAAATCTTAGTGTTATCGGGGCTGACCGCCACTTCGCCTAGCCGCGTCGTGGTAACCGCGCCGCCGATCTGGGCCGCTGTCGAGTTCGTCGTTCCGGTGTCAATGATCAGCGTCGGCGCCGGCGCCGGATCGGTGCCCGTCGTAGCGAAACTATAGATTTGCCCACCGGCAACGAGCTTTCGTCATGATGCCGCCTGCGTCCGGCTAGGACGCCGTGTTCCTAATCTACAGGCGATTCGATGCGAGGACCGAGTCGATGACCGCTCGATCTGGTAGGGAAAAGTGCGCTTTTACGTTAGTCGAATTGCTGGTCGTAATCGCGATCATCGGTATTTTGGTCGCGTTATTGCTCCCGGCAATTCAGGCCGCTCGCGAAGCTGCCCGGTGCGCTCAGTGCGCCAATAACATCAAGCAATTGGGCTTGGCGGCCATGAATTTCATGTCCGCCAAGAAGGTCTTCCCCGTCGGATTACAAGGCCCAAGTGTGTTTCACACCGGCGACGCAGCCTACGAAGGCCCGATTTGGACGAACGTCATGGTCGAGCTCATGCCCTATATCGAACAGGAAAATCTGCAGACCGCCTTCAACAAAAAAACTCCTACGGGTAATGCAACCGGTCCGAATACCCGCGGGCCAAACGACTCCACCTCGATTGCTGCCCAAATAGTCTCCAACTTCCGCTGTCCTTCGAGTTTGTTGGTTCCCCAAAATAACGTGTCTCCTGGGTACATCTTCGGGACAAATGATTACGCCGGCAATGGCGGCAAGCGAGTCTTCTATCCCATAACCGATCCCCGAAGGCGATTGGCCGCCGCCAAACCCCCGGCCGGTGTAAATACCAACTTGGTGAACATGTATAACCATGGATTGTTTAACATCGTCGAACGTGGCGATACCGGAACCGGCATCAAGCAGGT
The DNA here is from genome assembly GCA_963733705.1 of uncultured Planctomycetota bacterium. GTDB lineage: Bacteria > Planctomycetota > Planctomycetia > Pirellulales > Lacipirellulaceae > JABDGM01. Next base: position 353,825 of record CAVTEJ010000020.1, on the reverse strand, counting down.
CACCGATGGACTCAGCAAAACGTTTATGTTCGGCGAGAGAAATCGCGACGATCCCGACAACGCCGTCGGCCGGCTTGTGAGTGGTTACGCACTCGAGCAATGGTGCGGCTGGGCGTGGACTTCGAATGTAAACTCCGTCGGCGACAACCTAGGCCATTCGTCCGTCCCTATCAATTATAAGACGCCGCAGGGCACGACCGATCCTCGTGATGCCTGGGATCGTATTTGCGCATGGGGCAGCTACCACTCGGGCGGCGCCAATTTCTGCTTCGCGGACGGCGCCGTCAGCTTCTTGCCAGACGCAACCGACCTCAGTGTTTTACAAGCACTCTCGACGATAAAAGGCGAAGAAACCACCACCAATTGGTAGCAAGGCGCTTCGGCGTCCGTGCGTCTGAACCCTGGTGTGCGCCGGCCGCTCCACATACGCTAGATGCATTCGATTACACTTGGTTGCGTCGACGATGGATTTCTCGCGCCTGCGGTTGCTGTTGCTTACTTTCGTCTGCGCCATTCCACGCGGAGCGTGCGGCGACGGTGCGCTCGAAGTAACTGAAGTAACGCCGCTTCTGAATGCCCACGCTCACAACGACTACCAGCACGATCACCCACTCTTCGACGCTCTCGACAACGGCTTCACCAGCGTCGAGGCCGACGTCTATCCCATCGACGGCGAACTGCTCGTCGGACACAATCGCCGCGATCTCAAACCAAACCGCACACTGGAAGCACTCTATTTAGCGCCTCTCGACGAGCGCGTGAAATCTAACGGCGGCCACGTCTATCCACAAGCCTCGCGTTTTTTCTTACTCATCGATATCAAAGCCGACCCACAGCAAACCTATCGCCTTCTCCAACCGATGCTGGCAAAACACCGATCGATCTTCACGACAAGCGAAGCTGGCAAAGTGCGGCCCGGAGCCATCACGGTGGTTCTCACCGGCGACCGCCCGAAACTCGACCCGGCCGATAAGTCAATTCGCTACATCGGTTTAGACGGCCGCATTTCCGATTTAGATAGTCAAGCGTCGGCGCAATTCATGCCCATGATCAGCGATGCATGGCCGAGCCAATTTCATTGGGACGGTACCGGCAAGATGCCGGAGCTCGAGTGCAGCAAACTCAACAACATCGTCGCCAAAGCCCATGCGCGAGGCCGCGTCGTACGCTTTTGGGCGACACCCGAAAATGAAAACTTATGGCGCGAATTACGGGCCGCCGACGTCGATCTGCTAAACACCGATCAGCTTAGCCGCCTCGCCAAGTTCCTGAATTCTTCCGACCCGCAGAAGTAGCCTCAAAATCAGATTGCAATTCGCCTCCTAGTACAACGGCCTTGGAATAGCTGCGACAACAGGACGCAAAACTGCTACAGGTGAACGGCCCTTCGCGGTAACATTCCAGTATGAGCTATGATGCCCTCATCGTCGGTGCCGGCCCGGTCGGTCTAACCATGGCCGCCGCGCTCGATCACCAAGGCCTCTCCTGTCGCATCATCGATAAAGCCCCCGCCCCCAGCGACAAATCCAAAGCCCTCGTCGTCTGGAGCCGCACCCTGGAATTGCTCGACCGCTTCGAACTCGCACAGTCGTTCGTCGACGCGGGAATGAAGATTGACGGCGCAAGCATGTTTGCCAATGGCAAGCGGCTGGTTCATATCTCGATCACCGGCGTCGACAGTCCTTTCGGCTTCCCGCTCATGCTGCCGCAAAACGAGACCGAGCGGCTCCTCGCCGAATACCTAATGAAGCGTGGAATTAGCGTCGAGCGCCAGCTCGAACTCCGCTCCTTCAGCGAACAACCCGATTGCGTAACCGGAGCACTACAACGTGCCGATGGCACCGAAGAATCGTTCTCTGCCCCGTGGCTCATCGGATGCGACGGCGCCCACAGCACCGTGCGACACGGCCTCGGCATGCAGTTCACCGGTGCCGCCGAACCCAACGATTGGTTCCTCGCCGATATCCACGTCGAGGGCCCGCTCCCCACGAATGAGCTCAGCATCTACTGGCACGAGAAGGGCGTGCTCGTGTTTTTTCCAATCACTCGCACACGATTTCGCGTGATCGCCGATTTAGGCACCTCCGCCGACACCGGCCCGCCGCCCGATCCAACGCTCGCTCAAGTACAAGCCAAAGTCGACGAACGCGGCCCCGGCGGTCTCAAAATCGTCGACCCCATCTGGCTCGCCGGCTTCCGCATCAACGAACGCAAGGTTTCCGAATACCGCCGCGGCCGCACCATGCTCGCCGGCGACGCCGCCCATATTCACAGCCCCGCCGGCGGCCAGGGCATGAACACCGGCATGCAAGACGCGTTCAATCTCGCGTGGAAGCTTGCCCTCGTCCACCGCGGCCAAGGCCAACGCGAACCGCTGCTCAACAGTTATTCGACCGAGCGCAGCGCCGTCGGCGACCAGGTTCTCAAAGGCGCTGCCATGCTCACGCTGGCTGCCACGCTGCGAAATCCCATCGCACAATACCTGCGCAATCACATCGCGCCGATAATTTCATCCTTCGGCTTCGTCCAAGACCGCATCAAGAACACGCTCTGCGAACTCTCGGTCAACTATCGCCACAGCCCGTTGACCGCCGAAGAGTGGCCGCACCACATGGGTGGCCTTTCGGCGGGCGATCGACTCCCGGATGCGTCCCTCACCTCGGCCATTACCGGCGAAACGACGACCCTTTTCGTTGAATTACGCCGTCCTAGCCACGCCTTACTTCTGTTGGCCGATTCTCAAGACGAGCATTCCCTTGCACACCTCGCGGCCATTGCCGCCGACACGCAGCATGCATTTTCAAACGTTCTCAAACCAATGCTTATTTTGAAGCCAGACGAGCACATCAGCGATTTGCGCTCCATGTTGAAATCGTCAAAAATCCCGACCTGGACCGATCCCAGCGCACGCCTTCACGAGCGGCTCGGCGTTAAAGGCTCATCATTAGTCGTCGTGCGTCCCGATGGCTACATCGGCTACCGCTGCCAACCCGCCGACGGAGCCGCACTCTTGGAGTATTTCGGTCGCTACTTAATCCATGGTTAGGCCACGCTCACCGCAATGACACCTCAAGTTCACACTTTCCTCGAAACCGCACCGTATTCAGCCAACTTCTACCGCCGTCTGTTCGGCTTTCAAACGCTGCGCGAATCGTGCCCACCTATACATGACTCAATTCAAAGCCCTAAGTCAGGAATTCATGGTACGAAGGCCCTCCGCTTTCATTGCATCCGGCAATCCCGATTATCATAATACGACCCTACCCATCGAAGTGGAGGCGGTAAACTCATGGCAATCTCACGTTTCGTTTCATCCCTTGCGATTCTGTCGGTTCTCTCTCTTGTCGTCATGGTTCAGGCAACCGAGCCAGCCCAGCCGGTTCGCATGGGCGACGGCATCATGACGTTTGACACCGTCCCCAACTGGGGCCTTCTCCCCAATGGCCACTCCGCTCTCGGGCCAACTCACGGGGGCGTCGCGATCGACAAGGAAGGCAACATCTATGTCAGCGCCATCAAAGGCGTCGTTGTCTTCTCGCCCGATGGCAAAGTAGTTCGCTCCTTCATCGGCGACAAGTATGCCGCGATCCACGACATCAAGATTCGCGATGAAGATGGCACCGAATACGCCTACGCCGCCCGCAATAACAATGCGGAAGGTATCAAGTTCAATGCCGAAACCGGCGAAATCGTGCTCAGGCTCCCGTTCCCCAAAGAGTCCGGCCTCGACCTCAAGAAGTTCAACCCAACCGCAATTGCCGTCGCCCCGAACGGCGACATATTCCTCTCCGACGGCTACGCCAGCGATCACATTTTCAAATTCGACAAGACTGGCAAATACATCAAATACTTTGGCAGCCAGGGCGACCATCTGAAGCAATTCCACACCGCCCACGGCCTCACGCTTGATACCCGCTACGATCCGCCGCGTCTGCTGGTCTGTGATCGCAATCACGAACCCAAGGGACGGCTGCTGCACTATGATCTGGATGGCAACTTCATTGAGGAAGTGGCCACTGGCCTGGGCATGCCAACGTCCGCCTCGATCCACGGCGACTACGTCTCGGTGCCCGATTTGAAGGGGCGACTCGTTATTCTCGACAAGTCGAACACAATCATTGCCGTGCTGGGCCACAATTCCGATCCGAAAACAGTCGGCAACTTCAATGTGCCGCAAGACCAGTGGAAAGAAGGCATCTTCAACGCCGCCCACGGCTCCTGCTGGGACAAAGACGGCAACCTCTACGTCCAGGATTGGAATGTCGCCGGACGCATCATGAAGCTCGTCCGCGTGAAGTAACCAGAAACTTCCCGTTGACCGATCCGCTCTCAGCCCCCGGCTCTGCCGGGGGTTTTTTATTTCCGACGGCTCCACCATTAGAGGTATCTTAATTCAAACATTACTTGGCACTACTTTCGTTGATAACTCGATCCAGCACGATTTGGTACGCAGTCGGTTCGACGCTTACGCCGCCAAGGTAGGGCCGATCGAGCGCGGCAATGAGGAACACCAGTAGCCCGATCATCACGGCCAAACCGGTGGTCAACAGCAGGTGAAACTTTAACTCCTTCACTTGGAAGCAAAATGAAGACAGGATCGTCAGAGCACCGCCGAGCAATATCACCGCCCAGATGACGCCCGGCACGCCTTGATCGACAGCCTCGGTGCGCTGCCGGCGAAACTCGACTAAAAGGTTGAATGTTTTCAGCGCCTCGGCCTGTAAAAGCCGCTGCGATTCCGTCGTGGGTTCGTTGGCGAACAGCACGCTCTGAAATTCATCGAGCATGCGACCGCCGCCTTCCGCTATTTCGCCGCGGCGCTGAGCCGGCCACGCCTTTTCGATAACGAACCGCGTGTAGTCGCGAAGCCGCGTGTGTAATTCGTCGCGCAAAGGCGCGGGGAAACCGCCCGTGTCGCTGAACAAGGCGGCAATCATCGCGGCTTCCTGCGAGGCAATGCTGGAAACGTGCGTCGATGTTTCCCACGTGGTGACGGCGATCAGGCCGAGCGTAATTCCATAGAGCGTGAGCACGCCGGAAAAGAACCAACCGACGACGCCATTGTCGATGAGCGTCTCGCCGACGTTCAACCGCTGATGAAACGCGCGGTGGACAAGCCACAAGCCGACCACCGTCGGCACGACGAAGGCCGACACACAAACAAGGCCGAACTCCCAATCAGGTAAATCGTGAATCCACTGCATGACTAAACTCGTGGCCCTTCGTAAGCGGAATTTTGTAAGCGTGTGCGTGTCATAATTCTCAATAATAGCGCGGCGCTCGAGGATTTTTGATTATTGGATTTTGTATGATTTTCATACAGTGTGCGGAAGTCGTTGGCGGCGTTGGAGTTGGTGAAGTTTTGTCACTTGTAAAAGCGCGGCGGACTTCATTTTTTGATACAAAATTAGTAATTCTCGGGAAAGGCGCGCATTTCGTTGCGAGAGTGAGTTCAAAAGGTTTCGCAATTGCAATTGTCATGTTGTTGGTGAACGATCATTTGCACGATACGGCTCCGCAGGAGCTTCGCCCTCTCGGAATCTCGCGACCTGGCGGGGTGCTAACGTAACACAGTGCGCGGCCAAAAACGAGAGTCTAAGTTCGCGGCTTGGCCGAGAGAGCCCGCAACGAATTCACTTGAGAAAGCGTGCGGTAGTTGGCTTAGTCCGATTGAATGGCAAACTTAATTGTTCACGGTGAGCCGAACTTTCGTGAAAATAGCTCCGCCGCCGAAGAATAAGTGCGAATTCTTTTTATGGAGAAACGGCGCTCTTTCCGCGATGTCGGGAATTGTAAGTTCAACATCCTCATCCGTTTTTCCGTCGGCATCGATATCGATACCGAAGGTGACCTCCTTGCCTCGCTTCTCGATGCGGACGATATGCGGCCCGCGGCCGCGCAGATTCGTTACGCGCTTTCCATTGCCGGCTTTGTGATGGGCAGAGTCACTCATCCCGATATCGCAGTAACCATCGTTTACATCGGGCGGCCTGATCGACATGTAGACGCTCGGATCCGGCGACTGGCCTTGGTTCGGCTCGCCTATGCCGACGAAGGCGATCTGGTCTAGCGGTTGGCGATCCGTTGACGCGGGGAAAGTGAGTTCGGCTTCAAATGTGAAGTCCTTTTCGGTGAAGTCGGCTCGCTTGGTCGAGACGTATGTTTGGGGTCGGATTTCCAGGCCGTTCTTCGCGATTAACGTATTATCTCCCGCGTCTAAAAACGCAGGCCAGGGTTTGCCCCGACTCAGAGACAACATGTTGGCATCTTTGAGCGTTGCTGAACTCGCAGATTCAACCGCGGAAATTCGGCCGACGCTGATTCGGCCTTTCGTAAAGAATGCGCCGCCGCCGACATACAAATAACTGTTTTTGTCGTTCAGGAAGGGAGCGAACTGGGTGACGTCGGGAATCGTCATTTCCATGTCGTCCACGCTATCGCCATCGTTGTCGACGTCGATGCGGAAAGTTAGGGCAGGGCCCGACTTTTCGATTTGAATCTTATGCGGGCCCAATTTGCGGAGGCTTCCAAAAGCACTTTCTCGGGCGCCCTCCCCAGTTTTTAGAATTGTTATTCGGCCGTCAGCATCGAAGGTGATGGGTCGAATAACCAGCGCGACACATTTCTTAGGATGTCCGTCTTCAAGGCTCTCATCGCCGATACCGACGTGAATGGTTTGCTCATTCGGCTGCAATGGAGTCGTCTTGGGGAATGTATAGACGACATCGAATACAAAGTCGTGCTTTATATAGTCGCTCAGTTTAGTACGAATGACTCCGCCTGGTTTAATTTCGAGGCCTTCCTTGCCGATGATGGCCTCGCCGCGACTGTATACGAATCCCGGCAAAATCTTGCTAGTGGTCACGGCGCCACTGCCCCGCGCGGGCCTGGTCGGGGCCTCCGAGTGCCTGGGAGCGGTCACGTGCGCAGGTGTTGGTCTCGCGTTTGCCAACTTCTGAGATGCCGCGGACAAGATCATGCCGCTACTGACTTCAATCAACCGCACATGGGCTTCGCCGGGACTAACTATCTTGCCGGTTAATACGGCGGTCGCACCCAAAAGCTTACCGATGTGCTGTGCGGCTTTTTCATCGAACAATACCGTGTGCTGTACGAGCTGCTCGGCCAGGACTTTATCGAGCAGCGCACGTTCTACCACGGGGATGCCTTTGTTCGACAAAGCGGTGATCAGCTGCTCGGTTAGGGCGGTTCCATCGAATTCGCCGGTTTCGTTATCGATCGGCAGCACTGCGACGAGCAGTTTTTGAACAGCCAGCTCGACTTCGTCGCCAATGACGAGAGGCGTTTCGAGCTCTCCCAACATTCTGGCTTTCGAGTACGCCTTAGCAACTTCGACCACTTGCAATTTGGCTAGTTTTTGTCGTTCGTGGGCCAGCACTTGCTTTGTGTCGGGATCAATCACATCTTCGGCATTTCTGTAGACCGTGAGCTCCTGTTCCGGTGCGATGCCACTCGCCTCGCCGAGGTTCAAGTACACGACTGTGGGGGTAACCTTCGCGATCTTTCCAACGACAGGCTTCTTGGCGGGCAGTTGGGCGATTTTCCACGCCATCAGCTTCGGCAAACCAATGTACTTGGCGGCATCCGATTCACCCAATGGATGTTCGATTTTGGCCACGGACGCTTTTTCGAAGTCATCGATTTTGCCGCTGTCTAAATCGCGCAATGAAATCGTTTTTTCATCTTCCTTCTCGAATTCGCCCACAGAGGAATTGCCGGATCGGTCGAGGACTCGAACCAATTCGATTTTGATGGGCTCGGCAGCGCATGATGTTGCGGCGCGTAAAAAAAGCGTGATCAGCAACGACGTGCCGATCGTAGATAGACGTTGCATTCACGACTCCTGTCGCCAAATTCGCTGCCGCACGAGAGAAAGATGATCGTGCTCAACCACCATAAATCTAACTGCGGTTGCCCGGAGACGGCAATATATTGCCTGGAGTTTGATGCAGGTTTACTCCTGGTTCAGCCGACAGAACGGGAAACTTATCATTTCGACGCTGGCGTGGAGCATAAAAGCCGTGTATCTCTTCGTTTTGACTGCCGCTGCATTCGGTGGTTGGTGGTTTTGGCGATCTAGTGCGACCACCGATGGCACACGTGCTGATTCGTGAGCGAAGTGGCGGCCGTAGAGCTTTCTATCGTGCATAACTATGGGGGCCGCAATTTTTTAAGTCGTCTTCGGCCACCAGTCGCTTCTTGGAATTACGTGAATGGAACTCACCTCTCTTCGACAATGGCGGGATTCCGACCTTGAGCCATTCGCCGCCATGAACAGCGACCAGAGGTCATGCGATACTTTGCGGGGGTGATGACCCGCGACCAAAGTACGGAAATGATGGAACGCCACCGCGGGTTGATCGCCGAGCGCGGATGGGGTTTATGGGCGCTGGATGTAGATGACACGTTTGCGGGCTTTGTCGGACTTGCGATTCCAAGATTCGAAGCGCCGTTTATGCCGTGCGTTGAAGTTGGCTGGCGGCTGCGCCGCGAATACTGGGGACGAAGCATCGCCTATCGGGCCGCGTTTCAAGCATTGGACTACGGTTTCAACGTCTTACGTCTGCCGGAGATCGTGTCGTTCACTACCGCGACAAATGCTCGCTCTCGCCGACTCATGGAACGCCTCGGTTTCGTTCACGACCCAGCGAGTGACTTCGACCATCCGTCAATTCCGCACGGCCACGAATTGCGGCCACACGTTTTGTATCGACTACGCACTGCGACAAGCCCGGATTGACTTTCGATCGGTAAGACGCTATCTTACTTATATGAGAACCACCCTTTCATCTAAAGGACAGCTCGTTCTGCCGGTCGAATTGCGCGAGCAGGACCATATTTACCCCGGGCAGCAGTTTTCAATCGAACGGGTTGAGGCAGGGCAGTATCTGCTCAAAAAGGCGCCTAACGGTGGTGGAGGAAGCTTGGCGGATTGGTTGTCGGCGTGTCCGGAGAAAGGGTGGTTTGAGCCGCTTCGATCAGAATCAACTGATACCCTAACCACACGTAAGCCGTGAAATATCTGGTCGATGCCGACGTGCTCAGCGAGGCGACCAAGCCATCGCCCGCCGCGCAGGTGCTTGAGTGGCTGCGGAAAAATGATCGCGAGATGGTCGTCAGTCCGATCGTATTGGGCGAGCTTGAATATGGGATTCTATTGCTTCCGTCCGGCCAACGACGCCGGCGGCTCATGGATTGGTTCGAGCGCGGAGCGGCGACTTTGAATGTCGTCGATGTCGACTCGAAAACCGCGGCGGTCTGGGCAAAGCTGCTCGCCGAGCTGAAACGCAAAGGCCGGGCAATGCCGATCAAGGACAGTCTCATCGCGGCAAGCGCTAAGCAGCATGGCTTGGCGGTCGCCACGCGAAACGTTGCTGATTTTCGCGCGGCAGGTGTGCGGATTGTGAATCCGTTTGGGTAGTTGCCCTGTGGCCTCTGCGCCAGATTATGAAGGACGCACTATGAAGCAATCGATCGCACTCGTTTCGTTGCTCGTTCCCGAGTACGACGGCGCGATTGCGTTCTATGTCGGCGTGCTAGGCTTTCGACTGGTCGAAGATTCGCCCGTGCCGGAACAGAATAAACGCTGGGTCGTCGTTGAGCCGCCGGATTCGAGTGGAACGAAGCTGCTCCTCGCGCGAGCTGCGAATGCGGAACAGGCGTCGCGCGTCGGTAATCAAACCGGCGGCCGCGTTTTTCTTTTCTTGCACACAGACGATTTCGATCGCGACTATCGCACGTTCAAACAGAAGGGCGTCGAATTCGTGCGCGAGCGCTCCGAAGAACCCTTCGGCACCGTCGCCGTGTTTCGCGATCCGTGGGGCAATCTTTGGGATTTGGTCGAGCCGCGGTCGTGAATCACGTCCCTTGCTGTGAGCCGGCGCCAACCTTCTTCAATTCAAGTAGTCCGCAGATGGCGCAGATTCTCGCAGATAAGAATGATGTACGAACGCTCGTAGGTTTGGTCACGGCTGAACCACAAATCTGTGAACATCTGCGCCATCTGCGGACTGCCTTCCGATGGTTAATGGCGAAGGGTAGCACCCGCTTTTCTTCATCGCCCGCGGGTGCGACAATACCGGCGTCTCAGGCGAATTTGCACGACCCCAGGGAGCAGGATCATGGCCGCTAAAACCTATCGCGCCGTCCAAGTCACGAAGCCGGGTCAGTTAGAACTTGTCGAGCGCGAGCTTGTTGCGCCGCCGAAGGGTACCGTGCGGATTCGGGTCGAGTCTTGCGGCATCTGTCATTCGGATACGGTCACGTTCCAAGCGCTCTTCCCCGGAATCACCTACCCGCGCGTGCCGGGGCATGAGGTTGCCGGCGTGATCGATGCGGTGGGGGATGAGGTGCCGCAGTGGAAGGTCGGCCAGCGCGTCGGCGTCGGTTGGAACGGCGGCTACTGCGGCCACTGCAACCACTGTCGCCGAGGCGATTTCTTTGCCTGCGATTCCACGCAAGTGACCGGCATCCATTTTGACGGCGGTTACGCCGAGTACATGATCGCACCGGCGAACGCCGTGGCCGCGATGCCCGATAAACTCAAACCGACCGATGCGGCACCGCTGCTGTGCGCAGGCCTGACCACGTTCAACGCGCTGCGGAACAGCGGCGCTCGGCCTGGAGATGTCGTTGCTGTGCTCGGTCTCGGCGGCCTTGGCCACCTCGGCGTGCAGTACGCGGCGAAGATGGGTTTCCTCACAGTCGGCATCGCCCGCGGCAAAGACAAGGAATCACTCGCTCGCGAACTCGGCGCTGATCAATACATTGACAGCACCTCACAAAACCCGGCCGCCGAACTTCAAAAGCTGGGTGGCGCGAAGGCCATTTTGGCGACCGCTACGAGCGGCGAAGCAATGAGCGCCGTCGAAGGTGGCCTCGCGATCAACGGCACAATGCTCGTCATTGGTGCTGCCAACTCAATGCAGGTGTCGCCGCTGTTTCTGCTCACCGGCTGCCGGTCGATCAAAGGCTGGTACTCAGGCACGTCGATCGACTCCGAAGATACGCTGGCGTTCAGCGCCCGCACCGGCGTGCAGTCGATGAACGAAATCTACCCACTCGAAAAAGCCCAAGAGGGCTTCGAGCGTATGATGAGCGGGAAGGCCCGCTTCCGTGTCGTGCTGAAGATGGACAAGTAGACCGCGAGTCCGTTTTTGACTGGTGCGAGTTTTAGAAAAACTCGCTTACGTAAGTGCCAATCAGTGTTTCACCGCCCGAATGTAATTGATCGGAATGTACGATGCCCGCGAAGAGTTGGTCATCGTTTCACAACCCAGAACGCTGAAACCGTTGCGTTCTAACAACTCGCACAGCTCCCGCTCGCCGATCACATTGCGGCCAAACCGGCGCGGCGGCCGCACACGATAACCACTCCGTCCCTGGTGAACGACGCGGAACAGACACCGCAACCGATGGGGCAGGGTGAGCGCGAGGACATCGAGATTTGCAATCAGCAGCAGTCCGCCCGGCTTAAGAACTCGCCTCATCTCGGCAATAGTGCGCTCGTGATCGACGAACTGCAGTACGAGGCCGAGGAACGCAGTGTCGAACGCGTCGTCATCGAGTGATGACGCCTGACAATCCTCAATTCGAAACGTGACGTTCGACGCGCGGATACGCTCTTCGGCGTGGCCCAGCATACCGGGCGAAAGGTCCGTAGCGAGAACAGTTGTCGCTTTCCACGCGAGCGAATCAGTGAAAAAACCGCTGCCGCACCCGAATTCAACAACGTCGCCAAGCGCCTCTTCTTGACTGGCGCGTTCGCGCACCTTAGCCCGCGTGCCGGGGCCAACTTGCAGCTCCACAACGCGGTCGTAATCGGGCGCGGCCTCGCTCCAGAAATCGATAAGCTCGTTGGACACGTGTCGGCCGCCCATCACCGCAGCGAAATCTTCACGATGCGGCCAGCCGTATCGAAATTGAGCTTCTCCTCGCGGGCCAGCCAGCCGATCGCCGCCGCAACAACATCCCCCGGCGCTGCAACTTCTTTCTTAATGGCCGCGACTGTGAGCGGGCCTTTGCGCGTGAGCGCACCCCACACGTCGCCCGCCACGTGACCGATTTCAATGCCGGTCAACGCACCGACTTCGCGCGGCGCAATTGGCGGAAGTTTAGAATTTGCCGCGGGCTCTTCTACGGGAGCTGCAGCATCCGTCTCCAGAACACGTTCGCCAGCGGTATCGATAGTCTTCGCGGGTTTCCGCGCAGCGACCCGAGGCTTCGCCACCTTCGCCGATTTGGTTGGTTTCTTTTTTGCCATAGCCCTGTTATTGAACAGGCCCCGGGGCAAACAGGAAAGGGGTGCCGCCGCGATAATTTGTCCAACCACACCGCCCGGTGCTGTCTGACGACTGTGTTGCTGGGAAATTATTTCCTGGCGGCGTAAGCCGCCAAGCCAAGAAGGAGCGCAGCGAGCGTCATGGCGATTAGTAGAGTGCGGAGGCTGAAACGACGGCGGTTGATGAATAGGGCGAATAGCGCACCCACTAATCCGTAGAAGCAAATCCCAAAGGCATAAAGAAAGGCCTTGGAATCTAGCCACTCCAGTCCAGCCGGCGGCCCATTATCGAACCAGATAAAATTCCATCCCAATAACTCAACTGGCGCGGCGATTATCGCAAAGCCGGCACCGCCGCCGGCCATGGCCGCGCCAAGAGAAAGTGCCCAAACGGCCTGCCCAACGAGCATGCCAACGATTCCGACTATCCAACGTGACATCATTATGGGGCGGTTGCTGGTGGGCATGGTTCCAATGATACCACGGCGCATGAAAAAGCCCGCCAGTAGGGCGGGCCATTCCCGATCATAGGATGCGTTTTTTTCTCAAGCGCGCAGATCGCCGCAGCCGCCGCCAACTGCCGACCGCCAACCCCGCAACAGCAATCAGACAAATGCTCGCCGGTTCCGGAATCACATTCACGCCCGTAATCGTTTCATTTTGCGATTGCATGCCGGGCCCAAACGCCTTGGCGTAAATTGCGTACGATCCCAGAACGTTCTGACTGTACACGCCCGGAATCTCATACTGATTCGCCGGAATCACAATCTGGTTGAAGCTCGCCGTAAGCGGCCCGAAGTACGTGGCGTCGTAAATGCCGTTCCCGCCAAGGTCGAGATCAACGTGCCCCCACGCACCGGGCGGAACTTGCAGCACCATTGCGTAATCGAGGCTGACGCTCGAACCGCTAAAAATCGTATACGGTCCAAGCATCCCCAGCCCAGGATCGCCGAGCGCGGGGTTCGAATTATTCGGCGTCGGATCAATCACATCGCCGATGCCGTCGTTATCCGTATCCGCCTGATTGTTCGCCACACCCGGCGCGTTATCGAAGAGATCGGGTACCCCATCGCCATCGGTATCAACCGTATTGCGATTGGCCCAAGGCGCGAGCTGCGGCGTCGCGGCGTGCGCCCGTGTAAGTGGAAGAGTCATCGCCACCGTCCCCAACAAAACACACACGCGAAGTCGAATCATTAGCGTCCCCTCATTGCAAGAATTAGCGTTCGAATGCCACGCCGCATACTCATAAACACTTCTCACCAAAAGCGTGGCCGCGGCTCCATTTTAACACACGGACCATTCTTTACAACAAATTCGGCGACGCCGCCGTTTGCGACTTAGCTGGTCCATCGCCTCCCGCCGGCCACGCTCATTCCCCCGGTTGTCCAGTCCCGCACGCAGACATATCCTGGATGCTCGTTCTCGGGCAGCACAAATCGATATAAAATTGGAGATCAGGCATGCCTCACCGGTTGTTGCAAAGTGTCACATCGTGCGGGCTCATATTACTCCTGGCGACGATAGCTCACGCCGGCGATAGCTGGCCAACCTTCCGCGGACCGCAGCGAACCGGCGTTTCGCCAGACAAAAACCTGCTCACCGAATGGCCCGAAGGCGGCCCCAAGCTCGTTTGGAAAACCGCCGGCGCCGGCCGCGGCTATGCAAGCCTCTCAATTGTCGACGGCAAGATCTTCACCCTCGGCGATGCCCCCTCCACCGCCGACGACAAAGACGAATATCTCATCTGCTTCAACCAGGCCGACGGCAAACAACTCTGGAAAACCAAAACCGGCCCCGCCTACAACGAAGGCCAACCGAATTGGCAAAGCTCGCGCAGCACACCCACCGTTGATGGCGATCGCGTCTATGTCCTCACTCCAATGGGCATGCTGTACTGCTGCAAAACGTCCGGCGAAGAAGTTTGGAAGCACGACCTGAAAAAAGATTTCGACGGCAAAAAAGCCGAGATGTGGGGCTACAGCGAATCCGTGACCATCGACGGCGACAAACTTCTCTGCACCCCCGGCGGCCCAACCAACACCATGGTCGCGCTGAATAAGAAAACTGGTGAGAAGATATGGTCCACCTCCCGCCCCGAAGACCGCGGCGCCGGCCACTCATCGATCGTCATTGCCACCATCGGCGGCACGCGGGTCTACGTCCAATCTACCGGCAGCGGCGCCATGGGCGTCCGCGCCAGCGACGGCAAACTCCTCTGGACATTCGACATCGACAAAACCACCGCCGTCATCCCCACTCCGATCGTCCGCGACGACCTCGTCTTCTTCGACGCCGGCTACAACCGTGGCGGAGCACTCCTTAAGCAAGTCCCCGGCGCGGATGGCGACGTTAAGATCGAAACCATCTACCCGCTCAAACCCGAGCTCGCCAACAAACACGGCGGCGTCGTCCTCGTGGGCGACTATCTCTACGGCGATTCCGAAGACCACGGCATCATCTGGTGTGCCGACCTCATGACCGGCAAAGTCGAATGGAAGTCCCGCGGCGCAGGCAAAAACTCGGCCTCGATCGTCGCTGCCGACGACCACCTCTACGTCCACTACGCCGATGGCACGATGGCCCTAGTCAAAGCCGATCCCAAAGCCCACGAAGAAATCAGCCACTTCGAACTCCCCCACACCGACGACCGCCCAGGCTGGTCCCACCCCGTGATCCTCGACGGCAAACTCTACGTCCGCGAAGGCGACGTGATCGCGTGTTACGACGTACATAAGTAAACGCCTTCCCATCCCGACGTAGCTGGCTTCGCAAGAAGCCGGCCGCGTTGTGCAGTCATTACAATGGTATAATGGATTGATCGCGTGCCAAGAAAAGTCCGTGAGTTAGTGAAAGACCTACAGGCCGCTGGTTTTACGCAAGTTCCTGGCGGCGGCAAAGGTTCGCACCGAAAGTTCACGCACGTAAACTTCGAAGGTGCCGTGACCATCAGCGGGCACGATGGCGACGATGCCAAGAAGTACCAAGAGAAGCAAATCAAGCGGGCGATCGAGGAAGTGGAAAAATGAAACCAATCGATCAATATCATCGATGGGTCGAATGGAGTGACGACGACCAGGTCTACATCGGTAAATGCCCCGATCTGATCACGGGCATTCACGGGGATGACCCGGTCAAAGTTTACGAGGAACTCGGCGACGTGGTCCAAGAAGTCATCGACCACTTCCAACAGACAGGCCGCCAACTCCCTTCGCCGCGAACGCGACCAATGATGGAAGTTTCTTAGCGGAACGGGCCGTAGCTGGCTTCGCAAGAAGCCGGCCGATTGCCACGCAGATGTGTTATAATTCCAGAATGACCACCAAACTTACCGACGAACAGCGGAAAGCAATTGAGGCATGTGCCGGCCAACCCGTTTTGGTTGCCGACGATGCCAATAGCAAGGTCTACTACCTATTAAACGAAGAGGCCTTCGCTCATCTGCGTGGCCTGCAACAAGCGCACGACGACGAATGCCGCTCCAAACTTCGCACGCTCATCGACGACGGCATCCGCAGCGGTGAAATACCAGCCGAGAAAGCGTTTTCCGACCTCCAGTTGCAGGCCACTGCAACCCGCGGAGTGGAAGCATGCATCTAAGAGCGTGTAACAAAATGGTCGGGGACTGTCCCGATTTTGCGTAGTCCTCGGAGCAAAATGGGACTGTCCCCCTCTCCCGAGACCATTTTGTTACACGCTCTAAAGACGATATGATTGAGCAAGGAGACCGATCATGACTCCCCAATTTGCTTCCGCCGAGCTCAATCAACTGCTCCAACTGGAACTGGCTGAGGGCACCTATCGATCGTCAGAGGAAGCGCTCTTGGCCGGTCTGAAATCGCTCCGCGAGTCGCGCGACTTTCGCCACCAAATGGCCGATCGCTTGGCCTCACTCCAGGATGGTCGCGCAATCGTGCTCGATGGCGACGAAGCCCTCGGCGCGTTTTTGGACTCCATCGATGCCGAAGTGGATTCCGACGTGCAAACGCAGTGACGGCGAAAAGCATGAATCGCTATCGCGTAACTGCAGCAGCGCGTGAAGATCTGAAACGCATCTCGCATTACATTGCAATCGAACGCGAAAGCCCACAAGGCGCCAGCCGCCTTCGTGAACGATTTCTGGACGACTTTCGCACTCTGGCGAATCAGCCGCTGCTGGGACAGGCCTGCCCCGAGTTCGGAGAGAACTTGCGAATTTGGCCCGTTGGAAATTACGTCATCCTATACGTGCCGCAGGAGAACGGCATTGATATCGTGCAGATCGCTCACGGAGCCCGTGAACTACCCACAATCATTAGAACGGCTTCGTCGTCCTAATCGAACGACGAGTAGCGTGGTTCGCCGCGCAGCCGGAACCCATCGCTCACTATGGCAAATATCCCGCAACACAACGACGCGGTTTCGCCTAGCAACAAGCCCATCTTGCAAGCTGCATGCTACGGCTTCACCGCCGCAACATCCAACGGTAACTTCTGCACCCTTGCCAACTCCGCCTGCGTACGCGCGACTGACGGATGGTCCGCACCAAAGACCTGAGTGCGAAGCTCTAACGATTTTCTTAATAGCTCAACAGCGTCGGCGTACTGCGACTGCGCAATTTTTACTTTGGACATCAACTCGATAGCCTGGATATATGACGTGCTCGAAACGCCTCGATAATACTTCATCCGATCCATTAAATCCTGACATTTCACCTCGGCTTCAGACAGATTTTTGTCGCCCGATAAGTGGTACTTCACAATGCTCGATGCCATCAGAAAAACTCGATATGAATCGACGTTGCCATCCTCATCGTTGAAGTCAGCCGTTTGAGCAGCACCTAATTCTGCGAGCTTGTCAAATGCGCCGGCATCAGCGTATACGGCGCGAAGTTCGAATTTCATAAGAGGCAGCATGTCTTTCGAAATGTCGACGGGATAGTTGTTAGCCTCCCGCAAAAATCGAAGATCGACCTTCTCTGCTTTGTCATACATGCCAAGTTCGCGCAGCAAATGCCCGCGTATCGGATAGAGAGCAATTGAGCCGTACGGCGGCGCATTAGTCCCTACGCTCTGCACAATCGATTCCATGTCGTCAATGCGGTGCAAGGCCACGTCATATCGTTCGAAAGCCTCGTCCACACGCGCAAGGTCCAATTGGATAACAAAATTCAGTGCTGGAAAATCGTCTCGTGACGAATCAGCAATGACCTGCAACTGTGCGTAGAGCTGCTGTGCTAAGCGCAACTCACTCTTATTTAGTAGGCTGGTCAAGACATCCAGCAGGCCGCGAACATCGCCGAGAATGACTGTTTGCCCCTTCCGCGCTTGCCATATCGCCGCTTTTCCCTGATCGCCTCCCTTCTTAGCAAACTCAACTGCATCATCGATCGCGACCGCAGCGGCTTCCTGCGCTTTCGCAGAAAGCTTCAGTTCCAGACCGTTCGTCTCCACGTTGTCATCGGAACTTTCGACATTCGTCCCAACCTGCTGACTTGATGGCGGTGGCGTCTCTGCTTCGCCATGCAAACAGGAAAAGAAGAGCACTAAAACGGCGATCCATCGCAAGTTGCACATAGAAGAATTCCTGCAACAGACTTTTACAAACTCGCTCCATTGGGCCGGCAGACTATAACAATTCTGCGGCAGTGAATCGACACGGATTTACCCGTGGCGTCACCTCTCTGACACGCTGAAATTTCCGCTAGCACAAGTCAATCCACAATTTTTGGCCACCTAAATTCCGTCAACTTTTTTGTTGAAATTGTGCCACGACTTAGGCTATACCTAACCTTCGCGAATGTATACATCTGATCACTACACCTCCAAATGAACGATAGCCGCCGTCCACCAATCCGCAATCCGAATTCCGCAATCCGAATTCAACACTCCCCACTCCCCCCTCCCCACTTGAAATTCCCAATATTCCACCCCGAACCTCAACAATCCCCGCGATCCACGCACATCAGCCCCGATTTTTGTATTAAAAAATCGACTTCACGCGCAATCCAAAAAAGAATCCCGGCGAATCCCAAACACACCATGATCTCACGCAGAGGCGCAGAGAACGCGGAGGAGGAGCGATTCACCACGAAGGCACGAAGGGCGCCAAGAATCACGAATTCATTTGTTGCTGTCCTTCGTGTTCTTTGTGCCTTCGTGGTGAAATTAAACTTCCGCGCCTTCCGCACCTCTGCGAGAAATTCCAGAAACAACCAACGACAGACTACGGAGAGCGGACTTTCCACACCCAAAACACCCCAATCCCCCACGCCCGCCGATCGCCCCTTTCCTTCTAACCCTAAACCTTCTATGATTTTAGGTTCCCCCAAAGCTTTTCCAGAGCGGCTCGGTTGTCGCTCGGCGAGGGATTGCACCTCTAACTTCTCTGGCGGAGCTCGATTCGCTCCTTGGCCCGCGCCGCTTGCGCTTGTTGGCCTGCTGCCTTGCTCCTGCCACACACAGGTTTTTTTCTGAATGGTTAACCGCAATTTAATTCGTGAGTTCGACGTTTCCGACGAAGATTGGAATATCGCTATCGGCGATTCCCTCCCAGACGATGCCGATTGGCTCAAGGGCGGAGATGTCGGACCAAACCAAATCGTAGAAGGCAAAGTCCTTCGCATCGACGAAGACTTCATCCTCGTCGACGTTGGCTACAAGAGCGAAGGCATCATCCCACGCAATGAATGGGAAGAAGGCGAACCCCTCCCCGCAATCGGCGACACCGTGCGGGTCCTCGTCGAAGACACCGAAGACGTCGCCCCCGGCCGGCAAGACGATCGCGGCATGATCGTCCTCAGCAAGCGGAAGGCTGAGAAGATCGAAAAGTGGATGAAGGTCATGGAGACCGTCCACGAAGGCGATACCGTCAGCGGTATGGTCACCCGCAAGATCAAGGGTGGCCTCTTGGTCGACATCGGCGTCAACGTATTCCTCCCCGCGAGCCAGGTGGATATCCGCCGACCGCACGATATCGGCGAATACATCGGCAAAGAAATCAAGTGCCTCGTCCTCAAGATCGACGAAGCTCGCCGCAATATAGTAGTCAGTCGCCGCAGCCTCATCGAAGCCGAGCGCGCTCAAAAGAAGAGCGAACTCCTCAAGCAACTCGAAGTTGGCCAACTCCGCAAGGGCGTGGTCAAGAACATCGCCGACTTCGGCGCGTTCGTCGACCTTGGCGGCATCGACGGCCTGCTCCACATCACCGACATGAGCTGGGGCCGCATCAATCACCCGTCGGAAGTCGTCAAAATCGACGACCAGATCGAGGTGATGATTCTCCACATCGACTACGAAAAGGAGAAAATCGCCCTCGGTTTGAAGCAGAAGAGCGCGAGCCCGTGGGAACACGTACCGGAGAAGTACCCGGTCGGCTCGGCCGTAAAGGGCACGGTCGTCAACGTGATGAGCTACGGTGCGTTCGTCAAACTCGAAGATGGCATCGAAGGTTTGGTGCACATCAGCGAAATGAGCTGGACCAAGCGCATCAGCCATCCGAGCGAGCTCGTTCACATCGACCAGGAAGTCGAAGTGATGGTGCTCGACATCAACAAGGAAAAGCAAGAGATTTCGCTCGGCATGAAGCAGACGCAATCGAACCCGTGGGACAAGGTCGCCGACCGCTACCCACCGGGCGCGATGGTCAAAGGCCGCGTTCGCAATCTCACGAACTACGGCGCCTTCATCGAAATCGAAGAAGGCATCGATGGCCTGCTACACGTGAGCGACATGAGCTGGACCCGCAAGATCGGCCACCCGAGCGAAGTGGTCGAAAAGGGTCAAGAAGTCGAGTGCAAAGTGGTGAGCGTCGATCAAGAACGCCGCCGCATCGCGCTTGGCCTCAAGCAAATGGATGATGATCCATGGGCGACCGATATCCCAGGTCGTTATCAACCTGGCCAGCTCGTGAAGGGCAAGGTCACGAAGATCACGAACTTCGGCGTATTCGTCGGCCTCGAAGACGGCCTCGAAGGCCTGCTCCACATTTCGGAACTCGCCGACCACAAGGTCGAGAATCCGGAAGACGTGGTGAAGGTCGGCGACGAGATTGAAGTCAAGGTTCTGCGCGTCGATGCCGACGAGCGGAAAATCGGCCTCTCGCGCAAGCGCGTCGAATGGGCTGACGACGATCTCTCGATCGACGAAGAAGTCATGGCCGGCGCTGGTGCCGGTAGTTCCGAACTCAAGGGCGGCGTCGGTTCCGGTTCGGGCCCGCTGTTCAAGAGTGCGTCCGAATTGGAAAGCGCCGAACAACCGGCAGACGCAGAACAACCCGAAGGCTAGTAATTAGCCGCCGGCCAACGGCCGGCCGGCTCTTCACCCCAATTCCTTACCACGGCACAGCGGGTTCCCCATAACCCGCTGTGCCGTTTTCTTTGGCACTTCCCGAACTCCGCGCACATTCGGCGTAGCGCGATGTATCTTGCCCAACGTGCAGTTGCTAGCAGCCACAGTCGATGACAGTAGCAGGAGCAGGAAGCTCGGAGCATGGCAGTGGGAACTGCCGAGGTCACACTTCCATGCTCTGGGCTCCCGGCTTGCCGCACTAACGATCCTGATATCCCTCCTGCTGCAGCGAGCCCAAGATGGCCACCACCAGTACGTCCAAACGGCGCAAAACCGGGACTGCCGTTCAGACTCCGCTTGAAACTTATCTCCGCGAGATCAACGAGACTCCTTTGCTTTGTGCGAAGGAAGAACGGGACCTCGCCACGCAAATTGGTCAGGGAGACACGCGGGCCCGCGACCAAATGGTGCGTGCGAATTTGCGGCTGGTGGTCAACATCGCTCGAGGCTACTCGGGCAAAGGCCTCGGCCTCCAAGACCTTATCGAAGAAGGCAACCTCGGGTTGTTACGGGCCGTCGAAGGATTCGACCCCGCAATGGGCACGCGGTTCAGCACATACGCTAGCTACTGGATTAAGCAATCGATTAAGCGGGCTCTCATCAATACGGGGAAGACGATTCGGATTCCGGCGTACATGGTCGAGCTGCTGAGCAAGTGGCGGCGGGCCACTGCTCGGCTGACAGAAGAACTTGGCCGTACCCCGACGCCCGAGGAGATCGCTCGCGTCCTCGGCCTGGCGAAGAAGAAGCTGCCGATCATCAAAAAGGCGATCAAGATCTACAACGCCACGCCGCAAACCGACCAAAGCGAGGCGGGTTGGACGCTCGGCGACATGGTGATGGATGAACGGCAGCAGTCGCCAGATGATGCCCTCGTTGAAAGCGATTGCCTCCACCACGTGATGGACATGCTGACCACGATGGATCAGCGCGAAGCCACGGTGCTTCGCATGCGATTCGGCCTCGACGCCCACGAGCCGCGCACGCTCAAAGAGATCGGCGAGCAACTTGGTTTGACGCGCGAGCGGGTTCGGCAAATCGAAACCGAAGCCCTCAACAAGATGGCCGACAGTATGGAAGACCCGCGCGACCGGATGGCGGACCTGCTGTAGGCGGTCCACCTGGGTTTTTCAGGCCAAACTCGAATTTTTCGAGCTTCAGTCTTTCGGGTACGCCGGCGAGTTTGAAATCGCCGTTTTGTCTGATTCGCCTGAACCGGCAATGATCCATGGCCGTTCGTAGGCAATTTCGTACACGCGAACCGGTCGCCGGCAGGCGGGTTTTCGAGGTCGCTGTACTTGTGGGTCTCCAGGCCGAGGTGCTTCGGGTTGTTGCGCAAGTGCTGGATTGTTTGGGCTACTTGTTTCAACAGGCATTCTTGCCGCGAGGACTTCGTTTTTTTGTCTTGCCGGCTTTTAATTTCGCTTCGTTCGTTGCGGACTTGAGCTATTCGTATTGTTCTTCTGCTTCTTGGCTGCGACGAAGAAGTGGTCCTACGCGATGCGAAAAGAATTTCGTAAGGACTTTTTGACGCAGCGATCCGCTACGGAAGCGTACGTCCATTTGAAAGTTTGCGGAACTGTCATAGGGAAAATTCAATTTCAGGAAGCTTTCTGAATGACCTATTTCCTGTGTTCGGTAGCGTACTGACGGGCTGCTGCTACCGCCAATAAGATCGCGGTGTTGGCATTACTTTCTTTGAAAAAAAGGAGTCCGTCGTGGCTATCGAGTCACCTTCCGTTAAGGCCGATCAATTCTCTGAGTACGAAAGCCTTGCCGCTGCATACCGAGCCTGTGTCATCTAGTGTCAGGCGAGTCTGGACCAGTTGCACGCGGTCGAGCGTGAGTTACGCGCGGCTTCGGCAAAATTCCATCGCGGTGTGGACACGAGGGTGCCGACAGAGATCGAGGCGGCGCTTCGTGGATTAGATGGCGGCAACAACGCGTTGGATGTCGAAGTCATCAAGAGCCTTTCCCACCGTGAGCGCAATGTCTTTGAACTGATCGGTCAGGGGCTTCCCACGGGCGCGATTGCCGAGTGTTTGAACATCGCCGTTTCGACTGTGGAAACTTATCGCGAACGACTGAAGACCAAGCTCAGCCTAGCTACCGGTCTCGAATTGACGCGATTTGCGATTCTCTGGTTCGCTCGCAGCTAGCGGTCGCCGAATCGGGGGCGGGCCACTATTCGTGGGTAAATTGAGATTTATCAACGCAAATTCGATGCTTGAACTGGCTTAATCATCGGTCCTACGGTACGGTAGCGGGCTGACGCGATTTGCCATTTTTTTAGGATGGACAACAAGATCTTTAGTTGTCCTATGAACTCCACTGACGCCATCAACCTGCAACTACGATGGGGCGGCAAGCCTTGCGACCACCCGGACGCAATTTCTGTGCGGTCGGAGGAGGAGATTCCTACCGACATTTGGCACTGCACACAGTGCGGCCACGTTATCGACATTGATGCGTGGATGAAGGCTCGCGAAGTCGACGAGCAGTGACGCAGCTGTGAGACAATGTTCCAAGTGTCGAACTTGGCGCCATGACGTCGGGCGCTTCGCCTGTAGCTTCCCCAACCGTGTTGCCACGTGACGAGCTACGGCATCAACCAAACGTGAATTGCCATGGCGGCAACGCCCGCGGCGGTTAGCGCGATGATCGCACCGGTGACGGCGCCGATTGTCGTCCGTCCCCAAGGGTGACCGATGCCCGCACCGAGCAGCGCCGCCCCGCAGGCCGCAAAACAGACGAGGATCGAGAGTGCGAAGGCCACATCGAGCGGCAGTTGGAATAAGAACTTAATCGACACGACCGCCAGGGCGATCGCCGTCGTTGCGAGCAGCATTCCTTTGAGTGAGTAGTGGGGTGCGTGGGGCATGGAAGCGTGATGAACGATGCGTTACTTGCCGCGTTTCGAAATGGCATCTGCAATGGTCGCCGCCCCGATG
This sequence comes from uncultured Planctomycetota bacterium, assembly GCA_963733705.1. Classification (GTDB taxonomy): domain Bacteria; phylum Planctomycetota; class Planctomycetia; order Pirellulales; family Lacipirellulaceae; genus JABDGM01. Next base: position 330,246 of record CAVTEJ010000020.1, on the reverse strand, counting down.
ATAATGCCACCGGCGATTTGCAAGCCCGATCCTTCAGCCCCCACGAGGAAGCCAAATACCAGAACCAGTACGCCGAGGACTTCGAATGCGATATACATGGAGTGTCTTTGCTTAGGAGCGGGCGAGAGAGGCAAGCCGCCTCTCGTTGATAGTGGCTCGGTTTGCAGAATAAATGTAGTCCTCTCGCTCCGCGAGAGGAGAATTCGTCTCGCAGAGTGAGATGACTACTTTACCCGAAATTACCGCGCACGCCTGAATTTATCTAAACCACCAAAAACGCGGCAAATGCCGCGGCGATGATCGTTTTGCGGCCCAGGCTGCCGTCGCTCGCTGTCGACGTTCGTTCTATAATTCCAAGCTCGTTTGTCGCGCGAAATACTTTGCCATCAGCTTATAGGATAGAAATATGATTCGTTCTCAGCGAAAGCTTCTTACGTTGGCGGCGCCCGCCGCGGTGTCGCTCGTGTGCCTGGCTTCGGCCAGCGTTTTCAGCGAGGCGGCCGAGCGCCGTTCGGGCGGCGACGACGTCACTCAGCAATCGCAACAGGCGGCCGATGCGCTTGTCGCCATCGGTAAGAGCAGTGTGCTCGATGCGCAGAACGACGAAGAGGCGATCAACCGGCGCAAATGTCGGTCGAAGCGCTGACGATCATCGGGCAACTCGGCAAGTACGATACGAGCGCCCAGTCAGATAAGCTACTCGACGAGCTCGCCTCGGCCGGGCGACCAGCCGTGACCGAAGCTCTCGTGCAGTTGCGATTCTTCAGCAAGTTTCGGCAGTGGGATCAATTGAGCGAGTCGCAACGCAAAGCGGTGTTCGCCCGGTTGGTATCCGATGTTTCGAAAGCCGGGTTGTCGCTCAATCAGGCTCGCATGGTGGTGCAAATCACGAATTCGATCGATGATCGTGACGGCAAGCTGGTAGCGCCAGAAATCGCCAAGCTGGCCCAAATCGCGCGGCAATCGAAAGAGCCCGAAGTGCGGCGGATGTCAGCCGAGTTCGAAGGCACAGCCCGACGCCTCGATTTGCCGGGCAACCAGCTCGATATTTCTGGGACGACGATCGATGGTTCGCCGCTGGATTGGAATTCGTATCGAGGCAAAGTCGTACTTGTCGATTTCTTCGCCAGTTGGTGTGGACCGTGCCGGGCCGAAGTGCCGAATGTGCTCGCCAACTACCGCGCGTATCACGACAAAGGTTTTGAAGTTATCGGCGTGAATCTCGACACCGAAAAGGCACTGGCCGAACAATATCAAACGCAAACGGGCTTTAAATTCCCCACGATCTTCAGCACCCAAAAAGGCGCGATGGGTTGGGATAATCCGATTGCCCGCAAGTACGGCATCGCCGCGATTCCACGCGTGATGCTCGTCGACAAGGAAGGAAAAGTAGTTTCCACTTCGGCCCGCGGCGAACGGCTTGGCGAGTACCTCGGTCAATTGCTCGGCCCGGCCGGCAGCACTGCGGAGCGCCGCTTCAACAAGCACGCGGGGAATGAAGCCAAGCCGCAGAGCGACCTCGGCGAGATCGTCGAAGACAGCGGCAAAGTGATTCCAGCTTCGGCGACCGAAGAAGAAGCGGCGCCAGGAGCGCCGGATGCCGAGCCAGCACCGGTCGCTGTGCCTGACAATAAGTAAGCGGGCATTTGCTGTAGCTGGATTCGCAAGAATCCGGAGCGTTGTCTGCCGAACTCTTGCGAGTTCAGCTACGAATTGGCGTCGATCGGTGTCGCGCCCGCCGGCGGCGTGCCTTTGCCCGATCGGACGTAACTCGTACGGCCGCGAGCATATTCGTCGGCTGTCGGCAGTTCATCCGACTGCGGATCCGCAGCCCGCTGGGCCTCGAACAGTTTTCGTAGAAACGGCCGACACCAACCGCAACCGGTGCCAGCGCCGTGACAATCCGCCAACTGGCTCTCGCGCTGCGGCTTTTCGATGCGCAGAAAGTTTACGACTTTGCGCTTCGAAACATGGAAACACAAGCACAACTCGTCATCGAGTTCCATGCGTGTTAGCGCCGAGCGCTATCGCCGTTTTTGATGTTCGAGGCGAGCCAGGCCGGCCGCGCCGATGTAGCCCGCATCGCCGCCGAGCGAAGCGAACTCGATCCGCACCACGTCGCGGAGCGGCTCCAAAATGCGAGGGCGAACTTCATCGCGAATTCGCTGCAGGAACGCCCGGCCGATCGCCGTATCGTATCCGCCGAACGTCATCGCCCCACCCAGTACGACCGCATCCGGATCGATTGTGTGAATGAACGTGACGATCCCAATCGCCAGCCAATGGGCCGTTTCCATGATCACACGGCGAGCGACTTCGTCCCCCTTCTCTGCTTCTTGCGCGATCACACGCGGCGTGATGTCTTCGTTCGCAGCACGGCGCTTGGCGAGGGAAGTGACGGTGACGCTGCCGAGCGCTGCGAGAGCGCGATCGACCACCGCCGTGGCGTTGCAATAGCTTTCGAGCGAGCCGCGCTTGCCGAGCGAATCCATCGGGGCATCGTCGGCCGGGTTGATGAGAATGTGGCCACACTCGCTGCCGCAGCTGTGTTCGCCTTCGACGAGCGTGTCGCCAATGATGATCCCGCCGCCGATGCCCGTCCCTAACGTGAGCAGGACAAGGCTATGAAATTGCTTGCCAGCCCCGGACCAAAACTCGCCATACGCCGCGGCGTTCGCATCGTTCGCAAACGATACCGGCAGCCCCACGTGATGGCTGACGCGATCGCGAATCGGAAAATCCCACCAGCCGGGCAAATTGCCTGGCCGCAGGATCATGCCTTTGGCGATGTCCATCGGCCCCGGCGTCGCGATGCCGGCCCGGACGACATCTTTGGGATCGATATCGTGCTCGGCAAGCTGCTTTTTGACGACGGCTGCCATTCGCTGGCAGGCATCTTCGGCGCCTTTGTCTTGCTCGGTGCGAATCGATTCATATGCGAGCGTTTGGCCCGCATCATCGACGATGCCGATCTTGATATTCGTGCCGCCGACATCAAGCCCCACGTAAAACGGCTTTTGGGCGTTGGCGTGGGCGGTAAGTATTTTGGCGGGCGGCATGAATGGCAAGGTGTTTGGCGAACAAATGCTGTTAATTCCGAGAGAGTAGACCCAGAGTATAAAGGTGCCCGGAAGCCGCGGCAATCGTCGCCACCGAGACTATGTGCTTCGTAGCTGTGTGGATGAAATGTCCTCGCGAAAATTAGACTCCGGAACCTCATCGCAGATTTCGCGAAGTTCGGGCGGAATGCTCGCACTCGACAAAGAGCAGAACACGGAATCGACCAGGCGGCCAAAAACCAAGAACCGGCAACCGGCCGCGGCGATCGCGGCAATTGCCGCATCACGCTGCTGGGCACCGCCGCTGTAATACTTGGCGTCGGCGATGCGAATGATCGTATCGGACCCGACCACAAACGTGCAGCCAGGTGCGAGACGCGCCTTTTCCACGAACCGCGGGGCTCGCGTGAGAAGTACGTTTTCGCCGGTGAACTGGGCGAGCCGATCGGCGATCTCGAGATAATCGAGCGGCGGCTTGTCGACGTTCGTCACCGAGAGTTCGAACGTTACCCGCCTGTCAAGCCGTTTCGCGGCAAACTCAGCCATGCGGCGGTGGGCGGAATGAATCGGATTGAACGCACCGGGGAACAGAACTTGGGGCGATTGGTTCTCGAGCGAGTCTGGCATTGCCACATGCGTACGTGCACCGAGGATTAATTCGGTCCAAGCGGGCGGAGCAACCTTGCTACGTCGAGCGATCGGTTCGTCTGGCGTACTCCTCTCGAGCGATCCTTCGACGCCGCACGCTTCTGCCACCGCGTTGAGGATGAGTTCTGTTGCTAGTTGTTCTTCCTGTTCGCGAGTGCGAGCCCCCTTTATCAATTCGCACGATGCAACGGCCGTCGTATCGGCCGATTGCCAGGCGACGTGAATGCGATGCGGACCCAGCTTCGGCCGATTCGAAACCAGGCTCGCCGTCGCCCCAATGCCAAGCAGCGTCGTTGCGGGTGCGTCGCTTAGTGAGCGAGCACGTTCGAAGGCCGCCATCGCCATAGCGCGGGCGGTACGTTCGCTGCAGTAGTGGTCGGCCGTCCCACCGAGCCAATCCTGCAACGCGGCCGCTGAATACGGGACCACTGCTTCGAGCAATGTGGTAGAGCCGCCAGGCACTTCCAGCAGGGCTGCGATCGCACCGCTGCCGCCGCCGGTGATGGAGAGAACCATTGGCCTTGCGGCGGCGTGGATGCTTTCGACGAGCGTTTGTTGGGTGAGGTTCGTCACGACATTCAGTTTAACAGTGAAAAATGGGGCAAATCCCGAGGTGGTGCGTTTCGGCAACGCGAGTTGCCCGCAATATCGGCAAGTTGTGGCGTTTGTGCCACATCGGCACTCCTTGGCAACACGAATCGGTGGGAAAAACCCCTGCGGTTTGGGCGCGGTACGGCGGTTGCAAACTCCCCCACTCACTCATCTCTTTTCGCTCCTCCAGGATTGCAACTTCCATGATTGAAGTTGTCGAAATCAACGACGTCGAAACGCTGGCCCATTATCGGCTCGTGTGGAATTCGCTGTTCGCGGCCACGCCGAACGCTTCTTTCTTCCTGACTTTCGATTGGTTCGATACCTACTGGCGGCACTTTGGTGAAGGCCAGCGGATGCGAGTGCTGATCGTATTCGGCGGCGGCGAGCCGATTGGCATCGTGCCGCTTTGCGTGCGGCGGGAAGCGTACCGTGTGGGTACGGTTCGGGTTTTGACTTATCCGCTTGATAATTGGAGCACCTGGTACGGACCGATTGGGGCGAACCCGGCGACGACGATGCTGGCCGCCACGCAACACTTGCGGCGTACGCCGCGTGATTGGGACATGTTGGAACTGCGGTGGGTGCCGGATGAAGGCGTGCAGGGTGGCCGACCGGCGCGGGCGCTGCGTGTTGCCAATATGTTCAGCAGTATACAGGAGTACGAAGTTACCTCCCTGGTCGATTTGCCGGCAACGTTCGACGAGTACCTTGCCAACAAATCGAATTCGCTGCGGCGGCAACAGCGGTCGCTCGCTCGCAAGTATTTCGAAACCGGTCGGGCCGAATATATTCGCCATCGGCCGGCGCCCGCTGCCGAAGGAGATGGTGATCCGGCGTGGGACTTGTACGCGGCTTGCGAAACGGTCGCCCAATCGAGTTGGCAATCGCGGGTGGTGCATGGCAATACGATTACGCATGGTCGAGTCCGCAAATACTTCCGTGCCGCCCACGCCGCCGCTTCGCGGTTGGGTATGGTCGATGTGAACGTCCTTAATATCGATGATAAACCCGCCGCTTTCTTGTACGGCTACCACTCTCACGGCGATGTCTCCACGATTCGGACGGGCTTCGATGCCTCGGTGGGCGACGGTATCGGCTCGGCACTGCTCCTCAAAACGATTGCCGATAGCTGCGAACGGGGCGATCGGCGGATCGACTTCGGGCCCGGTGAGGGAGAACACAAACGCCGGCTTCGGACGCGGGTGGAAAGCACTTATCGGCTGACTTACACGCCGATGGACTCTTGGCGATCGCAGGCGGTGCGGCTGACGCGGTGGGCGCGTGGGCGATGGGCCCACGGACATCATGCAGACTCGCGGGAGACCGTGCGGGGTGTAACCGGTTGAGCTAAACCGCAAGCGGAGCGTTGAATTTTGAGACGAGGTTAAATACGTCGTAATGCGCTGTAAGTCCTTTCGGTGCAATGCATTCAATTTTGAAACGTTGCGAAAACGCGCGCGACACGATTTTTTAATACAAAATTCGGTTCCGCGAGCGAGCCGCCGATGACGCAAGTCCTTGCGGGCGTTGCGTCTGCGATGGAGGCGGTACTTGCGGCGAGCCGATTATTGTAATTCTGAGGCCGCAATCTTCCGTGGCTAGATTCCAATAATCGATGGCATTCGCTGTCCATCGGGTTGGCGAATCTACCGGTGGTCAGCGCGCAAGAGTTAGGCAGAAAGAGCACTGGCAGAGCCAGTGGCACCCAATGCGTCGTGCGATGCGCGAATCCTAGCGGGGGGCCGCGAGTCTGGTGGCTGGAGCCGTGCTTGTGTTGTCAGGCAGAGCCTGGCCTACTTAGTTTTCAAAGAGCTGAGTGCCTGCGTTGGGCGGCACGGCTCGAATTATGCACATTTATATACAGATGTCCAGATATATTTTTGGCCACCTGACAATTTATTGAACCGCTGGTAGTTTGCTCGAATCGACGGCACCGACTTCCTTTAGTTCGCCATTTTCGTCGGCGTGCATTTCGACCCAATGTGCGCGACGGCACCTGGCTCCGGCCCGATACTCGGACAACGGATTGAAATTCGACACCTGCCGAATGCTGAATCTGCTCGTTCATGAACCGGCCTTTGAGTTCGCTTCTGACCGCTATCAAGGTTCATCCAAAACCCTTCCGAAATTGTGCCAGTCGAGCTATCTGTTTACGCAAGATGACGATGGTTCGTCGGCGGACCAATCGAGCTTAAAATGTTGAACGACGATTCCTATGGGAATTGTCGAAGAGTTTTACGACATTCGTTTTCCGCGGTATTAAAAGTTATCTAGTGTCTTTTTCGATGCCTATCCTCGACCGCTTGAGGGTGACGGCGTCAAACTCAAGAAGGGAGTGGTCTCAGTTAGCGTCTGTTTCCGAGTGAGGTTTTTTAAAACCTTGCGTAACCAGGAATTTCCGGTCACGCGTACATCCGCAGGTCGTTGCAGACGGGCACCGCCGTTATGCGCTTCTCAATGTTAGCGACATTTACAACCTTGCCATCCAGCGGTGCGTACCGGAGCTCGGAAAGAGATTTCTTGATGGCGTTTTCGTATGAGACCAAGCAAAAAATAACGCCCCGTGATTCGTGAGTCCACTGTAGCCCGTACACGGTGCTCGTTATGTTCTTGAGCAGTGCGTCGTAAGCGTCGTGCTCTAAACCATGAGCAAGTTTGCTGAAGTCACCCTCAGCATGGGCATTTTCGGGCCGGGCCAAAAAGTGCGTCCAAGTTCCGGGGAGTTCGCAAAGTTGCCGTGAATTCGGTTGGTCGACGTTGCAGGCGTAAATGAACCCTTTGCTGATGTAGGCGAGCACTTTCAGTCTGGCGAGATTGTTGGGTAGGGCCAGCTTTAGAGAAGTATTTCGAGGTCTAGAATTTTGGTTCCCGCGGGCAGTCACGCTCTGCGATCATGGTAGCCGTTTGGACTTTGTGCGATCACGGCAATGGCGATTAATGATTTGCACGGACATTATTTGGTTGCGGACGCAATTCGCATCTCTTGATTCGCTTCGACTTGGATTTTGAGCGAGCGGGTGAGGCGCTGGGGTTGGGATTCTTTCTTGCCATGCCCACGGGCACGTTGCAATTCACACGGCCTTTTGATTCGCCACCGACATTTTCGTCTACTGAAACGGCTGGAGCGTCGACATGCTGCTTGACGGAATACATCTCTTCAATAGAGGCCGGAACCTTCGTCACGGTTGTTCCTGAGCCCGCTGGCGCCGCGCTTTGCAGGTGCGACTTGTTTTGACGTAAGTCCTTCGGCGACGACCTTGCGGTGATCTGATATTCAGCCGAGGAAACGGCTGATGGAAGGAAGACGTGAGAAAAAACATCGGAGTTGCACGCGGACTTCATGTGACTAGAGACCCAGACTGAATGAAAACGTTATTCGATCTTGCATGCATACGCGTTGGCACGCGTCGCATCACGCGATATCGCGCTCGTGCTTTGTCGACGACGTTGCGGCGAACGGAGTTTAGCCATGGCTGGGATATTTCGGACGACGTGTGCAACCCCGTCGGGGTTGTAGGAGGATTGATGTGCCACGTGACCCAGGGTGCGCTGCGCGACCGTGGGATTTGATGTTGAACGCCTTCAGCGTTCGGCACGCGTACGCATGGTGAGCGAAGGCGATAGTGCCAATCGCTCAGACCTGCGATGCGGAGCGTTTCTCAGCGGCAATCGCGGGGCGCTGCGTTAGGGGAGGTCGATGTGGATGGATTGTTTGCCGGGTTTGATTTCTTGCGAGATGGGCGTTGAGGAGGGGAGGGTGTATTCGGTGCCGAAGCGGATGGGGATGCCGCGGCCGGTAGCGGATTCGGAGAGTTGGCGGTCGGAGAGGACGACTTTGTGTTTGCCGACGATGACGCCTTCGACGAGGGAACCGTCTTTGGTCAGAAGGTGGGGCGTGAATTTTCCGGCGGCGTCGGTGTCGGCGACGGCGCTGGGGCCGACGGTGCCGGTATCTGGAATAAACTCGATGTGGACTTTGTGGCCGGGTTGGCCTTTGATGGTCAGCGTGCCGTCGACTTGTGCGACTTCGTAGTTGGGGTGTGCGCAGCCTACTGTCGCTAGCGCGATCAACGCGATGCTGATAAGAAACGCGGCTTGAGAGATTCGTTGGAAGTGCATTGGTGACGTTAATTAAGAAACCGGCCGCTAGCCACCCAGAGGGTACCCGTCGGCTGATTTAATCGAACGCTGGTGGCTTAGCCCTCGGTTTTGAAATGGGCTGTTAGTTTCAATCGGGGTTGTCGGTGGTTTCGCCGCCAGCGCGGGTCGTGATGGCTGTTAGGACGAGCGTGCTGATGGAATCGCTGATGGTGCGGGTGGAGCCGTCGGCGAAAACGAAGCAGGAAACGCCGGGGTGGCCGCTACCCCAACTATTGAAGCGGCGGTCTTGGGCTGTGATATCGTTCGCTGACGCTGTAAATGAGCGGGCGCTTAGATTTATTCCCACGGCCGAGGAGCAAAAGATGTGGGCGGCGCCCTTGGGGCCGCCGATCCAGCCCCAGGCTGAGACTTGATACATTTTTAGGCCACTGTTGCCCGACGTCCACGAATCGAAGAAGGGATCGGAGTGATATTTCTCGCCCATGAGGAGTGTTTTACTTGTGCCGTCAGTGATGTTTTTCGGGTCGGCGGGCGAGAGGTCGTAGTGATTTTCGACAAGCGTGTGGAGCATGTGTGCTTTGAGGCTTGGGTCGTCGCCGGTCATGAACAGCGTGCCGTTGGGCTTGATCGAGAACTGCGAGAAGTGGACGTAGTAGGAGCCTTCGCCGTAGCTGCCGGCGTAGCTGGTGCCGGCGTACCAGCCGGCGACTGCGCCTGGGGAACTCGTGGAGGGATTGGGGGAGGCTGGGCCTGGCAGGAGGTAAGGGTTCGCTTCGAACACATCGGAGGGGCAGATGAGAGCTGGAATTTTCGTTGCGGTTCGCGAGTTCGCTTGCGTTGTGCTGGCGTTATTTAGAGGCGTTTTGAAGTCCCATTGGTCGTAGAGGCTTTGCTCTTCGAGATAGGGGAGCAGGCGGACGAAGAAGGTGGACTCGGTGTAGATGAGGCCGGGCTTCATGAGCATGCCGATCGGGAATGCTCGATACGTGCTTTGGTAGTTTTGAGCGGCGACACCTAATTGCTTGAGGCTGCTAAGACATTGCGTGCGGCGGGCGGCTTCGCGCGCGGCTTGCACGGCTGGCAGCAGCAGCGCGACGAGGATTCCGATGATCGCGATCACGACCAATAGTTCGACAAGTGTAAACGCCAAGCGTTTGCACTTGCTCACCACGGGAAGCTCGACGAGCGTGAAGACGAGTGGTGCGCTGCTGGTAATTCTTCGATGCGGCATGGAGCGTTCCTAATCGTGGCCGAGCTGAAACCGACCGGATTATAAATTCGCGCCTGCGCCTGCAAAAATCGCTCACACCGAATTAACACAATCTTCCTTTTTGGTCGCGGAAGACATTCATCGGAAATTCTTTTTGTATTCCGACAGTCTTCATTCGCCACCTCTATGTTATCGGCACTTCGAGTAAACGCCAGAACAATCGGCCAAAAAAGTTCGAGCTGATTTGCCGTTCTAGCGTTCGATTTTTGGGGCCGGAACATTGGCACTTTTGAGGAGGCAACTGTGGGTGAACTTCGAGCGATGCAGCGTAAAGTGATTTCAAGGTTGGCGGGCGTAGTATGGGTTGCAGTGATGGGGTGGGCGCCGTCGTGGGCAATCGCCCAGGGGATTTACAGCAATCCGATCAACGACCCGAATCCAAGCACCGCGAATCCGTTTAGCGCGGGTGATGTGCTGGACCCGAATCTAACGGCCTCGGGCGTCGGGCGAGGTTCTGGCGTTACAGCCAACGCCGGTTCGAATCGGTACAACGCGGCGAACTGGAGCCTGACGGACATCGACTCTACGGATTACTTCACGTGGACGATTACGCCGGCCACGGGCCATCGAATCGATTTCACAAGTTTGGTTGGCATGTGGCAGCGATCGGGCACAGGGCCTAAGAATTACGTGCTCGAAACTTCGCACGACGGTTTTGCGTCGCAGATTGCCAACGGCAGTATTACGGGTAGCGGCAGTGCGTCGGCGTACAGTATCGATTTGTCGAGCTTGCAGGACATTGATAGCGCGATCGAGTTGCGACTGCTCGCATACGGTGGAACTGGCGCGAGCGGCACGTTTAGCATCAACGATTTCGAATTCGATGGCGTCGTTGAGCAATCCGGCGTCGGGACTCCGACGGCGGGCGACTACAACGGGGATGGTGTCGTGGATGCGGCTGATTACGTGACATGGCGGGCTAGCCTCGATACGACCACCGCCGCTCCCTTTCAATGAAACGGTGAGTCCGGGCGTTGCGGATCAGGCAGACTACGACGAATGGCGGGCGAATTTTGGGAACGGATCCGCCGTTGCCGGCGGCGCTAATCTCGGCAAGGCAGGCGCTGAAGTGCCAGAACCATCGTCAGTCGCGCTGCTGTTGTTTGCAGCGTTCGCAACTGTCCTTCTGACGAATAGAAAACCAACCTGGCGTGGTTGCCGATTGCAATCCGCCATGTGATTTGGAACCACGCCAAGCGGTCGGCAGAGAGCCGATCGCTGTGAGGGGTCGCGGGATATCGCCGCCGCGGCCCCTCTTTTTTGCGCTGTGGGATTGGGGTTTGTCCGCGAATGTGGTGCCTCTTGCGGCTGCGCCGCACCGGTTCGAGAACCGGTGCTACCCGTTACTCGCGAGGGGCTTTTTTCCCGGGGTCGCGTAGGCCGACGGCGAGGGCGGCTTGCTTGAGTTGTTGGCTGCCGGGTTCGGGCGCGGTGAAGATGTTGTGGACGACGGCCGGATGCTTTTCGAGTTCGGAGATGGCGGCGGACCAAGCTTCGGGGGAATCGGCTTTGAGTTTTTCGGCTTCGCCGAGGCAGATGGCGAGGTAGGCGGCGCGGGCGATGGTGAGGCCGGGGACTTTCACGTCGTGCGCGAGGGTGAGTGCGAATTCTTTTTTGGCGCGGGCGATTTGGTCGGCAGATGTGGAGAGGGGTTCGATGTTGGCGGGTTGCTCGGTGGGGATGCGATAGAATCGGTTTGGGGACGGAATTGAACCCTCCCCTGGCCCCTCCCTAGAAGGGATGGGGATTTGGCCGCCGTTTTTTTGGATAGTGAGGCGGGCGGCTTCGACGACTAAGTTTTCGAGGCCGGTAAGGGTTTCGTCCTTTGGCATGTCGTCGCGGGTGGTGTTGCGGTAGATGTCCTTGATGTCCCAGCCCTGAGCGTCCATCCAGCGGCGGCCTTTCATGACGCCGATGATCGTGGCGGCGGTGGCGGCGTCGCAGTCGGCGTCCCAGCCGAAGTTGAATGCCATGCGGAGTGTTTCGACGAAATCTTTGTGGCCGTAGAGGAGGGCGGCAATCACGCAGGCGGTATTCAGCTCGTAGCCGTTTTTGTCGCGCATGCCGCCTCCGTGGGTTTGCCATCGATTCTTGAATTCGAGGCGCGTGGCTTGCCAGTCGTCGGGATTTTTTTTGTGGAGTTCGCGGACTGTTTTAACGATGTCGGCGATTTGGCTGTGAGGATCGGTGGCGGCGAGGCCGGCGTCGAGGATTTTATCGAGGTCGGTTTCGATGCAGGCGGTGGCGATCATTGTGGTGAAGAGCTGCGTGGCCTGGGCGGGTTCGCCGTCAATCGCGACATGCGTGTAGTTGAGGCCGAGCTTCGCAGCGGTTTGCGGCATGCCGGGGGCCATCAGGCCGAATGACTCGCAGATGAACTGGCCGGAGATGTTGAATTCCGACCAGGGATTCAGCGCGGCGTTGCCTGTCCAGGGCGGCTCGATGCCGAGGTTCATCAAGCAGCGGGCGTAGAGATTCGCGCAGAAGATGCGGCGGTTGATGTGCTGCTTCCACTGGGCCGTGATTTGTGGCGACGTAAGAAAGATATCGCGTGTGCGGACGATTTCGTGCAGGTAGACCCACTCGATGTCGGTGTCGTCATCGGTATATGCGCCGTCGGGCAGGCTGGGAGTGTAGTGCTCCACCGTGCCGGGGTTGTCGATGTACTTGAATTCGTGCGGCAGGCCGTCGAGGTTGCCGATGACTTGGGCGAGCATGCCGCCGCGGAGGCGGTCGTCGAGGTCATCGGCGTTGATTTCGAGTACGGGGCGCGGTTGGGCGCTGGCCCGAAGTGCGATCGTGCAGAGTGATATTGCGATTAAAAACGCGACGATGGGTTTCATCGTCGCATTATCGCACGGATAAGGGCGTGGCACGAGCGGTTGCGCTTGGGTCGGGGACACGCTCCGCTTTGCGTCGCGGCTAAACGGCCGCAGATTACTTTGCAACTTTTTTTGGGGCGGTCTCGTCTGCTTTCTTGTTGTATTCCGTAGCGAGGTCGTTCTTGCCGAGGTTTTGCATGGCGGTGGCCATGTGCCGGTAGGCTTCGGAATTCTTGTTGTCGAATTCGAGCGAAGTGGCGAAGGACGCGGAGGCGCGCTTCCAATCTTTTTGCATTTCGTAGGCTATGCCGCGCTGAAAATAGTACTTGGCTTCGGCGGGAGTGAGGCGGATTGCGGAGTTGTAATCGTTGACGGCTTTGTCGTATTCACCGAGCATCATGTAGGCAAGCGCGCGATTCGCGTACGCGGGAGCATAGCGATCGCTGGCAGCGATGGCGTCGCCGTAGGCGCGGATCGCGTCGTTGTATTGGCCGAGCTTGGCGTAGGTGAAGCCTTCCCATAGATTGCAGCGGGGGTCGTCGTACGTGATATGGGCAGCCTGTTCAAAATCGGCGATAGCCATTTTCTCTTCGCCCAGATTGTGTAAGCAAATGCCGCGGCGGAAGTAGGCGTCGCCGAGTTCGGGATTGGCTTCGATGGCTTGCGAGAAAGACTTAACCGCGTCGCCATAGTTGTCCTGCATGCGTTCGGCGACGCCGCGGCTGTAGAGGGCGGCGGCGCGGACCTGCGCGTGAGCGGGGTTCTTTTCGTTGAGCTGCTTGAGGAGCTTATCGCAATCTTCAGCAGCCGCTTTGTAGTCGGCTTTGCGAGCAGCATCATCGTCCTTTGTGGCTTTGCCAAGCTCGATCCGCGCGGAGGAGAGCGTCAGATAACCCTGCACGTAGGGATCACCTTCGTGGCCTGGCTTCGGTTTGTAGTGTTCGATCGCCTTGGCTAATTGCTCGACGGCTTCCTTATACTGCTCGGCCCGCATGTAAACCATGCCGAGCGTGAAGTAGGATTCATGGTCATCGGGGTTGAGCTCGATCGACTTGTTCAAGTCGTCGATGGCTTCCTTGTTCTTAACTTGACCGGCGTAGGCGGTGCCGCGTAAGCGGTAAGCTTCGGCATTTTTGGGGTCGGCCGCAATTGCTTGCGTGAGAGGCTCGACCGCTTCGTCGGAATGGCCGAGAGTGACAAATGACTTGCCGATGCCGAATTGAGCGTCGCCGTTCGTTTGGTCTGCCTTCGCGGCGTCTTGGAAATCTTTGAGCGCTAAATCCGCCTTGTTCAATTCGAGGCGTGCTTTACCACGACCGATGAGGGCTGCGACATTGCCGGGATCGCTATCAAGGACTTTGCGGAAGTCGTCTTCAGCGGCATCAAATTGCTTCAGACCGATGAGCGCGTTGCCGCGTCCGGTCTGCGCCTTAACAAGGGCGGCAAATGCTTCAGGGGAAGCAGCGCGCTCGGCGGCAGTCGCAAGATCGTTGTAAGCCTTGTAGGCAGCTTTAAAATCGCCTTCCTTAATTGCGGCGTCGCCTTTGTCCAGTTGCTCTTGGGGATTGATTTGGGTGCCGGCCGCGGTGGCATCGGATTTTGTATCGGTGGCAGCTGCGTCTGGGGATTTCGTCTCTTGGGCTATAGCGGTGAGCGCAACGCCGCAAGCGGCGGATAGCGCCAGGGAAGACGTAATTGAAAATCGGAGCGAGCGAAGATCGAAACGCATGGCGCGAATCCTTGTGAGGCGAGCGGGCGGCGCGGGAAGTCAGGAACGACCGGGTCGGTCGACAACGGCTTCTACCGCGACGGGGTGAAGAGGAGCGCCGGGGGCGGCGCACCCTTCCATTTTACTCTTCGGATGAAAACGGGGCAGTCAGCGAGATCGGCTAAAGAATCGGGGCTAGTGGGCTTATAGCGAGCGTAACGGTGCAATAAATCGAATGAGAGTTGGGGTGATTGAGCTTCGCGCAGGCGAAACGGGGCGAGGAACGACAATATCTCGCCATGAGAATAGGTACGGTGCGAGGTGCTCGACGGGTCGTCGCCTTGTTCCAGACGCCCAAAATCACTATATTTTCCGCAAGGGTGGGCAGTTTTTCTGGAGGAATCCGGCTCGGCATCGCTGAACCGGAAAAGTTGGAATAAAGCGTGATCATTTCCCCGCTATTGGTGTACATCCTGGTGCTGGTCGGGTTCGTGGCGACGAATCTGATCCTGGCCTACGTGGCCAGTCCGCACAAAAAGTCGGTCGTCAAGGAAATGCCGTACGAATCGGGCATGGATCCCATCGGGGACGCCAGGCAGCCGTTTGACGTTAAGTTCTACGTCGTCGCGATTCTATTTCTTGTATTCGACGTGGAGTTGCTGTTCCTATATCCTTGGGCGGTCACGGCGTATACGAACACCGGTTTGCCGCAAGAGCTGCGGGGCACAGTGTTTGTGGTGATGTTGTCGTTCATCGCGACATTGGTCATTGCTTACGTGTATGCGTGGCGGAAGGGTGTATTTCGATGGCGGTAGGACTGCCGGAAAACGTGTTTCTTACCAAGCTGGACGCCGCGGCGAGCTGGGCCCGGTCGAATAGCTTGTGGCCGATGCCGTTTGCCACGGCATGTTGCGGCATCGAATTAATGGCCACGGCGGCTTCGCGGCATGATATGGCACGGTTCGGCGCCGAAGTGATGCGTTTCAGCCCGCGGCAATGTGACCTACTGATTGTGGCCGGCCGGGTGGTGATGAAGATGCTCCCCGTGTTGCAGCGAATTTGGCTGCAGATGCCGGAACCGAAATGGTGCATTTCGATGGGGGCGTGTGCGTGCACGGGCGGCGTGTTTGATACATACGCGGTGGTGCAGGGCGTCGATCGGTTCATTCCGGTAGATATGTACGTACCGGGTTGCCCCCCGCGGCCTGAGCAACTGCTCGCCGCGCTGATCGAGATGCAGGAAAAAATCATGCGAACCGGGACGGTGTTCGGTCGGGAATTTGCGGGCCGCACGAAGTCGGATGGACCGCCGCCGTTCGATCGGGATGAAGTACGGCGCTCGCAAGAAGCCGCGGGTGTGCCGGGACTTGAGATATACGACACGCCGGAAGTTCGCCTGAGCAACGCCGGGAAATGAGTTTGGATATTGGATAGTTGGGATCGAACGGTTCGCATCCAATATCTATACGCTGGAAGCCCTCCTTTAACACTGCCTGCCTCATGTTCGATCTGAGTACGCTGCACGATCAGTTTGGCTACGACATTACGGAGAGTAGCTTTCGCGACAATCGTCGGTTCATCGTGCCGCGCGAGAAAGCGTACTTTGTGCTCGAGTTGCTGTGGCGCGATGGCGGATTCGACCAGCTGGTTGAATTGACGGCGGCTGATTATCTCGAGTACCCGGGCGCGACGGATCGGTTCGGCGTGATGTACGTGCTGCTGAACACGACGACCGGCGAGCGGTTGATCGTGAAGACGCACCTGAATTTGGACGAATTGGAGCTGCCGAGCGTTTATCCGCTGTGGCACTCGGCGGATTGGCTAGAGCGCGAAGTTTACGACATGTTCGGGATCAAGTTCGAAGGCCATCCTGATCTTCGCCGGATCCTGATGCCGGACGAGTTTACGGCGTTCCCGCTGCGGAAAGACTATCCGTTGAAGGGCCGCGGCGAACGGCATAATTTCCCGGTGATTACGCGAGCAGAGAGTTAAACAAGGTCAAAGGTTGAGAGTTGAGGGTTGAGAGCCCGAAATTCTGACCCTCAACACTAAACTATCAACACTCAACCAAGATGCCATTAACGTTAGCCGATACATTGCCGACGGAATCGAATGAGCACGAGTATTTGTGGACGCTCAATTTCGGTCCGCAACATCCGGCGACGCACACGACGCTGCGGATTGTGCTGACGCTCGACGGCGAGAAAGTCGTCGACGCGGTGCCGCACATCGGCTACTTGCACAGCGGGTTTGAGAAGCTGGGCGAGCACCTTGATTTTAATCAGTATGTGACGATCGTTGACCGAATGAATTACATTTCGCCGGTCGCGAATGAAATCGCCTGGCATCATGCGGTTGAAAAGCTGATTGGCATCGAACTGACGCCGCGCTGCAATTATCTGCGGACAATTCTGGCCGAGCTGATGCGGCTGCACGATCACTTGCTGAACGTCGGCGCGGCGGCGCTCGACTTGGGCGCGTTCACGGCGTTTTTGTACGGGTTTCAGCAGCGCGAGAATATCTACGACATTGTCGAATACGCGTCGGGCCAACGGTTTCATGCGAGTTACACACGCGTCGGCGGCGTGCTGTTCGATGTGAACACGGCGTGGGTCGAGAAGGTGCGGAAGTTCGTTAAGGAAATGCCGGCTACGCTGCGGGAAATCGACGACCTGCTGACGCGGAACCGGATTTTTATCGACCGCACGAAGGGGATCGGCGTGCTGACGAAGCGCGATGCAATCAGCTTCGGCGCGACGGGCCCGATGGCGCGGGCGAGCGGCGTTGTCCGCGATCTTCGCAAGGACGAGCCTTACCTGGCGTACGCCGATTTGGATTTCAAAGTCGTGTGTGCCGAGGCGGGCGACTGTTATGCTCGCTACTTGTGCCGCATGCGGGAGATGTGGGAAAGCCTCAAGATTATTGACCAGGCAATTGAGAATCTGCCCGGTGGGCCGGTAAATGTTGATGCCGGCACTGATGTTGTGTTGCCGGCGAAGCCGGCCGTGTATCGCAGCATTGAAGGGCTCATTCAACACTTCGAGGTGTTGATGCCGAACCGCGGTTACGATGTGCCGGCCGAAGAGTTGTACGCGGCAACGGAATCGCCGAATGGTGAGCTGGGTTTCTATATCGTTGCGGATGGGAACGTGCGGGCGTATCGAGCGCGAACTCGACCGCCGTCGTACATTCACTTCGCGATGTTGCCACACATGATTCGTGGGTATCAATTGAGCGACTTGGTCGCGATATTAGGAAGCCTGAACATCATCGCGGCGGAGTTGGATAGGTAAATCGAACAAAAGAAGATCTCACGCAAAGGCGCAGAGGCGCAAAGTACCGAGAGAGCATTTAAATTCCTTTGCGTCTTCGCGCCTTTGCGTGAGACATAGTTGGCATGCCATTATTATCAGAAGAAATTCGAAATCGGATTCGAGCGGAGTTTCCGCAGTATCCGGATAAGCGCGCGGTGACGCTGCCGGCGCTGCACATTGTGCACGAGGCATATCGCGCGGTTTCGCCCGAGGCGATGAAGGAGATTGCGGAGCTGCTTGAACTGCATCCTTCGGAAGTCATGGACACGATGACGTTCTATGGCTTCTTCCGCGATGCCGAACACCCGATGGGGAAAAAGCGGGTGTGGGTGTGTCGGAGTATTTCGTGCATGCTGCGTGGCGGCGAAGAATTGTTGGCGGGTGTAAGCAAGCGAATCGGGACGCACGTTGGTGATACTTCTAGTGATGGCGGCGTGACGCTTGAGTTTGCCGAGTGCTTGGGCGCTTGCGAAGGCGCGCCCTGCATCCTCGTGAACGACGAATGTCACATGAATATGACGGAAGATTCGGTGCTGAAACTGATTGAGAACAAATAAAAGAAAAGGATGCAGGATGCAGGATGTGGGGGGCAGGGAGAAGGCAATCGAGCATTTTCCCTCACCCCTGTATCCCGCATCCTCAATCCTCCTAACATTTCATGCCTGAGTTTGAACCTGTACTTCTGAAGCGGATTGATAAGCCGAATAGCGCGGCGCTGGCGGGCTATCGTGCGGATGGCGGCTATGAGGCGCTGAAAAAGGCGCTCGCGATGCCGCCGGACGAACTCACGAATTTGGTCAAGGATTCGGGATTGCGCGGCCGCGGCGGAGCTGGTTTTTCGGCGGGCATGAAGTGGAGCTTTCTGCCCAAGAATCATCCTGGGCCGATTTACCTGGCTGTAAATGCGGATGAGAGCGAACCGGGCACGTTCAACAATCGCATTTTGATGGAGCAGGATCCGCACCAACTGCTCGAAGGCATCGCGATTTGTTGTCATGCGATTCGGTCGCAGGCGGCTTACATCTATTTGCGGTATGAATATGGCCGCAGCTATCGCGTGCTCGATGCGGCCATCAAAGAGTGTTATGCCGCTGGCATTTTGGGAGAAAACGTTCTTGGCACTGGCGAGAAGTTGAACGTTTATTTGCATCGTGGTGCCGGCGCATACATCTGTGGCGAAGAGACGGGACTGATCGAGAGCCTGGAAGGCAAGCGAGCGTGGCCGCGGATCAAGCCACCTTACCCTGCAATCGAAGGTTTGTTCCGCAAGCCGACGATTGTGAACAACGTTGAAACGTTGTGTTGCGTGACGCATATTTTGGCGCGGGGTGTCGAGTGGTTTAAATCGATGGGCACGCCGGCAGATCCGAACAACAAGCGTGATCCGGGTAGTTATGGGCCGAAGCTGTACTGCATCAGCGGGCACGTGAACAAGCCGTGCTGCGTGGAGTTGCCGCTCGGTGTTACGACTCGCGAGCTGATCGATGTGCATGGCGGCGGCGTTTGGAAAGGCCGCAAGGCGAAAGCGGTCGTGCCGGGCGGCATCAGCATGGGCTTTTTGTCGGCCAACGAACTGGATACAAAGCTTGACTTCGAAGGGCCGGGCAAAGTGGGGTGCCTGGGCTTGGGGACGGCGGCTGTTGTGGTGGTGGACGATCAAACGTCGATGATCGATGTGCTGTACAACTGCTGCCGGTTCATGTCGCACGAATCATGCGGTCAGTGCACGCCGTGCCGCGAAGGCACGAGTTGGATGACGAAGATTTTAGAACGCATTCGCAGCGGCAACGGCAAGCTCGAAGACATCGATTTGCTGAACGAAGTTGCCGGTTCGATGGGAATTATCCCGGGTACGACGATTTGTGGCCTTTCAGATGGGGCGGCATGGCCAGTCAAGAATGCAATCAAGAAGTTCCGCGGCGAGTTTGAAGAATACATTCGCAGTGGACGGAGTTCGGTGACGCCGGCGCAAGAGTTAATGATGGCGGCGCACTAGGAATATGGAATTTCTCACGCAAAGGCGCGAAGGCGCAAAGGAAGAGCAAATGAGAGAAGTATTCTCGGAATTTGAATGTTTTCTTCTTTGCGGCTTTGCGTGAGACGTATTTAATTTGATTCGCGGAACAATCGCGGTGTTGAATGCCAACAGTTTACGTAAATAATGAGCCGGTCGAATTCGGAGCAGACGAGAAGCTCAATTGCATCCAGGTTGCGCAGCGAGTCGGCGAAGAGATTCCGCACTACTGTTGGCATCCGTCGCTCTCGGTGGTCGCGAGCTGCCGGATGTGTCTCGTGGAAATCGGGCAGAAGAAGCCGGATGGCTCGATTGCGATGCAGCCGAAGTTGATTCCTGGCTGCCAGACGCCCGTCACCGATGGGATGGTGATTGTTTCGGATAGCGAGAAAGTGAAAGCGGCCCAGAAGGCGACGCTGGAATACTTGCTGCTCGATCATCCGCTCGATTGCCCGACGTGCGATCAGGCGGGCGAATGCTTTCTGCAGGACTACAGCTTTAAGTACGGCCGCGGTTATAGCCGGTTGCAGGAGCCGAAGGAGCAGCCGCCGGATAAGACGTATATTGGCGAGCAGATCACGCTGTTCACCGATCGGTGCATCATGTGTACGCGATGCGTGCGGTTTACGCGCGAGGTCAGCGGCACGGCAGAACTCACCGTTATTGATCGAGGCAACCATTCGGAAATCGACATTTTTCCGGGCACGCCTTGCGATAACAAACTAGCCGGTAATGTGGTCGACTTGTGCCCGGTCGGTGCGCTGTGCAGCAAGGACTTTTTGTACAAGCAGCGTGTGTGGTGGTTGAAGACGGCCGACAGCGTGTGCCCGAATTGCAGCACGGGTTGCAGCGTTTACGCGGACGAGAGTGAAGATCACATGTATCGGCTGCGGCCGCGCGGTAATCCGCTGGCGCAGGGCGACTTCATGTGCGATGAAGGCCGCTTTGGTTGGAAGTATATTCACAGCGAGCAGCGATTGCTGTACCCACTGCAGCGCGGCGGCGGCAAAGCCGTGTCGCAAGATTGGGATGTGATTTTGCCTGCGGCTCGGGCAGCGCTGGTTGATGCATCGAAGCGCGGCGAAGGGGCGATCGCAGCAATATTGTCGCCGTGGATGACGCTTGAAGAAGCATTTATGCTCGTCAGCTATTTGAAGTCACTCGCTCCGAAGGTAGCGCTGGCGATGGGGCCGGTGCATACGGTCGGCGAAGATGACAAGTATCCGAAGGATATCCACGGCAAGCCGATGGAGCCTACGAGGTTTACGATTCGGGCCGAGAAATGTCCGAACCGTCGTGGCATCGAAATGATTCTGCAGCACTTCGGCGGCGAAGTGATGCCGATGGGCGATGTGCTAGGCCGAGCGAGCAGCGGCAGTTTCGCTGCGATGTACCTCGTCGGCGGCGATCCACAGGGTTGGATCAACGAATCGCAGGCAGCGGCTTTGGATAATGTCGGCACAGTGATCGTACAGGATCTGTTGGAGTCGCCCGCCAGTCGCCGCGCGACGTTTGTGTTGCCGGGCGGTTCGTTTGCCGAACGGGATGGCACGTTCGTAAATCACGCTGGGCTCGCGCAGGAAATCCATAAGGCAATTCGTAGTCCGGGCGAAGCGAAGCCGGATGGCCGCATTCTGTGGGATTTGGCGGGCCGCCGCGGCCTGCTGAACGTGGCGGCGGTGCGGAAAGAAATGGCGGAGCAGATTCCGGCGCTGGCAGCACTCGCGAGCGGTGAGGTGGGGCAGTTCGGTATCCGGCTGCAACCGGCCGAGAGTAAAGTTTGATTTTCCGATTTTGATTTCGCATGAATCCACTAATTCCAACACTGATTACCATCGCCGTCGTACTGGGCGCGATTCTCACCGGCTGCATGTACCTGGTGCTCGCCGAGCGGAAGGTGTCGGCGTGGATGCAGGATCGGATCGGGCCGAATCGCGTGGGGCCGTTCGGTTTACTGCAACCGCTCGCGGATGGGATCAAAATCCTGCTCAAGGAAGGCGTTATTCCGTCGCACGTAGATAAGTGGCTGTTTCTGATCGCACCCGCGATCAGCATGTTCACGACAATGCTTGCGTTTGCAGTGGTGCCGTTCGGGCCCGTGGACGATGCGCCGAGTTGGATGCGATTCATCATTGCGAAGGATGTGAACATCGGCCTTGTGTTCATTTTTGCCGTCGGCAGCCTGGCGGTGTACGGCGTGATCCTCGGCGGCTGGGCGTCGAACAACAAATACAGTGCCTTAGGTTCGTTGCGGGCGAGTGCCCAAGTCGTAAGCTACGAAATTCCGCTGGGTATGAGCGTGCTCGGCGTCATTCTATTGAGCGGCACGCTGAACTTGGAAAAGATCCTCGATAAACAAGCGGCCGATGGCATCATGGGTTGGAACATTTGGTTTCAGCCGCTGGCGGCGCTGATCTTCTACATCAGCTCGCTGGCAGAATCGAATCGTTTGCCGTTCGACCTTTCGGAATGCGAGCAAGAACTGGTGGGCGGCTATCACACTGAGTACGGCGGCTTGCGGATGGTGCTGTTTTTCGTGGGTGAGTATACGCACCTCGTAACCATCAGCTTTCTCACGAGCATCCTGTTTTTCGGCGGTTGGAATTTTCCTTGGATCGCTACGCCGGAGAGCGCTTACTTCGGCGCGTGGGTCGTGAAGATCCTCGTGTTGCTCGCCAAAGTGACGTTCAGCATCTTCCTGATCATGCTGATTCGCTGGACGATTCCGCGGTTTCGGTTCGATCAGTTAATGGAGCTCACGTGGAAAGTTTTTCTGCCGTTATCGTTGGCCAACATGGTGGCGGTGATGTGTGTGTTGCAGTTTTCGACCGACATTGAAAAATCTCGCTGGCTGCTGTTGCCGATATCGCTTTTACTGTTCGCGTTGTTCGCCACGTTTACCGTGAGCGCCAAGCGGCTGGAATTAAATCGCCGGCGGCGGGCTTCACTCGCGATGCAGTACGAATAGGTTGGCGAAAGTTGAACAAGAAAAGACTCGTGCGGCTCGCTCAGAACTAGGCTTTGTCCCAAAACGCTCAAATGAGCTTGTAGGTTAGGTACTGTCGGATGAATGCGAGCTTGATCATTCCGGCGAAGTTCTTGGCGGTCTTCTCGAAGCGGGAGAAGATGCGGCGGCTTTCTTTGAGCCATGCGATGAGCCGTTCGACAATGTTGCGACGGCGATACGCTTCTTTGTCGAAGGCGACTGGTCGGGCTGTACGATCTTCGTTCTCCTTGGAAGGAATCACCGGTTCGATACCCAGTTCGAGCAAGTACTGGTCGATCCAATCAGCCCGGTATCCCTTGTCCCCACCTAGTGCAAAAGGCCAAGCGATTCGCTCCCCATCTTCGTCGAGGAGACATGCGTCGGCGGCGACCAAGAGTTCGTCGAGGACCATCGATTCGTGCGTTTGGCCAGCCGTGAGATGGAAATGCAGCGGCAAACCGTGGCCGTCGCAAAGGATGTGGATTTTCGTCGAAAAACCCCCGCGGGAGCGGCCTAACGCGTGGTCACCAGGTTCCGCCGCATCGCTTTTTTTCCACCGCCACCCGCACACCGCGCCGCCCGCACCGTCGTGCCGTCGATACACCACAGTCGCTTGTCGATCGCCCCAGCAGTGGCAAACGAACCTTGTAGACGACGGAGAATCGTGTCGAACGTGCCGTCGCTGTTCCACTGGTCGAACATTCGCCACGCTGTTTTCCACGTGCCGAATTCCTCCGGCAGGTCGCGCCACGGCGATCCCGTACGCAGCACCCACAAAATGCCGTCCAGCACCCGCCGTGGATCGCACCGCGGCCGACCGGTCGCTGCTGGCAAGGGAAACACGTCCGCAATCAATTCCCAGTCTTCGTCCGTTAACAACAAACGAGCCATCCAAACGCCCTCCTTGGCAAGGTAAAACTACCATCGCCAAGGTTCGCCGATTTGTAAGCATCGTCAAATACCAGTTTTGGGACAAAACCTAGAACAATGCCTATCAATTCCAAAGACGTAACGTGGATCGAAGAACCAGAACTCGGTTTCTGGGAGGCTACGTTTCTGCCCGCGATCATGAAGGGGCTGAAAACGACGCTCGGGCATGTGACCGACTATCGCCCCGTTACGCAGCAATATCCTGAGCAGAAGCCGATCCTGCCGCTGCACTATCGTGGCGTGCATCGGCTCAATCGCGACGAAAAAGGCCGCGTCAAATGCGTGGCGTGTATGTTGTGCGCGACCGCGTGCCCGGCGAATTGCATTGCGATCGAGGCCGCACCGGCCCCGCCGGATTGGCCCGACCGCGACAAATTCCCGGCCGAGTTCGTGCTCGATGAATTGCGGTGCATCTACTGCGGCATGTGCGAGGAAGCCTGCCCGGTGGATGCCATTGAGCTAACGCATATCTACGATATGACGAGCGAAACCCGGGCGGCGATGGTTTTCAACAAAGATGCGCTGCTGGGAATCTACGATAAGACGAAGGACAACCCGGTCGATCCCGTGCGGACCCGGCGCGGGCGGCTAGGCCCAGCTTCGGATTTGGAGAACCTAGCCACACTGGGGCCGGCTACGACAGTCGAAAAAGATGACCGGGCGGCCAAGGCAAATTCGCCGGGTGTGATTGGTGCGGCACCGCCGGCGGTGAGGAACGCGGCGCCGTAATACGGGCGGCTGCGTTAGGGTGGCACGCTCTGCAAGGGCGTGTTGCGTTCGACTTGCAACGCCCGACAAAGACCGTCGCCCATTCAGGGTGTGCCACCCTGGCACGATTCCTGCTTTGGGCTGCCAATCGGGCCGCCAGTGGGTTACATTCTGGGGACAATTAAAACCTCGCAAATCTGAATTGGCAGGGTCGCCTTTGGATGGGTGGCCGAATTAGGAATTCGCGTTCGAAATGCAGTGGATTGCAGAACATTGGCTGGGCATAACCTCGCTGGCTCTGATGGGCGGCGGCGTGTGGTGGATGATGCCGCGCCGGACGAATCTGCCGAACGCGGTGGGGCTGATCGCGGCGCTCGCTGGCGCGTATTTATTGGCATCGCGAATTCGCGCGGCGCAGGGGCCGCTGGAAGAGACGATCCTGTTTTCTGTTTTTGCGACTGCGGCAATTACGTGTGCCATTCTGATGATCACGAACCGAAATCCGGTTTATGCCGCGCTGTGGTTTGCGCTCGCCACGCTCAGTGTGTGCGGCTTGTTTTGGTTGCAATTCGCTCCGTTTCTTGCGGCGGCGACAGTGATTGTGTATGCCGGGGCGATTGTCGTCACATTCGTGTTCGTGATTATGCTCGCGCAGCAAAGCGGGGAGACGATTTACGATCAGCGCTCGCGGCAACCGTTTATAGCTACGATCGCTGCGTTCCTGTTGTTGGGCGCGCTCCTCGGCATTTTGAGAGATTCGACCTCTGACGATTTTCGAGTGGCAGCGCAGCAAACGCCGGCCGCGGCGACGAACTTGCTGAGCCGACCCTCTGAGAACACCCGCATTGATGCGGACACGATGACTGGGCTCGGCCGATCACTATTCGGCGACTATTTATTTGCCGTCGAGCTCGCCGGTACGCTGCTCCTGATTGCCACGATTGGCGCGATTGCAGTCGCACCACGTCGCCGCCGGGGGACACTATGACCGGCGATATTGAACGATACTTAGCAGTTGGCGCGGCGCTGTTTGTGTTGGGGGCGCTCGGGTTCTTTACGCGCCGCAACCTGATACTCATGATTCTCTCGGCCGAGCTGATGCTGCACGGCGTCTCGCTCACGTTCGTTACATTCAGCAAAGTGCACAATAATTTCGAAGGCCAGGCCTTCACAATTTTTATTCTCACCGTGGCCGCGTGCGAGGCGGGGCTCGCGCTATCGTTGGTATTGGCGCTGTACCAGAAGTCGCAGACGCTCGATATCGATTTTTGGTCCGAACTGCGTGAGTCCGAATTGCCGTCGCCGCGTTTGAGCGAAGAAGCGGCCCAGCGTTCGTATGTTAGCCCTTTGCCGCAGGAGTATCCGCGGCTCACGCCGGCTGGGCGCCAGCCCAATTTGGCACATGAACACGACCCACGCTTGGTCGATACGGCTCGCAGCCAAACGGCCGAGTCGCCGCTTGAGCCACCGGTCGTCAAGGAAGTTATCAAGTCGGTTTCGCATTGATGCCCGAAAACGTTCAACATTTTGTGATGTGGCTGATTCCGCTCGCCCCGCTTGTCGCGGCGATTGTGACGGGCCTGCTTGGTCCTGGCGGCTTGCGGGAAAAGAGCCACCTGCCATGCTGGTTTGGCTTGGCGGTTGCGATGGTTTGCGCATTCGTGTTGCTGATCTGGATCGTGCCGACAGGTTTTTCGAGCGAGGCAAGCACGGCGATCGTGGCGCCCGGGTATCAATGGCTCGATGTCGGCAACCTCAACGTCAAGCTCGACCTCCACGCCGATGCCATGACGGCGATCATGCTCTCGATGGTCACGCTCGTGAGTTTGCTTGTTGCCGTATTTGCCGCCGGCTACATGCACGGCGACCCCGGCTATCCGCGATTCTTCGCTTGCTTCTCGCTGTTCGTATTTTCGATGTGCATGCTCGTGCTCTCCTCGAGCTTTTTGGAGCTGTTCATATTCTGGGAAGGCGTGGGCCTGTGCAGCTACTTGCTGATTGGATTTTGGTTCCGCAAACCGGCCGCAGCGGCTGCGGCGAAGAAGGCGTTTGTTGTTAACCGCATCGGCGACTTCGGCTTTTTGACCGGCATCTTCCTGATTTGGACGACGTTTCATTCGGTTGATTTTTCATCGGTGCTCGGCCACCCAGAACAACTCGCTCAATTGGCCGCGGCTCAACCGGGGCGGATCACCGCGATTTGCTTGCTGCTATTGCTAGGTGCGATGGGCAAGACGCCCAGTTCCCGCTGCACGTGTGGTTGCCGGATGCGATGGAAGGCCCGACGCCGGTGAGCGCCCTCATTCACGCCGCTACGATGGTTACGGCGGGCGTGTATGTCATCGCTCGTTGCACGCCGCTGTATGTGCAATCACAGACTTCGCAAGTGATTGTCAGCAGCGTTGGCGGAATCACGGCCCTTATCGCGGCGCTGATCGCGCTCACACAATTCGATTTGAAGCGCGTGCTCGCATACTCGACCGTAAGCCAGTTGGGTTACATGTTCATGGCACTTGGGGCCGGAGCCGCCGGGGCTGAATCGGCGTCGCTGGCGACGACCGCCGGCATGTTCCATTTGTACACGCATGCCTTTTTCAAGGCGCTACTGTTTTTAGCGGCTGGCAGCGTGATGCACTCGATGGGTGACGTGATCGATATGCGTCGCTTCAGCGGTTTGCGGCGGGCACTCCCCATCACACACTGGACATTTTTATGCGGCGCTTTGGCGCTCGCAGGCTTCCCCCTGCTCTCCGGGTTTTGGAGCAAGGATGAAATCCTGGCGGTGCTCTACCGCACTTCGCAATCGGGGCCACACGGTTCGATTTACTTCGCCATCTATGTGAGTGCGACGTTCACGGCATTCCTGACGGCGTTTTACACGTTCCGAGCGTACTTCAAAACATTTTGGGGCGAAGAGCGATTCCCCGAGGAAGCCGGTCATCATCCTCACGAAGCTCCGCCGGTCATGGCGTGGCCATTGCGAGCGCTCGCGATTTGTGCGGTGTTTGTCGGCCTCGCCGCCGGTCCAACTGAATTGTTCGCCGGGTATCTGCATCATGCGATCGGGCTCACCGAGGTCGAGGCACCGCCGGCTGAAACCGGATTGATGGCGATCAGCATTGCGGCGGTCTTGCTGGGGCTTGGCCTCGCTTGGTGGATGTACGTCGTTGCAAAAGAACTGCCGGCAAAGGTCGCGACGACGATGGGGCCGCTCTACTATGCGTCGCTCAATAAGTTTTACTTCGATGAAATCTTTTGGGCGATTATCGTCGCGCCGCTGCGAGCGCTGGCGTGGCTTTCGAGTTGGTTTGACCGCAGCATTATCGATTCCGTTGTGGATGGCCTCGCCCTTGTGCCGCGGTTGCTCGGTAGTGTCCCCATGATTTTCCAAAACGGCCGACTGCCGTCGTACGCACTTGTGATGTGGACTGGGTTGTTGATTTGTCTGGTGTTTGCTCTGCGATTATTGGCGTATTGAATTTGCGATGAACGCACTGTTGTTATCCATGTTGTTTGTGCCGCTGCTGGCCGCCGTCGTTTTGATGGTCGGCCGCGGCGCGTTCTCTCAACAGGCGGCACGGCGGTTTGCGCTCATTGCTTCGGTGCTGACGTTGTTTCTCTCGCTGGCGTTCGCGAATGAATACTTGCAATTGCCGGCCAAAGACGGGCCACGCATGTCGCCGGTCGAACCGCACTACAGCGTGGCGTACCATTGGTTCACGTACGGCGATACTGCAGAAAGCGCCGCCGGGCATGCACCGCTGCAATTCGATTTCTTGTTCGGATTCGATGGAATCAGTCTCTGCCTGGTATTGCTCACGACGTTGCTGACTGTATCCGGCGTGCTCATTTCTTGGGAATCGATTCGCGAGCGATCAGCCGGCTTCTACGCGTGCCTGTTGTTGCTCGAAGCGGGGCTCGTCGGCGTGTTTTCCGCGTTCGACTTGGTCCTGTTCTATGTATTCTTCGAATTTACGCTCGTGCCGCTGTTCTTTTTGATCGGGATCTGGGGCGGGCCTCAGCGGCGATATGCGGCGATCAAGTTTTTCTTGTACACGTTTACCGGCAGCATGGTGACGCTCGTCGGTCTGGCGGCGCTGGTGCTGATGGCGTCGTCCGCCGGCGTAACTGCGCCGACTTCGTTCCAAGCGCTGGCCCGTTGGACAGTGGAGCATCCTCTGCCCGAGCATGTGCAAATCAGATTGTTTTTGGCGATCTCCGTCGGCTTCATGGTGAAAGTGCCCGTGTTTCCGCTGCACACCTGGCTGCCGCTGGCGCACGTCGAGGCTCCCACCGCGGGCAGTGTGATGCTCGCCGGCGTACTGCTCAAGCTAGGCACCTACGGCATCTTGCGGCTCTGCTTGCCGTTGTTCCCGTACGCCTGCGAAACCATCGGCATTCCGCTCATGGCCTCTCTCGCCGTGGCTGGCATTATTTATGGTTCGTTGTGTGCACTGGCACAACGTGATATCAAGAAACTGGTCGCCTATAGTAGCGTCGCACATCTCGGATTCTGCGTGCTCGGGTTGTTCGCCCTAAACTCCGCCGGCATCACTGGCGGCGTACTGCAGATGATCAACCACGGCCTGTCGACGGGCGCGCTCTTCTTGCTCGTCGGCATGGTCTACGATCGCTACCACACGCGTCAGCTTGATGACTTGGGCGGCCTCGCGGCTCGCCTGCCGATCATCGCCGTGTTCATGGTGTTCGTCACCATGGCGAGCATCGGCTTGCCCGGGCTTAACGGGTTCGTTGGCGAAGTGCTGTCGCTCGCCGGCATGTTCCGGCGCAATCACGTGCATGCCGTCCTGGGAACAACGGGCGTGGTGCTCGGCGCTTGGTACATGCTTTCGATGGTGCAGCAGGCGTTCTTCGGTCCGCTGCGCGAACCCGCTCACACTGGGCCGCCAATCCGAGATATCTGCTTCCGCGAAGTCGTTGCCATCTTGCCGATTTGTGCGATGATCCTGTGGATCGGCGTGCTGCCGCAATCCGTGATCGAGACGGTTCGTCCGGATGTCGATGCTGTCGTGACCGTCTATCAGCAATATCTTACTTCCAGCGAGCGAACAGCCGACGCCTCCCCAAGCACCCAACGCCCAAATTCCGATGACGCCAAAAGTGTGGCGTTTTTCGTCACTTCTGCCAAACCGACCAAGTTACTAACGACCGCCGAGCAATAAGACCGTGCCCGAAGTTATCGAACACATTCGTGGAGCTGGCCTGCTGATCGTGCCAGAAATCATTCTGCTCGTGGGAATGTGTGTCCTGTTTTTAGTGGGGCCGATGCTCGTCAGCGATGCCGGCGAAGCACCGCGCGGCCTGCGAAATGGCTGGGGCCTATTCACGCTCATCACCATCCTTGTGGCCGGCTTCGCCTCGGTTCATGCTGGCCTGCAACCATCGCAAAGCGGGTTGTTCCAAACCGGCGCGTTGTTGATGTACGTCCGCGGCCTGTCGCTGGTCGCCGGTTTTTTGCTCGCGCTTGTATTGTGGAATCAGATCGATGACGCCCATTCGGCTGAAGCATACGCCTGTTTATTGGCGATCTTAGCCGGCACGAATTTCGTCGCCGCAGCGAACGATTTGATCACACTGTTTTTGGCGCTCGAACTCGTCAGCATCCCAACCTATGTGATTTTGTATTTAGGCCGGCGCGATCGGATCGGCGGCGAAGCAACCATCAAATACTTCCTACTGAGTATTTTTTCTTCGGCCCTCGTGCTGTATGGCATGAGTTGGCTTTATGGCGTATCCGGTTCGACCAATTTTGGCGCCATTCAAGAGGTGCTCGCGAACCGTGCTCCGCATGCTGGCGAGGGATTGCTGGAAATCTCATTCGCACTCTTAGTCGCGGGGCTGAGCTTCCGCATTGCGGCCGTGCCGTTTCACTTCTACGCACCGGATGTTTTCCAGGGAACAACCGCCCCGAACGCCGCGCTCCTTTCCTTTGTTCCCAAAGTCGTAGGTTTCGTCGCGCTGCTGCGAGTGCTGCCCCTTAGCGGCGCCACAACGTCGGTCACGCAATTGATTCCGGAAACAGATACCAAACAACTGCTCGCGGCAATCGCCGTGATCACTATGTTCGTCGGCAACCTGCTCGCCCTTCGTCAAAAGCACCTCTATCGGCTGATGGCGTATTCCAGCATCGCACACGCTGGTTACATGCTGATCGGCTTGGCGATCGGCGATACACTGCCCGTCGGCGGCCGGCAAGCAATCTTGTTTTACCTTGCGACGTACGGGCTCATGACGATCGGCGTCTTCGCCCTCCTGACAGCCGGCGGCAGCGAGAAGCAGCCGCTGCGTACCGATAACGACCTCCGCGGCCTGAGCCGCGTCCAACCCATGATCGCCCTGCTCTTAGCGGTGTGCTTATTCAGCCTCACGGGCCTGCCGCCTACCGCGGGCTTTCTGGGCAAACTCAATTTGTTCCTGGTCGCGTGGAGCGACGATACCCACATCGGCCGCGCGCTGGCCATCGTCTTGGCAATAAATGCGGCCATCAGTGCGTACTACTATTTGCGGCTCGTGGCGCTCATGTTTCTCGAGCCCGCGAGTGATCCAATCCCCGAGCGGCGGCAGCTTGCCTGGGCTCCGTGTCTCGCGGGCGTGGTGTGTGCCGTCGCTACAATCGCTTTATTCGTTACGCCGCAATGGTTGTGGGACAGCATTCACTGAGTCGGAACCGTGTAGGCGGCAGAAGTCTATTGCTGCGATTTTTGCACACAACTAGACTGAACGAGTGAATCGGCCGCAATTGTTTTTTGGTTGAGCGAAGCGTTTGCCGGGACAGCATCGGCAACAAATTGTCGCTCAGATAGCTTCGACGGCGAGGAGACGATTTCCAATCGGTTTTTCTGCCCGCATCCTACCTAGGTGCAAAAAACGGGCGGTTTGACCATTGGTGTACAATTCTGCGGGCGATTCGCGCTGTCGATTAAGCGGTTGCCTCGGGGCAAACGCTCTGTATCTTCGCAAAACTCTTGGGCCGTATCGGACCGGCCCGCGACAATTCATCTGCGAAAAAACTGATTCACGAGCGAATTCATGCTGACGTCTTTGTTCCTACGGTTGACGTATGTTGGCGCCGAATGGGTGCTTTGGATCCTGTTGCTGCTGAGCATCATCAGCATCGCGCTGATGGTCGAACGGTGGCTGTATTTCTTCCGCACCAGCATCAACAGCGACGAACTAGCGGCCGGGCTCGATGAGCAGCTCCGCGCGAAAAACCTGCAAGGCGCCTGGCAGCTCGTCAAAGATACCCACACCCAATCGATCGAAAGCGCCGTTGTGGCGGCCGGGCTGATCGCATTGCGCAACGGCGCTCACGCGGCAACCGAAGCCATGCTCAGCGTGAAAGCAAAAATGCGCCCGCGCTCGACGCAAATCTCTCCATCCTGGCCACGATCGGCAGCAACGCGCCGTTCGTCGGGTTGCTCGGCACGGTGCTCGGCATCATCAACGCTGCCCACGAGTTAACGGGCGAAAACGCGGCGAATAATCCGAATGCGGTCATGTCGGGTGTGTTCGAGGCGCTCGTGGCAACGGCTGTTGGTTTGTTCGTCGCGATTCCCGCGGTGGTCGCGTACAACTTGTTTCAACGTGTGGTGCGTAAGCGATTGGCGGATGTCGATTCGCTCGCCCACCTGATTCTCTCCACGGCAAAAAGCGAGGTGCCACGGGCTGCAAATCCCGCCGCGCCCGCCACACCCACAAGGGTCGGATAATGGCACACAGCATGTCCACTTTCGAAGACGATGAAGGCCCCCTCAGCGGCATCAACGTAACGCCACTCGTGGACGTCACGCTCGTGCTCCTCATCGTGTTCATGATCACGGTTCCGGCGATCGTCGGCAGCGCCCGGGTCAAAGTGGATTTGCCCGAAACCAGCGCGGTAAAAGCGGACGCGTCGGAAATGATTCCGTTGATTTTCTCGCTCAAACGCGGCAGTGATGACAAGCCGGTGCTGTATCTGAATGAAAATCCGATCGATGAAGCGGCCGTTCGCGCCATGTTCGCCAAAATAAAACCCGCTGATGATCAGCAGGTGTCGCTGTCGGCCGATAAGGGGCTTGCGTATGGCGAAGTCATGAATGTCGTGAACTTGTTGGAGTCGGTCGGTCTCAAAAAGCTTTCGCTTGATACGCGGCACGTCGAGAAGCGGTAATTTTACTGATGTCTCCCGAATCGCAATTCGATTTGCAAGCCGCCAACGGCGCCGAATTCGCGTCGGGATCGATCCCATCAGTCGTGCACTCGCCGGCGACGAATTCTGTTGCGAGCGCGACCGCCGCCGCTCCGGAAATGATCCCCAGGGCGTGGACGCCACCACCGCCCCGCCCATCGGCGGTCGTGGGCGGATATCATCGCCTTAACGACTGGGTCGGATCGGTCATTAAACGCTTCACGCTGCCCGAAGACGCCGGGCCGGTCGACCCGTTCGGCAAATTGGTGAGCACGGCGCCGCCATGGTTCATCAGCCTCATCGTCCATTTCAGCATCATGATTCTGCTCGGCCTGCTCGTGCTCGGTGCGCACGAAGTTGCCACGCGCACCGAGAAACCGATCGAAGTGGATCTCGCGCCGGAAAAGGAAAAAAATGAAATCTGGGCGGAACGGCTGGGCGAACAGCTCGATAACCCCAAGCAGTTGTTTTCCAGCGAAGGACTCGAGCCGGCAAAAGACGCCATCTCCGCACTCGCCAGTAGCGATTTGCCCGAAGTGAAAGATCCACTTATTGGGCCACCAGTCCTCGACCCAACCCCCAACGGCGTGTTGCCAATGGGCACCGTGAACACACCGGCGATCGGACTTGAGCTTTCCGGCCGCGAAGAAGGGCGAAAGGAAGCGCTCCTCAAAGCCTATGGCGGCACCAAGCTGACAGAAGACGCAGTCAAAGATGCGTTGGCGTGGCTCATGCGGCAACAGAAATCCAAAGGTTCGTGGAGCATGATGGGGCCGTACAAAGACGGCTCACGCGTTGAGAATGAGGAAGCGGCAACCGCGATGGCGCTCCTCGCGTTTCAGGCTGCTGGCCACACGCCTCACTCGAGCGACAGAGGCGATCCCTATACCAAAGTCGTAACCCGTGGCTGGAGATTCCTGAGCCAACGCGAGCAGAAAGATGGACGGTTCTTTGGCAATCTCACGGCCGAACAACAGCAACTCTATACGCAGGCAATGTGTACGATCGCCATCTGCGAACTCTATGGTATGACGCGCGATGAAGACTTCCACGAACCTGCGCAACGTGCCGTCGATTACTGCGTGAAAATTCAATCGCCGGAAGGGGGCTGGCGCTACGACCCGGGTGTCGATGCCGATATGTCTGTCACCGGTTGGTTTTCCATGGCTCTGCAAAGCGTGCGCATGGCCGGCCTCGAAGTTCCCAGTCCCACCTTGGACCGGCTATCCAAATTCTTGGATTCCGTGCAGCGCGATGATGGTTCACGCTATGCCTACCAGCTTCAGGCGGGCGCCACGTTAACTCTCACCGCCGAGGGTCTGTTGTGCCGCCAGTACTTGGGTTGGAAGCACGATGATGGGCGTTTGCGTATCGGCGTCGACTATATCCTCGCGAACTTGCCCGAGTGGGATAAACGGAATGTGTACTACTGGTATTACGCCACGCAAGTTTGCCATCACATGGAAGGACACGATTGGCAGAAGTGGA
Organism: uncultured Planctomycetota bacterium; assembly: GCA_963733705.1. Taxonomy (GTDB): domain Bacteria; phylum Planctomycetota; class Planctomycetia; order Pirellulales; family Lacipirellulaceae; genus JABDGM01. The sequence goes on along the minus strand of CAVTEJ010000020.1, from coordinate 296,416 downwards.
ACGGCGTGATGCGGCAATTATTGCCGTCGAATCAGGAGAAGCACGGCGCCGAACGCGGCAGTTGGGCGCCCGGCGGCGACCGTTGGGGCGATGCAGGCGGCCGGCTGTATGTGACCTGTCTGTCGACCTACACGCTCGAAGTCTACTACCGGCATTTGCCCATCTATCGCCACACCCTCAACGGCGATTAGTAGACGCAGGCGCGATGCGCAGAGTGGGGCAATGTAAAGTCGCGTAGTCAGGTAGCCACACGGACTGCGTGAATATCTGCAAATTGCCCGCTTTCGATCCAATCTCACCGCTTGAGACGATATGAAGGCGTGGGATATACTGGTGCAATTCCAGTCGCAACTCACTTTTCACCTTATCCCCCTGAGCCCTATGGCACGCCTTCCGCTAGCGGCCGAGAGCCGAATTGCCAACCTTTTGCAATTTTTCCAGCCTGTCGTTGTCGCCGCCTTGGTCGGCCTCATGTGCAGCGGTTGTGGTAGCGGAAAATCTGGAGCGAGTTCGAACGAGATTCTCCTCGGCCATTATGCTTCAATGACTGGGTCTGAAGCGACGTTCGGCCAATCGACCGACAACGGAATTCGCATGGCCGTTGATGAAATCAACGCTGCAGGTGGCATTGGCGGAAAGAAGTTTCGACTCATTACCTATGACGACAAAGGTGACCCGCGCGAAGCTGCTACCGCAGTAACTCGATTGGTGACAAACGATCATGTGACCGCCGTGCTCGGCGAAGTGGCTTCAAAACTGTCACTCGAGGGTGCGCCAATTTGCCAGGCGAATGGCGTCCCGATGATTACGCCTTCTTCGACGAACCCGAAAGTTACGGAAGTCGGCGACATGATCTTCCGCGTCTGTTTCATCGATCCGTTTCAGGGGCTGGTGTGCGCGAAATTTGCTCGGGACAATTTAAAAGCCGAGAAGGCTGCTATCTTGTACGATCAATCGCAAACCTATTCCGTAGGACTACAGGCCGAGTTTGAAAAAGCCTTCGTGAAACTCGGTGGCACGATTAGCACCAAGCAGGCATATCAAAAGGGAGAGCAAGACTTCAGCGCCCAGTTGACGGCTATTCGAGCGACGAAGCCGGACGTCGTTTTCATTCCTGGCTACTATAACGATGTTGGTACGATCGCCTCGCAAGCCCGCAAGCTCGGGATTACGGTTCCATTGTTGGGTGGCGATGGTTGGGAGTCTCCCAAGCTGGCCGAAATCGGGGGCGATGCCATCAACGGCTGTTACTATTCGAACCACTATTCGCCGCAGGATCCCAGTCCGCGGGTTCAAAACTTCATTCAAAAGTACAAAGAACGGTACAAAAGCACGCCAGATAGCATGGCCGCGTTGGCGTACGATGCCACTAATATTTTGCGGCATGCGATCGAGACGGCTAAGTCTGAAACAGGGGCGGCAATCGCGGCGGAGATTGCCAAGACCAAGGACTTCGACGGCGTGACTGGCAAGATTACCATCGACGAAAATCGCAACGCCGTTAAGCCCGCCGTCATCCTCGAAATGAAAAACGGCCAACCGACGTATGTAACTACGATTGCTCCGTAATCGTTGCCGTTTCGCTTTAGCGACTAGCCAGAAATTACTCCTCACCTTCGTTCGGCTAACAGCCCTCCGCTGAGCTAAAGCTGACCTATGGCTGACTTCGTTCAAACGCTGATCACCACGATCGAAGTCGGCAGCCTGTATGGGCTCATCGCGCTCGGTTACACGATGGTGTACGGCATTTTGCAGTTCATCAACTTCGCTCACAGCGATGTTGTGGTGCTCGGCGCTTGGATCAGCTACACGCTGGCCGGCAAGATTTTGCCGCATGTTCCGATCGATCCACAAAGCCATGCTCCGCCGGTCTGGGTTGGTGCCATGATTTTGCTCGGCGCGATGGCGTTCTGCGGCTTGGTCGGGTTCACGATCGAACGACTAGCCTACAAACCACTCCGCAAGGCGCCCCGCCTGAACGTGCTGATCACAGCCATTGGGGTGTCGCTGTTTTTGCAAAACGTCGGCCAGTTGAAATACGTTTTTGGATCGAGTCCGCAAAAGATGCCCGATCTGCTACCCCATTTTGACTTGGCGCGAATGACGATCGGCAGTGGAGACGCCCAGCAAGTCGTCTCGATTGGCTTGCTGGATTGCATCATTTTCGTGACCGCAGTCGTGTTGATGCTCGGACTGGAGTATCTCGTATATCGCACCAAGATTGGAACGGCGATGCGGGCTGTTTCGTTTGACGTGGATGCGGCGGCGCTCATGGGCGTGCCCGTCGACCGCGTCGTGTCGTTTACTTTTGTGCTCGGATCGGCGCTGGCCGGCGCGGCCGGCTTTTTATACGTGCTCAAGTACCCGAACTTGAAGCACCCGGGAGAGGCCGTATGGGTGCTGCTCGGACTAAAGGCGTTCGTCGCGGCGGTGATCGGCGGAATCGGCAACGTCCGCGGGGCCGTATTGGGAGGATTTGTGATCGCGTTTGTGGAGCAGTTTGGTGCGTTCTATGTGTCGTCGAGTTACCGCGATGTATATGTGTTCGCGGTCCTGATCCTGATACTGCTCGTTCGCCCGACAGGCATCCTCGGATCGCCGTTGCAAGATAAGGTGTAGTTTACGGGCGTATACCCGCCAGATCTGATTCCGTATTTCTTGATCGCATGATTCAATTTATCAAACAAATTGGCCCGTTCGCGATCGGTATTGCGATAGCCTTCGGCATGCATGTTTGTTTGCCGGGAGTTATGGGCGCATATTATGCGCGCATACTTTTAGACGCGGGCATCGCGATGATGTTAGCGGTTTCGCTGAACATCGTCAGCGGATTGACGGGGCAGTTTTCCATGGGGCACGCAGGCTTTATGGCCTGCGGTGGCTATGTCGCCGCGTTCATCACTTATTACAGCTCGATGCTGTTGTGGGGATCGAACGCAACGCATGGCGGTTTAATGGGAACCGGCGCATGGTTGTTTGTTGCGGCCTGTATTGTCGGCGGTATTGTCTCCGCTGCCGCCGGTTATCTCGTTGGGCTGCCATCTCTTCGATTGCGCGGCGACTACTTGGCGATCGTCACGCTCGGCTTCGGAGAGATCATGCGCGTCGTGCTGCAACAAACGGGCCCGGTAATCGATGATGCCGCGCGAGTTCGCGCGGCGCACCTCTCGGATTGGTTTCCCCCGCCGGTTGGCGGATCGGAAGGGTTTTTCGGCGTCCCCAAATATACCAATCTATTTTGGGTGTACGCGTTTTTAGCGATCACGGTTGTCACGGCGTATCGTCTCAAACAATCCGGCTTTGGCCGAGCGATGATTTCCGTCCGCGAGGATGAGTTCGCCGCGCAGGCGATGGGGATCAACGTTTCCCGCGTCAAGGTTTTGGCGTTCGTGCTCGCAGCTTTTTTTGCCGGCACCGCTGGCGGGCTGTACGCTCACGAATTCGGGTTAAATATCAGTCCGGAAGACGCCGGCTTCCAGCGTTCGTTCGACTATTTAATCATGACTGTCCTCGGCGGTCGTGGCTCGATCACTGGTGTGATGCTGGCCGCCACGATTCTCACTTCGCTGCCCGAGTTGCTGCGTGGCTTCTCGGAGTATCGATTGATTGCGTATGCGCTGCTGCTAATCGGCATGATGCTCCTGCGGCCGCAGGGATTGTTTGGCATCCATGAGATTTGGGATTGGTGGCCCAAACGGTTTTCGTTGCGGCGTTCGACAATCGGGAAGTCCGACGCATGAAGACCACGCCAAAGTCCAAGCTGCTCGAATCGAATGCCGGCGCCGGAGCGAGCAACCCGTTGCTAGACGTCGACGCGATCGGCATTTCATTTGGCGGACTAAAAGCCGTCGAGCACTTTTCGATTCGTTTGCCGCGAGGTGGTTTGTATGGCCTGATCGGCCCCAATGGCGCCGGCAAGACGACTGTCTTCAACTTGCTGACCGGCGTGTATCGCACGATGGGAGGGAAGATCACTCTCGACTCCAAAAGTCTAGTTGGCTTACAACCCCACGAGGTAGCGGCGGCTGGGATCGCCCGTACGTTCCAAAACATACGGTTGTTCCCCGGCCTGAATGTGCTCGATAACGTACGTCTGACCGGCCAATTGCGGGCTCGTGAAGGCTTGGCGGGCACGATGCTAAGAACTCGACGTTACTCACATGAAGAAGCAGAAATCTCACGCAAAGCATTTGAACTCCTCGATCTGTTCGGTTTGCAAAGCCGCGCATACGAGCCGGCCGACTGTTTGAGTTACGGCCGGCAGCGTCATTTGGAAATCATTCGCGCCCTCGCGGCGGAACCCAAGGTGCTTCTGCTCGATGAACCGGCCGCGGGGTTGAATTCGCAAGAGAAAGTTGAACTCGCCCAGTCGATTCGCGAGATTCGCGATCGATTCAACGTCGCGATCTTGCTCATCGAACATGACATGGGCCTCGTGATGGACATCTGCGAACAGATCACCGTGCTCGACCATGGGGTCATCATTAGTCATGGAACGCCACAACAGGTGCAGAACGATCCGAAAGTCATCGCTGCTTATTTGGGTGGCGAGGAAAAAACGACGTAACGTATGTCGCTTCTCGAAGTCAAAGATTTGCGCGTGTTTTATGGAGCGATTGAAGCTCTGCGCGGCGTCTCCTTGCGCGTCGAGCAGGGCGAAGTCGTGACGCTTATCGGCGCGAACGGAGCCGGCAAATCGACAACACTGCGAACTATTTCCGCGTTGTTGCAACCGAAGGCCGGTACGATTCGATTTGATGGTGAAGAGATTCAAGGTCTTCAACCCCACAAAATCGTGAAGGCCGGACTGGTGCAAGTGCCCGAGGGACGCGAAATCTTTGCGAATCTGACGGTGGCCGAAAATCTTGAACTCGGCGCCTTTCTGCGAAAGGATCGAGCTGCCATTCGTGTGGATCGTGAGCGGGCGCTCGAGCTTTTTCCTCGCGTGCGAGAACGGCTTGCCCAACAGGCGGGGACGCTCTCGGGTGGCGAGCAGCAAATGTTGGCCATTGCTCGAGCGCTCGTGGCGCGGCCAAAACTGCTGATGCTGGATGAACCCTCGTTGGGTCTTGCGCCGCAGCTCGTGCGGATCATCTTTCAGGTCATTCGCGAGATTAACCAGGCCGGTACGACGATTCTGTTGGTCGAACAAAACGCCAATATGGCTTTGCAGGTTGCTCATCGTGCCTATGTGATCGAAGTCGGCAAAATTCGCATGGAAGGGCCGGCCACCGAGCTTGCGGCGAGTGACGAGGTGCGAAAGGCGTACCTCGGTGCGCATTGAGCCAGCAGGCAGAGCAAAATCGGGCAGTCCGAGCAAGCAAATGGGGGGGCCGGGATGCGGAAGCGACGGCCGTAGTCGTAGGTGGGCCGTCTCGCAAATGGCTGTAAGATAGTAGATAGGACCAGGCGCGTGCGGTTCGACTATCTTTCCCCTGGCGGATAAACGAGACTTCCAAATGCAACTTGACGACATTCGCAAAGAAAATACCAGAACTCGAGTAGGTTTCACGCTGGTCGAGTTGCTTGTAGTCATTGCGATAATTGGCATTCTTGTCGCGCTGCTGTTGCCAGCGGTTCAGGCGGCTCGCGAAGCTGCCCGGCGTAATCAGTGCAAAAACAATTTGAAGCAACTTGCACTCGGCTGCCTGCTTCACGAGCAAACCCAAAAGTTTTTGCCTTCGGGCGGCTGGAGCGACTTTTGGTGGGCCGATCCAAATCGCGGCTATGGCGGTAAGCAACCGGGCGGATGGTATTACAATATTCTCGCCTATATCGAAGAGCAGGCGCTCCGCGATCTCGGCAAGGGGCAAACCTATGGAACGGCCGCCTACACCGCGGCGTCGATTTCGCTGCATCAGACGCCCGTGTCGATTTTTATCTGCCCTTCGCGTCGCGCGGTTAAGCTATATCCTCACGCGGGGCAGGCGCCCAGTTGGATCACCGCGAATGTCTCCATCCTATTGACGGCTGCACGGCCAATGTTCCCAGTCATAATTTGAGTTTTGCGGATTTAAAGAAGGACAATTTTAATTGATGGTCAGTGTGTTGCTTTCTGAGCGACGAGCGGACGTTGCGTTTCAAATGGGAGGTATCGTTGGCGACGAAGTTGGCCAAGTCGCCATGCTTCGTGTGGCCCCATCGCGGTTCGACCGGGTTCAACTCCGGGGCGTAGGCGGGCAGCCACTCGATGTCGATATTCTTGAGGCGCGAGGCGGCGAGCCGCTTGGCGGCCGAGCGATGCACGGGCCAGCGATCCCAACAGATGATCAAGGGCTGCCGCCATTGACGGCGAAGCTGCTTCACGAAGTCGACGACTTCGTCTGTGTGAATGTTGCTCTCGTGAATCTGAAACGGCGTACTGATGTGACGCCGGGTGGGCGAGAGCGCGACCGCGCCGATCACGCTCAGCCGATCGTACCGGTCCCAGGCCCGCTGCACGGGCGTTTCGCCGCGCGGGGCCCAGGTGCGGCGATTCACGGGCTGAAGTTGAAAGCCGGTTTCATCGATAAAAATAATGCTGGCGCCACGTCGAAGGGCTTTTTTTTGACACGCGGCCAGTCCTGTCGCCGCCACTGCTCGACGGCAAAAGCGGATTACGCGGCAAATTCTGGTGACGCGATTGTAAGCGCGGGCGACGGGTTTCATGGCGACCTAATGCAACCGGGCAGTGGAGCGGTGTACGCGACAATCGACTCCACGGCTTGGACCGATACGACGTGCACAACCAATCCTCGAACTGGGGTAACGCAACATTATTGCCAGACCGGGGTCATGTACTATCGCAGCGAATCAAAGCTCTCCCAAATTACCGATGGCACTAGTAACACGTATTTGATTGGCGAGAAATTCCTTTCTCCAGAGCTGTACGAAACGTCGGAAGCGACAAATAAGGGATATGGCGATGACCAAGGCCCTTACGCCGGCTACGAATGGGACAACCACCGCGTGGTTTGGGGAACTAATAGCGCCTATTCTAAGGACGACTTGCTGCCGAGGCAGGATATCGGTGGCGTTGTATTCCCAAACGATTTCGCGTTCGGGAGTGCTCACGCGGGCTCAATGAATATGGCCATGTGCGATGGATCAGTCCATTCGATATCGTACGACATCGATCCTGATACACATCACAATTTGGCGGTTCGCAATGATGGCGGAGTTGCAGAACTCCCGTAGCGGCTCAGCGCGAATCAAAAGGCCGTTTGTTAACGCGTCTTCAGCGCAAATGGCATGTTCATGCCCTTAACGGCTGGATCATCGTTCGCCACTTCCTGCCCCAAAATCGTTTCTGTGTTGTACTGCGCGGGGATCGTCTCCTTGCCATTCACGACCTTAGAGATCCGTACTTTGTACAACCCAAGGTGAATTCCACCGGGTAGTTTGGGATCGGGCCTTTGTTCCTTCGGTATGGTTGGCGCCGCATCGCCGAATGGGTTCGTTGTTCCGACCGCTGTTTTTATCTCTGTGCCAAGGAACGGCTCCGGTTCGAATGTTACGATTGCCCCGGCGAGCGGCTCCCCATCCAATGTGACATGGCAACGAATCGAAGCGAGTCCGACGTGCATGTCTTTCCAGGAATTCACGCGGGCTGCGATTTCATCGGCGCTTGCTTCCTTGTCGCCGTTCGAATCGAGTCGTGGCAATGCCTCTTTTAGCGCGGGCACGGCGTCTAATTCGCTGCCCGATATCATCCCGTCGCCATTTTTGTCGTAAGTCTCGATTGCTTGCTTTCCGGCCGTGGATGCGTTGATCGCAGGCCCGGTGACCATCCGCGGGGAATTACAGCCTGTGCTGAGTGAAGCAAGAACCAGAAGAATCGCGAAGACCGTGGACGCCTTGAGAATAGGCCTGCGCAGTAGACGAAGGGTTTGTCCGAGAATCATAGGCTCGCTACGTTGTGTAAAATGTCGTCTCAAAAATACCAAGCGTTCAAGCGTGATCGAGAGAGCGGGCGACCGGACTCGAACCGGCGACATCCAGCTTGGGAATTTTAACTGTTCAACCGTACACTTAGTCGTTTTCTTCGGCATTTCTCGGTGCTTCTGCGAATTGTAATCGCCTGCAGGAGCATTGCAATCCATCGCAAATAATCGCGGTAATTGCGGCACTTGTTCGAGAGGGCCGTTACCCAAACAGGTAGTTTACCTGTTTGGCATTTACACTGAACGTTCAGGCGTACGTTTTGCCTGTCGGCGAGGTGCGAATTCGGCCATCCACCGAGCTTCCCGTTGGCGCCCGTTAAATCGTTGCTACCGTGCCAGTGGTGCCCGTGACGCGTGGCTTATCGCCGGTCGAGCCTGGGGTACCACCCTGGGTGTACTTTTGGGATAGCAATTGCCTCCTCACGTACCCATCCAGACGACCCGGCGTCGTCGGATCATGTGGCCGTTTGCGTACATGAGCGTGTACTAAATGTGAGCTGCTAGGTGGCACACAGGCTGTCCAGGAGTTAGGCGAGGCCGTTAATAGCACGACTAAATGAGACGCGTGCAACGCTCTGCGATGCAATTCAGCCGGCCAAAACTGTCTCGGCAGTTACACAATTGATGGCTCCAGGACCCCTTCCAGACCACGAATTGAGATCGTTTTGCGAACGAATTCGTCGTCCTACCGAGTCATTTTAATGGTCGCGGAACCGCGTACCACCACGCTGGCCAGCGTCCCCAGGGCCCTAAAAATCCGCACGGCCGATCAACTTTCTGCGAGTTGAATGCCTGTAGTGTCTTATACCGGCCGGGTGCGAATGAGGTTCCAGAGCAGATTTAAGTGAGGGCGAAGGCCGGACGAAATATCATTCAGAGGCCGAGCACAGTCATACCCCCGATGGCTCTCGATGGCCTTCTTCATATTAAAAAGCCCGCCTGGGATGGCGGGCTTTTCTATTTGGCGACTGCTGGTGCAGTATCAAAAACTGCAGCTCGGTGGCGGCGACACAAAAGCATTGGAAGTCCAAACTAGGGCCACCGAGTCTCGTAGCTGGCGGTTGAGCCATTCCGCTCGTACACGAGATCTCCGAATCGTTCCCAACGGGTGCACGCCTCGCGGTCCATTGTCGGCGACTTCAATACCGAGACGTTTACGTCGAGTTCTTCGACGGATGTTGGAGCTGTAAGGACAAGCTTTATAGCCGGCTGTGCTAGGCAATAGCCGCCGACTTCGCAGCAGTGTGCTGCGATTGAGCTCCGCCGCCGGACTGTTCACGGACTGCCGACTCGTCGGGCGACCCACCTTACTTTTCGGCAACCCGTCGTAAATACCCGACACTGCCGCCATATAGGGCCAGAATCCAGTTGTTTAGTGTTTGCACGAGCAATCGGGTAGTATCAGATCCTGGTGGCTGATGCGGAGGAACATGATTTCGTGAAAAAAGATCGACGAGCAGCACGAGACAAAGCGAAGAGGCGGGAGCGTGAATGCTGCATTCGCTCCATCCTGGAGCAACTTGGCATCTGGAATACCGTTCGCGGTGAACTAAGAGCGAAGGTCCTCAAGACCCCGATCCATGCCATCGAGTTTCTCAGTGGCGACAACATTCCGCCAAATGAAACAGTTAATGAACTAATTGATGAGTTGGTTAAGGCCGCAAACGACGCAACATTTAATTGTCCCTTGCTCGGCAGTGACTATTCGGTGGCGATATACCTCGCTCATGTTTTGCCGGTTCTCAAGGTGCTAGTCCGCGAATCACAAGTCAGTCCATCTGCTGCCCTCAGCCAGAAGATTGGGCAGCTCGCTGTGCTGACTGATTCTGTAACTATGTGCGGTGCAGTCGAGCAGCTGTGCCACGGCCAACTTCAGCCAGTATTGATGGTATTCAGTCAAGCAGACGGCTACATTTACACCACCAATCCCGTCACGCACTTTCCCGATCGAGGAAAGTGGATCGTAAGATTTGTAGTCCATCGCACGGAACCCGAGAAACGACTGGTCACTAAAGACGGTAAGCCCCGTACGGCCTTTCGTTGCGGAATTCCTTTTTATAGTTATGACGATTGCCAAATTGAATGGATCGAGTGGACGGCTGATCTATTGGGCGAGAATGGTGACGCCACGTATCCGGTGTTTGTTCAGCGGCATGCGATTGAACGAGTTTATCAACGGCTGCTAAACGCTTTTTCTGGCCTCAACGTCAAGGGCTTCTTGCAGCACATCTTAGTCAGTTCGATGCGTCGGGCAGTTATCCACCGTCGCGTCGATGGCACCCTGCTGGTGGAATTTAAAATAAGACAATGGAAGCTAGGCTACCTAGTCGTCCGCAAGATTGAGGGAATCATCTTAGTGGAGTCATTCCTGTTTCTTACCATGGATGGCACGCCAGAAGGCGAGCTGTTGTGGAAACGGCTGCGGCTGGCTCGGGCTGACAAGGAGTTGCAGGGATTGGACGAGTTCAAGACCTTCGTGTTTTCCGATGTTGCAACTGACCCCAAATTAGTGAAGATATTTACCGATTGTGGCTGCGGGCACCTGTTTAACTTCCGTAACGAGAACGGGATAGAGTCTGTCATGGAGGGTTATGCGGAGGGTATTCGCAAGTACCTAAATATGAAACCGGTTCGATCTAATCAACTATAAGCGCTGGGGACAGGACGAATGGCGAAGAAGAAAGCAGCTGCGAGCGGATAACGAGGACATCATCTTAAAGCATCTGTCAGATACGGGCCGGCGTTTCTATTTCGAGACGGCAGCTGCCGCATTTAAGACTGCGTCTTCACCATCGATAATTAAGTATTGCGGCCCGTCGCTTAAAATCACTTCGACAGATTTCCCACTAGCATTCGTCACTGGCTTCAGCCGCTCACCCGTATGCGTCACGACGTCAACTTTGCTGGCGGCCGAAGGGATCTTCACCGAATGCGGAGTCGCTGAGGTTGTCCAAACGGCTATCCGGTGCTGGCCCTGCTTGCGAAAGACGAGAGCGTAATCGTCCGGATTCTGCAGGTCGAGCCGTTTTTCAAGTCGAAACCCAGCCAGCGTAGAAGTAAGAGTCTTGGCAGCCAGGTAGGCAGGCTTCGGTGCATATACCGGTGCTCCACCCGGCCGGTATTGATTGGCGACTGTCCCGAAGTGATGCTCACCTTCATGGGGATCCGTTCCATCGTCATGCCAGTCATACCAAATCGATAAAGGAATATGCTCCGCGAGATTTATTAGCCATTGCCGAGCCAGCAGTTGGCCCTGCTTCGCGTCATCGAAGTCTTTCCACGCACTTGAATATCCCCACTCACCGGCGAGGATCGGAATTGATTTGCCCGGTGGTGCGTACTTCGCGATCAGCTGCCGCAACTGTTTGTAATCCGCCGCAACGCTTTCGGGCTTTTGCCGGCGATAGGGATGCACCGTCACGGCATCCCACCATTGGAGGAGCCCAGCCTGGAAGCAGCCGTCAAGAAACTTGAAGTCGACCGTGGCAGTGGCTGGTCCCACGATCGCTTCATCCGGTGCCGCGTCCCGAATCCGCTGCAGATTGCCGAATAACGCATTGCTGGACGTATCGCTGCCTGTGAGTGCCACGCCCAGCCAGCCCAGCATGGCGGCGAAGAAGGGATACAGGCGGCCCGTGCGAGTGAATGCGAGCCCAAGCGTCACATCACTGCCGCTGTACTGGGTGACATAGGCAATCGCCAGCATGCAGGCGATCGTGATTAGGGACCATCGCAGTCGATAGATCGTCAGCAGAAACAATCGACCAAATCGGTACGGGGTCGTGCCCATCCAGAACGCCGACAGGATTGCGGCAACGAAGATCCCTGTTCCCGCCGCACTGAGCCAGTTGAAACGGAACTCGGCCGGTTTGGGAATGCCTTCGCCGCCGATGACGCTGACGTCCGGCTTGATCTGCTGATCTAAGAAGGGCACCTTCCATTTTCGCTCGCTGATTCCGGACAAGATGTTTGGTCGCTCAAACCAATGCTGACCATCAACCGGCTTGCCTCCATCGAAGACCGTACGAAACTGCGGCAGTCCCCAAAGAAAAACGCAGAGTGACAGGATCAACCACGGTGCCCAGGCCCGAGCGATTTCTTTTGCCGAGTAGCGTCTTCGATGCTCCTCTACTGGTACATCTTGATCGCTTGAGCGTGCGTATTGCCATAGCTCGCGGGGTCGCCACACGGTGAGCATTAGTGCCAAGACGAGCATCGAAGTTAACCCAGCTGCGACGTCCGTGAGGGCGGGCCCCAAATAGTTTGAAATGAGGAATTGAACGACTGCAAAGGTGCCGCCGCTTACCAGTACGGCTGGCCATACACCTCGTAGGCCTTTCCAGCCTGACATCGTGACGACGAGCCAGCCTGGGATGAGAAATGCAAACAGCGGTAGCTGTCGACCCGCCATCGCGGAAAGCTGCATTTCGGGCAGGCCCGTAACCTTTGCCAACGTCACAATCGGTGTGCCGAGTGCTCCAAAAGCCACGGGTGCCGTGTTAGCAATCAGCGTTAGGCCAGCTGCTTCGAGCGGTGGAAAACCGGCACCCATCAGCAGGGCTCCTGAAATCGCCACGGGTGTCCCGAACCCAGCGGCCCCTTCTATGAACGCTCCGAAGCAAAATGCAATGAGCAACGCTTGGATGCGATGATCGGGAGACAATGCGACTACCGAGCTTTTAACTATCTCGAACTGGCCAGATTCGACCGTCAGCAGATACAGAAACACTGCTCCTAGAACGATCCAGCCAATCGGAAAGAGACCGAAGCATGCTCCGTAACTCGCCGCTGCAACTGCAGACTGCCACGGCATACCGTAAACGCCGATGGACACGGCAAGTGCTGTGACAAGGCCGGAAGCAGCAGCTTTTGGAGCAGACCATCCTAGCAATCCCAACGTACCGAGGAGTACGACCAGCGGGGTGGCCGCCAAGATCGTGGATAACACTGGAGAGCCCGTTGGATCGTAAATCTGAGTCCAGGGCACGGTCGATGTTCTCCAGCGGTGGGTATCAATTCAAAGTAAACCATAGCTAACGTTGCGATGGCTTGTCATTGATGATTTCAGCGTCGTCAGCGTCGTATCCGAGCCCCGACCGTGAGAAGCCCAATCATCGCCAACAAGATTGCAGACGGTTCGGGGATCCACGTCGGACGGCCGCAGCAAAACCAGTTCACCAGGCCGGCAGCCACAAAGCCGGTGCAAATCGACCATCGACCGTACGATCGGCGGCATGTGGGGCAGTGTGGCGTCGATCATCGTATCCTCAACCGGCCGCACTTTCTTGGTTTCCGGAGCCGTGGTGTGCCCACGCCGCAGCCCGGGAACCATCGCCAATGCCTGCGGCACATCGGGCGGTAGGAGCCCCTCGGAAACTCCCCACCGGAAGACGCGGATGATCTTCCCGATTTTAGTGTTGATGTGCGTTCGGGAATTGCCAGTGGCGATGAGCTGTTCACGAGCCGCCTTGAGCTGCAGCGGTCCGAATTCCCGTGCCGGCTGCTGCCCATACAATCGCCGCACTGGCCGCAGGGCATCCCGCATGTTGGTAAATTCGCTACGGGCGTTGTCGCCGTAGTAGCCTTTGGCATATTCCAAATAAGCAACGGCCAATTCGGTGATCGTGATGACGTGCTCGGGCTTGCCGTAAGTTGGAGAGCGGCCCGACGATAGCCATTCGGTAATTAGGCGATCGTATTCGATCCGGCTGGCTTTCGAGTGCCAGGGGCCGAGATAATGACGTCGGCCGTTAATCTCGACGATGGCCTGCTGGCTGGCCCGGTGCTTGCGATACTTGGGGACTTCTTGCGTAAGACGTGGCATGTGCGACCTCCCGGTGAGTGGAAAAATCGCCAAGCGGGTATGTACCCGTTTGGCTCACCAGAAAATGCCGCACTGCCGACCACCGGCAGGTAACTGAAAACACTTGTTTCGGCGGTTGAATTGTAAAGAGCGGGCGACCGGATTCGAACCGGCGACAACCAGCTTGGGAAGCTAGCACTCTACCAACTGAGTTACGCCCGCGAATTACTCCCTTTAGTTTAGCGAGGCGGCGCTACCAGCGCCCAGGGTCGCGTATTGCAGTGGTTTACCGGCGGTAAAACTCCATAGTTCCCGAGCGTGCTTTGCGTCTTGGAAAACTATGCGGATTGTACTTTTCGTGATGAAAGTTTCGGTCCTGCCGCGCCAGTAGCGAAAACTGGCTGGACCTTAGCGGATAATCCGAATTTCAAAGTACTCACCGCGCTTGCGCCTGGTGGGGGGTAAAGGGTGACGGATTCACCATGCTTCGGGGTCGCAACTTAATAGCGACCCCACAGGAGTTTATATGCGAACCAACGGATGGGTTTGGGCGGTCGCGCTTTCGTTGAGCTTAACGGGTGTCGTTCGGGCGGAAGGCGACGTGGAGCCGGAATCGGCACCGAAGCTCTCTAGCTGCGACGAGATGCTGAACCGGGATTCGTGCGGCTGCGATAACGTCGCATGCTGCTGCACTCCGCTGCCCGGCGCCTGCTGGTATGCCGGAGCGGAATTCAGCTTTCTGCATGTCAAATCGCGAACGGGCGGAACAATTACTGCCTCATTCTCCGACACGACCGCTCCGGGCGTTTCAACGGCTGCATTTTTAGAACATAGCGGCATTGAAAACTGGGGGTCGGCCGGTCGGGTTTGGGTTGGACGCGAGCTCACGGAGGATTGGGCAGTCCAGTCGCGGTATTGGCATCTGGGCGACAATGATCCAGCGCACTTTCCAGACCTCAACCCAGCAATTCCGTCGACCGGCACCAACTTCGGTACGTTTGAAACGACTGATATCTGTACCGCGACACTCATCGACATCGAAGGCGTGCGTCGGTGGGAATACAGCGGATTCAATGGCGATGTGTTTGTCGGTGGCCGGCATGCCGAGTTCGAAACCGACCAACAACTGCTCAGTTTTGGTGTCTTTACGACGGGTAACTTCATCAACCTGACGTTGCAAAACGGCTGCTCGTTTGATGGCAACGGCGTGACCTACGGCGGTACTGTACGACACCAGATTTACGGACCTCACTTAAACGCGTTTGCTACGGTGCGCGGTTCGACGCTGTACGGCACCACTGATTCGTTTGGCCGGGCGGATGGTGCGGTGGCCTCATCGCCTAGCGCTCCGCTGGTTGGCGCCGCCACGGTGCGGCGAAATAATGCGGATGCTCGCCTTTATATTTACGAAATTGAAACGGGCGCCGAGTTTGATTATCCGCTGGCACAGATTCCGGCGACGTTCTTCTTTCGTACGTCGTACGAAATGCAGAATTGGGATATCGACGGAAAGCCGACCGGTGGCGCCGGCTTTGGCGGAACGATTGGCGAAATTACGACCAATAGCTTTGCTTCAGCGGGATTGGGTGGGATGATCGTGCAAGGCGTGACGCTGGGCACCGGTCTGCTGTGGTAGCCACGCGGACCAAAAAGTCCGCTTTTTCCGCAAAAGTTCGCTGTTGAAACCTGACAGCTAGATTGCCATAATTCCCCGCCGGGTCGAGTGATCGACCGGCGGGGAATTATGGCGCACTCTCTAAATCGGATCCTGCGAGCGGTTACCGCCTGGCATTGGGCGGCGGTAGTTCTTGCGTTGAGTTGCGGTACCGCCTTCGCGGGTCCCGACACTTTGGTTGTGTGCCCGCCGGCGTTTCAACCAGCGCTTGCAGAATGGAAAGCATATCGCGAATCACAGGGGCACCAACTGCAGGTAGTTGATTCGCCCGCGATGGCGAGCGGCGTGCGTGCCGTAATTCAAAGTGCGAATGGGAGCAAAAGGTTAAAGTACGTGTTACTCATCGGCGATGCGCCTTGCGCTGGGATGCCGGATCGACAACGTGCTTTGACGACGACGCCGACAAATTACATTCCGGCTAAAGTCAATGTGCAGTGGGGATCGGAGCCTTGGATCGCGACCGACGTACCGTTTGCTGACCTTGATAGCGATGACGTACCGGATCTCGCGATTGGTCGCATCCCAGTCTCCTCCGCGCAGCAGCTGGCAGTGGTGCTGCGGAAGACACTTGACTACGAGCAGAAGGCGGCCCACGGTGCGTGGGAGCGGCGTCTCAATATTGCCTCAGGCAACGGTGGATTTGGTGCTGTGACCGACGCTTTGATCGAGGCGGCAGCGCGGCAAGTGCTCTCGCAAACCGTTCCTGCTGAATACACTACCCAGCACATCTTTCCGGGCATGATCGAGCCGCAGAATGCGGCGCTGGCGATCAGCTTCGCGGCTCGCGCTCGCCAGCAGTTGAGCGAGGGTAGCTTGGCGTGGGTATATCTTGGGCACGGTCGTCCGACGGAACTTGACCGCGTGCCAACTGCCACCGGTAGCGAATCGATTTTATCGGTGGGAGACGTTCCGAAGCTTCGCTGCAGCGGGCATAGTCCACTGGCCGTCCTCGTCGCTTGCTACACGGGTGCGATGGACGCGCCGCACAACTGTTTGGCGGAAGAGCTGCTAACGGCCGAAGAAGGGCCGGTTGCGGTGATCGCGGCTACGCGGGTCACGATGCCCTACGGCAACACCGTGCTTGGCTGCGAGCTTTTGCGAGCTTGCTTTCGCGAGCATCCCTTGCATTTGGGTGATTCGCTGCGATTGGCCGAACAGAAAACGTTGCGGCCAACGGCAGACGATCAGCTGCGGACGTCGCTCGATTCGATGGCCGCGGGCCTCAGCCCGGCGCCGGCTGATTTGGCAGCAGAACGCCGCGAGCACGTGCTGATGTATCACCTGTTTGGTGATCCCCTGCTCCATTTGCGGCGTCCAGTGGAAAGTGTTTTACCAGCTGCGAACGTGACGCCTCACAATTAGTCCCACCATTAAGGCCCAATATTGCCGGCGGCTCGTTGTGTCGGGCGTTGGCGTAAATTCCGGAGTTGTAGAACTCCACTATAGCTTTACCAATAAAAAACGCGGGAGTCGTCGGTGACGACTCCCGCGTTTTGTTTTCAAGCTAAGCGTTTAGTGACTTCGTTTCCGTGATACAAATACCGAGGCGACGAGTCCAATCATCGACAATAAGGCAGTCGTAGGTTCGGGAATATCGCTCGACTGCGAGAAGGATTGATCGATAACCGTGGCCCGGGCGGGCAAGAAAGCTGTTGGACCGGCAATCGCGAGAATATCCTTCGTTACATGCAACGTCGGAACTACTGGATTGAAGACGGTCGAATCACTCATTTGGGTTCCACCGCTTCCCAACGTCGATACAAACGCATGCAAAGTTTGGCTGTTCTCGAGGAACGATTCATCGACAGTGAAGACCGAGTCAGAACCAACGCCTGAACCGTTCAGGAACAGGTGTGCATCGCTAATGCGATATCCGCGTTGCAAGAAGGTCGGGTCAATGTCGACGTTAAAGCGAATGGCTGCGTCCGATGGGCCGCCACCGGGCATATCCAAAAACGCACCATGGAAGCTGACGCCCCAGTTTCCGCTGGCGTCCTTGAACCCGAGCACCTGAACGTTGACCGCCGCCGGCATATCGCCCAGGAACGAGTAGTTGAACCCGGTAAAGATCTTATCACCGACCGTCACTCCCATGACTGTGCCGGAAACGAGATCGGATAACAGCACTGAGGACGATGAATTGACACCATTCGTGGGTGTTAAATCAATAAGCGCAGCACGGCTCGGCGTCGCGATCGATATCGAAGTCACAAATAGCGCAAGCGCAGCAATCGGTCGCAGATAGCTCATACGTTGCAGTCGCATCATTGGGGTTCCTGTAAAATGGCGTGTTTTCTTGGCCGCCGCGTTTCTGCCGACAGCGCCGCTCTTATCAAATTGGTAAAGCAACATTCCTTGCCGCTCGCCTACGGGGCAAAGCGACGTGTCGGATCAAAAAAAGTAATGAGTTATGTCAAAGTTCTGTGATTCACGTTGCGCCGATAGTATTCGTCTGCGACGACTACCACGACGTTCGTTTGTTTCGTCTTTGGTGCATGCCACGTTTGGCGACATCGTTCGAACGGTTGCGACGTGCCTGCTTTCTCACGTGTGCGCTTCGCACTCGGCGATTCGACAGTTCGGGGGCCGAACCACGTTGCGAACCAGCCGCATCGTTACCTTCTATATCGTCCAATTCGAATCGCGTTGAAGGCGTCATTAGTTGTGCAACCTTTCGATAATTCTCGTCGCCCTACGTTCCACTAAAATTCGCTCGCTCGCGATCGCTTTTACCTGGCCAAGAAAGCTGAGGGTTCACCCAGCTTCTTCAAAATGTTTCTGGCTTCCCCACATAGCAGTGCGATGTCGCTTTGTCCGTCTACCCCGGGCAAGTACATCCACACCCCCAACTGCCGAGACCACACCTCGCCCAGCGTGTCGTCTGGCTTCCCGCAAACTGCCAGCAAAGAAACTTTGCGAGCCGCCAACTGTTCCACTAATCCTCGAAGTCGTGTTTCAATTTGTTCGGATGCCGATTGCAAATCGATTAGTGCCAAATCGATTCGATACCTGATCGACTGCCGGTTCGCATCATCTGCCGTCGTGCAAACGATTGTTGCCCACTGCTCGTCGTGCGCCGCCCGGACCCACAACTGTGCACGGCGTGCCGATGTAGACACGACCAAGCACGTGTGCAATCCAATCGCGGATTGGCGCTTTGCGGGAACGCCTATCTCGGGAGACACCAGCACTGCCGGCGCGCTCCGTTGCAATTCACTCATCTAAATGGCCCATCAAACTTTCTTCCCGCCTCGCGCCACCACGGCCATCCCGGCGCACGACAAACTCTCAGCGGTAAATCATCTGCTGCCCGCATGTAGCGTCTCCACTTACCTGCCAACTCGCCGTTGTCGCTGGGTGTTCCAAGCCACAGCACAGCCGCGAGTCGCCCTTTTCCCTGCTCTTTCGCTCACGCCAGTCGCGAAAGCATCGACCTAACAGGTTCGACGCACAAAATTAGCGACGCACGCGCATGAGCAAATGCGCAACCAAGTTTCCTTGTGCGCTACCAAGCCATCTTGCGACGTCGTCGCCGATGAATCCCGTTGAACGATTGCGGAGTCTTGCCGCGACGGCGGTCCATTGGTGGCCGACGACGTTGCGACGAATCACTCCGGTCCGTCCGAAAACTTTCTGTCCCGTAGTCCAGATCGTTCGCTTCGTATTGTTGTTTATGGCTCATTGAAGCAGTTCCTTTCCCGAGTCCTTCCGAAAAACTCACGAGAACGTTGCCTATTGGATCTCGATCTTCGCGAATCGCCCTGTGCGTTCGCACTCTGATCCGGCGTTACCTAAAGCGATTAGCGTGCCGCGAGTGCGAAGATTTGACGTGCGGGATCGTAAGGCGAAGTTAGAACAGCACTTGCAGCAGACGGAATTTATTTCGGGCGGAAGGGCCAGCCGTTTGGTGCTCACAACATCGGTGAGACATTCCCTTTGGAAGAGTCGCAAGTCGTGTCGAGGGAACTGTTTACGGTCATTAATCACAAGTCCGGTGAATCGTCACTGTTATGGGGTGACAGTTACGCTGGATGTGACGACGCGGGGCCAAAAATAGCCAAAGAGTTGCGCCGCACGTTTCGGCGGTGAAGATTAGTGATTCGCGATCGAATCGTGAAGAGGAGTTACCGCGATAAAAGTTGCGCGGCTGCGATCGCAAAGTAGGTGAGGATGCCGTCGGCCCCCGCACGCTTGAAAGCGAACATGCTTTCCAGGATTGTTTTATCGCGGTCTAGCCAACCGTTTTGGCTAGCGGCGCACAGCATCGCGTATTCGCCACTCACCTGATATGCGAAAGTCGGGACGGCGAATGTGTCTTTCACTCGGCGGACGATGTCCAGGTACGGCATCCCGGGTTTTATCATCACCATATCGGCGCCTTCGGCAATATCGAGGGCGACTTCGCGGATTGCTTCGTCTGAATTTGCGGGATTCATTTGATAAGTGCGCTTATCGCCACCGGCGAGATTCGTGGCCGAGCCGACGGCATCGCGAAACGGTCCGTAGAATGCCGACGCGTATTTGGCGGCGTAGGCCATGATGGCGACGCGTTCGAATCCGGCCTCGTCCAAGGCCTGGCGGATTCGGCCGATTCGGCCGTCCATCATGTCGGATGGGGCAATGATGTCGCAGCCGGCCTGGGCTTGAACGACCGCTTGTTGGCACAGAACGTCGATCGTTTCGTCGTTGACGATGTAGCCATCGCGTAGCAGCCCGTCGTGGCCGTGGCTGGTGTAGGGGTCGAGGGCGACATCGCACATGACGCCAATCGAGTCTCCGTAGGCCTGCTTTATCGCGGAAACCGCCTGGCAGACGAGGTTTTTTGGATTTGTAGCCTCGGCCGCATCGGCCGTTTTCTTGGCCGGATCGGTCGCTGGGAAGAGTGCTACAGCCGGAATTCCTAAGCCCGCGGCTTGGCCGACCGTTTCGGTGAGGAGGTCAATCGAAAGGCGATCTACGCCGGGCATCGAAGCGATCGGCTCGCGGCGATTGTCGCCTTCATGCACGAAAAGTGGCAGGATAAGGTCGTTTGCCGTTAGCGAGTTTTCTGCAGCCAAGCGGCGGGACCAATCGTAACGTCGTAGCCGCCGCAACCTAGTCTGCGGGAATTGCCCCCACGGATTCAGTGATGCTGGCGATTGACCCATACAGTTTCAATCCTATACGGCAAGCGATGCGGTCACAACGCGAGTGAAGGCTCGGCGAACTGACTTATGCGGCGTCGTTTGTTCTTCATTGCGTGGCTCTTGACTCGTGGCAGCGGGCTCTCGACTCTATCAGCATGGCCATTACGCCTCCGAAAATATCCGTTGGACCTTTTCATTTCACTTCTGTCGGCATTCGGATTTCTGGTAAGCCGGAGGTCGCCGACTGGAAAGGGCCCTTGCAATTTGCATTGTGGTGCCAACGCGCGGGCCCGTGGTGGATCGGCGACCTGCTCAACGCGGGCGAAGATCGATTTGGAGAGTCGTTCTCGCAAATTTGTGAAGGTGTCGTTTCTGCCGAAATGTTGAATCGCTATGCCTCGGTTGCGCGCCGAGTCCCAATCGACAATCGCGTTGCCAGCTTATCTTGGTCGGCTCATGCGGCTGTAGCGAGGTTACCGCTCGATTTACAAAAACCTTTGCTGCTGGAAGCCGATCGACACGGCTGGACCAGCGACGAGTTACGAATCAAAGCACGAGAAGCAATGCAGCGAAAGACGGAATAGATTGGGTGCCGCAAGTGCGGCATTAACTCGCCGAAATGTTATTCGGCGGAGTCGGCAAGATCTTCATCTCGAAGCTGGGCGAGCAGTCGAGTCATCGTGTTGGGATGTACACCCAACAGACGAGCGGCTCGACTCTTGTGGCCTTGCGTGGCTCGAAGCGCTTGTTGCACGGCCATGCGTCGAAGCTGTGAAAGGTCCATGAATGGGAGTGATGCTTCTGTGCTTCGCTGCGTGTTTGGTCGCTCGGGCAGCCGCGGTTCGCAATCGAGCACGTACGCTTGCTCGATGACATTTGCCAACTGCCGAATGTTGCCGGGCCAGCGGTATTCACAGAATTGCCTCAGGGTTTCACTATCCGGCCGCCACAACGGGCGTTCGTAGCGAGCCGCGAATTTCCGCGAGAAAAAGTCGACGAAATGCGGGATGTCATCGATCCGGCTGCGCAGCGGCGGTACCTGAAACTCGACCATGTTCAAGCGATAGTACAAATCCTCTCGGAACCGTCCTTCCGCAACTTCGAGCTCGAGATCGCGATTCGTGGCGGCGACGACTTGTACGTTCAAACTGACGGGCATCGAGGCACCGACCGGCGTAACCTCGTGTTCCTGCAAAACGCGCAGCAACTTCGGCTGCAACTCGAGCGGCATCTCACCGACTTCGTCTAAAAACACAACGCCGCCTTCGGCCGCGCGAAATACGCCAAGGCTTTGGCCGGCAGCGCCGGTGAACGCGCCCTTTTCGTGGCCGAACAATTGGCTTTCCGCCAGCGTGGCCGTTAGCGCAGCACAATTCACCGGTACAAACGGCTTATCGCGGCGGGGGCCTAAGCGGTGTAGCAACCGCGCCCATAACTCTTTGCCGGTACCTGTCTCGCCACTTACGAGAACAGTGCATTCGACATCGGCGGCGCGTTCCACATGCGCGCAATGCGATTTACTTTCGGATTGGATCCGAGCACCCAGCTCTCAGCAGCTTCCGGCGGAAGCTGGAGCAAAGACTCAATTGAGGGGGCAACTGTTGTGTAGGCCATTTCTTCTCTGAGCAATCACTTCGACGAGCCTCATCGCCGAATCATTCGCATTCAAACCTCTACGTCACCGAAAAATCCCTACGCGACACGGTGAGATAATGTTCCAAGTTAGAGGTTCGAATCTGGTCGTCTCACGAGCGTCCCATCCCAGGGTGCTTCAAAAATTGGTACATCAAACCGGCCGAGTCACGTCACGGCGACCGGATCGATACTCCCTCATTGTAGCCACTCTTCGGAATAGCTCAATAAATTGGGTTCCAAAAGACAGGAAAGCTGCGGGTTCCTTGCGGCGTTATGCCGGGTATGCCGGTTCGGGTGAATAAATGGATCGTTAATCGCAAACCTTTATGCTAATACGAGTTATGGCGTGATATTCGGCACGGCTTGAAATGGGGGTGATAACGAGTCGCCCACCACGACTTCACCTAGACAGTCCTTGCGACGGTCACGGTCGCAATGCTGCCTCAATCTGCTTGAATTACCTCGTCTCACCAATTTGGACATCGAGAATTAGCGGTTTGTGATCAGAGCCCGGCCCCTCGCCCTCGGTAATACTCGAGCAGATGACCTCAGGCGATAGGAAAGCCTGGTCGATGCGAATGGGCGGCAGGGGCAGCGTGCCGTTAGGCCAACTGGTGGCATAGCCGCGGCCGCGATCTTCATGGGCACTTCGCAATCCACTCTGTTTCAGCCGTTCGTACACGACTGAATATTGTGTTGCGTTGCAATCACCCACGACGACGAGCGGATGCGGTGCAGATGTAATAAGCTCTACCGCGCGTTCCCAATAGGCATCGTAATCGTTTTCATGAAAGTTCATGGGGCGAGGCGCATGCAGGCCGATGAGGTGCAATGTTTGATCGCCGAGTTGAACGTCGGCCGATCGCACGATGCGTTCGGCAACCGCTTCATCTTTTTCGCTCAAGAGGGGTAATCTCGAAAACATCGCGATATCATTCAAATGCCATACACTCATACCGTTGCCATAGGGATACCTCACACTAAGTGGCGAGTCGCGAAGCGCTTGTCGCCATGGTAGTGAATATTCGACGAATATGATGATGTCGGGATTTACCCGATCGATTTCGCGCACGAAGGCGTCGAGTTCAGGATTCCGAACGCGCACATTAGCAAAAAAGATACGCACGCTTTTCAGAGTTGACGAATCGTGGGCGACATGCGCAGTGATGGCGTCGAATCGAGTATCGCGGCGGAAGTCGGGCGCGATCCACCCCAGGTGACAGCCGATAATCGCTGCGCTGACGGCTGCCAGTGGCCAGCGGCGTTGATAGGCTGCAATCGCTAAAGTTGCGTACGCCGGTAAATATAAATACAGCGTAAACGCATTGAACCAAATCAGCGGATGGCGACCGTCGTGATAAAAAATCCGAAGCAGCGCAAGGGTGGACAGGCCGAGTACGCCAAGCCACATCGTTGCAGCGAACAGTCGCGACCAAAACGACGATCGGCCCGAATACACGATTTCGTCGGACCGATTCATTGATTTTCGCCAGCGCCTGAGTGTTCTAACAGCTTGAGAAGACGCCGAAAGCACTCGGCTTTTATAGAGCAGGATTCCGCTGCCAAGTGCCAACGGTTGTCTACGCGGCTGCTTCGGAAATGGTTCGCGAATCGAGCGCGATTACCGAGATATTATGCTGGACGGCGTACATGCGGAACTCGTCTTCATCGAGCAAGATCGTGCGATTGCCCTCAATCGCCAGTACATTTGCGCCTGCGGCAGACATCGTGCGAAGTGTTCGCACACCTACG
Organism: uncultured Planctomycetota bacterium; assembly: GCA_963733705.1. Taxonomy (GTDB): domain Bacteria; phylum Planctomycetota; class Planctomycetia; order Pirellulales; family Lacipirellulaceae; genus JABDGM01. The sequence continues at coordinate 272,503 of CAVTEJ010000020.1, read as the reverse complement.
GTCGGCACATCGAATCGCATGTCCTGTTGCGGCTTTGCGACTTTAACGACCGTGAAATCGCGTTTCTTGCAAAGGTCGCCTGCTCGCAGAATGCACGCGTCGGTGCCCTCGACGGCCTCGACTGCCAACACGCCACGATTCTTCACGCAAATGCTTTGGCCAATATCGAGCCCGCCCATCAGTTTGGCGATGTCCCAACCGAAATCGATGTCGGCACGTTGGCCTTCGGTCGGAGGCTTGCCGGCAACCTGGCCCGGCTTCACGAGGAGCTCTGGCGCGAAATCGGTTGCGGGGTAAAACGTGATGCCATCGGCGGCAAAGGCGTCGGACAACGCGCCGAGCAAGGTGTCGTCTTTGTTGTCGCGTGTGTGGGTGATGAGGTAGCGGTAGAAGGTCTTCAGAAACTTCCAGTCGGGAATGTGCCGCATCCATACGCGAGGTTGGTAGATGAGCGCTTTCGGAAACTTGCCCGCCATCGTTGCCTGTTGGATATCGCAGCCTTGAAAGAAGCGAATCGCGCGGCCCAATCCGCACCAACCGATCCAGCGAAAGTCGTTGCAGATTTCGCGCAGCACTGGGTCTGCCAGGTCGGCGACGCCGATGCAGCTCACGTGATAGTTTTGGCGGCGCAGCTCTTCCGCGACAATTACGGGGTAACGACCCCAGGCGGCGAGTAACCCGATTCGCTTCTGGTTGCTCATGCAGCTTTTTCCGATTCGCGTGTTGCCGGCGTAATACCCGCCGCTTTCTGCAAGTCGGCGACCGCGCGACGAAGCGCTTTGAATTCTTGTCGCATTTCAGGCAACTTGGCGACAGCGGCCAATTTTAGCTTTTGCTCGCGCTCGGGCGTCGCTGGAATCCCGAGCATTACAACTCCGTCCGGCACATTGTTGGTGATTCCGGCCATCGCACTGAGGCGTGCACCGGTGCCGATGTGAACATGGTCCCGAAGGCCAGCCTGGCCGCCCATCACGACGTAATCGCCCGTGCTCGTGCTGCCGGCGATGCCGACCTGAGCACAAATCAAATTGTGCTTGCCGATGCGGCAGTTGTGAGCGATTTGGACCTGGTTGTCGATCTTGGTGCCATCGCCAATCGAGGTCGCGCCGTAGGTGCCGCGATCAATCGTTGTGCCGGCGCCGATTTCGACATCGGATCCGATTCGCACGTAACCGAGTTGGGCGGAAAGGACATGCTTTCCATTGACATGTGTGTAACCGAATCCGTAAGCGCCGACGGTCGCATTGCCGTTGATGATCGTTCGATCGCCGACGAGCGTGTTTTCGTACAACACCACGCCGGGGCCGATCATCACGTCGCGGCCGATCTCGCAGCCGGCTGAAATTTGCGCACCGGGCAAAATGGTTGTTCCTTCACCGATGAGGCAGTCGTCGCCGATGGTTACACCGGCATGAATGTTTACGTTTTTGCCGCAGCGTGCCGAGGGGCTAATGAACGCCTGAGGACTGATGCCGATTGCAATGCGCTCACCCTGCGGTCGAAAGTGCGTAACAATTTTGCTGAACGCCGCGTGAACATCCGCAACAACGATTGAGTTTTTGCACGCTGTCGCAGCGCAGGTTGCATTCATCTCGGCGGCAATCTTTTCCGCAATCACGACGGCGACCGCAGTGGTTGATTGCAGTGTTTTGAATCGTTCTGGATTGTCGACAAATGTGATTTCGCCATCCCCTGCTTCACTCAACACCGCTGCGCCAAAAATCGACAATTGGGGGTCGCCTTGCACTCGGCCGCCAACTAATTCCGCAAGGTGGCCCAGCGTGGTCGATTGTTTCTGCATGATGTGCTTTCTGCGACGTGGCCGTTCACTCTCTCGGGCCCACTCCAACGCGAATGCGGGCCGCTGCAATCGGGTCGGGGATCGTAGCAATCGAGGCCGAAGTCAGCAATATCAGCGAAATTCCAGTGGTTTATGCTCGCGCTGCGGCGTTTTACAGGGAATGCTGGCTCGGTTTACAATCGGTCGGTGTGGAGACGATCTGGCTGGGTCGCTTCACTTCGGCGATTTGACTCAGGGGGGAATAGGGGCATCTGACGTGTTGGATCTATCCGAATTGGAAGCAGCCGTCCGCCACGAAGGCGGCGTATCGCGGCGATTGTTTCTTGCCTACTCAGCCAGTCTCGCTTCAATCCCGCTGTTTGGCCAATTGGCCGAGGCGAAGACGCATAAGCCGAAGCTGCCGAACGATCCTTTTTCGCTTGGTGTTGCGTCTGGTGATCCGACGTCGAACGGCGTCGTGCTGTGGACGCGTCTTGCGCCGCAGCCGCTGGTTCCCGACGGTGGCATGGATCCGCACAACGTGGGAGTCACGTGGGAAGTTGCCGAAGACGAGGCGATGCGTCACGTGGTACAGCATGGCAAGGCCGTTGCCACGCCGCAGCTCGCGCATTCGGTGCATGTCGAAGTCGATCGCCTCGAGCCCGATCGTTGGTATTGGTATCGCTTTCGTTGCGGCGACGCGGAAACCAAGATCGCACGTACGCGCACGATGCCCGCGGACGATGCCACGCCCGACGAGTTGCGAATGGCGTTTGCTTCGTGCCAGCACTATGAATCGGGTTTGTACACCGCATACGAACACATGGCGAAGGACGAACTCGACTTGGTGTTTCATTTGGGTGACTACATTTACGAGCACGGCGGACACGGTGATGCGGTTCGCAAGCACGTCGGCAAAACTTGCCTAACGCTCGATGACTATCGCATTCGCCACGCACAATACAAAACCGATCCATTGTTGCAGGCGATTCATCGGCGCTGTCCATGGGTCGTGACGTGGGATGACCACGAAGTTGCGAACGACTACGCAAATGATCGGTCGCTGAAGGAAACACTTGATCCTGCGAAGTTTCTTATCCGCCGCGCAGGCGCTTACCAGGCCTATTATGAGATGATGCCGCTGCGGCACACGTCGTTGCCGCGCGGACCGAAGATGCAGCTGTACCGGCCGCTCGCGTTCGGAAAGTTGGCGAATTTTCTCGTGCTCGATGGTCGCCAATACCGTTCGCCGCAACCGCACGGGGACAAGAGTGGCGAGCTCGATGGCGAGTGCACATCGCCCAAGCAATCGATGCTCGGCGCACGGCAATGTGCGTGGGTCGAAGATCAATTAGGGCGCTCCTCGAGTACTTGGAATGTGCTGGCCAACCAGGTCATCATGGCAATCGTCAATGTGGGCGGTGAAAAGGAGCCGAAATTTCCTGTGGATGAGTGGTCGGGCTACGTTTACGAACGCAACAAGCTGGTTCAGTACTTGTACGAAAAGAAAGTTTCCAATCCGATCGTGCTTACCGGCGACAACCACTCGAATTGGGTCAATGACTTACGGGCCGATGACTTGCGATCCGAAGCGCCAATCGTTGGCACCGAGTTCGTGGGCACGAGCATCACAAGCGGTGGCAACGGGCAGGAGCACCACACCCGCGAAAAGGAGTTGATGGCCAAGAACGCCGGCGTGAAATTTTACAACGGCGAGCGCGGTTACGTGCGCTGCACGATTACCCCGAAGTTGTGGACGAGCGACTACCAAACGGTGGCAGATATTCAGAAGCCAGGTGCGCCAGTAGTAACGCGGGCGTCATTTGTCGTGGAAGCGGGCGAAGCTGGAGCGAAGCGGGCGTAAATAGTTGCAGTTCAAAGATAGTTAAGCCGCTCCGCCCAACCCGACCTGCATCCCTTCGCCGAAGTAGTATTTGCGCGCTTCGGGATGGTTAAGCACTTCGTTGCGATTGCCGTGACATAGCACCTGGCCGCCGCGGATTACATAACTGCGATCGGTTATTTCTAGTGTTTCGCGCACCTGATGGTCGGTGATGAGAATCGAAATACCACGCTCGCGCAGGTCGCGGATGATGGCTTGAATGCTATCGATCGTGACCGGATCGATGCCGGTGAAAGGCTCATCGAGCAAGATGATTTGCGGATCGGACACCAGCGCGCGAGCAATTTCGAGTCGTCGCCGCTCGCCGCCAGAGAGCGACATTGCCTTGCTCTTGCGGAGCTTCGTGATGCCGAACTGGTCCATGAGCTGCTCGGCACGCTGCGAGCGCAATTTGCGATTCATGCCCAGCAGCTCCATGACGCCGAGCAAATTGCTTTGCACCGAGAGCTTGCGAAAGACGCTCGATTCCTGGGCTAGGTATCCCATGCCGCCTTCCTTCGAACGGCGGAACATGGGCCATTTCGTAACGTCCACACCGCCGAGGGTAACCTTGCCGGCATCGGGATCGATCATGCCGCACGCCATGCGGAACGTCGTCGTTTTGCCGGCGCCATTCGGTCCGAGCAGTCCGACGATTTCGCCGGGATCGACGTCAAAATCGACGCCGTCCACCACGCGCCGTCGACCGTACGACTTCACCAATCCGCGAACTTCTAAAAGTGGCACGTTACAAGTCCTCCATGACTGGTTGGTCGAGGGTTGAGAGTCGAATGTTGAGAGTCAGTAATCTGACACCTTCTTTTTTCCCTCAACACTCAACACTCATCTCTCAACCAACTCATCTCACCAATCTCATATCTGCCACGTTCGGGAACAGCGGGAAAGGAATCGGAGTTCCCGGAATTGTGTTCCACGAATGGGGCCAATATACGCACAGCGCTTTTCCGATTAGCAGCCGGCGATCCATATACGCACCGCCCGGATGATTGCCGCGCGGGTCGCCGCTCAGCCACAGCCGTGCGTCGGAGCTTTCCGCGCTGTTGTCACCCATCACAAAGAGCTGCTCATCGTTGGTTTTAAACTCGACGGATTTCCGCTCGCGCAAACGGTCCCACATCGAAGGCGTTGTGGGAATACTCAGCAGCGCGGGATCAAAGGGATGTGGGAAATCGGTGACAACCCCATCCATGCCAGTCCGCTCCCAACTGTCGGCGATGTAATACAAATCGCGCCACACTTGCAATCGCGTAACCGCTAGTTTGGCATCGCGGGCGCCAATTCCGGCGGGGGCCAAGTCGCCTAAATCCGTATCACTTGTTTGCGGCAGAATGTTGCTGCGATCGCCATAGATTTTGGCGGCGTCATATGCGGTGCCGCCGTCGAAAGCAATCGATTTGCCATCCACCCATAGCAACAGCTGGTCATCGACGTTCCCGAAGCAAATGTGATGCGTCCCCGGCGCTTTTACTGCCGTCGTCGCCTTCGGAGCGTAGTCGGTTAGGTTTGCAGCCGAGAGCTTCGCTTCGCCGGTCTTTACGTCGATCGTGCATGTGAAGTGTTTTCCACCGCGGACTAGGTCGAGCAGCAGGTCGCCGCCCGATTGAGCTTGAACATCCGCCTCAAGCATCAATTCACTCACCCAATGAAGCCCCAGCTTGGTGGGATCGATTTTTAATGTATCGCCTGAAAACCTTGCCCGATCGAGGCGTCCGTCGTATGGGTTCGCATCGGTGATGAGCCGCCGCAGCTTGCTGCGATCTTCATTCGCGAATGGCAGCGCACTTTGAGCAGTCTTGTCGGCGGCGGAGGTGATGACCTGTTGCCACACATCATAGGTTGGCACAAGGTGCTCATATCGCAACCAGGCAGTTGAGTCGCCTTTTGCATCGACATTGTATTGCTGCCTCACGACGTTGCCCGCGATCTTCTTGTCGAGTTTCCAAACGTCCGTTTCTCTCGCGGGCGAATGCCAACGCAACGGCCAGCCGGCCGCATCGAGTTCCGCCGGGTCGTGATCGGTGTCATGCACAAGCTGCCGCATCGCGAGGACTTTCTGCGGCGGCTTGCGTTCGATTTTGTAATCTTCTTCTTTGGTCGAATCGGCCGGGCGCGTGAACACATCGCCTTCATAAATCTTAAGCCCTTCGCCGGGCAAACCGACGAGACGCTTTATGTAATTCACCTTGGCGTCGCCGGGGAATTTGAACACGACGACATCCCACCGCTTGGGATCGCTGAACGTATACAAATACTTGTTCACGAGAATTCGGTCGCCGTTGTACGATGGTTGATTAACGATTTTGCCCTCGTTCAACTCGGGCACGCCGCGCGGTAAGTCGGGCCGCATCGGCAGCACGTAATGGCACAGCGGGCACATGCCGGCGATGCAATCCGTCGTCGGGTGCCGGCCATCTTCGCTTTCTTCTTCGCTGGCACTAACTTCGTACCGATGTCCGCACTTCGGGCAGACAACGTCTTTATGACGTCCCATAAGCGTGGGAGCCATCGAGCCAGTCGGAATAACGAATGCTTCGGCTTCGAAAGTGCGGAACAGAAATGCCAGCACGAACGCGATGACGATCGACTCGACCGTTTCGCGGATGGCGTGGGACTCGACTTTCGGAGGCGCGGCCGCCGGTCGTGCGGTCGTTTTCACGGGCGAGGCGAACGACTGGGGATTATTCTTTGATTTAGCCATGTGAAAGTTGAATAGACGGATGCCACGACGCAGGGACCCGAAAGTGCGCCCTGAGCCGGTCAAGGTTATTCGCTAGCGGGCTGGAAATATAGGCCAACTCGCCCGTACTTGGGTGAGGTGTTGCCTTACTACGCTGATTCTACGCGGTTCGCTAGCAATGAGTTTTCGTCGCACAGCCGCGGAAATTTACCTTTGGGCGGATCCATTGCCAATTCTTGTCGCACGTCCGCAAACGCTGCGGCGATCTGAGCGGTAACGAGTTCAGTAAGCTCCGCGTCGGACATCCCCGCGTACTGGGCTGGCGGTATCGGCGAGGCGAATTTTAGCGCGATTGAATGCGGCTTCACGAATGCGCTGCCACGCGGCAGGGCGGCGAACGCACCTTCTAACGCCACGGGCACGATCGTGGCCTTGCTCCGCCGGGCGAGCAGGCAAAAGCCAGACATCATTTGATGTAGTTTTCCATCCGGCGACCGCGAGCCCTCGGGAAACACCAGCACCGCATTGTCCTTCTTCAGCAGGTCGAGCGTTATCCGCAGGCCCGCGAGCGCGCTCCCTTCTTGATCGATCGGCACCGCTCCCAGCGCGCTAATCCAGTAGTTGAAGGGGAAAAAGAACAGCCCCTTGCGCGCGAGGTATTTCAACTGGCGTGGGCACGCGACCCCAACGAGCACAGGATCAAGGTTGCTTTGATGGTTCGAAACCAGCAACACCGGGCCGGTCAAAGGGACTTGATTCTTCCCCGAATACCGATAACGAAACAACAGCTGGCCGATGACAAAACAGGGACACCACCAAACTGCATACCAAAGCCAAGCGGCAAATTGACGTCGGTTCATTGCTTCGACCGCACGATTCGTTCGAGTTGGATCACGACCTCCTCCGGCGTTAGTCCATCGGTAAAAACCTCGATGGCGTCCTCTGCCTTCACCAAGGCACCCGTCGTGCGCGAGCGATCGCGATGATCTCGGAGCCGCTGATTGGCGAGCACCTCGTCAAACGGAATGTCTTCGCCCCGGGCAAGCAAGTCGGCTTGCCGACGGCGAGCTCGCTCTTCTTCGTCCGCCGTTAGAAATATTTTGCACTCAGCTTCAGGAAATGCCACGGTCCCTTGATCGCGCCCCTCGGTGACGACATCGTCGCGCGCCGCCGCGGTTCGTTGCCACGCGACTAGTTGCGAACGAACTGCCGGGTTGTCGGCCGCATGGTGAATGGCCGCCGTGATGTCGGACTTTCGAAGTGAGCCGGTCACATCTTTGCCGTCGACCAACACTTGGTCACCGACGAGTTCGACGCGAATTTTGCTGGCTAATTCCGCGAGGCGATCACCATCTGCCAGGTCGAGGCCGCGTTCGCGCGCTGCGAATGTCACCGCGCGGTACATTGCGCCTGTATCGAGGAATCGAAACCCAAGCCGCCGCGCAAGCTCGCGAGCCGCACTACTCTTTCCTGCGCCAGCGGGTCCATCGATGGTGACAATCATGGAAAGGTTGAGAGTCGAGTGTTTAGAGTTGAGTGTCCCGATAAGATAGTCGTGCAGGGCGTGCGAGTCATTTTAAGTGATTCCAGCCCTCAACACTCAACCCTCATCTCTCAACCATGTTTTCATTCCGCTTCTATTTGAATCCAACGATGCGGACCTAAGTCGAATTTCGCCGCGCCTTCATCTACCGATAATACTTCAAGCGGATTGCCGCGGAAATCTGTAATGCGCGCCATTTGAATCGGGCGGAACGCGGTGAGTGACGTGCGGGCGTCCTTGCCTTCGGTTTCAAGAACTCGCACTCGAACGCCGTTCGTCTCACTGATGAGTGGTTCTACGTGCGTGATGATCGCGTTCTTCGCGCCCACATGCAAAAACCATCCGCGCGGCGATTGCTGGGCATTCGGCAACTCGGCCAAGTACGGAACGCCATGCGTGAGTAAACCGGCGGCGACTTGGGATGGATGCGCCGCCTCCAAACCGAGCGCGAATTGAAAATGCCGCCGATCCTCGCCCGCAACGATGAGCAGCGTGTCCATCCAATTCGGCGCGGCCCGCCGATGGTAGGGCAAACCCATCCCAAAGCAGGTGATGCGGCCGATGGCATCGTCGATTTCAATCCACTCGGGCGACTCAATCTGCTCGCGTGTGGTTGGCCGCGCGCCCCACTCCGAACCGCGGCGAATATCGAGCGCATCATCCAGCCATGCGAGTCGGCTCGCGAAATACGATTTCCAAAGGTCGCCGTCCGGTAATTGTTGCGGCTCGATTTCAACGTCGACCAGGATCGGCTGTACGCCACGAATGACACGAACGCGTTGCGTAAAGTCTGCCAGCGGGCGGCCTTTGGCGTCGCTGAGTCGCCCGCGCGAAGTAATTTCGCCGACGAGCGCATCGTTGCGCGTGATCTCGACTCGCGACGCTGTCATCTGCGATTCGACAGTCTCGCCGCTATGCTGATTATGGAACACCAAACGCTGCGACACCCGCGTGTTGCGGTCACGGTGCAATCGCAACGATTGGATGCCCCCTGTCTTTTTGCTGACCGAAAGTTCCATTCGTTCGTTCCGCAAAATAAGGTCATTCGCGAGCGTCACGGGTGCTAACGTTGCCGCGGGCAGAACGGCTCGGTAGCCACAGCCTAATACATCCGGAATGATTGCCACCGGCCGGTCGTGAGTCACTGCCGCGGCTTCGGCAGTTCCCGATGGATCGAATCCAACGAAATAACTCGTGCCGAAATTCCAGCCGTTGATCACAACTTCCGATTCGGCGGCAGTGCTCGCTTCACTCGGCTTTAGCCCGGCGATAGTTGCCAGCCCTGCCGAAAGGCGGCGGTGCGTGCCCTGCACTTCCTCGCGATAGGCATCGATTTGGTTCGAAATCGCGTGCGAGTTGACTCCAAGTTGTGACCGGTTCGGATATTCGCGTGGCGCGAACTTCACCCAGTCGTCGACCTCACGCGTCATGCGGAAGTATTCTTCGAGGGTTACGATTCGGCCCAAGACCGAACCGAAGCGCGTACAGCGTCGCAAATCTTCGGCATACTCCGTCTCGCTGCCGGGCCAACTCGCCAACAATACTGTCGCGACATGGTCGTGAGCGATCGTGTCGCCGATTCTTTGAGCGAGTTTTAGCCAGCTTTCCGCCTGGGCGGCATCTAGTGGCGTAATCGAAAGAGCTTCAATCGAAGCTGCCTGCGTGACACCCCACTTTGTCTTGCGCTGATCGGCACGCGGCAATTGGCCCCCATCGAACGAAGCATGAAGCGCGCCGTGAAAACCCAGGTTTCTCAGAATTTCGGGCAAGAGTACGGCATAGTTGGAATTGAACTGTCCGAAAATCGCGTATTCCCGACCAAGACGCTGTTTCGCGATCGTCTGTCCGCGCTGCAAATCGGCGAGTAGCGCCTCTGGCCCGAGGTGGTCAACCGAATCAAACGAATATCGACCCCCCACGATTGAAGCGGTTCCCACTTCGATCGCACGGCGCAACTTGTCCAAAGTTTCCGGGTGGGCCTCGGACACGCGTTCAAGTTGCTCGCCGGAAATCAGAATGTTGGTCGCGCTACCGTGCGCTATCTTTGCACGCAGCGGTTCGCCCAGCAGTGAATCTGCTACGAGCGTTAAATCGATCACATAGAAGTCGACCGAGTACACGTGGTTGCGTGCATCGGCTAACAAGTCGAATGCGCGAGCTAGCTCTTTGCGAGAGCCGTCGTTGTTTCCGTTTGTCGCGGCAGTTGCGGCGGCGACGACAGCCGCTTCGAAGCGTTCTGAATCCAGCACCGAGCTGTACCGCATCGAGCGGGTGAGCAACTCGATGATCAAATAAGCGAAGCCGAGCGCGAGGAAATCGGCCGCTATATTCTGGTCGCACGTCGTGGCGTCCAGCCCCGCGCCTTGCAACGCGGCTGTCACGGCATCGGTCCGCGAAGCCGTGGTTTCGATGGGAGCCGGATTTTGCGGGCTCGTCATCCGCAGCCGTTCGCACCAGTCGCTGGGCATCCGTTGCCGGCTGGGCGGTGGCACCAGTACCAATTCCCCTTCGAGGCTCGCCGGGTCAGGCGGCTCTTCCGCCTGATGCCAGCCGGGCAGCCGACCTGTCGCGGCCAACAAAGCGGGATGCCACAGGCTCGTCCAGGCGGCGAGGAGCTCGGCCGAGGCCTGATTGCCCAAGTGGGTCGGAAAATCATCCCAGCTTTGGCAGGGCAAAATCACGGATACGCGGCGGATGCTCATGGTCGTAACATAATATCTCGCCAAATTTTATGGCGAAAGTCGCCGCCACGTCTCATATCGCACCAACCACGCCGGGACTCGGAAAACAGCCTACCGGAAGCAAATCTCCATCAACTCGGCCTCCTTGCTACCCAATTGAAAAACCACGAGTAGAATAAAGATTGCCGGCCTGCCCAGATCGTACGAGAGAGTTCGTGAAGTGCACCGGCCCGAAATCGTAACGTCTTTTCGCATCGATCGTTGGGGCAAGCGCGGCCACTGCGTCGCAAGCGCGAGTGAGGTGCTGGTTACCAGCCCCCTGCGCGCGTACATTTCATTGAGATAGAGGCAACCGTCGTCGCTTGCGTCGGCGGTACAGGGATAGAGGTTCTCGATCATGGCCAAGAGTGGCGCTGTTTGGGGCATCGATATCGGTCAATGTGCGCTTAAAGCGCTGCGTTGCCGTCCGCACGATAAAGACGAAAAACGGATGGTCGTCGAAGCGTTCGACTACATCGAATATCCAAAAATCCTCACTCAGCCCGAAGCCAATCGCGACGAACTCATCAAGGAAGCTCTCGAGACTTTCATGTCTCGCAACGATCTCGCCGGCGAAAGCGTCGCCATCGCTGTACCGGGGCAAAGCGGCTTGGCGCGGTTCATCAAGCTGCCGCCCGTCGAACGCAAGAAGATTCCGGACATCGTTAAGTACGAAGCTCGTCAGCAAATTCCATTCGCGCTCGAAGACGTCGTCTGGGATTATCAGCCCCTCATCGGCAGCGAGGACGAAGGTTACGCGATCGAAACCGAAGTTGGCCTGTTCGCGATGAAGCGCGATCAAGTGGCTCGGCATTTGAAACCGCTGGAAGGTGCGGGCATTCCCGTTGACATCATCCAGCTTGCCCCTCTCGCGATCTACAACTTCATTTGTTACGACCGCCTCAACATCGAAGGTCCGTACGATCCTGCTAAGCCACCGAAATCGACAGTCATTATTTCGCTCGGCACAGATACGACGGACCTTGTGATTACAAACGGTTACCGCGTGTGGCAACGCAGCATTCCGATCGGCGGCAATCACTTCACCAAAGCGCTTACGAAAGAGCTCAAGCTTACGTTCGCCAAGGCTGAGCATTTGAAACGCAATGCCATGAAAGCCGAGAACCCGAAGGCGGTGTTCCAAGCGATGCGGCCAGTTTTCAGCGATTTGGTCGCGGAAATTCAGCGTTCGCTCGGCTTTTTTACGAGCAACAACCGCAACGCCACGCTCGGCGACATGGTGGCTCTCGGCAATCCGATGAAGTTGCCCGGCCTGCAGCGGTTCTTATCGCAGAATCTCGATCAAGAAGTAAAGCTGATCGACAACTTCAACAATCTCGTAGGTGGCACCGCCACCTCCGGCCCGCAATTCAAAGAGAATCAACTCACGTTCGGCGTTGCTTACGGGCTGTGCGTCCAAGCGCTAGATGCCGGCCAGCTGCGAACGAATTTGCTGCCAGATGAAATCGTCACCACGCGCTTGGTGCGTGCCAAGAAACCGTGGGCTGTTGCCGCGGCTGCGCTGTTGCTCGGTGCGTTTACGATCAATTACTTCGGCCATTACTCGTCGCTGACGACCGCCGACACCGGCGGCGAAATGGGGCAGGAGCTGCAAAACGCGGCGCACACCGCCGAAATAGCCAAAGGATTTGACAGCACACACACTGAGCTGAACACCAAGTTCGATTCGATTGCCACGATCGGCAACAATTTGCAAAGCAACGTCGATGGCCGATTGTTGTGGCTCGAAGTTCTCAAGGCAGTCGACGCGGCTTTGCCTAAGGATACGCGGCCGCCCGAGCAGCGTCAGGAGACTGAGGAAGACATCGCCAAGCGGACCGAGCTCCATTTCGATTCGATGGACGAGGAGTATTTCGCCGACCTAACGCCGTGGAAGACTAGCGTAGCAGCGTTTGTAAACAAAACGCCGGCCGCTGCGGCTCCAGCGGCGGGCGCTCCGCCGATGCCGCCGCCGCGACGCCGCCTGCCGAAGGCCAGGCTGCCGGCACTCCGCCCGCTGCCGCGCCTCCCGCCGGCGCTCCTGATGCAGTTGCAGGCGCACCACCGGCCGCCGATGCCGCGGGCGCCTCGCCCGATGCCGCAGCAAGCAACGGTGGCTGGGTCGTCGAAATGCGCGGCTATCATCTCCACAACAATTTGCCGGATAAAAACATTGATGTCGGCGAAGAAGGTGAGCAGTTTCTCCGCAACACGTTTATAAAGAATCTCGAAACCGGCAAGGTTAAGCTTCCCGATGGCCCCAACGGCGAACCGATCGAAGTACCGATCTCCGAGTTAGGGATCTCGATGCCCGTTGTGGTTACGAATCAGAAAACGCAAACCGTGACCTATATGGCCGAGCCATCGGATACAGCGAACGCCGGCTCGCCCATGCCTTATAGCCCTGAAATGGCGCCGGGCGCTGGTGCCGCCGGCGACCAGCAGCCAAAAATGTTCAAGCTTCGTCAGTACGATTTCATCGTTCAATTCTGTTGGCAACCCAAGCCGCGAACGAGTCGTCTCAAGGAGATGGCGGAAAAGAAGGCAGCCCCGGCGGGTGAAGCGCCAGCTGCCGCAGCCCCTGGCGGCACCGCGGCCACCGAGGGCGACGCCGCGCACGCGGGACCGAGTTCCTAAGAGGTAGTACGAAATGGATCAAGTTCGAACCGCGCTGGCTTGGCTCAAAAAGCACCACTTCTGGGTGCTGACGGGTCTGGCCGTGTTGATTGCGCTCGGTTGTTGGTGGAGTGCCGCCGGAAAAATGAGCGCCAAGTACGAAGCCGACCAAAAGACGATCAAAGGCGGTTTCGATACGGTGCAAGCGGTGAAAAGCGCATCGTTTCACGCCAATCAAACGATCAACGACAAAGAAATCGGAGAGATTCAAACCCTCTCCAAGAGCGTCGCCAAGCTGTGGCAGGTGTTATACGACAAGCAACGCGAAAACGTGCTTAAATGGCCAACTGCGTTGAGCAAAGAGTTCCGCGATGCGGTCGAAAAGATGCAGTTTGCTGAGGATATTCCTCGGGAACTTCGAAATAATTACCAAAACTACATCGAACTCCATTTTCCTGAGCTGCCGAAACAAATCAGCGCGCGGCCACTCGAAGCGAATGAGGCGGGCGGCCCAGGTGGCCCCGGCGAGTTTCGCCGTTCGTATATTCCGAATACGCCCGGCGGTGCAAACTCAGGCCCAGAAGATAACGACTACATCTGCGAATGGCTCGACCAGTCTGTGATTCGCGATGAGCTCAACTTTCCCCAGCGGCCGTCGTCGCTTCGCATTTGGGTCACGCAGGAAGATTTATGGGTCTATCACACGCTGCTCGATGTGATCGCCAAAACCAATCAGGCTGCCGGCGCCACTCGCATGTCGAATGCCGCGGTCAAAGTTGTTTACTCCCTCGAAGTCGGCTCTCGTGCGGCACCGTATAGCCGGAAGCCGGGTCGACTTCTCGTTCCGCCTGCCGTGGCTACTGCGACGGACGCTGGACCGATGGGTATGGGACCGATACCAGGCGGCCCTCCGGCGGGCGGACCGATGGGTGAACGCCCCGGTGGACCACCCAGCATGGGCATGGGACCCGGCGTTGGTCCAGGCAACGGCCCTATGACCCCTGCGCAGGAACAAAGCTTCTTGCTCTCGGGTCGCTACCTCGATGACAAAGACCAACCGATCGCGATCGGCGGTGGCGGCGGTGGCGAGGCAGGCGCACCTGCGACCCCTGCGCCAGTCGGCGATGCGTCCGCTGCTGGCAGCGCATCAGTTGACATGAATCAATTCGGTACCGGCTTTAAGCGCCTTCCCATTCGCATGGTGCTGCAGATGGATGCCCGCTGGTTGCCGCAACTAATTACTACCTGCGCGAACGAACCGCTACGAGTCGAAGTGCAGGAAGTGCGAATCAATCCGCCCGATGGTGGAAGCGTTGGAGGTGCCGGCGGTCCTGCCGGATTCGGCGGACCAAGCATGGGCGGCCAACCGGGTGCCAACGTTTTTCAAGAACACACGGGCATTCTGTCTTTTCCCGCCCAGCCGCACGTCAAGAATGTTGTCATCCAAGGCATTATCTACATCTTCAACAAACCCAATTTGAATATTCTGGCGCCGCCAGCCGAACAAACAGCGGCAACCGGTGGTTGAATGCGATCAAGCGTTTGAGTCAAGGAGCTTCGTATGGCAGGCAATATGAAAGGGCACGGAGGGTTTGTGGGGCTACTGCTCCAGCACGGCGAAAAGGCCGCGATCGCGCTCGTGGGTTTGATCGCCCTCTATCTGGTGTACAAAACCACTTCCCTTCCCCGGCTCGAAGAGAAATATAAAGCCACCAAGCTCCACAGCGAAATCACCGAAACCTCGAACGCCGTGCAATCCGCCCAGTGGCCAGATGCGACCAGCGAACAAATAAAAGAAGTTCGCATCGCCACGCCGATCAACGAAAAGGCCGATGTCGCCGTTAGCCCCGACCCTTACAAATTCTCCTCAACGGAAGCGTTCGATCCTCGCGTCGTAGCGCCGACCGTTTTGCGAACCGATCCCACGTTGCTAAATGTGGTAGGTGTCCGCGCCAACGGCGGCTCCGGACTGTTCGCATTCCAAGACGAGGCGATTCGCAAAGAGCGTGAAATTAAGCGGGCCGCTGAAGAACAAGAACGCCTGAAAAGAGAAGCCGACAAAGCTGCGAAAGATCAGAAAGAAAATGAACAACCCGGCGGCAATCGCCGCAGACCCGGAGGCCCCGAGCTTTCGAATCAACCGTTTGATCCGGCTCATCCGAAGCGTCGCCCTGTCGAGGGCGGATCTCGCGCCATGGGTGTACCTCTACAAGGCGGCGAACGCATCGAGCAAGCGTATTGGGCGTGCGTTGTCGCCAAAGTGCCGATTCGCGAACAATTAAAGCTCTATCAAGACGCCTTCGAAAAAGCCAAAGGCGGTTTCGACCCGAGCCGCGATTTCCCGCAGTACAAAGGTTACTTCGTGCAGCGTGCCGAGGTGATTCCCGGCAAGGAACTCGATTGGAAACCCGTTCCCGTATACGATGGTCAGCACACATCGGTCGTCAACAATACGCCGCTCAACCCCGTTGCAATGGGCGGTACCGTGATGGGCAAGCTTTACGAAAACGCGCAAAAATATTGGGCCGGCATGTCGCCCGATGTCATCGACGGCCGCTTCTCCGATTACATTCTCACGTTCCCGTTGCCACCGCTCGTCGGTCGTGACTGGGGCGAGGGGGCCACGCATCCCGATATCCCACTGATTGCGGACACCCCGCCGCTGGAGCAGGAGGTAGCGCCAACCGCCACACCTGCAGAGGCTCCCGAAAAACCAGGAGGCGCCTATAACGCATTCGGCGCGGCCAATCCCAACACTGCGATGCCCGGCGGCCCCGGCGGCTTTTCTGCTGGACCTGGCCGTTTCGGCGGTTTTCGTGGTCCAGGTATGATTGGCCCAGGGATGGGACCGGGAATGGGACCCGGAATGCTGGGGCGGCCAGGTGGTGAAGGTCCGGGCATGGGCCCCGAGGGCGGTCGCAGTTACGCCGCCGCCGGACCAGGTGCCGGTACCTCACGAACCAGCCTTGCCAAAGGCGTCGACTTCCTGCTGTTCCGATTCTTCGATTTCACGGTCGAACCAGGCAAGAAATACAAATATCGCGTACGGTTGGTATTGTCCGACGCTAACTTCAACTTGCCAGATAACATGTTAGCTCCCGCCGTGCTCGATCGTCATCGGCAAGAAGCACAAGCGGCAAAAGCGAGGAACGGACAACGCCAAGATATACGCATGATCGAAAAATGGAGCGATCCGAGCCCCACGGTCGGCATACCGCTTTCCGGTGGCGTGAAACTGGTCGACGTCAAAATCCCATCCGGCGACAAAGTGAATGACGAGCCTTCCGCCACGCTCCTCGTCGATTCGTTCGACACGGATGATACGGACAAGAACAACGCTATCCAGGCTGCGAACAAAAAAGATTTCCGTCGCGGCGGCGTCGCCAATATGACCGAGAAGGCGGATTACCTCGTCTTGGGCGGCACGGCTATCGATACCCGCGACAACTTTCACTTCGTCACTGGCATGACACTCGTCGATATCGACGGCGGCAACAAACTCGTCCGCGACTATACGAGCCCGGCACGCGTCATGGTGATGGGCCCCGCAGGCGAGTTGTACGTTCGCAATGAGTTGGACGACAAACCCGCCGTCGATTACCACCACATGGTCTTCGAAGAGCGGCATTCATTGGAATATGGGCCCGGCGGCCCTGTTCCCGGTGGTCCACGCGGTCCTGGCAGGGGGCGCGGTCCGGGGCGTTAAGCAAGCGCGCACTGCGCGCACTCAAAGCCATCTCAATTCTGCGGGGTTTTTTCCGCGCTGCATTGGATGCTGCATCCGTAACGGGGCATTCATCGCCCCTTCTCTATTTCGCGAGATTGACCGAAAAGCGGTCTTGACCCGCTTTTACGCCCTCGGTACTTTCCCGCTCCTCATCTACCAGGAACGAACTGCCACGAGACTTTTCACCGGTTTCGACAAGATGCGTCGATCCATTCGCTCGTAGCGGTCCTGTTCCAACTAATCCTGACTCGACGCATTTTAGCACGGGTAAATGCACACCGCCGACATGTGAACGCGATGGGGTTGTGCGCTTCGTATGAGCGCCACATGCCTGCACGAATGCGATCCGTCGCTAGAAGGAGAAGCGAGTTGAGCGCTACAAAAACTCACACCGTCCTATTGGTCGCCCTGTCACAATTTGCCGGCCTTGGCATTGCGCAAGCATTGCATGCCGCCACGCCACAGGGCAGCTCGGCAAACACTTCGCAGTCGGCGCAAGCCGGTCCGCAAAAGCCCATCACGCGGGAGGAAGCGGATCAAATGCTCCGCCAGGCCCACAGCGCGATCGAGCAGGGTCACCTCGACGATGCCGAGAAGTTGCTATCGCGCGTCGAGAGCGCACACGTCAACTTCTCGGTGTTCCACGTCGGACCAACGACCGAATCTATCCGTCGCGAGCTGAGCCGCGCCCAGCACTTGGCGCATACGAGCGGCAAGAGCTCGAAGGACGGCCAATCGCGCCAGCCGTTTGCACGCACGCCCAATAGTTCGACCAAGATGCCGGAGGATCCGTTCAATACGCATAGCGCTAGCGGAAACTCGATGTCCACAGGTAGGCCCAGCTCCACGTCCACCGCGAAAACCAGCCGCGGATTGCCCGCGATTTCAGCCCCAGATGGCCTGATGTCGCCGCCAAGTGCCGGCCCGTATAGCAAGCTCGATACGAGCGCTAAGCTCGCCTCGAATGAAACCCCTGCAGCAGGTTCTTCTGATGCGATGGGCGGAATGAAGTACCCGGTTACGACGGTCGCCGGTGCCGATAATCCATTTCACCCCGCTATGAACGCGGCGCATTCGTCCAACACCGGGGCGCAGAACGACGATCCGTATTCAACCCGTACACAATCGTCCACCGCCGCCCATAGTGACAGCGCAAGCGATTCATCTCCCAAAGAACAAGCGACAGCCGATCTAGCGGCCGCGCGTGAAGCACTGAAAGCCAGCGACCTCGAAAAAGCCGAACGTTTGACGAAAGCCGCAAACGCTCTCGGCGTTCCCGAGTCCCTGTACTTGCCAAACGAAGATCGCCCATCGCTCGTTGCCTGGGAAATTGCTCAGGCGAAGCAGAAACCGCCCTCTACGCGCTCAGCCCCGCCAACAATCGAGCGGTTGCCTGCCACGACCGACGCCCGCTACGCGGCGTCATCCCGTGGCCAAGCCGATCTCGCGCTGCCACCGAACGCAATTACCTCCGACGCCATCCCCGCTGCCTATCGCTCGACCGGTGACGCCGATAACCACCAGGAGCCAGCCACGCTCGCGCTCCCAGCCTCGAATCGCGTTACCTCCGTGCCGTCTGATTCGAATGCACCGTCTTCGAATGCACCGTCGTCGCGTCGGAATACGGGTCTTGAATCACCACTGCTGCAAGCCGCCGGCACAGGTCCGCGGATGATGGCCGGTACGTCAGATTCATATCGCGTTGCTGCCAACGAAGCTCCCCCTAGCGAAGACTTGCCGCAGCCGGGGGCGACTGCGCCTCTCGCGGATCAACAATTGCAGCCGCCTGCTGATACCGCACCGCCCACCAAGGGCAAAACGACGCTTATCGATACCGCTGCCGCCAACGAGCAAGCTCTCGCTCGTCAGCTCTCCGCTGAAGTTGGCAAACGTCAAACCGAAGCACAACGCCTGTCCGAAAAAGATCCCGAGCGGGCGATCGCGGCTTTGCATGAAGCCCAAAAGCTCGTGAACGATTCGAAACTGTCCGAGTCGTCGAAGCGCGAGCTCCTGAGCCGCATCGATATCACGCTCAAAAAGTCCGAAACGTATTTGAAAGAGCATAAGTCGGAAATCGACCTCGATAAGGCCAATCAGACGGTGCTCGACGGGCGTGAGCACGATCATGAAATGAAGCTCAAGCTGCAGCAAAAGATCGCGGAAATGGTGGACGAATTCAACCGCCTGCGAGATGAGCAGCGCTTCGAAGAAATGGAACTCGTCGCCCGCCGCTTGAACGAGCTCGCGCCAAACGATCCGGTCGCGCAGCAAGTTTGGCTGAACGCCAAGTTCATTCGCCGCGAAATGATGAACCGCCAGTTGGCCGACGACAAAGAGTCGAGCGTTTGGAAGCAGCTCAACTCGGTGGAAACATCCGCTATCAATCCGGTCGCTGAAGACGGCCATGAAATGGTCCGCGACCAGAAATACTGGGATCAGTTCGTCAAAGGTCGCGTGGGCTCTGCCGAACATATCCA
Organism: uncultured Planctomycetota bacterium; assembly: GCA_963733705.1. Lineage (GTDB taxonomy): Bacteria > Planctomycetota > Planctomycetia > Pirellulales > Lacipirellulaceae > JABDGM01. The sequence continues at coordinate 253,060 of CAVTEJ010000020.1, read as the reverse complement.
GCACCGTAACGAGCGCGAGATTGATATCGAACGCCGCCTGAAAACCCCAGTGCTTCTGAAGTACCAGGAAACCCCGCTTAGCGAAGTCATGACCGGCTTGAGCGAGCTCACCGGCGTGAATATCCATCTCGATCCGCGTGGTCTGACGCAAGAAGGCGTCAACAGCGACGCTCCGGTCACGATCAATCTGACCAAAGAGATTTCGCTCAAGAGCGCGCTCAACCTGATCCTCGAGCCCCTACACTTAACCTATGTCGTCAACGACGAAGTTCTCAAAGTCACGAGCGAACAACTCCGCGACGGCCAGATCTTTCCGAAGACGTACAACGTGGCTGACCTCGTAACGCCGATTCCGAACTTCGTGCCGAGCAACAACATCGGCTTGCAGGGCCTCATCAACGAATCCATGGCCGCCACGAACCGTGGCAAGCCAGGCTTCGCCGGCACGAGCCCGACCGTGCTCGTGAACGATCGCAACCAAAAGCAGGTTGGCCCGAACGGCGATATTCTGGCGCAACAGTTCAATGCCGCGCCGACCAACGGCATGTCGCCATCGACGGTGCCGATTGGCTCCGGTCCAGGCGGCATGGGCGCCGGCGCCAACGCCGACTTCGATTCGCTCATCGACCTGATCACCTCCACCGTTTCCACGGATACGTGGGCTGAAAACGGCGGCGGCCAGGCTGAAATCCGTCCATTCCCCACAAACCTCAGCCTCGTCATCAGCCAGACTCAGGCCGTGCACGAAGAAATCGCCGACTTGTTGCAGCAGCTTCGCCGTCTGCAAGACTTGCAGGTCACGATCGAAGTTCGCTTTATCCGTTTGAACGACAGCTTCTTCGAGCGGATCGGCGTCGACTTCCAAATGAACATCAAGGACAACGGCGTCAGCGCCGCCAACCAAGGTCAGTTCCAACCTGCGAATCCGCAAGGCCGCAGCAACACGGTTGGTTTGTTGCCGCCAGCCGGCACCAACACGTTCCCGAACTTTACAGCGGATCTTGATGTTCCGTTCCGCCAAGGCAGCTTCAACCTTGCCACGCCGCAGTTCGGTGGTTTCGACCCCAACGGTGCCGCGAACTTCGGTTTCGCCATCCTCAGCGACATTCAGGCTTACTTCCTGATTCAAGCCGCTCAGGGTGATCGTCGCACGAACGTGCTCAATGCTCCGAAGGTCACGCTGTTCAACGGCCAACAGGCGTTCGTCGCCGATGCCACGCAGCGGCCGTTCGTGGTCGGTGTTATCCCGGTCGTCGGTGAGTTCGCATCCGCCTCTCAACCCGTAATCGTCGTGCTTAACGAAGGTACGATGATGACCATCCAGGCGGTCGTCTCCGAAGACAGGCGTTACGTCCGCATGACTATCGTGCCGTTCTTCACGCAGATTGGTAACGTCGATACATTCACCTTCGAAGGCTCGTCATCGTCGACCAGTTCGAGCAGCACAAGCGATGCGAACAACGATGGTAAGAACGAAAAGAAGGACGACAGTGCGTCGAACGCCAATACCGGCGTTACGGTACAGTTGCCATCGTTCTCGTTCGTCTCCGTGGTCACCACAGTGAGCGTGCCCGACGGCGGTACCGTGCTCCTCGGCGGTATCAAGCGACTCTCCGAAGGTCGCAGCGAATTCGGTGTGCCGCTCCTGTCGAAGATTCCGTATATCAACCGCCTCTTCCGAAACGTCGGCATCGGCCGCGAAACCGATAGCCTCATGATGATGGTCACACCACGCATTATCATCCAGGAAGAGGAAGAAGAACGACTTGGCGTCTCGACATCAACAGCGCCATAGCATAGCGTACTGATAGCTAAACTTAGCCAACCGCAAGCGGTCAACTCGATCGCTTGCGGTTTAGCTTTACCACTACGCTTCCACCAACCGCTATGTCCCCCATCTCCCGCCGCTGGATCGCCATCGGAGCCCTACTCGGCGCAATAGGTGTCGCCCTCGGCGCGTACGGCGCGCACGGCCTCAGCGGTTTACTCGAAAAGCGACTCGGCTACACCGGCGACGATCTCCATCGCCGCCTCGCAATCTTCGAGACAGCCGTCCGCTACCAAATGCTCCACGCTATCGCGCTGTGCTTCACCGCACTCGCGCTCGATCGCCGCGATACCGCTTGGTGGCGCTTCGCCGCTTGGGCATTCTTGGTCGGCGTGATCATTTTCTGCGGACTGTTGAAAGTGCTCGCGTTCGCCCCGACAGATTGGAACTGGCTCGGCGCGATCGTCCCCCTCGGTGGCCTCTCGATGATCATCGGCTGGCTCGCATTAACGATCGGCGCTCTAAGAAAGTAACGCCGGCTCATGCTGGTTGGCGATCGAACCCCCCGACTTCGGCGGTGGCTTTTTCTTCATTCGCGAGGTAACTTCGAAGAGTCTCCCTTGTGGATCATTTGTCGGCACGATGTTAACGAAGTTCCGCTCATCGCTGCCGCTCCCTGCCGCTTGGCTTCCGCGCCGTTGTTTGCCGATTCTGCTGTCGTTTGTCGCCGTTTCGACATCGGCAGCGCCGATCACGGTTGTCGACAACGGCCCCGCCTCGAATCGGATCAATATCGTGTTCCTCGGCGATGGCTATACGCAGGCCGACATCGATGCCGGCACGTACGATCGCGACATTCAGTCTTACTTGGGCCACCTCTTCGACGACCTCGGCTTTCTCAGCGATCCATTTGGTCGCTACGAAAAATTCTTCAACGTTTACAAAGTGAACGTCGTCAGTTTGGAATCCGGCGCAGATGTGCCTCATGCCACGCCGCCCATTTTCGTTAGCACCGCCCTCGACGCAAATTATAACTACGTGGCCGGCACCACTGACGATCGGCTGCTGACAGTTTCTAATTCGAAAGCGAACGCGGCACGCAGCACCGCGCTCAACGGCTCGGGCATCGCCGCGGACATACAGCTGGTCACCGTAAACAGCAGCAAATACGGCGGGTCTGGCGGTTCGTGGGCAGTCTACGCAGGCGGAAACCAGTACGCACGCGAAATCGCGCTCCACGAAACCGGCCACACCTTTGCCGGCTTGGCCGACGAATATGGCGGATACACAACTCCCTACACCGGGGCTGAACCCACCGAGCCAGATGCGACCAAAGACCCGACGGGCGCCAAATGGAGCCGTTGGTTGGGATTCCAGGACCCGCGCGGCTCGGAACTGAACATCGGCGTCTACCAAGGCGCCGAGTATTACGATACCGGGCTGTACCGCCCTTCCTACGAAAGTAAGATGCGCGATCTCAACGTGCCGTTTAACGCCGTGAGTCGCGAGGCATTCATTTTGAACTTCTACAAGGATGTCGATCCGCTTGATAGTTGGCGCGCCAATTCCGCGGCAGTGACCAATGGCGACCTCTGGGTGCAGCCCATCGACACAACCGTGATCAATACCACTTGGTATGTCGACGGCGTATTCGTGCCCGGCGCTACTTCGACAACCTTCGACCCTGCCGCCTTCGGGTTTGGTGTCGGCACATACCAAGTGCGTGCCCACTCTTACGACAGTGTTCTCGATCACGCGTTTGATGGGGGGCTGCTCGACCTGGTCCGAACCCAGTTCGATCTTCTGCAAGAAGATATCACGTGGACTTTTAACCTCACGACACCGTTGTTCGCGGGCGACTACAATCACGACGGCATCGTCGACGCCGCCGACTATGTTGTGTGGCGAAATTCTGTCGGCTCGACGACTGATCTTGCGGCGGATGGGAATCAAGATGGGCTGGTCGATTCGGGTGATTACGATCTGTGGCGCTCGCACTTTGGCGAGAGTTCCGCCGCTGGCGTGGGTGCAGCCAGAGTGCCTGAGCCGCCAGCATTGGCGTTGTCGGTGGTTGCCTTTGTACTCGTATTTGCAAGACACACCCGTCGCGTCCGGTACATTATTCCGCACGATCGCTACAGCTTCACAGCCTGATTCGGGCGCCCATTCACTGGGGCACGTTCGGCAACTCCCAATTGGTGGGGTATGCCGACTCTCCTGTAATGCGGGTGTCTGTTGACCGGCGGCGTTGAAGTTCATTGGGCCATCCCATGTCGCGAATCTCGCTTGGCTTAGCCGGCTCCGACCAGCGGTACATCCAAAGTTTCCAGCGAAACTCCGACCGTGCCCAAACTTCGATCGAGCGCCTCTCGACCGGCAAGCGGATCAACCACCCAAGTGACGACCCGCCTGGATTCGTCGCGGCCGAAGGGCTACGTGGCGAGCTGGTCGATCTCAAAGCAAAATTCAAAGACCTGCAAGGCGAGCGATCACAAAGCCACATCCAACAGTCGGGGCTCGCGGACCTACGGCAAACGCTAAGCGATCTTCGTACGCGCGTAGATTCATCGGCACAAGTGGCGCTCTCAGCTGACGAGCGCGCCTCGCTTGATGAACAAATTGATGCGGCCGCGCAAGAAGTCAATCGCATTGCCCAGATCACCGGTAACACCGACGTCGCCACATTTAGCCCCTCAGCCACTGCTGCTCTTTTGCCCGCCGACTCCAATTCGGCAGCCAGTGTTGATACCGCCACCGAGAACGTGTTGCAGAAGGAGACGGCCTTGGCTGTCACCGAGCACACACAGATCGACACGTTTTCGAATCTTGACCAGGACCAAATTGCAATCCACACGCAGGCGGTCAGCGAAATCGAAGACACCGACTTCGCATCGGAGGCATCTTCGCTGGCCATGTCGCAGGCTTTATCCCAAAGTTCGATCATTGCGTTGAGCTACGCCGATCACCAGCGTGTGAGTGAGATTACGACGATGATCAGCCAGCTTGCCTAAGTAGAAGTCATTAAATTACTTATTTTTTTCCTTTCGTGGCTCGCCCTCAATCTGCTGAATCTCAATATTGCGGTACAGCACTTCTGCATATTCAGCCTGCAGTGCAATTTTGCCACGTGCCAGCGGCTGCCAGGTTTTCTTCTCCGAATCTTTGGCATCGCCTTGACTCGCCTGCTCTGCCGGACCTAGTTGTCGCAGCGCGCTCGATTCGAAGACCGTCTTTCCATTAACGATGTGTTGCGAACCCCCGTCGCCGTGCACAACCAATTCGACGGTATTCCAACCGTCGTGCTCGTTTGTCTCAGATTTGATGACGCGGCAAATAGAACCGTCGCCGACAGTTTGCGGTGTCCCCCCATCGGTTTGCGACTTATAGCGGAATATTTTTTTGACGGGATCGACAAGCTCGCCGCTAATTGCGACCTGTGCTCCACGCACCGTGAAGCAGTCGCCTACATCGTTCTCTTGAATCTGGCATTCGATGCACCGCGGCCAAACGATGTCTGGCCCGACTACGTGGTACAGCAAACCCGCATCGCGGCGTTGTATGGCCCGCGGCTTGAACCGCTTTCCACCCCATTTGTATTCGAGCCGCAAACGATACGCGGAGTATTCAGCCTCGGTCGCTAAATATCCGCTGGGAACGGCATCGCCCTCTTTCTGGTCTATGTAGGCGTGAATCACACCGTCGTCGACTTGAAAGATCTTCTGCGGGTCGTCGTTTTTTGGGTGGTTTTGAATCTTCGTATACCAACCTGTAAATGATTTCGCATCGAATAGGCGAACCCATTCCTGGTGGCGGGACGGCGCTGGTTCTTCGGACCTGGCCGAATAGGCTAGCGCGTAAAAGACGGCTCCGACGAGCCAAATCAATACCACGGAAAAACGGAGCATAGACATATGCATTGTTTCTAGAAAAAACATAAAAAAGAGTGTAATTCCCTAGACACAAAGACCACGAATGCTGTTAGAATAGTGCTGTTCGGAAGCGGAGAGAGGTTCAGGCGCTATTTTCAATCGGGAAACCAATAACCGATTCATGGCCATGCTGTCTACGTTCTGCAAGGATTTGCAACTTGGCGCGACGGGACAGCCCTGCTTTTTATGAGGGAAGAAATGTTCCGACCTAAATGTCGTTTGTTTGCTCTTGTCTTGGCGACGACCACTTTCGCCGCTTTTGCCGTGCCTAGTTGGGCAACACCATATGCCTCGAATGTGACAAAGACGGGGGTCGCCGTCAGTTTCACCTTGAATGAACCAGCGGACACGCTGCAGTATTCCATCAACGGTGGTGCTCCCGTTTCGATTGCCGACACCACCAAAGGTACGAAGAACTTCAACTTGAACCTTGCGACGGACACGTTTTCCATCATCGCCAAGAAAAACTCGGGTACAGGTTATTCGATTCCGACGGGTGCCGTGATCCCGACCACGGATTCCGGCAGCTTGGGGATCGCGACAAGCGCCAGCGGTCTGAACCTGATTAGCAGCGATACGGACAACACGTCGCTCTACAACAGCCCGCGCGGCGTCGGTGTCAGCAACAATCCAAATGCCCCGAATTTCGGCACGGTTTACATCGCCAACTCGGCCGCGGGTACTGTGGGAACCAGGAGCGTGGGCGATGGTTTGTATGCGCTCTGCGCCGATCAAAGCGATGCCTTCGGCTACGGCGACACAGCCCAGAACCCGAACACCACCTCCGATGGTTTCCCGGCGTTCTCCACGACGAGTTCTAACAGCCCCTATCGTATATCCACGGGTGCTAACGGCGAAGTCTACGTCTCGGATTTTGCCGACGTAAACAGCAACGCCTTCGTGCTTAATCCGACGCTGACCACGGCTCAGAACTTGTTCGTCGGTTTCGACGGAACCTCCGGCACTGCAAATCCAGATGGCACATCGTTGCCCGCCGGTCAAAATCATGGCAGTAGCACTTCCGTCGTGGTAACGGGTTCTGTGGCCACAAACGATCTGGTGGCCTACACCCTGGACGAAGACATGACGACCAATCATGTTACCGGCTCCGGTTCTACGACTGATAAGTACAGCGTTTGGAAGTACACGATCAACGGTGGTCCGTTGCCAGTCAGCACCATGCCCACAAAAGTAGCGGACGGGTTTCCGGCATCGCCCACGTTTACAGATATGGATCGCGGCGCGGACGGAAAATTTTACCTTTCGCAAAACCCTGGTTCGACCGGGTCGACGATTGCCAGATTGATCGTCACCGATCCGGCCGGAGCGCCGGTTTATGATTCGCTGACCGCATCCCAGACGCTGGGCAGCAGTACAGACATCCTTCTGAACTTGAATCAAATCGCGGTGTCGCCAGATCAGAAGTGGTTGGCGGGGATGTTGAATTTCAGCGACGTTCTCGTCGTTCCGCTGGTCAATGGCATTCCAGATCTTGCGAACCGTCTCGTAGTCGATGCTGGAAACGTCAACTCCGGACGCGACATCGCCTTCGACGCGGCAGACAACATTTATTATGTGAGCAGCGGCCAAGGCTTGTTCCGGATCCTCTCGCCTGGTGGCAACACGACGACGACGCTCAGTTGGAACGGCACTTCGTATTCTTTCGCTTCGTCGACTGCTGCCGGAGGTGTTCCTGGGGATTACAATGGCAACGGCGTTGTCGATATGGCCGACTACGTGCTGTGGCGTAACGGCGGTCCGCTCCAAAATGACAACACGCCCGGGACAGTCGATGCATCGGATTACACCTTCTGGCGTGCTCATTTCGGTGCGACTTCGGGTAGTGGTTCCGGTTTGGGTGGTTCGGCGGGTGTGCCGGAACCGACTTCGGCGGTGCTGATGTTGCTCGCTGGCGTGCTGGCTGTCGGAAGCCGTCGCGGCTCGCGATAACCTATTGAATTGCAAAACCCGGCCTTTTCCTGTTGGGGGGAAGGCCGGGTTTTTTTGTTGGCTTCGCCTCATTTCATTTCCGTTCCATTTATCCCCGTTCAATGCCTTTGCTAATTCGGAATACGTGCCCATCGGGGTGGCGAAGGTGCATTTCTCGGACGCCCCAGGGTTGATCGGTGGGGGGCCAGGTGACTTCGATGCCTTGCTCGATGCAGTGCGAGTGAACGGCATCGACGTCGTCGACCCAAACGCTCATCCACACGCCTTTGTCGGCGGATTCGCCGCCGGTGCCCCCGAAGGTTGTCGTGTTCGTGCCTTTGCCGCGGCCGCCCTGGGCGCCTTGGCACAGGAAGATCTCGCAATGGCCTGAGCACACAGCGCCGAACGTGGGTGGGTCGCCCCAGTCGAAGCCTTTCTTCCAGCCGAGTTTTTCGAACCAGGCGAAGCTTTGCTGGATATCGGAGACGTTTAAGATCGGTGTGAGTTGGTGGACGAGCATGGGGGAGGTAGGGATTAGGGGCTCGGGGCTGGACGGGATGGGAGTCGGAATTTTGGATTATTGGGTTGGGGTCGAATCGTGCGTTTTGGGCGTAAGTTGTTTGTGGATTAAGTGATTTCATTTCCGGTTGGTGGTGAATTATGTGCAACTCGATTTTTTAGTACAAAATTCATCGATATTGGAACGCTCGTCCGCGACTTTGGGCAGAAAAACAAGGTGTTTCTGAAAATGAAGCGTTCCATAACTCCGGCATTTTTGTATTTTCGAGCGTGCCGCTAACGCGCGGGAGTGACAAAAGTCGCTCTGCTCCCATTGGGCTTCAAATCAGGAAGCTGCCACTTCAATCGATGCTGCTCATTCGTACGTTTACCTTTCCAGTCGAATACTGTTTTGCACGGATGACGTTAACACAGTGCGCGGCCAAAAGCGAGAAAAAACTTCGCTAAATAATTGGCTCAAAAGCGGAGCGGAGCAGGGTCTCATGCAAAGGCGCAGAGGCGCTAAGCGGGGGTATTCACGCACGTTCGATAAGGGCTTGCTACACGACGTGTGTTTTCTTGTCCGCAGATGTCATAGCCCGGCCGTTGGCCGGAACCAAAGTGGATAATTAAAAAGCGTTGCCTCATCGGTTAGGTTGATAGTGTCAACCAAGAACCCTACCGAAAGGAGGCAACGCCATGCTGTCTTTTGTACAACGACATCGGGAGCAAGTCACGGGTGTGCTCAGTGGTTTTGATCGGCTGCGGTTTCGGGGCACGTTGCGGGTGCTGGCGCACGTGGGAGGCATGATGGATTTTCTGTGGCATCAGCGTGTCCCGCTCAAGCGCTTTAAGGAATATGTCTGCGAAACGACCCAGCGGCTCCGCGAGGCGACCGCAGCGTTCGCCGAGCGTTCTGGCCAGCGCGTGCGGTACGTGGCCAGCAGCACGCTCTCGAAGGAAGACCTGGTGCGGGACCTGGCCGAGCGGGAGGGCCGCGAGGAGGGGTTGCTGGCCGTGTTGAGTTGCGTTGAGCCTTGCCGCTCCTATGAGCTTCATCGCAACCGCGAGACCAAGCACCTCGATCTGCGGAACTCGCCGCTCAAGTGTCTGCACTACTACTTCTACTTTCAGCACCCGCAACTGGGATTCATGCACGCCCGACTCCAGACTTGGTTCCCGTTCACGATGCACGTCTGCCTCAATGGACGGGAGTGGCTGGCCCGGCAATTGGACCGCGCTGGCGTCGATTACCTGCGCCAGGACAACTGCTTTGTGGAACTCTCTGATGGGGAGCGTGCCCAGCGGCTGTTCGATCGGCAGCTGAAAACCGACTGGCCAGGCCTCTTGAACCGCATTGCCGGCCAGGTGTTTCCTGTGCTGCCCGAGATTCTGGGCAATTACCCGGTGCCGTATTACTGGTCGGCCGACCAGAGCGAATGGGCCACCGACGTGATGTTTCGCTCGCGCGCTGCGCTCTCGGCGCTCTATCCGCGATTCGTCTTGCACGGCATGACCCACCTGGATACCCGCGACGTGCTCCGCTTTCTGGGCCGCAAGGCGGGGGTCAGCGGACGCTTCGGTCGGCTCGTGGCCGAGGTCCACAGCGATCTCCGCCAGCGGGTGGAGGGGACGCGACTGAAGCACTTCATCAACCAGAACTCGATCAAGATGTACGACAAGCAGGGCCGCGTGCTGCGGATCGAGACGACGATCAACAGCCCGCGCGAAATGAAAACCTATCGCCCTAAGGAAGGGGATGCGGGTGGTCCCAAGTCGTGGCGCTACTTGCGGAAGGGTGTGGCCGATATGGCGCGGCGGGCCGAGATCAGCCAGGCCGCCAACGAGCGTTACCTGGAGTCGTTGGCCAGCGTCGACGAAACGACCCCCTTGGAGCAACTGGTCAAGGGCGTCTGTCGGCCCGTCCGCTGGAAAGGCCACCGCGTCCGGGCCCTGAACCCGTTGGCCAAGGACGACGCGGCTTTGCTGGCGGCCGTCAATCGAGGAGAGTTTCTGCTGCCTGGGTTCCGCAACCGCGATCTCGTGCCGCTCTTGCATTCGTCGCGTCGGGTCTCCGTGGAAGAACAACGCCGCCGCTCTTCCCGCGTCACTCGCCAGCTCCGCATGTTGCGTGCTCACCGCCTGATCAAAAAGATTCCACATACCCACCGCTACCAACTAACCGAGCCAGGCCGGACGATAATAACCACACTAATTGCCGCGCAAAAAGCCAATGCCACCCAACTACTTAAGGCCGCCTGAAATCTTGTTGAGAGACGAAGAAACTGACGGTTAGCAATACAGATGAACGCAGATGAGGAATCAAGAATGGAAGTGTTTTTCATCCTCTTTCATCTGCGACATCTGCGGACACTTGAAATTGGGTGTGGCGAAGGAACCTTGCTGGCGCTGCGGACTTCGATCGTGGAATGAGCAGTTGTTGACGTGGCGGGCTGGCGGCTGGCATCGGAAGTTTCGCGCAGAGGCGCAGAGGTCGCGGGGAGATGGTTAGTTGCTTAGCGGTAGCAAACGGTAGTGGCGGGTGATTCGGTCTGGCGACCGACGCTAAATCGGAGAGGCGCTCACTTAACCGTCGCTGGGATTGTAATATTGCCGCTGTAGAATCGCACGTAAATCTTGGCGATTGAGGCGATATTTTGGGCGTAGTTTGAAATCTGGCTGAGGTCCGTGAGATCAGTTCGGAAGGAGGATTCGTTGGCGACGAGCTGTTCGGAATGTGCGATGTCTTTGTTGAGGACCGCGCTGCTCAATCCCAGTCGACGATCTCGAAGCGTCAGCAGAGGTAATTCGGACACGTCAGCACGAAGTTACGCGACGGCAGCGACCGAAAAACATGAGCGGCAACCACATTAGCAGGCCAATCGACGGCTCTGGCACCGGCAAAAATCGAAGGTATGTTGCCGATGGAACGATTCCCGGCAAAGAGATCGTATTAATTTGACTCCACGTGGCGGGACTGTATTCGAAAACGGCCTTCGCATGTTGGCTGCCAATGTACAGGTTGCCATCGGGGCCGAAGGCGATGCCCAAAGCTCCGCCGCTTTCGGCGCCGTACCCATCGATGCCATTGATTACGGTATCGATCAAATTACCGGTTGCGAGATCGAATCGCATGACGCCTGCGTTGGTTGGTGGCATATCGCGCAAGTGATAACTGTATGTGACGTACAGTTTGCCGTCAGGGCCGATGGTCATTTGATCGAATCCGTAGCCGGAGATGCCGAGCGTCGAAAGGTCCGTTGTCGGCCCGACCTGCTGCCCAGTCGTGAGATCGTATCGCGCGAGCTTTGAGGTCACGAAACCGGTGGAGGCGAAAACGTCATTGTGTGTGCCAAGGCCGAACGCCCCAATCGACGTTTGGAAGGATGCACCGGACAACACCACGCGTTCCTGGCTGCCGCTTGAACCGTTGTATTGGATCAGGTTATCGGTAAATTCGTCGAGGCCGTAGAACTTGCCATCGGGACCGAAGCGGATGTAATCGAGGTCATCGCCGGTCAGGAATGTTCCGAGTGATTGTCCAGTTACGGGATTGAACCGGTAAACGCCCGCTTGGCCTTGAACCGTACCGCCTGCGACGTACGCAGTGCCATCGGGCCCGAGCGTCAAGCTGTGGAGCACGTAAAACCCGTCGGCGAATGTGCCGAGCTGGTTGCCGGTGGTTTCGTCGACGCGCGTTGCGAAGTTGCTCCGTGCGCCGAGGTAGAGAAAATCGGCGTGAGCGCAAGGCGCATTCAAAAGAATGATGCTGGCGACTAGCGATGAAAATCGAACAGTTGGCTGAGTGAACATTGGGCGTTCCCCTGATGGCGACGGACATGGAACGACCGCCCCCCCTTATGCTGTCAGCATTCGAATCAAACTTCAAGACGATTTTGCGGTGCTGATGTGCGGCGGGCAGTGGGCCATCGTGAAGGTGGATGAGCGGGGCGACTGTTAGAAAGGAAAGGGCGAATCGGCACTCGATTTGCGAAGAATTTGCAGGCGTCAAACTTGGCCGACGTCGGAAATTATGTCATCGGCTTCAATTCTAATGATAGTGCTGCGCGACAGGTTTCAGCCGTGATATCATTCGCCTCTTATTCAATCGTGCTAAGCCTCGCGTTTTTCGGCGTGATTTTGTTGGTTGCGTGGCTAAAGTACCGCGAGCAATTGCACGCGCATCGCCGCGATATGGAGGAGCATGGGCATTCGGAGATTCGGCTTCGGCCATCCAATCGGCGATGATTTGAGATCGAAATGGCTCAACTTGTTGAGGTTATGAACTGCCCAAAGACGGAAAATCCTTGAAAAACAGCGGAATTCAATCGCCGGGTTGGTACGTTAACTTGACGTATTTGAATATTGCCTCATACTAAAACTGTTGCGGCGGCCTCCTAAGTGGCTGCATTCTAACCTGGCAGCAGTTCTAATTGCACACCGTTTTCGACATTCGCACTAGTCTCGATTCGCGATTTCCAAGGCGCGATGCAAGTGCTTTCAATTGAAATGTCGTATCGGAAGTTGCGAGGCCCCTATGAGTCGTCAGCTACTGTGTGTCGTTGCAGCCATTGTTGCGTTTCGCGCAGTTGGTGCGCTTGCGGAGAATCGCTCGTATGACGGGACGGGCAACAATCTTTCGAATCCGGCGTGGGGTGCAGCGAACACTCAACTGATTCGAATGGCGCCGGTCGCCTATGACGATGGCTTTTCGATGCCGCGCGGCGCGACTGATCCCACGCTTCCCGGACCGCGGCTGATTAGCAATACGGTCGTTAAGCAAACGTCGATGGTTCCGAACAGCCATGAGATGACCGACTGGGTGTTTCAATGGGGCCAATTCGTCGATCACGATTTGGATCTGACAAATCCGGGAACGCCGACCGAGGAGTACGACATTCCGATTCCGATGGGGGATTCGATCTTTGATAAGGGCAATACGGGCACAGCCGTGATGCCGTTCACGCGGTCGGAATACGATCCGACGACGGGGACCGGACCCGGTAATCCACGACAGCAGATCAACGCGATCACATCGTATATCGATGCATCGCAGGTGTATGGTTCGAGCGCGGCGCGGGCGGATGCGTTGCGGAGCCATGTGGGCGGCCAGTTGTTGACGAGTGCGGGCAATTTGCTGCCGTTCAATACGATGGGACTGCCGAACGGAACGGGTGGTGCTCCCGATCCGACACAGTATTACGTCGCCGGCGATGTTCGGGCGAATGAACAAATCGGGCTGACATCGATCCAAACTTTGTTCATGCGTGAGCACAATCGCCTGGCGACACAAATCGCGGCGCAAAATCCCAGTTGGACGGACGAGCAAGTTTATCAGCGGGCGCGAAAGTTTGTGGGGGCTGAGATTCAGGAGATTACGTATAACGAGTTTTTGCCCGCGATGTTAGGATCGCAAGCTCCCGGTTTAAACAGCGTTTACACGCCGAATGTCAACGCCTCGGTGGCGACGGAGTTTTCGACCGCGCTGTTTCGTGTGGGACACACGATGTTGTCTCCGCAGTTGCTGCGGATTCAGAACGATGGCACGCCGGCGCCGGGCGGCCCGATGTCGCTGCGTGACGCGTTCTTCTTGCCGACGAATTTATCGAGCGGCCCGCACGAACTCGACTACTTGTTGAAAGGCCTCGCTTCGGACGAGCAGCAGGACGTTGATATGCACATTGTGGATGATGTGCGCGATTTTCTGTTTGGTGAGCCGATTGTCGGTGGGTTTGATTTGGCGTCGCTCAATATTCAGCGTGGTCGGGATCATGGCCTGCCGGACTACAACTCGATTCGCGCAGCCTATGGTTTGCCGAAGTTTACGTCGTTCGCGCAGATCACGGCCGACCCCGCGGTGCAGGCTGGGTTGCAATCGCTGTACGGCGATGTGAACAAGATCGACGCGTGGGTCGGGGCGCTGTCCGAAGATCATCTGCCTGGGGTGCAGGTTGGTCCGCTAATTGCGGCGGGACTAGTCGACCAGTTCACTCGCGTGCGCGACGGCGATCGTTTTTGGTTTGAGCGTGACCCAGATTTTTCGCAGTCGGATCTTGCGTATTTGAACGACGTGAAGCTGTCAGACATCATTCGTTGGAACACGTCGATTACGAATATTCAAAGCAATGTGTTCTTTATGGCGGTGCCTGAACCTTGGACTTTTGTGACGTTCATGGCCGGAATTGTCAGCTTGTCGCTAGCCGTGAGGCGGAGAGGCGAACAATGAAAAAAGAAGGGGCGCCCGAGTGGCAGGCGTACCAATTCGAGCGCCCCGGGGCACAAAGGGGAGTGACGTGATTTTCAAACGGCGGCGGCGGTTTCAAGCTGTGCCGCGAGCCGCTTTCGGGCGACGTGCAGCCGGCGCTTGATCGTGCCGATCGGCGCGGAGAACGCAGTGCTCATTTCGGCGAGCGATTCGCCTCGCATGTAAAATGCTTCGAGCGTGTGCCGATCGAGCTCGCCCAGCCGTGCGAGGCCGCCTCGCACTTCTCGGGCTCGCTCGCGGGCTAACGCGGCGTCGAGCGGGGTGCTCGACTCGAAGCAAGTTGCATCGAGCGCTTGAGGTTCGGTCGGTACGACCGGGGCCCGTCGTACTTGGCGGTTGATCGCCATGCGGACGGTGATCGACTTCAACCACCCAGCGAACGCGGCCGGAACCTTGAGCTGCTCGATCTTTTGCATCGCTTTGACGAGCACTTCCTGGCACAGCTCTTGCGCTTCGGCGTGGTTACCGAGTCGGCGGACGGCGATTGCGTAGACCATGGGTTCGAACCGCGTGGCGAGTTCGCCGAACGCTTCCCGGTCGCCGGCCTGCGCGGCCTCGACCAGGAATTCGAGGGAGGTTTCTTCTTCAGTTTCGTTTTCGTAGAGGGCGGTGGTCATGGTTCTCTCAACTTTCGGAAGCGGTCGCCGAGTGGCAGGGCGGGCGACCGGGGAAATGCTTGCGAACGGCACGCGACCCGAAGTTCGAGATGCGAAGGCGAAATGCGAACGCATCTGCGCGGCAGCGGGCTGGCTCAGTCGGCGGCGAATGTTGTTTGTTAAGTTGTTGCGTCCCTAGGACGCGCTACTTAACAGACGCCGACTGTGCCGGGGTCTACTACGACGCCCGACATCCCGCGCTGGTGGCGCTGGGAGCGACTGCCCGAATAACTCGGACACGTCGCCGTCGCTGGCGTCATTTTGCCAAAGGCAAAAGACCTGGCCGGCATTGCCAATAGGCTATGCCAACGCAAGGAAAGACGGCGCGCTAGTTTCGTTACTAGATGGCGCAACGTCGTACGATGCGTCGCTTCGACGGCAATGACCTTACCTTGGCCATTAATTTGGCTGCCAAGAATCATGCTGTTGAAGTGATTGGATTGCATCGTAACCTCGCTGCGCTTGCGCCATTTGAAAGAACACCAATGCTAAAAACGGTCAAAAGGGCTGCGGACGTTCAAAAACGGCCGCAGATACTCAAGCTTCTCATCGGTGCGGGGTGAAGTCAAGCGAATGGGGTGCCCAGCCAAGATGGCTGGGCTATCTGGCTCGACTTTCTCCGCAGTCGGCCTTTAGACACCCTGTTCGGCGGGCGGGTTCGCCTTAGATTGGAAAAAATCGGAAAAACTAGAAAAGGGGCGGAATCAAGGCGTTTCGGGTGAAAACGCTGTTGGGGGAACCGTCGGCTTCCGCCGACGGCTGGGGCTAGCGGTAATGTGCGGACGAAAGGTGCGCTAAATTGCGTCGCCGTAGAAGTCGGCGTTGAAGAGCTTGTCGAGTTCGTGGTCTTCGATGGCGCGGTTCTTCGCAGCCTGGTAAATGTCGTTAAGTTGTACGCCGGGCGCACGTGGGGGTGACTGCTGAGCGTCGCTAATATTGGGCGACGTGACGCCTAAGTTGAACGAAGGGGCGCCAACGTTCGGTAGGAATCCCGGGATTTGATTCGGAAACATATCCGTCCCCGCTAGCAGCGCATGCACAACTTAATCGATATGCATTGAAAACAATCGACGACCTATATTCCGTTTATCGCCCAAACTTTTTGATTGACGGTTGCACCGTTTAAGCTGGCTGAATCAGCAGTAGCGAACGACGATTGCTAGCACGCGTGCGTGAGTTGCAATCGGAACTGAATGTTGCAATTCGAATACCAACAAGCGGGCGTTCGAAATCGCGTGCTCCTGTCAAGCTGACATTGACTGCATTTCTCAAACGGGTTTTGATAATCGGTTGCTTTGCCTACTCATCGATGAGAGGCACGTTTTACGTATCAGCGCGATAGCTAACTGGGCGTCCGGAAGTTATCGCAATTCCCCCTGCCAAACCTGAGCGGACCGCGGACTTACTTACTGGGAGCCACGCTCTCAGCTGCGTAAACGCATGATGGTTGGCCAATTGGAAGGAGTCTGTACTATGGCATCGTCAACCTTGTTGGAACGTGGTTCGTCGGCCGTTGCGCCGTTCTCGAGCCCGGTCCAAGGCATTCAACCAGGACAGTATCCTGCTGGCTCGCCGGCGAATGCGAACTGGTGTGTGTTGCCACGCTGCACGGTCGATTTCGAAAAGACGCAAACCGGCTGCAAGATTCACTGCCGCTGCGATGACGAAGTCGCCCGCGGCACGTTGCAAAATCTTTGCCGCATGTTGTGCGACGGCCTGTGCAGCTGCTGCTGCACCTGGAACGGCATTCAATGCTGCCAGATTAATT
Organism: uncultured Planctomycetota bacterium; assembly: GCA_963733705.1. GTDB lineage: Bacteria > Planctomycetota > Planctomycetia > Pirellulales > Lacipirellulaceae > JABDGM01. The sequence continues at coordinate 236,247 of CAVTEJ010000020.1, read as the reverse complement.
TCGCTTGTGGCCAATGTAAGTGCGAATACACGAAGGATGGCTGCTGCATTAGCTGCACGAGCGGCGATAAGGAATGCTGCGCGATGATTCAATCGTGCTGCAATTGCCTGAAGCAATGCTGCGAGAGCGGCTGCGCTTGCTACATCTGCTTCAACAACACGCCAGTTTGCTGCGGCACCTGCGCTTAATTGAAGTAACTTGTATTCTGGAAGAAACGAAAAAGCCCCGGGCGGTTGACGGCGGAGCCGGCAATACCGCCGCGGGGCTTTTATAGGTTAGCGAATGAAAGCTGGAGCTTTCGTGCCGCTGAACTTTTATTTAGCGTCGCGATTCACTGGTGGCCGAGGTTTGCTGCAAGGAACCCGATTTTCGTTCCTTCATCAGCTCCTTGGCCTTGTCCAGATGCTTTTGGACGGTGGGCTTCGCTTCTTCGGCAATCTGCTTCAGCTGGCCTAAGTTCTCCTGCGGAATTACTTCGAGCGCTGCCAACATGTGCATGTGTCCGCCAATCTGCGATCCTAAAAAAGCCGCGTCGAAATCGGCGCCGGACTTTTGTTGCAGTTCTTCACGCAGCGCTTGATAGCAGCGATCGTTGATCTTTTCTTCGATCTGTGCGACTTGCACGAGAGCGTCGTTGCCGTTCGCAGCGTTGTGCGTTGCGGTCAGGCTTTCGGCGGAGTTTGTTCCGGACGAACCTGGCGTGCGCGTGGTGTCTGTTTTGAGACGGTTTGGATCGGTGGTTGCCGTGGCGTCGAGTGAGGTTGTGCCCGCTACGTGTTCGCCGGAATTACCGGTAGCGATTGGCTGCAATTTCTGGACGAACTTTTGATGATCCTTAACCAGCTCTTCGGCATACTGCTTCACTTTCGGGTTTTGCGATTGCTGAGCGGCAAACTGGGCGATTTCAATTTCGGCTTGATTGTTTTTCAGCAAGCAATTCGCGAAGTATTTTTCGACTTCAGACTTCTGTCCTTCGTTGGCTTGATTGCCACCATAGTTCGCCGTGTATTGTTGGCGACCTGGTAATGCGGGCGCGTTCAATCGTGGAGCGGTAGCCCGATTACTGCGGATGACGGAATTCGGGTCATCGGGTTGGGACTGAGCTTGTGCTGGCAATGTTGGTGGTGCGGCGCGGGTGGCTGCAGGCTGCTGTGCTTTCGCCACGGCTAGTGGCAAACAGCACAGGGCGACTCCGATGGAACCAATACAGGTTCGAAACAAGACGGACATAGTGTCACTCCTTCAAGCAGTTGTGGGTCCGTGTCACTGGGCAGCACAACGCCGCCCGAACTCGCGTGAGGAGACGCAAATCGAATGCCGTGAAAAGAAAAGGTGCTGAACGATTTGCGTTCAGCACCAAATGACGCTGTGTTTCTTTCGGATGCGCCCGGCAAAAGGTTACTTGTTGCGAGTTAGGGGCGGCGGCCGTTATTTACGCCGTTATTCATGCCAGCATTGTTGCCGTTCAGGCCTGCGGCGTAAGCGGCTTTCATGCGGTCGCCCATTTTTTGCGCGAGGGCTGCGAACTCAGCAGCGTCGATCACGCCGTCGCGATTGAGATCGCCGGTCCGCAGCATGCCGACCATTTGCGGCGGCACCTCGTCGGGCGTGAGCTTGCCGTCGTGGTTCTTGTCCAATGCGAGGAATCCGGCCATGGCCTCATTGCGGCGGCCCGAGAAAGCAGTGTTGGCCGCGCCGTTTGCACCGGCGCCGTTAAGCGTCGGGTCATTTGCAATGCCGTTTGCGCCGGCGTTGGCATCGGCGACTGGGTTGCCGTTGGCATCGGTGGCAATTCCGCACTCGGCCATCGTGAGTTGTCCGTCGTTGTCCGTATCGAGTTTTTTCAGCGATATAATCGCCTTGTGAAGTTCATTTTTGGATATGACGCCGTCGCCATCTAAATCGAGCGCGGCGAAGAGTTTGTTTGCAGCTGCGGCACTATTGGCGACAGGCGAATTTACTGCGTTATCGGCGACGCCGGCGGGTTTGTCTGCGGTCTTTGCGGCGTCTGTGCCCGCATTTTTCTTGCTTGTGTGACTTGCGGGCGGCGCACCCTTGGAAAACTGGGCCGAGGCCGTGGCGGCCATGATCAAAACGAGCATCGCACTGAGTAACGTTCTCATTTCTCTGTTCCTCAATCGCAAAGGACGCGCAAAAGAAGCGGAAGGGACGGGCAGGCGAAGCAAATGCATCGCCGATTGCCGACAGCTAGCTCAATGAGCTAATTGCATTGTACCTTCGCCACGGGGGAGAGATAGAACCCCGACGAATAGCCGTGGGAGAGTCCAACAGCGGGGAATAAGCGAATTCGAGCGGTTTAGCCGAGGCCATGCGGTTGGAAATCGGGCGATTTTCACACCGATTGATTGGAAGACCGCCAGGCGGCTATTGATTTTGAGCGGCCGGACGTTGCGGTGCATTGGCGTCCTGAGCCTGGCTCTTAACCGAGTCCTTTTGTTCTTGCATCGCGGCCGCTTCGCGGGCCAGCTTGAACTCGGGGCCCGGAGCGTAGTATTGAACGTCGTCGGTCAGGTACCACGGGCTAGGGAGCGTTTGGCCGGCGACATCCACCTGGCAACCGGTGCACAGCGCGACGGCTGGGCCGACGAGGAGCAACGCGAGTTTCCATCCGGCAAGTTTGTTCGAAATTGATTGGCTCATGGTATGCGTGCCTGCCTTCGGCAGAGTGTGCCTATCTGCAGTTGCAGAAGGAGGATCGGGGCGAATAGCCGGACCGCCGGCTCGCTTGTCTTCGCCGTACAACCGTTATCGTCGGCATAACCGGAAAAACTTTGCGAAGTTTCAAAGATTGCCAAAAATTGGTCGAATCGCCGCTGGCTTGGTGGCGGTGCTGGCGGTGAGCGAACATTACGACCGCACTTGTGGTGCGCCGGTAGGCAGCCCGCGAGGCGGTATTCTGATAGAATGCAGGCAGCGTCGGCTGGCGAACGGAGAGAGGCTTCTTCGCAAACGCGCCGACGCGTTCTGCTGCTCCTGCTGACCCCATTCGGAGGACGCGGGCAATGCGTATGACTGCGCGTGATTGCGCTCGGGCAAGTGTGCTGGCGTTGCTGGCAATCACGCCGGCCGTCGGCCAACTTACGGACGAGATTCCGCACGCAAGTTACTACGCAGGCGTGCAGGCTTTTTACGCTGGCGAGTACCGCACGGCGGAGAGGGAGCTGCGTCGCGAGACGGCACGCGGTGTACGGACTACGCAATCGCGGTGGATTGATTCGATTTGCTACCACGCGGCACTTGGCGAGGTTCTCTTTCACGAAGGCCGCAATGCGGATTCGCTCGCGGAATTCGACCAAGCTGCGCAGCTCTTTTTGGCCTACCCAAATTGGCTGTTACAGGTGCGGTTTCAAGCCGCGAACGCCCCGCGTCCTGATACCAATCGTGCCCGCCGCGCACCTCCGTGGGGGCAAAGCGGGCGCAACTTTGTGCTCGGTCAGTTTCCACAAACCGAGTCCATATTGATTGGCGACCTCAACGCCAATCAGACCTTTCAAACAGGTGGGGTAGTGCGTGAGCCCATGTATTGGAAGGTGAACGTCGTCGAGATCATGCGGATGACGGCGCTCACGATCCGTCGCCGCAATGAATTGTTAGGTCCGCTCGCGCCGCACGATTCAATTTCGAAAGAGATGTCCGTGGTATTGGTGCGCAACAATTTAGTGCCGGCCAACCATTGGAGCCAAACGTGGATCGAAATCTTGCGAGGACTTGCGCAGGAGGGGATGGGGCGACTCGACGAAGCGGATGGGCTGTTGGGGAAGTCGCTCGTCATCGATGGGCAGCTTGATCACCCGCTGACCGGGGTCGCACTGCTCGAGCAGGGCCGCATAGCCATGATGAAGGGCGACACGCGGAAAGCGGCGCAGTTGCTCGCCGAGGCTGGCTTCTCGGGCTTCTACTTCGATGACTATGGCGTCGTGACCGATAGCGCGATGAATGGATGGCTCAATTTTGCAGGTTCGGGTGCGTCGGGCGTTTATCCGGCCCTCGATCCGATTGCGGCCTGGGCGCAAGCGAGTCGGCTGCAGCACACTGCGATCAAATTGCGGCTCGCGCAGGTCGAAGGGTTGTTGTTTCAGGGGCAGTTGGCGAGTGGCGTCGCAATTCTCGACGATGTCGGTCGCCACATTGGCGAAATGCGGGGGAGTGTGCCCGCGGTTCAACAATTGTATTTGCAGGGCGTCGTCCACTTGATGCAAGGCAAGGCCGAGGCTGGCGGCGAAACGCTAAACAAAGCGCTCAATGCACAGTCGAACGTTTCGCTGCGTAATTTCCAGATCGAGCGGACGAACCAGATGTACGATTCGCGCGTCGCTTCGGCGCGGTTGGCCGTGGAATACTATAAATCGCTGTTGGCGGATCCTTCGGCGAACGATTGGGTACACGATCCGCTCGATTCGATGGCCGTATTGGGGACCGACCAAACAGCGGCATTTGATCGGTGGTTTGTCGCCGCGCTGGAACGAAAGGATGCCGCGATGGCGCTCGAAATTGCCGAGCGGGCGAAGCGGCGTCAATATTTGGCAGGCCAGCCGCTGGGCGGGCGATTGTTGGAGCTACGGGCAATTTTGGAGTCGCCGGTCAGTAGTCTTACTCCGGAAGCGGCGCAGGAGCGGCAACGCATTTTGGCGAGTTTTGGCGGCTATCAAAAGCTGGTTGATGCGGGGCAAAAAATCCACGATCAACTCGTCGCGACTCCGATTCTCGCCAGCAGTTCGAGCGAAACGAAAGCGCTTAGCCCGCAGTATGACGCGTGGAATCGCAACGCGATCGAGCGGCAACAAATGCTTATCCAAATTGCCGTGCGGCGGTTGCCGTCATCGTGCGAGTTTCCGCCGCTGCTGGCGACGGCCGACTTGCAAAAGGCGCTCGGCAAAGGCGAGACGCTGGTTGAGTTTCACAGCGCGGCGGGCGCGCTCTATGGATTTGTGGTGACTGCCACCGATGCTCATATCTGGCAATTACCAGATTCTAAGCGGCTGAAAAACGGACTCGCGAGTTTTTTGAAAGCCTTGGGCAATTACGGCGCGAACCGGCAACTCTCGGTCACTGAGTTGAAGGGGGACTCGTGGCGCGAGTTATCCGCTCAAGCGGATGTGGCATTGTTCGGCGATGCGCGGCTGGATCTCGCAAAAACGACGAGCCTGGTGATCGTGCCGGATGACTTGCTGTGGTACGTACCGTTCGAGGTGCTTACGCCGGGCGGGGCGAACGCCAAGAAAGTTTTGGGCGAGCTGTTCCCAATTCGTTATGGACCAACGGGCGCGCTTGCCGTAGCGCGGTCGGAGCCCATGCGGCGACCGCAGCATGCAGGCATTGTCGCCAACGATCTTAAATTTGCCGGCGACGACAACGATCGTGCAGCGCTCGTGCAGGAATTGGCGAGCGATTTGACGGGCCCGATTGTGCTGGGCGAGAACCTGTCGCAGCCGGGGAATTTGATCGCATCACTCGTCGACCAATTGATCGTGATGGATGATCTTCCGCCGAATGCTGATGTAGGCGAGGCCGCCACACTATTGCCGCGGTCACGCGGAGCGGGGAAGGATTCGCTCAACAATTGGATTTTGCTGCCGTTCAGCGGTCCGCAGCAGATTGTGTTGACTGGCGTCGCGACCGAGGCCGAGCAGGGGCTCAAAACATCTCGGCGTGGTTCGCGGCACGCGAGGCCGGGCGGTGAGATTTTCGATTCGTTGTGCGATTTAATGGCCGGCGGTGCGCGGACGATCCTGATGACCCGTTGGCGAACGGGCGGACGGACAAATTTTGATTTGGTACACGAGTTTGCGCGAGAATCAGCGAACTCGCCGGCAGCCGATGCGTGGCAGCGAGCGTGCCTGCTCGCGCGGGAATCGCCGTTGGATGCGTCGCGAGAGCCGCGACTTAAGAAATCGGATGAGACAGTTGAACTGCCGACGGCGGATCACCCGTTTTTCTGGGCGGGGTATTTGTTGGTAGATACGGGGCCGCGGCCGGAAGTCGAAAACCCGCCGGCGGCCGACAGCAGCAAGGCGGATACCAAGAAGGCGGATATTGCGAAGCCAGACGCCGCGAAGGGGGATAAGCTTCCGCCGCCGGACAAACCGAAGGCAGGTGACGATAAGGCCGAGCCTAATGCGTTGAAGGGAGATGGTCGCAACCCACCTGACAAAGCAGAGGATTCCAAGAGCGATGATAAGAATTCTGCTGCCGTGGATGCTAAATCGAACGAACCTGCGAAGTCGGAGACGAAGTGACAAATCGCCCGGTAGGAACGTGCGTCTTAGCGCTTACGACGAAATGCGATCATTCCAATCGCAAGTGAAGTGAGCAGCGCTACGCTCGGCTCCGGCACGGCCGTAGAACCGACGCCTGAACCACCCCCTTCGGTGCGGCCGAAGTTCGAGCGCCACAGGTCATAATCTTTGGAATCAACAAGGTTATCCTCGTTACCGTCGGCTGGCACATCGCCCGTGGTGCCGACGCCATCTCGCCAAACGACGTAATCCGCCATGTCAACTTTGCCGTCGCGATTGTAGTCACCAGGCAGACCGTCGGCGACGAGTACGAGCGTCGTGACGCTAGAGGCGGGCATGGAGTAATCGAACGCGTTGAGTTGATCGAGGCCGATGTCGGCGATGCGGACCGGATTCGGACTAGCGGAGGTAAGTTGATACACTTCCGCGTGATCGAAGACGCGGTCGTAAGTCAACGAGATCGCGGCCGTCTTCGTGGACGTCGTGCGATTGATCGCCATCACGATCATGCGATTGGGATTGGTCGAATCGAGTACTGGCGTAAACCGATGAGTTGGCAATTTCATTAGTGCCAACCGAAGCGGCGATCGAAGTGTCGCCGAACTTGCCGCCGGCGCCGTTATAGTTCAAAAACATTTTGAAGCCGCCGTTGGTGAACTGAGAGTTCGCGTTGCTGTCGATCGGCCAAAGATTTGCTGCAAACAGGCCTTGCTGACCGAATATGCCTAGTGCGTCGGCCTCCGCGATGCCGCCCGAGATATTGTTGCCGCCGCCGTAGTTGTATTCGCTGATCGCCATCTTCGTGCCTGGATCGAAATCGTTGATGTCGGTCTGCGTGCGCGGCAGCAGCTTGATCGGGCCGAGCGTGCTGTATTGCGTGATCCAGCTGGTTTCGGTGTACGTCGGGTCCCACAGTGAGCGTGGCGCTTGAACGCGCGCGGCCGCGACACCTGGATCGTTTTGGTGCGAATTGACATCCGTTATTCGCTGCTGCTGGGAAGAGCTATTAAGACCCGTGGCTTCCGGATACCAGTGCATGTCCAGCACGTCCATCAGCTTGCGACCTTGCGAAACTTCGGCGGCATGCACTTGTTGCAGCAAGTAGTCGTAAAAATACATTTCGCCGGTTTGATAGGTGCCGCCGGGATGAGGCGCAGGCTTGTTGGTGTTTTGATCGGGCGCGCCTTGCAGCGACGTGAAATCATTCCAGCCATAGCCCACGCCGCCGAAGACCATGGCGTTGGGGTTCACGTCCTTAATTGCGCCGGCATTCGCGATGGTGTCGTTCTTGAGTTCCGCATAGGTCGGCGCGTAGGGGTGAACTTCGCCATGCGTGCGGCCCTGCGAACTGGGCGGCGTGCCAGTGCTCGGATTACCGGGCTGCCATCCGGCGGGCAGCGTCTCGCCCCACAAACCGGGCTCGTTGTCGAGATCGTAAAACACCTGCTGTCCGGCCACTTTGTGCGACTCGACCCAATTTACGTACTCATCGGTGAACACATAATTGTCGGTCTTATCGGGCGTGAGCGAGAGCGCCGCTTGCGCCGCTGTAGATTGACGACTTCTTCGCAACGACTTGCTTGAAGCGAGTCAGGTTTGCCACGTCGGCCAGTTGCACTGGCCCGGCCTCATCGCCCGAGACATAGCCGGCCATCGGCACGGTGACAATCAGCGAACGGTGCGCGTTGCCGTCAGCCTGCAGTGTCGGCAAGATTGCAGCGCCGGGCGTGCTGCTACTGCTGCTTAGATAATTGTCGCTTTCAAAATAATAATCGGCGCCGGCGTTTGAGGCGTTCGTTTCCCAGTTGTAGGCAGTCCAGCGATTGCCGCCCATCCGGTCCCCAGTCGCGGAGCTATTGAGCGACGTACCATTCATACCGTAGATCCACGGTGAAATGGCCTTCACGTTTTGCGTGGAGTTAACCGTGAAGTGGACGTCGCCCGGGCCGGGAGTGTCCGGCGTGATCGTATAGTTGGCGGCGAACGCTAAGTTCGCGGCGCTCACCAAAAGAAGTAAGACTGCGAATTGTATTCGCACTTTTAAGAACATCGTCGCTCCCTCCGCTCCGGAACGTCTGCCTCTCGTGTGGAGAGACATTATTCTACCACCGCACTCCACGAAATGCGGCAGAGGAACACGCAAATTGCTACCGATGATGGCATCTTTTCCGCACGTTGACGTGGCCACGTGACGAGCCCTAGAGTTGTGATTTCACGAAATTTTTGGATGCAATTGCGATGACCACACCCAACCAACCCACCGACGCCACCCAGCGGTTCTCGAACCGAGTCGATGATTATGTGCGGTATCGGCCTACGTACCCCGTTGGCATACTTGATGTCCTGCGCGATGAAACAGGCCTCACTCCTTCGTCGATCGTCGCTGATGTCGGCTCGGGAACAGGCATCTCAGCCGAGCTTTTTTTGCAAAATGGCAACACGGTCTATGCCGTCGAACCGAACGAACCCATGCGCCGCGCGGCCGACGAACGGTTGGGTAGCAAATCCACACTTTCGCAGCATTGCCGGTACCGCCGAGGCGACCACGCTCGCCAATCACTCCGTCGATTACGTCGTTGCCGCCCAAGCATTTCACTGGTTCGATGCGACCACAGCTCGCGCCGAGTTCGCCCGCATTCTGAAAGTTAGTGGCTGGATCGTGCTAATCTGGAATTCGCGTCGCTTAGCCACGACGCCATTCCTGCGCGATTACGAGTCGCTACTCCAACGGCACGCCACCGACTATCGCAAGGTGAACCACCAGAATCTCGACGCGGCACTGCTGCGGCCTCTCTTCGCTGAGGGCAAATTTGAGCTGCGCAAGATCTACAATGAGCAACTGCTAGACTTCGCCGGACTGAAGGGCAGAGTTTTGTCGTCTTCTTACATGCCGACTGAGTCACAATCAGGCTACGCGAACATGGCCGCTGAACTCGAGCGCGTGTTCAATCAACACGCCAACGCCGGTCATGTGTGCATTGAGTATGACACGGAGATCTACTTCGGGCACGTGAAGTAGCGATCCCTGGGCCGCAACACTTGCTACGTTGCGGCTTCTTCAGCACCAGCCTCGGATGTCTTGCCCGCGACCAACCGCCGGCACCCATAGGAAATACCAATCATGCTGCAGAGCAAGCTGCCGAACACGAAAGAGCCTGCCTCGGGAACCGCGGTCGGCTCGAAATCGAATGTCGTTGTGCCGCTGGCCGTGCCAATCGTAAAGTTGTCGATATTCGCGTCGAAGTTATTGCCCGCGCTCGCAAAGCCACTGGTGAGCCGAATGCCGCCGATGCCAGGCGCGGCATCAACGATCGTTACATAAGGAGTGCCGGCGAGGGTCAGATACCCGGCGAGCGTTACGGCGTGGGAACCTGGACCGGCGTAATTGTCGGAATACCACATCCCATCAAGGGCATCCCAAGTTTGCCACGTATTGAGAACGGGATCAGCCTGCGGACTGGGGTTCCCATTACCGGCCGCGGCTCGACTGTATGTCGGCTCAAAATGCAAACGGTCACCCGAACTTAGCCAGATTGTCAGATAAGGAAGTTGTGAACCGTTCCATGCGGAAGCGTATGTGCTGTAGCTCAAGCTTGTCAGATCGGCAATCTTTGTTCCTGCAAAACCAACATTGCGGAATTGTACGGACTGGTTGCCGCCGTGAAAAAACTTCCCCGGGGGTTCGAGGTGGTGATCGCCGCGATCCAGAGGTGCCGGAGCGACCAGTGCGGCGGCGGTTTTTGGCTGAGTACAAACTGCAAATCCTCCGCCAAGCCGATGCCTGCGACGAGTCCGGCCAACTCGGCGAGTTACTGCGGCGTGAGGGACTCTATTCATCGCACTTGAGTACCTGGCGACAGCAACGCGAGCAAGGAACCCTCCATGCCTTGTCGCCGAAAAAGCGTGGTCGCAAGCCACGCGACAACGATCCGCTGATCGAGGAGAATCGTCGCCTGCAGTGCGTGAACCAGCGGCTAGTCGAGCGGCTGCGGCAAGCTGAAGTGATTATCGACGTTCAAAAAAAAGTTGCCGAGATCCTGGGCATTCCCCTGCCGAGTCCCGAGCCCGGAGAACACGACTCATGAATGCCGCCAGCCAATTAGCCCGCGAAGTCGGCACGGCTCCGGCCTGCGCGGCGGTCGGTGTGGCGCGGGCCACGTTCTACCGTCATCAGCGGGTCACGGACTGGACTTGCCAGAAGCAGCCACGGCCCACGCCGCCGCGAGCCCTTTCGGCCGAGGAGCGGCAGGTCGTGCTCGGCGCGCTGCACTCCGAGCGGTTCGTCGATCAGGCGCCCGCCGAGGTTTACGCCACGCTGCTCGACGAAGACTGTTATCTATGCTCGATTCGCACGATGTACCGCTTGCTGAGCGACTCGCAAGAAGTCCGCGAGCGGCGCGATCAACTCAGGCATCCTCAGTACCGCAAACCCGAGTTGTTGGCCACCGGGCCGAACCAAGTCTGGTCCTGGGACATCACCAAGTTGCTGGGGCCGGCCAAGTGGTCGTACTTTTACCTGTACGTCATCATGGACATCTTCAGCCGCTACGTGGTGGGCTGGACGTTGGCCGAGCGGGAAAGCGGCCAACTGGCTCAGCGGTTGATTCGCGAGACGTGCGTGAAAGAGAATATCGAGGAGCGGCAACTCACAATCCACGCCGAGCCCCGGACGGGGTCATCAAATGGCCACTGCCGACGCCAAGTGGTGGGGCAGCCGGTCCTGTCACGAAATCACCTGTGCCGGTTCCGGGATTACCTAGTGAGCCGGAACTATCAGTCGTATAAATAGTCCAACCATTCATGTTCCCGGGTGTAACGAGCGTGGCCCACGCCGAAGAACACAACAATGCGAACGCGATGCAGGACAACGGTAGGAAAGATTTCATTGTTTTTGACCACCTGACTAGGCGAAACTCGCGGATGTAATAGTAGATTGCCGCAAACTGGTAACCGGTCTATACACTACCAATCATGGCCCCCCCAATCCAAGCGAAAACGGGCAAAAAAGTTTAAATATGCCGGATTTCCCTAGATTGCTCGGTCCGCCAGCAAAACTCCCTCAAAAACTGGCATATTATGCCCGCCAAAAGCTTGCGATCAGTAGATCGCGAATGGCGGGGAACTCTTTCGGCAGCCGAGGAAAGAGCTTGAAAAACAGCTCATCGTGCGACGCGAGTTCTTGGACCCAATCGTCGCGGTCGGCGTTCATCGCGGCCTCGAAATCCGCTTCACTGAACTTCAGACCACGCCAGTCGAGGTCTTCGTAGCTTGGCACCCACCCGAGTGTGCTTTCGCGAGCGCTCGCTCGGCCATGCGCGCGGTCGACGACCCACTTCAGCACGCGGAAGTTTTCGCCGTAACCCGGCCACTGGTACTTGCCGTCCTTGTCGCGACGAAACCAGTTGACCTTAAAAATCGCCGGCGGATTCTTGAGGCTGCGGCCGAAATTGAGCCAGTGATCGAAATAGTCGCCCATGTTGTAGCCGCAGAACGGCAACATTGCGAACGGGTCGCGGCGAACTTTGCCGAGCTGGCCGAACGCGGCGGCCGTCATCTCCGAGCCCATCGTGGCGGCCGAGTAAACGCCGAACGTCCAGTTGAACGCTTGCGACACCAGTGGCACCGCCGTGCTGCGACGGCCGCCGAAGATGAACGCTGAAATCGGCACGCCCTTCGGATCATCGTAGGCCGGGTCGGCGCACGGGCATTGCGATAGCGGCGCGGTGAACCGGCTGTTCGGGTGCGCGGCCTTCTTCTCGCCGCCGGGCATCCAATGCTTGCCCTGCCAGTCGATGGCGTGCTTCGGTGGATCGCTGTCCATGCCTTCCCACCACACGTCGCCGTCGTCGGTGAGCGCGACGTTCGTGAAAATCGTGTTCTTCCTGATTGTCGCCATCGCGTTTGGGTTGGACTTTTCGTTGGTGCCCGGCGCGACGCCGAAGAAACCGGCTTCTGGATTGATGGCGTAAAGCTTGCCATCGGCGCCTGGCTTGATCCAGGCGATATCGTCTCCGATCGTGTTGACTTCCCAGCCTTCCTTTTGGAACTCGGCTGGCGGGATGAGCATCGCGAAGTTCGTCTTGCCGCAAGCGCTCGGGAACGCGGCGGCAACATACGTTTTCTCGCCGTTGGGAGCTTTCACACCCGATATCAGCATGTGTTCAGCCAGCCACCCTTCATCGCGTGCCATGCACGAGGCGATACGGAGGGCGAAGCACTTCTTGCCCAAAAGCGCGTTGCCGCCGTAGCCGGAACCGTAGCTCCAAATCAGCCGCTCCTCGGGGAAATGGACGATGTATTTGTCCTTCGGGTCGGGGCTGCAGGGCCAGGGCACATCATCTTGGCCTGGTTTGAGCGGCATCGCGACCGAGTGCAGGCATGGAATGAACTCGCCATCGATGCCCAGCGCTTTGAGAACCGCATCGCCCATGCGCGTCATGATCTTCATGTTCACGACAACGTACAGCGAATCAGTAAGCTGGACGCCGATGTGGGCGATATCCGAACCGACGGGACCCATGCTGAACGGGATGACGTACATCGTCCGTCCCCGCATGCAGCCATCGAACTTCGGTGTGAGGAGCGCCTTCATTTTGTCGGGCGCCATCCAGTTGTTGGTCGGGCCGGCGTCTTCCTGCTTCAGCGAGCAAATGTACGTGCGGTCTTCGACGCGGGCGACGTCGCTGGGATGGCTCCGCGCCAAAAAGCTACCGGGCCGCTTCTCTTGATTCAGCTTGATGAACGTGCCGCTAGCGACCATTTCATCGCACAGCCGGTTGTACTCCTCTTCAGAGCCGTTGCACCAATAGACTTGGTCGGGCTTGCAGAGCTTCGCCATCTCGTTGACCCACGCGACGAGCTTTTTGTGTTTGACGGTGGCGGGGTCGGCAAGCGTTTGCGTGGGCACGAGAGCTCTCCTGAGGGCAGGGCAACTGGAACCGAGACGAGCAACGCTATGCCTGGGAAAAGGGGCGCGACGGTGTATTCTGCCACGCAAGGTGTACGGCTGAAAGAGCCGCACGTGGGCTTACGCTCGGAAAATGGGCGGCAATTCGCCAGGAAATGCTTCCTGCCAGATTTCATGAAAAGTACGCTCTAAGTCCAACCGCTCGAGCCACACCTTCAGATAGCTGAAATCAATCGCGTCTCGATTCTCGCGTAACAGAGCTGCTGCATCCGCGCGGTCGATGATGCGCCCTGCGAGAAGCTTAAAGAGAATAAGGTCATCGCAGTTGAGCACATACACGGTCGATCCGAAATCAGCGATATCGCGACGAACTCGCGCGCGATCGCGGACTTTTGAAGTTCAGTGTCTGCGAGCCAAAGATCGAATTGGGCGTCGTAGAACTCGCCGGGCGGCGTGTACAGGAACTGGGCGAAATGCAGTGATCCCAGCGTGAGTAACGGAGGCTCGTGTTTGGGTCGGCAGCCAACTGCCACAAGTTGCGAGATTACGCCGTCAATATTGTCGCTTTGTACGCCAATCAATAAGTCGACATCCCGGGTCGCGCGGGGATGATGCCAAGCCGCCAGTGCCGCCCCTCCCATCAACGCACACGGGTATCCAAGCGGTTCGAGTGCCATCCAGACATGCTTAAGCAACGTGCGGACAGCTTCGCCGGCCATGGTGTTATTTCCCGCCGTTTAGATTAGCGGCGAATGTCGCCAGCATGTCGTCATGTTTCGCCATGCGACGTCCATACCATGCGCGGTAAGCAGATGGCAAATCGCCGTCTGCCCCAATTCTGGCTCGAAGGCCGCTCAACATGAGAGTGTCGCTTTCGGTAACTAACTCCAACCAAAGATCGATTCGCTTGGCGAGCGGCAAGTGTTTCACACTCGGCGGCGAATGTTCCGGCAATGGAATTAGCTGGTTCAGCATCGGACCAATCGACGTTTAGATCTTCCAAAAATAGATCTTCCAAAAACTTACCGCAGTCCCCACATACATTCTAACATTTTGGCCGAAACGGTCACATTCGTTCGACCGTTTGAATGCCCAGCAAGCTCAGCCCCCGGTCGATAGTTCGCGCTGTCAGATCGCAAAGCGCAAGTCGGCTTGTACGCAACTCGTCGGTTTCTGCCTTCAATACCGGGCAGTTTTCAAAGAACTCGCTGTATCGGGAAGCGAGTTCAAAAAGATACGCCGTCAAATGGTTCGGTCGATAATCGGCGACGACGCGGTCGAGCGCTTCGGCGAATTGGAGCAGGGCAAGGGCGAGGGCGCGTTCTTGGGGCGTGGCGAGCGAGAATTTGATTTCGGACTTCGGATTGCGGATTGCGGATTGGTCGACGCCTGCCTTGGCAAAAATGCTTTTCACGCGGGCGTAGCTGTATTGCATATACGCGGCGGTGTTGCCGGTCATAGCGAGCATTTTGTCGTAGTTGAAGACGTAATCGCTCGTGCGGTTGTGGGCGAGGTCGGCATATTTGATCGCACCGATGCCGATGCGTTTGGCAACCTGGTGCCGCTCTTCGTCGCTCAGCAATGGTTGCGAGCGAGCGTCGTCGTTTTGTGAAACGATTGCGTAAGCGCGGTCAACGGCTTCATCCAGCAAACCGGAGAGGCCGACCGAGGCGCCGGTCCGCGTTTTGAATGGCTTGCCATCGTCGCCGAGCACGGTGCCGAACGCGATGTGTTGCAACTCGACGTTTTCATATCCCCACTTCCGGGCGACGGCGAAGAGCTGCTCGAAATGGAGTGATTGGCGATGATCGACAACGTAGAGAATCGCGTCCGGTTTCCAATCGTTCATGCGATATTGAATCGTGGCAAGATCGGTGGTCGCGTACAAAAACGCGCCGTCCTTCTTCTGCACGATCATCGGCACTTCGTAGCCGTCCAAAAACACGCAGATGGCGCCGTCGCTTTCTGTCGCTAGGCCTTTGGCCGACAAATCCTGCACCACTCCGCGGAGTCGATCCTGATAGAAGCTTTCGCCGAGCGTGTGATCGAAGTTGATGCCGAGCCGTTTATACGTGATTTCGATATCCGCGAGGCACGCCGGCAAAAACTCACGCCAGAGTTCGACATTCGTCGCATCGCCGCTGTGGAGTCGGGCTGTTTCTTGCAGTACCTGTTGGCCGATGTCGGCGTGGGCCGCGGCAAGCTTGTTGAGCTGTGGATTGACGTCCGTCGTCGCAATTTTGACCAATAAGCCTGCCAGCTCGCCTCGCATTTCGCTGATCGCGGCTGCTTGTTGTCGCTGCTTTTTCGCCGCAGCCTTGGCGTCCTTGGCATCGCTTGGCGCGGGTGTGGTGGACCAATCTGGCGTTTGCTTAATTGCGTCGGCAATTCGCTTTTCGAGCGCCGGAATTTTTTCGTTTTTCGTTTCGTGGTATTCCACCAGCGAATTCACGAGTTTGTAGAGCCGCGTGAGCTCGTCGACCTCATTCCGTTTCAGCGATTCGCGGTCGACAAAGTGCTTGTAGCCGTAGATGATCATTCCGAATTGGGTGCCCCAATCGCCGAGATGATTATCGCTGATCGTGTGATGGCCCAAGAACTTGAGAATGCGATAGAGTGCGTCGCCAATGACTGTGGAGCGGATGTGGCCGACGTGCATCGGCTTGGCGACGTTCGGCGAGGAATAATCGACAACGAATGTGCGCGGTGAAGTTGCGGACGATACGCCGAGTCGTTCCGTGTCGCCGCTTGTTGCGGAAATTTGTTCACTTAGCCACTTATCTTTGATTCGCAGATTAATGAACCCGGGACCGGCTATCTCTGCAGGCTCGCAGAAATCGTTGATTTCAAGCGCGGCGATCAGTTGCGTCGCGATATCCCGAGGCGGCTTGCCCAATCGCTTGCCGAGCGGCATCGCGCAGTTGGCCTGATAGTCGCCGAATTTCGCGCCCTGCGCGGGCAGCACAAGCGCGGTCATCGCTGACAAATCGCTCGACTCGATACCGAGCGCGGTGAGGGCCCGAGCGAATCGTTCACGAATTGTGGCAAGGATATTCATCGTGGTAGCGGGACAGAGACATGGAGCAACGGAGACAGGGAGACAAGGAAGAAATCAGAGGGGGGCACGCAGGTTGGATTCACAGGCTATCGCAGACCTCCTTGTCTCCCTGTCTCGCCCTCACCCTGTCTTTTAACTAGCCTTTCTGCCATGGGAGCGGCACGCGTGCCGCTTGGCCCCATAAATCTTCTAGTGCGTAGTAAGAGCGAGTCTCGGCGTCGAACAAGTGCACCACGACCGTGCCATAGTCCAATAAGATCCACCTGCTTTCGTGGTAGCCTTCGATCCCCATGCGGTGGTCGCCCATGTCCTTTTCGAGCACGCGGTCGATTTCCTCGCTGATGGCGTGCAATTGGCGCCGGCTATTGCCAGTGACGAGCAAAAAATAATCGAACTCAGTCGTCATGCCCCGCATATCGAGCATGACGATGTCTTCGCCGCGATTGTCTTCGGCCGTGCGCGCTGCCGCGAGCGCTAGCTGTTTACTTCGTTCTTGACGAGAGGCGAGCGTGGTAGATGTCGCAGTGATAATGGGAGGTCCTTGTCGCGGCGAGTGCGATGAAAAGTTGTGTGCCAATTTTAACCGCCGCCATTGCTGGCGACGAGGGGACGAAGTGGAGACGTGGAGACAAGGAGAGTGGGAGAGTTTCGCTATTCGGTTCACTTTGACGCCCCGTGGCGTATTTTCCTCGTCTTTTTTCCAATGCTGGGCTGGTGAGAATTACGGCGGCGTGATTATAACCAACGTACTTGGGTGTGGTGTTCAGGAAAGCTTCGCTCAAGCGCGCGATAGCGCGGCGTGCAGGAGGCCAAGGCATGGATTGCGATCAGGTATTCATGATTCTCACGCGCGGTCCGTTTCCGACCGGCGAATCGTGGGACGAGCAGGTCGAAAATCACCTTGAGCGATGCGCAGATTGTTGGCGTCTGGCCGAGGCGTTGCGTCCTGCTTTGGAAGTCTTTCAAGAAGCGGTTCCCCCCTCTGAGGGCCGCGATCTTCCCGGTTATTGGGGCGACGCGCGACCTTCCTCGTCGGCCGTCGCCGAACTCCAGCGCGGCAGCACTCGCACAGCGCTGGCAACAGGCGTTCAGCAGGTTGCTCAAACGCAGGGAACGGCGATCAGCCCTCAATTGGCGAGCGAGATTTCGGCCGGCATGTTTCGATTCGTGGTGATTGCCACGACAATGGCTGCGGCGGCATTCGCGATTGTGGCGTTTTTCCGCGGTTAACGGCGATTTGCCTCTCGGCGTTTTCGGAGGTAGGTTTCGATAGCGGATTGAGCGCGCTATCGGTATCGGTGTAGCTCTTTCTGTGCATTTTTCCTACCCTCGGCGTTTTCGCACTCGCGCTGCCGAGTCAAGCTATTCTGCATCGCCTCACGCTTCGCTCATCATTTTCCCTCCAAGCGTTGCCTTCGTTGCAACTCAACACATGAACGAACTGATCGACGGCATTGCCGCCGTTGGCTCGGAGCGCGCTGCCTTGACTCAGCAAGTTGAGGCTCTCATTGCGCGCATCAATCCTGCTGTTCCACAGGAAAGGCGGCGCGACGAGCGATTTGCCATCCCTGTGCTTTTCAAACTCTCACCGTTGGAAACCGGCCGGCGAGCGAGCGAGCACGACTCGATCGTCGTCGTCGGGAAAAACATGTCTCGGCGGGGCTTTTCGTTTTTTCACGAGCAACCGCTCCCGCATCGTCGGGCGATCCTGGAATTGGTGCAGCCCGGATTAGGCGAATTTGCGGCGGAAATCGACGTCACGTGGTGCCGATTTACCAAGCCCGGCTGGTATGAAAGCGGCGGGCGACTCGTGCGGCCGCTTCGAGTCATTACTTGGGAAGACCCGGCCATGGACTCGAGAGTCGAAATGTCGCAGTTGGCCAATTTTTTTTAATCTTCAGAAGCCACTTCCCTCGGCCAGCTGTGACGTTTGTAACGCCTCTTCGCAATGTGGCGGCCCAAGCCGACTGAGTTCGTGGCCCCAATTTGGGTATTTCGTTTAACAGGCAGCCGGCTGATGTATCTTTGCATTATGTGATTCATAAGGTTGGCGGACCGTTGACCGCCGTCGCTTGCGATCGGTTCGGAACTGGCCGGTAAGTCGCTATGAGCTTTAGTGCTGACCAAAACGCGCTCAAGATGATGGCCGATATTAAGGCCGGCGGCGACTTTATGTCGCAACAGGTCCAAGGCCTGATCGACAACGCCCGCACTACGGCAACGACGGACGAGCGCCGCAGCCGTGACCGCTTTCCGATTCCCTATACTTTTCGCCTGACGCCGATCGACCGGGACGGAAACCCGTTGATGGACGACACGACGACTGTCGTTGGCAAAGACCTGTCGCTCACGGGCATTGGCTTCTCGCACGACCATGACCTCCGCTGCACGCGGGCGATTATCTCGCTGAATCATCCAAAAGTGGGGCGATTCGCCGTCGAAGCCGAAATCGTCTGGACCCGCTGCACACCGATCGGCCTTTACGAAAGCGGCTGTCGGCTCGTACGTACGATCGACGGCCACACTGTGCGACCGAACGCTTAAGCGGTTTCGGGACTGTAGCCGGGGTCTGCGACCCCGAGATTTACGCATAAGCCTGCCTCATCTAGGCCAGCTGCAATTTGCGTTGAAAGGCTTCGAGCCGGTATTCTTCTTGCGGGCCGTGCAATTGCCGCCATTTTGCCGCAATAGTTTTCCAATTCTCCGGCGAATGGACTACCATCATTCCACTCGCGGGGCGGGAACAAGTTCGTTTCCCCTGGCGCAGCCGCTATCGTCCGATCTCTTTCTCGCAGTCCAGGTATTTCAGGAGTGCTGGGTATGGGCAAGGCAAAGTATCTCACGTGGGTTGGCGGATTCGGGTTGTGCCTCGCATTACAGAGCCATTCGCTGTATGCACAATTTGGGTCAGATGGCGAACTGTCCCCTGCTGTGGAAAACGGCGCGAAAGCAGAGAAGTCGCTTCTGCCGGAGGCGGCGCGTCCAGCCGCGTCGGCCGACAAAAAACAACCAGATATCTGCCAATGCGTGAGCGAATCGGATTCGGCCTCGGTGGAGCGTATCGAACGGGCACTTCGCGGCCCGCTTCATTCTAATGGGTTGGATTACGTTGACACTCCACTGAAAGACGTGGTCGATGGGACGGCAACGGACTATGGCATTCCAATTCAACTCGATCAGGCCGCCTTGGATGAAGTCGGCGTCAGCGGCGATGAGCGGGTCAACATAAATGTTGGGAAAGTGAGTTTGAGGTCCGGCTTGCGACTGATGCTGAGGAAATTGCAGCTGACTTTCATCATTCAGAATGAAGTTCTAATCATCACGACGCCAGACGCTGCGCAAAAAAACCTGACCGCATGCGCGTACAACGTGAGCGGAATTGTTCACGATGGCGGCTCCGATCTGGAAACTGTCTCGGATGTGATTCGTTCCTGTATCGCCACCGACACATGGGCTAAAAACGGTGGTGGCCAAGCTGCGATTCGCGCGATCAAGCCAAATCTACTTGTGATCTCGCAAACATCGGCCGTGCACGAAGAAATTCGCGATCTGCTGAGTGCGATGCGAAAGATTGGTGACCAGGGTGGGGAATCATCGGCGTCGGCGACAAAGTCTGCCGAAGCAAAGCACGACGAAGTCGTCACCCGGTCCTATGTTCTGCAGATGAATCCAACCAACGATACGAACTCATTTACGTCGCAAGTCCGCGAGCTGATTCTGAACGCTCTACCCGACGAAGCTTGGGCGGGCCGATTGGCCGATGGCCAACCCGTGTCGCTGGCCGTGTTTCATGATCGAATTGTCGTGCGGCAAACGGCTGCGGTCCAGGAAAAGGTTGAAAAGATCCTGTTCGACAGCGGAATCGCGTCACCTGCGCCGTCGCCTAAGGGGCCGGGAGGACCAGGAATGATTGGTACTCCGGGTGCTGGTTTTGGTGGACCTCCAGGCATGGGGCCAGAGGGGGCTGACCAGCCGGCAAATGGATCGCCGTTTGGAGGTGGCGGGCGCGTACAGTCCTGGATTTGGCGGCGGCGGCCTAGCCCCCGGAGGTGGGGCTGGATTCGCTCCATCCCCAGCACCAGGCGTGGGTGAATAGCACCAGTTCCGCTTGTGTTGGGTCGTGGGATATTCGCCCGGTTGTGCGCAAGTTTCGGCAGTTATCGTTTCTTATCCTCGAGGGTCCAGTTTTTGAGGGGCCGAAGTATGGGTCGCATGCGAATTGTGTTGTCTGTAGCACTCGTTGGGTTGCTGTTATCGGTGTTGATTGCAGCCGCACCAGGGGACGGACCTATTGGTGAAGGCGGCGCCCCCAAGGGCGGCCCGCATGCAAAACCGGCAATTGCCGCCAACAAACCTTTGGCGGTGGAGCCCGGCAAGTCGGTAAGCGAGGGGATCGCCAAATCGCACGAGAATTGTCTGTGTGCCGGCGAAGCCGAAGACGCGGCAATCGACAAAATCGAGCGTATCCTTAAAGGGCCACTATCTTCGAATGGCCTCGATTTTGTTGAGGCGCCCTTAAAGGATGTTGTGGATTCAGTGGCGAACGAGTATTCAATTCCCATTCAACTCGATGTGTCCGCGCTGGACGAGAATGGAATCAATACGGACGTGCCAGTAACCGTGAATATCCATAATCTCCGACTAGAAGCCGCGCTGCGTTTGATGCTGCGTAATCTTCGACTGACATGGGTTTATGAAAACGAAGTGCTGATGATCACGACGCACGAAGGAGCAGAGAAGCATCCGAGCGTGTGCGTTTATAACGTGCATGATATTGTCGTCGACGACCCGAACGAGCTCCATTCGCTCATCGATACGATCACCACCTGCGTGGCGACCAAAACATGGGCAAAGAATGGTGGCACCCAAGCAGAAATCCGGACCGTGAAGCCGGATTTGTTGGTGATTTCACAAACGCAAGAAGTGCACGAGAATGTGCGCCAGCTATTAGCCACGATCCGGAAGATGCGGGAGCAAGCGGCAGCAGCCTCCAGTGCGAAGTTGCAGCCTACGCCAGCGCGATAGTGATCATGGATAGCACTCGCTGGGTGTTTGGCGGCCCGGGTGGGCGATGTTCCTCCGGTGCGCTACAATCACCCCATGCGAATCGGATCTACTGAAATTGTCGATACGTTTGCCGAAGCGTTCGGCGCTCGTTTTACGCGGCTGATCGTGACGGCAGCTGATGACCATTGGCTCAGCGCGGCGTTGCAATCCATGACGGGTTATGGCACCAGCGTACTAGGGTGCGACGCCGAAGCTGGAGTTGAATGCCGTCTTTCGATGATGGAATCGCCCGACGTTCGACCCGCCGCGGCGGTACTGCTGTTCGGCTTCACGGCAGAAGCCGTCGGCAAAGCTGCCCAGCACCGCGTGGGGCAGTGCGTCCTCACGTGCCCGACCACCGCGTGTTTCAACGGTTTGCCCGATGCACCAGAGTCTTACTCGCTCGGTAAGTACCTGCGGTACTTTGGTGACGGTTTCGAAAGCCAAGGTACTATTATCAAGATCGAAAAGCCGATTGATTCGACCGCCGAGCTTTCAACTCGCGAGACGCGAAATTGCTGGCACATTCCGGTGATGGACGGCGAATTTGTCATTGAAGCGACCGCAGGCATCGCCAAAGGTGTGGCTGGCGGAAACATCATCCTGCAGGCTGACTCGCAACTTGCTGGCATGAGTGCCGGTCGACGCGCAGCCGAGGCAATTGCCAAGTTGCCGGGCGTCATCACGCCGTTTCCGGGCGGCGCGTGTCGTAGCGGAAGCAAGGTCGGTTCGAAATATAAAGCGCTGAAGGCTTCTACCGCCCACACCTTTTGTCCGACGCTTCGAGAGCAAGTTCAGACTGAGCTCGTGGACAGCGCGCGCTGCGCATACGAGTTGGTGATCGACGGCATCGATGAACCATCAGTCGCCAAGGCGATGCGCGTGGCGATCGAATCCGCGGTCGGCGAGGGAATTGTAGCTATTAGCGCGGGCAACTACGGCGGCAAGCTTGGAAAATATCCAATCCGCCTTCATGATCTCTTCACGTAGAGCGAGCCTAGCCCACCGACTTTTTTCGGCAAAGTCGGCGATTCCAGGCCGCACGTGGGCTAACTAACTGATGCGATTGTCGGCCTGCCCGCGCCGCGGTTACACTAACGGGTCTTGTTTTCGATCGAAGTGTTTTGCGAGGCCGCGGTTATGTCGTCCGATTCTCCCCAAGTAGAACAGTCTCAATCTGAAGCCGGCGCGGCCGAGCAAAAGTCGAGCCCGCAGCGCATTTTGATTGGCACGCAACGCCCCGGCCACGCGGCGGAAGATATAAAGGCCAAGCCCGTCGCGCCGCCGGCACCGTTCGAATTGAAAGCGAAGCCCGAACCACCGACGCCGCCCGCGCCGCTGAAGTCGGAAAAGTCAGCTCCCGCATCGGCCGCCGAAGCTACGGTCACAACGTCGAACGGTACCACCACGGCGCCCGCATCGCCGCCACCTCCGCCGCAAGTTCCAATCGCACCCGCGAAGCAGCGGCAGCACTATCCGCCGCCGAACATTCGCGATCGGCTCTCGCCTGAAATGGAAGCGGAGTACGAAGCCGCGCTCGGCGATCTGTCGCTCGAGAATTTGATCAACGAAGGTTCTGGCGCCACGTTGGTGGCCGACCTCGCGCCGGAGGCGCGCATCACCGGTCGCGTGGCGAAAATCCACGGCGACGACGTCTTCATCGATTTAGGTGGCCGCAACCAAGGCGTCGTCCCATTCCACCAGTTTGATGGTCCTGAGCCTAAACCGGGTGAAGAAGTCGAATTGATCGTCGTGCGATTCGACGCCGACGAGGGACTCTACGAATTGGCGCGACCAACGGCGTCTGTCAGTGTCGGCAATTGGAACGAAGTCCGTGAAGGCCAAATTATCGAAGTCACAATCACCGGTGCCAACAAAGGCGGGCTCGAATGCCAAGTCGCTGGCATCCGCGGCTTCATTCCGATGGGGCAGGTTTCGATCTACCGCGTGGAAAATCCCGAAGAGATGGTCGGCCAGCGCTTGGCGTGCGTCGTTACCGAAGCCAATCGTGACCGTATGAACCTGGTGCTCAGTCACCGCGCGGTGATGGAACGCGAACGCAACGAACTGCGCGACAAAATGATGGCCGAGCTTGCGACTGGGCAGCTTCACGAAGGGGTCGTGCGAAGTCTGAAGGATTTTGGTGCATTCGTCGACTTAGGTGGTATGGACGGCCTCATTCACATCAGCCAACTCAGTTGGGATCGCGTGAAGCACCCCAGCGAGGTGCTCGAAGTCGGCCAGAAAGTCAAAGTCCGCATCGAAAAGTTCGATAAGGACACCGGGAAAATCAGCCTTTCGTACCGAGAACTTGGGGAGAGCCCTTGGCAGAATGTTGAGTCGAAGTACCCGATTGGCAATCGAGCGAAAGGGACCGTGTCACGTTTAATGGACTTCGGTGCGTTCGTGAAGTTGGAACCTGGCGTCGAGGGGCTGATTCATATTTCCGAACTTGGCCATGGTCGCGTTTTTCGCGCACGCGATGTGGTGAGCGAAGGTCAGGAAGTTGAAGTGAAGATTTTGTCCGTCGATGCGGAGAATCAACGGATCAGCCTGTCGCTCAAAGCACTGATGTCCGCCCCGGTAAAACCGGGTCAGCAAAAGGTGGAAGACGAAGACATGCCGCTGCCCGCTGGTGCCCCAAAGCCGCCCAAAAAGCAGCACGCGGAACTCAAGGGCGGCACAGGTGGCCCCTCCGGCGGCGAGCGGTTTGGGCTCAATTGGTAATCAAGAGGCTTAAAGGCAGAAATATGTCGGCCGCTGACCGAATCGACTGAGGCTAATTTTACATGACCGTCAGCCCGCATCTTCCGTTGGCGATATGTGCTGCCAACACCTATACTTAGCGACGATTTCTGGCGAACCTGACAATCGGCGGCGTGACTATTTGGTCGACCTTGAAGGGTGCAGCACCTCCGCACCGCCATCTCGGAATCTAACCGAACAGCACATTCATGCTTACCGTAATCCTGCCAGACGGCAGCCGTAAACAATTCGACCGCCCTGTTTCTGCGTTTGATGTAGCCCAGGAAATCGGCCCTCGGCTGGCGAAAGCCACGGTTGTAGCCGAAGTCGATGGCAAGCTCGTCGATTTGCACAGCCCGCTGCCGAACTCTGGCGAAGTCAATCTGCGGCTGCTTACCAAGAAAGACGCCGAAGCACTCGCTGTGATGCGGCACAGCACCGCCCACGTCATGGCCCAAGCCGTGATGCGGCTCTACGAAGGCGTTCAGCTCGCGTTCGGCCCCACGACCGGCAACGGCTTCTATTACGACATGTGGCTCGAACACCCGATCTCGGAGGAAGACTTTCCGAAGATCGAAGCCGAAATGGAAAAGATCGTGAAAGCAGACGAGCGTTTCGAACGCCTCGATGTGTCGCGTGACGAAGCGATCGCGCTCTGCCGCGAGCTAAAGCAAGATTTCAAAGTCGAACACATCGAAACCGGCCTCGCCGATGAAAAGACGCTGTCGTTCTATCGGCAGGGCGAATTCGTCGACCTCTGCCGCGGTAAGCACATTCCCAGCACCGGCCACATCGGAAACGCATTCAAGCTACTTTCAGTCGCCGGTGCGTATTGGAAAGGCGATTCCGACCGCGAACAACTGCAGCGGCTCTACGCGACGGCGTTTTTCGATAAGGCCGAGCTCGATGCCCACCTCGAACAACTCGCCGAAGCCAAGCGTCGAGATCATCGCGTACTCGGCAAACAGCTAGAACTGTTCACCGTCAGCCCAATGGTTGGTTCCGGCCTCATTCTTTGGCTGCCCAAGGGCGCAATCCTTCGCCAAACTCTCGAAGACTACATCAAAGGCGAGCTGCGTAAACGCGGCTACGAAGCGGTTTACACGCCGAACATCGGCAAGGTCGAGCTTTACCAAACATCGGGCCACTTCCCGTATTACAGCGACAGCCAATTCCCGCCAATCGAAATGAAAGACGGCGAGCGGTATCTGCTAAAGCCGATGAACTGCCCGCATCACATCATGATCTATCAGGCGAAGCCGCGGAGCTATCGCGATTTGCCGGTGCGGCTCGCAGAATTCGGCACCGTGTATCGCTTCGAGCAGTCGGGCGAACTTTCGGGCATGACCCGCGTCCGCGGCTTTACGCAAGACGATGCCCACATCTTCTGCACCGAAGAACAAGTCGAGGGCGAGTTCCGCAACTGCCTGGAAATGACTCAAACCGTGCTCGCCTCGCTCGGCATGAACGACTATCGCGTGCGGCTCGGCTTCCGAGATCCCAAGAGCGACAAGTACGTCGGCGGCGCCGAAGTATGGGACCGTGCCGAGGCGTCGCTCAAAGCGGTTTGCGAATCGATGAACCTGCCCGATATGTCGATCGAACCCGGCGAAGCCGCCTTCTATGGCCCGAAGGCCGACTTCGTTGTCACCGATTGCATCGGCCGCGAGTGGCAGCTCGGCACCGTGCAGCTCGATTACAATCTGCCGAGCAAAGAACGCTTCGGCCTCGAATACATCGGCGCCGACAACCACCCTCATCAACCGGTAATGATTCACCGCGCTCCGCTGGGTTCGCTCGAACGTTTTGTCGGCGTGCTGATCGAACACTTTGCGGGCGCCTTCCCACTCTGGCTCGCGCCCGAGCAGGTTCGCGTACTCACGGTTAGTGAGAAATCGGACGCTTACGGCCACGAAGTCGAAAAGTTGCTGGCCGATGCCGGCCTCCGCGTCACGGGCGATTACCGTGGTGCAAAACTCAACGCCAAAATCCGAGACGCTCAGGTGCAGCTCATTCCGTACATGTTCGTAGTCGGCGAACGCGACCGCGACCATCGCACCGTCGCCATCCGAGACCGTCTCGAAGGCGATCTCAAAGATCCGTTCTCGATTGAGGCCGCTATTGCGAAACTTCGGGACGAAATCGCCGCCAAAACGGTCCGCCAAGTTGCTGCCAAACAGCCAGCGGCCGTCGCCGATCGCGAAAGCCACAACGAGTACTAGCGAAACGGGGCAACTTCGCCGCTCAGCCCCGTCTTCGGCCGCCAGATTCTCTCGACGGGCCTGATTTTCCGACGTATAGTTGACGAATAAGAAGTAGGCAGCCAAGATTTTGGTTGTAGCTAGTCGATAGTTGTCGGTTTTTGTACGACAACAACTATCAGCTAACAATTACCCCAATAGGAGTTCGTGCCATAGCCCTCGCTCAAAAAGGCCAGCGGATCAACGAGCAAATCCGCGTTACGCCTGTTCGCGTCATCGCTCAAGATGGCGCCCTGCTCGGCGTTATCGAAACAATCGAGGCTCTGCAAAAGGCTCGCGATGTTGGTATGGACCTGGTGGAAGTTGCCCCCCAGGAAAAACCGCCCGTTTGCCGAATCATGGATTTCGGCAAATTCAAGTACCAACAAAAGAAGCGCCAGCACAAAGGCCACACGCACCACGGCAAGAACAAAGAGCTTCGGCTGCGCCCGAAAATTGGCGATCACGACCTGATGACGAAGGTCAACCGCGCCAAAGAATTCCTGGCCGGCAAAGATAAGGTGATCTTCTCGGTCATCTTCCGCGGTCGCGAAAACGCCCACGTCGATGAAGGTTTCAAGCTCGTCCAGCGGCTCACCAAAGAGTTGGAAGATGTCGCCAAGCTCGAGCAGAACCCATCGATGCAGGGTCGCCGCATCGTGGTGATCTTCGCGCCGAAGTAGCCCTGCGGACATGGACGATCCCGCCATGTCGATACCCGTGATCTGGATCGTCTTTGCCCTCGTTTCGCTGGCGGCATCGCAAATCGCCCGGCGCGATCCCGAAGGCGCTCGTAAGGCGTCTCGGCTGTTGCCCCTTGTTGTGGCGATCATGCTCGGTGTGATGGCCGCCACGGGTTGGCTCCACGCGGACGAGACGGCTGCGAAAATCCATCACTGGATGGCCGATACGATCGTGCTCGCGCTGTGGATCAGCGTCGCGTTTTCCTCGGGCACGCTGATGCAGCGTGAAATTCGCCGCCGCCCGCTCGTGGCGATGTCTCAGTTATTCGCCTTTCTCTTCGCATTCGGTCTACTGAGTTCCAACGCAGTCACGGGGTACGTAGACCCGACGATTGCATCTTCGGACGATGCTGAAGCGGCGGCATTCGCGTTTCACGTGCTCCATCAATACGTTTTCCCGCTGCTCACTTTCGCCATGCTTGCCGAATGGTGGTCGTTTTTCGGCCCGCCGAAAGAACCAGGAATTGGTAACCGATAAGACTGGCAAACGATGACCGTTGAGATAAAATATCGTTGGAGGCCAACATGAAACTCCAGGTTAGTATCTATCAATGCGATGATGGATTTGCTGTTTGCGTTCCGAGTTTGCCGGGCTGTTGGTCCCAAGGTGCTACTGCTGCAGAAGCCGTCGAAAATATCAAGGTGGCGGTTCGAGAGTATTTAGAGCCTGGTGATGAACCACCGAACGGTGCAGCATCTGCAGTACGTTCTGGACCTGGCAATAATCCTGCATTGTCCGAAGAGGCGGAAGTCCGCGAAGTTGAACTGACGGACTAGCAATGCCCAAGCTTCCCGGCGTCAATCATCAAGACGCGGTACGCGCCCTGCAAAAGGCAGGCTTTCGCATACTGCGACAAGGCAAGCACATCGTTATGGCGAACAACGAATGCAAGCTGACGATTCCGCGCAATAATCCCATAAACGCCATCACGATGGGCGGAATTGTCCGGGACGCCGGCCTCACGATTGACGAATTTAAGAAGTTTCTCTAACCGCTCGCTTTAGCGGAACAATCCCCCCTTCCCGGCCACGAATGCGGGCTGTAAGATAGTTGATTCCCCTAATTTGAGAATCAAGCCATGCCCAAGCAAAAGACTCACAAAGGCACGAAGAAGCGGTTTCGCCTCTCGGCCAGCGGCAAAGTAAAACACCGCCCGGCCGGCACGAGCCACCTCGCCCGCAGCAAAGACCAAAAGCGGATCCGCAAACTCCGCGGTACCGATACTCTGTCCTCGGGCATGGTCAAACGCATCACCAAAGCCCTCAACGGCTACAGCAGCTAGTTTATTTAGCCCCCGGCGACCCGCCGGTGGATTCGGACTGGTAGCTTCAGCGACCAGTGGAAAAACCCAACAAGCCCGCCGGGCACAAATAACTCCCAACGCATTTATGCCACGGGGGCCTGGGCGCGCACAGCAATGAAGAGTTCCTTCAATGCGTACGACAAACGCGGTACCGCGTAAGCGCCGGAAGAACCGGCTATTTCAGAAAACCAAAGGTTACGTCGGCGCACGACGTCACCTCATCCGCACGGCCAAGGAAAACATCGTCCGGGCCGAGGCCTTCGCCTTCCGCGATCGCCGCGCACGCAAGCGCGAGTTCCGCAAACTGTGGATCATCCGCATCAACGCCGCCTGCCGCGAGCGTGGCTTGCGTTACAGCGAATTCATCAACGGCTGCACGAAGGCGAACATCCAGCTCGATCGCAAGAGCCTATCGGAAATCGCCATCGCCGATCCGGCCGCGTTCGATGCCATTGTCGCCTTGGCCAAAGCCGCGATTGCCGCCTAGCGACGCAGTGAACGCCGCATCGCCAATTCAGCCCCAAAGGGGCGCGCTACGATAGCCCAGGGGCGCAGCCCTGGGAATACTAAGGCGACCCAAGCCCTGAAAGGGCGCGCTTGATAATGTTGGCGGTATTAGCGCGCCCTTTCAGGGCTTGGGTCCTGTAACACCGAAAACTAACCCAGGGCTTCGCCCTGGGCTACCAAAGCGCGGCCTTTCAGGCCTGAGCGCTGTCGCCCCTTCATCACGTGAATGGTAGATTTGGGGCACATTATTCGCTGACACGCTTAACCTTCCAGCGCTATGCTCGACGAAATCCTCCTCAACGAAGCTGCCTACGCCGTATGGCAAACGGTCGCAAAAGCCGGCGCAAACGGTGTAGAAATCGGGGACGTCGCGAAGCAGAACAATCTTGACCAAGCACAGATCTCGGCCGCTGCGCAAATCGCGAGTCAGCACGGGTTCTTTCGCATTTCCGAACACGAGCGCGAGCAAATCATTGTCAGCGAAGGCGCGAGAGAGTTAATCAACAAAGAACTGCCAGAACAGAAAGCAGCGAAGAAACTTGAGCAGTCTGGTGGGCGCCTTCCGATTGCCGAGTTCATCACTTGGGCGAAGTCCGCCAACATTGCGCCCAACGAGGTCTTTAAGTGGGGTGGTGCGCGGGGATGGATTGAGCGAGTAAAGGTGGATACAGACACCTACCTGATTCTTACCGAGGCTGGTAAGAAACGATCAAACACCGACGACGACATCAAGGCTATTCAAGAGGATCGCCCGCCGAAACCGCTTTATCTTGGCCAACTCGTAGGTCGGTATGATCTTGACCGCATCCGAAGTCTGCTAAGCAATCGCCCTGAACTCGCCAAAATTAAGAACCGAACCGAGCGCGTAATATCAATTACGGATAAAGGTGCGGAGGCATTAAAGTCGCGGGTTCGTCAAATCAAAGAGCGCAACACCCTCACGCCAGAAGACCTCGAATCCGGCGCCTGGCGCGAAATCAAGCTCCGCCCGTACGATGTAAAACTCGCGGCCAAAGACGCTTATCCCGCCAAGATCCACCCGCTTCGAAAAATCATCGAGCAAACCCGCCGCGCATTCTTAGAGATGGGTTTTGCCGAAGTCGTCTCGCCGATGGTCGAGAGCGCGTTCTGGAACTTCGACGCCCTCTTTCAGCCGCAAGACCACCCCGCGCGAAATGCAGGACACGTTCTACATGCGCCACCCGGCGACCACGGAGTTGCCCCCCGCGAACGTGACGGATCCCGTCCGCCGCACCCATGAGGACGGCTGGGAAACCGGCTCCGAAGGCTGGGGCTACACCTGGAGCCCTGAGCGCTCAAAACAAGTCGTCCTCCGCACGCACACCACAGCCGCCACAATCCGCGCGCTCGCGGCGAACCCGAACCCGCCCGGCAAATTCTTTTGCGTCGGCTGGACCTACCGCAACGAAACGATCAGCTTCAAACACCTGCCCGTGTTCCATCAAGTCGATGGCATCATCATCGACGAAGAAGCAAATCTCGCCTCGCTCATGGGCACGCTGCAAGAGTTCTATTCGAAGATGGGTTTCGGCCGCGTGAAGTTCAAACCCGCTTTCTATCCCTACACCGAACCCAGCGTCGACGTCGTCGTCTACATGGAGTCGCGCGGCAAGTGGATCGAGATGGGCGGCGCCGGCATCTTCCGCCCTGAGGTCACCATCCCGCTCGGCTGCAAATTCCCCGTCCTCGCGTGGGGCCTCGGCATCGAACGCCTCGCCATGATCCGCTTCGGCCTCTCGGATATCCGCGAACTCTACGGCACCAACCTCAACGAGCTCGAAAAGGTGCCGCTATGCCGATAGTCAACATCGACCTCTCGTGGCTCAACGCGTTGTTGGGCAAAGAATTTCCCAACGATACCCTGCGCGAGTCGCTTGAGCAGATAGGTTGCGATGTCGAAGACATCGTCGAAGTGTTGCTCGCCCGCTGCCCTCATTGCGACTCACTCGTAGAAGTACCTCAGGGACAAGATGAAGTAAAGGCTTGTAGCTTTTGCGGATTCGAGGCGGATAATCCATTTAAATCCGCTGGAAAACAGCAAGCTATGCGGCTCGACTTGCTTGCCGACCGGCCCGACTTGTTCGATGTCGGCGGTCTTGCTCGCGCTCTTCGTGGCACGCTTGGCATTGAAAGCGGGCTTCCGAAATATGGAACAAAATCATCGGATGTCGAGGTTCACGTCGACCCTTCGGTGCGAGAGAAGGACAGTTATCGCCCCTTTATTGACTGTGCAGTAGTCGTACTGCCACCTGTCAATGAGCGAAGTCTGATAGCGATGATGAAGCTCCAGGAAAACCTGCACTGGGGCGTTGGTCGCGATCGCAAATTGGCTTCGATTGGCGTTTATGACTTGTCGACAGTTAAGGGGCCAATCGTGTATCGAACGATGGACCCTGACAAAGAGTCCTTTACGCCGCTTGGCATGTCTGGAAAAAAAATGACGGGGCGGCAGATTTTAGAATCACACCCCAAAGGCATCGCTTATGCCGATTTGCTGTATGAGTTAAAGCGATATCCAGCGCTCGTCGATTCGAATGGCCAAGTGCTTTCGATGCCCCCGATTATTAACAGCGACGAAACAAAAGTTAAGAAGGGCACGACACGAATATTCATCGACGTAACCGGAGTCAGTCAAGCTGCCGTTAAGAAATCTCTCGACACTCTCGTGTGCTCATTGTTTGAAATTGGCGGTTCTGGAGAAAAGGTGACGATCATTGAGCGCGGAGGTGAAAAACGTATTACGCCGATTTTGTCTCCTAAAACAAAGGAAATCAGTTTAGAGGAAGCGAAGCGTTGGTTGGGACTTCCCCTGGATGATAACTCGCTATCTAAGTCGCTGCAGAAAATGCGGTTTGACATCGCGCCCGCCAAGGCTGCCGGTGAGTTCACGGTCTCTTTCCCCGCCTACCGCACCGATATCCGCCACATGGTCGACCTCTTCGAAGACGTCGCCATCGGCTTTGGCTACGCGAACATCGAGCCCAAGCTCGTCCGCTCGATGACCGTCGGCACGCCGCGCCCGGAAGAAGTCACGAGCGATCGCGTCCGCCAGGTCCTCCTCGGCCTAGGCTTCAGCGAAATTATGAGCCTCCCGCTCACCACCGAAGAACAACAGTACCAGCGGTTGCGTTGGGAAACGCCCTCGCGATATCCGGAAGTGGCGAATCCGAAGCTCAAGGCATACAACGTCGTGCGGACGCATCTTATGAGCGGGCTGTTCGAGGCGCTGCGCGAAAATCGCCGTCGGCCAATGCCGCAGCGGATGTTTGAAATCGATAACGTAGTTGGACTCAACGACTCGGCCATAACGGGCGCAGCCGAAGAACGACGAATTGCATTTGTCGAAGCCGGCCGAGAGAGTGGCTATGCGACAGCTCGCAGTGTGATGGATGCACTGCTACGCGAGTTGGGCTGGACGGGCGAGTATCTGGCGATCAACGATCCGACGTTCGTCGAAGGCCGGGTTGCCGCATTCAAATTGGACGGAAAGCCCATCGCTGTTCTTGGCGAGGTCCACCCGGAAGTCCTCTCCAACTTCGGCCTCACTTATCCCGTCGCCCTTGCCGAACTCACTCTACAGCGCATCTTCTAATTAATTGTCTCACGCAAAGGCGCAAAGGCGCAAAGTGAGAGGAATATGTATAACGCTAGTCTCCGGTAATTCTGTTCCTTCTGCGTATTCCTTTCCGTCCCTGCGCCTTGCGCGAGAATTGCCCTCGCCGAATCGATCGACAATCATAGAGTATGCGCGACTCGCACCATTCGTCGACGATCGCCGGCTTTCTCACGCGAAGCGTAGCGCGCCGCACGAACGATAACGCCCTGGGCTACATCCGCGACGGCCAACTCGATTGGCTTACTTGGCAAGAGGTCGCCACAGGCGCATCCCATTTAGTGGGCGAGCTCCGCTCGGCACGAATCACGTCCGGCGATCGCGTCGCCCAAGTCTCTGAAAACCGCGTCGAATGGATTCTTACCGACCTCGCCACACACCTCGCGGGCGCCGTCCATGTTCCGATCCACGTCACTCTCTCCGGCGACCAAATCGCTCATCAGATAATCGACAGCGAAGCACGACTGGTATTCGTATCGACCCGCGAGTTGTTCAGTAACTTCGCCAACCAACTTCCGCGGGACATCCGCGTACTCATTCACGATGATTCGCCACGCACCCTTCAGCCCCCGGCTCTGCCCGGGGTTTCCTCCCCTGACCCGTGTCCTCCGTCCCCTGTCCCCTCTTCCCTCGCCACCCTCCTCTACACCTCCGGCACCACCGGCCGCCCACGCGGCGTCATGCTCAGCCACGCCAACCTCGCCACCAACACCGCCGCCCTCGCCGATCTATTCCGCGAAAACGATGACGAAGTCCGCCTCTGCGTCCTGCCGCTGAGCCACATCTACGCCCGCACTTGCGATCTCTACAGCTGGCTCTACCGCGGTACAAAACTCGTCCTCGCCGAAAGCCGCGAAACGCTCGCCCGCGACCTGCAGCTTGTCCGCCCAACCGCGCTCAATGCAGTCCCGTATGTCTTCCAAAAAATCGCCGAGAAAATCCGCGCCGCCGAAGGCGACCAGGCGACCAATCTCCGCAACTTCCTCGGTGGCAACATGGATCTCCTGAACTGCGGCGGCGCGCCCATCCCCCTCGAAATCGAGAAATGGTTTAGCGCCGCAGGCCAAACGCTCCTCACCGGCTACGGCCTAACCGAAACTTCCCCCGTAATTTCCGCATCTACCCCGCGGGCCCGCCGCCCCGGCAGCGTCGGCCGCGTCCTACCCGGCATCGAAACCCGCATCGCCGACGACGGCGAACTCCTGACCCGCGGCCCCAACCTCATGCTCGGCTACTGGCACGACGAAGCCGCAACGGCTGAAGCGATCCGCAACGGCTGGTTTCACACCGGCGACGTCGCGTCCCTCGACGCCGATGGCTACCTCACAATCCTCGGCCGCAAAAAGGAGCTGATCGTCCTTTCCACCGGCAAAAAAGTCGCCCCCACGCGCGTCGAACTTCTCCTCACGGCGTCCCCACTCATCGAGCAAGCCTGCGTCTTCGGCGACGGTCACCACGGCCTCGTCGCTCTAGTCGTACCGCCAACCAACCCCACTTCCGCTTGCGGTTTAGCGCGACCGCAAACCCAAACCGACCAACAAGCAATCTACGCCGCCGAAATCGCGCACTGCTTAAAATCCGCAGCCCAAGAAGAACAAATCCACCACTTCGCCCTCCTCGACCGCCCCTTCTCGATCGAACGGGGCGAACTGACCGCCAAGCTCAGCCTCTGCCGCGAGACAATCGCCCAAAACTTTGTTGCCGAGCTAAAGCGCCTGATCTCGCAGCCTCTGCAGGTTGAAACGCCCTCTGCGAAAACGCTTGAATCAGCGCGCTAACGTTACAGCCGGCACGACCGTCACGGCCCGCCTTGGCCCATTTTTGGCTTTTGACCGACCCCTTGCAGCAGCGTATATACCGTTGGGTATTTCGGTGATTTTCCCCGATTTTTCCCGGCGATTTTTCGCCGCCGAGGGTCGTGCGCACGAACCTCGGCGAGCCGAAATCGCTCGCGGTTCAGCTACGCCTGCGCCGCCGTTGCGAAGTCACGCATGGAAGAGCCAACATCACAACCGTCCTCCCTCGAAACAGCCTCGGCGCTGTCGACGGACGCACTGCGCGAACTGCGCGAGCGCACGCAAAATGCGCTGAAGGCGAGCCGTGAGCACGCCACTCGCCTCGAAGCCGATATCACCCGGCGGCTCGACGAAATCGCCGCAACACTAAGCGAGCAAGCCGAAGCCGACGGCGAGCAGGCCACATCGAGCGAAAAGCAACAAGCCGAAATTGCCCGGCTGACGCGGGCTCTCGACGAACAGCAAAAAACAGCTCTGCAGGCCAGCCAATCTCTCGAGCTCGAACGGGAAGAGCTCAAGCGAAAGGCCAGCGAGCTCGAAGTCCGCAACCGTGCTTCCCAGGACGAATGGCGTAATCAACTTCTCGATTTCGAGGCTCGGCTTCGCGATCAGCATCAGTCGTGGAACGAGCAACGCGCCGAATGGACTGCCACGCGCGCTGACTTGGAACGCGAGCGTGATGAGCTGCAGCAAAAATTTGAGCTCGCCCTCGAAGACGTGCAGCGACTACGCGAACGCGGGGCCGAATTGGAACATGACCTCGCGCGTCGTCCGGCGGTCGATCAATCCGATTCGACCGAGCTGGTCGCACTACGAGCCGAACGCGACGCACTGGCGGAACGCATCGAATCGCTCGAACAACGCCCGGCGGCGCCGATGGACGCCGACGCCGAACAGCAGCTCGCCGATTTGCAGCGCCGCTTCGAGCTCGCTGTTGAAGATGTGCGCGAGCTGAAGACGAAAAACTCGCAGTTGGAATCACAACTCGCTGCGGCCAGCTCACGCCCGAGCGCAGGCCCGCACAAAGACTCTGGCGGCATGGACTGGGAATCGCAAAAACGCCGGCTCCTCGCAGCGCTCGAAGAAACCACCGAGGCAGAGGACGACCTGGCCCGCCGGCAGGAGCGTGTAACCATTGAGGGCACGATCGAAATCACCGATTCCGTCGTGGCCGAAAAGGATCGTTTAATTACAGAACTGAAGTCGCAGCTCGGTCTCGCCCAAAGTCGATCAGTTCCGAGCGACGAAGACCAAGCTCGCCGAATTGACGACTTGATCGACGCTGACGAAGTCATCGCGACCCATCGCGAGCGCCATCAGCAGCTTGAGCGCGAGATCGAGGAAAAACTGCGAGCCACCGAACTCGAACTCTCCGTCGAACGTGCCAAAATGGCACGGCAAAAAGCCGAGCTCGAAGAGCTAAAGGCCGAACTCGACGACCAACGCCAACTGTTTGAAGCGAATGGCGGCCCCGTTGCCCCGGGTGCTCCGAAACGCCGCTGGTTATCGAAGTTCGGCATCGACGGCAAGGAAAAGCCGTAAACGGCAGAGCGGAGTCTATTGAGCCGACTCCCCGTCCATCTGGTAAATTGCCAAATCTTTGCCGTCGATATTGAATTCGCGGACATTGAACGTGCCTTCCACCGCGATCGGCCGAATCGTGAAATCGGCAGTATTGCCCGGCTTCATCTCCACCAAAATGCAATCGTAAAGCGCCGCCCCCGGTCCGAAACAGCACTCCTGATTATCGCGGACCAGCACGAACTGCTTGATCCCGTGCTTTTGCGGCGTCGGCAAAATGTAGCCGCGAATGCGAATGCGCTGCCCGCTCATCTCCTCAATGCCCTTCGTGAGCATCGATCGCTTGAACTTTTCACCGACCGTCATATTGAAGCGCAGGTCGTCGAACGTTTTGTCGTACGGTTTGTCTCCGGCTTTGCTGAGAACGACCGTTTTCGCGCCTGGTCGCAACTTGGGCCGCTGCTGGCTCGCCGCCTTTGCATCGGCAACCGGGTCTGGCGAACCGCTGGCCGCCGTAGATGTATTCGCCCCAGCTTGCTCTGAACCGCAACCCGCAAACAACAGTGCTCCGCCAGCGCACACCAACAGAAGGAGTACGCTGGCCAGGCGAGCGTTGGAAGACATGTATCGTATTCCCGGCGGTGGCGGTCGATTGCGTAACAGGCGTAGCTAATTCTTAGCGTAATCCGCCTTCAGCGTGAATACCGGGGCTCGGCCACCTAGCGCTAGATTCTCAGGATGTACCTCAAGCGTGCCGCCCATCCGCAGGATTTGCAGGTTGTCGTCTACACGATCGCCGCTCGTGATCTGCACGACCATTTGATCGTAGTACTTTACTTTCGATAAATCGCCGAAGCAGCATTGGTTGTTGTCCCGCACCAGCAAGAAATTATCGATATTTGTCCGCGACGTGGCACTTCCCGGGCGAATGAAACCCTTGATGAACACCTTCTTGCCGTTGAGCGCAATGATGTCCGGCGGAACGGCGACTCCGCCACGCTCCTGTAATTCATCCGGCTTCATCTCACTGAATGAAATCCGCGTATAACCATCGGGCACTTCCGTTGCGTAAACATAGCCGCCGTACGACACGCCGCCAATCAAAAATGCCAATGACAAGGCCACGCCTAACTTGGCCAACCCGCTCCCCGTGAACTGATCCGGATGCCGCCGAATTTTCGCCAGCGACCGCAAGCCGATGAACATGCCGAGCGCGGGAATCGGCGCTGCCACCAGGCACCACTCAAAACTCGTCGCCGCCGTGATCACCACAAACACCGACACGATGCCCAGC
Organism: uncultured Planctomycetota bacterium; assembly: GCA_963733705.1. Lineage (GTDB taxonomy): Bacteria > Planctomycetota > Planctomycetia > Pirellulales > Lacipirellulaceae > JABDGM01. The sequence continues at coordinate 199,195 of CAVTEJ010000020.1, read as the reverse complement.
ACCAACGAAATCAGCGCGCCCGTGTGAAGCGCGCGATACTGCACGTCTTCCTCGCGGCTCAATTCCGAATCAATATCAGCCATCGCCATGCTCATTGCAAACACCAACTACTACCAGTACGAGCGAATTGCCAAACGCGTTCAAACCGCCCCGGCTCGCAAAATTAGCCAGTAAACTCCCAAGAGCACGACCGCGGCCGCCAACGGCAATCCCGCCACGAACAGCGGATTAAGCGGGTGCAATTCCGAATGGGCAGTCGTCACCGAAGTTGGCGAAGCAGACGCAGGCGTGGGCGCTATCGCCGCTGTTCCGGTATTAGCCGGCTTCTCCGCAACCGCTTTCCCCTGCCCTTCCTGCCCGAACGTTGCCGGATCCGGAATGTTCGTAGTATCTGTCTTTTCATCCGCTGCCGAAGCCGTGAACGCGTTCGCCGAATCGACTGTTGATGTCGTCAAAGGTGCCGCCGTTGTCGCTGCAGCATTGCTCTTTGCCGTCGCGCTGGCTGCCGACGCCGCGCCGCGCGCCCGACCGAGCGCCCCGAACGCCATCAAGCTACGCGCCGTTTTCACGGTTTCCGGATCAAGCTTTTCCAGTTCCGCTAAACCCGCCTTCGCCCGCACACCGACATCTCCCGGCTGCTCGCTCGCCACGGTCAAATAACTCACAACCGGCTGGCGAATATATCCCTTCGTGTCTGACTTCTTGAACATCTCGACCAATCGCTCGAGCACCGACCAATCTTCCCATCGTGACAAATCCAACACGACCTGGTCGGCGAAGTCGGGGTTATCCAGCAATATCCGCATCGCGCTCAGCAATCGCTCGCGTGGCACGACGCCGGTGTTTTCATCGCCGTGAAACCGCAGCGCCATAATCGTCGAGTAAACGTGTGTGTACTCAGCGTGCGGATTCTTGAGAAAGCGGTCTTCAACCAGATCGAGCCCATCCGGCCCACGTAAAATCAAGTAGCACGCCACTAGCGCATCGAGCCCGAGCTTCTTGCGGCGCTCATCTTGCTGCACCACTTCGATCATCGCCGGCATTCCCACTGGCCCTCCCATTGCGAGGCCCGTGCCAACGAGGCCGACCAGCGCCGGTTTCATCGCATCAAAGTCCGAAACGATCATCGCTTCGAGCAGCGGCACATCGGCCTTCGTGCCGCACACACCCAGCATCGTCAGGTACAACCGCCGTCGGCTGGGGCTGACTTCTGGATCTGCGACCCATTTCGCAATCCGATCGTGCTGCATCTGCGGCTTGAGCGTCACCAACTCCGAATACGGCGCACGCCCAAACTCGTCGTAAGAATCTTGTGCCAACAACGGGTCGGCATTTTCCAAGTAATCCTGGAAGAACACGAGCCGTTCCGGACCCGCTGGCGCAATCGACTGCAACTTCTTCACGTATTCAATTGCGGCCGATGTCAACGGCAACGGCGTGGTCCAGTCGATTTTGTCTTTGCCCAGCCCCGTCACCATATACGTTTTATTGCGGTCGGAATCGCCAAAGAACACGACACTGATCTCCGTAGTCTTCCCCAGCGATTCTTTGCCTTTCAGCGGCTCGACAATCTTGAACGTCGCCATGCCCGAATTCGGATCGGCCGGATTCGCATTCGCCGGCGCTTCCTTCACAAGTTGCGCGAGCACGACAGCATCCGCACCCTTGATCTCTTCACTAAGCGTCTGCGATTCCACACTACAGAACGGGCAAGCGAATGCGACGCCCACCATCAGCAACGCGGCAATCATTGCGCCCAACGCGGCAATACGTGAATTCATGGCGACACCATTCGCTGTGTTAAGCACTTATCAAATCAAACAAAGAAGCTTCTCGCGGGGGCGCAGGGATCGCAGAGGAAAACGATGCTTTACGAGCTGCTTCCATCCTCCGCGACCTCTGCGCGAAACTTCTTCTTCATTTTATCCACCGCCAAGCCGCCCGAACACGCCTACCGACTCCCCGCCAGCGACTTGGCCACGTCCGTCCGATACGCCGAAAGTGCCGGCAAAAAGCCTACCAGCGACGCCAAAACCAACAACCCCGGAATCAACACCAACTCCTGCCAATCGAACTCGAACGAACTCAGCCCGATACCCGTCCGCTCCACGACATACGGACTCGCCAGGCCAATCACACCATGCCCCAACAACATGCCAATCAACCCGCCACCGACCGACAACAGAATCGACTCCACCAATATGATCGCCATCACCGCGCCGCGACTTGCGCCCAATGCCCGCATCACCGCAATGTCATGGCTCCGCTCCGTCATCGAGTTGTAGATGCTCACCATTATGCTGATGCCCGCCACGATCACGACCAGCACGGTCAAAACGAGCAGCACCACACGAATTGGCCCCACGATGCTATTGAGCAGCACCGCCACCTCGCGGCTCGGCGCCACGGCTTGCGCGATTCGCCCTTTCCCCTTGTTGATTTTGAAGTCTAAATACTGCGGCCCGAGCGCACTGTTGCACAGCACCAGAATCGACGTCACCTCGCGCTGCGCCGTCGGCAATGGCTTCGCGGTACCCGCCGCCAGTTGGCGGTCTAGATCTTCCTCCTGCGCGTGCTCTTCGGCCTCCTCCTTTTCCTCACGCGCTTTCTTCGCCTCGGGACTCTCTTGCGCCGCCGTTGTGTCTGTTTCTTCGTCCTGCGGCGAGAGTGCGTGCCCCGGCAACAGGTAAAAACCCTCGATGTTCATGAACAGCGCCCGGTCATCCGCCGTTCCCGTCGGCTTAAGTACACCCACGATCTTTACCGCATGGTGTAAATCACTACCGCCGGCCAGCCCGTGGCTTGGCTGAAAAGTATCGCCCACCTTCAGCCCCGATCGCGAAGCCACCACCGAGCCAATTACACCCTCGAAAAACGCGTTCGATTTGAAGTTTCGGCCGCCCGGTTGAAACTCATAGTTCTTGAGCGACCCGTCCGAATTTGTGCCGTAGTGAATCTTTTCGAACATCTCCGGCGTGGTCGCCACGACGCGGAACACCGAGCCATCGGGCGACTGATAACTATCGCCCAGGCACTGCGGAATCGCCGCCGCCGTCACACTCGCAAACTCGCCCCCCGGCAAAAACTTCTCGTAGTAACTGTACGGAATCGGATACAGCGGCTGACCGATGTGATACACCGTGCTCAGCACCAGTTGCAGCGCCCCCCTTTGCCACCCACGATTAGATGGTACCCCTGCGCGTTCTGTTCAAACTGGCGCACGGCCACCGAGTAGATCACGATCACCGCAATCATCACCGCCACGCCCAGCGCCATCGAAAACGCCGTCAGCGCAGACGCGAGCCCGCGCTGCTCCATGTTTCGCCAGGCTATCTTCCAAAACGGCATACGAACCCAACTATCTCAAACCACTAACCACTAACTAATGCACCTTCGCAATCACGCGATTCAACTCCTCCAAATGCTCCACCCGATCGAATTGCTCCGACACATCATCCGAATGCGTGACCAATAACATCGCCACGTTCTCCGCCCGGCACACCTCGCGCAGCAATTCAATCACTTGGTGCTGGTGTGCCGGATCAATGTTCGCCGTCGGCTCATCCGCCAGCAGCAGCACCGGCCGATTCACCAGCGCCCGCGCGACCGCCACCCGCTGCTGCTCACCCACCGAAAGCGCCGCCGGCTTGTGCCCGAGCCGATGCCCCAATCCCACGCGCCCCAGCAAATCCGTCGCCCGGCTCGAGTCATGCCGCTGGCCCGTAAACGTCATCCCCAACAGCACGTTTTCCAGGGCCGTAAAACCGGCCAGCAAATTGAACGTCTGAAACACAAACCCAATGTGCCGAGCCCGAAACCGGTCGCGAGCCGCCTCAGGCAACCGCGTTACATCGGTCGTATCGACGACGATCCGCCCAGAATCCGGCGTCGCCAGCCCCGAAATCACGTTGAGCAGCGTCGTTTTGCCGCCACCGCTCCGCCCGCGAATTACAACCTGCTCTCCCGCCTCCAGCTTCAATTGAGGCACATCCAAGATTGGCAGCAGGTCGCCAGCGGGCTCCCGATATGCCTTTTTAACGTTTTCCACCAGGAGCATGGGCGTATCGAGGGCTAGATCGGCAAATGCCGTTGAATCGCAAAGCGTTGGAGTATAACGCTTTCGGGCAGGGCAGCCTAGCCGCATCGCGTGCCTTTTCAACCCACTATCAGCTTGCGGTTTAGCTCCCCCCAATACGCCCGAAACCACCCAAATGTTCGCTAGCACTGGCCCTGCCCTGCACATTCTACAAGCCCCAAAGGAACGTTTTACACGCTAGCAGCGACTCGCACGGAAACTGTTCCTACCCACGAAAACATGCCCATATCGCATCCAAATCCGAATGCCCTAAGCACTTACGATCCAGTTCAAAAAAACTTGGAAGAGCGCCCGCCCTCATGGCACACCGGTTGCTTTTCATACGCGACGGTAGAAGAGTCGGACGCCGACCTGGACAAATCCCGGGCGGGTGCATCAGCCGCGATTACCAGCCGACGTCCAAAGCAGATGAGTTCCCACACGTAACAACTTTTGGCTGCTCGAAAGCAGCCGCGTTTCTCCCCGCCTGAGGGCCGACGAGGACTCCCGCACCTCGCCGGCCCTTCTATTTGCGCCGACGCAATTTTGCGACCCGCACCCCGTAGCTGAATTCGCAAGAATTCAGCCGCCTCGCTGCTGCGGCCCGCCGTCCTGAAGTCTTGCGACTTCAGCTACAAGACGCGTAGCTTCCGGCCTTACTTTCCCGCTCCCTCCCCCGGCCCCAGCGTATCAACAATCGCCGAAATACTAACCTTCGCACCACGATGATACCCCACCGGCATGAACTCCCGCCCCGCTGAGTAAGCGTCCGACCCCGCATCATCCGTATCCGTCACCTGCGCCGTCATTCGAATCACGCCCGCCGTCCCTTCGCGCGTCACGAACAAAAACGAATCACCCCCAAACTTCAAATCGTACGGAGGCTTAATCACTTCGCGCCGCGGAACCAGCATCTCGACTGGCTGACCCATCGGGTACTCCTGCTTCCCGATCATCGCCGCCGGCAAATCACGCAGCTCGTCGCTCGAAATCTTCCACACCTTCATCCCCAGCGGCTTCAAACAATACAACGGCTCCTTCTCCCCCGGCGGCGTATACTTCGTCCCCACCAAATCAAAACCCTCCTTCTCCGCCCACGCCAACACCGCCGGCGAATCGACGCCAGTCTTCTCCGCCGCCCCCAACGAAGCGGGCCACGCTGCCTCGCGCAGCGTATCGAGGTCCATGAAGCACTTCCCCTCCGAGTTCTGTGCTGCCGGGACAATCCAACCTGACTCCAACTCGACAAGCTTCACACTCTTACCCACCGGTGGCGTTTCGATCGTCGCGAGATCCGAGTCGCTTACCTCCAGCGGCGGCAGATTAACCTTCGCATACGCGGCATCCTTCGTCAGCGTTTGCCAATTCGCTTCCCACCAATTCGCCCAACGCTGCGCTTGCCGCTGAAACTGCGCTCGCTGAATGTGAGCCTGCCGAGGCGACTCCGACAACGAAACCCAGTTCAGGTCCATGTCATCGAACTTCTGCTTCGTCAGCCGCTGAAGCGATCCCACGACTTCGCGGAACGCCCGCCCGAAATCGCACATCTGCGAATCTCGAGGCTTCCCCGCGAGATCGTTCAGATGCATGAACCTCTGGAGTTCGAGTCCGTTGATATCAATACCGAAATCACTTCGGCTCCTCAACAGTGTCTTTGGTAACGCACGAATGAGCACTGGCACCGCCCGCGGATCGCCCATCGCACGCAACGTGAACGCCAGCTTACTCATCGGATAATCGCGATTCTCCGCGTCGAGCGCGTGAACCACGGGCAAAAAAGCTTCCTCCTTGTGGTCCGCTAAATATTTGATCGCCCGCGCCCACCCCGTTGCTGGGTAAACCTTTGGCTCGTCGCCCAAAATCTTTATCGCGTCAGCAACGGAGTTGATCGGCGTCTCTTCCTGCGCCTTTTGCTTGGCGTCAGCGACCTCTTTGGCCGCCTGCAACTCGTTCACCTGCGCCGCAATCTTCTCGGGTGTCTGGTCCTTGCTCCAAGTGTACTCGAGAAACACTCCAAAGCGCGCATCGTTAACTTTGTCCCCGTCACGTGGCTGCGCAACGTTGGCCAACTCCTTCATCGCGAAGTTTTCGTCGACCCCTTCGATCGAAAGCTCGCCGCGGAAGTAGCGATATCCGCTTCCGTTGCCAAGCGGCAACACGACGGTGCGCTCGACATCGAGTGGGCCAGTGAATTCCCGGTGCGATGTCACGATAGTCCGAAAACACAGAGAGGTTACCCGGCTCCGCCCCCGCAAAGTTTGCCGCCGACCAAAACACCGACAGCTTTTCTCTAACGTCCGCCGGCTGCGACTCCGCCCACTCCGCGTACTCTGCGCCGTCCTGGAATGTTCGACCCGCAATCGTTTTTACAATCTCGGTGTAATAATTCGGCACCTCTCCATGCAAGAAGTACTCACACACCGCCTTGACGACCCCTCGCGACTTGTCGATCCACACCCGCTCCTGCCGCGCCGGCCCCTCGTAAACGTCGCACACAACGTCGTCGATCTTGTTGCTTCCCACCAATTTGTAACGCGTCTCAGCCGGCGTATTCTCTTGTTGCTCCATCACAAGCTCGGGACCTTGCCAGGGAATGCGCCCACCAGCCGCGGCGATTTGCGGAAACTCATACGTGCTCGGCCCATGCTCGAATAATTCCGCCAGCTTGTTGTAACGAACCACATTCCGTTGCGGCGGCTTCCCCTCCGATAGCCAAGCCTCGTGACCGTCCCAGTAGCGCGCCTGCTCCCAAGTCTTCGAATCGCTACGACCTCCCGCAGGCTTCTCCCACCTTTCCTCCCCCTTAAACAATTCGTCACCATCCCAAGCCCAAGTCGTCTCCGTACTGTTATAGCGCCGCTGCTCCTCGTTCACCGGCTTGCCGCGCGCTGCGAACAGCAACTCGAGCGAGTCCTCCTTCTCCTTGCGCATTGACGGCACATCGCTATTCCAATACGTCAGTCGAAACTTCAATCGCGACTTTTTCTCCGTGCCAAACGTCTGCGCCTGCGCCGCGGCAACCACACGATCCGCATCCGTCTCCGGCGGTGGATACGCCGCTGCTACTTGGATCTCGTTTTTGTTTGCTGTCTCCGAATCCTTTACTACTGGCCCATCCGCCTTCGTCCACTCCAACCCCACGGCGAACACGCCCGCCAAAACAGCAACCGCCGCCAGTCCCCCGCGCGAAATCCGCAACGGCTCGCGCACAGACTCACCCAGTAATCGCGAAATCCGTCGTCGCAATTCCGAAGCACTCCGGCCACTCGCCGCCAATCCCGCAAGTCGCTCATCTCCCGCCAACGAAGGCCGAGCGAGTTCCACCACCCGCAAAAGCGCTGCCGCATAACTCATGCGAATGGCCGCAGTCGCTTGCCCTTGCCGCGTGCACACCATCTCATCGCAGCAATACTCGCGAAGGGTCGAAATCCTCCGGCTTAAGTACCACATCGCCGGATTGAAAAACAACACGACTTCGCCCAATCGCTGCAGCAGATTCACCCACAAGTCGAGTCGCCGCACGTGCGCAAGCTCATGCGCCAGAATCAGCTCAAGCTCGCCCTCGGTGAGCGACGTCAGCGTGGTCGCCGGCACCAGAATCATTGGCCGCACGAGCCCAATAACAGTCGGCACCGCAATTCGCTCCGCCTGCGCAACGAGCGGCACACCACGCAATCGCCACGCTTTGGCGATCTTAGATATCGCCGTGGCGGCCGTGCCAGTCGTGATCAGCGTCGCCCGCCGCCGCATCCGCTCCGTGCGAGAAATTCCAACTCCAAGGCGCACGAACATCATCATCGTCCCAAAAACGTAAACACCCACAACCCAAGGCGCCAAAGCACCCCACGACCATTGAGCATGGGGCGCAGCGACGTTCGCTCGCGTAAGTTCTTCCATGTGCTTCGCGTTAAATGTCGTCCTATCGACCTCCTCCTCAACAATGCTATCGCTACCCGCGTCAGGTAACTCCGCCGAAACATGGATGGTTGGCGCCTCGGCCACTTGCCCTCCCGGCGCACGGGGTGCGATTAACAAATACGTCGCCGGTATCGCCACAAGCCCCACAACGAGCGCCGCCACGTGCGCCCAATATGCCCACTTAACGGAGCCTTTCTTCCACCTCATCCCCAACAGCCAAGCCAACATCGCGGCCAGCCCCATCTGCCACAGCGAATGAAACAGCACCAAACAAATCCGCCCACACGATTCCGCATCAAAAAACGCATGCCCAGTCATGGTCTCTGCTCCTTGGCCTTGCGGCCAATAAGTTTGCGTATCTCCGCCAATTCGCGTTCGTCCAAATCCGCCGTATTGAGCAAATTCAACATCATCGCCTTCGCCGACCCGTCGAACGCCCGGTTCAAAAGGCTCTGCATCATGCCGCCCGTCACCTCGCGCTCAGAAACGTCCGGCGCGAACAAAAACGAGTTGGCCCGACGCGTGCGTCGCAGATAGCCTTTGCGATGCATAATGTTGAGCATCGTGATCACCGAGCTATGCGCCAGCGGCCGATCCGCCTCCGCCTCAAGCCGCTTTCGCACCTCGCGCACCGGCAGCGGCGACTCCCGCCACAAAACCTTCAAAATATCGAGCTCTAGCTCAGTCGGATGTTCAGATTCAGGTCGGGGCATAACGCGCTCAACGAAATCGAAAACCTCGTCAGCCCCCGGCTCTGCCGGGAGTTTTTACAACAACGTGGATCCGAAACCGAATCCAATCATCTAATTCTTTAGATGACTTTACCGCCGCCTCAAACCCGTGTCAAGAAAATCATCTAATTCATTAGATGCAATCCGGCGCACTGCCCCGCGCGACCTCGATAATTCCCCGTGATTTATTAAAAATGCGAGGTGGCCAAAAAACGTTGTCGAGCCGCAATTCGCTTTGTGTTAGGCTGCCCCACGAAATGACCGTTCGGGCGTAGCTGCCGTTGCGCTCGCCGATAAGGTCGGCCTCCGGGTCGAGCAGCGTCGCAAACGCCTTCGCTCGATTCACGCCGGCACTCGGCCCCCTAGGGATCTCAGCGATTATTCCCGAACGGTTGGGTATAGGACGCCAGGTGCCCCGCGCTGAACGTCCGCGCCCCAGAGGGCCCTTCATTTTTTATTTAGAATAGAAACACAATAGAAATAGAAACTAATCACACCAACGGGTACCAACCCTAAACTCGACGGCCTGGTCGCTTCAGCGACCAGGAAAACGGACTACAAATCGCTTGCGGTTTAGCAAAGCCAGAACCGCAACTCGCGCTAAAAATCCACCCATGCCCCCAATCGAAAACCAAGGCGAACCCGCGCCAACAGCGCCCCCTCCGCGCACGATGCCGCCCTGGACTGGCTCCTACGCCGCATCAACTACGAACGCACAGCGTTGCCCTACCAATCGCGCCAACTCAAGCTCGACCGCATGCGTCAACTCCTCACCCGTCTCGGCCAACCTGACGCCGGCCTCAAAATCATCCACGTGGCCGGCACCAAGGGCAAAGGCTCAACCTCCGCAATGATCATGGCGATTCTCACCGCCGCCGGCTATCGTACCGGCCTGTTTAGCTCGCCTCACTTAGAACGAATCGAAGAGCGGTTCACCGTCGACGGCGAACCCTGCACCGCCGACGAGCTGGTCGCGCTAGTCGACCGCGTCCGAGCCGAAGTCCGCGCAATGGACGAGGAAGTCGACTCCGAAGGCGATTCCGATGGCGGCCCAACCTACTTCGAAATCACCACCGCCATGGCCCTGCTCCACTTCGTCGAGCACCAGGCCGATGCCGCCATCCTAGAAGTCGGCCTAGGCGGCCGTCTCGATTCCACCAACGTCTGCCTGCCCGTCGTCAGCGTGATCACATCGATCAGCTTCGATCACATGCGCCAGCTCGGCAACACACTCGCCGCAATTGCCGGCGAAAAAGCCGGAATCATCAAACCGGGCATCCCGGTGATCAGCGGCGTCACCAACCCCGAGCCGCAAGAAGTCATCGCCCAAGTCGCCCGCAATCACGGCTGCCGACTCATCCAGTCAGGCCGCGACTTCAGTTTCGAATACTCGCACAGCCAAGAAAAAAGAGGGGGAGACCAGGAGAGCGAGAGACAAGGAGAATCAAATCTCTCCCAATCTCCCCTTCTCCCAGTCTCCCCCTCTACCTCACCACCAACGGTGAATTTCAATTACGGGGTTGTGGACCAGGAACTGCAGCTCCACCAGGTACAGCTCGCCATGCGGGGGGCGCATCAAGCCGCGAATGCTGCCGTTGCCTTAGCCACGATTGCCGAACTTCGACACCAGGGGTGGTGCATTTCGACAGACGCGATGCGAACCGGTTTGGTACAAGCTTCCCTACCAGGTCGCGTCGAAATTCTGCCAGGTGCACCCACAGTTGTGCTCGATACCGCACACAATCCGGCCTCCGCTCATGCACTCGTGGAAACTCTCGCCGAAATGTCCTCAGCACTTCGGCGTACGCTCATCGTTTCCATTAGTCACGATAAAGATGTGCCGGCCATCATCCATGAATTAGTGCCTCACTTTCGTAAAATTATTGTGACTCAGTACCAGGAAAATCCTCGCGCTGTCGATGTCGACAAACTTACCGAGGTTGTTCGCAGTCAGTTGGCTCACCCGGCGACGGAATTACTCTCATGTCGTACGCCTCAGCAAGCCTGGGATACCGCCCTTCAAACCGCCGCACCCGGCGATTGTATTTGCATTACTGGGTCCTTTTACCTCGCCGCCGAAATGCGGCGGATCGTTCTCAAACATCAAGCCGCCGAAACTTTAACGCCCGTGATTCGATTGTGAGGTACTCGCGATTCTTGCTCGCGTTCCATCCGTACTTCGTCTTGCAGCTTCTGGATCAGCTGAGCGACATATGGGTCCGCCCAAGGCAACACGTCGCGAACAATCGCACCCGTCGTCATCCCGCTTTTACGTAATTCACTCACCGATACCACCGTGCATCGAATTTTATTAAAAGCAACCATGCCACTGTCCCCCGTCCTAAGTGAAAAGACTTTTGTGATAAGTGCGTGCGATCGAAGTTTCGTTCGCACGCGGTTCCCGGCGGTGACGAGGTCGGTTCGTGATGAACCGTAAGTGGCCTGCGTCGGCGAGAACCTTCGCCATCCCGTTGGCGATGAAGGGTGATAATGCACAGGCCGTGCCAATGCCAAAGCTACGCTTACGGAATTCGAGAGACAAGTCGCAAGTCTTTATGCGAAATGACTTTGCGGCGAAATCGAACTTCGCGAATCCACGCTGTCGGCCCTGTGAAATTTACGCCGGGTTAGAAAGGCCTACAAACCGCTGTTATTGCCACCGTTTTCCTTCAGATAACCGGCCAGGTAGTTTTCCGCTAAACGTAACGGTTCATCTACGAATGGATCACCTTGCAACTTGTCCGACGCCGCTTCAGCACCGCGATCGCCATCCTCATCTCGTCGGTTTAGATACGACCGATAAGCAGCGTATTCGTCCGCCGACAGCTTGTGCTCATAGCCAGCGTCCGGTTCAACACCCCAAACACTTTTTGGCGACTGTGCGCTGGCGTTCTGGATATTCGCACCGCTCGGACGCCAAAAACTAGCCCACGTTAATTTGAGCAATCCATTTCCGAGTGGCAGCAACTGCTGCACAGTTCCCTTGCCGAATGATCGCTCGCCAACAACGATCGCTCGTTTATTATCCTGCAAGCACGCCGCAACAATCTCAGCCGCACTCGCACTGTACTGATTCACGACCACCGCAATTGGCATCTCCAAATACTTCCCATCAGACTTCGTCGCATACCGGCGGATCAACTTTTGATCGCGACCGCGCGTTTCCACGATCTTGCAATCCGCAGGCAGCAGCATCTCACAAAGCTCCACCGCGGAGTTCAGCGACCCGCCCGGGTTATCGCGCAAATCCAACACCACTGCTTGCACTCCTTGGGCGACGAGCGCGGGCATTAATTTTGCGAACTCTGTCGCAGTCCGGTCGCCAAACGAAACAATGCGAACCTGCGCGATCCGTGGATCGTCCTCCAACGCGTACAGCCACGCGCCGTCCGCGCCGCGCCGATTGCCAACGATTGAGTCTATTTGGATGACATCTCGCGTCAGCTCAATCGTGCGTGGCCGAGAATCATGCGGTCGCTGAATTGTTAGTCGCAGCGAAGTGCCGGGGTCGCCGGTTAGCAACGCTATCGCTTCCTGTCGACTCAATCCGTCAGTCGCGCGGTCATCGATTTTCAAGATGACATCGCCCGGCTGAAGTTTCGCTTTCCTAGCCGGCGTCTCAGGGGCGATCGGGCCCGCGATTACGATTTTCGCCGGTTTACCCTCGAAGCGCAGTCTCACGCCGATTCCGCCGAACTGCTGGTGAATTTCGTTACGCAGTGGGCCAGCCTCGGCTTCGCTCAGATACTGAGAATGAGCATCGCCTCGACGGTGCAGCACGTCGACCATTCCATTCATCGCACCGTCGAACAGTTCGCGATTCGGCGCGGGGTTGAGCGCATTGTCTTCGACCGTGTCGAGCGCGCTCGACAGATAGCGGCCGTAGGGATCATGCTCGCAGCGGATATAGCAAACGCACGAAACCGCCGTCGCGAGCAGCAGCAACAATAGGTTGCGTCGTGGCATAAATTACGATCCGACGTTGGCATTTCAAAAACGCCGAGGGCTAACGAGATTGTTAACCCAACACTGTCGAATCGCAATGGCCAGAGTTCGCAGCGAATGATTTCACAAAGATGTCATGCGGACGCCTTTGGCCTACCAATACCATTCCACGCCGAACGATGCACCATGGTAAAACAATTGACCGGTGGTATTGAGGTATGAAGTATCGGTCACAAACGTGGCCTGGTGGGGAGCTAAGGCCTGGCTCGTTATGAATAACATTTCATAGCCCGCACGAAGCGACACGTTCGGCGAAACTTGGAACCGGGTGTTCAAGCCAAATTCGCCAACAAACGAGAGCTGGTCTTCTCGCAAGTGTAGCGGGCTATCCGCATTGTCGGACGTGAACGTGAGTTCGTTGTTGCCGGATGCGTCATTGACAAAAATGCCGCCTTTCACTCGCGTGCCAGCGCTCCAACGACCGGTTTGGTACGTAATTCCGCCACCCGATTGGAAACCGAACATATTATTTGTCGTGCGGATTAAGTATTCGCCGTCGGATCCCGTAGTGACAATATCCTGAGCGTTCCAATCGAGCTTTTCACCGACCTGGATAAACCGCAATCCCGCGAGATAGTCGCGTTGGAATCCGGAGTTTGCGGCGCGATGCCAATTGCCATTCGGGTCCATGATTAACTGGTCTTCGTCCAGCCGCTGCCGCACGTGATAGTTGAGTTCAAAGCTATCCATATTGCTGCGGTACTGCACCGTCTGGCGTGTCGAAGCATCAAACGAGCGGTTGCCGCCGTCGACGATGAACGGCACGAACAATCCGTTGGGCGTCGCCGATGAAAGCTGCCGATCTTGCTCCCAAGTGCCGCCGCCGATAACCGTGAACTCGACCGCGTGATCGCGATTGCGCGAATCGCGGAACAGAAAGTTACCGAGCGTCGCACGCACGTTGGCATCTTGGCCCGGCAGCGCGCCGTTGAGGATCAAAATGCGGTTCGTATCCAAGAAGATCGGATTGAAACCAAGACTGGCCTGGTTGACTGGCGCCAAGTTAACATTCGCATCCTGCGCCGCCATACGCAAGTCGTTGCGATCCCAGCTGCGAGTTAAAACCAGCGCGTCCGTTTCGGCGTACCAAAAACCGCGGCGCAACCAAGTGCCGGTGCTCTCGATCGGCGCGACTTCATTCCACAAGCCGCCCTCGTCTGGATACGCGCACTCGCCAACAGCATCGTAGCTGTCCGCATTTTGTACGGCGAACGAATTCGTCGATGTGCTCGACGTTGTAGCCTGCGAGTACGCGGGTTGCTGCGTCGTCATCGGCGTAGCGCGTTCGGAATTCGGCAACGGCAGTTGCATATCTGGTGGAACATCATCACCCGGGCTTGATAACATGGGCCCCTGAGCGAGCGAGATGCCAGCCCCAAGCGCCAGTGTCATGAACAGCCCGAAGATTCGGGTCGAGTTGGTCATGGATTCGACCTCCCCCAATTCCTACAGCCAAGCAGGCAGTGTTGTAATCAAGTGTCGAGTGGCCCGGCGCACTCCGTTCGCGCGAACCACCGGTAGCCGCGCAAACGCAGCGATACCTGTGAACCGTTAAATCGACCTTGACGCGCCGTTAATGCAGCAATAACCGTTAGAATCCGGAGAATCGCTAGAGTCGTCTTGATTGATAGTGATTTGCTGCCCTCTCCAAATTCCGCCATCGCTCCATTTTCGCGGCTGTGTTTCCCGTCCATGGCTTGAGCGGTATCATGGCGCAGCGAGTTTGCCCGTGACTGCTGCCATTTGGAAGGAGCTAGCGATGACATCGCCGCTGAAGTCGTTGATTGCTACTGGTACGAAGCTGTGGCTTGATTCGGTAGACCCCAATTTGGTGAAAACGAATCGGGCACTCGGCGCGACTGGCGCCACATCGAATCCGATCATCATTTCGGACCTGATCAAGGCCGGTGAATTCGACAAGCAACTTGATGTGTTGTTGCACGAAAAGGGATTGAGTGACGAAGAGGTCGCTTGGCGTTTAACGGATCAAGTTGTCAGCGGTGCACAGGACGTGTTTCGACCCGTGTGGGATAGCACGAAGGGCGACGACGGCTATGTGAGTTTCGAACTCGACCCGTTGCTCGAAGACCCGGATCGAAAACTGACCGACAGCGAACGGACCGCGCGGTATATCGAGCTCGGACTCAAATGGTCAAAAGGGCACACGAACCGCATGATCAAAGTGCCTGCCACACCGGGCGGTTTGGGCGCACTTGACGAATTGTGCGCGGCGGGCGTAACGCTGAACGTCACACTGATTTTCACGATGCGGCAGTACGAAGTGGCTCGTGACGCGATTTGGCGTGGTGCGCAGCGGCGTAAGTCCCTCGAACACTTCAAGAGCGTGTACAGCATTTTTGTGTCACGCGTCGATGTTTATACCGAGAAGCATGTGCCGACTTTGTCGCTGGCCGCACAAGGACAAGTAGGCATCGTGGGCGCGAAAAGAATTTGGCGTGCGAATAGAGATTTCTGGACACCGAAGAAAACGCCGTTGCATCAGGAGATGATCTTCGCGAGTACCGGTACGAAGAAGCCCGAAGATCCGCCGTGGAAGTATGTCGACGCGCTCGCCGGTAGCGACATTCAAACCAACCCGCCGGCGACGAACGAAGCAGTCGAGAAAAGCGGCCGCACGTTCACGCGCAAGGTCGACCAAATGCCACCGGCGGATGTGCTGGCAGACATCGACGCTAAGGTGAATGTCCAAGATTTGGAAACGGTGTTGATGCGAGAAGGGGTCGCGAAATTTGCCGATCCGCAAAAGGCATTGCTGAAACTTTTGAGCGATCGACGGCGTTCGCAGGCGAAGTAGCGGGTCGCCAGAATTGCGGCTATCTGATACTATTTGGAGGGCTGGTGCGGCGTCGTTCCATGGCGGTTGCCCGGCCTCTATCGTGCGATTCAGCCTGGCAATTTCGCCATTGTGGATATACGTATGCCCGTCGATCCCTACGCAATCTGCCCGTGCGGCAGCGGCAAGAAGCTCAAGTTCTGTTGTTCCGATCTGGTCGGCGAGATTGAAAAAATCCACCGCATGATCGAAGGGGAACAGCCGCGTGCGGCGCTGCGGCACGTTGATCAAACGCTCGCGACGCATCCTGGTCGGGCGTCGCTATTGGATTTGAAAGCGACGCTCGAATTATCGCTGGGCGAGATCGACACGGCCCGCGAAACGGTGGCGAAGTTCGTCGCGACGAACTCAGATAGCCCCACCGCATTCGCTTGCCAAGCATTGTTGCAATCCGAACTTCGCGATTCGAAGTCAGCGATCGAGTCGCTTCAAAAAGCGCTCAACATGGTCGAACGCGAGATGCCGCTGCGAGTTTACGAAGCGCTCGGCGCAGTTGGCGGTGCCTGCCTCGAAACGGGAAACATTCTGGCAGCGCAAGCGCACTTGTGGCTGCACGCGGCACTCGCACCGAAAGAAGATTCTCGCGCTCGCGAGGTGTTGGCCGCGCTCAATCATTACTCGGGGCTGCCACTGATATTGCGCGATCAATTGCGTTTTCGTCCTTGGCCGGAGGATGCCGCTTGGAAAGGCGAAGCAGAGAAGGCGTCGCGGTTGGCGGACCACGGCAAATGGCAGCAGGCCGTCGCGGCGATTGACAAGCTCGGCGCGAAATACGGGGCTGACCCGACGCTGGTTTACAATCGCGCGTTGCTGGGTGGTTGGTTAGCCGATGACCGCGCACTTGTCGCGGGTCTGCACGCGTTCGCACAAATGGATGTGCCGCTGGATGACGCGATCGAGGCTGAAGCGATTGCCCAATTGCTCGATGCCGATCTTAAGGAAGCGCGGATCGAATCCGTCATTCAAGCGTATGCCATCAAAGATTTGGACGGGCTGGTTCCGCGATTGATTTCCGACAAGCGTGTGCAATCGTTCGAAATGGATCCCGCGATGTTTGCGCAGCGCGATCAGCCGCGCCCGCGGCACACATATGTATTACTTGATAAACCGATGCCGGAAACTGGCGTTGGGATTTCGCGCGAGGGCGTGCCTCGCTTGGCGGGCGTGCTCGCGATTTACGGTCGCCAAACCGATCGACCCGAGTTGCTCGAACTGACGATCGACAAAGGCCCGGGGTTCGAAGCGGCGGTCACCGCACTCAAAGAAATTGCGGGCGATACGCTGGGCGACATGATCGATGAGAAAGTAATCGGTACGGTTTCGCCGACCGAGCTCGCTCTGAATTGGCGTTGGCAGCTGCCTCGCGATACGCCAGCCGATCTCCGCCGAAAGTTGGGCGATGATGAGCGCCGTGCGGCGATCGTTGAACGCTGGCCGACGCTGCCGCAACCGTCACTCGGTGGTAAGTCGCCGAAAGAGGCGGCCGGTGACGACGCCGTGCAAATTCCGCTGATGGCGAGCGTGTTGATTTTGGAGCAAGGGAGCAACACCGACCGCGATATCGAATCGATTGCAGAGCTTCGTCGCGATTTGAATTTGCCGCAGCCCGAGCCAATCACTCCGGCCGGCATGCCGATCAATGGCTTGCCGTTGGTGCGGGTGGCGCGGCTCAAACCGGAGGATGTTTCGGACGAGGATTTGTCGATTCTGTACCGCCGCGCGATTTTGGTCGGCGCGCAGGCTGCGTTACTTCGATTGGCCCGCGAAGCGGTACGACGTCCGTCGATTGCACAGCAAATCCCGCCGGTCGATGCTTATCAGCGGATGATCGCTGCGGAGCGCGACCCACGGCAGGCGCTCGCGATCATTCAAGAAGCACGCGAGAACACACGAGATGCCGGCGTATCGTTAGCGACCTGGGATCTGGCTGAATTGGAGCTGTACATCACCAGCGGTAACGTGGACGAAGCTAAGGATTTGCTGGCGCGAATTGAGCGTGAACATCGCGACGACCCGCAGGTCGCGGCGGCGCTCTACCAATTGCTCTATGAGACGGGCGTGATTTCGGATCAAATGCCCAGCCATACGCACTCGCATGGTCCGGCGCAGGAGATGGCGCCAGCGCTGGCGGGCGCGGCCGCTGAGCCCGCGGCGGGGAAAATTTGGACCCCGGGCAGCGATCGGCCAAGCAGCGGCAAATCGGCTTTGTGGACCCCTTCTTAATCCGCGGCAGCAGAACTCAACGTGTCACGCCGCGCGAACGACGATGAGCGATTCATGGCCCTGGCGCTCGGCCTGGCCATGCAAGGGCAGGGCTGCGTCGAACCCAATCCTATGGTCGGGTGTGTCATCGTCCGCGATGGCGAGATTGTCGGCCAAGGTTGCCACGAGCAATTCGGCGGCCCGCATGCAGAAGTCAATGCGCTCGCCGAGGCTGGGGCTCTCGCTATCGGCGCGACGATGTACGTGACGCTCGAGCCGTGCTGTCATCAAGGAAAAACACCGCCGTGTACCGAAGCCATTAAGTGCGCAGGCATTGCGCGCGTCGTCGCGGCTGTCGAGGACCCTTTCAGCAAAGTGGCAGGACGCGGAATCGTGGAACTGGAGGCGGCCGGCATTCAGTGTGATGTTGGTGTGTGCAGCCATGAAGCGAATTGGATACTTGCTCCTTATCGCAAATTGATTGGCACTGGACGACCGTGGGTAATTGCCAAGTGGGCGATGACGCTCGACGGCAAGTTCGCCACGCGCACGGGCAACAGCCAGTGGATATCGAGCGAAGCCTCGCGGGCCATGGTGCATCAACTGCGCGGGCGGGTGGATGCGGTTGTCGTCGGTAGCGGAACCGCGCGTGCAGACAATCCGTTACTGACCGCGCGTCCCGCAAATTTTGGCGATATGAAGAGGACCGCGACTCGCGTGGTTGTGGATTCGGCAGCATCTCTCTCCGTCGATAGCCGGCTAGTGCAAACCGCGGCAGATGTACCACTGATTGTCGCGGTGAGTGAGGACGCTGAGCGGGCGCGATGTGACGGTTTAGCCGTGGCGGGTGCCGAGATTGCTAAGTGCGGCGGCCGAAGTCATGAGGAGCGACTTGACTCGCTATTGGACGACCTTGGGCGTCGTCGCATGACCAACGTATTGGTGGAAGGCGGCAGCAAGTTGTTGGGATCGCTATTCGACCGCCGCGCCGTGGATGAAGTACACGTGTTTATTGCACCGAAATTTGCCGGCGGCGAGGCGGCGCCGAGTCCGGTGGGAGGCATTGGAGTCGAACGCATGGCGAGTGCGCTGAAGCTGGCCGATATCACGATCGAGGAGATGGAAGGGGATGTTTACGTGCATGGGCGCGTCGGAAAGTGATGCGGCGATCGCACGTTTAGTCGTCTACCAATTCCAACACCGCCCAGCATGTCGGGTCTTCTTGAAACGGAAATCCAGCGCCCGTCGCGAAGGTTTGCATTCCGAGTTCGCGATCGAACACCGAATAGGTGAAGCCGAGCTCGCGGTGTTGCAGCGGATCGTAACCGCCCAATGCGACGGCGGGCACGAAGGCCGATAACGCGTAACTGGTCTTCGTTATCTTTGAGACGACCTGCAGTTCGCGTGGTCGTATAGGCCGGGCGTTCTCGCGGGCCCGGTTGATGAGCACCTGATCGGCAACCGGGTCGGTATTGCTGCGACCGCCGCCGGCGGGCAGGAATGCGTAGCGATGGCAGTAACGGCTGGCGCGATGGATGTTGAGCGTCGCGCGGGTGTCGATCCACACTTGCAGGCCGTCGCTGTCTTCGAGCCGTTCGTCGCGGCACCACAGCGGTTGCTCTTTGCCGGCGACCATCACATTGAAAAACAATCCTTGTACGTTCCACGCGGCGCGCACATCGGCGAATGGGCGTTCGCGATCGGCGGTGAAGGCGTCGAGTTCGGCCAGGTTAAACAGTCGATGCGATTCGGGCAGCTCGACGCCGGTTGCTTTCCAGGCCGCATCGTGACGGTGCAGCGGCACGGAAAAGCGGAACAAAAACCGCGGTGCGAGGAGCGTGTTGTCTTGAGCGTCGGGCATTAAAGTAGCCGAATTCGCAAGAATTCGGATGAGCGGGTTGGCAGCTGAATTCTTGCGAATTCAGCTACGATGTACTAAGCGGTCATTGAGTGTTGATTGCCGAGCGATTCCAAATGCATCTGCAGAAAGGCGGCGACGTTTTCAGTATGCAGCTCTTCGGTCGTGACGAACCGCAGCTTAACCTGGTCGCGATCTTCGGCGTCGGTTTCCAGCGAACGTTGCGTGCCAATCTCCGCCACGCTTCCGAGTTGGAACGCGCCTTTCGGTCCATTGAGGATGAGGTCGACGCCCGCGAGACGCTTCGTATGCACGGTCGCCCACGGCTTGCGCACGCCGGGCACCATCAGGTACACCACGTTTTGGTTATTCCACAAGAACTGGCCGCTGGGCACAGTTTCGGACAGCATTTCGAGTAGCTCCTCGAGCACTTCCGGCTTCCATTCGGTTTTCTTACCAGGCGGAAAACCTTTGCGCGAGAGATGCCACTTCTGACCGAGCACTTTCCATGGCATGACGTCTTCGGGCTTCGTTTCGATACGCTCGGTGAATTTTTGGAAGCCGGCGATGGCTTGATCGACGAACGACCAGAACGCGGGCGTATCGATTTCTTCCCAGGAGTGCGCGTCGATCTGCACTTCCTGCCACGGGCCGCGGAGGGTTTTGCATTTTACACGCGGGCCGCGGCCGTAGGCTTCGACTTCATCCACATCGTTGAGCGGCTTCAAATTGAGGTCGGCAACCAGCGTATCGCGTGAAAACGTTTTCTTGGCGGTGCGGAATTTTAGTTTCACTAGCCACCGCTCGCCGGTGATGGCGTGGAAGAACCAGCCATCTGATTTCTTCGCGCCGGTGATTTCCACGACGCTTCGATTGTTCCAATTCGTGGCCGCGAAACTGCCGCTCTCTTGGATGCGTTGCTCGATCGCGTCGAGGATGCGGCCGTCCCACTTGCACGGTTTGCCATCGCGGGCCACTCGATTCTCTGTGTGCCAGCCGCGGCCATCAATTTCCCACGGCATCCGCGTATCGCGGCCGACGTCTTCGATTTCCAATTCTTCTTCAATTGCGGGTTCGTTTGCAGTCGGATCGAAGAATTTGCGCTCGATGTACGGCCCGGCCGCCAGCACGGGAGCGAGGGCAAGAGCGGTGTGGGATATGAATGAAGAGCGTTGGGCGGAAAGTGTGGATGCTGAAGCTTTTGATTTCTTCCTTCCGCCTTCCGCCTTTCCCTTTCCCCCTTGGACAATTTGTTCCGGCGTGCCGCAGACGACGACGTTGCCGCCGTCGATTCCGGCTTCGGGGCCGATGTCGATGATCCAGTCGGCTGTCTTGATAACGTCGACGTTGTGCTCGATCACGACTACCGTATTGCCGTGGTCGACGAGGCGATTAAGCACTTCGAGGAGTTTTGCGAGGTCGTCGAAGTGCAGGCCCGTTGTGGGTTCGTCGAGCAGGTAGAGTGTTTGGCCGGTATCGGGGCGGGCGAGCTCGGCGGCTAGTTTGACACGCTGCGCTTCACCGCCCGAGAGCGTGGGCGCTTTGGCCGAGCGTGAGGTATTCGAGGCCGACGTCGCATAGCGTTTGCAGGATGCGTCGAATCTTTGGAATGTTGGCGAACAGTTCGACGGCCTGACCGCACGACATGTTGAGTACGTCGGCGATGCTTTTGCCGTGGAACTGCATTTCGAGTACGTCGCGGTTATAGCGCTGGCCGCGGCATGTGTCGCACTCGACCCAGATATCTGGCAGGAAGTGCATTTGGATGCAGATTTGGCCGTTGCCTTCGCACGCTTCGCAGCGGCCGCCGGGGACGTTGAAGCTGAATCGCCGGGCGGTGTAGCCGCGCAGTTTCGCTTCGGGCAGTTGCGAGAAGAGTTGGCGAATCAATTCGAACACGCCGGTGTAGGTGGCGGGGTTCGAGGTTGGCGTGTTGCCGAGCGGCTGCTGATCGACGCGAATTACTTTGTTGATAAGCTCGATGCCGCGGATCGCTTCGTGGGTACCGGGAACTGTGCTCGCGCGGTGGAGAGTTTTGGCGAGCTGGTTGTAGAGCACATCTTCGACGAGTGAGCTCTTCCCGCTGCCGCTGACGCCGGTGATCGCCGTGAGTGTGCCCAGCGGAAATTTTACGCTGATGTTTTTAAGATTGTTGTGCCGGCGCCGACGACTTCGAGCCAACCCAGGCTGGGCTCGCGGCGGGTTTTCGGGATGCCGATCGACTTCTTGCCGCTTAGGTACGGGCCGGTAATGCTGCCGCGCTTGCGCGAGATTTCGTCTGGCGTGCCGGAGGCCATGATTTGGCCACCGAGTCGGCCGGCGCCGGGGCCGAAGTCGAACAGGCCGTCGGCGCCGGCGATGACTTCTTTGTCGTGCTCGACGATGAGTAACGTGTTACCGAGGTCACGCAGTTTGGTGAGCGCGACGATCAGGCGAGAATTGTCGCGCGGGTGGAGGCCGATTGTGGGTTCGTCGAGAACGTACAGCACGCCGCAGAGACCGCTGCCGACCTGGCTAGCGAGGCGGATGCGCTGGGCTTCGCCGCCGGAGAGTGTTGGCGCTCCGCGGCCGAGTGTGAGGTAGTTGAGGCCGACATCCACAAGGAACGTGAGGCGATTTTCGATTTCACGAATGAGTTCGCCCGCGACTTTCTTTTCGCTGGCGGCGAGTTTCCATTTCTTCACCTGTGCAACGAGGTCGCCCAAGGACGTGCGGCCAATTTGGTCGAGCGTGCGGTCGCGGAAGCGGAAGGCGGCGGCGTCATCGCGCAGGCGGCTGCCGCCGCATTCGCTGCAGTCAATCTCGCCGACGAATTGCTCGAGCAACGCCCGCAGTCGCGAGGCGAGCTTGGAGGCTTCTTCAAGGGCGGGGTAGAGGCCCTTGTACTGGAACTTGAAGATCGGGCGGTTCGATTGCGGATTCGCTTTCGATTTTGCTTTCGACTGTGAGTTGTATACGGCGATCCAATCTTCGCCTGTGCCAAACAGCACTGTGCGGCGTTGGCGCGGTGATAGATCGTTGTACGGAACGTCGATCGGCACGCCCGAATGTGCAGAGAGCGCCGCGAGCATGGCTTGCGAAACGGGGAGGCTTACATCGGGCCAAACGAGCAGCGAGCCTTTGGCCAACGAGATGTTTGCGTCGCGCAGCAGCGCGGCCGGGTTCGCGCCAGTTTGGGTGCCGAGGCCTTCGCATGCGGGGCACCAACCGAGCGAGCTGTTGAACGAGAAATTGTGTGGATTGAGCGTATCGAAGCTGCGGCCGCACTTTTCGCAAGCGAGATGCTGACTGTGAATTCGGACTTGCCAGCGCGGCTCGGGGACGTCGTCATCGGGGTGCGCGACATGCACTACGCCTTTGCCAAGCGCCAGCGCATTTTCGATGCTGCCGGCGATGCGGGAGCGGGCGTCTGGCCGGACGACGATGCGATCGACGAGGACTTCGACATCGTGCTTGCGACGGCGATCGATGGTTGGCGTTTTCGCTAGTTCGTGAGTTTCGCCATCAATTCGGACGCGCACGTAACCGGCACCGCGGAGCGATTCCCACAGCGTTTCGTATTGCTCGCCGACTTGTACTTCGACAGGGGCCATGACGTACAGCTTGGTGCCGGTCGGTTCCTCGAGGAGCTTGTCGACGATTTGGTCAGAGGTTTGGGTGCCGACCGGGATTTCGCACTCGGGGCAGTAGGGCTGGCCCAGACGGGCGAAGAGGATGCGGAAGTAATCGTAGATTTCCGTGACGGTGCCGACGGTTGATCGCGGCGTGTGGCCGGCGTTTCGCTGTTCGATGGCAATCGCGGGCGAGAGGCCGTCGATGAAGTCGACTTGCGGCTTCTGCAGTTGGCCGACGAATTGCCGCGCGTAGGAGCTGAGGCTTTCGACGTAGCGCCGCTGGCCTTCCGCGTAAATCGTGTCCATCGCGAGCGAAGTTTTGCCGGAACCGCTGGGACCGCAGAAGATGGTCATCTCGTCGCGTGGAATTTTCAGATCGAGGTCGCGGAGATTGTGTTGGCGCGCGCCGCGGATGGTGATGTGCGTAGCTTCTTTGAATGGCTTGCGGTTCTTCAGCGTCGCGCGTTTGGCTGACGCGGCGGCTGCGCCGGATGTTGCGTTTTTGATGCCGACCATTGGGGCGAGGGCCTGCCCGGTGTAGGACTCGGCGCAGCGGGCGACTTCTTCGGGCGTGCCGCAAGCGACGACGCGGCCGCCGCCGGCGCCGCCATCGGGGCCGATGTCGATGACCCAGTCGGCTGTCTTTACCACGTCCAAATTGTGCTCGACGACGAGCACCGTGTTTCCAGCATCGACGAAATCGTGGAGCACTTTCAGCAGCAGTTCGATATCGGCGAAGTGGAGGCCCGTCGTGGGTTCATCGAGCAGGTACAGCGTGCGGCCGGTCGAGCGTTTCACCAATTCTCGGGCGAGCTTGATGCGCTGTGCTTCGCCACCGGAAAGCGTCGGTGACGGCTGGCCGATTTTGATGTAGTCGAGACCGACGTCGTGCAGCGTTTTTAGCTTCTGATGGATTTGCGGAATGTTTTCGAAGTGGCTGAGCGCTTCTTGCACGTCCATTTCGAGCACTTGGGCGATGCTCTTTTCGCGATACATGACCTGCAGCGTTTCGCGATTGAAACGGTGGCCCTGGCAGACAGGACAGGTGACCCAGACGTCGGCCAGGAAGTCCATTTCGAGGCGATTGGAGCCGTTGCCGTCGCAGGCTTCGCAGCGGCCGCCTTGCACATTGAAGCTGAAGCGGCCAGGCTTGTAGCCGCGCCGTTTTGATTCGGGAAGCTGCGTGTAGAGGTTGCGGATGTCGTCGAACAGTTTGATGTACGTGGCAGGATTCGAGCGCGGCGTGCGGCCAATGGGCGATTGGTCGATGACAATGAGCTTATCGAGTTGATCGACACCTTCAATGCGGTCGTGCGCGCCAGGTTGGCCTTTGCCGCTCATCAAATCGCGGAGCAGCGACTCGGCGATGATGTCGTTGACGAGCGAACTTTTGCCAGAACCGCTCGCGCCCGTGATGCAGACGAATGCGCCGAGCGGAATGTCGACGTCGACGTTTTTGAGATTGTTGTGGCGGGCGCCGACGATGCGAAGCGTTTTGATTTCGGATTTTGGATGTCGGGCATCGGGCTTGCTTGCGAATGCTTTTTCGTTAATTCGCAATCCGCCATTTTCTTTCAACAATCGTCTTTCGGCCGGAACCTCAATCTTTCTCTTGCCGCTCAAAAAAGCGCCGGTTGCGCTGCGTGATTCCTTGGCGATTTCGTCAGCGGTGCCGAGTGCGACGACTTCGCCGCCGCGGACACCGGGACCGGGGCCGAAGTCGATGAGGTGATCGGCGGCCCGCATCGTGTCTTCATCGTGTTCGACGACGACGACCGTGTTGCCGAGGTCGCGGAGTTCGGCGAGCGTATCGAGCAGGCGCTGGTTGTCGCGTGGGTGGAGGCCGATCGAGGGCTCGTCGAGAATGTAGAGAACGCCGACGAGGCCGCAACCGATTTGACCGGCGAGGCGGATGCGCTGCGATTCACCGCCGGAGAGGGTCGGGGCAGTGCGATCCAGCGTGAGATATTCGAGGCCGACGTTTTGCAAGAAACCGAGCCGGCCGCGGATTTCCTTCACCACTTCCGAGGCGATTAGCTTGTCGTTGCCTTCGAGCTTCAGCTCAGTAAAAAACTCGGTGGCATCGGATACAGCCAGATTGCACACTTCGGGCAGAGAGCGTTGCGGGCGCTCTGCGAAATTCGAGCTCGCGGATTCGACGGTTACCGCACGAGCCTGCGGGTTCAATCGCTCGCCCACGCAATCGGGGCAGCGGATGATGCTCATGTACTGTTCAAGTTGGCGAATTTGCGGTTCGCTTTTGCTCGTTCGGTATTTTTCGAGCAGTTCAGGGATCAAACCGTCGAACGTGCCGCCGTATTTTTGAGCGGCCTTTCCTGCACGCCAAGTGTAGGTGATGTGCTCGTCGCCGGTGCCCCAAAGCCAGATGTCGCGTTGCTTCGGCGTGAGGTCACGCCACGGAGTTTCGAGCAGCGTGTTCTCAGCGAAGCCGAGTTTGCGTTCCATTGTTTCGGCGACGCCGCGATAGATGTGACGCTTCCAGCGGCCTAGATCCTTCCACGGTCCGACGAGTTCGATGCAACCTTGAACGAAGGATTGCTCGGTGTTGGCGACGAGACGCTCGGGGTCGAAGCTGAAAAACTCGCCGAGGCCATCGCACGTCGTACACATGCCCTGTGGGCTGTTGAAGCTGAACAATTGCGGCGTGGGTTCTTCGAAGCTGATGCCACATTCAGTGCAGGCGAAGTGAGAGGAGAGGACGAGGTCACCGGGTTGCGTGCCGGGGCGCGGCGCTTCCGATTGCGGATTTCGGATTTCGGATTGCGGATTGAATCGTCATCGTCAGCATCGGGCGCGGGCGAGTCAGCTGTACTTTCGCTGCTTTCATCAAACTGAGTGGCGATGACGATGCTGCCTTTGCCAACGCCCAGGGCCGAATCAACAGCTTCGGCGAGCCGCCCGCGGACGCTCGGGGCGGCCTTCAGGCGATCGATTACCACTTCGATGTTGTGCCGCATCTGGCGATCGAGCGAGAGGTCGTCATTCAGCGACACGATGCGGCCATCGACCCGCGCACGCACGAAACCTTGCTTGCGCAGGTCTTCGAACAAGTCTTTGTATTCGCCTTTCTGGCCGCGAATGACGGGAGCGAGTACGGCGAACTGGGTGCCGGTTTCGAGCGCGAGAATTCGCGAGATAATTTGCTCGCGGCTTTGAGCTGTAATTGGGCGCTGGCACTGCGGACAATGCCCGCGGCCAACCCGAGCATACAGCACGCGCAGGAAATCGTAGATTTCGGTGATCGTGCCGACGGTCGAACGCGGATTGTTACCGGACGACTTTTGCGAAATCGAAATCGACGGGCTCAGGCCGCTGATGTGGTCGACATCCGGCTTCGACATTTGCCCCAGGAATTGGCGGGCGAACGTCGAGAGGCTCTCTACGTACCGCCGCTGCCCTTCGGCAAAGAGCGTGTCGAACGCGAGGGAGCTTTTGCCCGAGCCGGAAACACCGGTCAGGCAGATCAATTTATTGCGCGGAAGCACAACATCGACATTGCGAAGGTTGTGCTCCCGAGCACCTTTGATGAGGATATCTGCAGCGGGCATCAATGCGCCGATCGATTTCAGTCCGTGTTCACTCGCACGCCTGCCCCCACGCGTTGAGCGTCCGCAGGCTGGAGCGCAAACTGTTAATTCTACGGCTGAGCGAAGAGGGCGAAAAGGCGGCAAATTTTCCGGAGCTAACTCCACTTTTATGAGTGCTATCGATCCAAACTACGAATTGCTTGACTTCGGCGACGGGCGCAAGCTCGAGCGATTTGGCGATGTTGTGCTCAACCGACCATGCCCGGCGGCAGAGCGAGAGCCGCAGGCGAGGCCGGAATTGTGGGCGAATGCGACCGCACGCTTTCGTGGGCCGCGGACCGGTGATGGTTCGTGGGCACCGAATAAAAAACTTTGGCAGCCTGCTGAGTGGGACTTTCCGCACGGGGGTGCGAGTGAGTTTCGGTTGCGACTCGATGCTTTGCCTTCGGGACAAGCGGGCGTGTTTCCCGAACAGCGGGAGAATTGGGATTGGATCGCGCGCAGGTGGCGCGGGTTAGGCGGCAGGCACCGGTAGAAGGCATGGGCGAGTCGATCAAAGTGCTGAATCTGTTCGCTTACACCGGCGGGAGCACGCTCGCGGCGGCTGCGGCGGGGGCGAGCGTCGTGCATGTCGATGCGGTGCAGGGTATCGTGGATCGGGCCCGCGAGAATGCGGCGATTTCCGGGTTCGCCGAGCGACCGATTCGTTGGATCACGGATGATGCGGTGAAATTCTGCCGCCGCGAGATCAAGCGCGGCAACAAGTACGATGCGGTAATTCTCGACCCGCCAACGTATGGGCATGGGCCAGGAGGTGAATCATGGAAGATTGGCGAGCACTTGTTGCCGCTACTCGAAATGTGTGGCGAGCTAACTGCTGAACGGCGCGCTTTTGTGCTCGTAACATGTCATTCGCCCGGAATCGGGTCGGCGGAATTAGGGGCGTATGTCGCCGACGGAATCTTCGGGCACTGCGGGCAGCCGCCGGCGACGGGCGAGTTGTTTTTGGCGACGGCGGAGGGGCGGAAGTTGCCGAGCGGTGTTTATGCGCGGTGGCCTACGTAGGGAACTTCGGTGAGAGGCTGATGATCGGCGCGCCGCCACTGCGGAGTTCGTCGAGCATGGCACGCAGATGGAGCGGGTCGGACGGGTCGAGTTCGGCCAGTGTGGCGACGATTTCTTCTGCCATTTGTGGCTTGCCGAGTTTTTCGAGCGTCCACAATAAGCCCTGGCCCGCTTCGAAAAACGATTGATTGGCTAATTGTGAATACAGCACCGGCTTGGGCATTCTTTCGCGACGTAGTGCTTGGAGCCCTAACTGGTAGCCGGCGCCGTAATGACCACGTGCGAGCGGAAGGTCGCCACTGACGCGGGCAACTTCGCCGAGCAGCACATGTGCGCCGATGAACTCGCTGCAGCCCGAAAGGAGCCAACGCAGCTCATCGAGCGCGACGTCCATTTCGCCGGCTTCGATCATCAGCAGGACTTCTTCCAAATCCTCGGCGCGATCGCGAGCCTCGCGCGGGTGAACGAGGACCCAGCCGTGCCCGCTGGTTGCGCGACGCACGCTGATTCCGTCCTTTGGGCGAGAGTTGCGGTTATTTGGTTTACGTTTGGGCACAGGTGCGGACGGGATTTGAACCACAAAGGCACGAAGGGCTCGAAGGCTGAAGAAAGAAGTTGGCGGGGCAAGACTCGATTGTAGTCGAAAACGGCCGTCGTTCGTCGTACTTAAATCTTGCTTCCTAATTGATAGATTTCCTCTGCATCGAGGACGGCGTCGTTCGTTTCGAAGAGGCGATGGATGGCGGCTTTGTGAAGCTTCATTTTCAGGCCGCCGACGCCAATTGCACCGTAGCAAAATTGGCCGTCGTGTTCGGTTGCCTTATCTTGCGGCGCAACGCCGCCGATGCCGGCGGGCGGGACTGCATTGAGGTCAATCGCGACTTTTAAGTGTTTGGACTGGGCCCGAAGCTTATCCGGCAAAAGCTCGACTCCGGCGCGCCGGCGGCAATTACCACCATCGCGTTTTGGATAGCTGCCTGGACCGACGCTTCGTCGCGCGTTTCGTGGGCGGTTAATTGCGAATCTACGATGGTTTTGCGAACGTCGTTACACACTTCTTGAGCGCGTTTTTTGTCGCGAGGCGACGGAAACCTTCGCCCCTTCGCGAGCGAGTAGTCGAACGACGCGGCGGCCAACCGAGCCGGTGGCACCTAACACCGTAACGGTAGCATTTTTGAGGGCGACGTGCTTTTTCGCACTCAGCACGGCGGCCGCGGCGGTGGTGTTCGCGCCGTTCGAATCGAGCATGAGTGAAACGCGCATCGGCCCGAAAAAGCATTTGCGCGCGGCCGACAGAAGCTTTTCGCCTTCCGCCACATCGCTTCCGCCGATAAAGACCGCTGTGTTTTTTAGGTCGGCCGGTCCGCGCGTGAACATCGCGCCGTACACGAGGTTCCGAACATCATCGGCTCTCACACCGCTATGGCGGAACAAGTGCTGGACACCTGCGTCGACCGCGACGACGCCATCGAACACGCTGGGCTGCGAATCGGTGTCGAGGCAGACGAGGATTTTGGAAAGTTGAGCGTCGAGTGCTGAGGGTTGAGGGCCGGAACGATCCATCACACTACAATCCGATTTTCTTTCGGCACTCGACCCTCAACACTCAACTCTCGACCTATCACTAGAAGCCCCGGAACGGGTGAGCGGCCTTGTCTTTGCCGGCAATGATTTCGTCGATGCCGGGCTTATTGCCCATCGCGTTCTTGAGGGCTTCTTTCGTGGCCTGGTAGTTGTAATCGTAGATCTTCTTGTCGTCGGCCGCTTCCCAGTGGATGAACACGCCGCAAACGCACACAAAATCTTCAGCCTGCTTCTTCGAAATCACGCCTTCGGCGACGCAGTCGGTGACGGCCTTGGCAACGGCGGCCTGGGCGGGGCCGAACATTTGGACGGCTTGCTTCGCGCCCTTGATTGTGACTTTGGTGATCATCACCGTGGCCGGCTTGGCGAGCAGGTTTGGCGTGAGCACGGCGAGCAGGTTCGAATGCCCTTCGCTTTGCCGGGCCAGGGCGTTGGCGAAAGCGTTGCCGACCGGGCCGTCCTTGTCGCCAATTAGCAAGTCGATATGGGCGATTTCGTTACCTTCGCCAGCCAGGGCTTCTCCGATGAACATGGACATCAATGCGCTCCTTGTAGGTCAGGCTAAGCCTGACGTTTTATACGGAATTGTCAGGCACGGCCTGACCTACAACCATTTCCGCCGGGAACAAATCGCGGTGCGGAAAGCGAAGAATATCTCACACGACAGCGGGTGTGCAAGGGACCGGGTTGCCAGGGGTCCGATTATTCGAGGGGAGACTGCTTTCTGGACAAAACTGCTGAATTCTGGAACAATAGAAGTGTATTGTCGGCAGAATGCGGTCGCAGGAGAGGCAAGCGACTGGCCGCCGGGCTTTTCGTTATTATTTCTTCCGACACCGGTCCTTACATCGTCGGACGCGAACAGAGGCATTTGGGCTTACGCTCATTTTCAACGGAAGGGGATTTTTATGAGGCACGCACGTCGCGGCTTTACGCTCGTTGAGCTGTTGGTTGTGATCGCGATCATCGGCACGCTCGTGGCTTTGCTGCTGCCGGCCGTGCAGAGTGCCCGCGAGACGGCTCGCGGCAATACGTGCCGCAACAACTTGAAACAGTTGGCGCTGGCGCTGCGCAAATGGATACGCAACTTAAAAGGCTGCCGGGGTATTCGAATGAGTTGTTTAATCCGAATAGTACGAAGACGGGTGATCCACCTTCGTACCCGAAGAGTTACTCCCGCCGCTGCAGTTGGGTCGTGCGGTGCTTCCCATATATGGAAGAACAACCGCTGTGGGATCAGTGGAATACGTTCGGAACATCACTAACTGCAGCGCAGCAACCGGCGATTGCAGGGCTTACTTGCCCGACGACTCCGCCCGAAACACAGGGAAATCCGTGGCTGGCCTACGTAGGAAACGCGGGTTGGGCGTTTTCCGATAGTACACGTGGTGGCGACACCAATGAGTATGCTGCTAACGGTGTTTTCTTTGATCTGAATAAGAACATCAATGTCGGTCCTCAAGACGGCCGCGAGAAGCAGCCGGCAATTCAGATGTCGATGACGCAAATTGTTGACGGCACGTCGAAGACGCTAATGCTTTCCGAGAACCTCCATACTTTCTATTGGACGTACGGTCTTGATAACGACAATAGCGCCATCACAGATGGAAAGCTGCTGTTTGGCTTCGTTTGGAAGAGCAAGGACGTAGCGACCGAAATTGATCGCATCAATGGTGATAAGTTTTACGACAAAATTCCTGCGGGTG
The DNA here is from genome assembly GCA_963733705.1 of uncultured Planctomycetota bacterium. Lineage (GTDB taxonomy): Bacteria > Planctomycetota > Planctomycetia > Pirellulales > Lacipirellulaceae > JABDGM01. Next base: position 168,035 of record CAVTEJ010000020.1, on the reverse strand, counting down.
CGCCGGTAGACATGGAGAGTTTTGCCAAAGTCAGTGACTATTCAACGTACGAGAGCTATGCGTATCCATCGAGCCGGCACCCAGGTGGTGTCAATGTGGCGTTTTGTGGGGGAAACATCGAATTCATGCGTGAGCAGATCGATCCGACCGTTTATGGCCAGCTTATGACATCGAATAGCAAGCGCTCGAAGCTTCAAGCGGGCGGTAAATTTGATCGTCAGCTTCCGCAGCCGTCGGACGAGCAATATCGTAATTAAGTCGCGCGTGCCTCAAGCCGAATTCTTACAATTTAGCTAGGAGATCCTTCGCTCGTTGGTAGCACGTGCTGCAGGTCGTCGCGCGTGTACGGCTCGTTGAGCGGCACGTCATTCACTGCGATTAGGTAATGGATTACGCTCGCCTGCTGGTCCCAGATCATCTCGCGGATTACTCCCGTGCGCGGTTCGTTGCGTAGACTGCGGCTGAGGACCTCGACCCAATCGCCGAGCTCGAATCCTTCCGGCTCAACTTCTTGCCACAGCGTGCGGCGAACGCGGAGCGTGATCTCGCCGTAGCGCATCACTAGGTAGTTGCCGTCGCTCGAATCGCGGCGGAACACGCGGCCACTGGGGATGATTGATCGCGCTAGTGCGACGTCGTCGGGATGGACCCAGTCGTTGCCGTCTTCCGGCCACCAGGGGAAGCAGCCGTATTTCGGGTCGGTTTTCAGCGGTGGAGGTGGCACGATCTTATTGATGTAGCTGAATTCGCAAGAATTCGGAGACGCACGCGCCGAATTCTTGCGAATTCAGCTACAGAAGTTATTTCACTTCGAGCATGCGTTCCAAAGCGACGAGCGACCAGCGGGCGGTTTCTTCATCGACGTGGATTACGTTGACCGGTGTGCCGGCGACCAAGTTTTCGAGGCTCCAGCATAAATGGGCGAGGTCGATGCGATACATCGTGGCGCACATGCACACGACCGGCGACAGGAAGTGAATCTCCTGCTCGGGATGTTCCTGCTTGAGTCGATTCACGAGGTGCAGTTCGGTGCCGATCGCCCATTTGCTGCCGGGCGGCGATTTTTCGACGACGCTGATGATCTTGCTCGTCGAACCCGATTCGTCTGCCATTTCGAAGACTTCGCGCGGGCACTCGGGATGGACAAGAATTTTGATGCCGGGGTTTTTGTCGCGAAGCAATTTCACATGTTCGGGGCGAAACATCTGGTGGACGCTGCAGTGCCCTTTCCAGAGGATGACCTTGCTCTGTCGCAGCTGCTCCTCGGTGCTGCCGCCGAGCGCGTCTGCGTGCGGGTCCCACAGCGGCATTTCGTCGAGCGAGATGCCCATGCCGATCGCCGTGTTCCGCCCAAGGTGTTGGTCGGGGAAGAACATCACGCGGCTGGTGCGTGCAAACGACCACTTGAGAGCGGCCTTCGCGTTGGATGATGTGCAGACGATTCCGCCATGCCGGCCAACGAACGCCTTCAAACTCGCCGCCGAGTTGATGTACGTCACCGGCGTAATATCTTCGGTGTCGATGACTTCGCCGAGCTGATCCCAGGCGTCTTCGATTTGGTGGATTGCGGCCATGTCAGCCATCGAGCAGCCGGCAGCCAAATCGGGCAGGATGACCGGTATTTTTTCGCCGCCGCGTTCGTCGAGTTTTTCTGGGCGGTTCGCCAGAATGTCCGCAGTCTCGGCCATGAAGTGCACACCGCAGAACACGATGGATCGGCACTGGCTGCTGTCGGCGGCACTTTGGCTTAGGCCATAGCTATCGCCGCGAAGGTCGGCCAGCGCGATCACCTCGTCCTGCTGATAGTGATGGCCCAGGATCAACAGCTTCGGCCCGAGCTCGCTTCGCACCGCTTGAATGCGGGCCATCAGCTCCGCGTTCGAGAGCGATTTGTAGGGCGTCAGTGGATGCGTCGGGGCCGGTGCTGTGAGTGTGGCTGGCATGGTTCGCATCGCTCCGTGGCTCGATGGCAGTGGTAGCATCGACTTCGAATGCCCAATTATACGAGATCGGCAGCGTGCGAGCGAACCGCCCGGCCACTCTGCGGACTAGGGAAAGTTTGCGGCTAGCTTTGGTCGATACAGCATAAGTGGTCGTGCGCCTCCTGCGTGCTAGCCAAAGAGAACGATGCCTGAGTCGACACCTGAAAACCTGGCGCCAGAAGCCGAGGCCGTAGCCGCGACGGTGGAAGTCGCATCGGCGCCCGCATCTGCCCAAACTTCTTCGCTGGAAGCGGAACTAAGTGGTTTGCCGACGTACGCGCGAGCGCTGTTGCAGATCCGCGTTCCCGTAAAGGTCACGCTGGCATCGCAGCGCAAAAGCGTACAGGAAATCCTCGAACTGGGGCCGGGGTCAATCGTCAAGTTTGAGAAGACGTGCGAGGAACCGCTGGAACTCTCCGTTGGCGGCCGCACGATTGCCGAAGGCGAGGTCGTCAAAGTCGGCGACAAATTCGGCGTGCGAATTAGCGGGCTCGTCAAATGACGAATGCCGAATGTCGAATGTCGAATGACGGATCGGCAATTGCATTCGTCATTCGTCATTAGTTCTCGCACCTCTGCCCAATCGCTTGCGGGGCGCAAACAAAAAAACCTGCCTCGGACTTTCGTCCGAGGCAGGTCTTATCTTATCCTCGTTCTTCACTCGTTAGTGACGAATCACTTAGCGAAGGAAGCTCGTGCGGACAACGTTGCGTTGCTGACCAACCGAAGCGTTCGGATCAGCCATTGGGCGCGGGGCAACCGGACGAATCGATGCACCGGCTTCGGCTGGAGCAGCCGGAGCCTTTTCATCGGATTTCTTCTCGGCCTTTTCGCCACCGCCGTTGCAACCGCAGCCGGTCGAACCGCAGCTCGAGCAGCCCGAGCCGCAGCTATCGCAACCGCAACCGCAGCTGTTGCAGCTGCAGCAAGGTTCGCAGCACGAGCAGCAGCTATGGCACTTGAACATGCCACAGAGGCTATCGAGCAAGCAGCAGCGATGGCAGCACGGCGAGCAGCAGCTGTTGCAGCAGCTCGGAGCACAGCACGATTGTTCGCAGCAGCAGCTCTTCTCGCAACCGCAACCACAGCTGTTGCAGCTGTTGCAGCAGCACGAAGGTTCGCAGCAGCAGCTCTTCTCGCAGCAGCAAGAAGGTTCGCAGCAACCGCAGCTATGGCACTTGAACATGCCACAGAGGCCGTCTAGCAAGCAGCAGTGACCGCAGCCACAGCTCGAGCAGCAGCTGTTTTGGCAGCAGCAGCTAGGTTCGCAGCAGCAGCTCTTTTCGCAACCACAACCACAGCTGTTGCTCGCGCAGCAGCTAGGTTCGCAGCAGCAGCTCTTCTCGCAGCAGCAAGAAGGTTCGCAGCAACCGCAGCTGTGGCACTTGAACATGCCACAGAGGCTATCGAGCAAGCAGCAGTGACCGCAGCCACAGCAGCTCGAGCAGCAGCTGTTTTGGCAGCAGCAGCTAGGTTCGCAGCAGCAGCTCTTCTCGCAGCAGCAGCTCTTTTCGCAACCGCAGCTGTTGCAACAGTTGTTGTCGCAGCAGCACGACTTCTCACAGCAGCCGCAGCTGGGCTCACAGCAACAGCCGCAGCCGCTGCCGAGCATGCAATCGAACAGGCCAGCGTAGCTGGTGCCTGTCAGAGCAATGCTCACCATGAGCGCTCCCAAGAAATTTTTCATCGGACCAGGTCCTCCTATATGTTGGAACCATTCCGGGCAGTAGATTGACCGACTTCCGGCAACGCGCGATGCCGCCCCACGCCGAGATTGTCGGCCATGAATGACGGACGCATAGCTACGCCGAGTTCGGTAGGCTATTCCGGCGTAAGGGGCACTTTCAAAGTGCCGGGGGTCGGAATCAGGCGGGCTGCTTCGGGGGTTCCCAACGGTGTGCGTCAGCACCAGTCGAGCCAATCCTTGGCTCGAAGATATCCGGGCCGGTTAGCTGACGCGCATTCTTTGCCGCACGAGACACGCGGGTGCATCGCATGCGACAACAAACGTATCGTCCGCTTGCTGAAGAGCGCTTGAGCGAACGCAAGTAATTTTCGCCTGCGGAGTTACCGCGACTGTTGCGTAGAGTTTTCGCGGGACGCAGACTAGTTAAAGACTATCGTTTCCACAGGCGGCAGGGCCGTAGATAGCCCGCCAGATCACAGTTTGATATAGTTAGGAAGGTTGTAACGGCGTGCTCGCCGTTGTCGGATTCGCAACGCGAATTCAAACCTGCGCAATTGGATGCAATCATTCGTCCGTTTGACGACCGCCCGCCTGCTGCCAGCACCCTCGGCGCTGGGACTCTTTACCGCTACGGTAAGGTTTGACGTTCAGCGAAGCTTTGACCCCCTCCTGCAAAACCCCCTTCAAATCCTTCCCTCACACCATCTCGGCGGAGCCATTTTCCCATGAGCATTGGTTCGCGTGTCTGTGTTGGCTTCTTATTAATAGTGGCCTGTTGCCAAGGTGTAACTGCAAATGCGGCTCATGCCGCGAAACCAGACCCGATGGATTGGCCGAATTGGCGCGGCCCGCAACAGAACCGCGCGTCCACTGAAAAGGGACTTGTCGAAAAGTGGAATCCGGAAGGGGGCGAAGGGAGCAATGTGCTGTGGAAGAAGAAGGAGCTGGGCGGCCGATCGACCCCGATCGTGATGCGCGGCAAACTTTACACAATCACGCACGACAAGCCTGAGTCGCCGGACGAGGGGGAGAAGGTCGTTTGTGCGGATGCCGCCACGGGCAAAATCCTCTGGGAGCATCGCTTCAATGTATATCTTTCGGATGCCCCGGCTGAACGCATCGCGTGGTCGAGCGTCGTCGGAGATCCGGAAACCGGCCGGGTTTATGCGCAGGGGCTCTGCGACTATTTCTGTTGCCTGGATGGCGAAACCGGCAAACTCATTTGGGACCACAGTTTGCATGAAGAATATGGAACGATTTCGACCTACGGCGGCCGGACCAATTTCCCCATCATCTTCGAAGACAATTTGCTGATTAGTGCTGTCATGGTCGGCTGGGGGGATGAGCCGAAGTGGAATCGGTTCGCGATTCCGGCCCACCGCTTCATGTGCTTCAACAAAGCCACTGGCGAATTGCGGTGGATTAATGGAACCAGCCCGAGCCCGTACGATACGACGTTCAGCACCCCAACGTGCCTGCCGATCAACGGTTTGGAGGAACTCGTCTTTTGCTCTGGTGATGGCGGTGTCTGGTCGCTGCAACCTCGGACCGGAAAGGCGGTTTGGAACTATCCTTTCGGCCGGGCAGGTCTAAATTGCTCGCCGCTTGTTACGTCCGACGGACGTGTCTTCGCAACTCACGGCGTAGAGAACACCGTTGGCACGAGCATGGGCGGGGTTGTGGCACTCGATGCCGCAAATACGGACGCGAGCAAACCGAAGGAGTTGTGGCGGAAGTTCGAGATCATGGCCCAGTTCGTTTCGCCGGTGATGTTGAACGATCGGGTCTATGTAATTGACGACAGTGCGAGGATGACCGCGCTTGATGCGAAGACCGGTGAGGTGGTCGCGCGTAAGAAATTGGGCAGCGTGATGCGCGGCACAGGCGATGAAAGCCCGACGCCATTCATTGCCGACGGCAAGATTTATCTGGTGACGGGCGACGGCCAGTGGAGCGTGCTCAAGCCGACCGAAAAAGACATTCAAACCGTGGCCAAGGTCAGGATTTCAGGCGAAGTGTGCAATGCGTCGCCGATTGTTTCGCACGGCCGCACCTACGTGACCACGATGGATTATATGTATTGCCTGGGCAACAAAGACCAAAAGCCGGAGGCCGGCCCGCTGCCGAAGTGGCCCGGGGAAACGAAGGGGGACGACAAAGTAACGCAGATTCAAGTCGTTCCGTTCGACATTGTCCTGGCGCCGGGCAAAAAACAGGAATATAAGGTGCGAGTGTTCAATTCAAAGGGGCAATTGCTGCCCGAGTCTGTCGCCAAGCAAGCGAAGTTCGCCGTCGATGGCCCCGGCAAGGTCAGCGAAACCGGCACGTACACGGCACCGGATGAGAACGAACACCAATGTGCACTCGTAACATGTAAAATAGGCGACGTGGCGGGCACGGCGCGCATTCGCGTAATTCCCCCCTTGCCGTGGAAGTGGAATTTCGAAAAGGACAAATCGGTTCCGCTCACCTGGCTCGGTGGCCGAGTTCGCTGGGAAGTACGCGACAAAGATGGTGAGAAGTTCATTGCCAAGAAAGCGGTGTTGCCCACACCCAAGAATCCGCACAACAAGCTCGGCACGCGTAGCTTCTTGTGGATGGGGCCGGCCGACCTGTCGAACTACACCGTGCAGGCTGACCTGCAGGTTCAAGAAAACGACGGCAAGATGCCGGATGCCGGGATCATCGCGAGTGGTTATGAGCTCACGATCCGCGCTCAAAATCACAAGGTCAAGCTCGATAGCTGGGCATCGAACAACTACCGCTCATTCATGGAAGTCCCGTTCACGCCGACACCGGGCAAATGGTACACGCTGAAACTTTCGGTGGTGCCCGATAAAGGACAAGCGAAAGTGCGTGGGAAGATCTGGCCGCGCGATGAAAAGGAGCCCGACAAGTGGACGATGGAAATCGTCGACAAATCACCGAACCGGCAAGGCACGCCGGCCATTTACGGTAACTCGGCCGAAGCTGAAATCTACGTTGATAATCTGAAAGTAACCGCGAATTAGAATCAACATTGTTTGACAGGATTTACAGGATGAACAGGATTTCAAAAGGAAAGTCATCCGGTTAATCCTGTTGATCCTGTCCAAAAAAGATAAGCGAATGAAAATTCAAATTGCAAAGGCGTCGGTGGTTCTGATTTGTTGCCTGGCCGTTCCGTCGTTGGCGGCGGATCCGGCACGAACCTCGTCAAAGTCCGCATCGTCTTCCAAACCGACGAAAGAATGGACGATGTGGGGCGGCTCGCCGCAGCGCGACAATACGCCGGAGGGTCACAACATTCCGACCGACTGGAACATTGGCAAATTCGATTACCGTACCGGTAAATGGGATCCGTCGACGGCGAAGAACATCAAATGGGTGGCGCAGCTCGGTTCGCAAACGTACGGCAATGTGGTGGTGGCCGACGGGCGTGCTTTTATCGGCACGAACAATGGCAGCGGCTGGGTCAAACGATTCCCGCCCGAGCACGATCTTGGCGTGTTGCTGTGCTTCGACATCAAAGACGGGAAGTTTTTGTGGCAACACAGCAGCGAGAAGATGCCGACGGGCCGCGTACACGATTGGCCACTTCAGGGCGTGTGCAGCACGCCGCTTGTGGAAGGCAACCGGCTGTGGTTTGTCACAAACCGCTGCGAAGTTCGCTGTTTGGATACAGAAGGCTTCTATGACGACAAGAACGACGGTCCGTACAAGAGCGAAGAGAACGAAAACAAAGACGAAGCCGATGTCGTGTGGGTCTTCGATATGTTCAAAGACCTCGGCGTTTCGCCCCACAATATGTCCGATTGTTCGGTCATCAGCGTCGGCGACACATTATTCGTTTGCACGTCGAATGGTGTGGATGAAGCCCACATTGGCATCCCGGCGCCCAATCGCCGAGCTTTATCGCTCTCGATAAGAACACGAAGAAGGTGCTCTGGACCGATAAATCGCCTGGGTTAAACATTTTGCACGGCCAGTGGTCGTCGCCGGCGTATGGCGTGTTTGGCGATGTGCCACAGGTGATTTTTGGCGGCGGCGACGGTTGGCTTTATAGTTTCGCGCCGGAGGGGGACGGCAAAGGCAACTCGAGGCTGCTGTGGAAATTCGACTGCAATCCGAAGACGTCGCACTACGCGCTTAACAAAGCGACGCGGAACCACATCATTGGCACGCCAGTGATCTACGATGGCAAAGTGTACGTCGCGCTCGGTGAGGATCCGGAACACGGCGAAGGGCAGGGGCATTTGTGGTGCATCGATCCGACCAAGCGCGGCGATGTAAGTCCTGAGTTAGCATACAACTCAAAAGACCCCAGCACACCGATTGCAGCGAAACGATTGCAAGATGTCGAGCCTGAGAAGGGGGACTTCGCTCGCCCGAACCCGAACTCGGCCGCGGTCTGGCACTACGGCGCAGAGTTGGACAAGAAAGGAAATGAAACCAAACGCGAATTCACCGATACGATGCACCGTACCCTAGGCAGCGTTGCGATCAAAGATGATGTGCTATACATCGCCGATTACAGCGGCGTGTTCCACTGCCTGAATGCGAAGACGGGCAAGGTGAACTGGGCGTACGATATGCTCGCCGCGTCGTGGGGTTCGCCACTGATCGTGGATGGCAAGGTCTACATCGGCGACGAGGACGGCGATGTCGCGATCTTTAAGCACTCGGCCGACCCGAACGTGGCCATGAAGAAAGACGGCGAAGAAATGAAGCCGTTCTACGGCGAAGTGAACATGGGTAACAGTGTGTACAGTACGCCGGTCGTGGCCGACAATGTATTGTACATCGCCAATCGCACGCACCTATTCGCAATCGAAAACGGCGCGAAACCAATGCAGGCAGATAGCGCCCCAGCCTCTCAAAAACCGAAAACAAGCGGCGGTGACTAGGACATGTTCGTTCTCCGTGTTCTCTGTGCCTCCGTGGTTAATTCCTTATTTTTGCAAGCATGAAGAAGCGAGTTTTAGACGTCGGTCAATGCGGTCCAGACCATTCGGCGATTCGCTCCTACTTAACGCGCAACTTCGATTGCGAAGTCGATACGGCCGATGCGATACCCGACGCGGTCGAGAAACTAAAGCACGAAAAGTTCGACTTGGTGCTGGTTAACCGCAAGCTGGACTGCGATTACACAGATGGCATCGATGTAATCCGTGCTCTGAAGGCCGATACAGCAACGTCCTGCGTGCCCGTCATGCTTGTGACGAGCTATCCCGAGCATCAGGAAGCGGCAATCGCTGTGGGCGCAATTCGTGGCTTCGGAAAGCTCGAGTTCGGCAAAGCGGAAACGCGCGATCTGCTGTCGCCAATTCTAAGTGAAGCGTGAAGCACAAAGCCGCGCGATATGTGGCACTCGTTGTGATGAGCATATTGCTCGTTGGCAACGCTTTGGCGGTAACTTCAACCACCACTGATGCATTGCGGCCGATTGCTCCTGGCCGACACGGCAGCCCGTCATTTTGGAACCACTTCGCACTCCGGTTTATCTATCCGCCGGCATTCGACTTTGCGGAAGTCGAAGGCGCGAAATCATATCACTTTGCCGTTATGGGTGCCGATGGTGATTCGCGGGCTTTTTCAACAGAACGCCCCGATGCTTCACTAGCGCCCATTTGGGCGACTTTGTCCGAGGGTGTCACAAACGTCTCCGTCGAAGCAGTCGGCGAAGATGGCAAGCCGACAGGTGAACCGCAGAGGCGCGAGTTTTACCGGTCGCCTGGCTTTAGCGCCGTAGGCGAAGTGCCGCTTCGCCCGTATGGAAATGCAGCGCGCGAAGGTCTGCAGGCGATCTTCCGCGCACCGCACGTTCAGCATTGGCTCGATGGCGGCAAGCCCGACAAGTCGTATGCCAAGTATTGCTATCCGAACAAAGTGATGGGCGCGCTCGTGCGGGCAATGGCTGCTTACGCGACTACCGCTAAGGATGCAAATGACCGTAACGCTGCCAAGCGAATTGCCATCGCCGTTGCAGACCATTTGCTCGCCTTGCGATATCCGGCCGACGCTACATACGGCAACGTTCCGCCCACTTACTCACTTGATGTCGATAAGCCGACGAAGCTGGTGCGTAAACGAGTTGACGAGCGTTGGCTAATGACGCCATCGGCGTTCGACGCGGCGTTCGGATTTCTGGACGGGTACGATTTAACCCACGACGAACGCTATCTTGCAGCTGCCAAGGGAATTGCCGACACGTTTGTGAGAAGCCAAGATGCCGACGGCACGTGGCCATTGATGGTCGATTGGGAGACAGGAACGCCAATCGCGCAACAACGGGTGATACCGACTTGGGCGATCATGTTTTTCGATCGACTCGACCGACAATACAACGTCCCCGATTATCGCAATGCGCGGTCGAAGGCCTGGGCGTGGATCAAGGCGAACCCGCTGCGATCGTACCAATGGGACGCGCAGTTTGAAGATGTTCAACCACGCAGCCCATTTGTAAATCTCGCCCGCGAACAAGCATGTGATGTCGCGGTACTGCTGCTTAGCGACCCCGCTCGGTCGGCCGAGTCGGTGGCCCGCGCCGAGGAACTCTTGCGCTTTGCGGAAGACCAGTTTGTCGTGTGGGCACCGGTGAAAGATCCGGCAGGTTGGAAGCGTGTGATGCCGAAGCGGCGGAAGCACGTTGCGACGTGGATTACGCCCTGCGTATTGGAGCAATATGTGTGTTACGATCCTGTCGCACGCAGTAGCGCGGTAATGATCGGAGCCTACCTGGAAGCCTCGAAAGCAACCGGGAAGCCGGGGTACCTGCAAAAGGCCCGCGCGCTCGCCAATGGGTTGGTTGATGGGCAGGCATGGTTGGCCAAGAAGTTTGATGGCAATGGCGAAATTCCGACATGGGTGATGCGCGAGCCGCCAATCAATTGGCTAAACAACTCTTACTATGCCGCCGACGCCTTACGCCGTGTGGCGGATTTTGATACCGAGAAGGACTCGGACGTTCGGCGTTGATATCATGGCCGTAACACAACAATCGGGGGATAGGCCCTAGATTGCGCTAATCTTTGTGGTCGGGGCCCCAAATAGCTCATGCCGGCGGGACAAACCAGTGAACGTAGCCGCATTTGCTGCATACGTAACAGTCCGCTGATTCGTTAGCCCAATCGAATTTAAAGAAAGTCGCAACCGCGGTGTTCAGTTGAGCCTGTCGTTTCCAGAAGCGGTCATTCTGGCACACTGAGCATTGCAATGGGCGGCCCGCGATTTCGATCGATTCGGGTTCACTCGTGCCGAAGATGCCCATTCGAATTCTATTCCTGGACCGCCTCTTTCACCGGCTGCACAAAGTGCGGGCTCTTGCCGGAAGCCGTCAGCTCTTTGGCCTTCTTGTCGGCTTCTTTCTTTTCGCTGAACTCATACAGCGCGACGCGCTTCAGCGATTGGTTGAAAACGCCCCAAAATGCCTTCATGCGCACTTCCTTGGCACTCTTCGCGCGGCTTTTACGCTTGGCGGGCTCCTTTTTGGCAGCGGCTGCCTTTTTCGGGGCGCTCTTGGCCTTCCGTTCAGCGGCTTCTACTTCGGCGCGTTTTTCCTTGCGACGAACAATTTTCGCGGCCATGTTCCAACCAGGGGGCAGAGGTTTCGAAAGATAGGGGGCGAACAACGAAACCGCCATCCTACCCGATTCGCGGCCGCATGACTACCGGTTCGCTCTTCGCAAATCGCCGTCGAAAAGCGTTAATCGAGCGATATATGAAGCCTATCGGCGCGTGCCCGCAGGCCCGGCTGAAAATATACAATCGGCCGATACTTATGTCCGTTGCGAATCGAAGACGCCCGTTGCCGAGCCCAAAAGAATGTCTCATCGACGAGGCGTTGCGGCAGCGCGCCAGTATTCACCTTATCCGCAACGTTGTCGCAAAAATCTACCTCTGACTTTAGCCGCGCCTGGAGGCCTACGACTAACCGGTCGCGCAGCGTAATCGGTTGGTCCGGTTTTGCCGGCGTTACCACCAGCGGGTCGACCTCATTGGCGGCAGTCCGATGCACGGAGCCATCTGCAAAAATGGCTAGCCCCAGAAAAGCAATGGCGATGTATCGCAACGGAAGCATTGCGGGACCTCAAAGGCAAAGGCAGAGCAAGGCGATCGGAAGAATTAAATCGCTCGGCTCACAACGCGCAGATAAGAAATGGGAGTAGTTGCGAGACAACATTTAGCAGGTCGCGCTTTTTATCGCAACGCTGAACGTCTTGTAATGCTGGCATGCGATTTGCCATCTGCTATCGCCCCTTCGATCGGCATAGCGTTTGCTTCCATTTGAATTTCGAAAATCACACACAAATTTCGCAGACGCCCGCCTTCCATGAACTAGAATTATGAAGTATCGTTTGAGCCCACGCCGCAGTTTCGACTGCAGTGAGTCGAGCGCGTGGCCGATACAATACGCGGCGCGATTCGCCGCCAAACAAATTTCGAAGAAATCAAACTCCGGTTGAATACCGTCGGGAGGACCATAATTTCGATCGGCTCGGGTCGATAACATGGCTGTGCACAGCACCGTCCGACCTCGCCTTTCTTCGAGCGACTCCTCATCGTCGCAATCAGCCGGAAGTTTGAAATAAAAAGGCCGCGGTCATTCGCAACAGCGATGACCGCGGCCTTGTTTGTTGATCATTGCCGTTAGCGCGATATTAATTCGGTCGATACGCAATCACCGTAAGATCATCCGGTTTGCACGGAGCGTCGCCTTCTTTCGCGGCCATGCGTTGCTGTGCAGTCTCAATGAGACCGCCGATGGCTTCTTCGAGCGGGCCGCTGCGGACGGCTTCTACGATTTCGTCCGGCAGCAGATTGTCGAACAGGCCGTCGCTGGCGATCAGCAGCGTATCGCGCGGGGCCATCTCGATCGGCGGGCCGATTTCGATCCGCATTTTATCCGAGCCAATGACGTTGGAAATTACGTGTCGCGATTCATGGTGAATCGCGTCCTCGTCTTTCATCATGCCGGCCTCAACGGCGTAACCGATCGGCGAGTGCGGAATCGTCTGCAGTTTCACTTTTCCGCGTTGGCCCGTTACGAGAATCGCCGAGTCACCAACATGGTACGGCCGAATCGTGCGGTTCTGTATTTCGACCAGCGCCATCGTCGTGGCGGCCCCGGTGCCGAGATCGCGGACCGACTGATTGGCGGCCTCGATGCCGTTGAGGATCGCAGCCCGGAGGTCGACAGGTTCGCCATCGACGCGCCGCTTCCTGGAGTGATTTTTGAATGGCTTCGGTCGCCCGCCGGCTGGCTCGCTCGCCGCCGGCGTGGCCACCCAGCCCGTCGGCAACCGCCAAAACGCCGCTGGAGAGGCCGACCGGCCACAGGGCGGCCACGTCTTCATTCGGCGTTTCTTTTTGGGGCGAGCGGGTCGTGAAAATCGCCACGCTGCCGCCGAGGAATTCGAACGACGCCACGTCGGTCATTTGGGCTTCGAACAGCATCGCGCCCAAGGGCCGGTGCCGCGAACGGCGATGGCCTACGCGAACACCCGCGGGAATCGCGAGTTGAGCTTCCAAAGGCATCGTGGTGCCGGTGCTCATCGTGCTGTTTTTCGCCTGGGCTTGTGGGACGGAAACCGATGATCGTGCCGCTACGGCGCGATCCGAAGTCCGGGAAAGGTAGGTTCCGCAGCCGTCGTACGTCAACCGAAACAATGCGTTCCGGATCGAGCATTACGACTCGAAACGCCAAAACCTACTGCATAATAGGGGAAAAACTGGGTGCTACCAACAAAAACTAGCTATTTTTGGCGTGCTAGCCATGCTGGCTTCGGGCACTTAAGTCGCTGTCCATCAATGAGATGCGTCAATTTTGTCGATGTTGCCGCATTTGCGAATTAATTTGCGACGAGCGTCGGAAAGGCCCGGTTTTGCGGGATTTGTCGCTGCTTTGCACGTCGCTTGCGGCTTATGCCGCCAGGCGGTGGGCCAGATCGAAGAGCGTCACCAAGTCGAGTGCGTTGTGATAGAGGACGGCATCCATCTCACGTTCGAAGCCAGTCCGAACATAGTTCGCATAAGCGGCGGGGATGGCGTGCCCGGGAATATCGCCTTCCCGAAGCCGCCGGCAAACGTGCCGTTCGAGCGTCTGCAAGCGGCAGTTTGGCAGCTGCCGTTTCCAGCGCCGGCGGGCGTGGTGAAGGATATCGATATGGACTTTGGCCCGCTGAGGGTCACCTACGTTTGGCATACGGCTAGCGACTTTTCGGGCTGAGGAAGACCACCCGACTGGTTTCATTTCCAGCCGATGCCGAATACTTCGTTCGACGACCATCGGCCAGTCGAACGATTTACCGTTGAAGGTGAGTAGCACGTCGTGATCGGCCACGATTTGCCACAGCGAATGGAGCACGGCGGCCTCCTCGCCATAGTTTCGGGCGAGGAGTAGTTCCACGGTCGGCTGGCCATCGATCTGGCGGATCAGGCCGATAAGGAACAGCGCGGAACCGGCCAAGCCGCAGGTTTCGAGATCGAGGCCGATGGCGCCGTCGGGCAACGCACCAATGAAGGTGGCGAACTCGGGTTCGAGGGTGACTTTGGGCTCGATCGTCTGTTGGGCGGTGGCTATTGCATTCGCAGGAATTGTTGGCGGGAAGCAATGAGTTGCGAGCCGTTGGGCCAGAGGTCTTCGATGGGCAGGCGGATCCGGAGGTGCGGGCCGCAACAGGTTTCTATTTCGTCGCCGGTGCGCAGGATGCCGAGGGCTGGCTTTGCTGTGTGGGGAATTGGAAACTGCAAAGGCGGCGTTGGGCGGATGTGAGGCCGCGGGGCAGGAGGTCGGGTCGCCGCAGCCACCTCGCCGGACGGGCGTTGAGTTGCAGTTTGTGCGGGGATGGGGCTGCGGTTCAGCGCTTCGAGTCGGCTACGAAGGGAATCGTCGATCATGAGTGTGTACCGAGATTCTTGTTAGCGGAACTGTCGCACCTGCTGGCTCGTGGCGAGTTCGTTTTCGATTTGCGATTCCAAGCGCGACGGCGTAGGAAAGTAGCGAAGAATCAGCAGCAAAAGTACGCCGGCGACAATGAGTACTGGCCGCTGCCGCTCGATCAGATAGGCAATGCACGCCATGAATGCCGCTCCTTCGCAGAGCGCGGCGCCGACGATTGTGCGCGTCTGGAAGATAGCGGCCACCGGTGCCGCTTCCGCCAATTGCTCGATGTTGGGGAGATTCTTTACCAGCCCCCATTGTGACACGTCACCTGCGGCTAGCAATTTACGTGTGCGGGCGACGAGAATGTTAGGGACGACAAACGACAAGATCGCGCAAACGGCGGCCATGCCGTAAGCAGTATAGGTGATGATCGCGAGATCGGGGATCGCCGCGGGTGGCTGTTGCAACCCGATGAAAATCACGATTGCGAGAAACATGAGCACACCACCGGCCAGAGCGCCGACGATGATTTGCAGCGAGAGGCAGACTCTGCGGATGTAGTCGCGTTGCGGGTCAGTAAGCATGCACTTACGAGACCGCAATCACGATTGGACGTCAATCGTAATCGGCTCCGAGGCATCCTACGCAGCCTTGTGTTTCACTCGCAAAACCAGCAACTCGAGCAAGCGAATGGTGGCCCGCTTATCTGGCATCGGGTGGCCGGCGTGTGAGGTCGGGGTCGCTGTGGATGGCGGGCCGCATGTTGGGCAGACCGACGCAACTTGAGCACCGCGGCAATATGATCCGAATCTGTCAGTTGTGACGACGGAAAACGATGCGTCTGGCTGGCGGAAGAAAAAAGTCGCCACGACCCACCGATCGGGGCACACGTATGCAAAAGTACCGAGAAACTGGATTATTAGCGGCCCAGCTCGCTGACCACGCCCTCCTATCCGGACTTTTTATCCGCGTGATTTTCTTGTCGCTGGATTCTGTCGATTCTAAAATTAATTGTCCTGAGCTAGGTTGGGGGGTAAATCCCAAATCGGGCGGGAGGAGTCGAATCATGTTCGTCACACGCAAATGGCTGATGGTTGCAAGTGCGATCGCAACGTCTGCCTGCTGCGCGGCCGCCCAGGCCCAATCGGGTTACGGTCTTTCGCCACTCAGGCGACCTAACTCACTCGCAGCACAGAACAACTACGCCGCAAATATGAACAGCAGTCCGTCGCAGGCGGCCAGCTTTGGTGTTGGGGCGGGCTCGTTGCGCGATAAGCCATTCTCGACGCTTCAGCCGCAATCGCCCGTTAGCCCGTACCTCAATTTGTTTCGCACCGATGCCAACGGGCAAGTGAATCAATTCAACTACAGCACGTTGGTCCAACCGCAGTTGCAGCAGCAACAGATCAACGAGCAGAATCAGCGTCAACAATTGCAGACCGCGCGCCGCGTGCAGCAAATCGCGGCCGCGCCAGCATACAATGCGGCCGGCTCAAAGGACGAAGCTCCTACCGGTCATCAGACGGTGTTTGGCTACAGAAGCCACTACTACGCTCAACCGCAACGACACCAAAAGAAGCAAGCACCCGCTCAGTAATGATGCCAGCGGGCGCGCCGCAAGCATTGCCACCATGTGACTTCGATCGGCAAAATGTAGTCCTCTCGCTCCGCGAGAGGTGTTCGTCTCGCGGAGCGAGAAGGCTACATTGAATTCCCATTACTCTTGCCCTGCTCCGGCCGCTTTTGCTAAAAGCGGGCCGCTCATCTGCCTCAAAACTTTTCTTTTTTGCTAAAGAGCGGGTACGTTCGTAGCTCCAGCCGCGTTCGAAATGCCGATTCCGGCACGCTGTTCGCGCCGATTGGGCCCGCTGTTGTGACCGACGGGAATGAACCATGTCGAACAACCGCACAACTTGGCTGAGTCGTGCCCTCGCGACGATTTGTGTACTCGCGGCGACAGTTTGCTCCCAACAAGTGGGCGCGCAATCTGGCCAATGGCATGCTTCGCCACCCGCAGCTCAGGGTGCGGGTTTTAGCGGTTGGACTAATGCGGTGAACCAATCGCCATCCAATCAAACGGCAACTCCCCCGCGCCGAACTCCGCTCGCGTGGCTAATCCATAACCCTGACCAAACCGATGGCGCTCCACCCTATGCCCTGACCGATCAAACCGGCACGGTGCAGCGGTACGTTGAACCAGAGCCAGGTATCGACTTGGCGGCACACGTCGGACAGCTTGTTTCCGTACGCAACGATACAGGCAACACGCTGCTGGCCTCGCAGCTCGATTTGCCGCAGCAACGATTGATGCCAATGGTCGGCGACCCGAGCGCGGTGAGCCTCGCATCGTACACAACGGCCACGCCGGCACGCGTAAGCCGCAGTGAAGTTGAGCAGGCTCAATACGTTGATAATGAGTCTGATTCTGTCCGCTTGCTGCCGGACGATGGCGTCGTGACGACGGGCCCACCGATTGGCCCCGGCAATGTTCCGCCGCTGCAGATACTCGGCATGGGCCCCGATGGTTACCCATGCCAACCTGGAATGTGCGGACCCAGCTGCGGCCCCGAGCCCTGCGACTCGATGCAATGCGGCCCCGGCATGATGCAGCCCTTCGGACCTTGTCCCCAATGTGGCGGTTATCACGATGGCCCATGCCGTACCGCCGCCTGCGATACCAACCTTGCTTCCGCCGATACGCAATCGCACCTTTATGGCGACGTGGATTTCAAATTCATGCGCACTCGGTTTTCGGAAGACGCCGTCGGCAAGCTTTCGGAAACCTATGAGCTGGCGCCGCGGTTTATCTTGGGTGTGCGGAATGTCGGGGCTGTCGATGGTCGGATTCGCTTTTGGGACTACGACCGAGCGACCGATATCCTGGGCGGCGGAGCGGTTCGGGTGAAGCTCGACGTGTTCGATCTTGAAGCTGTCCACCGTTTCGACGGCCGCCGTTCGACGCTCGATGTGGCCGCGGGTTTACGCTTTGCGAATCTCAAGCTGACGGATCCTGCCGGTGCCAGATCGGGCACCGATACGGTGGGTTTAACCATGGCCGCCGACGGCCTCACGGCCTGCCATTTTCTGCAGTGCGGCTACTGCGCCTGGGCGTACGGAGGCCGGGTATCGCTACTGAGCGGCAATTGGACCGGCGACGACACCAGCGTCTTCGTTGATCACCCCGTGGCCGACGACAATATCCTCGTCACCGAACTTTACGCCGGTGCGCAAATCGGCCGCCGCTACGGCAATGTTGATGTCCACGGCCGCGTCGTGTTCGAAATCCAGAATTGGCGCAGCGATGTCCTCGCTCAGGACGCCAATCTCCAGTCGATCGGCTTCCTCGGCCCCGCGTTGCAAATCGGCGCCGAGTTCTAAACAGCGCAATGGCGCAAGCCTGATTCGCAAATTCTCAGCACCCCCTCGTGAGAGTCAGGCGGTGGCGAGGGTTATGACGCTCGTACGGCTTTAAATCTCCGACTTTCGAATTGAGTTGGTTATTTTCTCTCGTCGGTTGCGAAAAAATGTGCCGCATTGAGTAATGCATACTATGTTTTTAGTTGGATGCGGTGGTCTTCGTTAAGCCTCTACAAAGGCACCCGCACCCGACCTTTTCTGCCGACTCAAAACACACGCCAACCAAAAAGTCGACCTCGCTAACCCTAGCTCATCGCGCTTATCAATCTCCCCATTGATTGTGTCTTGCCCAGGCTGCGAGACACGTCCGTTTTTTTCTTAATCGTTTCACTGGGGGTGGATGATGAGATGTCAAAAGTGTCTTCGTTTCGTGTCGGCGCTCTCGGCCTGTTCAATCGTGGCCGTGTTTGCCGCGTCCGTACAAGCTGATTCGCCCCGCGTAATTTCCGTTGAAGAACACTGGGAACTGCGGCTGGCCGAGCCCGATCCCGACCGCAGCGCGCCGCAAACCACGATGGTCATGTCGCCCACGGGTGACGTTAACTCGCTGCATTTCTTGTTCACATTAAACCACAACACGGTTCCCGATTACGCGCCAGGCGGAATGCAGGTTCAGCTCTGGGACGGCCAACAGTTCGTCCGATCGAACACTGCGCACGATGGTACGGCCCTCGACCGTTCGGAAGAAGTCGTGACCTGGACGCAAAAGATTTCACTTCTATCAGGAAATCTTTCGTTCCAAATTTGTGACGGAACCTCGGAAACATGGGGCAATTTCGGCGGTAATGATTTGTCGCTGACCACCTCCACGTCGCTGACAAGTCTCAACAGTTATCGCCCCAGCGTCTCACTCTCGGAGTCCCAAGTTGGCTACGCACAGAACCGCGTCGGTTCGCTCACGCTGACCAAGTTGATTTGGGTTACCGAAGACGGACAAACCCATGAGCAGGATGCGCCGATTCCGATCGATACCAGCTTAGATAACTAGCTTTTTCCGACTGCGCTTCGCGCACTTTGCCCATCGATGTTCGATTTTTGGAGCCGCCATCATGAACCGCCGAAAGTTTTTACAGCGCCGAAATCGTCGCGGTACCATCGTTATTCTGGCCGCCTTCCTCTCCATTGTTCTCATCGGAATGGTGGCGTTTTGTGTGGATATCGGTTACGTCCTATCTGCCAAAGAAGATATGCAGCGCTCCGCAGATTCGGCTGCACTCGCCGCCTGCTGGGAATTCGGCGCGAAGTTAGCAAAAGGTAACACGAACGCCACCGCCGCAGGGTATGCGCGCACGACGGCTGCGCAGTACGCTTCGCTCAACCGCGTGACCGGCAATCCGATGTTGCTCAATGCGAACACCGCAAACGATCCAAACGGCGACGTCGTGCTGGGGTACGTTTCGGATTTCAAGAACCCCCAAAGCGCGTTTCAAACGGATGGCACGAACGGCTACAACGTCGTGCAAGTTACGCTTCACAAAAATTCGACGGAAAACGGCAAAGTGCCGTATTTCTTTGCTCGCGTGTTTGGCATGACCGGCCAGGATTTGCATTCGACCGCGATGGCTGGCTTGGTTCACGATGTGAGTGGCTTCAAGGCCCCCGGCGACGGCAGCAACATCGGCATTCTTCCATACGCGCTCGATTTGCAAACGTGGAACAGTTTCGTCGCCAATAGCGGCACAGACAACTACAGCTATGACCCCGCGACCCATACCGTAAAGTCCGGCTCCGATGGCCTCGTGGAAGTGAACCTGTTTCCTCAAGGCACCGGTTCGCCCGGTAACCGCGGCACCGTCGACATCGGCAGCAGCAACAACAGCACTGCTGATATTGCTCGCCAAATCGTGTACGGTATTTCGCCCGCCGATTTTGCGGCATTGGGCAAGCCGTTGCAATTCGACTCAACGGGCAAGTTGACACTCAATGGAGACACGGGAATCAGCGCGGGCGTGAAAGATGAACTTAATTCGATTAAGGGCCAACCGCGCGTGATCCCGATTTTTTCGGCCGTCAGTGGCAATGGCAACAACGCTCAATACACGATTGTCAAATGGCAGGGCGTGCGAATTATGAACGTGCAATTGACCGGCTCGATGTCGCAGAAAAATGTGATGATTCAAGTCGCGCCGGCGCAAATCAAGGGTGTCTTGGCGTCTGGCACGACCGGTACGAGTAGTTCGGTGTTTTCGCCCGTCGTGCTCGTGCGCTAGTGCTCTGCGGCAAGTTTAACCCCTGGTCGATTGGGACTATGAATCGCACAACATTCCCATCGCTGAAATCGGGCCGGCGACGCCAGCACGCGCGGCGCGGTGCGGCCGTCACCGAATTCGCGCTCGTGGCCCCCATCTTTTTCATGATGGTGATTGGCTTCATCGAATTCGGCCGAGCGTTAATGGTCCAAGAGGTGCTCATCAATGCTTCTCGCGTCGGAGCGAGAATGGCAAGCACTACGGGCTCAACTACCTCGGCCGTACAATCCGCCGTCACATCGTATGCGACCAGCGTGGCCGTGCCGAGCGTATCGGTTACCGTATCGCCGGATCCGGCCACCGCTATCGCCGGAACCGCCATCACCGTCACGGCGACCGTGCCATTCGACAAAGTAAGCTGGATGCACACACCCTGGTTCCTGGGTGGCAAAACGCTGCATGCCAATTCGCAGATGCGCAAAGAAGGATACGAATAGCGCATTGCATTGTCGGTGTGAGATTCATTGGGTTCGTTCTTATATGCGGCCTGCTACATTTGCTCCCCGGGTTGTCTGATACCTATGACGATAATGCGGACCATGCTACATCCGATCGTTTCAGCGAATTAAGATTTCGCAATTCGACGCCGTCCACTCGGACATCTAGCGAGTTTTCGACCTATGGTTCAGATGGCGGGATTGTTTCGCAATCGAACACTCGCCACGCCTTGAGGCCGCAAGCCAACGGGGCATCCTTTTCGAACCACTTGTCTTGTCCCGTGCCGCAAAATCTTGCGGCGACATAAACGTACTCGGGCTCCCGAGGCGAACATCACAATGAAACGCGGCACGAAACGATGTTGCCAGAATCGACGCGGGACGACCGTCGTCGAAACAGCACTTGTCTTGCCCGTTTATTTGATGCTAGTTCTCGCGATGGTTGAGCTTGGCCACGCTTTGCTTGTGCAACACGTGCTCAACAGTGCCTGCCGGACGGCGGCCCGCATTGGGTCGACTCAGGGGAATACCACCGCGACAGTTAAGTCGAAGGTACTCACCGTTTTGGGTTCAACCGTCAATCAGAGCAAAGTGTCGGTATTCGTCAAAGACGCGAGCACGTTCGATACGGGCGGCGCTACGACCAGCACCACCGCCTTAGAATCAATGCCCGCCATCGAGCTTAGCAACGCGAATCCGCGGCAGCTATTCATGGTCCGCGCCAAGATCAACTACAAAGACATCGCCATCGTTCCGAACGTGCCGATCTTAGGCAAGTTCCTCAGCAACGCCGTTATTCAAGGTCAAGCATTTACTCGCCACGAGTAGTGAGCCGCAATTTCTGGAGTTTGTCATCATGGCCATATTCCAAACACGAAATTCGAAACGTCGCAATCGCAGAGGCGTCGCTGCCGTGGAATTCGCCTTTGTCGCGCCGATCTTGGTCGCGCTTTCGCTCGGCTCAATTAAGCTTGGCCGCGCATTCGAGACGCAAAACCTGCTCAACCAGGGAGCTCGCGAAGGGGCCCGCTACGCGTCGATGGATCGCACCGGCATGACTTCGACAGGTCAAACGACCAACCAGAAGCTAATCGACGACGTTAAGAACTTCCTTGCAACGAGCAACATACCCAAGAGCAGCATTACGGTCACGGTGAAGGATCACGTTACGCCGATGAAGGACTTCAACTTGGATGACCCTACGAACGACCTCAAGCTGTTCGATGTGAAAGTCTCGGTCAAATTCTCGGCGGTCAGCTTCGAGCCTACGCCGAACAGCAGCGATTTCGCGCTCAACGGTTCGGTCACGTTCCGCAACGGCCGAGCCACAATTTCGCAGTAATATTCCTAACAACGCTTTCGCACTTGCACGCGGTTAGTACTACTTGAGACGTCCTGTCGCACGGGACCGGAGAATGCACCATGACACACCACAAACGCAAAACCAATTTGCAATCCGAGCGGCAGCGACGAAAACGTCGCGGCATCATCGTCGTACTGACTAGCTTTCTATTGACCGTGCTCTTTGCGTTCGTCGCGCTGTCAGTCGATACGGGCCGTGTCGTGCTGACGGAAACAAAAATGCAGAACGCCGTCGACGCTGCCTCGCTGGCGGCATCGCAAGAAATCACGGCGGCCGTGTACGCGGCCGGCCAAGGCCAGGGCTCAGCCAACATTGACGCCAATTCAATCGCCGTGTCTTCGGCCCGCACGATGGCCCAGCAAGTCGCTCAGGCCAACGGCGTGTACGTAGATCCCGCGAAAGACGTCAAATTTGGCAAGCGCGTGTTTGACCCCTCCACCGGCCAGTGGCCCGTCCAATGGGGCGCCACGCCGTATAACGTCGTAGGGGTCACTGCCCGCCGCGATGGCAGCGATATCACCGCGCCCGATGGCAAGTTCCCGCTCTCGTTCGGTTGGGCCGTGGGCAAGAAGAGTGTGCCGCTGCAAACCACGTCGACCGCGTTCGTCGAAGCTCGCGATCTCGTGCTCGTGCTCGACTTCTCCGCCTCAATGAACGACGACAGCTCTTATGAATCGAAATTGAGCTCGACGGAAGTCAACAAAGCGCTCGACGCCATGTGGGATTCGCTCGTCACTGCCAACCCAAAATGGCCCGGTACGACGACCTCGAAATTCCCGAGCACTGGTTTCGGCTCGATGAATTCCTACGCAGGTGTCACCGTGAACAGCACGAACACGAGCACGATTTTGTCGACACTTGGACTGAACACGAATGTCAGTGGCCATCGCAAATACCCGTATCCGCAAGCGGGGCGCAACTCGGATGGTTCGCTCAAGAGCAAACCGAGCGACACCACAAGCGACACGCTGTGGAGCAACTACATCAACTACGTGAAAGGACTGAGCAGTAGCCAACGCAAGTACGGCTACCGCACGTTGATGGATTATTTCCAGGAAGTAACTTACGATCGTAGCGTGTCGGAAGATCTGTGGCGCACGCCGCACTACCCTGTGCAGGCTTTGAAGGACGGCACGTCGCTGTTCTGCAATTTCCTCAGCGACCTGAACTTTGGCGATGAGCTCGGCCTGGTCGTGTACGGCCAATGGGCCGTGCCGATGAAGACCTTCAACGATGGTTACATCAACGTCGATATCTCATCCGATCCGATCACGCCGACCTACAGCACGATCGACCTTATCCAGCAGCACTTGCAAGCCGGTGAATACGAAGGCTGGACCGCCATGGGCGACGGCATCCTCAAAGCCCGCGAGCTGTTGCTCGGCTCGACAACCAACACGAACGATCACGGCTTCTCGCGCTACGGTGCCCGGCCCACGATCATCGTGATGACCGACGGCAATACCAACCAAAAGCCATCCGGTTGGGTGATGCCCGGCGATTTCAAGTGGTCCGATTGGACCGACTACAACGGCGACGGCGTTGCCGATTACCAAACGACCGACGCCAACAAGAAGTACGCCTTCTGGGTCGCCACCGAAGCGATCAAGCGCGGTGTCACGATCCATACGATCACCGTCGGCGCCGATGCCGACAAAGACCTCATGAAGGCCATCGCTTTCGCCGGCAAGGGCGTCTATGTCGACGTACCCGGCGGCAGCACGATCGCCAGCTTCCAATCGCAGATGCTGGCAGCATTCAGCCAAATCGCGGCCAAAGTTCCGCCCGCGCAGCTCGTGTACGGCAACTAACTTGATACGCACTTTAGCGCCCCGTCACTCGGTCGGGCGCTAAAGTGCTACTCGTAAAACAATCCTCGCTCCTACCAACTAGTTGTACAAATTGCTCGTGTCTACTCAACGAGCATTCCGAGGCCGCCGGCCTGACCCCCCGGCGGCCTCCCTTTTTGCGCGTCTGCTCTTGGCGGTTAAAGTACTCGTCTCGTTCCGCGAGACGATTTCTCCTCTCGCGGAGCGAGAGCACTGCTTTATTTCTACAAGCCGACCTCTTCCCGGCCCTCCGACCGCATAGACCAACCAGGGTCGAGTTTCTTACACTGATCGATTCCGATCATTCGTCGCCATCCCCGCGGGTGCGTTATGTCTATCCTCGAAAAACTCACCCTGCCCGAAATTCGCGAGCTCATTCAATCGCGTGATTGCGATACGCTTCGCGAAGTCCTCGCCGATTGGATGCCTCAGGATGTCGCCGATCTGCTGAATGATCTCGAGCCGGATGAAGACGCCCTTGTATTGGCGGCACTCGATCCCGAATTGGCGGCCCGCAGCTTCGAGCACATCTCCCCGACTGCGCACGAAGAGCTCATGCGCGCGATGCCGGACGAAGAAATCTCGCGGCTCCTCAACGGCATGTCGCCCGACGACCGCACCGCCCTTCTCGAACGCGAACCGCCGGAAGAAATCGAACGCCTCCTGATGCTCCTCCGCCCCGAAGAGCAGCGGATCGCCCGGTCGCTCCTGTCGTATGGCGCCGGCACCGTCGGCCGCTTGATGACGCCCGACTTCGTGACGGTCAAACGCGATTGGACAGTCGAGCAAGTGCTCGACCACGTCCGCCGCTACGGTAAAGACAGCGAAACGCTCAACGTCGTCTATGTCACCGACGACCATCAGCGTCTAATCGACGACCTGCGCATTCGCGAAATCCTGCTGTCGCCGCCGAATCGACTGGTCGAGGAATTAATGGACGAGCAGTTCGTCGCCCTCTCCGTCACAGAAGAAGAGTCCGAAGCCGTCGGCCTCTTCCGCAAATATGACCGCACTGCCCTACCCGTCATCGATGGCCGCGGCACGCTCATTGGCATCGTCACGGTCGACGACGTGCTCGACATTCAAGAAGAGGAAGCCACGCGCGAAATTCAGCGCTTCGGCGGTCTCGAAGCATTGGATGAGTCCTACACCGATACGCCCGTCTGGCAGATGATCAAAAAACGCGCCTCCTGGCTCGTCATTTTGTTCTTAGGCGAACTATTCACCGCCACCGCCATGGGCTTCTACGACAAAGAGCTAAAGGCGGCCGAAGTCTTGGTCTTCTTTCTCCCGCTGATTATCTCAAGCGGTGGCAACTCCGGCTCACAGGCAGCCACACTGCTTGTGCGAGCGCTCGCAGTCGGCGAAGTCCGCTTGCGCGATTGGTGGTGGGTCGTTCGACGCGAAGTGTTTTCCGGCCTCATGCTCGGAATTCTGCTGGGCTCAATCGGTTTTCTCCGCATCGTGATTTGGAGCGCCTTCACCACGATGTACGGCGAATACTGGCTGCGAGTCGCATTCACCGTCGCCTGCGCACTCGTCGGTATCGTGATGTGGGGCACACTTTCCGGCTCAATGCTGCCAATCCTCCTCAAGAAACTCGGCCTCGACCCGGCTACGTCGTCTGCTCCCTTCGTCGCCACGCTAGTCGACGTAACGGGCCTCATCATCTACTTCAACGTCGCACGAGTAATCCTGCACGGCGCGCTGTTGTAACTCTTGTAGGTCAGGCTCAGCCTGACGCCATCCACTCGATCAGCCGCCGGGCGCTAGCCCACGGTTTTGACGCCCGCCTTTCGGTTTTTCGAAGCCGTTTCATAACCGTACTGGCGGTTGCTGGATTCGCAAGAATCCGGCCGAGCCCGAAGTCTTGCGACTTCAACTACGACGTTTTGAAACCAACTCTAATCATGCACCAACGCACTTGGCCGTGAACAATCCAAGCACCATCATCAACACGATGCCCGTCAAGATGGCCCACGTCATGGGATAGAGCAGGTAAAGCCCCATGTACGGCGCGACAAAAATCAGTCCGCCATGGAACCCACTATGAACTCCGAAAATCTCGTGCTCCGGCCGCTGCTTGGCCATGGCGAATTCCCTCTGCTTGGTGCCGCAGACCAATTCGTTTGTGCCAACGCCTGGCGAAGTTCACCCGCGCCGCTGCACATGCGCCACAATATACGCCATCGACACCGACTTGTCCCCGCACCCGCTACAATGGCGACATGAAACACCGCAAGCTCCGAATCGCGTGGTCGGTGGCGTGGGGTCTGCTCGCCACCCTTCTAATTTTGCTGAGCGTGTGGAGTTGTTGGTGGTGGGACAGGTGCTATTTTCAGGGCGCTAGCACCGGCGTGCAAATCAATTCCGATGCGGGACACATCGTGCTGGTGATTGGACCGAGCCAGCCGACAGTTACTGAGATCATTTTCGGTCACTTGCCAAGTACTGGTCACGCAGACAGTTTTTACGCCAACGATCTTTTGGGGTTTTATTTCAAACGAGATCCAACCTCACTCCGGGTGGATATTCCCTACTGGTTCGGCGTACTCATCGCCACGGGAATCGCCGCTGCCCCCTGGCTATCCCTTTGGTCGAAACGTTTCTCCCTCCGCACTCTACTCATCGCCACGACCCTTGTCGCCATTGGGCTCGGGCTGATCGCGTGGCTGCGGTGAGAATGTGACTATGAAACACCGCAAGCTGCGAATCGCGTGGTCAGTGATGTGGGGAATCGCGGCGCTGCTGCTGATTGCTATGTGGGTGCGGAGCAGTTGGTTCGTGGATATAGTCTTTGTTCCAATTATTCCTAAGAACCACTTTTTCGTTGAATCGTACCGAGGCCGCGCTCATGTGACCTCAGCGCTTTCAAAACCAAACGACCATTGGAACTATTTCCAGTACCGCTCAGACGCCGCATTTGAAGATGGCGTCGCATGGAGTTTCGTGCCCGTTTCAGACCCGTTGGCGGAAGGCGTAATATTTGCGTTTTGGCCGTTCGGGATTGGAACCGCCTTGTTGTCAATCGCACCTTGGCTTCGCTGGCAGTTCAGCCTCCGCACTCTCTTAATCGCCACGACGCTCGTTGCCGTTGGGTTGGGGCTGATCGTATGGCTGTAACAATCGCTGCTCGATACCTCGGCCGTTCGCTGCTACGATGACTTAAATGTGGCTTGTCCTTAAGTTGCCAAATAATCGGTGCTCACCGATTTTGAGCGTCCTGGATTAAAGCTTGATGGTCTCGCACCAGAAATACGGAATATCGCTCATTGAAACGCTGGTAGTCGCGGCAATCATCGGCCTACTAATCGCACTGCTCTTCCCCGCGATTCAAATGGCACGCGAATCAAGTCGAACCACCATTTGCAAAAACAATCTGAATCAAATTTGCCTAGCCGTACTTCAATATTCGACCAGCAACGCTGGGAGGCTTCCTGCAAGCTGGCGAGATGTTCATGATCAAGACGGTAATCCTGCCGACCCCGCCAAATACGATTTGCATCGGTACAGTTTTTCGTGGCGAGCTTCAATTCTGCCACGCATCGATGAGCAGACTCTCTATGACCGACTGAACTTCAAATCGACACCGATTTCCGACGACAACGCAAAGCTAACCCAAGTAATCGTAAATATCTTTCAGTGCCCAAGCACGCCGGATTCGCCGCGAACAGTATTAACATTTAACGGAAACGTGGCGTTGGGTGCAAATGATTACTCGCATGTGTTCTTTGTGCGCAATGGTGAACCACTTCCCGGCGAGACTGGCTATGGCGGACAAGCTATGTCTGGTGCTTGGTACGCTCTACCCCACTACGGATCATCAACAATGAACGGGGTGAGTTTAGGAGGCGACGAGATCGTTGCTGCGCGTGGTGGCGCGTCCCTGAGATATACGACAGACGGATTGTCGAAAACTATTCTCGTCGCAGAAAAGGCGGGTTTTCCCACTACATACTTTAACGGCAAGGCTACTGGACTATGGGGCGAGGGTGTTTGGGCCTCCGGCGAATTCGGCGGATTCGGCAAAGCTCACGTAAACTACGCGAATTTTCCATCTATCTACAGCTTTCACAGTGGTGGCGCAAATGTGGGACTTTGTGATGGGTCGGTAAGATTTTTAAGCGATGACACCGCTTTGGATATTGTAGTTGCTCTCTTGAGTCGCGACGGTGACCAGCAGTGAAAAAAATCTCCGCCACGCGATGAATCGATGAAATACCACAAACTGCGAATCGCGTGGTCGGTAATGTGGGGTACCGCGGCACTATTGCTGACCGTCCTGTGGGTGCGGAGTTACTGGTGGAGCGACGGAGCGATTGGATCAATTTCACCGACCAAAACATTGGTACTGGGTTCTAATTCAGGCAGATTGTCGGTCAGAATGGACGATAGCACGCAGCCACATCGGTATTCGGGTCCGTGGCGGTTTGACCAAACGTCACTTGCTGAAGTTGAACGACAATGGAAGGGACTGGGGAGGACTATAAGCTTTCGCTTTCCCATAATTGGGGTTAGTGGAGACAGTTTTTTCTTCTCACACTGGTTTGTGATTATTCCGTTTGTGCTGCTTAGTTTAATTTCATCACGACCCTGGTTCAGAGGGCGATTCTCCCTCCGCACCCTTCTAATCGCCACGACGCTCGTTGCTATTGGGCTCGGCCTGATCATTTGGGCTGCTAAATAAATCGATGAACTTAACTGCAGGGCTGAGTTTAGCTTCGCTCACTCCGCACGCAAAACAGCAGTCATCCCGCCGCCAGACGCCATCGAAGACGCCAGCCTGCCAGCGCGATCGACAACCGACTCATCAATCTTCACTTCATTCGGCTTCGCCGCATCCATCGTGCCATCCGCAAAAACCTTTGCCTTAAACTTACCGTCCGCCAGAAACTTTAGCGGTATGTCGATGTGTCGCTCGGTCCAATTCGTGATCCCGCCCAGATACCAGTCTTTGCCATGCCGCCGCGCGAGCACAATGTATTCCCCTGCCTCACCCGCGACGAACCGCGTTTCGTCCCAAGTCGTCGGCACTTCGCGCAAAAATTCAAACCCAGGCTGCCCTTCGTACGCGCTCGGCGCATCCGCCACCATCGGCATCGGGTTTTCGTACACCACGTACAGCGCTAGTGAGTAGCACCGCGTTCCCATAATCACGGGCAATCGATTTTGCGGTCGAAACTCCGCCCGCGGCACCGACCGAAACCCGCCTAAATGAAAATCCACCGGCCCCGCCAGCGCACGCGTGTACGCGACGTCAACGGCATGCTGCGGCGTGCACTTGTCGCTCCATTTCAAATACTCGAGATTCAGCACCCCTTCGCGATTGAACAGATTGGGAAACGTCCGCTGCTCGCCGCTGTACTTTGAAGAGCCATGAATCTGTATGTGCAGCTTGTGTCGGGCGGCGCTCTCCATCATGCGGTCAGTAAAAGCGAGCATTTCCTGATCGTCGTGATCGAGAAAATCAACCATCAGCCCCTTAATTCCCCACGCTTCATAGTTTGTGAACGCTTCTTCCAAATGCTGGCTAAGCGCTTTCCAATGCACCCACAAGCGAATGCCGACACCCTTCGACTTCGCGTAAGCAATGATCTCCGGCAGGTGCAGCTCGGGCCGCGCGACGCGCACGTCCGCATCATCGCTTGGTTTGCCGTAATCGGTGCTCGACTGCGGATACCATGACCGCCCATCCCCGTGTACCGAGTGATACGCAATCCCATTCGCCGCGCAGAAATCGATGTACCGTTTGTTTCGATCGACAAACACCTGTGTTTCATTTGGGAGCTTATAGTCCTGCTCAAAATCGGCATTCCACCACGGAAAATCCGTCTTGCCTGGCTTCGCCCAATCGTAGTCACCCTTCGGCGGATCGTTGAGGCACAGCAGCAAATTGCTCTCCAACAGTTTGCCCGCCGAATCCCCCAGCAAAACAACTCGCCACGGACTTTCGATAGGTGTTTTGCCGCTGACAGCGACATCTTTCCGCCCCGGCAACGGCGACAATCGGCACGCGAACCCGTTCACATCTTCCGCCGGCCGTTCTAAATACATCCCGGCGAAATTGCGAACCCTCCCTTCCGTAATCGCCGCCGCACCCTTCGGCCATTCCAGTAGCACCGGCATATCCATCAGCTTCCGGCTCGGGATTTTCGACAGCGGTTTGTGAGAGTACAGCGCCTCGTGCGACGTGGTGAAATTCTTGAGATTGTTGAAGATCGCGTTCGGATCGCCCGCAATATCGAACCGCGTCGCCTCATCCGCGACATCGACTTGCTCCAGCCCATCCTGCCGCGGCAATCGATACCGAAATGCGACGCCATCATCGTACGCCCGCAATTCAATCTGCCATTTGAGATGCGGGTCACTCTTCAAATCGACGCTGGCTGCGGCCGCGTGATTCACGACCTCCCGAGTTTTCCCCCACGGCAGCTCAAACTTTTCATCAATCTTGCTCGTATGCACGGCGCCGATTCGCGCATGCTCGCCGATCACGTCACCCGCCGATAGTTTAGGCCCAATCGCCGACGGACCGACCAGTACCGTTCCATCTCGCGCAACCGAAAATCGCAATCGATCGTGATTGGCGCCGGTGCCTTCAAGTGTGATCGAGTTGCGCCCGTCCGGCGACGTAACGACAGCTTTTACCGGTGACTCGTTACCACCTGCAGCGGCAACCGCGTTTCCGCCGGCAATCAGAGCATATAAGGAAACCAGCAGTGCGGTTTTCACATAAGAATTCATTTACCTGCCTTTATTAATGAGATCTGCGCAACGAATGATACCGCGGCGAAATTCAGCCGTCATTCCCGCGCAGGCGGGAATCCAGGGATTCAGCCGTAAGTGTCTAGCGCTTCAAAACGAGATAGCCTCCGCCTTCGCTTATCTTGCTTCTTCTCCGCGCCTCTGCGAGAAAGCTTGCTCTCAACAAAATCGCCAGTGGCCAAAAATACTTGTGGAATCGTCATCGCATATATGTTAACGTCACTCCACGCTGTATTGCAGCAGCGTTCGTTCTTTGATAATTCGACCAACAAACCAGAGCTGACAGAGTGTCGGTTTGCGCGAAAGGTGCGGCTGCTGCGGGCCGCTGAATATTGAGACGGCAATTGCGCGAACGGTGCGCCAAATTCCCAATAATGCCGGAATTATGGCACGGGCCGCGCAGTAAAACACCGCGTTTTACCGCGTCGCCGCGACTGGGAACGTTCCAATATTCTCGATTTTTGTATTAAAAAATCGAGTTCGCGTGTTTCGCTTCTCACAGTTTGCTCCGCTTCTTCGCAAAGAACTGCGACAGAATCTGCCCGCACCGCTCGCCGAGAACGCCAGCGACTACTTCCGCACGGTGATTTAATCGTGGATCGTCCAGCAGTCGATACAGCGTGGCAGCCGCTCCGGCTTTCGGATCGGCCGCGCCGTAAACGACGCGCGGGATGCGGGCCAGCACGATCGCGCCGGCACACATCGGGCACGGTTCGAGCGTCACATACAGCGTGCATCGTTCAAGCCGCCAGTTGCCAAGCGCCTCCGCCGCCTGAGTAATCGCCAGCATCTCGGCATGTGCCGTGGGATCGTGAAGTTGCTCTCGCTGATTATGAGCCGCGCCGATCACACGTGGCCCGCTGTCATCGGCCGCTTGGTGAACGATGACCGCTCCGATCGGCACCTCGTCCTCGCCAGCAGCCGCATCCGCCTCGCGCAGCGCGAACTCCATATAAAACTCATGGGGCTCAGCATCCGATGCGGGGAACGTCATAGTGGTTTGGCAGTGGAAGTCCGCCCACACAACCGGCACAGGCCGCATGCCCGCAACGTGATATGAACGACATAACGCGATAGAGGGAGGCCCCGCACTTGCCGCGATTGTACCGTGGTTGACCCGGCCAGTCGCCGACGTAAGATTTTTAATGCCGAGCGGTGCATTGTTGCCCGGTTTCGGCAAATAGGAGTTTTACGCAATGTTACGACTACGTGCAGCACAGTTTTGTACGTTGGTAGGCGCTCTGACCTTCGCCGCTTCGTCCGCACCGGTAACAGCACGTGCGGCGACGAAATCTGAACGTTTGCCGGAGCTGGCCGCAGAAGCTTCGACCCAATTCGAGCTCGCGTATCGCTCCTACCCCGCCGAGGGTGAGAATCGCCAAGGGCAATTGAATGCCGTTGTGGCGGCATGGCGAGCGGCGCCACGAACCGAAGCCAACAGCGAGCGGCTCAATAACTGGCTCCGCGCGGCGATTTGGGCCTCGATGCCCGGCTCACGCGACCCGTTGCCGCCCGCCCCGTCGTTCGCGAAGACCGCCGAATCAGATACGCGAACGACCGCCAAGGCCAAGCCAGACTCCGTGCGAGCGCCGGAGCCAACGCCAGCGGTGGAAGTGACGACGCAACGGAAAGACGAAAGCTACGTCGATCCGTTCCGCGACGACCCGGCCGACAAGCAAGAGACGAAATAACGCGGCCGCGACCAGAAATTACTTCTTCGCGCCGCCCTTAGCACCACCAGCCGCAGCTTTCCCAGCAGGTGCCGCCTTCCCCCCAGCCGCTTTGCCGGCCGCAGGAGTTGCTGCAGCGCCCTCGGCGCCTTCCTCTTCCTTCTTCTTTTTCTTCTTCTTCATCGTCAGCTTGCGAACGCGAACCTTCGGCAGGCCCAGCGGCGAGTCGCCATCTTTCCAGGCGTCTGCCTCTTGCAGCCGGGCAATCCGCTCGACGCGCGTCAGCACGCTCCGATTGCGGGTCGCCCCGCGCTTTACTCGTAAACTCTTGTCGATCGTCATGCCCTGAACTCCAAATCAAATCGGTCGCAAATGAGGACCCATCAATATAAAGGACAGACCGGGCGACCCTCAAGAGCTATTAAAACCGGCCTATTCGCCGTTGTTCGACACCACTTCGCCGCCCGCCCGGGTGACGAACGCAATGCCGATGACAGTATCGAGCGAACTGCTCAGAAAGTGAGTGCTGCCATCAGCGAAACAGGCTTGGGCGCCGCCGGTATGAAAAGCGTAGATTTCACCATCGTTCCGGTGGTTGATGACCGGTTCGTGCGCGACCGTGAAACCGGAATCGGGGTCGGCCCACCCGGTGCCGGACACCACTGGCAGGGGCTTGCCGGTTGAGTCGCCGAGCCGACCATCGGTGTAGGTGTCCGGCCGACCAGCGTCTTCAGCAATGAGAATCGTCTTCGACATGCCGTCGGTGATGTCTTTCGCCCGACAAGGCTGGCGGAGGAGCGCCTTCGTCATCACGCCGATAACGCGCGGGCTATCCTCGCCGCCACTCGCCGCATCGGGGTATGGGCCCAGCTCGGGGTGGGCGGTCCACGCATTCGCGCCTACGCCGTTCGAGCAGCCATAATCGCCGGCGGCCGGTTTAGGATCGGTGTTGAAGACGATGTCAAACCGGCTCACTTCAGGAACGCTCGGGCAGACAAAGATTTTGAGCGGGTAACTGACTGCTGGGCGATTGTCGATGTGGAACCATTCCTTCTTGAGATTGTATTGAGCGGCGATGCTTTGCTCTTCGGCATAGGGCAGAACAATAACAGCCCAGGAAGCGTCGTTCGACTTCGCGGCGGGGCGGTCAGTTACCATGTGCTTGCCTGTATCGGTCGGATCGAGGTTCCAACGCCCACGCGGGAAAAATCGATTCGAACTCTCGTAGTTAAGAACGGCCAGTCCCATTTGCTTGAGATTATTGAGGCACTGCGTGCGCCGAGCCTCCTCACGGGCCGCCTGGATCGCTGGCAACAGTAGCGCGACAAGGATACCGATGATCGCGATCACGACCAACAATTCGACAAGTGTGAATGCTTTCGAATTCGAATATGAACGAGTGTGCGAGCGCGATGGTTGACCCACGGTCGGAATCCTTACCGAACGCAACGACGGTGAGGCACGGCGAAAATGACGCCAAGCACTAGCAAAACGAATGTGGCTGGTTCAGGCACGGCCGACTGTCCGAGCTCGGAGCCGCTCGCCGAGCTGTTACCAAAATTAGCACGCCAAATTGCGTAGTCTGTTTGGTCGACCATGCCGTCGCCGTTGAAATCTCCATGTCGCCAGTCGCCCGCCGAGCCGGCGTTGTTCCGCCACTGCACGTAGTCGGCTGCAGTTACCGCGCCGTCCAAATCTGCGTCGCCCGGCACAAGCCAATTGCGGAGGGCGTTCAGGCCTTGATGGTCGTCACCCGAATTCCAAACATTGCGGCTGCCAAACGTGCTTGATGATCCAGACGCGTAATTGGCGATTGTGGCTCCGAGGTACTGTGCCTGAGTCGGCTGAGCGAGACGGTCGCTAAACGCTTCCAGTCGTTCGATTTCGCTGGGATTTACGCCGAAGTTGCTCCCGGGCAGGTGCTCGCCGATTGGTCCCTGGATGACGTTTCCTTGTGCGTCTTTGAGCGTGTATTGCCACTCGTCGTTGTTGGCGACGAACAGGCCGCCGTCGTCGGTTCCGATCGCGTAGGTGCCAGTCGAGTCGGTAACGCTCCCAGTGAAGTTGAAATACTTAAATCTGGTGTCGGCGTTCCGTTCGCCGGCGAACACGTGGAGGCGCCAGTCGCCATTCACTCCGCCGCCATTGACCGCCGGATTCCAAGACGTATCGGTGGCCAGCAGATGCGGATCGTCCGCCGGAGTCACAGCGCCCAGATGAATATCAGCGCCTGGCACAAACGCGGCACCACGCACATGACCCAACCCATTGACCCCGCCGACGCGCTCCAAGCCGCCGGCACCGGGAACAGGATCGTAACCGGCTGGCGTGTTGACGAGGTACCACGCGTCTTGCCATTCGCTGATCGTGACGAGCGACCCCCGAGGCACAGCCGCCCACATCGGATCCTGCGTGAACTGGATCGTGCCAGCGCCATATTGCGTGTGCAAGTTGTCTTTGTCATACGACCAATTCATGGTCCAGCCGCGGAGGTCGAGTGTGTTTTTGTAGCCGCCGCCGGCGGTGGGGTCGCCTTGAACGACGAGAAACTCCAGCCAGTTCTGGCCGTTGCCTTCGACGCGCCCAAAAGTTGAATCGCCGCGGCCTTTGTCGAGGAAGTTGGCACCGCTAACAGTGTTGACCTCATTCAGAACGAGCGAATTGGCAACGGCGCTAACGGCCGTGCGCTGTTCGAGCAAGGTTGCGAGGATGGCAGTCGCAAGCAGCCAAGAAATCGGTTTCGACAAGAGCATTCTGCATTCGCCTTTCTAAGTGTTCGCTAGGACCAACTTCATGAATACTTCATTCCAATAAAAGATGGTGGTCGGCCGCCTCGGCGGCCGACCACCCGCGTTTGCCTGCGTCTCAGGAGGGGTCGTGGTGTCAAGACAGGCAAACGGCCAAGGGTTCAGTTGCGGCGTCGCCGCGGTGTGTAGAACAACAAGCCGGTCGCGATCAAAACGAGTGAAGCAGGCTCCGGCACCGTCGCGGGAGCATAGCTGGCCGGGTTACCGACGGTGCTCGCTGTGCTGGCGTATGAATTGAAGCTGTCGCCAACAGTGGAAAGGACGGCCGCAGACGCGTTGTTCGTTCCTAGAGCGCTGAAAGGGATGTTGCCGCTCGAGTTCTGCGTCCGCGGGCCTTTTACATTGCCCGAGCCTTGGTCGTTGTATGTCAGGCGGTCAATCAACGTACCGAGGCTGTCATACAAATTGATTTCGTCGTTACGACCGAGATTGTCGTCGGTGTAGCCAGTCCCGGTCGCACCTGCCCAGATTTTTACCGAGGCCGGCAGACTCCAGGCAGCACGAAAAGTCGCTTCTGGGGCGGCGGTCAAAATCACGCTTTCACCGGGCTGAACGATGCCGAACGTGTTGCCAAAGGCGTGTTTGCCGGGGATTCGGTTATTGTCGTCTTCCGACCAATCGGTCATATCGACCGGCGCGCCCGAGACGTTTGTAAACTCCACGTATTCATCGGGTAGGCCGTCATACATCCATTCTGTGATGCTGACGATCGGCGCGCCTGCGGCCGTTTTGGTTAGTAAAATGGCGACAGCCAAAAAGCTGCCGAGTTTCTTGCAATTCATTAGAACTCTCCTGTTGCGATGTACTTCGTTCGAGGCCGTTGATGCGGTCGAGGTGTGAGGTGCGTATCGGGAAGGTTGCTGATCATGGCGGTGCTACATTAAGATCGTGTGAGCACCAGAAGAAAAACGGAAGTATTCGCGTAGAGTCGATCCGCCGAGTGTCAGAAAGTGGTGCGCTGGACCTTATCTGAAAGGCGTTTTGCCATGAATGGGATTGATCGCCGAACGTTTTTGGGCGCGACTGCCGGAGCTGCTG
The DNA here is from genome assembly GCA_963733705.1 of uncultured Planctomycetota bacterium. GTDB lineage: Bacteria > Planctomycetota > Planctomycetia > Pirellulales > Lacipirellulaceae > JABDGM01. The sequence goes on along the minus strand of CAVTEJ010000020.1, from coordinate 131,927 downwards.
CGCTGGGTGCGACCGGGATTTTGCGAGCAAATGCAAAAGAAGACGGCACTGTGCCCGCTGCGAGCGCGACTACACCGCCGAGTCCGCCGATGATCAAGCTCGGCAAGACGGGCATTGAGATGTCGCGCCTCGGTCAAGGGACTGGCGTACACGGAGGAAATCGGCAGTCCGATCAAACCCGCATGGGCTTCGCAAAGCTCGTCGAATTGATGCAACACGCGTACGAGCGCGGCATACGCTTCTTCGATCTGGCAGACTTGTACGGCACGCACGTTTACTTTCGCGAAGCACTGAAGAGCATGGATCGGGACAAGCTTGCGATCCTTACCAAGGTGTGGTGGCGTTACGACGGACCGGAAGATAAAACCAGCTTGCCGGAGCGTCGGCAAATGGCGCGGACGACGCTGGAGCGTTTTCGCCACGAACTGGCAACCGACCATTTGGATATCGTGCTTCTGCACTGCTTGATGAAAGAAGGCTGGGACAAACAGATGGGCCCTTACATGGACGTGCTCAACGAAGAGAAGGCCAAGGGGCGAATTCGCGCTGTTGGCTGCTCTTGCCACGATCTGAAGGCTATGCAAACCGCGGCCGAGTCACCGTGGGTCGATGTGATGCTGGCCCGCATCAACATGAAGGGTGGCAAAGAAGTGATGATGGACGGCTCGCGAGAAGAAGTTGAGGCCGTGTTAAAAACGGCCCGGAAGAACGGCAAAGCGATCATCGGCATGAAGATTTTTGGCGAAGGCCGCTTAGTCGACGAGCGCGACGCCTGCATGAAATACGCGCAAGAATCGGGGCTGCTGGACGCCATGACAATCGGCTTTCACAAACCCGAGCAGATTGATGAGGTGCTGGGGCTGATGCATAAGTACCCGGCGACAGCGTTGGTTTGAGTCGAAAAACCGAGTAGTGTCGTTAGTCGAAAGCGAGTGAGCGATGTGGCAGGTACAAATAGGCCCGGTATAATAAAGCCATGGAACTGTCCGATTCCAAATCGCCGTTCGAGTACACGCCAGAGCAAGTGCAGGTCTTGCAGCGTAGCGCTGGAGAACCACTGCATATCGCAGTGAAGGAAAACGACAAAGTCTATTTGGTCATCGAGCAAGGTGTGATCCCGTCACTCGATGAGGATTACATTCGGCGCGGACTTGCTAAAGCGGCTGAAAGTATCGCGAGCGGCGACGTGCGGGAATGGGACGTCGAAAAAATTAAAGCAACTGGGCGAGAACTTTTGGCTGAACGGCAGCGGCAAAAGTAGATGGCGCAAATTCGGCAGAGCGCGGAAGCCCAGACAGATCTAATTTCAATTTGGGCGTATATCGCTCAAGACAATCTCCCTGCGGCCGATCGATTGATGAACGAGATCGAAGGTACGCTCGCTCGCCCGCCTGCTTGCGTATCCTTTTTTGGGCGAAGCCGTCGACCACTTGAGGACCGGAACGCGTCGTGTCATGGTTGGCAATTATCAGTTATTCTATGAGCCAACATCGGACGGGATTTATTTGCTACGCGTGTATCATTCCGCCCGGAGAATAGAAGATCTGTTCGACTAATCGAGACTGATATTGGGGGTAGTCCTTTGCTTCGTTACCGCTTGCTCTTCGGCGCCCTGTTCATCGCTGGTCTGGCGATGTTGTGTTGGCTCGATTGCGAAGTCACTCGTCCGGGCGCGTTTCTACTGCCCGTTGCGTTGATGTTGGGTTGGATGGGCGTCGTTGAATTGTTGGAGATTTTCAACAAGCGCGGCCGGATGCCATTGCCTTGGGTGTTGTTTAGCGGCGTGCTGATCGTTGTGCTATTCGCCGGGCTCGAAGTTCTCTGGCCCGCTGCGGTTTCATTGAATGTCCCTGGGCAACTGGGTTGGATGGCCGTCGGGTTAATCGTTGGATTGTATCTCGCGCTGTACGGCGAGTTGCAGCGCTACGACACCAAATGGCACACGACGATCAACTTGGGCCTCGAAGCGTTTTCGATTCTTTACCTTGGCTGTGCCCTCGGTTTCATCGTTCAGCTGCGATTGTTGAATAGCAACCCGTTCGTGACGGATTGCCAATCAGGCATGCTGGCGCTCGTCTCGTTGATTGCGATCGTAAAGATGAGCGACGTTGGGCAATACGCCGTCGGCCGCCTCATCGGGCGGCACAAGCTCGCGCCGATGATTAGCCCAGGTAAAACTTGGGAGGGAGTGGTCGGCGGTTTGTTGTTTGCCGTCGGCGGTGCGTTCTTGGTTTTCGGTTGGGCCGAGCCGTACATCATGGGCACACCGAACGAGCCGACCCATTTTTTCAGCGATACCGTCCGGGTGGTCCGGGTCGTTGTCTATGCCATGGTGCTTGCTGCAGCAGGCATTCTGGGCGACTTGTCCGAGTCGGTGTTGAAACGTGAGGCAGGCGTCAAAGATTCGAGCAGTTGGATGCCAGGCTTCGGCGGTGTCCTCGATTTGCTGGATTCACTCCTGGGTGCGGCCCCGGTCGCCTACCTCCTGTGGGTGCTCGGTCTGGTTGGGCCGTAATGTCGCGGTTCAGGAAATCTGGCGATTTTTCCGCGAATTCCTGCCGTTGGCCCGGTGCTGGTCGGAAGCGGCTTTGGCCCTATAATTGGTTTTCGCGCTGCAATTGATTGCCCAGCAATGGGTTGTGGCACGAGTTGTCGTAACTGATAGTGCGGATTTTAAGCCATTGGGTATAGTTGTTAGTGGCTTACAAACAAAGGAACATAAGCGGTGGCGAATCCGTCGCCGCGACTTTTTAATGATCGAAGCGACAATCCCGGTCGGCGGTGCCGACGAGTTGGTCACGTTGCTGGGCGCGAGCGACCAACATTTGCGACGCATTCGCGACTCCGTGCCGGCGAAAATATCTACGCGCGACGGCAAAATCCACGTCAGCGGCGATGAGCAGGCCGTATTGCAGGCTACGCAGATCATCGAGCAAATCAAAACTGCCGCGTCGCGCGATGGGGTTGTCTCGCCAGACCAAGTCTCCCTTATTATCAAGCAAGTGACGGGGGGGCCATCGAACGGCAAACCGCAATCGCCGGTCGATGTGAAACAGGCAGGCCGTGTAATTCGGCCACGCACGCCGGGGCAAGCCGAATACGTCGATGCGATTCGCAAGCACGATCTTGTCTTCTGCAACGGGCCAGCGGGAACGGGAAAAACGTATCTCGCGGTCGCCACCGCGGTCGAGTCTCTTAAGCAAAAGCAAATTGGCAAGATCGTGCTCGTTCGCCCGGCGGTCGAAGCGGGCGAAAACCTCGGTTTCTTGCCGGGTGACATGCAAGCGAAAATCAATCCCTACTTGCGGCCGCTGCTCGACGCCCTCCGCGAGATGATGGATTACGAGCAAGTGAAGCGGTACATGATCGAAGACGTGATCGAGGTCGTGCCGCTCGCGTACATGCGTGGCCGCACGCTCAACAACGCGTTCATCATCATGGACGAAGCGCAAAACACGACCGTGCCGCAAATGAAAATGTTCCTGACGCGGATGGGACTACAGTCGAAAGTGGTGGTGTCGGGCGATACGTCGCAAGTCGACCTGCCGCCGCATACGAAGAGCGGGTTGATCGACGCGCTAAATCGCCTGAAAAACATCGACGGTTTCGCGAGCGTCACTCTCAATCGCGAGGACATCGTCCGCCACCGCTTGGTGCAGGAAATCGTGAAGGCGTATGAGGAGGGGGCAAAGAAACGCTAAGTCGAAAGCGAGGCGTTTTACCAATTGCCATGAGTACGGGCAGCAAAAAGAAGCGGCGCATTGATCGCGTCTCCTCGCTCGAATTGCCGCCTGGCGTATTCGGGAATCTCATCGCTCATTTGCGCCGCGGCCATGTGCTGGTGCGGCTGGCCATGTGCGGCATCACCGCGATGCTGCTGTGGGCCATCACTCGCGGTTGGACGGCGCCGCTGCCGTATCACCTCGGTGATGTGCCGCAGCGCGATATCGTGGCCCGCACCCAATTCGAGCGCGAAGATCCTGAAGCGACGCGCAAAGCACGTGATACGGCTCGCAGCCTGGCGATTGCGACCTACGACAACGATCCGGCGCGGCTCGATCAGGTACGAGCCAAGATCGAGAACGAAGTAACCGAAATTGTCGCGGCCAAATCATTGAAGGACGTGGACGCGCTTTGGAATGCGTTTCGCTTGCCGCTGGCGCAGGGAACTCCGGAGCCCACGCCCCAGGAGCGTGAAGAGAGGTTTCGTAAGTTTCACGATGCGCTCGCCGCCGACGGTGCGCTGGAAAAATTCAAGTCGGTTCTCGATGAGATCTTCGCGCCGATTTTAGATAAGGGCATGATCGATAAGCTTCCGCCGGAGCACGACGCGAACAAAGAAACAATTTCGGTGCATTTGGTAGGTACCGACGGCAAATTTCCGCGAAATGTTCCAATCAGCGACGTGTTGACCGAGAACGTCGCATCTCAATTGCAAAAAGCGCTGACGGCAAAAATGCCGTCGGTCGAGGTAGCCGATCGAGTGTTTGCGCGGCTGAAGACGGAATTGCCGGCGGCGGCGACACTCAAATTGAACGTCGATGCGACGCGCCAGGAACAGAAAGCGAAGGTCGCAGAAGTTAAAACACAAACCGAAACGATACCTGCCGGCGCGATCTTGGACCACGCCCGAGACGAGCAGGGGAACCGCGTCCCGATCGACGATGTGGCGTTTGAAAAGTTGCGACTCGAGTATAAGACTGAGCTATCCCACCAATCGTACTCGTCGAAGCTGACGCATTCGTTGTCGGTGTTTGGTCTGTATGTGGCGTTGTTCGTGCTCTGCGGTTTTTACATTCAGCATCGTGATCCCCGGATCATCGATGACCTGAGCCGGCTCGCGACGTTGCTCAGTCTGGTAGTGGTCACGATTTCGTTGGTAATCATCTCGGCCAACGATTGGCGGGCCGAGACGGTGCCCCTGATGCTGTTTGGCATGACGGTGGCGATCGCGTACGAGCAGGAAATCGCACTGTTGCTGTCGGCGGCAGTTACCCTGATCGCGGTCGTTGCATTGGGGCACGATTTGGCGGATGCCATCGTGCTATTGGCGGCAACGGCAGGCGCTATTTTGTTGTTGGGGCGCGTGCGTAGCCGCAGCAAGTTGTTGTGGGTCGGTTTTTGGGCGGCAGGGGTCGCGGCGCTGACGACATTCGGCGTCGCCACGCTGCAAGGAGAGCCGTTTAAAGTGACTTTATTGACGGCTGCCCATTTGGCGCTATGGGCGGTCATCGCTGGTTCATTGATGACGTGCATTCTGCCAATGGTGGAAAAGGTCTTTAACGTGCAAACCGATTTGAGTTTGCTCGCGCTCGGCGATCCGGCCCATCCGCTATTGCAGGAACTAATTCGTCGCGCGCCAGGTACATATAACCATTCGATCACCGTGGCGTCATTGGCCGAAGCGGCGGCTGAGGCGATCGGTTCACGCGGGTTGCTCGTTCGCGTGGGGGCTTACTTTCACGATATCGGTAAGATGCTGAAACCCGGATATTTCGTTGAGAATCAGGGGCAGGGAGATAATCGGCACCGTTCGCTCGTGCCGGCTATGAGTACACTCGTGATTATTGCGCACGTGAAGGACGGAGCCGATCTCGCGCGGCAAGCGAAGATTCCGGAACCGATTATCGACTTCATTCAACAGCATCATGGCACGACACTCGTCGAGTATTTCTATCGCCAAGCAAGCGAAAGTAAGAAAGCGAATCCAGATAGCGCAGACGTCGATGAGAGTTCATTCCGCTATCCTGGGCCAAAACCACAAACGAAAGAAGCGGGCGTTTTGATGATGGCCGACGCCGTCGAAAGCGCCAGCCGCGTGCTGGTTGAGCCAACGCCTTCGCGTATCGAAAGCCTGGTCGAAGATATTAGCCGCAAGCGATTGCTTGATGGGCAATTCGATGAGTGTGGCCTGACGCTCGAAGAAGTTCGCCGCATCGGCGACAGTTTGGTCAAGTCGCTGACGGCGGTTTATCACGGACGCGTGAAATATCCGGACCAAGAGACGGCGTAGAGCAACGTAGTCGATTGTGCTTGCGAGCGATATCACTATGCCCGACGAACTAGAGCCAGATTGTTCCGCGTGCAACGCCTTCGAGGTGTTGCTGTCGAATGGGCAATCGCGTCATGTTGTCGACGAAGAGCAGTTGAAAGCGGCGGCTCTTGCTGTACTACGTGATTCGGGTTTTACGTCGGCGATGATCAGCCTGGCCGTGGTCGATGATGCAGCGATGCAAGAGCTCAATCGGCAGTTTCTGAATCACGATTGGCCGACGGACGTCTTGAGCTTCGCGTTACAAGATGACGGCGACCACTTGGAAGGCGAAGTGATCATCAGCGCAGATACGGCAGTCGCCGCTGCGGCCGAATTGGGCTGCACCGCCGCAGCCGAGCAGCTATTGTATGTAATTCATGGAGTGCTGCATCTGATGGGCTACCGGGACAAATCGCCCGAAGACGCGCACGAAATGCGATTGGCCGAGGCTCAATATCTCGGTGAATTTGGTTGGGAAGCAACGTTCCGCAACGGTTGCGGAGAACCGGCAACGCATGAGGTCGACGGCGGCGAAGTACCGGACGGAGCGAATACGCCGTGATCGTTAGCGTACTTTTTTGGGTGGCCCTCGCTAGTTTGGCGGCGGCGTGCGTGTCGGCGATTGCAGCTCGGTCACTCCATTCCTTCTCGCGGCACAAGCTCGAAGAAATTTGCCAAGAGCGGCAAGCGCCGGAGCGCTTTGCCGACATCTTGCGCGAGCATGAGCGAGTGGCGCTCGGCGTCGAGATGTTCGTCGCCATCTTCTTGGCCATATCGACCAGCGCCGGGATGCTATGGTGCTGGCAAATGGCAACGACCGATCAATCGAATCCGTGGATTGTGTTTGTGGTGGCGGCCCTGGTGTTAGGGCAGATCGTCGGCATCACCACCGTTTGGCTGCCGTGGTTGGTCGCGCGCGTTGGCGCGGCCCGTTTCTTATTTGTCACCTGGCCGCTATGGCGATTCGCCGGAAAGTTGGCTACGCCCTTGGTGTGGGCCGCGGGAATGGTCGACGCCGCATTGCATCGCGTCGTTGGCCGCGTGCCACACGAAGCAAACGAGGAATCGTTCGAAGAAGAAATTCGCACGATCGTGAGCGAAGGGCACCGCGAAGGACTGTTGGAGGAAGAAGCCCGCGAAATGATCGAAGGCGTCATCGAGCTGGGAGATGCGGTTGTGTCGAATATCATGACGCCGCGCACCGACATGCACATGATCCAGGCCAATATGCCCTGGGATGAAATTGTCGAATCCATCATCGCGTGGGGCCATACGCGTGTGCCCGTGTACGGCGCTTCGCGGGACGAGATCATCGGCATTCTATACAGCAAGGATTTGTTGCCCGAATTGGCGAAAGCCGCGGATCGGGCCCGTCGGGGCCTCGCCGAAATGTTGCGCAAACCGCTGTTCGTGCCGGAAACGAAGCCAGTCGATGATTTGCTCACGTTCTTCCAAAAAAGCCGCACGCATATCGCCGTGGTGATGGACGAATACGGCGGAGTATCTGGCTTAGTGACAATTGAAGACGTGCTCGAGGAAATCGTTGGCGAGATTGACGATGAGTACGATCAAAAATCAGAAGAAGAAGTTCGCAAAATCGACGATGACACGTGCGTCGCGGTGGGCCGCGCCCACGTCGATGAAATCAACTCGATCATGGCCTTCGATCTCCCGGAGGACGATGACTTCGACACCATTGGTGGTTTCGTGTTTGCGGAATTTGGCCGCGTGCCAGCAGTCGGCGAATCGATCACCTGGCAGGATGCCGTGAAAGTGACGGTGTTGGAAGCAACGCGGCGGCGCGTAAACCGCGTGCGTCTGGAGCGAGTTCGCAAGGAATCGCTCGAGACGGTGTGATTGATAGCAATGCCACTCCGCCTTTTTCGCTGCTGGCAGCGATGTCTCATCTTGCGTCCGTGGTGCGCTGCTCTTGACGCGCGCAAGCAAGCCGCGTATTTTCCCGACCTCGTCGCCCGGTTGTTCCCGCTCCCGCGCTCGGTCTCTCGCATGAGTACAGGTCCCTTGCCGCAGCAACGTGGCTCTCTTCGCGCTCGCGCATGTTCCGCGCTGGTGTTCTGCGCGATGTTCGCCTTGATAAGCACAGCACCCGCGGACGTTGTCAACGCTTGGCCGTGGAGCAGCGACCCCGCGGCGAGTAAGCCGGGCACCGCCCAGTGGTGGAAAGAGAATAAAAAATTGGCGGTGTTCGATGCCGGCCAAGGTTACAAAGTGCCGGGCGTCGACGGTTACTTCGACGGCAATGGCCGGCCGATTTCGAGCCCCATCGCCCCAGAAGCAGTGATCGACGCTGCCGAAAAGAAGGACGATGTCGGACTAATTCCGGGCCTCGATCCCCGCGTTCAATACGATAAAGTAAAAGTAGCAATTGGTCTCGGTCCCAACGAGCAATTCGCCCGGCAATCGTACGCCCTCGGCGATACATCGTTCCGCGAAAAGAAATACAAAGCGGCTGCGGAGCAATTTCAGACCGCGATTTCGCGCGGACCTCATTCCACAATTGAGCAAGACGCGATGTTCATGCGGGCCGAAAGCTACTTCTTCGCGGATGACTATATTCACGCCCGCGATGCCTATGACGAGCTTGTGAAGGAATACGCGAACACGCGTTACATGGATACGGTCATCGACCGCGAATGGAAGATCGCTCGCTATTGGGAAGAGAAGGACGCCGAGTACCATCACTGGTCGCTCACTCCGAACGCGATCGACAAGACGCGACCGTGGTTCGATACGATCGGTCACGCGATTAAAACGTACGAGAGCATTCGCCTAAATGATCCGACCGGCCCGCGTGCCGATGATGCGATCATGGCAACCGCGAATATCTACTTCCGCTACGGCCAATTTGAAGAGGCGGATTACAACTACACGCTGCTGCGGCGCGAGTATCCGCGCAGCGAACTGCAGTTCGAAGCCCATTTGCTGGGTTTGCAGGCGAAGTTGCGCAAATATCAAGGCCAAGATTACGACGGCACGCCGCTCGAAGAAGCGAAAACGCTGGTAAAACAGTTAAATTCGCAGTTTTCGGGTCGATTGAGCAAAGAGGAAAAAGAACGCCTCGGCACAGTCGAAGGCCAACTCAACATGGAAGTTGCGAACCGCGATTACCGGATGGCAGCTTACTACGACTATAAAGAGGACTACGGCGCGGCCAAGTTCTACTACGCCGAAGTCATCAAGAAGTATCCGGATACTGAGGTTTGCAAAAAGGCTCGCGATCGCGTGGCCGAGCTTCAGGGCAAGCCGGACGAGGCGCCGAAGAAGCTGGCGTTCTTAATTGACATGCTGCCCGAAAGCCGCGAGCGGACGCGTGTCGCACGAATTCCCGAGTTGCAAAAGGGCGGCACCCGGTTCGCGCAAGCGCCTGATAAGGGCGCGGCGTCGGACACGAATACTGATCCGACGACGACGAAGTAACGGAATGAGCTTTTCAGCCCGCCCCCCATGGCCGTGTTCCACAGGATGGCTTTTGCGATTCGCAAGTTGCCTCTGGCTGTGCGTCGCCCTTTCGGGCTGCATCGGCTACCAGTGGGGAACCGGCTCGCTGTACGCGCCGGATATCGCCACCGTGTACGTGCCGATGATCGAGTCGGATAGCTATCGCCGCGACCTGGGCGAACGACTCACTGAAGCGGTGTGCAAAGAAATCGAGCTGAAAACGCCTTACAAGGTTGTGGGCACGCCCGATGCAGACAGCATTCTCTCGGTGCGACTAACGCGAGATTCGAGGAAAGCACTCATTCGCAATGCGTTCGATGATCCTCGCCTTTCCGAAAACGAGATTCGCACACAAGTAAACTGGTTGAACCGCCGCCGCCTGCCGATCGTCCCGGCCCAACTTATCCCCGTGCCACCAGAAGCGGTCGCCATCACGGCCACATCCAACATCATCCCGGAAGCCGGCCAATCCGTGGCCACTCAACAGCAACAAGCCATCGTGCGACTCGCACAGCAAATCGTCGGCACGATGGAAGCGCCGTGGTGATAGTCAGGATGCGGGACTCAGGATGCGGCAGCATTTAGCGTCGGCGGCAACGCCGAAACTTTCACGCACGTCTCCGCGCAGTTTCACTTGCCAACGGTAGCGACGCGTACGCCAACGCACTACCCTGAATGAATGCAATCGGAACTACACAACCCCCGCGCATCGCATTGGCAGCTTCGCACGCGGCAGATCGAGTTCCCGCGCCGCCCGCTCGTGATGGGCATTGTAAACGTTACGCCGGACAGCTTCTCCGACGGTGGGAAATTTTTCGACCTTGGCACCGCAATCGAGCACGCGTTGCGACTGGCGGAGGAGGGGGCCGATCTGCTCGATATCGGGGGCGAAAGCACGCGGCCTAATGCCGGCGTCATCGCGGCCGAAGAAGAACTCCGACGCGTTTTACCCGTGCTGAGCGCGGTAGTCGAACAAGTTAAGATCCCCGTTTCGATCGATACGAGTAAATCCGCGATCGCCCGGGTGGCCGTGGATGCAGGTGCCGAGATCATCAACGACGTCACCGGTCTAACCGCAGACCCGCAGATGACCGATGTCGCAGTGCAATCGGGCGCGGGCGTGTGTGCCATGCACATGCAAGGCACGCCGCAAACCATGCAGGATAACCCGACATACACCGACGTAGTCGCCGAAGTCCGCAACTATCTACGTCAGCGTCGCGATGCATTGTTGGCCACCGGCATTCCACGCGAGCGCATCTGCCTCGACCCCGGAATCGGTTTCGGAAAAACACACGACCACAACATCACATTGATGCGCCATTGCCGCGAGTTGCACGCGCTGGGTTGTCCCATTCTCGTTGGCCACTCACGCAAAGGATTTTTGGGGAAGCTCATCGGCGATAAGAAAGCGGATCGAACCAATGCAAATATCGGCGCGTCCCTGAGTTTAGCCGTGCAAGGCGTGCAGATCATTCGCGTCCACGATGTGCGAGCGGTCCGTGAAGCTCTCGCCACATTTGAAGCCACTGGCGGCCTCATATAGCCCGGCCATCTTGGCCGGGAATTTGGCAGTTTTCGAGAGGGGACGGCCGGCCAGGATGGCCGGGCTATGTTCCCCGGCACGCCGTATCCCGCCGCAAGCCAACATTGACCTAAGTGTTAGTATTACCGATACTTAATGGGTTCGCCGTCCTCTGAAAAGCACTTACCACAACTGAGCTATGTCGATCGCCTCGGAACCAGATCTCGATACCTATTGTGCCGACGTCGCCGCGCGAGCGAAACGCGCATCGATGCAGTTGGCAAATACGCCCACGGCGATCAAAGACGACTGGTTGCGGCGGTCGGCGCAATTGTTGCGCGACAACGAAGACCGGATTATCGAGGCCAATGCTCAGGACTTGGCGGCCGCACCGGGATACGGTCTGACGGCAGCCGCGATCGATCGCTTGAAGCTGAACAGCAAACGAATCGAAGAGATTGCGGCGGCTCTCGAACAAATCGCGAGCCTGCCCGATCCCATCGGCGACCTAATGCGCACGACCGATCGTCCCAACGGCCTGCGAATCGAAAAAGTTCGCGTGCCGCTGGGCGTCGTATTCTTCATCTACGAATCGCGCCCCAACGTGACCGCCGACGCGGCCGCCATTTGCGTCAAATCGGGAAACGCCGTGATCCTGCGCGGCGGCAAAGAAGCAATCCATTCTAGCCAGGCAATCGTCGAACTTCTCGCCGAAGCAGCCGAGGATTGCGGTCTGCCAACAGACGCCGTGCAAATGGTGAACACAACCGATCGCGCAGCCGTCGGCAAGTTCTTGGGCATGCCGCAATTTATCGACCTCGCGATTCCTCGCGGCGGCGAAGGCCTCATTCGCCGTGTGGCCGCCGAAGCGAAGATGCCGGTCATCAAGCACTTCGACGGCAACTGCCACGTGTACGTGGATGCCGCCGCCGAGCTGAAAATGGCCGAAGGCATCCTGATCAATAGCAAGTGCCAGCGAATGGGCGTCTGCAACGCCGCCGAGTCGTTGCTAATTCACGCCGATGTCGCAGCTGAATTCTTGCCGACCCTGGCAAAAGCACTAGCAGGGCAGGGCGTCGAAATTCGCGGCGACGAACGAACCTGCGAACTAGTTCCCGCAGCCAAACCCGCCAGCGATGCCGACTACGCAGCCGAATTCTTAGGCCCGGTGATTTCCTCGCGCGTCGTCGGCTCCGTCGATGAAGCGATCGACCACATCAATCGCTACGGTTCAAAACACACAGATGCAATCGTAACGGCAGATGACGCCGCCGCCCGCGAGTTCGCCGCCCGCGTCGATAGTTCCGCCGTAATGATCAACGCGAGCACACGATTCAACGACGGCGGCCAGTTCGGCCTCGGAGCCGAAATCGGAATCAGCACCGATAAATTCCACGCCCGCGGCCCCTGCGGCTTGGAAGAGCTGACAAGTTACAAGTATGTAGTCCACGGAAACGGACAAGTACGGGAGTAAGTTGCTAGGCTGGTAAACATTTACCTACGCAACCTGCTCACCTCACTGCAATGGAGTGCACGATGAGTGGCGACGTTCTTAGCCAAGCCGAAGTCGAAAGCCTGCTCAGCGCGATGGACAGCCGCGAGGCGGATGTCATTGCCGATGCGGCCACCAGCCGCGTGCGGCAGCGCGCAAAGGTTTCGCCCTACGATTTCAAACGCCCCGAACGCGTCGGCAAAGAGCAAATGCGCTCGCTGCAAACGATGCACGAGGCCTTCGGCCGCAACTTCGGCGCCTCACTCTCCGCCCTGCTGCGAACCATCGTCGAGTTGAAGCTCACGAGCGTCGATCAGCTCACTTATAGCGAGTTCGTATTCAGTCTCGAGAACCCGACTTGCTTCAATCTGATCAACGCCGCCCCGCTCGAAGGCCAGTTGATCCTCGACATCAACCTCTCGCTCTTATTTCCGATTATCGATCGCCTTTTGGGCGGCGGCAGTGACACCGGCGCACCGGTTCGCCGACCACTCACCGAAATCGAGCTGCGGCTCGTTTCGCGAATCACCGATCTGTTCTGCAAAGAGATGAAACAGGCCTGGGAAAACGTACTCGAGTTGGATCTGACGATCGACCGCGTCGAAAGCAACCCGCAGCTCGTCCAAATCGTGCCGCCGAACGAAGTCGTCGTGCTGATCAGCTTCGAACTAACGCTCGGGGAAGCACGTGGCATGATGAACTTGTGCATCCCGTTCAATTCAATCGAGCGAATCAGCACCCGTTTGTCATCGAACAGCTGGGTCAGCTACGGCAAGAAAACCGCGACGACGGAAAACATTCATCGCATCAGTGGCCAACTGAACGACGCCCTCGTTGAAGTGACGGTCGACCTGGCCGAAACAAACATCTCCACGTCCGACCTCATCGGCCTACGCGTGGGCGACATCATCGCGACCGAAAAAGACGTCGCCCGGCCGTTGGTCGTTTCCATCGAAGGCCGCCCCAAATTCCACGCCCAGCCTGGTGCCTTCAAAGGCCGCAAAGCGATTCAAGTCGTGGGACTGATCGATTCGTGATTGCAGTTCTCAAGTGTGACTCACACACGTAGGCGACCCGATCTACACGCCCGTCAGCCCCCGGCTCTGCCCGGGGTTATCCGCACCAACGTGCAAACGTCGCGCGCTACGTCGCGCCCAAAAAACCCCCGGCAGAGCCGGGGGCTGCAAGCGTTTGGGTGTGTTGCCAGCGTTATCGAATCGCAGCGGGTTCCGCTGTCCGCACCGGCGCCGGGCCGGAAAGTATTTCAATCCAGCGCCGCACCGCGTCGACGGTGATCAAAACCGTCAGCCCCAACATTGCGGACGCCAGGAAGCAGAGAATCTCCAGCATGAACACCTTATCGGGTGTCGCTTGGGGAATGTCGTCGACCCACCAACCGTGGACGCTCATCACGCCGGCGGTAATGACCGTGATGAGCACAAAGACGAACGGAATGCCAGTACAGAGCGCGTAGCGCCGCTTGGGGGCGTGTAGCAATAAGTACGTCGTACCGACCGCGAGAGCAATCGCCGCCAGCAGTTGATTGGCGATACCGAGCATCCGCCATAGCGTGTCTAGCGAACCCATGTAAAGCAGGTAGCCCCAAGCACAGCAAACGATAACGCTCATCAGGATGTTAATGCCCCAGTGAGGGTGGTGCAGCAGCGGCGCAGTGCGCGCGTCTCCCGATCCCGCGTCGTCAGGCGCGTATTCCGTGGCAGGCGTTTTCGCGAGTCCCTCTTCCGCACCGAACGAAGTGAATGCTTCTTGGAACACGAACCGTGCGACACGCGTACCCGTCTCAAGCAGCGTGAGAATGAACAGCGCCTCGAACATGATGACGAAGTGATACCAATAGGCCATGAGCGACGTCATACCAGGCACACTCGCAAACACCTTAGCCATGCCGACAGCGAGCGTAACGGCCCCGCCGGTGCGGTTCGCGAGCTTCTCTTCAGTTCCCTTTTCTAGCATTTCGATCTGGCTCGGTTGCGGATCGAAGCCGAGCTGAGCCGGGCTCGTTTCGGTCATGGCGACGTAGTTGGCATGCAGCGCCGGGCTCCTTTGATCGGCGTTGATCAGGAAATAGTCGCCAGGTTCCAGCGCGCAGGCCGCGACCAGCGCGGTCACGGCGATAAAGCCTTCGACCACCATCGCGCCGTAGCCAATCGGGCGGATGTCCGACTCCTTGTTGATCATCTTCGGCGTGGTGCCCGAGGCGATCAACGCATGAAAGCCGGAAATCGCCCCGCACATGATGACAATGCATAGAAACGGCCATATCGGGCCAGTGATCACGGGGCCGCCGCCGGAGAGAAACGGCGTTGTGGCGGGCATTTTAAGAGCGGGATGGACGAAGATGATGCCAACGGCCAGGACGATCATCACGCCGATTTTCATGTAGCTCGAAAGATAATCGCGCGGACACATCAATACCCACACAGGCAGGATCGAAGCGATCGCGGCGTAAATCGGAAGGATCAGCGACAGGTGTTGCGGATTGAGGAGCAGCCAATGGCCCCATGCCGAGTGCGCGAACGGCTGACCGAAGATGACGCCAACCATCACCAAGCTCACCCCGATCGCAGACGCTTCCGCAACGTGACCAGGACGGATCTTGTACATCCAAAGTCCGGTTATCAGCGCAGCGGGGATAGTTACAAGAATCGTGAACATGCCCCAAGGGCTTTCAGCCAGAGCGTTCACGACGACTTTTCCAACACTAGCCAGCGTACACACGATGATGAACAGCGTAGCGATGGTTGTAGTAACGCCGGAAATCGGGCCAATCGTCTGCCGCGCGATTCTCGGCAGGCTAAGCCCGCGCTGCCGCACCGAGGCCCACAGAATTACGAAATCATGCACCGCCCCGGCCAGGCACGCGCCCAGAACCAGCCAAATAAACCCAGGGGCAAATCCCCATTGCGCGGCAAGCACCGGACCAATCAACGGGCCCGGCCCGGCAATCGCGGCGAAATGGTGCCCGAAAAGCATCCATTTATTCGTGGGGTGATAATCGCACCCGTCTCGCAGACGATGGGCAGGAGTCGTCCGCCGATCGTCGAGCATCGCCACGCGTGTGGCCAGGAACGCCCCATAGAAGCGATACGCCACCATGAAGGCGGCGAGCGAGCCAATTATCAGCCAAAGTGAGTTCAAAGCCGCGACTCCCGTTGTGTAATTTTCACGATAACCGTGCCGCAAAAATGGAGCAACCCGAGCCGGTTGGACCGCCGCCGCTCAAACCCTATAATTCGGCCACGAACGATCTACTTTTGGAAAAGGACTCGCTTGGTGTCGGAAAACGTAATCATCATCGGCAGCGGCCCGGCCGGCTGGTCGGCCGCTATTTATGCAGCCCGCGCCGAGCTGCGGCCACTATTATTCGAAGGCGCAATCACCGAGGAAAACCGCCTCGCCGGCACGCTCCCCCTCGGCCAGCTCGCGCTCACGACCGAAGTCGAAAACTACGCCGGCTTCCCCTCCGGCGACTTAGAGCACTTTCTGACGACCGCGATCGACGGCGAACGCTCGCAGTATATGAACATCCATAAGGGCAAGCATGCGGTTACCGGCCCCGAGTTGATGGAGCTCATGCGCCAGCAAGCGAGCAATTTCGGCACGCGGATTATTACGGATGACGTTGTCTCGGTCGATTTGAAATGCCGCCCATTCGTCGTCAAAACGTTGGAAGGCAACACGCACGAAGCGCACGCACTCATCATCGCGACCGGAGCCAAAGCGAATTACCTCGGCCTTCCGTCGGAAGATGCCTTCAAAAATCGCGGCGTTAGCGCCTGTGCAGTGTGTGATGGCGCACTCCCCCGCTTCCGCAACAAACCACTGATCGTGGTCGGCGGCGGCGACTCCGCCGTCGAAGAAGCCTCCTACCTTACCAAGTACGCGTCCAAAGTCCACATGATTGTGCGACGCGACAAGCTGCGTGCAAGCATGATCATGCAAGAACGAGCGATTGCCAACTCAAAGATTCAGATGGAGTGGAATCACACGCTCGACGAAGTCATCGGCACCGACAAAGAAGGCGTAACCAATGTCCGCCTCGCCAGCACCGTCGGCGAAGGCAAACGCGAGTTGCCCGCCAGCGGCGTGTTCCTGGCGATCGGCCACACACCCAACACCGACTTCTTGAAAGGCCAACTCGAGATCAACGAAAAAGGCTACGTCCGCTGGACGAAACCCCACCGCACCGAAACGAGCGTCGAAGGCGTATTCGCCGCCGGCGACGTAGCCGACGACTACTACCGCCAGGCCATCACTTCAGCCGGCACCGGCTGCATGGCCGCGCTCGACGCCGAGCGGTGGTTGGCCGCGAAGGGAATTCACTAACAGCCACAAAAAGGCACGAGAAGTCACAAAAAGAAGATCGGCAATATTTAGTTCACTCCTAATTTTTGTGCTTTTTTGTGCCTTTTCGTGGCAATTGAATCATTTTGCAACCTGAAATGAGATAGGCATCGCAAATATGTCAGACATCAAAATCACCGTCCAAGACCGCGTCGGCCGCAAGTGTGCCTCCAGCGGCTCGAAGTGGGAACCCATCATGGGCTACAGCCGGGCGGTCCGTAGCGGCAACACGATCGCCGTCACCGGCTGCGTCGGCATCAACGCCGATGGCACCTATTCGAAATCATTAGGCCATCAAACGGCCCGCTCACTCACCATCATCCAAGCGGCCATCGAAGCACTCGGCGGCAAGATCGAACACGTAATCCGCACGCGGATGTACGTCACCGATGTCAGCAAATGGGAAGAAGTCGCCCGCGTCCATGGAAGCGTATTCGGCGAAATCCGCCCTGCTACTACGATCGTCGAAGTCGCCCGGCTTATCGACGGCGACGCCCAAATCGAAATCGAAGCCGATGCGATCATCCCGTAGGCGCGTTTTCGCAGAAACTTGCTTACGCAGGTACATCAACTGGCTATTTAATTGCCGCCACAACCCGGCAATGCCTGTGTTGATTCGTCAGATCAACCGTGTCGTTGCCCACGATTGGCAAGTTTGCGCTCTCGATTCTCGCATTTCCCGGCAATCGCAGTCTTAGCAACGTACGGGCTGCCGCTCGCGCCGGTAGATCGACATCGGCCGTCACACGATTATGCTTCAGATCGGATTTGACTCGAAACGATACCTTGCCGAACCGCGTTGGCGCCCGCTCGACAACGATCTCCTTGCCGTCCTCTAACCACCGCCGCGGCGTGGCAAAACAAAGTCGTAGCGTGTCCGGGCTGCCGTCGTCATCCGTGTCATAATCCTGCACCAGCAAATAGCGCAACTGCAGCAAGAAGCTGGCGTTGGCTGTCGAATTCGGCGGCAAGTAAAATTGCCGGCCCACCGCGTCCACGGGAATTATGCTGCTGGCTTCACCGTCGATGAATGTATCGCGCGTCATTCCTTGAGACAACTTACCGTAAAAACTGACGAGAGCCCGGTCCGGCTCATCTCGCTCCAAGAGCGCCAAGGCGTAGCGCGTGGTGTACAGGTCGTCGATATTCAGCACATTCATCCAGAAGCCCCGCGCGGATTGAACGCGGACCATTCCCATGCACAATCCACCGCGCGTTTGAATGTAGCGCAGAATGTCGTCGGCTGTCTTCGACGTCGCCGGAAATACTCCCGAAAACAGCACCTGCGGAATCACGAGATTCCAATAGCTGCCCAACCGCGTGTCCGTAATCGGGTCGTGTACGTCCTCTTCGCCCACCGCGATCGGCAGGAACGGCGGATCGACGTTGCGATTGAGCGCCTTTTCGATCGTCGCCAAAATGGTTTTGCGGTAATCGGCCGCAGTTTTTGCCAGCTTTTCCGCCCCCTCTTTCTCGCCCATCTCCGCAAGCAACAACCCCATGTCACGCAGCCCGCGCCAGCAGTTCGCGTTCGCGTTGATCGAAATGACCGGCGTATCGATGTCGCTGCAATACTTTTCGCGCGGCAACAAGCCCGTTTGCGGATCGAGCGACTTCACGATGTGATCGATCGCCGGTTGCCACAAGTTCCGAGTGTCACGGACGAGTTCGGCGTCGCGTGTGACGAAGTAGTAGTCGGCTACGCCTTCGAGCTTGTAGCCATCATCGTGGAATTCGATGTTCTTGCGGCGATACTTCAGAATCGGCGGAATTGCCTCGCCCGCGTCCTTCTCATGCCCCCACAGCAAGAGCGACCGCATCGTTTCGCCCGATTCGTGCGCATACTTCCGCGCATACTGATTGCCGGCCGAGTAATTGAGCTGTTCTCCAGCGTAAATCATGTACGTGCCAACTAAGAGCGACCGCCAAGCATTGTTCACATACGGTTCGGGCACTTGCACGTTCGTTCCCAACGACAGCAACTTATTCCAAGTTTGTGCGCACTGCTGCCGCTCGTTTTCGTAAAGCTCCTTACTCGCAGATTTGATATGAGCGACATCCGCCGGTTGCGTAAAAACGATTGCGTAAGCCGTTGCCTCGTGCTTTTCCTTGCTCATCAGCGAGGAGCGGGCGGTGCGCCATTCGAAGTTGTTATCGTACGCCAGCAGCACGCGCTTGTTGACGTCAAGCACGACGTGCTGCTTCGCGCCCCCGGTTAGCAATTCGTCGCCCCTCTCCATATCAAGATTAATGCGGCCGCTATCACGGGCTGGGAAGTCCAGCTTCACGAACATGGCGCCGATCGCCGCTAGCTCAGGATCGGTCGCAGCAAAAATCTCTTGGCGATACGTGCCGTCTCGATCGCCATATTCAAGTTCCACGATCGGCAGGTAACCGTCGGCATACCGCGGCCCATCAAGCTTTTGAAGATTGTCGCCAAACGGAATCAACCGATTGCCGACCATCACCTGCCAAGGAATGCCCGCTTCACCGGTCCAAATCGCCCGGCGGGCGAGCGGGTTGATGAAACTACCGTTGCTCGCGATCTTCCCTTTAACGAGCGATCGCGGCGCCGCCAGCACGATCGGGTACTGCTTATACGGCGCATCCACGTAACGCAACGGAGGCAACAACTTCGCGAAGAATTCGTAACTGGGGCCGCCCGGCTCGCGAAGCGCCGCTTCGCCCCAAAGATCGGTCTTCGACGCGATAACTTCTTGCGGCGTAATCTCGCCGAATGCAACCTGTACTTGCACCAGCAAAAGCACGGGAATTAGCCGGCGGACCAATGTCATTAGTCTTCAGCCCTGCGCGAGCGGCCACCGAGCTCGCAAAGGATAGCGACCAACAAAAGCGAAAACGTCGACGCCTCTGGCACAGTTGCCGATCCCACCCCGCTCGAATTACTCGCCGTCTGCCCAAAATGGCTCCGCCATCGCGTGTAGTCATCATTGCCTACACCCGCCGTGTCGTCGTTCGGCAGCGACGTACCACTGCCGAATTGGTCGCGCCACAACACGTAGTCCGCCGCATCAACCACGCCGTTTTGGTTGTAGTCGCCCGGGATACCCGCGGAAAAAGTGCTGCTGGCCAGTAACTGCCCAGTCAGCGTCAGACTTATACTCGTCGAGCTGTCCGCAGCAAAGTCGAACGTCGCGCTGACGGGGAGTGTCAGCGTCTCTGTCGTTTGCCCGCTTTGAGTCAATGAGCTCAGCGATCCATTTCCGCTCAGCAACGCGCTCTTGTTCGCTAGCGAATTGGTGCCGACCGGACTGCCGCCCGGACCCCGATAGGCAAGATCGCCGCTGGCGAAGGCTACGCTCGTTGTGCCCAGATCGAAGTTCCCGCTGCTATCGAGCGTCGTCGCCGGCCCAACGAGCCCCGCCACTAAATTGCGCCCCGCAAAGTTGATCGTCACAAAGCCACCTAAGTAAACGACTTTCGCACCGTAATTTGCTGGGCTGCTTCCGCTACTTGCATCAGCAAGCGGTTGCCAGGGCCCGCTAGTAGCTGCATCAATCGTGCTGCCCGCGAGGAAGGAAATCGCATTTCCGGTGCGGTCCGTCTTAATCGTCCCACTGTAGCTAGTGGTTAAACCGCCGGGACCCTGCGCCTGAATAGGGGCGGTCCCAAAGGTCGTATTGGTCACAGTTCCAGAAACGGCAATGTTGCTTTGATTGGCCACGATGGAAAAATCGCGCTCAATCGCAACCGCCGAGCCAACCGCATTTAGAGAGAACAAAAGTGCACACGACCCGCGCCAACCAAAGTTGCTACTCATGCTCCACCTCGTTCTTTTCGCGCACTAACTATTCGTCGCTGTCGTCGCCGTTTTCCTCGCCACTGCCACCGCGCCTTTGATCCCGTTTGCGTTTCCGCATTTCTTTTTCGCGTTCCTTCTTGAGCTTTGCCCGTTCCTTCGGCGTCAGGCGTTTGCCGGTGCTTCCTTTCGTTTTAGACAGCCCGTTCGGATTTTGCATCATCCCCGACTGCATTTCTTTGACCATTTTCATCCGCTCGCGCATGCCCTTGCCTGCTAGCGAGGTCATCATCTGAGCCATCGCGTCGAATTGCTTCACTAAATCGGCCACTTCGCGCGGTTCAACGCCAGCACCCGCGGCAATACGTCGTCGCCGAGGTTGATCGATCAGTTTTGTAGGATTCTTACGTTCGGCCGGCGTCATGGAGTCGATGATGCCGAAAAGCCGCTTCATATCCTGTTCGTGATCGACGTCCCCCATCATCTCCGTCATCTGGCTCATACCCGGAATGAGCCCCATGACCTTCTGCAGCGGCCCGAGCTTGCCGATCTGCGCGAGCTGCTTACGAAAATCTTCAAGCGTGAACTGCCCTTTGCTCAGCCGCTCTTCCTGCAGCCGCATTTCCTCCTGATCAAATTCTTGCTGCGCCTTCTCGACGAGCGAGAGCAAATCCCCCTGTCCCAGAATTCGCCCCGCCATGCGATCGGGATGAAACTCCTCGAGCGCATCCAAATGCTCGCCCGTGCCAATGAATTTGATCGGCACGCCGGTCACCTGCTTCACCGAAAGCGCCGCCCCGCCACGGGCGTCGCCATCGAGCTTCGTCAGAATGACGCCATCCAGCTCGAGCTTCTCGTTGAAAACTTTCGCACTGTTGACGGCATCCTGTCCCGTCATGCTATCGACGACGAGATAAACCTGCTGAGGACCAATCTGCCGATCGATGCGCTCCAGCTGCCCCATCAATTCATCATCAATGTGCAGCCGACCAGCCGTATCGAGAATGACAACATCGGCGTTGTGCTTCTTCGCCTCGCGCACCGCCGCATTCGCAACCGCGACGGGATCCTTATTCGTGCGATCCGAGTAAACCGGAATCTCCAGCTGCTCACCCAGCACATGCAACTGATCGATAGCCGCCGGCCGCTGCAGATCGCACGCCACCAAGAGCGGCCGCCGCCCACGCTGCTTCAGCATCCGCCCGAGCTTGCCGGTCGTCGTCGTTTTGCCGGACCCTTGCAGACCGCACATCATCAGCACGGTCACTTCGTTCGTCCCGCGCAGGTGGAGCGAATGATCCACCGGCCCCATCAGGTTCACGAGCTCCTGATAGACGATGCCCACCACCTGCTGGCTCGGGTTGAGCGATTTAAGAACCTTCTCACCGACCGCCTGCTCGGTGACGTCATCCATGAACTTCCGTACCACCGGAAAGCTCACATCCGCTTCCAGCAGCGACCGCTCAACGAGCTTCAGCCCATCGCGCATGTTCGATTCGCTAAGCTTCCCCTGCCCGCGCAGCGTCTTAAGTGCAGAGCCAAGACCATCCTGAAGTGCTTCAAACATGCGGCAATGCGGAACAGAATTCCGTAATAAGGATCAGAGTTTATCTCAGCCGCGAGCGAACCGCTCGCCGGCCGGACCCCAAATTCTACCGGCAATTGCCGCTCGCGGTCGAGAGACTGCTCAGATCAACTACTCTCGCTACGTGATCGTCAGCGTTCGCAGTCGGTAGTCGATCTCTAATCTGCGATCGTGCAGCAAGCCCGTACCCAACAATGCGCACTGACCATTGCTTTCAATGGCTTCGATCCGTCGTTCCTGGCCAAACCATTGCAGGACACAGCTGAATGTCTCCAGCACTACTTCCTTTCCGTCGGCCAAGCCGGCCGTTATCACAGACGATTGCGGCAAGCAGAGCCGATCGATGACATCGCGCGGAATGACAAGTTCGCCGGTAAAAGCCGTATCCACCCACGCCAGTATCTTGGCCGACGAAGCTGCCGTTGCTGGTCGCACTTCGATTTCGACGAGCGCTCGGTCCGCCCGATCGACGCGCCCATTCACGATTGGATCACTCCCAATTCGACGGTTGCCGCATGACCAACCCGCATGACAAACGACAGACTCTGGGGATGCGCAAGGCGAGCGGCTTGAACGGCTTCGCTCAGCGATTTCCCCAAATAGAAATCACCGGAATCAGGCTCAATCGCCACAAAATCGTCCTGGTTGGTCGACTCCAATTTCGTCTTGAGTCGCGCAACATAAATTGCGCGGGCACGATCGACCAAGTCGTATGAATTGCTGCTGGCCATACCGTAAATTCGATCGAAGGATAAATGCGTCGCCGTGCTAATTTCGCAGGCGATCCAGCACTTCCGCGGCGGAATAGCTAACCGACTCATCGCGACAACGCTTCAAATCATCATCGCTCACTTGCGCGTTGGCCCAGCGGCAGACCAATTGCCGGTAGACTTCATCCGGCAGGTAGTAACCCACGCGCCGTCCAGACGAATCACAAAGTTCCGCCTCCTCGCGGCCGGAACCAAGCTGATTCAGAAGCACGTTGTTTACCGTGATTCGTGTCATGTTACAATCATAGCCTTAAACACGCCGTTTTTCAACGTTTGTCACTTGCAGATTATGGGGGCGTAATCCATGCTTCCGCGAGATTGGTTTTCGGTCGGTCTTCGACTGTTCGGCGTTTATGTTTTTTATCGAGGCGTTTCTTATCTGTTAGCAACACTTGCCGACAAACTTGATTTGTTGTCGAGAACTCAGATTTCAAGAGACCTAGAAATGTACCAGGCTCATGGCGGCTATTATCTGATGATGGCCGTTGGGTTCATGGGACTTGGCTTCGTAATCATTTACGGCGCAGAGCGGATTACCAGATGGGCGTTCAATGAGCCATCGCCATACTCCATTACTGAAGATGAGGATGCGCCAAGCCAGTCGGAATGACTTGGCCAACAAGGCTGGCATGCCAAATTCGGCGCAGGGCAAAATTAAACGGACCCACTATCCACACGCAATTTCCTGATGCAACAATCCGACCTCATCATCATCGGCGGCGGTATCGTCGGCCTCGCCACCGGGTACCGCTTCCTCGAACGCTACCCGGGCAAAACGGTCACGGTCCTCGAGAAGGAAGCGACGATCGCCAAGCATCAAACCGGCCGCAACTCCGGCGTCATGCACACCGGCATCTACTATCGCCCCGGCTCGCTCAAAGCGCTCAACTGCCGCGCCGGCAAAAAAGCGATGGAAGAATTCTGCACGCGCGAAAACATCCCCTTCGACCTCTGCGGAAAAATCATCGTCGCCGTCGAAGAAAGCGAACTCCCGCGCGATGGAAGCTCTCCTCGAACGCGGCCCGCAAAACGGCGTCGTCTGCAACCGCATCACCCCCGAACAAATCCGCGAGCTCGAACCCCACTGCGTCGGCCTCGCCGGTATCCATGTCCCCGAGGCCGGCGTCGTCGACTACGCCCAAGTCTGCCGACGACTCGCCGAGATCATCGCCGCCCAAGGCAGCCGCGTCGTGACCAATGCCCGCGCTACCGCCATCCGCCGCGATGCCTTGGGTGCCACTGGCTCTGCCAGTGTCGGCGGGCGTGCAATCGTCGAAACCACCGCCGGCGAATTCTCCGCGAAGCAAGTCGTCAATTGCGCCGGCCTCTACAGCGATCGCATCACCAAACTCAGCGGCGCGAAACCCTCCGCGATGGTCGTCCCCTTCCGCGGCGAATTCTACGCCCTCCGCCCTGAAGGCCAGTACCTTGTGAAGGGGCTGATCTATCCGGTGCCCGATCCCGCGTATCCATTTCTCGGCGTCCACTTCACGAAGCGCATGAGCGGCATGATCGAATGCGGCCCCAACGCCGTTCTCGCCTTCGCCCGCGAAGGCTACACGAACGCCACCATCAATCTGCGCGACCTCGGCGAAACGCTCACCTACCCAGGCTTCTGGCGACTCGCCACCAAGTACTGGCGCATCGGCCTGAACGAATTGCACCGCAGCTTCTCAAAGCCCGCGTTCGTCCGCGCGCTGCAACGCTTAGTGCCCGAAATCAAATCCGAATATCTCGACTGGGCACCCGCCGGCGTCCGCGCCCAAACCGTCAGCCCCGACGGGAAAATGGTCGACGATTTCGTGATCGAAGAAACCGACCGCGTCGTGAACGTCGAAAACGCCCCTTCCCCGGCCGCTACCGCGTCGCTCAACATCGGAAAGCTCGTCGTCGACCGACTGGCTCCGCGGTTCGAAGGCTTAGCTAAACGTTTTAAAATGCCCAAACCGCCTGGAACAAAGCTTGACATTTCAAACCATGGCGACCGCGAAAAATTCTCCCGCTGACTGTAACACGTCAGTTCTTCCGTATAAAGCTTTTATTGCGGCGGGCTGAGCCGCATTTCACTCTTTGGGACATGCTGCCGGCTAACGCGAACCGTTTGCTTAATTGGTGTGCTGCTCGCGCAGACTGCGCTTCGAAGCCGCGGCGGCCGGAAAATCAGAGTGGGTCAACGTCTACGTTTCTCCGTACGGCGCTGCGTTTGTTTTAGGTTCCGTCTGCTACCAGAACGACCAAATGTCCTCGCCAGCCATTGACGCGCATGTCGACAGCGAGCGGGTCAGAAGACTTAGTGTCACCGTTGCCGGCGTGACCGACGACATCGCCAACATACCGCGACCGACTAAAGGAAACTGTAGGATAACGAGGCCCAAATCAGCCGACGCGAACACGATCTCAGGAAAAGGCAGCATCCAGGGCACGTACGCAAAGGTTGCCACGGTGCTCGTCGAAATACCGCTGATATTGCTGCCCGCCAACGTGGTTCGCGCTCCGCGTCACCTTAACCTCTGCGTCGCAACCGGCCCGACTCGGCATCGTCGTAGGAAACAACCCGTTCACCGGCACGTCCTTTTCAAGCCCCAGCGATCGTCAACTTCGGTTGGGATGCCGGCGTCGATGTACGCTCGGCATACATCGCCCGCACTGCCGAAGCGGTCAAAAATAATCGCCCCGACTTATGCTGGTCGACTATTTGAAGCCGCCTGCCTCAATTCAGACAATCCCATCTATCGCGACTTTGTCGAAATCTGGCTTAAAAAAACCATTACGATCGCACGCCAAAATAATCAGCAGGACAAAACTCAAAAACTCGCCGCCATCTATGACCAACTCTTCAGCGAAGGCTCGAAACGCCGTTGTCCCAGCGGCCAGCATCAAAAACCGGCTGCTACAAAGTTGAACCATTTACTATTCTCCGCGAAGCAATCGAGCTCTGCCTACCAAAGACCAAAACCTGGTTACGCCAGGCGAACTAGAACTCTATCGCAAGGTTTTGGCCGGCGAGGCAAAAGACATTCCCGCCACCGAAGCAATGCTCATCGTCAATGGCATAACGGACGAAGCCAAACGCCAACACTATCGCGATCGCTTAAACCAGATTACAGCCGAGGCCCGCAAAAAAACTGCAGACGCCAATACACCGAACGAAAAGGCAGATATCCTCGTTAAATATCTATTTGAAGGACCTTGCCACGGAGGCTTTACAACCAATCAATACGACGTCTGCCGCCTTCTCGACACAGGCAAGTTTAACTGCGTCTCCTCCTCCATCTTGTACAACCTAATCGCCGTTCGCCTCGGCCTCAAAACACGTTGCGAGCGGGTGCCCGGCCACATCTTTCTGCGAATGGGTAACTTGTATATCGAACCGGTCGGTGGATTCACTTGCTCGGCGGAGCGACACCGACAAATCATAGACGAGCAGATAATGCCTTCGCAGCCAGAGGCAGCAATCCAGTACTTCCCCTAAAGACCACATGTACACGACATGTAATACCATCTCATTGGCGACCCGTATCAGGGAATGGCATACATCGCTGAGAAACGCGAATCGATACGACCTGTGCACCGTTCGCTTGCTTCAGGGCGCCTGCTTCGATAGCAACAATCCTGGCCCCGAGTGCTATTTGAGAAAGGCCGCGAGAAAGTGGTTTGACACAGCTCTGACTGATCATCAATTCTCCAAAGCACAAAAACTTGCCGCCATCTACGGCCAACTTTTCGGCGATGACTCCAACGAGCTCTTCGACCAAGTCGCCGCTGCTCGGGCCGGGAAGCCTATAAAAAACTAGTCGCCAGGAAAGCCACGTGCGCCGCGCGGTCTTCTCGTGCGATCAACATTCAACTACAGGACGCTAGCTCAACTGCGCACCGCAGCCATCCGTTCACGCGTCGCCCAAAACTCGTCGATCTTCGATAGCTGCGCGGTCTTATACATACCAGCAGTCAGCCACACAGCGTGCCCCACGTGGCGCGAAGCCTCCTGCTCCAGCCGCTCGCGCGTCAGTTCCTTATGCGGCACTTGAACAGTCACAAATCGCTCGTCAGTCTCTTTCGACTTATTCTTCCCATAGCCAATATTTGGCGGCGGCAAATAGATCGCACCCGTCGAAAAATCCACCGCAAACGCAATCACGCCCGGTAGAAAAAACAACAACAACCCCACCGCATCGAGGGCAAAAATCCCCCAGTCCATATGGCCCCCCGGCGGCTGATTCCGCCGCTCCGGATGCATGATCATCCCGCACCCCGCGACGAGCCCCAGCGAACCCGCCGCGCCCACTTGAATAAACACACGCCGTGATAGATCGACTTTCATAGCGAATCCCTCGTCGCAGCGAAGGCTGCCCCGAAAAAAATGCGACGAGCTTCTACCAGATTCCAACTTGCCTGAACATGGCGAAACAAACCTGCCGCTATCAGCCTGCAGCTATCGCCACCTTTATTGCCCCCTTCATACCTTTGCGTGAGACCTTCCCCGTATCTCGCTTTTGCTCGCTCCCCGTGCTACCGTCACAATCTTTAAGTCCCAGGAGCGACTGTTATGCAATGTCTTCCATCCGCCATCCTCACACTTCTACTCGCCTCTGGCCTGGCCACCCTCACTCACCCCACGGCTGTCGCCAAAAATCCGGCTGCCGAACCCGCCGCCACTTATCCCGATTCCACTCCTGGCGTCGGCCCGGTCCGCAATGAAGACTGGTTCGTCAAAGTCTGGAACGAACGCCGCGCGCTGTTCAACAAAGAGAAAGCTGAACAACAACACGCCATCGTTTTCCTCGGCGACTCGATCACGCAAGGTTGGAGCGAAGACTTCCGCGGCAAATTCAAAAACTCCCGCCTGAAACTCGCCAACCGCGGCATCAGTGGCGATATCACCCGCGGCATCCTCGCCCGCCTCGACGACGATGTCCTCGCCCTCGACCCCCAGGCCGTCGTGCTGCTCATCGGCACCAACGACCTCGACGTCGGCCTCTCTCCCCAAGACATCGCGGGCAACGTGAAGCTGATCCTCGAACACCTCACCGCCCATAACGCCAACATGCCGATCATCCTCTGCAAAGTAATGCCCTCGTCCGCCGTGATGAAGCGGCCCGCCGACAAGATCAAAGAAATCAACGACCGCGTCGCCGACATCGCCCGCAACTTTAAGCAAGTCACCATCCTCGACACCTACACGCTCTTTGCCAACACCGATGGCGACGCGAAGAAAGAGGAGTTCCCCGACCTGCTCCACCCCAACGACACCGGCTACAACAAGTGGCACGACGCGCTCGTCCCCCTTTTCGCCACGCTCGGCTTCATCGAAACCGACCCCGACACCTTCCAACCCGAGCCCGGCTTCGAACCACTGTTTAACGGCCACGACCTCACCGGCTGGGGCTACCGCAAAACAAGCGAAAGCGAACGCGCCCACATCAAACAATGGCGCGCCGCCGACAAAAAAATGCCCGCCTATCCCATCGTAGAAAAGCAAACGAACTTCGATGGCGAGTCCGCTTCAGCGGACAGGCGCTTCCGCGCCATCGCCGGCCGCCTCGTAGTCACCACCCCCAGCGAACCTCGCCGCATCCAACGCCTAGATACCACCCAAGACTTCCCCAACGACTTCACCCTCCGCCTCGATTTCCGCGCTACCCCCAACGCCGACAGCGGCATCTTCCTCCGCGGCCCCCAACTCCAATGCCGCGACTACGCGCTGGCCGGCCCCTACCAAAATCTCAAACACTACAAACCCCAAGACTGGAACGCCCTCGAAATCACCGTCCGCGGCGATAAAGCCCACTGCACCTGCAACGGCGAAGTCTTGGAGGATACCCTCCAACTCCCGACCACTGGCCCCATCGCCCTCGAAGGCGACCGTGGCCAAATGGAATACCGACACATCCGCTTGCGACACGATTGATATTCCACCGGCCACTGCTCGGCGTTGCACGATCCTCGATACCCCATCAAAAAACCGCGCCCGAAACGACTACTCATCGTTCGAGCGCGGCCACTCATTCATCGTTCCAGCAAACGCCGAAACTATTTCCAATCGGCAAACTACTTCGTCTTCGTATTCGACGACGATGTCTTTTGCGCACTCGCTGTCTGACCGTGACTATTGTTCGTCACCAGGTCATCAAGCTGCTGCGCGATGTGCTCGATCTCGTTCTCGAGCCGCGACACGCGGCTTTCGAGATCGCCATTAGGCGACTGATTCGATTTGCCACGATTTTCATAGTTGGCTTGCGTGCCTTCATGTCGCTGATCGAGATTTTGATCGCGACCAGCCTGCTCCGCGTTTTGCTGGTTCGGATCAATATAGCTCTGGAACTGGCGATACTCATGCGTTCCGCTCGGGCCTTGCGTTTCGACGACCGATTCCGAATAACCTTCGAGTTCTCCTCGAATCGTTCGCTCGTTGCCATTGCGTACAACTTTGAGCTCCACTCGATCACCGGGGTTCATGCTGCTGATCTCCGAGATGAACTTGTCGGCTGACTTCACCTTTTCGCCATTGAGCGACGTGATGCGGTCGTGACGTTGAAGTCCCATTTTTTGGGCCGCCGTGTTGGGGCGAATTTGAACGACCAACACCCCATTCTCGGCCTTGTCCGTGGTGATGCTAACCCCCAGGTGGCCGCCATGTTTGCCGCTAGCCTGCTTATTCTCTTTGGTTTTGCCGGCTTGTTCGGACTTCTCCGCCTGCTCCTTTTGAGAAGCTTGCTGATCTTGCCGATCCGACTGCTTCGCCTCCGGAGTTTGCAACTCCGACCGCTCCGCATTTTGGCTCGCGGTGGCCTTTTGCTGATCCTGCTTCTGCGCCTTGTCCGAATTTTGGTCGTCTTTGGCGACCGCGGCACTCGCAATGACCATCGCTGCACAGGCGAGGCAGCTTACAATCGCCCAACCCCGTGTTCTTCGAACGCTCAACATGGTTTCGTCTCCTTCTAAAATTTGCAGTGACGTTTTGGCCGATTCAACCTACGCAGCGAATCGGAGCGGCCGTGCGGAAGGGGCGGCAAGAGTCGCCACGACTTTGTGGCTGACCGCTCAACGGTGAGTACGAGCCTAGCTTGCAAACGATATACCGACCTGGTCGTTATCGAATCGCATTGCAACCAAGCCAAAACACCGTGCGCGAGTGAGTTGTAGCAGGCGAGTTTTTTGCTCGCCTGAGCTTGCCGATGGCCAAAACTCGCACCGCACCGCAACTCTTTCCGTTACGCCCAACCCGCGCGATACAACCACCACGCGCTACTTGCATTTGAAGCGGCGCCACATCATGCTCAGCGGCATGAAAACCACTCTCGCCATCGTTCTCGTTCTCATCGCAACACTCGCAGCCCGCGCCGCCGAAGAAACCGGCGACCATAAGTCGCAAGACGATCAAAAAACTCTCCAAGGCGATTGGCTGCCCACAAAAGCCGAACTCGCCGCCAAACCCATGTCCGACGAAATCCTGAAAACGATCAGCCTCAAGCTGATCAAAAACAATTACGAGGTCCTAGTCGCCGGAAGCCCCGATAAAGGCACCTGGAGCATCGACCCCAAAGCCAAACCAAAAGCCATGACGGTAAAAGGCGTCAAAGGCCCCAACGCGGGAAAAACCTTCCCCGCCATCTACGAACTCGTTGGTGATACTCTCCGCATCTGCTACGACCTCTCCGGCAACGCACGTCCCAAAGAATTCAAAACCACCGCAGGCACCAAGCTCTACCTCGTCACCTATAAACGCAAACATACGTAGGCGAGTTTTTCCAAAACTCGCACCACAAAGCGATCACGATCCTGACGCCCTACTTTTCGCACAGCCCGAAGGACGGATTCATCGCGCCGCGAGAACCCATCTAGTGCCTCACTGCATAACGATCGCTCGGGAGGGTGAGTCTCCCGCCGAGCCGAATGGGCGCTAACCTCTGCCTGCAATCGCGCTCTCTTCAACCCTGTTTTCGTCACCCGCGCCTCTCCGCCACGGCACAAACATCGGAACACGACGCCGATATTCCTCGTACAGCCGACCGAAGTGCGCCACCAAATCACGCTCTTCAACCTGAGCAGCCAGCCCCATATAAACCGTCAGTACCGCCGCAAACAGAAGATGCCCCACCGTCATCGTCGGCGTCGCCCAAAACGCGATCGTCCAGCCGACATACAGCGGATGCCGTACATGCTTGTAAAGCAGCGGTACCCGAAACGGCAAGGCTTCGTACGCGCGCCCTTTCAGGTGCAGCCACACTTGCCGGATCCCAAACAAATCGAAGTGATCGATCATCAAACTCACCGCCGGTACCAGCAACCAACCCACGGCGAACAAACCCCACAACGCCGCCCGCAACGCCGGCTGGCGCACATCCCACACCACCGTATTAATCCCCCGCCACTGCCACATCAACAACATCACGACCAGGTTCGACATCAGCACATACGTGCTCCGCTCAATCGGCTGCGGCACAACACGCGTCCACACTCGCTTGAACCCCGGCCGCGCCATAATCGAGTGCTGCGCCGCAAACAAACTGAGCAGCAGCAAATCAACCGTCACCGCCGTGCCAATAGTCCCCTCCACCACCGTGTCGATCGATTTCGGCACCAGCGCATTGGCGACAAAACCCGCCATATACGCAAACACCACGGAGAACATGGCATAGCACCCCAGCCCATACAGAAAAAACACCAACCTCTTCATCGTAAAACCTTCCTCTTGATTCCAGCTCAAACACTTTGATCACTGGGCCGCATCAAACCCTGCCCAACAAGGACCTTGTTCCCTGCCCCTCTGCATCCCGCATCCTCAATCCTCACCCATTATCGAACACCTTCTACTTCCGCAAAGTTGACTCGTGGTACACTTATAGGTTGACTCCTAGTCAACCTTGTCACTCGTTCCACCCTTCTCATGAAAACTCCCACCCGCCAGCGTCTCGTCGAAGCCGCCGTCCGCCGTTTCTATCGCGATGGTTTCCGCAGCGTCGGCATCGACCAAATCCTCTCCGACGTCGAAATCAGCAAGACCGCCTTCTACAAACACTTCGAAAGCAAAGAAGATCTCATGCTGGCGGCCCTCGAAAAACAAACAGCTTGGGCCCAAAACATCTTCCAGACCATGATCCGCGACCGCGGCGGCAACACCGCGCTCGGCCAACTTCACGCCCTGTTCGATGTCGTCGAACACATCATGGAATCCGACGACTTCCACGGCTGCATTTTCGTGAACGCCTCGATGGAATTCCCTCTGCCGCACGAACCGGCTCACATCCTCGCCGCCAAAGGCAAACAGGCCATTGAAGAAGTCATCTACAATCTCGCCGTCGAAGCCGGCGCCCCCAATCCAGTCGCCCTGGCCCAAGAGTTATGCCTGATCATCGAAGGCGCCTATGTCACTCGCGTCGTCACCGGCAAACCAAGCACGATCGACATCGCCCGCCGCATCGCCCGATTGGTTATCGCAGCGCATGTACCAACGCGCTAACTGCGACGTTCGTACCGCAACGCAGTTAAACATCGTAGCCTGGGTTGCAAACTCGACACGGCGAGGTTCGTCATGAGTCCCCGATGGACGTACCCTGGGTTACACTACGCCGAAGCGGGCACCGCCCGAAGGGTGGTCAGCAAACGCGTCGTCGTCTCTCTCGCCGACGCAAACGGATCGAATCCCGCTCTCTTTAGGAAGAGGCTAGGACGAGAGCAACCGAGCACGGGCGACTGAACTTCGCCCGAGAGCAAGGGCAGTAGCAATGAGTTGGTTTGCTCCACTCTAGGTAAGCGAGCTTTTACGATCGAAGTTTCGACATCGCCAAGACCCTTACTCGCTGACTCGATTGTTCCGCTGAGCGCCTTCCAATTTCTTAATGTCTTCGGGCGAGAGCTTCGGACGATCTAGCACGAGCTTGAGTTTGTTGAGCTTGCCCGTGAACGCGAACGGCACTTCGTAATCCTTGTCGTTCACCGATGTACCGGTGTCCGAGCCAATGTCGAACGTCTCATCCCATTGCAAAATGAGTGGCACGGTATGTTCCATCGACTGCTTGGCTACTTCCTTGCCGTCAACTTTTAGCACTCCCGTGCCCTTGCCGCCGACGCCGCTTAGGCTATTGAAAGCGAGTGTGCCGACACCCAGACCGTCGTATTTAAAGTCGAATTCGATGGTATGCTTGCCCGGCGGGATCGTATCCTGGCCTTCCCAGCGAATTCGCTTGAGGTCTACCAGGTTCCAGAGAAATACCGGCTTGCCCTTGAGCAAGTAAAACCCGTAACCGCCGAACCTTCCGCCCGAAGTGAGCAGAACTCCTTCGGCGCCCGCTTCGGGAATTTCGACGTCGGCCGTAATTGTGTACGACGTGTTGAGCAACAATGGCGAATCGCCTTGCGGGATGCCGGTCATCGGAACTGTATAGACGAACTCTTTTCTTCCGGCCGTGATGTTCGGTCGCGGTGCCACCAAGCGCGTGGCCACCGAAGCATCGAGCGGCAGCACTTGATACTTTTCCGCTTCTTTCAAGAACAGATTCTCTAACTCTTTCAATTTGCCGGGATACTTGGCCGCGACATTGTCACACTCCGTCCAATCCTTGCTCAGGTCGTACAATTCCCAGTTCACGTTGTTGAACGGATCTTGATTGACGGGCCCGACAATTTCCCAGGGCGGACGAATCACTTTGGTGCAGGCGATCCAGCCTTCATGGTAAATCGCGTGATCTCCCATCATCTCGAAATACTGCGTCTTGTGTGTGGAGGGCGCATTCGCGTTCGCTTTGGCGAATGTGTACGCAAAGCTCACTCCTTCAATCGGCTTTTGCGCAATTCCATCGACCTGTTGCGGCGCGGGAATGCCGCACACCTCTAGAATGGTTGGCACAACGTCTATCACGTGATGGAACTGGTTGCGGATGCCACCGACGTCATCAATGTGCCCCGGCCACGACACGCACATGCCCTGGCGAACGCCACCAAAGTGCGAGGCAATTTGCTTCGACCAGCTGAACGGCGTATCAAACGCCCACGACCACGGCACCGCCATGTGGTTGTACGTTTGGTCGCTGCCCCACACATCGTAAAAGTGCTCAAGCTGGTCCTTAACGGGAACGTTAACGCCATTGAATGAAGCGACTTCATTGGGAGTACCGAGCAACGTGCCTTCGACGCTGCCGCCGTTGTCGCCGCTGATATAGATGATCAGCGTGTTATCGAGTTTGCCCATGTCCTCTACGGCCTGGATCACTCGCCCAATCTCATGATCCGTGTACGCGAGATACGCCGCATACACGTCCACTTGGCGAATGAACATCTTTTTCTCGTCGTCAGTGCATTGGTCCCATTCTTTGAGCAATTCCTTCGGCCATGGGGTCATCTTGGCGTCTTTTGGAATCACACCCAGCCGTTTTTGATTGGCGAAGATTTCCGCCCGCAGCGCATTCCAGCCCTTGTCGAACAGGTGCATGTCGCTGATCTTTTTGATCCACTCCGGCGTCGCGTGATGCGGCGCGTGGGTACCACCAGGCACGTAATAACAGAAGAACGGCTTGCTGGGATCAATTTGGTTGATCTGGTTCATCCAACTGATCGCGTCGTCGGCCTGCGCCGTCGTGAGATTCCAGCCAGGCTTGCCTATGTAGGGATAGATGGCCGTGGTATTTCGGAACAGGTTCGGCTGCCACTGGCTCGTGTCACCTCCGACAAAGCCATAGAAGTATTCGAAGCCCATGCCGGTCGGCCACTGGTCGAACGGCCCGACTTGGCTCGCTGTAAATGTTGGCGTGTTGTGGTCTTTGCCAAACCATGAGGTTGCAAAACCATTGTCCAACAAAATCCGGCCGATGGTCGCCTTGTCTTTCGCCAGGATGCTGTTGTAGCCAGGGAATCCAGTGGATTGTTCCGAGATTACGCCAAATCCAGCCGAATGATGATTGCGCCCCGTGATCAGCGCCGCCCGGGTGGGCGAGCACAGCGAAGTGGAACAAAACTGAGTGTAGCGCAGGCCCGCCTTGGCAATGCGATCGAGCGCGGGCGTCGGAATAACGCCGCCAAACGTGCTCGGCGCGCCGAACCCGACGTCATCCGTCATAATCAGAAGCACATTCGGCGCTTTTTTCGGCGGAACCACGCGGGGCGCCCACCACGCTTTCGATTGCGCCGCGTTCTCTTTGATTACGCCCCCAAATTTTGGGTCGGGCGCCGGAAGCTGATTACCGGGAATCGTTGTCGTCGCGCTGGCCGAACCCACAGCGCCATTCGTCTGCACGATCCCAGGTTTTGTGTCCCGCAATCGCGCATCGCCTGCCCCGCCTCCTACCGCCGCGATCACATTCGGCGCAGGCCTGCCACCAGAGTCGGCCGACAATCGCCCGTCACCCCCATCCGTCGCCTTCGCCTGGTCCCAGGCGGAAACACTTGCGATCACAACAGTCAACGCCACAACGCCACAGAATCGCCGGCGGTTCGCAGCCATCTTATTTGCTCCAGCACATTGCGGATGGATTTCGGTGCAAGCATTGTAGCAACCTCGTTACACCGCAAACGAATATTTCATGCCACCCTAACCAGATTTTCATCTGCTCGCTGACAGAAGCCGCGCCTCCGTGCGAAATGTCTTCATCGACCGTATGCAGCTCCAATTTTCGGCCACGTAGTCATGGTGAACGGCGTCAAAGTCCCCAACGCGGGCAA
Organism: uncultured Planctomycetota bacterium; assembly: GCA_963733705.1. GTDB lineage: Bacteria > Planctomycetota > Planctomycetia > Pirellulales > Lacipirellulaceae > JABDGM01. The sequence goes on along the minus strand of CAVTEJ010000020.1, from coordinate 96,283 downwards.
AACCTTACCCGCCATCTACGAGCTAGATGCCGACACCCTCCGCATCTGCTACGACCTCTCCGGACAGGCCCGCCCCAAAGAATTCAAAACCACCGAAGGCACCAAGCTCTACCTCGTCACCTACAAACGCAAGAAGCAGTAGCCCATTCGGTTCCTCTCCCTTCTAGGGAGAGGTTAGGTGAGGGTTCGTTTTCTATTGGCGATATTCCCCGACCGAAGATTCGCCGCGGCGAAAAACTCGCACAAAGGCGTCCTCGCTTCGGCGTGATTGGTGATTTCCGCTAACCCTTCGATTAACATGCGGACTTGACGCGAGCCTTTCTGTGTGGTATTATAATACAACATCCCTTGAGATGGGATTATGGCGTTCGACTCCATTATCTGGGATCTGGACGACGATCCCGAGGGCACGTGCAACATTGCGGCGAGCACAGTGTCACCAAGGAAGAAGTCGAAGAGATTTTCGACAACCCGACCGATGAAGACATAAGCCACTCCTCCGGCAGGCCCGTAATTTTCGGCGACACCACCGCGGGCCGGCACCTGATGGTCGTCTACGAACAAATCGATCCCGACACGGTTTACCCCGTCACCGCGTACGAAGTGCCCCGGAGGCAACGATCATGAAACGCATCCAACGCACGCAGCCAGTCACGCCCGAAGAAGCGGCAAAACTCAAAAAGATTCGCTCCCAAGTCGCGGGCGAGTTGCCCGAGCTCATCGCCCGCCACCACGATCGCCTCGCCAGCCTCGATCAGCTCGACAAGTTGTGCGGCCAACTAAAAGCCGCCCGCGAAGCCAAAGGCCTCAGCCTGGCCGACGTCACTGAGCTCACCGGCATGGACCGCTCGGCCCTCTCCAAACTCGAAACCGGCCAGCGCGCTAACCCCACCGTCGAAACCCTCGTCCGCTACGCCGAAGCCGTCGGCAAACGCGTCGTCGTCTCGCTCGCCGACGCGAACTGATTCAGTTCCGCATCCTTTAGGGAGAGGTTAGCAGACTTGAACCGCAACGCGGTTGAACATCTTAGCCCAGTTCTTGGACTCTAGCGGCGGGGTTTCGTTTTGAGACCTCACTGGCCCAATTTCGCCGGTGACTGAACGCTGAAAGTTTGCTGGTCAGTGCACAGAAAATGTGGACCTTGATCGTTCCCGCGGCTAGATTACCTACTTCTCCAGTGCGCGGGTGGTATGATGTCCCGCCATATGGCGTGGCCCTCCGTGAGCGTAAAAGAGGTCTCAAGGACAGTTACAAATGCCTACAGTCAAATCAGTGCAAATCAAAGATCTGAATTTGGACCTAAAGAACTTTCGTACAACTCCGCAGCGATCCGAATCGCGCAGTGCACGCAATGATCGCGATAAACCGTGATTGGTTTTGGGCACTTACTGAGAGCTTGTTGGATGGTTACCACATGACGGAGAACATCATCGTTCTCGAGGTCGATAGCGGTGGCGCGAAAAAATATGTGGTGAAGGAAGGGAATCGACGAATCGGTGCTTTGAAACTTATCCACGGCATTATTCGGTCAGGTGACATGGAGATGCCCGACAACATAGCCACTGAGATCAAACAAAAACCTAAAACTTGGAAGAACGACAATAAGAGCGTCCCATGCGCCATATATCCATCTAGTGATTCCAAAACCGTGGATCGAGTAGTTGCGTTAACACACGGCAAGGGCGATAAGGCGGGAAGAGATCCATGGGGAGCGGTGGCGCGAGCACGTCATAACAGAGACATGCTTGAAGGAAACGAACCAGCGATTGACCTGCTCGAAGAATATCTGAAAGTCGGTCGAAACTTATCAGAGCACCAAAAAGAACTGTGGGCAGGTGCATATCCTCTAACCGTCCTAGAGGAGGCGATGAAGAAATGGGCTCCGCGACTAGGCGCGACGACATCTCGCGATCTCGCCGACCAATATCCCAAGAGCGTGCTACATCGAAAGGGATTAGAGCAAGCACTGTACGACATTGGATGCGAAACTCTCGGTTTTCAAGAGTTGCGAGACCCAAAAGAGGACGTAGCCGATTCGAGGTACGCCATCCCTGCACCGCCACCTACATCCTCGAAAGGTGCCAATTCAACTTCGAAGCCAAATGCAGGTGCCAAGACGGCTAGTGGTAGCAATGCAAGCGGAAAAACGCAGGCTGCGAATAACGCTAAAACCAAGGCGGTATCAATTACCGATCCTGAAAGCGTCCTGAGGAAACTTAAAAGCTTCAAACCCGTCGGGAAACACCGGGATAAGATCGTAACTCTTTTAGATGAAATGAAGCGCCTAAATATTAGGAAAACGCCGCACGCTTTTTGCTTTGTTCTCCGAAGCACGTTCGAGTTATCCGCAAAGGCGTATTGTGCCGATCACTCAAAATTAGGAGGTCCATCGCCGACTAAAAAGGGTGGCGAAGATAAAAGGTTGGCGGACCTGTTGCGAGAAATTACCAAACACTTAACTCAAGATAACGCTGACAAAGCGATGGTTAAGCAGCTTCATGGAGCGATGACCGAATTAGGCAAGCACGAAGGAATTCTATCGGTAACTTCTTTCAACCAGCTTGTTCACAACACGAGTTTCTCAACGAATGCTTCGGATATCTGTTCAATGTTTGGCAACGTCTTTCCATTGCTTGAGGCTATGAATTCGTAGTTTTGTGCATCTGGTCAAATGAGCATCGTGACCGAAGGAGTGGTCCATGTATCGCTACAAAACGCCGTTGCGCTATCCGGGCGGTAAGCAACGATTGTCTCCGTTCATTAGCGAGGTGCTCGCGGAGAATGGAATCGTCGATGGACACTATGTCGAACCGTACGCTGGCGGGGCCGGTGTAGCGATCGAAATGCTGTTGGCGGGAAAATCGAGCCACATACATCTGAACGACTCGTCATATCCCGTTTACTGTTTCTGGAAGTGCATACTGAAACAGACCGACGAATTCTGCCGACGTGTGTTGCGAGCTTCATTGACTGTCGCGGAGTGGCGACGGCAGAAAGCCATACTCGCACAGCATAGAATGCACGAGCCGCTTGATGTGGCGTTCAGTTTCTTCTTCATTAATCGCTGCAATCGCTCGGGCATACCGTCTGGTGGAGTAATTGGCGGCCTGAAACAGACAGGTAGATGGCGGATAGACGCTCGTTATCCTCGAACCGAACTTGTTCGTCGTATCGAGGCGATCGCGTCGAAGAAGAAGCAGATTTCAATTAGAAACGATGATGCCGAAGACTATATCTGCGATTACATTGCCGATCTTCCGCGACAAACATTGGTCTATTGTGATCCGCCGTATTATGATCGCGCTCGACGACTCTACTTTGATCACTATCAGCCCGATGATCATGCTCGGCTCGCAAAGACAATTCAACGAAAGATGACGCGACGCTGGATTGTCTCGTACGACAACGCGCGACCTATCCTGAAGCTCTACTCCAAGCGACGCTTTTTCCTTTACGACTTGCAATACAATGCAAACCGAGTGTACACGGGTCGCGAAGTGTTTGTTTTCTCCGATAAGATAAATATTCCTGCATCATCATCGCTACATGCCCTCGACGTCGCGATAAAACGAGGGCGCTTTAGAAAAGCGGCAGTGTGACGTTTGGCTGAGATCAAAGATTCAGCCATGTCCGTCTACGAGCCATAACGGGCATCAAGCTCGTCAAATGCCTCGTCAGCATCCCGCGACTGCCCGGCTGCAGCTTGCGCGAGGCTCCTCTTGATCGCCGCCACAGAATCGGCAAGTTCATCCGGCGTCGCATCCAGCACGCCGCCATACACGTCGGCATTCATAACGACGTACTTGCCATGCTGGCCCGATACAGAGACAGGCCCGCCATGCTGCGCTTCAACTGCCGCCTCAATCTCCGGCGGCAAGAATTGCGAACTTGTTTCCATAAACCTCAGCATACCACCGCCACAATTCCGCGACCATTCAGAACTCAGCATTGCACGCCTTCCTCTGCGGCCTCCGCGCCTCTGCGTGAGACTTCTTAAAGTACGTGTGCCTAGCCCCAATTTTTGGCCGCGCCACTTTCTGCAACCTACCATCTCGTTTTTGGCCGCGCTCTGTGGTAACACGGAGGCATTAGGATTTAGGCCTTAGCCGTTAGGTAAAATGCGATTACGTGCGAAAAAAGACGGCGACTTCCGCCCAATCACCGACGACGACCTTAAGCCCAACGCAGACCATCCACTGACCGAAATCAACGAACATCAATTCACAGAGTTTTGCACCACCGACCTATACATCGAGCCTGCAATTCCCAAGAAACCATCAAGCGCGACGGCGCAATACCCACCGAGTTTTGCACCCACTTGTGGGACCCCTATCCCACGAGCAAAACCCACCGCGCGAACCAACCGCAATCACTCGGCAACTAACTCCTAACAACTAACAACAATTACCTTCCCCCTTCCACACTCCACACTCCCCCTTATGCCCTCTCCCGCCAAACTCGCTCTCGAAGACGGAACCGTATTCACCGGCACCTCCATCGGCGCTCCCGGTGAAACCGACGGCGAAGTCTGCTTCAACACCTCGATGACCGGCTACCAGGAAATCCTCACCGACCCCAGCTACCGCGGGCAAATCGTGACGATGACCTACCCGCAAATCGGCAACTACGGCGTCAACGCCGAAGACGTCGAGAGCGGCCGACCACAGCTTGCCGGCTTCATCGTCCGCGAACACAGCCGCTCGCAAAGTAACTTCCGCTCCGAAAAAAGTCTCAGCGAATACCTCGTCGAGCACGGCATCGTGGCGATCGAATCCATCGACACCCGAGCCCTGGTCCGCCGCCTCCGCTCCGGCGGCGCAATGAAAGGCATCATCTCGACGACCGATTTAGATGACGCGAGCCTCGTCGCAAAAGCGAAGAGTAGCCCCGGCCTTGTCGGCCGCGACCTCGTTAGCGAAGTCCTCCCCGACCAACCGTTCGTGTGGGACCAACCACTCAGCGAATGGACCCACCTCGACGGCCACTCGCGCACCGCCGAAGCTCAATTTGCAAGCCCCCAGTCCCCAGCCCCCAGCCCCCACGTAATCGCTCTCGACTACGGCATGAAGTGGAACATCCCGCGCCACCTGATCGACCAGGGTTGCCGCGTCACGATCCTACCCGGCACCGCCACCGCCGAAGAAGTGTTGAGCCACGACCCCGACGGCGTCTTCCTCTCCAACGGCCCCGGCGACCCCGAACCCCTCGAATACGCCATCCGCACCATTCGCGGCCTCCTCGGTAAGAAGCCAATCTTCGGCATCTGCCTCGGCCACCAACTCCTCGGTCTCGCCTGCGGTGCGAAAACCTTCAAGCTGAAGTTCGGCCACCGCGGCGCGAACCACCCCGTGCAGAATTTAGACACGGGTGCCGTCGAAATCACATCGCAGAATCATGGCTTCGCCGTCGCCGAAGATTCGCTGCCGAAATTCCTGCGCGTAACCCACCGCAGCCTGAACGACAACACGATCGAAGGCCTCGCCCACCGCGACTTCGCGGCCTATAGCGTGCAATACCACCCCGAAGCCTCCGCCGGCCCCCACGACAGCCATTACCTATTCAAGCAATTCCTCGAATCCATGGACGCACATCAAGGCGCAACGATATGACCGCGTCACCGCGAATTTGGCTAGTGAGCCTTAATCGCCAGCAGCGATATGATCTCAATCGCCGCAAACACCTTGTGCGGCGGGTGATTGGGCTGCTCACGCAAGTCGTGCCACACCGTTTGGGCACGCCGCATGTACTGCAGACGCGACTCTTCGAGGGCGATGTCCCCCAACTCGTCGCGGGTTTTGTGCCACGCGTCGGCCGCGTAATCGAGCGCAACGGGGTCGCCATCAATGGCGGCGAACATCAGGTCATCCAACCACTCGAGCCGAGCCGTAGGATCGAGTTCTGCTTCAGTGTAGTAAGAGCGATGCGGATGCGGCCAGTCGTGCGCAGCGGCGTTCTGCCTAGGCGCAACGATCGGCACAGGTTGCGACCAACCCGCATCGATTCGTTCGTGTTCGCTTGTGTTCATCGATTTAACGTCCACAGAGCCGGGCCGCAACTCCCGGTTTGTTCCAGTTCTCATCCAATTCCGTCATCAACCAACCAAAGGGCTCGATTATGCCGTGAGGCTCGACGCGCAATGGCACCGCTTGGCGTCGACCGTAACTGTCGCGATACGCCGTCGCGCCAGTTACCGAACAAGCGAACACTTCGTTCCGAGGGAAGCGCGACCGGCAATCGGCCCACAAGGCCGCGGCGTGGCCTTCGGCGAACTCGCGAGGATTTTCCTGCAGGCCATCGCACTTGTCACTTTTTGTGAGCACAAGCGCAAGCGGCCGGCGCTCGGCGCCACGCTTACGACGATTACGCGCTCGTTCTTCATTGAGTTCACCGATTAGCGAAAGTATTTTTAGCGTAGTGAAATCTTGCGAATGATCGCCCGACTGAAGCTGCTCGGCGTCCGCGACAACCATCACGGCGGCACATTTCGCCAACAAAGAGCGAATGGCCGGGTAACGGTTCGCGCGTTCCGTTTCGATGGCGAGTGCTTCGCCCGAAATATCTGGGATTACCAACTCCAACGGCCGACGACGTCGCCGGCAATTGAATTGACAATGAACCCAATGCCATTGTTCGGGGGTAGTAACGGTTTTCTCCGGGAACCAACCCGTGGCAAGGGCGGTGGTAGTCGTTTGCTGCAGCGAGATCGACATTGGCCCGCGCGCGGTCGACCGGAGCAGGCCGACGTGCCGCGTGAGCAGGTCCATCAGCAGGCCGAGGTATACGGTCTTGCCGGCACCGCTGGCACCGATGACCGCGATCATGTGCGGCCGGTTTTTTACCGAGTGTACATTGTGCGCGAGCGACATCGGCGATTGGCAATTCCGGCAGCGGGCGGCGGAGACGCAGTTTTCGTGATCGCAGACAAGACAGGCGATCGGCGCAGCTTGCTCGGCGAGCAAGTACGACTCGAGCGGCATTTGGGCAAGGTGAGACATAGTATGGATGCAGGGTGCGAGATGCAGGGCAGGTCTATATCGAAGCTAATGCGGGTTCCAGGTCACTGGTTGACTCGTGATCTGAAGTCGTTGCCGGCGATTGCGAATCGGTGTCGTTGTTGGGTTCTAAATCGCACATCGGTAGCGCGAGTCGGAATCCAATGTTACGGCGGCGAGAAAGAGATTGCTCGCCGCTTTGGAAGTGACAAGTGGCTTGGTTTTCGAAGTAGGTGTCGAACGCGCCGCCGCGGATGCTCATCACGGCTTCGGAGACGTGAAGCGTAGAGTCGCTCAATTCGTTGAGTGGCGTGGAGGTCCATTCCCACACGTTGCCAATGAGTTGGTGAATGCCACCCACGCTGGTGCCGCCAGAATACTCTTCGACTGCGACGGGACCTCGTTCGCCGGAGCCGTACAAGTGGGCACGACGCACGTCGAACGATTCACCCCACGGGTAACGGCGCTGCGCGATGCGACCTGGGGCCGACTCAACGGGCCACGCGCCGGCTTTGGTCCATTCAGCGTCGGTCGGCAAACGTTTGCCGACCCAGCGGGCGTAGGCCCAAGCTTCGTACCAGCTGACACCGACCACCGGGAGCCGTCCCTCGGTGCCCGGATATTGGCCGTCGGCCCAATAGCGCGGTCCGGGGATGCCGGTTTGATCAACGAAATCGAGCAGCGCTGGCAGCGCTTCTTCGTGCCAGAATTCGAGTTGTTCGTAGCCGCCGGCATCTACGAATCGCTGGAAATCTTCGTTTGTGACGCAAAAGCGGTCGAGGTATACGGGTTCAACGCTTACGAGATTGCGTTCGATCAGCTTCGCATCGGAATCGGTCGGGCCACACGCGGAATGCGACTGTTCGGCAAGCTGGCCTAGCAGTACGCGGCCGGCGGGGACGAGGGCCATGCTTTCGTCGAGCTGGCGTATCGCCCGCACGATGTGCATTTGCGTGAGGTGCTGTTTGGTTTCTGGACGCAGAAGGAGTGCGTAGCGTCGCGTGGCGAGTAGCTCGTCGACCAATCCATCCGTGCTGAGTGACGATGGGCTGGCTTGCAGTTGTTCGAGTACGCGCGGCGACTCAGGCGGCGATTGTTCGTCATTGGCGGCACGAGGATTTCGGCGCTCGCGTTGGCGAGGTGGTTCCTGAACGGCCGAGGCGCTTCCGAATTGGTGAAGCACGATGCACAGCACGGCAGCGCCGCCGCCTAGGAGGCTAGCGCTTTGCCACAGCAGTCCGCACGCGAATACTGTCGCGGCGATGGCGGCGCTGAGCCACTGCGAAAAGTTACAGGCGTTGTTGAAAAGATTGCTTCGCATGGTGATCGTACGCTATTTGCCCTTGTTTCCGGAGCGATCCGAAGCCCGTTGCTGGCGAAGTTTATCGAACTGTTGCACGATCGAGCCGAGTACCGGGTTTTCTCGCGGGATGACGTGGGCACCGCTGCTGGTGGACGCAGATCGCACGGTGGGTGAAATCGGTACTGGATGCACGGTCGGGACAGTCGTGGCGGGGTTCGTGCCTGCGGCGCGGGCTTGGTCATCTGACGTATGGTTTTCCACACGGCGTTGGAGCAACTCGCGGAGTTGGCGTAGCTCTTCTTTCCAGTGCTGCCGTTCTTGTTCCGCTGTGCGTTTGTGCTCGTCGAGAGCAGCCTTCAATTCTTTTTCGCGAGCGTGGGCCAGTTCGGCTTCGGTCGCCGCTTCGGCGCGACGATTGTCGAGCGTTCGGAGCTCGTCAGTGCGGCCGAGCAAGTTGGATGTGAGCGCGCTGAATCTTGTCGCGGGCGGCGTTGAGTTCGGCGGTGAGTGTCGCGGACGCTTCGAAGTGTCCTTTTTCGACTTCCGCCCGATCGCGTTCGAGCTGATTGCGTTCGGCCCGCAATTCTTCGCGCTCTTGTTCGATCATACCGCGAGCAGCGCGGAGGTCGTTCCAGCTAGTATCAAGCTGCTCTTTCGACGCCTCGAGTTCGCTGCGTTGTTGCTCAAGTTCGACGATGACGCTTTGCGTGTTGTCGCGGTCGTTTTCAAATTGCAAGCGAGCTGCCGCTAGTTCGGCGCTGGCGGCCTCAGTTTCCGCTTGGACCGCGAGGACATCCGCCCGATGTTGCTCGAGTTCGGCGCATTTGATGTCGAGGAGCTCGCGATCCAACTCCAGTTGTTCGCGGGCGGCGCGAAGTTCATCGCGATCGCGCTCGATTGCTTCATGGGCCGTTTGCAGTTGCTCAAAAGTGCGTTCAAGTTCACCGCGCGTTGCTTCGAGGGCAGCTCGTTCGCTTTCGATTTCCTCGTGCGCGGCAGAGCCGGAAGCCTGCGCTGCTTGGAAGTCAGCGGCTGCGGTTTCCAGTTCTTCGCGGTCACGTAGCAGCTGGTCGCTTGCGTCCTGAAGCCTGGCACGCTCGTCGGCCAACTTCTGCTGCCATTCGTCGAGATGTGTTTGATAGGCTGTGAGGGCTTCGAGCGATTCGCTCAGCTGGCCATCGATTGCTTCGCGCTCGCTGTGCCAAGCGAGGAACGAATCTCGCAACGCATCGCCATCTGTGGAAAGCGTGGAAGCCATGACCTTGGAGGGTGCGCAGTGCGAGGGCCATGGCCGCCGCCTACGAACCGCTCTGCCTTGTGCCCGCCAGAAAAGATTGTGAGAAAAGTGTGGCGTGTGTAGTTCACGAGCCGCGCTAGTGAATCACACCTGCCATTGAAAAGGTAGGTCAGGGTTTGGCGAGTTGCAAATCGAGCGAAGAAAGTGGACGGAGCGATGCGGCAGATTGTCCGGTTGTGAGAAGGCAATCGTTAAAATCGTTCTGCGCGGAACCCCCCGCCCGTTTTAATGGCGGGCGTTTGAGGAGGCAGCGCGACTAAAACTCGGCGTTGCCAGGCGTGCGCGGAAATGGAATTACGTCGCGAATATTCGCCATGCCTGTTACGAACTGCACCATGCGTTCGAGGCCGAGGCCGAAACCGGAGTGGGGCACGGTGCCGAAGCGGCGGAGGTCGAGGTACCACCAGTAGTCTTGTTTGTTGAGGTGCTGGGCATCCATGCGGGCTTCAAGGACATCGAGGCGTTCTTCGCGTTGGCTGCCGCCGATGATTTCGCCGACGCCGGGGACGAGTACGTCCATCGCGCGGACCGTTTTGCCGTCGTCGTTGACGCGCATGTAGAACGGTTTAATTGCGGCGGGGTAGTCGTGAACGATCAGCGGCTCGCTGAATTTCTCTTCGGCGAGGTAGCGTTCGTGCTCGGCCTGCAGGTTGTGGCCCCATTCGACGGGGTATTCGAACTGCTTGCCAGACGACGTGAGAATTTCGACGGCTTCGGTATAGCTGAGGCGGCGAAATGGTTTGGAGACGACGCCTTCGAGCCGCTCGATGACGACTTTATCAACGTGTTCGGCGAAGAGCTTCAGGTCTTCTTGGCAGTCGGCGAGCACATCGCGGCCGATGCGCTTCAGAAACCGCTCGGCGAGGGCCATATTGTCGTCGAGGTCGAAGAATGCAGCTTCGGGTTCGACCATCCAGAATTCGGCGAGGTGGCGTGTAGTGTTCGAGTTCTCGGCGCGGAACGTGGGGCCGAACGTGTAGATTTTGCCGAGGGCAGTGGCGTAGATTTCACCTTCGAGCTGTCCGGAGACGGTTAAAAACGAAGGACGCTGGAAGAAGTCCTGCGTGTAGTCGACGTCGCCTTTGTCGTTGCGTGGCGGTTTTGCGGGGTCGATCGTCGACACACGAAACATTTCGCCGGCGCCTTCGCAATCGCTGGCGGTGATGATCGGCGAGTGCAGGTAAAGAAAACCATCTTCCTGGAAAAAGTCGTGGATCGAGCGGCAGATGCGATTGCGGACGCGGGCGACTGCGCCGAATGTGTTGGTGCGAGGGCGAAGGTGTGCCCATTCGCGGAGCTTTTCGAAGGTATGGCGCTTTTTCTGGAGTGGGTACTCTTCGGGATCCGCCCAGCCGTAGACTTTGACTTCGTCGGCGTGTATTTCCGTCGCCTGCTCTTTGCCGCCGGAGGCTTTTACCTCACCGCGGACGGAGACGCTGCAACCGGCGGAGAGGTGCCGGATTTCCGCTTCGTAGTTGGGGAGTTTGGCGTCGGCGACGACCTGGATGTTGGAGAGGCAGGAGCCGTCGTTGACTTCCAAAAAGCTAAAACCGCCTTTGGAATCGCGGCGGGTGCGGATCCAGCCGCGGACCGTGGCATTTTTTCCGACCGAGCCGGCCAGGCGGGCTTCCTTCACAGAGAGTAGTTCCATAGTGGTTTTAGCCTAAGGATTTTGAGGGGCGGCGTCTGCGCTGAGTGAAAGGCGGGGTGGGGACGATCAGGGTGTCTGGCAATCTCGCACCGCCAGGGAAACCGGGGGCTAGCGCCCTGCGGCTGATGGCAATCAGCCGGCTTGAGCATTCAGGTTTTAGGCTTTCTCCGCGAACTTCAGGGCTTGCCGAAACGCCCCCTTTTGCGGCAAAATGGTTGATTCCCTTGCTCGTACGCCAGGCTGACCGGCTTGGCATTGCCGATATTGCGTTGGATCCAGTTGGGCCAGGACGCTGGCCGCCAGAGGAGTTACTTGTGTCAGTTCGTATTCGCATGAAGAAGATGGGCCGATCCCATCAGGCGTTCTTCCGGATTTGTGCCATTGATAAGCGTGCTCCGCGCGGTGGACGCGTGTTGGAAGAGCTCGGAACATATGACCCGCGTGTACCGGACACGGATGCTCGCGCATTGCTCAAGTCTGAGCGTGTGGACTATTGGATCGGCGTTGGCGCGCAGCCCTCGGACAACGTTCGCGTGCTGATTAAGAAGTATGGTACGAACGGTACGCACGCAGCCGCTCAAAAGACGGCGTTGGAGAAGATGGGACAGCCGAAGGCTATTCCAGATCCGGGTACGCCGGCGAGCTTGCCCAAGCCAAAGAAGACAAAAGAAGAGATTGCCGCCGAAGCAGCGGCTGCAGAGGCTGCCGCTACTGCACCAGCAGCAGAACCGGCGGCTGAGGAAGTGCCGGCTGAAGCGGCTGCGACTGAAGGCTAATTGCAAAATTCGACGGTCATGCGCATCGACGTCCTGACCCTGTTTCCGGAAATGTTTTCCGGCTATTTAGGTCAGAGCCTGCTGAAGCGGGCGATCGATGTGGGGATTGTCGACGTGCGGGTGCACAACATCCGCGATTGGGCGCAAGGGAAACATCGACAAGTCGATGATCGGCCGTTCGGCGGTGGACCAGGAATGGTGCTGCGGCCGGAGCCGGTGGTCGAGAGCGTAGAGGCGGTGCAAGGGCAGGGGGATAAGCCAGGTCACCTGGTTCTGCTCACGCCGCAAGGTAGGAAGCTGGATCAGCGGATTGTCGAAGAGCTGGTCGAGCGAGGTCGGTTGGTTTTGGTTTGCGGGCGCTACGAGGGGGTCGATCAACGAGCGATCGACTTGCTGCAGCCCGACGAGATTTCGATCGGCGACTACATATTGGGAGGCGGCGAAGTGGCCGCCATGGTGTTGGTGGATGCGGTCGTTCGGCTGGTGCCGGGCGTGCTGGGAGACGAGGAGAGCAACAAACAAGATTCATTTTCGGGCGATCCGCCGCTATTGGAATTTGCCCAATATACGCGGCCGCGGGAGTATCGGGGGCTCACGGTGCCAGAGGTGCTGATGAGCGGAAATCACCCAGATATTGCCCGGTGGCGAGAACAACAGAAAATCGAACGCACCCGGGAACGCCGCTCGGACCTGTTGGGTGAGTAAAGACTAACCACGAAGACACGAAGGGCACAAAGACGAAGCTCAAGTTGGATTGTATACTTCGTGCCCTTTGTGCCTTCGTGGTGAATAATTCAATTAACGAAGAGCGATTGCTAGGAAATAAAATATGAGCCAACAAATTCTCGAGATGGTGGAGAAGTCCAGTCTCAAAACAGAAGTTCCGACTTTCGCCATTGGCGATACGGTCGACGTGCACACGAAGATCTTGGAAGGCGAGAAAGAACGCATCCAAGTTTTTACGGGTGTGGTGATTGCTCGCAGCGGGGCTGGCAGCCGCGAGATGTTTACGGTTCGCCGAATGGTGGCGAACGAAGGTGTCGAGCGTAAGTTCCCGCTGCACTCGCCGAAGATTGAAAAGGTTGTCGTTGTTCGCAGCGGTGTTGTACGCCGGGCGAAGCTGTACTTCCTTCGCGATCGCGTTGGCAAGGCCGTGCGGCTCAAGGAACGCCGCCGCGACGGCAGCGCCGAATAGTTCGCTACGCCGAGTATGGCGATCGCATCCCGTCTTCGCGCTTGGCTGCGTCAGCGATTCTTTCGCACGAAATCGCTCGGCCAGCGCGGCGAAGATGCGGCCGCACGTTTTCTCAAACGCCAAGGCTTACGTCTCATCGAGCGCGGGTACGATTCGCCGTTGGGCGAAATCGATATCATCGCGGTAGACGATCGGACTGTGGTGTTCGTTGAAGTGAAGACACGAACATCCGGCGATGCCGGTCATCCGACGGAAGCGATCGATGCCACGAAGCAGCGCCGTATGACGCAAGCGGCGCTTGCGTATCTGAAATCGAAGCAACTACTTCAGAACGCTGCGCGATTTGATGTAGTGGCCGTTATGTGGACGACCGGTGCGCACGAACCGGTGATCGAACATTACAAGAATGCGTTCGCGCCGACGGGTAGCGGGCAGTTCTTCAGTTAGCTCTTTGGCTAACTGTGGACGTTTGTACGCCAGGGGATGGTGCATGCGACCACTTTCCGATCGCCGCCGATACTTCGGTCGATGATCTGCAGGCCAATATCGGCGAAATACCTATCGACAGATAGCCGACTATTGTCAAATAGAGCGGCGCGGTTATTTGGCGACTCACATTTTGTGGCAATGTGAGTTCAATGCAGCTAATGTCGGTGGCGGCTATAAGACTATTGATGTATTGGCTCCCAGATTAAGTCGGTAAGCCAAGATGGTTGGTTGTGTGTGCGAATTTGTGGCACGCTGTTTGCGGTTGTTGCGTTTGGTTGGTAATCAATCGGGCATCAAGCAGGCGAGGATGTTATGTTCCCCACGACAGTCGACCGCGTTCCGCTTCACAGTTCGGTGTCTGCAAATGACCGCATTCGCCGTCAAACGGAACAAAGCATTACGCAGCTACGGCACGCTGGGCCGACTGCGATTCAACGTCGGCTTGATGAGCTCGATGCGGAATGGGATATCGAGCGCGTGCTAGAAGCGAATGCCGCGAGTGCGGTGCTGATTGGCGCTGGGCTGGGAGTATCGGCGAATCGCCGCTGGTTCGCGTTGCCGGCGATCGTGGGCGCGTTTTTGTTGCAGCACGCGGTCCAGGGTTGGTGCCCGCCACTACCAGTCTTTCGGCGACTCGGGTTTCGAACCGCAGCCGAAATTGACCGCGAGCGAAATGCCCTTAAGGCGTTGCGTGGCGATTTCGACAGAGTTGGCGATGTGAATCGGGGCGGAAGTGGCCGTGTTGCAGATACGGTGCTGAAGGCAGCTGAAGCTTAATTTCGGCGGTTTGCGCGCAAAAACAGCCTCCAACGGCTGAAACTTGTTCGTGCCGTCGATCACCTGCTATCTTAAAAGTCGAGGGACACGCCAAATCGTGGTCACCGGATTTGGGGCCGTTCGATTCCCGCCGACTTTTTTTCGTAAAGCAGGGCAGGCAAATATGGCAGGCATGAATCGTCGTTTCTTCTTACAGCAATCGGCTGCCGTCGGAGCAGCGTTACTGGTCAAACCAGTTCGCGCAAAGAGCATCAACGAAAAGTTGAACGTGGGCTTCATCGGCGCGGGCGGTCGGGCGAATGAGCTGCTGCCGAATTTCAAAAAGCTGAGCGATGTGCGGATCGCTGCGTTGTGCGATGTGGATGAACAGCGTTTGGACGATACGGCGAAGAAATATCCGGACGCGAAGAAGTATGGCGACTTGCGTAAGTTGCTTGATGACGGCCATATCGACGCGGTCGTGATCGCTACGTGCAATCATTGGCACGCGCTCGCGGCAATTTGGGCGATGAAAGCAGGCAAGGATGTGTATGTCGAAAAACCGCTTTCGCACAACCATTGGGAGGGCCAGCAGGTCGTGGCCGCGGCGCGGCATTACGATCGCATCGTGCAGCTTGGAACGCAGCAGCGATCAGACCCGTTGCAGGCGGAGCTAAAAGAATTCTTACACGAGAAAAAAGAGTTGGGTCCGATCAAATACGCGCAGGTGTGCCGTTTCGGTCCCCGGCAACCGATCGGCAAACGAGCGACGCCGCTCGAAATCCCGAAGACCGTAAACTATGACTTGTGGCTTGGCCCCGCGCGTGATCAACCGATCTATCGTGATAAGTTGCACTACGATTGGCATTGGGATTGGAACACGGGCAACGGCGAGATGGGGAATTGGGGCGTTCACGTGCTCGATGATGCCGTGAATGTTGTGCTGCTCGACAAGTGTCCTTTCCCGAAAAAGATTTCCGTCGCTGGCGGACGGGTCGTATGGGATGATGCGGGGGAAACGCCGAATGTGTGCTTCGCGTATTATGACACCGGTTCGACTCCCATTTTGTTTGGATTGAGCAATTTGGCGAATGGACCGGGAAGCCGCGGTCTCAAAGTTGATGACGTTGCCACGGGCTATGTCATCCATTGCGAAAACGGGTATTACGAAGGTGGTCGCGGATCAGGCTCGGCACGCGATGTCAAAGGTAACGTCATTCGCAAATTTAAGGGCGATTGGGGTGCGCATTATCAGCGCAACTTCGTAGATGCCGTTTTTGCTCACGATCGCACGAAGCTCAATGCGGAGGTGCAGATCGGGCACCAATCGACGGCGTGGTGCAATTTGGCGGACGCGGCTCGCCGGGCTGGCGGCGACTACAACCACGAGCAAGCGCTCGCGGTCCGCAAAGACTACAAGCCATGGGACGATCTGGTAGCATTGATCGAAGGGCATCTCAAAAAGAATTCGGTTGACCTCAAGAATTCAAAGTTTGAGCTTGGGCCGACGCTCGAATTTGATAGCGAAAAGCAGAAATTCGTCGGCGATGGCGCCGATCGGGCGAATAAGTATCTGCATCGAGAATATCGAGAGCAGTTTGTGGTTCCGACGATCGCTTAGTCGATCAAACCAGGAGGGGACGCTAAGTTTTTATGGCGGATCGCCATTCGTCGCGCTTTTGAATAAGCTGCGCCACGACGCTGATCGCGATCTCGCCCGGCTGATTTGTGCCCAGTTCGAGGCCGATCGGGCATTCAAACGCATTGGCTTGTTCGGGCGATATACCTGCGGCCACGAGCTCCTTCAGCAGGACAGTTCGCTTCGCCTTGCTCCCGATGACGCCGAGGAAGGGAAACTTTCGTTGCTGCTTAAATATCTCTTCTAAAATTGGGCGATCGGTGGCGTGGCCCATTGTCATACAGACGACGAACGAATCATCGGAGAGTTGAGTCACGAGTTGCCGTGGCTCCGCTACGCAGATTTTGCGGAGCCGCCCGGCAGCCGGGATGCGGTCGAGCCATTCCGAGCGTGAATCAACGCACGTGATGTGGCAATCGAGTCGGCCAAGGCAACCTACGACTTCGCTCGCAACATGACCGGCACCGAACACGACGATTCGCCAGTCGCTGTGATTGTACGTCTCGAAGAACAGTTTGACCGTGCCGCCGCAGGTCATGCCGACATCGCGCTTTAGATTCCACTCGACCAGTTCGGTCAGCGGTGCTTGGCCGACGGGCTGCGCGAGCATTTCGCGAGACTTTTCAATTGCCTTGTGTTCGACCCGGCCACCGCCTACCGTGCCATTTACCAGACCCTCGCTCGCCACGAGCATTTTGCTGCCGGTATCTTGCGGTGTGCTGCCGACGGCATCAACCATTGTGACGCACACGAACGGAACGCCGGATTGCGACAACTCGGCCAGGCGTTCGACAAATCCGTGAGGTGTGGGCATAAGTAGCTGGGGACGGACACCGAGCGAGACGATGATTCGAAGTTGTCAGCGGCGGGAGCGACCTTATTTCCTAGTGAGATACGGTCACGCCGTTAGAGACCTTTGACGTGGTTGTGGATCGACGTGCGGCCATCGCCAGCGTCAAACAGCGCAGCATTTCTTCGCCGGTGGCGGGAAGGCTTAGTGCGGACGACGCTTCGGCCGATACATACGCGAGCGCATTGCGTGCAGCTGTCCAAACCGCGATTCCGAGCATCAACGGGGGTTCGCCCACCGCTTTGCTGCGGTAAACGTTTCGCACGTTGTCGTTGTTGTCGAACGTCGCGACGTTAAAGATCTCGGGGACGTCAGTTATCGCCGGGATTTTGTATGTCGTTGGTGAATGCGAAAGCAAGTCGCCTTTGGCATCGTAGACCAATGCTTCAGTGGTCACCCAGCCTTGGCCTTGAATAAAACCACCGATAACCTGGCCGCGATCGACGCCGGGATTGATCGAGCGGCCAATGTCGATCAGCAAGTCGACGCGCGGCACGCGTAGCTCGCCTGTGAATCGATCGACTAGCACTTCGGCGACCGCGGCGCCTTGCGTGAAGTAGAAAAACGGCGTGCCCTGCCCTGTTTCACGATTGAAATCGACGCCGGGTGTGGCGTAAAAGGCGCGGGCCCCTAAATCTACTCGCTCGCGGCGGGCTTCTGCGCACAGTTGTCCAAAGTCGATGCGATGCGTCGGCCGGCGACTATCGTAGACGTGGCCGTCGCGAAATTTGACGTGCGTGGCCGAGGGGCCGAGGCCGGCTTCGACATCTGCCAACCGGCTGGCAGCGAATTGCCGTAAGCGGCGTTTGATATCGCGGCATGCTTTCACGGCGGCGGCACCGTTCAGGTCGGTTCCCGAGGAAGCGGCCGTAGGCGAAGTGTTGATGTTTTTCTCAGTGCTCGTCGCCATGACCGAAACGCGCGAGATATTGATACCGAACTCATCGGCGACGAGCTGGCGGATTTTGACGTTTACGCCCTGACCCATTTCAGTGGCGCCGGTCGACACTTGGATGGTGCCATCCGTGTACAGATTGACGAGGGCGTTCCCTTGGTTGAGGAACTTCGTGGTGAACGAGATGCCGAACTTGACACCGGTCATCGCCATGCCGCGAAGGTGCGTTCGCGACTTCTCATTAAAGCCGGCGATTTCCTCGCGACGTTTGCGGTATTGCGATTTGGCCGCCAATGTCGCGTAGATTTCGGGCAAGTGATTTCGATCGAACAATTGACCGTACGGAGTCGTGTTTCGTTCGCGGATGCCGTACAGGTTTCGCAGTCGAACGTCGAAGCCGTCTAAGCCTAAATGCTCGGCGATCGACTCGAGAATGTTTTCAATTACGACAAGTGCCTGCGGGCCACCGAAGCCGCGGAACGCCGTGTTGGAGGGCAAATTGGTGAAGCACACCTGGCCCGTTAGCTCGACCGTTGGCAGGAAGTAGCAGTTGTCGGTGTGAAGGAGCGTCCGCTCCATGACGGCGAGCGACAAGTCGGTGGAGATGCCGCCGTTCGAATAATAGGCCACACGCAACGCTTGAATGCGGCCGTCGTCGTCAAAACCGACTTCCCATCGGCTATGGTATTCGTGCCGCTTGCCGGTTACGCGCATGTCATCATCTTTGTTGTAGATGACGCGGGCCGATCGACCTGTTTTCCGCGCTACGAGTGCCGCCATCATTGCGGGTATTGCGGCTTGGGATTCTTTGCCGCCGAATGCGCCGCCCATCCGTTTGCAGATGCAGACGACCTCGTGCTGGCCAAGGCCCAGCATTTCGGCTACGAGCGCTTGGATTTCGGTTGGATTCTGGGTTGATGAGTGAACTACAACCTGACCCTGCTCACCGGGATAAGCGATCGCGGCCTGTGATTCGAGATAGAATTGTTCCTGTCCGCCGCTGGTAAAATTGCCACTTAGGCGATTGGGCGAAGCTGCGAGCCGATCCTCCACATCGCCACGCGTGATTTTCCGCAGTGGCCCAATGAATTTTTGGCGGCGGATCGATTCTTCCAGATCGAGTAGTGGTTCTGCAGCTTCGTATTCAATACAGATGGCCTTTCGCGCTTTTTCGAGAGCGGCGTGCGATTCGGCGGCGATAATGGCAACGGGCTGCCCTAGGTACAAAAGCTCTTTGTCGGCGAGAAACGGTTCATCGAGCACGATGACGCCGAACATGTTGTGGCCTGGCACATCGGCGGCGGTGTAGCAGCCAATGACGCCCGAGATTGCGCTGGCCGCGCTAGTATCGACATTCAGTAACTTGCCGGCCGCGACGGGGCTGCCTGCGAAGCCGACGATCAACTCGCCGGCCATCTGGCGCAAGTCATCAATGTACGGAGCCTGACCGGAGACGTGTCCGATCGCGGCATCGTGGGGAATTGTTTTTCCGACAGCAGGCATGACCAGCATCCTATTAAACCGCGACGGCGGCGTTTTGCGTTTCGTGCCAAAACTTGAGAAGTATATTGCGCGTTAATTGATAGCGGTAATCGGCTGCTCCGCGGACATCGCTAATTGGCGTAATTTCGGCGATGGCAATTTCGCCGGCTTGAAGCATCGTGTCTTCGGAAAATGGTTGGCCGCGTAGAAACGCCTCGGTTTTTCGGGCGCGAATTACAATCGGACCAACGGCGCCGAAGGCGATGGACGCATCTTGGATTACGTCGCCATCGAGTCGCAGGCGAATCGCCGCGGTGAATGTCGAAATATCCAAGTCACGACGGCGTGAGATTTTATAGCATCGTAAAATCTCGTCACTTTTTGGAAGCGGAATTCGGATTCGCGACAGCAGCTCGCCTTTGCCGAGGTCGAATTTCTTATAACCCTGGTAGAAGCCATTGATGTTGACATGCCGTGAGCCGGTGTTGTTTTGTAGTTCCAGCACGCTTTCCATCACATGCAAGAACGGCAGCGAATCGGCGATGGGCGAAGCGTTAATGATATTTCCACCGAGCGTTCCCACATGGCGAATTTGGGGAGCGCCGAACACTGCGATGATTTTATGGAACTCCGGTACGCGATCTTTGCAGATCGCTTCTAATGTGGTCCAACTCGTTCTTGCGCCGAGCGTGATTTGGTCGGCGTCGATACTTGACGTCGTCAATTCGACGACACGATTCAAATCCAAAATGCTGGCTGGTATAGTCAGCGACTTGTTGATGCGGACGCCGATATCTGTCGCGCCGGCTACGATGGTTGAATTTGGATGCTCATCGAGTGCCCTTAACGCGTCCTTTAAATTGGGCGGCGAAACAAAAATGCGCTCCTCCTCATCCCACTCGGCACGAACTTCCAACGTTTGCGAGCACCGTTGCTTCAGCTCGCTCAGCATTGGGGCGGCCGGGTACAACTCTTCAATTCGGCGATGTTGCGCGACGTCGACACCACGGCCAGCGTCGACGATTGGGGTGTAGCCGGTGCAGCGACACAAATTTCCGGTCAGTCCGCAACGCATACTTGATTCATCGAGCTCGTCGCGATCCTCCAAGAGCGCAGTCATCGCTACAACAAACCCTGGTGTACAAAAGCCGCACTGGGAGCCGTGGCATTCGATCATCGCCTGTTGAACGGCGCTAGGATTCATTTCGCCGCCGAGACCCTCGACCGTTACAATGTGCACGCCATCAAGCTGGAACAGGAATTGGATGCAGGAGTCGATTGGCCGGTACTTTAGCGACGTGCCATCTTCGTTCGCTCGACCGACAAGCACGGTGCAGGCACCGCAGTCGCCTTCGCTGCAAACGATTTTGGTGCCGATTAGGCCGAGGCGGCGGCGGAGGAAATCGGATAGCGACAGAAATGCCTCGCGGCCACGAATTTCGTGGCGGCGGCCATTCACCCAGATCAATACGTGATCGAGCATCTGAGGCATACTCGGGTCCGGTTAGTCGCAGGTTTTAAGGAGTCGCGAAGGGGGCCGCCTGCGTAATCTTTTATTATTTCCGGTGTAAATCGGATGGTCAATAAAGATGGGGAACGGCACGACGTGTGAACGAAATGCCGAGGTCGTGCGGATAGGCTAAATGCCGATCTTGCCGATTTCACGGGCAGAAACGAAGCGGGTGCCTTGGCGGCCGAGTTATTGAGACTTGGAAGTCTTCGCAGTCGCGCACACCTTTGCGAAGCGGTCGGCGGCTTTTTGCCACTCAGCTGCATCGTTCGGCTCGTAGCTGATCAACTCGCTCGAGTTCGCCACGATTTGCCGAAGGTGCCACAAATCGCGGACGTCGCCCAGCGCCATCGCCTGGACGAGCGCGTTTCCGATTGCCGTTGCTTCGGAGGGCCCCACGACAACTCGTCGGCCCGTGGCGTCGGCCGTCATTTGCGAGAGGAGCGTGTTTTTGCCGCCCCCGCCGACGATGTGAAGCACCTCGAAATTCTGAATCAAAATCGATTCGAGAAGCGTGAGTTTTTCGCGATATGCGAGTGCCAGGCTCTCGAGCGCCGTCCGAACAAATTCGCCGGGTGCTTTTGGTACCGGCTGCCCGGTTGAGCTGGCAAAGTCGCGCATCTTTTGCAGCATTCCACCAGGCGCGTGGAAAATTGAGTTATCCGGGTCGATGAATGTTTCCAGCGGCGCTGCTTCGCGAGCGAGCTGCGTGAGAGTTGCGTAGTCTAAATCATCCCCTTGGCGCGCGAGGTCGCGGCGGCACTCCTGCACGAGCCACAACCCCGCGATGTTCTTCAGGAAGCGAAACGTGCCATTGATGCCGAGTTCATTGGTGAACGATGCAGCCTGAGCCGCGGCGGAAACGCAAGGCCGCTCGATTTCAGCACCGAGCAGCGACCAGGTGCCGCTCGAAAGGTAGCACCATTTGGAATCTTGGCGCGCCGGAACGGCCGCAACGGCGCTGGCCGTATCGTGGGTGGCCGGAGCAATCAGTTTGAGCGTCGAAGGCAAACCGGTTTCTTCTGCCAGTCGCTCGCGCAGCGTTCCGACGACAGTCGCGGGCAATGTTAGGTGGTCCAGGATGTTCGTTGGCAATCCGAGATCGCCAAGCATACCGTGCGCCCAACCGCCGTCGTGGCAATCGATCATTTGGCTGGTTGAAGCGATCGTGGCTTCAACCGTTCGTTCTCCGCAGAGCCAGTAGTGGAACAGATCGGGAATAAACAGCAGGGTTTCTGCCGATTCAAACGCGCGTGGGTCTGCCTGCTTGTGCGCGTACAATGAATACAGCGAATTGAGCGGCATGAATTGGATGCCGGTCGTTTGGTAGATGCCTTCCCGCCCGAGTTTGGCCAGGACTTGTTCGTAGGCGGCCTGGTTGCGGGGATCACGGTAGGCGTGTGGCAATCCCACAAGCTCGCCCGCTCGATCCAGTAGCGCCCAATCGACACCCCACGTGTCGACACCCACAGAAACAACTTCGACTCCGTTTGCCTTGGCCCAAGTGGCAGCCTTACGCAGGCCGGCGACTATTTCGCGCCAGACCCCAGTGATATCCCAGTGTAAACCGGTCGGCAGCCAGATACATTCGTGCGTGAAGCGGTGGGCTTCTTCCAACTGCAGCTGGTCATTTTCCAGGATGCCGACGATGACGCGGCCGGATTCCGCTCCGAGATCGATTGCAAGGTAGGCCGTAGACATGTGGCTCATCGTAAGCGGCGAGGTGGCGCGGTGAAAGTAGCCATCTCGCGGTGCTATACGCATTTCATCTTACGGAGCGAGACAGCTACAATTGAACGATGCGTGTTGGGTTATTTATTCCGTGTTACATCGACCAGTTTTACCCGCAGGTGGGTTTGGCCACGCTGGATGTGCTGAAGCATTTCGGTGTCGAAGTTGTGTATCCGGAGTCGCAAACGTGCTGTGGCCAACCGCTCGCAAATGCCGGCCTGCATGCCGATGCACGCCCACTCGCCGAACGGTTCCTGCAGATCTTCGCGGCGTTCGATTACGTAGTTTCGCCTTCGGGCAGTTGCGTGGCGATGGTGCGTCATCACTACGAGCAGGTCTTAGGGCATTCGGTGACGCTCGAGGCGGTCGCACATAAGACGTTCGAGCTATGCGAGTTTCTGGTGGATGTACTGAAGATTCAGCGGCTGAACGGATCCTATCCAAATCGGGTTGGTCTGCATCAAAGTTGCCACGGCCTGCGCGAGTTGCGGACCGCCTCCAGCAGCGAATTGGTCGGGCCAGCGTTCAACAAGCCCAAGCAACTGTTGGCGTCGCTCGATTCGATCGAGCTGACCGAGTTAGCTCGTCCCGACGAATGCTGCGGCTTCGGCGGATTGTTTGCGGTTACGGAAGAGGCGGTTTCGTGCATGATGGGACGCGATCGGATCGCCGATCATGAGCGAGCAGGCACAGAAGTGTTGACGTCGACCGATATGTCGTGCCTGATGCACTTGGAGGGGCTGATTCGCCGCGAGAAAAAGCCGATTCGTGTGCAGCACATCGCGGAGATTTTTTCGGAAGCGCTCGCGGGATAGCAGCCCCCGCGAATTTGCCGGTGATTTTTTCAACTTAAGATGCACACCGTAAAAGACCATTCGACTGCCGCTGCCGCATTCATTGCCAATGATGAACGCGTTCGTTGGCATGACTCCGCTGTTTGGTTTGCTCGCACGAAGCGCGATCGAGCAGCACACGGCGTGCCGGAATGGGAAACCCTTCGAGAGTTCGCCTCGCGGATCAAGCTCCACACGATGTCGCGGCTTGACGAGTATTTGGAACAATTTGAAGCAGCGGCTACGCGACTCGGCGCCCAAGTACACTGGGCTCGCGACGCCGCGGAACATAACGCGATTGTGGCTGAGATCGTGAAGCGGCACGACGCGACACGTGTCGTGAAAAGCAAGTCGATGCTCACCGAGGAGTGCGGGCTGAATCCGCATCTTGAAGCGCAGGGCGTCGAAGTCACGGACACCGATCTCGGCGAATGGATTGTTCAGCTACTCGGCCAACACCCGAGCCATATCGTCACGCCGGCGATTCATATCCGGAAAGAAGAAGTTGGGCAGCTCTTTCATGAACGCCTGGGAACTAGACTCGGCGCGACCGATCCGCCCTATTTGGCCGAAGCTGCTCGGCAAGCGCTGCGTGCCAAGTTTCTCGCCGCGGAAGTTGGCATCACGGGCGTGAACTTCGCGATCGCGGAGACGGGCGGCTTCGTCGTGTGTACGAACGAAGGGAACGCCGATTTGGGCGTTTCGCTACCGAAGGTTCATATCGCATGCATGGGGATTGAGAAAATTATTCCGCGCGTCAGCGACTTAGGCGTGTTCCTCCGCCTGCTTGCGAGATCGGCAACTGGCCAACCGATAACGACATACTCGTCGCACTTTCGCGGTCCGCGCCTGGGCGGCGAATTGCATATCGTGCTCGTTGATAACGAGCGCTCGAAGCTGCTAGGCAGCAGCGATTTTCGGCGGTCGCTGAATTGCATTCGCTGCGGCGCGTGTTTTAACACCTGCCCGGTGTATCGCCGTAGCGGCGGACATAGCTATGGCGTCACGGTTGGCGGGCCGATTGGTTCGATCATCAATGCCGCCCGCGAACCGAGCGAACACAAGAGCTTGCCGCTCGCGTGCAGTTTGTGCGGATCATGCAGCGATGTGTGCCCCGTGAAAATCGACCTGCACCAACAACTGTTTATATCGCGACGCCAATTGGCCACGTTCGGATTGGTGCCGCGCGGCAAAAAAATCGCATTGAAGGTGGCGGCGGCGGTTCTCAATCGGCCGTGGCTGTATCGCTTCGCTGGCCGCTTCGCGCGGATGGCGATGCGGGTGCTGCCGCGGTCGATCATATACAGCAGTCTGAACGTGTGGGGTCGGCAGCGCGACTTGCCCGCACCTCCCCCCAGCACCTTTCGTGAGCTGTATGCCGCTCGGCAGCGGGAAAAGTAAACCAATGGGCTCGAGCAAAAGCGACATTCTGGATTCGCTCCGCCGCAATCGTCCTGCTGCGACCGAACTGCCGGTCGTTGCGCACAACTGGACGACGTTCGCCGATCGCCGCGCCAAGTTTATTGAAGTACTTGAATTGGTTGGCGGCCAGGCAATCGTGGCCCGTGACGCCGTCGATTTGCGAGCGCAGATTTCGAATCTGCCACAATTTGCGAGTGCCGCGAAAATCGCTTCACTCGTGCCACAGGCCGGGCTCGGTAATGTCGACGCCACGGCGATCCAATCGCCGCACGATTTGGCCGATATCGACGTCGCGATTCTTCCGGCCGAATTCGCTGTGGCAGAAAATGCGGCTGTTTGGGTAACAGATCAAATCGTGCCGCTGCGTGTGCTGTTTTTTCTGTGCCAACATTTGATCCTGGTCCTACCGAACGAGGCGATTGTCGACCACATGCACGCCGCCTACGATCGGCTCCAAAACTCTTCCAACGGCGAACCCACCTCCCATTCGCCTCGCTTCGGGGCATTTATCTCTGGCCCGTCAAAGACGGCCGACATCGAGCAGTCGCTCGTGATTGGCGCCCATGGACCGCGGTCGCTAGTAGTTTGTTTCCTCGAATCGGGTGCGTGATAGCACGCACTTCAGGTCTTCAAGTTGCCTACGAGGGTCGCCCGCAAACTCCCCCCAGCCGTCGTACATTGACGTATGCGCAATTCATGGTACGATCATTGGTTGCACTTTGGGCGACGTCGGTCGCAACTTGCAACACAATCTGCATCAGGGATGAGACGCCATGGGATGGTCATTCTTCGGCTCGAAGGGGAGTTCGGACGAACACAAGGCAGCGGAGCGGCACCGCCAGAAAAAGCGAAAGACGCGCAGTCGGCGGCCACTTTTTGAAGAGCTGGAACAGCGGCGTGTATTGGCGGTTCTGACCGTCAGCAACGCCAACGACGACATCGTGAACGATGCCTCGCTGACGCTGCGAGAAGCACTCGCCGTCGTAAACAACGGAAGTGCGACAGGCGTTATTGCGGGTCTCGGCCGGGCGCTTTCGGCGGGCGAAGCGGCCCAAATTAATTCGACCACGGCGCTCGGCACAAACGACACAATTCAATTTGATCCGACGTTTTTTGTCGCCGGCACACCGCGTACGATTTCGCTTGCTGCCGCCGCGGCCCTAAACATCACTCAACCGGTGACGATTACCGGCGAAACGGACCCAACTGGCATCACGATCGACGCCGTTTCGGCTTCCCGGGTGTTTACCATCGACACGACCGCGGGCAATGTAAATCTTTCGGGGCTAACGCTAACAAACGGCAAGGCGATCGCTGCCACAGATGATGGCGGCGCGATTCTGTCGTCGAGCTTCGGTACACTCACCGTTAGCAATAGTATTATCACGTCGAGCACGGCCGGGCGGCACGGTGGCGCGATTTTCAGCGAAGGCGACCTGACACTGGTCGACGACAAAATCGGGGTAAAGGCGGACGGTACCGTGGCCGGAAATACCGCGACCGCCGGCGATGGCGGCGGTGTGTTTTCCTCGGAAAGCGTGACCGTTCAGAATAGCACGATCTCCGGTAATAAGGCGACTACCGGCAGCGGCGGCGCGATTCGCGCGACCATCACTGCGACGCTGCAGAACAGCATTATCGGCGACCGCACCGGCGCGACGCCGACACTTGCCAACCAAGCCAAGTACGGCGGCGGCGTTTACGCGCCGAATATCACCACGCAGTTTACAACCATCGCCGGCAACTCGGCGACGAAAACCGGCGGCGGCGTTCAGGCGGTTACCGCCATGATTCAGAACAGCACGGTTTCCGGAAATACGGTCGCCGGCGTCGCCGCGCAGCCGGCCGGGGGGGGTATCTATGCTCAGAGCACAGTGGTGCTGCGAAACAGCACGGTGTTCGGCAACAGCGCGGCGCTTGGTAACGGGGGCGGCATTTGGGGTTCGATCGTAACCCTGCAGAACGCGACTGTGACAGAAAATGACGCGACGCTGGGCGAAGATGGCGGGCTGTTCGCCGGTTCGAAAATGAACATTCAGAATTCGATCGTCGCGATCAATACGTCGGGTGGTGGCAGCTTCCCGGATATCAACGATGCCGGCGCGGCAAATACAAAAATTCGTTTCAGCATCATCGGCGATATCGGTGCGGTTGCAAATTCGCTCGGCGGTGGCCAGCAACTCGAAGTGTTGGGGACGACGAAAAACTCGTCCTCAAACTTTGTCGGCAATGGCGGAGCACAAATCATCAACGCCAAAGGCGCGAACTCGGTCTTCGGCGGAAATTCTGTTGATCCCGTCGTGCTGGCGTTTAACGATTCCGTTGCGGCACCGGCCCAAACAAAGACCGTTGCTTTGGTCGCGGGAAGTCTGGCGATCGATGCGGGCAGCAATTCCCTGGTGATGAATGCCGATCAGGGGGATCAACGCGGCTTGCCTTACGCCAGAGTTTCGCCGTTCGCGGGCTCGGTGGATATGGGCGCATTCGAAGCCCAAACCGCTACGGCGTTGAACACACCGCCGGCGCTCGTGACCGCGATCACAACTCCACAAACGGCAACTGTCGGGTCGGCATACACACTCTCGGTAGCGGGTAACTTTAGCGATGCTAACGGCGACGCGCTCACGTACAAAGCGGCACGCGTGATTAACGGCATACCGCAACCTTCCGGGGCCCTACCGAGTTGGCTCACGTTCAATACGGCGACTGGCCAGTTCGCGGGCGTGCCGAGCGCGACGGATGTCGGACAGATTCAAATTCAAGTGACGGCGACCGATGGCAAAAGCGATCCCGCCGTCCTCCCGACTTCGACGTTTACATTAAACGTCGTTGCCGCACCGGTCGCCCCCGTCACCGAGTTGCCAACGACGATTTCATTCGAAGGCCCCGTCGTCGCGCCGAACGTTGCCTCGGACGCGCGCATTAAAGTCAAGGTGCCGTCGTTTGCTACGTCGACCGATAGTCCAGTCGATGGCTCGCAGAGCCTGGTTGCGACCCGTCCGACCGTCGGCAGCCGGCCCGTGGCAACGGTTGATTTCAACAACCCCACGACTGCCGCTTCAGTTAAGACTGTGTCCGTCGACGTCAGCACGATTCCCGGGAATGGCACCACCGTGTGGAGCAATGCCGTCATCGTGTTCGATTATCAGTCGCCGACCAACTACAAGTTTGCCGGCGTGTTCGAAATCATCGATAAGCTGATCATCGGGCAGGTCGTGAACGGCAAAGTTCAATACTTGAACCAAAAGAATTTCCCAGCGCAACCGAATACGAAGATCCCACTGTCGCTCTCGATCGATCGAACGTCGAACATCGTCACGCTGACCTCCGGCTCTACGACGGTAAGTCATACGTTCAATTCGACGACGCTGGGCACCGGTACCGTCGGCGTCGGGACGATCAACGCGAATGCTCGGTTCGACGCGTTGAGCATTTCCTAAGTCGCAAATCGACTACTTCGTCGCGATATTGTCGAGTCGCGCTACGCGGCGGCGCGACTTCGTGCTCGGTCGCGATAGAGTCCGACAATCTTGGCGACATTGTATTCAATTGTATTTCGCAGCGCGACGCGGCGGGCCGCTTGTCCTAATTCCTGACGATATCGCTCATCGAATAGAGCATCGACGCATTCGAAGAGCGACTCTTCGTCATTTGGGGCATTTGTCTTTAAGATTTCGTCCCGGTCGCGGAACAATTCCGCGGCACCGTTAAAACCGCGCGTGGTGACAATCGGCAGACCAGATGCCGCCGCTTCCAGCAGAACGAGGCTGCACGGATCGTAATACGTCGGATGGACATACGCGTCGGCCGCCGCGAAGTACGGCACCATGTTTGGCACTGTGCCCCGGAACGTCGCTCGGCCGAAAAGATTAAGGCGTGCGGCGGACCGACACCAAAATCCGAGTCGTTTGCCGCCAGCAATCAGCACGTGCACAGGACGACGGTTAGCAACCAATCGGCTTGCAACCCGCAGCAATTCGGGCACCCCCTTCAGCCGAAAATTGTGAGCAGCAAGCAGCAGCACCACAGTTTCCTCATTTATTCCCAGTCGCTGCCGGACGGCCGACCGATAGATTTCGCGGTGCGCTGGAGAAAATCTTTCGCAGTCGACCCCGTTGTAGATGACTTCGACTTGCGCGGGCTTAATGCCGTCACGATGTACGAATTGATCGGCCACCACATTCGATAGGGCGACGATCTTCGACTCGGATCGACGCATCGCCGCGCACTGCTTCTGCCAATGGGCGGCCATGTCACGCCTGCGAGGCAGCAGAGCATCGATTGGGCGTTTCAGCCCTTGCACCCACGGTGGCAGAAAATCGAGTCGTCGATTCTCCCAAGCCGATTGAGAACCTCCATGGGGCTGGAAGATATCAAAATGCCAACCGCCACCCATATCGTGCGTGAGATCGAGGTTTAGCTGCCGGGCAATGCTCTCGGCCGCCGCCGCAAACGCCTGTCGAGACTTCGTCGGCGGCACCATATGCCGCACGATCGACTCTGGCAGCGTGTCGTTTCCGAACGCCTGGGAGATGACATGCAACTCGAAGCCGTACGCTGCCAAGCCAGTTCCGAATTGCCAACACCATTCGCTCATGCCGCCGCGACGGCGATCCAAGTTGTCGACGACAATGCCCACGCGCATAGTCTTACGCCGCCCTTTTCCACGATCGGCGTTCGATGAGCGTCGTATTTCGCCGTCCGAATTGAGCAAGCAGCCAACGAAACGGCTTTTGAGCAGTTTCCCATTTGTAGCGGCGTGTCACTTCGAAACTTGGAGCGGCGGCGAAAGATTCGCTCAAGTTATCGCCCTCGTCATTACAAGCCAAGAACGCCAGAGGGTAGCCGTTCGCCAGGTTGTAATCGCGAAATTCCGACTCGAGCCATCGTAAATCGGCCGCCGGCAAACGTGGCTGCAACCGGTGTTTACGGAAACGCGAGATTGACACTTCCAAGTCGACGGCCTGGCTATTCCAAAAAGAACCATTTCCATTGCGGCGATCGGCGATTCGATTTGGATCCTTTGGCCAACCGATCATCGAGACGTCCCACGGCAGCCGCAACGCGGTGCACGTTCGCTGCAATGTCGCCGTCGGATCGGCGACAAAATCCTCATACCGCAATAACGCCTCATTGGCTGCCTGCATCGATCGCCAATCATCGATAAACCTGCGCAGCCGAAGTCGTAGCGGCGGATCTTCGGCGGTTATGCCGTTGCGGCCGTATGACTTGTTGCGCAACGAAGCCCACACCGTTCGCAAATCGCGCAGCACGAGGAGCGTGCGAACGTTCCAGCCGGCGTCCCGGTAATGCTGCGCGATTTCGCTCAGGCGAAAACAACTTATTGTCGTTTTATACCAGGCGATTGGCTTGGCGAGGTCGTCGTCGATCGCCGGCAGCAGGTCGTTGTCTGCATCGAGCACACCGTTTGTATCGGCGCGCTGCAAGAAGCAGTACGAAACGAGCGTGGTGCCGCTGCTTTGTAGGCCACCGCAGAGAATCAGCGTGCGCGCAACAGAGGTCGTCATTGCCGGTCGATCCGTCGAACCAGGTGTCACCTTAGATTGTTCGGAACGACCGCAGCAGAATTCTTAGAAGATTCAGCCGAGCCTACGCAGGCGGACTATCCCGCATAACAGATAAGTCGTAATTCAAAATAAGGATTGCTGAATTGCAATGCACTTCGCATCATCGTTGGCGACTTTATTGACGTAAGTGTCGACAGGTTCGGCGAGTGTTTCCGAACTCGCATTGATCATCGGCGGCCCAGAACCAACTTGGTCGGCTTATATCCAAGAAGCGATCAGGCCCCAGCGCATCATTCTCGCTGAACGCTTCCCATCAGCAGGATTGGTACGCACGACCAACAGATCTTGCGTCGGCGCGATGTTATATCGCGATTCAAATAGTGGCAGTTGACGATCACCGCTGGCATCGAGGTCAAAGTGCTGGATCCGCACCGTTGCGGGGGTTCTTAACGTGAAGCGACCACACATTTTCGCTAGCCGATCCGCTCCCCCAGCTGTTCTCCGAGCCAATTTATGTAGGCCTCATTGCCGTCAACGATGGGCGTGGCAATGATTTCCGGCACTTCGTATGGGTGGATTTCGGCGAACAACTTGCGAATGCCGTCAAGTTGTCCAGTGCTCGTCTTAATCACGCACAGCCATTCCTCGGCAGTTTCGACGGCGCCTTGCCAACGAAACGTGCTAGTGATCGGGCCGCTGAGCTGCACGCACGCGGCAAGTCGGCGCGATACCAACTCAGAAGCCAGTTGTTCCGCGTCTTGCCGTTTGCCCGTCGTCGTTGTGACTTGAATGTACTCGGTCATGTCGCGGCTCGAGGTCGCCCGAGTAGTTCGTCGACCGCTTTTCCAATATCTGGCTGGCGCATCAACGATTCTCCGACAAGGATTGCATCGACGCCTGCTCCTTGCAGTCGCTGAACGTCGTCGTTCGTTCGAATTCCACTTTCGCCAACAAGCACACACTCATCCGGCACGCGCTTTCGCATCCGAATTGTATTCTCCAAGTCAACTTCGAAAGTGCGCAAGTCGCGGTTATTGATTCCGATCAGCGTCGCTCCAGCATTGAACACTCGCTGCAAGTTTTCTGGTTCATAGAGCTCGACTAGCGGCGTCATGCCCAATTCGCAGATCGCATTGAACAGTTTTCGCAGATTGCAATCGTCCAGGCATTCCGCAATCAATAGGACCGCATCGGCTCCGGCGGCCCGTGCTTCTAATACTTGGTATGAATCAACAATGAAATCTTTCCTCAATACGGGCAGTTGAACGGCCGCCCTGACCCGTCGCAAATACTCAAGGCTGCCTTGAAAGTACGACTCATCCGTGAGCACACTTAGGCAGCTTGCACCGTGCGCTTCATAGATTTTCGCAATCTGTACCGGATCGAAGTCTGCCCGAATCATGCCAGCCGACGGGCTCGCCTTTTTGACCTCGGCAATTAAGCGGATCGGCGGACCAGCAGCTAAAGGCGTAAAAAAGTTGCGCACAGGTGGTGTGTCAACAATCTGCACGCGCAATTCTGCTTCGGAAACGGCCGCTTTTGCACGCTCAATTTCCGCCCACTTCGTGGCGACGATTTTATCCAATATGTTCGTCATTGCTGTTGCTGCTGACGTTGCATGTGCTGTTCAAATAATAAGAGAGGAACGCCATCGGCCGGATCGAGACCCTGCGTCATCGTCGCGAAACCCGCCTGCACCTGAGCAAGCGCTGCTTCAATATGCTGGGGAGGACAAAGCGCCTTCGCCGGAAGTTCCATGTGTGCGAAGTTCGGAAACAGCTCAATCATATTGCCTTCCGGGTCATCGATCACTGGGATCAAGAATCCCATCCCGCGCGGCTCCATCCGATACGGGATCCCGCGACTCGTAAGCTCTTGGCCAATCGCGTCCGCATCTGCAGCCACTTTCAGCGCCGCATGTCCATAACTAATTGACGAAGGCTGAGCGGTGGTCTTGCGAAACACGCTGGCTTGCCCGTCCCATTCCAAATCCCAGGGCCAAAACTCCACGAGGCCATCGAAAACCGCTTCCGGATGATTCAGCTTCACAATCACGATACCCAACCCGGACATCACCGGATGCAGAAAAAACTGGCCCTCGAATAACTCCGCATACCATCGCCCCAGCGCGAGCGGGTCGCGAGCTCGAAACGCGAAGTGTAATAGCTCTGAGGTTTTCATGGGTGCAGCGAGGCGTAATTGCCCATCGTCGTTTACTTCTCTATCTTACCGAACCAGCCTCAAAACGCTATCGTTGACATCATATCGGCACGCAAATCGCGGGCTGGTGTAGTCGTTTTTCCCATTCCGCTGCGCTTTGCGCGTCGGTATCATCCGCAGCGATTTTATTCGCTAGCGATTTGCCGATCGATGTGTCCCGACGACACATTCGCGGAGCCAGTTCGTTTCGATGATTGAGATTCTAACACGATGAGCAGCTTCCGAACTGAACGCGACACAATGGGCGAGATGCAAGTGCCCAGCGACGCTCTTTATGGCGCGTCTACCGCGCGCGCGATCGAGAATTTTCCCGTTGCACTTGAGCCGGTGCCGGCCGCGGTGATTTACGCCTTCGGCTATCTCAAAGCAGCGTGCGCCCGCGCGAACCAGGAACTTGGCAAACTCGACGAGCAAAAAGCAAAAGCGATCATCGCCGCGTGTGAAGAAGTCGCCGCCGGCAAGCACGATGCTCATTTTCCTGTCGACATCTACCAAACGGGTTCCGGTACTTCGACCAATACGAACGCGAACGAAGTCATCGCGAATGTGGCAAACCAAAAGCTTGGACACGGCGTCGGCGCGAAGGGTAAGGAGGGTGCCGTTCACCCCAATGACCACGTGAACATGGGGCAGTCGTCGAACGACACTTTCCCGGCGGCCATGCATATTGCGGGCGGACTGGCGATTAGCCGCGACTTGATCCCCGCATTGCAACGGTTGCAAGCCGATCTCGCGGCGAAAGCCAAGCAATGGGACAAGATCGTAAAGATCGGTCGCACGCATCTCATGGATGCGACGCCGATTCGCGTCGGCCAGGTGTTTTCTGGATACGCGGCCCAGGCCCAATACGCAGCCATTCGCGCAAGTTGCGCCCTGAAGCGGCTTGAAGAGAACATGCCCATCGGGGGCACCGCCGTTGGCACAGGCATTAACACGCATCCGAAGTTTGCAGCAAAAGTGTGTGTTGCGCTCAGCAACCAGTTGGGTCTCACATTCACCGAAGCCGCAAACCATCCGGAAGCCCAAGCTGCCAAAGACTCATTCGTAGAAGCTCACGGCGAGCTGAAAACGATTGCGGTTTCGATTTCCAAGATCGCCAACGACATACGTCTGTTAGGTTCTGGACCGCGATGCAGCATTTTCGAGTTGTCGCTGCCGGCGACGCAGCCGGGCTCCTCGATTATGCCGGGCAAAGTGAATCCCGTAATCGCCGAATCCGCCATTCAAGTCGTTTGCCGCGTGCTCGGAAATGATACGGTCGTGACCACCTCCGCGCTCGGCGGCATTGGTTCACTATTCGAACTGAACGTAGCGATGCCGGTCATGATCGACGCATTTTTGGAATCCGTGAAACTGCTCGCCAACGTATCCAACGTGCTGGTGGACAAGCTTCTCACCGGCTTGGCGGTTAACGAAGAACGATGCCGGCAGCTAATCGATCAGTCTCTCATGATGGTGACATCACTGGCGCCAAAGATCGGCTACGAAAAAGCAGCCTCGTTTGCGAAAGAAGCATTTGATAGCGGCAAAACGATCCGCGATCTATGCCGCGAGCGCAAAGTGCTACCCGACGCAGAACTAGATGATGCTCTCGACCCTTGGAAAATGACCGAGCCGCGCGAATAGCGCGGCGAACAAAATCGTCGGCGACGATTTTTGACCAACCGACTGAAATCGGTTTACAAAAACGGAGTTCGATCATGATGGCAAGGAAGCTGTCAGTCATCGCTCAATTTATCGCGTTTATTGCGATCGCGGTCTCGACGCTGTTCAATTTGTCGGTGCTACGTGCCGAAGGCGAGCTCGAAGTTTCGAAGCCGAGCGGCGTGGTTGGCAATCCGTTCGCGACTTCCGAGTTGAAGCCCCGAATCGTGGCGGAAGAACCGCAAGATTCGCCCCACTCCCCCACCACCTACCAAAATCCATTTGCGAACGCGTCGAAAGCGCCGCCGATAGATCCATCGTTACGGAACGGGCCGGTGAGCCGCTGGCAGTTTCCTGCGATTCCCCCAAATCGGGCATCCGCAGTCCGCGCCGCGGTATTGAACGAACCTTCATTGCCAGTTCTTAAGTCGATTCCGGTGACACACACCGCATGGGATCAACTCCCACCGTCGGAAAACTTGCGCTCGTGCGCGGCGGCAGGCGCGGCGAATCTCAGCTACCTTACCGATCCCGATCCAATCATTCGTACGACTCCGCCGCCGATTGCTCAACCCGACTCGATCGTTTCCAATGCGGTTGATTCCTCCGCCGCCCGTTATCAGCCACCCGCGCCTCCGACTGGATCAGCGATTTCCTTTGCATTGAATCCGCCTGCCGCCAACGATCCAATTCCAACCGTGCCGTCGAGCGCCGAAACCAAACTCGGCGCAGACATTCCGTGCAATGAAAAACAATCGGCTGCACAGGACAGCGACGACGACTTATCGTCGATCATCCACGACACGGACGAATCTGCCGAAGACTGGCTCGGTCACGCTCAAGATGCATCGGCGAGCGCGGAAACGGCCGAAGAGCTGACGACAGTTATCGAGATGTGCGATCGCGGCATTCACGGCACCCCGTCCGCCGAAGTGCTTTCATCGCTGCGTCGCTTATCGGCATGGGCTCACAATCGCCGTGGCGAATGCCTGGCGGATGCTCAGCATTCTGAAGAAGCGATCCAGGATTTCCAGGCCGCAATCTCTATGGATCCGAGTTGCTCCCTGGCGATCCACAACCGGGGCGTTAGCTTCGCCCAACGCAATCAATTCGCCGCCGCGCTTCGTGATTTCAATCGAGTGATCGAACTCAATCCCGGGCTAGCCATCGCCTATCGCAATCGCGCCGAGTTGCTCTCTGCGCTTGGCCGTATGGAAGAAGCCGTCACCGACTATGATCAGGCGATTGCCTCGCTTCCGGAAGATGCGTCGCTGCTGCGAGCTCGTGCGCATGCGCAGCAACGCCTCGGCAATTTCACGCGAGCGACGGCGGATATTAACCGCGCCATCCAAATTTTGCCGCATGACCCGGAATTGCTCACTCAGCGTGGCAGCTTGGCTGCCGAGCAGGGAAAATTCGACCGAGCACAGGATGACTTTCGTCAGGCGATAAAGATTGCTCCAAACTTTGGCGATGCCTACCGCAGCCTAGCGTGGTTGCAAGCAACTTGCCCCGATCCAAAATTCCGAGATCCCAAACAAGCACTTTCGTCCGCCAAGAAGGCGGCGACACTTTCGTCCCCCGATGACTACTTAGTGCTAGACACACAAGCGGCCGCTTCCGCGGGCACTGGTCAATTTGACCAAGCGGTGGAACTGCAACAGAAAGCGCTAGTGGCCGCTCCCGCCGCCGCCGCCACGCCACTACAACAGCGGTTGGCACTCTATCATCGCCAGCAAGTCTTCACGAGTGCGCCGGTTAAAAACGATGTGCGGGCCGTCTCGCACGAAACTCCGGTGAACGAAAAGGCGGCCTCGCGCGCTGCGCCGCAGCCGCACGAAATCGTGCGCTAGCAAAAGGTTTTCAAAACCGGGTGCTAGCGCACTACGGCTGATCCAATCAGCCGACGGGGACCCTCTGGGTGGCTAGCGTCCGGTTTGTTTGAATGGTTTTGAAACCGCATGTAGCAAAGATAGCTCCATGCCTTGGCAAGTTAGGCAATCTTTGCTGATTTTGCGGATTATTCTGACAGTTCCGGTTAGGTTGAGCCCGACGACACGCCGATAGACAGGGCAAGCCACAGCTTGTGGAGCAGCGGTTCAAACTTCGGTTTGCCGCCACGCTACAAGCGTGGGCCTGAATCCCCTCAAATCGTAGTTGGATGGGTTTAGCCATGCGTGTTGCACGCTACTTTCCCACGGTTGTAATTGGCGCGGCCAGCTTGGCCAGCCAAGTATGCATGCCGCAATCTTGCAGCGCTTGGGACAGCATCCCGGCGTCGGTGCTCGAGCAGTCGTACGATCTGGAAGGGTCAAGCGTCATCTCGGATAGCGCCGTTCAACCTGCCGCGTATTACGACTCGCGCCCCAGGCCAAATTCCGACGCGCAATATATGCAGTACCCACAAAATACGCAGTCGGCGGACGACAACGATGCTTCGAATGCGAACCCGAAGCACCAGGGGCCGATGTATCGCGGCCAAAAGCTAAAAATGCCGACGCTGCCGTTCGGCCGCCCAACGCCGCCGAACCAAGATGCTCGGTCGACATCCGCCGCAACCAATGGAGCGTATTCGCAATATGGTCCAGCGACCTCACAGCAAAGGCCAACCGCTCAAGGCCAACCTTTGAACTGGCAAGCGCAGCAGCGCATTGCCGCAGGCGGGCAAATGCCGCTGCCGGCCGGTTCGAGCTATCAAGCCGCGCGAGTTAACGGCGGTCGGCTGCCCGAATCGATCCCTCAGGACCCGCGCGTTCGCATGGCAAGCCTGCCGACCGCGGCCCTATCAATTCCCGCTGCCCCTTCGACGCGGATGTCAAACACGAGCTCCGTCGCGCCTTGGCAAACTCAGCCGTCCGCGGCACCGGTTGCGAAACCGATGAAAACAACACAGGCCCTGCCGGCCAGCCCGTCATCCGCAGCGGATCGACTTATTGCTGAAGCTCATGAATTGAGCAGTCACGCCCAAACCGACCAGGACTACACGCGGATCATTGAAACCTGTCAACAGGCGCAGTCGATTGAAGCCAGTCCTGCCACCAAACAGTACGCAAACAATCTTCTGGCATGGTCGTACAATCGCCGTGGCCAATTAAAAGCCGAAGCGGGCAATGATGATCTGGCGATTGTCGACTTCAATGCGGCCGTTCAAGCGGATCCAATCTGTTGGCGCGCTCTGCACAATCGCGGCGTACTCACCGCTCAAGCCGGACATTTCGAAAAAGCCTTTGATGATTTCTCACGCACGATCAAACTCAATCCGACGTTTGCAAAGGCGTATTCAAATCGCGCGGCACTGTTTATGGTCGCCAACAATTTGAAAGCCGCCCACCAGGATTACATCCACGCGATCGACTTGGATCCCAACCTCGGTGTCGCCCACCGCGGTTGTGGCCGGGTTTGCCAACTCATGGGCAACATGCACGATGCCATCGCGCACTACGATGTTGCCGTTCGGCTTTCACCGGATGATTCGTACGCTGCCGCGTGTCGCGCTGATCTTTTGACGGACTTGGGCCGCTATGCGGAAGCTGCTAAGGAATACAACCGTGCAATCGACTTGGATCCGAATTCGACGCAAGCTCAGAGCGGCTCGGCGTGGCTCTTGGCAACGTGTCCCGATAAATCGATTCGCAATCCCGACTTGGCAATCCAGCGAGCCCAAACGGTAATCCAGTTGGGTGGCGATAAAGATGCCGTCACCTTCGACACGCTGGCTGCTGCCCAAGCCAATGCCGGCGACTTCGAAGCGGCCATGAACTCGGCCCGCCGAGCGATCGAGCTCGCCCCAGTCGATGAACGAGACGCCTACAAAGCCCGCCTCGTGATGTACCAACAAGCAAAACCATACCGAATTGCCCCGGTCGAATGCCTGGCCCAACAGGCCAGCTATGAGAGCCCGGGCGGCACGTCGGGAGTGGCGAGGCAATGAGCTCGCGCCGTTGCAGCTTCTTACTGGGTAAGAAGCTGCAACCGAAATCTCGGGGGGGAGCGCCAGAGCCTGGTTGCGAAAGCGGCCGGGCTCTTGTCGCGTGCGCTTATTAGGCCGAAAATACGGTCGCATGTACCCGAAACTCAAGTATCTCTACCGCGCGTTTCGGTATCGATGGCGCGAAGATCCGGCCGAGTTGCGATTTCTCTCGCAGAATCTCTGCCGCGGCCAAGTCGCTGTTGATATCGGCTGCTACAAAGGCGCCTATACCTATTGGATGCGACGGCGCGTTGGCCCCGCCGGCGCCGTGTACGCCTTCGAACCCCAGCCAAAACAAGTTCGATACTTGCGCGATATTTTCTCCGTCATGGGGTACGACAATGTCGAACTCGTGCCCATGGCGGTTTCGGACCAATGTAGCCAAAAACCGCTCCATGTCCCGGCCGGTCCCGGCAAAACCCACATGGCGTCGCTCGAAGACTCTGGAGCCCAGAGGGCGTTGGCTGAGGACTATTCGGTCGACACGACGACACTCGATTCGTTCTTTGAAAACCGCTCGCGCGGTCCCAGCTTTTTGAAAATTGATGTCGAAGGACACGAACTTGCCGTATTGAACGGCGCTCGCAAAGTGCTAGATACCAAGCGGCCAGTCATTCTCCTCGAATGCGAAGCGCGGCATCGTCCCGACCACGATGTATGGCCAGTGCTCAATCTACTTCTCTCTCACGGGTATGAAGGCAGCTTTTTCCTGCACCGAAAGCGACTCCCTTTGGCAAAATTCGACGCGGCCGTGCATCAACGTTTGGAGACGGCGGAGCCCGTCTGTTTGCCGGATGATTACGCTAACAATTTCGCGTTCGTGCCTCGGCATTGAGTGACACGTGCAATTGGGCGGTTCACCAGAGTTGCCACTGATGCTGCGTAACGACGTAAATCCCCAACAGCAGGTTCGTCACTGCATGTGCCGCGACACAATCCCAAATGTTCTTTGTGCGAACCATCAACCACGTCACAAGGCTAAACCACACAAACGCCGCCAGCAATTCGCCCGGATGCATGAGCATCGGGACGGCAGTTCCTGAAACCGCAGCCAACAGCGTTACTTGGCCGAACGGCACATCCCACCACTCCTCGCGCACCGCCCAACGCATGATAAAGCCGCGTAAGAAAAACTCTTCGATAATCGGCACGACGAGCGCCAAGCCGAGGAAGCGGATGCCTAGAAACGCATAGGCCCAAACAGGGGTATCAGCGAGTTCCGACAGAGGGTTGAACGCTGGCCGATCGCCAAGCCCCAACAACTTTTCAAGTCCAAGTAGCTCCAGCGCGCAGCGTTCTGTATGCATCTGGCAGATACCGATCCACAGGCCAACACCCACGATGCCAACCACAATCGCCAGCCACGAAATGCGAAACGGAAACCGCCGATATCCGGCTGACACGAATGCCATCGCGGCGATCGTCAGTGCGATCTTGACGGTATAGACCACCGGGTACTGGCGGTATTCGAGTCCAAACCAGTTTTGGTTGACGGCTGGCCGTGTGCTGCCATCCGGCAACACGAGCGGCGGCTTCGGCGGCGAGGGCTCGAACGAGCCAAGCACCATGTAGATGATGAACGGCAACAGAAACGTCTGCCACGGACTCCGCGCAACAGCCTCCGCTGGAAGATGCGCACCGCCCAACCTGTTGCTGTCAGCCAGATTAGGCAAAACTGCGTTCCTTTTGCACGGAATGTCCTATAAGTTGCGGTTGCCGCCGCATGGCCCACACACCCGATCGGGCCGCCCAAGATGCTATCTTTGTCGCACTTTTTCGGCCGCTTAGTCCGTGTCACCACCAAAATTTAACGAAATTGGACTGGCCTAACCGGTCGAATTAATTACTATACATAGTTCTCGCATGGTTTTCAGGGCTAGCCGCGCTTCTGGCGGTCGGCCAGTTCTCGTCGGGCCAGCCCGACATCCGGGCGACACAGCGTAGTTTGGGGATTCATCCAATGGACAGCGTGCTGTAATTCGGGCCGGTGGCTTCACAGCCACTGTGCGCTTCGGCGCTTCCTTTGTGATGGATTTTTCCGCCCGGCCTCACGACAGCGATTCGATCGCTCGGCGTGTACCCCTCGGTCACCGGTCGGCTTGTTTTTTAGACAAAGATTGTTGTAGTCATGGACCTCAAAAAGCTTCGTAACATCGGCATTTCGGCGCACATCGACTCGGGCAAAACGACCCTCAGCGAACGCATCCTGTTTTACTCCGGCCGTATCCACAAGATTGAGGACGTACGCGGCGGCGGCGACGGCGCCACGATGGACTTCATGGAGCTCGAAAAGGAGCGCGGCATCACGATCACCAGCGCCGCGACCAGCCTCAAGTGGGAAGGCTATGCGATTAACCTTATCGATACGCCGGGGCACGTGGACTTCACGGTCGAAGTGGAACGCAGTTTGCGCGTGCTCGACGGGGCGATTTTAGTGCTCTGCTCGGTGGGTGGCGTTCAGTCGCAATCGATGACCGTCGACCGCCAGATGAAGCGGTACAACATTCCGCGCCTGGCGTTCATCAACAAGATGGATCGCACGGGTGCGAACCCAGAAAAGGTGACGCAGCAGGTCCGCGAGAAGCTGGGCGCCGACGCCGTGCTGATGCAGATTCCGATCGGCCGCGAGGAGCACTTCGAGGGCGTGGTGGACCTTATTACCATGAAGGCATGGCACTTCGACGGTTCGAACGGCGAGAAGGTTCGCGTCGAAGAGATTCCAGCCGACTTGAAAGAGGAAGCCGCTGAGGCGCGCCATCACATGCTCGAATCGCTTTCGATGTACAGCGACGATCTGATGGAGAAGTTGCTGGGCGAAGAAGAGGTACCTGAGACGCTGATCCACAAGATCGTGCGCGACGCGGTGATCGGCCAGGGCTTCACGCCGGTGTACCTGGGCTCGGCGTACAAGAATAAGGGCGTGCAGCCACTGATGGACGCGATAACGCGCTACCTGCCCTCGCCGCTTGATCGTGCCTACACGGCTCTCGACCCGAAGAATCCTGGCGAGAAAGTCGCACTCGATAGCAATGCGAGCAAACCGTTCGTCGGCATGGCGTTCAAGATCATGGATGACGAGTTCGGCCAGCTCACCTTTACGCGTGTTTACCAGGGCACGGCTAAAAAGGGTGAAATGTACTTTAACCAGCGTACGGGTAAGAAGGATCGCTTCAGCCGCATCGTGAAGATGCACGCCGATCGTCGCGAGGATATCGACGCGGCCGAGGCCGGCGACATCGTAGCGATCATGGGTCTTGAATGTGCCTCCGGCGATACCTACGCCGCAGAGCCAAACTACGGCACGCTCGAGAGCATGTTTGTGGCCGAGCCGGTCATCAAGATGTCGATCAATCCGGTCACCCGCGACGGCATGGATCGACTCGCGAAGGCGCTGCAGCGGTTCCGTAAGGAAGACCCGACGTTCAACGTTTACACCGACGAAGAGACTAGTGAAACCGTCATCGCCGGTATGGGCGAGCTGCACCTCGAAATCTACGTCGAACGTATTCGCCGCGAGTATAAGGTCGACGTCGAAGTGAGTCCTCCGAAGGTCAGTTACCGCGAAGCTCCGACCGTTTCCTATGCGTTCGATCATAAACGCAAGAAGCAAACGGGTGGTTCGGGCCAATACGGTCATATCAAGGGCGTGATGGGTCCGATGACCGAAGAAGAGCGCGCCGAGACCAAGGGCGAGTTACTGTTTCTCGACAAGGTGGTTCAGGGTCGCATTCCGAAGAACTTCATTCCTGCTGTTGAAAAGGGCGTGAAACACATGATGACCAAGGGGCCGCTCGCCGGCTTCCCTGTCGTCAATTTCAGGTTCGAGCTGCAGGACGGTTCGTATCACGATGTCGACAGCTCGGACATGGCCTTCCAGCTCACGGCGCAGGAGCTGATGCGTGAAGAGTTCGGCCGCATGAAGCCTGCCCTGCTCGAGCCGATCATGCTTGTGGAAATCGAATGCCCCGAATCCTTCCAAGGTTCGGTGGTCGGCAATATTTCCTCGCGCCGTGGCGTAATGACCAGTACGGAAACGATTGGCAAAACGACAAAGATTATCGCCGACGTGCCACTATCGGAAACGTTCGGCTATTCGACGGACCTTCGCTCGATGACCCAGGGCCAGGGCACGTTTACGATGGAGTTCGCCAGGTACCGCCCGGTGCCGATGAGCATTCAGACTGAAATCATTGCCGAACGCAAAGCGGAATTGCAACCTGCGTAATCGACACCAAGAGTTCACATCACGTGACTCGCGGTCGCCTGCACGCACGTCCTAATATTTAGAGGGCGAAAATAATGCGAATGGTACGCAAGTGGTTAACTCGCTTGCTACTTTTCGGTGCGTTCGCGTTGTTTCTAGTCAGTTTAGGACAATACGGTTGCTACTATGATCGAGCTGCCGTAATGGAGTACAGCACCGTTGCTTCGCCCGAAGGATTTCCCGGATATGGGATGCTTCTTGGAGTCGGCGGGGGGCTGGCATGGTTCGCTAATCCTGCCATGTTCGCCTGCGTTTTCTTAACTGTCACGGGGCGCTCAAAGAAAACAGTGTTGGCCTTTGGAGCAGTTGCCATTTTGCTCGCGTTGGCATTTCTTGATCAAAGAACAATAATCGTTGACGAAGGTGGTGACCCACATCAGATCGTTGCTTACGGACTGGGTTACTGGATATGGATGTCTAGCACTGCCGTGGCTTTTCTTGCTGCACTCCTACGAGCCGCAAGTTTCGAATCAGATATGACTGAAGTGCAGGTTTCTCCCTCAATCCCGTAAAGCAATACCAAACACCGAATTGAGAAGGCGAAAACTATCCGCAATCAGCTGTCGGCCGCAGATTCTCATTTAGCCCCGGGCGAGTCGCCCGGGGCTTTTTTTGTTGCACGGCTCTCATGTCGACCCCGGCACCTTCCCAGCCCCGCCCTTCAACTGCTCCGCAATCTGCAACAAATTCGCATTAATCTGCCGCAGCGTCGCGCTTCGCGACCTTAGCAACAGCAGCACCGTCGCCAAACCTGCGAACACCAACACCATAAACGCCCCAGTGCCGATCACCAGGCACATCGTAACCAATTTAGCCAACACGGTAAATGGCGTGTTCGCATCTTCAAGAGGGCTCTTTCCTTCTTTAGCGCGCTAACCGGCTTATCACCATCCGCCTTTCTACTGCTGCTCACAACCGAGTTCGCACCGTGTTGTTCCTCCATGAGCAACTTCGCAATAAATGGAAACGCTACACCCCCCATAACAAATATCACCATCGCGCCAACTGCGGCAATAATCCACAGCGCGATCGAAATTCGCGTCCACCGCCTCACGCGTCGTCGATCCTCGTCGATAATCCGCTCAATCTGCGCTGCGGGCGGATCCGACGACGGAGCCAAGTCCAATTTAAGTAGCGCGTCGCCCACGTTTTTATCTAACGACACCATTTTGATCGTCCTTATGTGAAAAGCGCACTCGCAATGTGCTTATTGCAGCAATCGCTTGAGCGCCATCTTTGCGTAATGAATCCGTGATCGCACGGTTCCCACCGGGCAATCAACGACCTGTCCAATTTCCTCGTAACTCAACTCTTCCAAAAACCGAAGCACGAGCACCTCGCGATGCGCCGGCTCGAGTTGGTCGAGCGCCGCGTGAATCCGCACGGCCTCATCAGGCGAAAACGTCGGCTCCGATTGCTCGTCGACAACGTCTTCGACCTCGCCGGTCGCAACCACCTCGCGACCGCTGCGCCGTCCCTCAAGCATCGCTTTACCGTGCGCGATCCGGTACAGCCACGCAGTAAACGCCGCCGCATCCTGCAGCCGCGGAAATTGCCGGAGCACGTCGAGCCACGTTTCCTGGATAAGGTCGTCGACTCGATCCGCCCGTGCCGTCAGCTTCAGCAAAAAGTACCGTAGCCGCGGGCCAAACCGAAGCACCAGCTCGCGATACGCAGCTTCGTCGCCGGTCTGGCAGCGCAGAACCAGCACCCGCTCGTACAGCCGCTCGGCCTCGTCGCTCATCCCAATTCCCAGCCAAGTATCGATCGCGCTTCTGTGATAAGGTTGCGCGTCGCAGGGAGAAGTTCAAAGTTTCTTGTCGCTGCGAACTGTTTAATTTGCCCCCAGAACGGAAAAACCCCTGAGAACCGGGGCGGCCGACCATTAATATCACCACGTACGATGCCCTGAGGCAACTATTCCGCCGCGATGTGAGCCCCTTTTTCCGCCACCGAGCGACGCATCAGCAGTACCAAAAATACAAGCAAGACGGCCAACGCCGCGCAGGTCCAAAACACATCAAAATACGACAGCGACAACGCCTGTTGATCGCGGATTTGTTCCAGCGAACCGAGCGTCAGTTTTTCGGCAGCCACTGAGTCGCCCGTTTGCTGCAGAAAGAAAGTCTTGCCTTGGCTGAAGATCGCATTGAGCGACGGATTGAACGCGTCGAGCGATTCATTCAGCCGCAGCGTGTGAAACTGCTGCCGCCGATCGACAATGATCTTGGCCACGGAAGTGCCGACACTTCCCCCTTCATTTCGTAGCAGGGCTAGCAGGCCGACGGCCGCACCGCGAAGCTCCTTCGGTATGTACAAAAACGCAGCCACATTAAGCGGCGCAAATACCATCGAGAGTCCCGCAATAATCACCACCCGTGGCCAAACGATCTGCCACGGGCT
Organism: uncultured Planctomycetota bacterium; assembly: GCA_963733705.1. Classification (GTDB taxonomy): domain Bacteria; phylum Planctomycetota; class Planctomycetia; order Pirellulales; family Lacipirellulaceae; genus JABDGM01. The sequence goes on along the minus strand of CAVTEJ010000020.1, from coordinate 51,433 downwards.
GACTTCCAAATTCAGTCGCGACAGCCAAAAGTTACCCGCCGCCATCACAAGCAATCCCGCCCCGATCGCGTAACGTGCGTCCATCCCACGCGATAATAGCGCGCCAACGATGAAGAGCATCACAACCGAGAAGACCCCGGAGGGCGACAACACCAGGCCAGACGTCGTCGCATCGTACCCAAACAGCGTCTGCAGCATCCCAGGTAGAGTCGTCGTATTGGCATACAACACGCCAAATGCGCAGAAAATGATGACGCAACATGCGCGAAAGTTCCGATCGGCCAACGTGCGGAAATTGATGAGTGGGTTCGCAATGCCCGTTTCACGCACGACTAGCGCGAACAGCCCCACGACAAATACGGCCGTTAGCGATTGCACGCGCCAAAAAGGATCGCCGAACCAATCCCACTCTTGGCCTTTGCTGAGCAAAACCTCCCACGCGATCATCACCAGGCTTAGCAGCACCAGGCCGATCGTGTCAAACGCCGCATGTTGCTTGTGCATCGTCGCCCGTTGATTCCTCAAGTACTCCGGATCGGAGACCAACGCGCCGCACATCGCCAAGGCGATCAACCCAACCGGCAAGTTGAGATAGAAAATCCACCGCCACCCGTAGTTGTCGGTGATATATCCGCCGAGCGTTGGCCCGAGCACCGGCGCAAGTAGCGCCGCAACCCCGAACACAGTCATCGCCTGCCCCTGCTTCTCGGTAGGAAACGCGTCCAACAAAATCGCCTGGCTCGATGGTTGCAGCCCGCCGCCCGCTAATCCTTGCAACACGCGCGCGGCGATGAGCATATTGAGACTGGTCGACATGCCACACATCGTCGACGCCAACGTGAACACGCCGATCGACAGCAGAAAATAATTTCGCCGACCAATTCGCAGCGCCAGCCAACCCGATATAGGCAGAATAATCGCATTCGCCGCTAGGTAGCTCGTGATCACCCACTCGCTATCGTTCGCCGGCGAAGAGAGACCGCCTGCAATGTAGCGCAGGGCGACGTTCGCGATCGTCGTATCCAGCACTTCCATGAATGTCGGGATGACAACCGCGACCGCCACTAGCCAAGGGCTCGGGGCCGATCGTGCCAGCGGCCTGTTGAGCACTCCAGCGCTCACGGCTTGCTCCCGGCAGGAGGCGGAGCAGCCGACGGCATCGGAATCGGCTCCTGTAGAAACTTGCCAGCATTCGGTCCCGTCGGCGTTTCGTGAATGTGTACACTTGGCGTCACCGAAAGACCAATAAACAGCGGTAACTTCTGCGGATCGTAGTCGGTTAAATCGATCCGCACCGGCAACCGCTGCACCACTTTCACGAAATTGCCGGTGGCGTTTTGCGGTGGTAGCAACGCGAGCGTCGAACCCGTGCCCATCGTGAAGCCGGAAATTCGGCCCGCGAATTGATGGTGACTACCATACATGTCGACGTCGATCGTCGCAGGCAGACCAATTCGCAAACTGCCAAGCTGCGTTTCCTTGAAATTCGCGTCGATCCAGATCTCGGTAACCGAGCGAATCGCCATTAAGCTCTGACCCGCGATAACATTATTTCCCGGGTTCACGTTCCGTCGCGTAATCACGCCATCAATTTCCGCATACACTTTGGTGTAGCGCAAATTGAGCTTGGCATCGTCCAAGTTGGCCTGCGCCCGCAACAAATTCGCTTCCGCCTGCTTGACTGCCGGCGCGTCTTTCAATAGCTGGTCGTAAATCTTGTCGATATTGCCTTGCGGATCGCGCTTGTAGAATTCTTCGACCATCGCTCGCGGCGACAGATTGAACGATTCCACCACGCCCAATGCCGCCGCTGCTTGCATCAATTTCGCCTGCGCCTCGCGCACCGACGAAAACGTTTGATTCAAGTCGGCCGGGACTTGGGAAAGATCATCGCTGTTCTCTGGTTTCGGTGGCAGTCCCAGCGAGACACGTATCTGATACACACTCTGCAGCGCTTGTTGTACATCGGCTTGGGCGACGAGCTTCGCCTCGGTGTACGCGTCCATCTGCTGTTCCGATACGGCATGCGTCGCGAGTAACGGCTTGTTCCGAGTGTAATCAGCTTCCGCCTTCGTGAGCGCTGCCCGCTTTGCGTCGAGCGTCGCTACTCGCAGTTTAAGCGTCGCGGTTTTGTCATCCACGTCCTCAATCGCGTGCTCCAGGCTGAATCGCAAACTACGCGCAAAACCCTCTTGGCCACGCACATTTGCCTGAGCGGTCAACAAATCCGCCTGCGCCACCGTAACCGCCGACTGCGCGATATCGAGCTGGACTTGATACGGCTCCGGATCCAACTCGACCAACAAATCACCTTTGTGAACCACGTTGTTGTCGTCCACAAGCACGCGCGTGACTTGCCCCGCAACGCGCGGCGCGACCAGCGTCACGTGACCGTTAACATAGGCATCGTCCGTTGATACAGAATTTAAGGCGTCCCGCGCCCAGGGAACTATGAAAACCAGCGCAATCGCGACAAGTACCAAGCCTGCAATCCAGGGCCAAATTCGTTTTCGCGCGTGGGAAGCAGTCGTCGGTCGGTGTGCGTCCAACGACGCGCCGGACGCCGATGGTGTGCGTATATGATCGGCGCTTAAAGGAGCCGGCGATGGAGGGGGAGGTGGAGGTGCTGAAGACATAACGACTGCCCGTGCAAATCGATGGCCTCGAACTCATTCTTTTCGCCGCCTCCTCATAGGGTAACGAACTTATCGCCGAAAAATAGCCCCCAGGATCAAATCATCTTGGCTGAATTCAGACTTCAAGCAACTAGCTCTGCTTCCTCGACCTTTGCAGCGTTTGCGTAATGCCGATTGATCAAGTCATTCTGCAGCCACAACAACTTGCTAAACGCTCGCAGTGTTCGCTGTTCCGTTTCGTGGTCCAAATTCAGAGAGAAAACAGTCGCATTCATCGCGTCCGCGACATAACCAAGTAACGCGTTCATTTGAACAAGCGGAACGTTGACGCTGGAACTGCCTCGGCCTGGGGTGTGCATGCTGCCGACTGCATCCAAATATTGCACCATTTTCGCATCGTACGGCTTCGTTACGAGAGCGGCCAGGTAACGGCCCAAGTGTTGTTTCCGGAATGAGATAATCTCATCCTCGAGATTCAATTCCTCGACGCTCGCCGGCAATTCGCCCTCATAACCATCTTGCGTCGAAGTGAAGTGGCGCTTCGTTGCATCGTACTTAAATAGCTTCACGTAAACAGCATCGACCAACGCCGGCACGAGGGGGGCTAACAACTCGGCCGCGCCGTGTACCGCCGCGATGTCATCCGCGCCAAATTCGATAAACTCCGCCAAATATCCAAAGCGATATCCCAAATCTGATTCCAATCGGTTCTCATCAATGCGTTTCATGTGTAATCCGCCTTCGTCCTTTGTGTAGTGGGGCGACTTATCTAGTCACTTCTAGTCACTCGTCGGTAAATAGGATATAAATATCCTGTTTCAAGGATGGCGTATTTTAAATCGGATGTCAATATCCGAATTCGAGAGGATTTGTTGTGCTTTCACAAACCGTGGAATACGCGCTGCGGGCCGTCGTGCACCTCGCATACATTGCGCCGAGTTCGAGCACAACCGCCGATTTAGCAACAGTAACTCAAGCGCCCCGGCCTACTTGGCCAAAGTGTTGCAAGCACTCGTCAAAGCGGAAATTGTCGCCAGCCACCGCGGCGCGTCCGGTGGCGTGTCACTTGCCAGATCCGCCGACGACCTGACGATCCTCGACATCGTCAACGCGACCGATCCCATTCAGCGCATTAGGACCTGCCCGCTCGATCTCGCGTCGCATGGATTGAAATTGTGCCCGCTCCACCGTCGGCTCGATGCAGCCCTCGCGCAAGTCGAGAACGCGTTTCGCAACACGACATTGGCAGAAGTCTTAGGCGATCGCAGCCGAATCAAGCCTCTTTGCGAGTCGTCATCCACGGCGGCAGGTCAGAACTCTCCGCGTCGCCGAAAAACGCGCCTGCGCAAATAAGGCTTTTTCACTTCGCGCGTCGAAAATGGTTCCAGGCTAAGACGACTCCCGCCGCCGCCATTACATGTGCAATCATTCCCACGAAATCGATTGCAAAATGGATATACAGCCCGTTCGGATCCGGATCGGGCCCAAGTACCCGAATGTACGATACGCGGATGATAGTTACCGCCACGGCGGTAAACGCAATCATCGCGGCGAGCAGCGTACTCCAGTACGCCGGCCAACTGCCCCGCTTCCAAAAACGCGGGATAAGATACAAATGGTTCAAATACACTGCCGCCGCATACGCCGTGACGAGAGAAATCGTCACCGTTAACGCCACCCGCCGCGTTGGATGAAAACTTCGCGTCGCAAAGTACCAAAAAATGCCTACGACTACCCAAACGACAAGCGTTCCGAGAATCGTCCCCAACCGAGTGCTCTTCATATCAGCGGCAGCGCCATTTTGAGCGCGGCCTTAAAACTTCCGTTCGCGGCCAAGCTCACGGCGCAGCACAACCCATTGTCCCGCATGCAGCACCCAATGTCCGGCCGCCACCACGAGGCAATCGCCCGCGCGCTTGACGAACGGCGGCACACGTCCACCTGGCGGTTTGTCTAGATCTGCTTCACTCAAACTATCGAGCGTTCGCAGTGTTCCCTCTCGAACCGCTTTTGCCAGCTTCAAATACTCTTCCTTGGATAAAAAATCCTTGGGAATGTCGCTCGCTGCCGTATCTTTCGAGTGCCGCTCGGCAAAACCTTCTGGCAACGGCGGCATTGAAGCAGGCTTCGCCGCTTCCACCAATCGCGTCTCTGCCGAAATCAAATGCCCCAACTGCCATGCGACATGGTTAGCGCCCGGCGCTGGTCTTTTGAGCATTTCTGCCGGTGTGAGATCGGTCAAATAACTCTCGACAAAAAAATCCGCCACCGCAAACTGTTGGCGAACACCATCGTTGAAATTCATGTGTAACTCCTGCAAAGCCGATGTGCCCCCTCGGCAGCCATATATTCGATAGGATTCTCGCGCGGCGGGCAAGGTGCCACAATCGTCGCGCGAAAGCGTCGCTATGCCGCCCGCCGCTGTAGAGCGCAAGCCGAGTAAGCCTCGTGGCCGGTCCAGCGACGCAGAGCAATCGCGGCTAGATTACCGCCGAAGGCGATGGAGAGCTTGAGCGCATGCTCGATTGGCAACGCACGCCCAACGAGTGGAATGCAATCCAAATCGCATTGTGGATCGGGGTGAACGAGGTTGTGTGTCGGCGGGGCAAAGCCGTCGCGTAGGGCAAGCGTCGTGATTGCTAACTCCACGCTGCCCGAAGCATTCACTAAGTGACCAAGCACCGCTTTAACCGAGCTGACACAGATCGAATTCGCAGCCCGGCCAAATGCCTGTCTGATCCCGCGACTTTCGAGCAGATCATTCTGCATCGTCCCCGTGCCATGTGCATTGACATACGAAATATCGCTCGGCGCTAGTTTCGACGATCGCAGGGTCATCCGAATGAGAGCGCTCAGCGAATCTGTACCCGCATCGAGCATAGTCATATGTTGGCCGTCACAAAGAATTCGACCGCCAAGTACTTCCGCGTAAATCCGCGCACCGCGCCGCTGAGCGTGCTCAAGCGTTTCCAGCACAAACATTGCCGCGCCTTCGCCCATCACGAACCCGTTGCGGTCCGCATCAAACGGCCGGCACGCCAGTGAGGGATCTGCGTGGTTCGCCAGCACTCCCATGTTGTGAAATCCGGCGGCAAACAACGGGTGAATCGCTTCCGAACTGCCGGCGAGCGCTAAATCGCACTGGTCATCCTGGATTGCCCGCAACGCCTTCAGAATTGCGATTGTCCCGCTTGCGCAAGCAGTAGAATTGCTGAGGCGCGGACCACGCAAGTCGTAATCTTGCGCGACAACGGCACACGCGGTATTGGGCAGCCATTGCCGCCACCACGACGCCCCACCAGCGAGATTTCGCGATCGGGATAAGCCTAGCCGCTCGGCTACGTATTGCGCGTCGCCCATGTGGGCACCAACCGAGCAGCCAAACCGGTCTCGATCGACATCGCAAAAATCGATGCTGGCGTCCGCGAGAGCTTCGCTCGCCGTCTGCCGACATAGAGGTATATTTTTTAGCTGCCCCTCGTATTCGCTATCTACGACAGCAGTGGCAACCAGTAGCCCTTCCGGCAGATTGGGCGTGCGCGTAAGGCGACGGATGTTGCACTCGCCATTTTGCAACGCCTGCCAAACTGCCTCGCGCGTCCGCCCGATGGACGTCGTCAAGCCGATACCGGTGATAACTACACGTCGGTCAATCAAAGGAGAGTGCCGCTCAAGGTTGTGCCGAGCCAATTGCGCAACACGTTGAATCGCAGAATCAGTGAATTGCGAACGAATACCTAGAAAGCTCGTAACAGAAAAGATGAATTGCGGGCGCAGTTAAATCGACGTTCGCAGTGCATCTCCATGACTTGAAATGTGCTAGCAGTGCTAGAATTGGTCGGCCGAAAATGTGTGCGCCGCAATGGAAAGCCGCTTGAAGGTCTTCATGTTGTGCAGCAAAATACGGCGGAGGAATTTCGGTTGTTGTTCGCATTGCGATTGACCCGTTCTTTGGAAAGAGCAACCACATCCAGCGCGGATACGCATGCCGCTCAAACCCGCCGTCGTCAAACGGAAGGGGAGTGCAAGTGACGTTGTTGCGGCCTCGCTGCCATAGTATGGCAGCGGCGTCTCGGCTGGATGTGGTTTTAAGTTGCTAGCTTCGACGGTTCCGCGGCGGGCGGATTGGTCGTCACCGCAATGAATACCATTCTTACCTGGTGAAGAACGGCTTCGATGAGTTGCTGCTCGCGATCGGAGAGGTTTCCCTTCGTCTTCTCGCGGAGCAGATCCAGCGTATCGATCAGGTATTGGGCCTGATTCTTCTGCAGCTTCGTTTCGTTCGTGAGGGGATGCGGGATTTGGCCGAGGGCCATGAGGGCTTCGGTTGCGAGCGTGGTGACGAGCATTTCCATCGAGGCCGGCGGCATCGGCGGGTCGTCTGCGGCAGCTGGGGGCTGGGGTTCGGCGGGTGCGGGATGGGTCGCGGCCGCTTTCTCGGCTTGAACCTGCGACTTCCAGTCTTCGTCGATGATGATTTTCTTTTCGTCGGACATAATTGGGATTCACCACGAAGGCAATTCCGGTTTCTTGCGAATTCAGCTACGAGCGGCTTATGGAACTTGCGTTTTTTGAGGTTCCTGGGTCTTTTCGGGTTTCTTCGCGGGATCGCGTTCTTTGCGGGCTTTGTTGCGTTCGACGGCGGCGCCGATGAAGCCTGCGAACAGCGGTTGCGGCTTCGTTGGTTTGGATTTGAATTCGGGGTGGTACTGCACCGCTAGGAACCAGGGGTGCTCGGGGATTTCTACGACTTCGACCAGCGAGCCGTCGGGGCTGGTGCCGGAGAACTTCATGCCGTGGGCGATGAACTGGTCGCGGTAGCGGTTGTTGAACTCGTAGCGGTGGCGGTGGCGTTCGGAAACTTCGGTCGCGCCGTAGCAGGTGGCGGCGAGGCTTCCGGGCTCTAGCTTCGTGGGCTGGGCGCCGAGGCGCATCGTGCCGCCTTTGTCGGTGACGTTTTTCTGGGCGTCGAGGAGGCAGATCACCGGGTGGGGCGAGTTCTTGTCGAACTCGGTCGAATGAGCGCCGGTGAGGTTGCAGACGTTGCGGCCGAATTCGATCACGGCGGTTTGCATGCCGAGGCAGAGGCCGAGGAACGGGATGCCTTTGGTGCGGGCGTAGCGAATGGCCATCACTTTGCCTTCGATGCCGCGCTCGCCGAACCCGCCGGGGACGAGGATTCCGTCGTAGCCGCCGAGAAGTTTTTCCGCGCCTTCGGTTTCCAGGTCTTCGCTTTGGATGCGGCCGATGCGGATTTGGGCGCGGTGGCCGATGCCCGCGTGGTCGAGCGATTCGTAGATCGACTTGTAGGCGTCGTGGTGCTCGGCGTACTTGCCGACGACGGCGATGCTGATTTCCGCTTCGGGGTGTCGCAGCCGTTGAAGCAAATCGTGCCAGTCGTCGAGGTTCGGCTCGTGGGTTTTTAGGCCGAGCTGGTCGCAGATGAGTTTATCGAGCTTGTTTTCGACGAGGCTGAGCGGCACTTCGTAGATCGAGAAGTCTTTGTCCTTTTCCTCGATGACGGCTTCGAGCTTGATGTTGCAGAAGAGGGCGATTTTTTCGCGGTCTTCGCGCGAGATCGATTGCTCGGTGCGGCAGATGAGGATATCTGGCTGGATGCCGATCTGGCGCATCTGGCCGACGGAGTGTTGCGTGGGCTTCGTTTTGAGCTCTTTGGCCGCTTTCAAGTACGGCACGAGCGTGAGGTGGATGTAGAGGCAGTTTTCCTTGCCGACATCGAGGGCGAACTGGCGGATGGCTTCGAGGAACGGCAGGCTTTCGATGTCGCCGCACGTGCCGCCGATTTCGGTGATGACGACGTCGACTTTTTCATGCCGGTCGTCGGCCAGCTTGGCGATGCAGCTTTTAATTTCGTTCGTGATGTGGGGGATGACCTGCACGGTCTTGCCCAGGAACTCGCCGCGGCGTTCCTTGTTGATGACCGAGAGGTAGATTTGGCCGGTGGTGTAGTTCGAGTCGCGGGTGAGCGGGCTGTTGGTGAAACGTTCGTAGTGGCCGAGGTCGAGGTCGGTTTCGCTGCCGTCGTCGAGCACGTAGACTTCGCCGTGCTGGTAGGGGCTCATGGTGCCGGGGTCGACGTTGATGTAGGGATCGAGCTTCTGCATGCGGACGCTGAGGCCGCGTTTTTCGAGGAGCATGCCGATCGAGGCGCTGGTAAGCCCCTTGCCGAGCGAGCTGACGACGCCACCGGTAACGAAGATGTGTTTGGCCATGTTGAGTTAGCTGCCTTCCTGACGGGTTCTTGGCCGCCGAATTCCTTACGGCGTGTGGATGACGCGAAGCAGTTTCAAAAACCGGGGGCTAGCGCCCCGCGGCTGATCGGATCAGCCGGAACGCGCTAGCGTCCGGTTTCTTCCTTCGGGTTTTCGAAGCGACTTCTATTTCAATGATAGCGGACGCAGTTTTGGGTTGGCAGTGGATGGGGAACGGGCGCTGGTTGTTTGTCGTAAGTCGTTGAGTGATGGGGGCTAGGGGCTAGGGACTGGGGGCTGGAAAGAGGATGTGCGGTCGAAGTTGAGAGACAGCGAACGATTTTTGTTGTTTGTCGGTGAACACGATTTTTTAATACAAAATTCGGGTCGGATGTGCGTGAATGCCGGGGTTTATTGCGAATCGGGGGTGAATATTGGGTATGGGCATGTGTTTAAGGGGTGTGGCGAGTTCAAAAATGAAATGCAGGGCCCTCTGGTCTAGGGACGGGTGCTCGCTGCGCAGCGTGACACCGGTGCTCGCGCCGCTGGATTGCGGCGCGGCACGATGGCGCGGGTGCGCGTACGTGACATGGCGTCCTGTTCCAATTGAGCTACGCTGAGCTGAGGTCCCTAGGGGGCCGGGGGCAGCCGGCGGAAGTCGCTTTGCAACCATTCGTGGTGTGAGCGGCGAACAAATTGCACTGCTAATCCGCACGCCTACGGCCGGCGTACGTAACGTTCAGATACGCATACTCGATCATTTCGAAGGGCAGCGTAGCACAAAGGGCGAATGATTTCCGCAACGATTTTTGGCCATCTATGAAGAAGTGGTTGTCAAGCGGTGATTTTTGAACGGTTGGCAATTTAGTGGGAAGAACGTGTGTTCCCGCGTGAGCGGGCTAGCTACGAGCTGTTCTGTAAGGAACGCTCAACCATCTATTCGGCGTTATTCCGTGAGGTAGCGGATCGCCATGATGCGAAGTACGAAGAGCGTCACCATTCACTTGTGGTCGGTCGTCCAAACGGTTGACGCCGACATGGCCAAAATCGGGATCGCTCTTCGATCGTTCACGTTCTCCAGTAGTTGTTGATAGTTGTCGAGGCGGACGTTTAACGTGGGGGAGCCAGGCGATACTCCTGGCCGCTCTTGAGCATGGCGACCATCACGCACCAGACGCGGCGGGCGATGGCCACGATGGCCTTCTTCGCGCCAGTGCGCACTTTTAGTCGGTTGTACAGAAAGCTCCAGCGGCGGGTCCGATTCACGAGCCGCCAGGCGGTCTGCACGAGGGCCCACCGCAAGAGGCGGGAGCCTTCTTTGGTGATGCCCAGGTGCTTGGCGCGGCCGGCGCTTTCGCGGATTCCGGGCGCCAGGCCGGCGAAGGCGGTAGCCTTGCGCTGGGAGCTGAAGCGGCGGATGTCCCCCACTTCGCTGAGGACGACATCGGTCGTCACGGCTGCTACGCCGGGAATGCTTTTTAGGACGCGGCGGGCTTCCTGTTCGGCAATCGATCCGGCCGCAGCGAATTCGGCCAGCTTGTGGTCGATGCGCTTACGGCGATCGAGTTGCTGATCGAGTTCTTCGAAGAGCAGCTCCGCATGGAAGCGGTCGGCGGCGGAGATTGCGAGCTGCGCGAGGTAGCGGCGGCCCTTCTGGGCGAACAACGGGCGGATATCGGCGTTGTAATCGGCCAGCACTCGCCGCAGCTTGTTCTTGGTGGCCGTGATTCGCCGCTGCGTGTAATAACGCAGTCGGACCAGCGTGCCTTGCACGATTGGGTTGTAAGTGTATGGATGTACAGTATTTGTGGGTTGTAGGTTTTTCTGGCTCCGGTATCCGATTGCATGAGTACGAACGGCGGCTGAGGAAAGTCCGTGCGTTTCGAATTGAGTGGACAGAATGCGTGCAACATGGGGAATTTGAAGGGTGAGGGGGCATCCTGAATTTAGGCACTTACCATCCACTTTTTTCTGTTCAGGTCGCCCGCTGACGCCCTACAATGGGTGGGGTATAGTTAACGCATAGTTCGTACTTCGTGATAGGACCACCATGCGCAAGCAACTCCCTATTTCTCGACGGCGAGCCAATCGATCTCGGCGTCGTACGTCTAGTCGATCGCAGGCGTGCTCGACCCATGCACGTTTGCTGCGATTCGAGACATTTGAAGACCGGCGGATGCTTTCGGTTGACCTTGTGTCAAAAGCGGCGTTCCCATCGTTCTCGGCGGGAGGTGGTCCGTCGAGCGTCGTGAGTGCTAATGGACGCTACGTGGCGTTTGTCGATGCTGCCACGCTGACGGGCGTTAGCACGACGCCGGGTGTTCAGAATATCTATCGGTTCGATCGAGCTACCGGCGGAGTGGTGCTGGTGAGCGTCAACTCGGCAGGCACAGGGAGCGGAAATCGCGACTCTATTAATCCAGTGATCAGCGCCGACGGCAATGTCGTGGCGTTTAGCAGCAGCGCGAGTAACTTGAACCCGCTCGACACGAACAACACTTCAGATATCTTCGCGAGAAATCTGAGTACAGGGACGACCTTCCTTGTGAGCGTCAACTCGACTGGCACAGGAGGTGGGAATGGCGTGTCAGATCTTCCAGTGGTTAGCGCCGATGGTAACGTTGTGGCATTTCGGAGCGGTTCTACCAACTTGAATCCACTCGACACAAACTCTTTCCAAGACATCTTTGCGAGAAATCTGAGTGCGGCGACAACTTATCTCGTGAGTGTTAACTCGGCGGGCACCGGGGGCGAAATTGGCTCGGTGGATAGCCCTGTGATTAGCGCAGATGGCAATGTCGTGGCTTTTCGAAGTCATGCTAGCAACTTGAGTCCGCTAAAGACGTCAGGAGCATATTACGACATCTTCGCACGGAACTTAACGACCAATATGACTCGCCTGGTGAGCATTAATTCGGCGGGCACAAGCAGCGGGAATGAAGATTCGGACAGCCCCGTGCTAAGTTCCGACGGCAGCATGGTTGCTTTTCGCAGTGATGCGAGCAATCTGGTTTCGGCGGACAGCAATGGTTTTTCGGACGTCTTCTCGCGAAATGTTCTGATCGGAACGACACGCCTCGTAAGCGTCAACTCAGCAGGCACAGGGAGTGGGAGCGGCACATCCGATAGTCCTGCAATGAGCGCCGACGGGAGCGTTGTAGCGTTTCGTAGTTCCGCCAAGAACTTGTCCGCACTTAACGTGAATAATAAATACGAGGTCTACGCGCGTAACCTTGTTTCTGGCACGACTCAACTGGTAAGCCTTAACTCGACCGGAGTGAGGGGCAACTTCGGCGTGGTAGACGGACCGGCCATCAGTGCGGACGGCAGCGTCGTGGTGTTTTCCAGCGATACCAAGAACCTGAGCCCTCTGGACACGAACGCATACATAGACGTTTTTGCCACGAAATTGGCCACCAACACGATAAGCTTAGTGAGTGTAAATGCGGCGGGGACGGCCAGCGGTAACCTGGGGAGCGACACGTACAGAGCCAGCACTCCGGGAGTTAGCGCGTATCTGGGGATCAGCGCGGATGGCGGTGTCGTCTCATTTAGTAGCGACGCGAGCGACCTCGTCTCTGGAGATTTCGACGGCAAAGCTGATTTGTTCGCGCGCGACCTAGCAGGCGGAACGACGCAGTTGGTATCGAAATTGGATTTGACTACGCCATCGACGACGGGCGGGGGCAGCTCGACCATAGGTCAGGACGCGATTAGCGCTGATGGTCGATATGTGGTGTTCGTGAGCAAGGCGCAGAATTTGGTCGCCGGCTTAGATATTCCACCGGAAGTGCAAAACGTTTATCGAATGGATCGCGTGACTGGCCACATCGACCTGGTGAGCATCAATGTCGATGGTACCGGCAGCGGGAACGGGGATTCCAACACTCCCGTGATCAATGCGGATGGGAGCGTGGTAGCTTTTAGCAGTCGGGCAAGTAATCTGGATGCCGCCGGCACGCACGGCGGGCCGGACATCTTTGTGCGGAATTTCGCGACCGGCACGACGCAACTCGTAAGCGTGAATATGGCTGGTACCAGAGGCGGGAACGTTCCGTCTTATGATCCTAGGATCAGCGCCGACGGGACTATCGTTGCGTTTTACAGTAGCGCGACCGACCTTTATCCGTTGACTGCGCCCGGCTTCAATGAGATTTACGCGCGGAATCTCGTAACCGGCACGACCTATCTGGTGAGTATCAGTTCGGATGGCACGGCGGCCGGAAATGGCACTTCAGGCGCTCCTGTGATCAGCGCAGACGGGCGAGTCGTGGCATTTCAGAGCGAAGCGACGAACCTGGATGCAGCAAAGACAGACGGCACCCGCGACGATATCTTTGCGCGAGACTTGCAGACAGGACGGACGTACCTTGTGAGCAACCGGAGTTTTGAGACTTTGAATCGTAGCGCACTTAGCCCGGTGATCTCCGCGAATGGCAATGTAGTAGCGTACAACCTATTCGAAGGTGGCGTTTACGCAAGAAACATCGTGACGGGAACGGACTATGTGGTGAGCATGGATCCGACTGGAGCTTTCGTTGGGAGCGGCATTGAACAAGTGATCAGCGCTGATGGCACCGTCGTGGCGTTCCGTAGCACCACTCCAATCCCACTAGGTACGGGCTTATTTTCAATTTATGCGCATAACCTTTTGACGAACACAACTTTCTTGGCGAGCGTGAATTCGGCGGGAGCGAGTGCGAATGGATATTCCTACAACCCATCTATTAGCGCCGACGGCAATATCATTGTGTTCCATAGCCAAGCCACCAACTTGAATAGTCTCAAGACCAATGGGTTTTACGACGATGTTTTCGCTCGCAACCTCTTCACTGGTACGACCTATCTCCTGAGTTCCAATGTGGACGGCACTAGCAGTGGTAATGAAGACTCTCCCTATGGTTTAGGCGTTAGTGCAGACGGGCGTGTGGTTGTGTTCAATAGCGATGCAAGCAATCTCGTTCAGAGTGACACCAATTCCTCCACGGATGTGTTCGCCGCAACCATTCCAAATGCGGCGAAGCAGTTGGGGGACTACAATCAAAATGGCGTCGTCGACGCAGCCGACTACGTGCTGTGGCGGGGCCAACTTGGGACGACGGGCGTTACGCCATATTCGGGCGCCGACGGTAGCGGCAACGGGAGCGTGGGCCCAGAAGATTACGGGGTGTGGCGAGCGCATTTCGGCCAAACGTTGCCGGCGGCTGGTATCGGCAGCGGTCTAAGCGGCGCGACAGCATCGGCGGCTCCTGTTTCACTGGTAGATGAATCAACGCGCGTTGCAACCTCGATGAACGTGTACGCTAATGACCCGGATCAAACAGTTGGGATGCCAAGAACGGGCAGCGAGAAGTTAGCAGTTGATCGGCGTGACGGCCTGTCGCCGGTTTTACATCTTGCTTCTCAGCCGTTCGCAGCTTACGCACCAGCCGTTCGCAGATCGGTCGAAGTGCGACGGTCGTTTGCCGAAGGCCGACGCGATGATGCTCTGTTAGCCTGGTCTGCGTCGCAACTTGAAACTAAGAGGCAGCGTGTGGAAATAGACGCCACAGGGTGGGCTAGCGAGGACGCGATCGGTGCGAACAACGTCGACATGGACCCCGTCGACGAGGTGTTCTCGCAGTTATCGAGCAGTGCGCTCAGCTGCCTAGCCTAATCCCGATTTGCGGCTTGAGGCGGCCTGACTCGAAATCAGGTATCGGGGAACAACTTGGGACTCCAGCCTGTGGTTGTGACCTGTTGAAACCTGCTCGCACACGTCGGGCCGGCGTTTGACAATCCGCTCGGCGCCGATGACACTTCCTCATTACGTCCGGCGACCATTTGCTGTTTACAGACAGTGTCGCGAGCGGGCCGGAATCGTTCTTGATTCGCACGGCGGCTAATCTTTGAGCTGAAAGGAGGCGTGCTAAATTCGATATTTCGTAGAAAGGCGAAGGGGACAGTCCCATTTTGCTCCGGGGACTCCGCAAAATTGGGACAGTCCCCGAGCGAGGACCACCACATGAAATTCAATCCATTGGCTCCGTTCCAAATCAAGTATCTTCTTCGCGCAAGCTTGATTTGTCTTGCGGTTTCGACATGTGTCTCGAGCTCGGCGGACGCGGCGGTTCCGTGGCTTGGCAATTTGGCCGGATGGCGAATAATTCTGGGAATGCATTTGCTTGGGTTGCGAATAACGAACGGAGGGCAATAAAGAATGTCAGGACCAGGGTCGGGCGGCAATGTGATTGCCGCGTTGTGCAGTTTTTTTTGGGCGGGGTTGGGGCAACTGCTGCAAGGGCGGTTGTTGGCGGCGGCGATTCAATGTGCGATCGCCATTCCGTTGTGGTTTTTTTGGATGGGGTGGGTGATGCATTTGTATTCGGCTTATGACGCGGCGACCTATGTGCCGCCAGTGCGGGAGGTGCGATGAGGGAAAGGGGGAAGGGAGAGTGTGGAAGGGGGAAGGGTATAGGATGCGGTGAATCACAGCGAACCCCCGGCAGAGCCGGGGGCTGGCTAGGCACCTCGTGGAGGAACGGGTTAGACTTTTGGCTATGTGGCCGAGACGGTATTCGATTCGGGGATTGTTATTGGTGACTGCGTTCGTGGCGGTTGCGCTCGCGTGGTGGATGGAGCGGCACGATCGGGCGAGCGCGGGGAGTTCGATTCGGGTGCGGGTGAATGGGGAGCGGGCTTCGGTGGTTGATACCGTGACGGGGGAAGTGGCGGTGGGGCAGGAGTGAGGGTGAGCGTGACGGCGCGTGCATCTTGCCGCTGCGCGGCCCAGGTTCGAGAACCTGGGGTACCCATGCTCGAATAAAAATGGCGGGATCCCGCTGCGCGGCGAACCCACACTTCGTCGTTTGGTTGCAATGGCGGCATTAAAAAACCCCCGGCAGAGCCGGGGGCTGTCCGAAGACGGAATGCGGCGAAGCGGCGCTATTGCTTCGAGCTTTTATAGCCGGCTTTTTGGGCTTCGGCTTCGGACATGTATTTGCCCGACTTGGTGTTGCCGTACCAGCGGCTGCTTTCTTTGTGGTAGAGCTTCGATTCGAGGTTGACCCAGACCATGCCCTTGGCGGGCGGGGCGACGGCACCGCCGACCGTGACTTGGGATTTGATCTTGTCGATCGTGGCAGCGGGGATGCCGGTCTTGGAGAGATCGTCAATTTTCATGTAGGGGCGACCGTCGATGATCCTCTTGGAATAGGCTTCGCCGATGCCGGAGACTTCTTGGAGCTCGGCTTCCGTTGCTTTGTTCAGGTCGACGAGCTTGGGTGATTTATCTGGCGTGGCTGGTTTTGGATCTGGAGTAATGGGCTTGGCGACAGTTTGCGGCGACGGCGATGAGGTGACGGTCACCATCGAGCGGATTTTGGTGATGGTGGCGGCGGGGATGCCGGCGCGGGAGAGGTCGTCAACTGATTTGTACGGCCGATTGGCGACGATTTTGCGAGCACGCGTTGGGCCGATGCTGGTTAGCTTTTCGAGCTGCTGCTGAGTGGCTGTGTTCAAGTTGACTTGAGCGGCGTCAGTTTTCGGCATCGCGGCGCTGGAAGATTTTGCGACGGCGGTGGATTTGTTCTCGCTTGTGATGGATACGCGAGAGCGGATTTTCGTAATCGTGGCGGCAGGGATGCCGGCTTTGGCGAGGTCGTCGATGCTCTTGTACGGGCGGCCTTTGATGATCTTTGCGGCGTACGCCTCGCCGATGCCGGAGACATCTTGCAACTGAGCTTGCGTGGCTTTGTTCAAGTCGACGGTCCCGACGGTCTTCTTGTCGGTTGACGTTTTTGTGCCGGTCGCTCCGCTCTTATTTGTGGTTGCCGACGATTTATTCGTCGAGTTGGTTTTGTCGCTCTTCGCCGCCGACTTATCCGACGACGATGGCTTATCGCTCTTTGAAGTTGAGGAGGATTTGGTTTCGGTGGCGGCGTTGGCGAGCGGTAACTGGCCGACGGCGAGGACGGACAATACGACAACTAAGGTTCGAGCTCGCGAGACTGACGAAAGTTTCATGTCAACATACCCCTCTGAGACTTGGAAAGACTGAGAACGATCGAGAAACCGCAAGCAATCAGCGTAGCTTGGCGGAATTGCGTTCGCAATCAGGCAGGGAGGGGATGTGCGTTGCCCGGAAGATTTGTGGATGGAGGGATCAGGAATTCGGCTTAATTGCATTGCGGAGCTCGACGAAGTCTATCGGTTTTGTGCAATCGAGGGTCGCGCCCGCGGCGGGGAGGTCGTATTTCAGGCCGGAGGCGCAGTTGAAGAGGACGGCGGATTCTTCTGGCGATACGCGGCCGTCGGCGAGGCTTTGTTTGTAGGCGGCGTAAGTGGCGGCACCTTCGGGGCACATTAGGAATCCTTCGGCGGCAGCGAATTCATCGCGGGCCGCCAGAATTGCATCGTCTTCGACGGCGATCGCAAAGCCATTCGACTCGCGGATCGCCCGTAGCATCAAGAAATCGCCGACTACGGCCGGTACGCGGATGCCGGCGGCGACGGTGTGAGCGTTTTCCCACAGCGGAGCGTGATCGAGGCCTTGTTCGAACGCGCGGACGATCGGGGCGCAGCCGGAGGCTTGGACGGCGACCATGCGGGGGCGTTTGGCGTCGATCCAGCCGATGCGGCCGAGTTCGTCGAAGGCTTTCCACATGCCGATGAGGCCGGTGCCGCCGCCGGTGGGATAGAAGATGACGTCGGGAAGTTTCCAGCCGAGTTGATCGGCGAGCTCGAGGCCCATCGTTTTTTTGCCTTCGATACGGTAAGGCTCTTTCAGCGTGGAGACGTCGAACCAGCCCATCGCCTCCTTACCCTCAGCGACGATGCGGCCGCAATCGTTGATGAGGCCGTTGACCAGCCAGACGTGTGCGCCCTGCGCCGCGATTTCGCGGACGTTGATCGTTGGCGTATCGGCGGGGCAGAAGATGAAGGATTCCATGCCGGCACGGGTGGTGTACGCGGCCATGGCGGCACCGGCGTTGCCATTGGTGGGCATGGCGAGGCGGCGGATGCCAAGTTCGTTCGCCATCGAGACGGCGAGCACGAGGCCGCGGGCTTTGAATGAGCCGGTGGGGAGGCGGCCTTCGTCTTTGATGGTGAGGGAGCGTGCGCCGAGACGGTGGGCGAGTTCGCGGCACTCGATGAGCGGAGTGCGGACTTCGCCGAGCGTGATGATGTTCGCGGGATCGCGAATCGGGAGGAACTCACGGTAACGCCAGAGGTCTTCTGGGCGGGTGGCGAGATCGGCTTTGGTGACGGAGCGGGCGAGCGCTTCGAGATCGTAGCGCACGAGTAGCGGTTTGCCGGCTTTCGAGAGATTGTGTGGGCGGCCGGGCTCGTAGTGCTCACCGGTGAGGGAGCATTCGAGGTGGGTTACAAAGTTGTCGGAGTCTGCGGCCACGTTGCGCGATTCATTCCTGCGTACATTCGGATGTCTAAAAGGAGCGATCTGACGTCGCGTTTGGCTGGGACCCAATCACGCTTCGATAAGGAGATACATTTGCTGACCCGCTGACGCTTTTCTCGCAAGTTCCACGATCGGACGGAGAATTTCAATTGCTTCTCTGGTAGTCCAGCCATCGTTAAGTTTTATTCCGGACACCGAGTGGGTGTGATTAGGAGTTGACATTTCGGCTGCCCATTTTTCTGCGACCGTCTCCAACCCTTGTTCATCGAGCATCGAAAGTTTGAAAAGCAAATTCGGTGAAAGTACGTATAAGGCTGACCCGGATGACGGCGGGCTGTATAGTGGGCACTCGAATTTCGGTTCAATATCAACTGACCTGGCCAGAGGACGGAGTTCAACGTCTGTGATGCTCTTCGCGGCCCAATGGGGATTGGTGCGAACTAATGGTAGAAGTCTGCCTTCAAGATAATCTTCGTAACTACCTTTGATCTCCACTGCCTGGTAGTTCGGCGCCGGTGGTTCTTCTCCTTCATCCGGCCAATCCGGCGCTAGTGTCTCTTTTGTAAACACCTCCCCGGTAAAGGGGTTAGTGAATTGGCGCTGAACGGGCTGGGCTAATGGAGGGCGCCAACCAGGAAACCCCGCCGGCAATTCGCCCGGCTTGCACAAGAAGAAAGTCGTGTAGATGCCCATGAGATGTGCCCGTATGATTCCCAACTCCGTTGGGCGACGATTAGCCACTAATTACTTGATTAGTTCTTCGGTCGGGTCGGTGACTTCGCCGAAGCGCTTGAGGATGAGCTGTGGGAGCTCTTTGTAGATTTCGATAAGTGGGGCGTTCACTTCGTCGGCGTGGTCGGCGACGTAGCTATTGCCTTCGCTGTCGCCGTCGACGAGGAGCGGGCCGAGTTCTTTGACTTCGAGGAGCCACATTGCTTCGCTGATGCCGAGGAGTTCTTTCCAGTAGACATCGCGGACGCCGGTGACGGCTTTGCCGTAGATCGCGCCGATGCCGTAGGGCATTGTCGAGAGGCAGACGGCGCCGTGTTTCTTGAACACGGTTTGGTACATCTGCTGCGACATGCCGCCTTTGTTGAGGACGGCTTTCACGCCGTAGCGGTCGAAGAGGCGGTCCATCCACTGGGCGTAGCGGAAGCCGGCGGTGGCTTGCAGTGAATTGACCATGTACTTGCCGGGGCTGACTTCGGTGCCCGCGGGCGAGGACTGCGTGCCGACGTTGAACTCGTGGAGGTCGATCGGCGGTGCGTGGCCTTCGTCGATCATGTATTTGAAGACGCCGTCGCGAGCGGTGAAGAGGCCGCCGGTTAGGTAGACGACGTCGCCGGCGCGGAGTTGGCGAACGTCGTCTTCTTGGAGGGGGATGGTTAAGTGCCATTCGCGGGCTTCGCGGCGAGGGGCTGGGGGCTTGGGGCTGGGGGCTGGGGAAGAAATCGGAGACTTGATGCTGGCAGCTGCCGGGTGTTTTCCGTTTTTTCCAGCCCCTAGTCCCCAGACTCCAGCCCCTGAGTGCGACAGTCCTTTCATGCCTTCGCCGCCTTTGGTCGAGGGTTGGGGTTCGCCTTTTTCGAAGCCGATGCCTTCGCGGCGGTAGTATTCGGTGAACCACTGCGGGTCTTCGCGGAATTCGACGCGGCCGTCGCCCCAGATGCGGGCCGTGGCGCGGCGGGCGGCGTGGCAGAGTTCGCTGATGCCGATTGGGAGGCCGCCGGTGTGGGCGTAGGCGACTTCGCAGTGTACGTCGAGGACCGGCGTGTCGCTCTTGAAACCCATGATGCCGATCATGGTGCGGTTGCCGAGTTCGAGCAGTTCGAGTTCGAGTTCGGCGACGAGCGGATCGGGGTGGCGGTCGCCGACGAGGCGGAGGCACGAGGCTTCTTTGCCGAGCGTGACGCACTGATCTTTCGCGCCGCCGATGCCGACCCCGACGATGACGGGTGGGCAGGAGAGGCCGCGATGGCCGAAGGAGACGAGCGTGTCGACGAAGAATCGCTTGATGCCGGGAATGCCGTCGCTCGGGAAGAGCATGCGGTAGTCGCTGCCGAAGAGGCCGCCTTTGTGGACGGCGGTGAGGTCGATCCAGTCGCCCTCGGGCTCGAAGCGGTAGTCGACGCTCGGGGCCATGACGCCGACGTTGTTGCCGGGGTTGCGGCGGGTGAGCGGATGGACGCGGTTCGAGCGGAGCGGGACGTCTTTGGTTGCGCGGGCGGTCGCGGTGCGGAGGGCGCGTTCGAGAGCGACGAAGCCGCCTTCGAGTTTTACGTCGTTGCCGACCTTGGCGTAGAAGCGGGGGAGGCCGGTGTCGCCGCACATGGAGCTTTGCTGTTCGACGGCGGTGTTCGCGTTGTCGATGATCGCGAAGAGGGCCCGCTTGGCGTCGGGGTTCGTTTCGCGGGCAGCGGCTTTTTCAAAAGCCTGCTTGGCGTCGAGCGGCACGGCGATGGCCGCGCGGCGGTTGAGTTCGTAGGCGACTTCTTCGAGTTTTGAATAGGGGATGCTCATTCGATAATTGTAGCGGGCGGCGTCGCTGGCTGTGAATCGATACTAAGCTGATTGGGATTGAAAACTATTTAAGTGAGGTTGGCTCGGCTGGATTTTTGTCGCGTGCGCTGAACACGATTTTTTAATACAAAATTCGGGATTGTTGTCCGGTTTGGCGCGGGTTCGCTCAGGAAAAACAGGGGTTTGTCGAAATTGGGAGGAGCAGAAGGCATTGAATATTGGGAATTTGAAGTGTGTTGCGGGGGAGGTTCCGATTCAAAAACTCGTTCGATGACCAGCTGAATTCTTGCGAATTCACCTGCGCGCGCAGCAGGATGTCTCGCGCTTTTTGGAACGCGGAGGTGATTCTCTCGTGATGCCGGTACAAACGTTCAGTACAGCAGATAGAACGTAGCAAAGTGCGCGGCCAAAAACGACAGGCAATTTAGAAACTTTTATTGCCGGAAACGAAGCCACAGGGGCACAGAGAATACCGAGAATGTGCGCCGGTGATCGGCGTTGAAATCTGCAGTCGGCAGATCTCGTGCAATCCTACGATCGTCGGAGGCACGGCGGAGCCCATTGGCATCTACACATCTTTAGTATTTTAGAATTCGTCGACAAATCGATGATGCGACATGAACGCACCTTTACGGCCGTCTATTGATTTTCTCGCGAATTCCAACACCGCGTAAAATGTGTGAAGACGCGGAAGTCACTTCACTTCGATATCACGGACGCGGCGGGAGTCAGCAAAAGCGTAAACAGTCCGAGCGAAGTCGCTGCAAGAGACGCGAATGTCACGAGTGCCGTGAAAGCTATCAAAAAAAATGAAGCGACGATTCCACGGGAACCTCGGCGCCAGACCAAATCGAGATTGCCGTTGGATCCGTCCACGAGCATTTGCTCCGTGACCTTACCGTTTAGCTGGGTCTTGCTCTCCGGCGTTAGAAATCCACCCACAATATCTTCAGTTACCAATTTCCCCGTCGCGTCGACTCCTTGCATGTGCTTGAAAATCCACCTTGCGTAGAGGATGTTATAGGCGACCAGCGATAAGAGGGAGCCAACGACACCAATAACCAATGTCCAACTAAGAGTCTTAACCGTTTCTGGGGTCCGCAGGAAATTAAACGCGAGGACCATGGCAGCGGCGGCACATAACGATGCGATACGAACGGCGCCCCCCGGGTAGAATTCCCCGACAGGTTTCCACTTCTTCCAGCCGCGCAATACCTGCACAAGGATAAGTGATAGCGCTGTCATCGCGCAGGTGACGGCGAGAACAAGCGGACCGAACGGACCCGCATTTGCCGCAGCCGACGCGCCGGATGAGGAGGCCGTCTCTGCCAACAAATAAATCATATAGTCACCAATGTGCCGGTAGTATGTCGTCGCGGTATATCAAACTGCGACTGCGTCTCGAACTGCGGGGTGTGGTTGAAATGAATGACAGGTCCCATTACGCCAAAGATATAGATGCCGGGATAAAGACTCCTCGTGACCGGGCTGGAGGGACCGCCAAACACGCTGTTCTTGACTAAGTAATAGGGAGAAGAGACGTAGATTTGATGATTTGGATTCTGATTGTAAAGCGTAAATGGCACCTGCGCACTAGCGACTGCTGACGTCGCGCTAGCGAACCGGCTGTTCAAGAAGCGTACGACGCCGCGTCGAATAAACCCCGCTGCTTCCCGCGGTGAAAAGAATCGTATCCGCTCCTTCGCTTCTCCGCCGAATTCTGGCGAAGAGAGAGAATGTCGAACTGACTCGCGCAACAAGTACTGAAACTCTGGGAAAGCGTAATAAGGCGAGTAATTGAAATAAGCACTAAATGGCCACGGCCCAGAAAAGACTTCGATTGGCGCATATTCAAAATCGCCCATCGACACGCACGGGAAATCTTGGCCTAGCTTCTCGAACAACGCTGCTTGCCAATGGAATCGCGTGGCGTGGTCGACAACGTCAGAAATAAAGACGCCGTCGGAGGCCTCAAACGCATTCGCGAAGTCCGGACCGACTTGGGCTTGTTCAAAGGAACGCGCGATTGGATTGTTTTCGTCACCGAACAATGCGTCGGCGATTCGTTCGCCGCGATCGTCATTTTCGGCCATGGGCATCTCCCGTCGGGCGGAACCGGCCCCCCCAGATAGATCGCGTTTAAGATATCGCTGGCATAAAACTATTGCAAGCAGTATGTGGGTGCGAAAACTACATTTGATTTCAAGGTGAGGCGTTTCGGTCGAAGTAACGCCGCGAAAAGGGCGGCTGCGGTGAGCATAGTCGCTGGAGGCTCGGGCATCGCTGGCGAGAACGCTAGGCCATTCAACGTTTTGCCGATGTACTGGCTGCCGACGAGAGCCGTGCTGCCCGTAGCTGTGTCGATCGTGATCACGGGAGGTGGTGAGATTACGCGATCGATCTAGATGCAGTATTCGATGACGAACTCTTGCGGCGTTTCTTGCTGCTGTTGCAGGATCGATTGGGCGATGGCCATGGCCTGGCCGCGGAGTTCGGGGACGGCGGTGGTTTCCCAGAGGGTGCCTTTGAGGAGGGGGCCGATGGCGTAAATTGCGGGCGACGAATTGCCGTTTGCTCCGTGTGCGCGGAAGTCGTCGCTCACGGCGATGCCCATGTCCATTTCGTCGCACTTAATGAGTCCACTGTGCAGCAAGTTGTTTAGGAGCGGCGATTCGGTTTGTGAAAGCCGTGCCTGCGGGCCGGTGCAGTTGATGATTAAATCGGCACCGACGACGCGCGGCTTCGCCGCGCGGATCGCGGAGGTTCACGTCGAGTCCGTCATCGCGAGCGGAGAGCGATTCAATTCCGCCTTCGACAATCTCCAGCTGGTCGGAATCGAGGGCATCTGTTACGCGCTGGTGGATGGAAATCGCGATGCGGTGGCGGATGCAGTTCCAGCGGGTGGCGTAGCGTTCAAGGAACAGGCGTTTATCGGCCACCGACAGGCTGCGCCAGAGTCGTTGCGTGTGGGGGCGGAGTTTGTCGATGGCGATGGCCGGGTTCTGGCTCATGCGCTCGAGCTTTTGGCAGTGTTGTTGCACGAGGTGCACCATGTCTTTGAGCGGTACATTGCCGTTGGTCTCGGCGGCGTAATCGGGGTAGGCGATGCCGCGGAAATGGGGCCGGGGCAATAAGCCGCTGCGCGAAATCGCGGTGATCTTGCCACGCCAGTTAAGTTCGGCGAGCGTGACGACGACGTCGATCGCCGTAAGGCCGGTGCCGAGCAGCACGATGTGGCCGCCGTGCGGTGGAAGGTGTTCGTGCCAATTGCCCCACGGGTCGGCCTGATATCGCGGGTCGCGCGACAGCGGCGAATTGCACGCGAATGTGCCCGGCGGTTGATTGCCGGTTGCGAGTACAACGATATTCGCGGCAACCGGCTCGCCGGCTTTGAGCGTCACGGTTGCCTCGTCTCCTTTGAACACAACGTTCACGGCTTCATCGTCGATCACTTGCAGATCGACGAGCGCTTTCGGATCGACAGGGTGCAGGTACGTGGTCGCGATGCCGCAGATGTAGTCGCCGTAGATCTTGCGCGGGATGAACATCTCGCGCAGGGCCGTGTCGGTCACGTCGTTGAATTCGCTGCGCGAGCGGAGCCAATCGGTGAAGTGAGTCGGGTGGTCGGGGAAGGCCGACATGTTGCGGGCGGCCACGTTCAGCAAGTGTTCCGACCGGTTGGTGCTGTACGCCACGCCGCGACCGAAAGGGCGCTTGCCGTTGATCACGATCACGCGGAGCGACTCGGTGCTGAGGCGCGCTAGGTTGACGGCGGCCATCGTGCCGCTGAATCCGCCACCGATAATGACGACCGTTTTCATGGAGTGTGCCGCAGTGACCAGGTGCTGCGGCGTTCAGGTTGCCGCTTTCGTGATTATATGTGGCCGAGCAGCGTGAGGCGCGGGATGGCGCGATTGAATCAACGAAATTTAACGCGCGAGGATGGTCGAGTTTGCAATCTGCCGTATGTTCGGCAAGTTAGTTTGCATTGGGAGGAATGCTGTGAATCCGGCATTCAAAGTCAAGAAAGAATTAGCCACAGAGGGCGCAGAGAGCACCGAGTGGAATGCGGCCGACTCGATGGTTTGCTAACGGAAGTTTGAAGCGAGCGAAGGGTGGGTGTTGCAAGACGCCCGGCCATTTTGTTGCGTGGGATTAAAGTGCGAAGCAGCGACCCTGGCGAGCGCAATGATGGTCCTTCACTAAGTTTAGGAATAAGAGTGTGCATCTTATTCGCATCGGGCTTTAGTAATCCGCCTTACACACGCCAACGCGGGAAATGGCCACTTTTTCCGAAATTTGGGTGACAAGCCGCCCGGAATTGCGCATATTATTAGTGCTTTGGCTATGTTCTTAATTTACGCATTCCTCCCTGAAGGCGGCTGCTAATCCGGACATCTCTCGGATCGGGCTCGCGGGCTGATGGCTCGCGACTTTCTTTGTGCCCCGCAGTCTAGTTGCGTTCCCCCATTCGCGATTTTTGGCGAGGGATCGTCGCACGGCTTCGAGATGTTCATTTCACACCATTATTAACGACAACATTGAAGGGCATATTAATGACCTACGTTGTGGCGAATCATCGAGGTAGGGGCGCCGGGCTGGGTTGGTGGATTTCGGCGGCGATGGCGCTGATTGTCGTTCATGCGGTGGCCACACCGGCGCGGGCACAACGTGTGTTTGGCGTAGATACGGCAGATGTCGCGAATGGGAGCGCTCCGAGTCAGGCTGCGTGGAACAACGCGTTCAATGACGCGGATGGCGATGGAGTCGCTTACAAATTTGCGTTTGTGCGGGCGCTGTTTGGAAATAGCAGCGCGGCGGATACGCAGTTTACGACCAACATTTCGCGGGCGACGACGGCGGGTTTGCTGGTGGGGTCGTATCATTTCGTTACTCCAGATACGACGGGCGGCGTGAACGAGGCCAATAACTACATTTCGAAGGCCGGCATGTATATGAAGCCGGGGTATTTGTTGCCGGTGCTCGATCTGGAATCGGGCAACGGGCAGAGCACGGCCGCACTGACGCAGTGGTGCCTTGATTACATCAACACGATTCATAACGCGACGGGCATCTACCCGCTCGTGTATACGAATAGCTCGTACAACAACGACGAGGTGACGGCGGCGGTCGCGTTTGCGAACGTTTCTGGGCGCGGTGGGCCTACGAATCCGCTAACGTATCAGTGGCTCGCGCGGCCGGGGAGCGCGAGCCTCGCGACGGGGCAGCCGCAACCGGCGCTTCCCACCTATCCCGACCCGTATGGTGTGTGGGATCCGAATTTTACGGGCCGGTCGACGAGCGTGGACCCGGCGGTAAAGCCCTGGGCGTTCTGGCAGAATGGGAGTGGAGCGCCGAACGGATTCACCGTGGATTACAACGCGGCGAATGGGAACATTGAGTTTGTGAAGGATTTTTTGGTGCCGGCGCTGTGGACTAGCAATTTGAGCGGGACGTGGCAAACAGTCTCTAATTGGAACAGCAACAACCCAGGCGGTGGCACGGCGGCGACGGGGCCTGCTTCGCGGTTGCCCGGTCCGCAGGACTGGGTGAAGTTGCAGAATGCGGGCGGTGGGGCGGTGAATCTCACTGGCGGTGCGCAGAGTATTCGCAAGCTTTACACCCAGCAGCCGCTGAATATTTCGGGTTCATCGTCGCTGACGATCGGGTATTTGCCGGGTTCGGGCGGCAAGTTTGATTTGTCTTCGGAGTTCAATGCGGTGGTAACGCTTTCGAATACGGCGGGCTACAGGCGCAGACGACGCAGGTTGATGGCGGCCTTGGGCAGTTCAATATTAATGGCGGCACGGTGACGTTCCATGAAATCGACTTGGCGTCGCATGCGACCAATGCCGGCAAGATTGTGATGGGTGGAGATGTGACATTCACCCAGTTGGGCGGCGCAGAGCGGCGGCAGCCGTCATTCAGTCGACCGGCGCGCTTTCGAAGGCCGGGACGCTTGATTTAGGGGGCGCGACGCGGACGTTCACAATTACGGACGGTGCCGCGCCCATCGACGTGTCGATCACCGCGGCCATTATTGGTACTGGCGGATTTACGAAAGCAGGGGCGGGGGCATTGCAGTTTTCAGGTGCCAATACTTTCATCGGCGCGACGACCGTAACCGGTGGATTGTTGACGGTTTCGGGCGCGGCGGCCAAACTTGGCAGCGGCAATGTGATTGTGCAAGCTTCTGTGGGCGGATCGGAACTGCAGATTCAGAGCAGTGTTCAAAATGCGATTGCGAATACTGCAACGCTTTCAATTTTGAATGGCGCCATGGGCAGCAGTGGGCTTGCCGCTTTGGTGGCAGGCGGAGCTACCGTCGATCTTGGCACCGGAATCAATGAAACGGTGCAGATGTTGGTGCTAAATGGCGCGGTTCAAGGGCCGGGCACGTATGGCAGCTCGTCCAGCAGTGCGATTTTCAAAAACGATACTTTCTTTTCGGGGACGGGCATCATTACCGTGTCGGTCCCAGAACCAACGGTGGCGAGCTTGCTGCTAGTTGGGGTGGCCTCCTTGGTGGTGCGGCGTAGAAGCCGATAGGCAACCGCTTTGGTGCGAGTTTCGGAGAAACTCGCCTACGTATTATTCGTCGTCGATCGCGGGAAGAGTTTTCAGGCCGGCGCGCTCGCGGTGTTCTTTCAACTCGGCCGGCGTGATGCGGGTGAATTCAACGGGCGTCATCGTCGTTTCGAAGCTGCCATTTTCTAGCGGCCGCAGCCGAATGTTTTTTAGCCACTCAAGCTTTTGGGTGGGGAAGTCGCTGCGGTAGTGGGCGCCGCGGGATTCTTCGCGAGCCAGGGCGCTGCGGGTGAGCATTTCGGCGATGAAGCTGAGGTTTTCGGTGTTGATGGTTTCGTTCCAAGGCGCGTTATAGATTGGGCTGCCGTTGCCGTTCGCGGATTTGATGCGCTGGCGAATGTCTTGAATTTCGGGGAGGGCGTCTTGCATGTCTTTGCCGTTGCGGACGACGCCGACTTTGGTCCACATCACGCGTTCCATGCGGTCGCGGAGCTGGAAGGGGTTTTCGCCGGTGGAGCGTTCGAGGGGGGAGATCCACCGGGTGCAGATCGCTTCAATCTGCTGGGGGCTGGGGGCTGGGGGCTGGGGGCTGGGGGTGGAACTGATGTACTCAACCATTTCGTCGCCGGCGCGGGCGCCGAAGACGATCGAGTCGGCGACGCCGTTGCCGCCGAGGCGATTCGCACCGTGGACGCCGCCTGCGTCTTCGCCGGCGGCGAACAGGCCGTCGATGCTGGTGTGGCAGTCGACATCGATGCGGATGCCGCCCATGTGGTAATGGCTGCTGGGGCTGACTTCGACACGGTCGTTCACAAGATCGAAGCCATACTCGCGGCAACGGTCGACCATGCCGGCGAAATGTTTGGCGACGTCTTTGATGTGGGTCGCGTCGATGAGCACGCCGCCCGAGGCGGTACCGCGGCCGGCCATGATTTCCATGTAGCCGCTGCGGCTGACGACGTCGCGCGTCGCCCGTTCGAGTTTGTCGGGGGCGTAGCGCTCCATGTAGCGCTCGCCGAGGGCGTTGTAGAGGCGGGCGCCAGCACCTCGGAGACCTTCTTCGAGCAGGCCGCCGGTGGCGATCGAATCGCCGGCGAGGATGCCGGTTGGGTGGAACTGCATCATCTCCATGTCGACAAACTCGGCGCCGAGTCGGGCGGCCATCGCTTGGCCGTCGGCGGCTTTTTCGAGCGACGGCGAGCTGATGTGATACATCGTCGCGCCCGCGCCGGTGGCGGAGAGGGTCGCTTTCGCGGTAACGGCGATGAAATGGCCGCGGCGGTTGTCGAGCAGCAGCGCGCCGACGACACGCGAGCCGGCGGTGAGGAAATCGAGGCCCCGCGTTTCTTCGAGCACCGTGACGTTCGGTTGCTCGAAGACCCAGTCGCGGAGGTTCGACATGATCTCGATGCCGGTGAGATCGCCCTTGTGGACCGTGCGATCAAAACTTTGGCCGGCGAATGGTTTTTGATGGATCGTGCCGTCGGGGTTGCGATCGAAGAGGCAGCCGACGCGGTTTTCGAGCTCGATGATGCGGTCGGGCGAATCGTGGACGAGTGCCCAGGCTAGCTCCTGGTTGTTGAGGAACTGGCCCCCTTTGATCGTGTCGTCGAAATGTTTGTCGAACGAGTCGGCCGAGTTGAGGACGCAGTTGTAGCCGCCTTGGACCATACGCGTGCAGCCGGACTGGCCGATGAGACCTTTCACGGCGATGACGATGCGGGCGTGTGGGTTGGCGGTGGTGACATGCAGCGCGGCGAGCATGCCGGCGCCGCCGGCCCCGAGAATGAGGACATCGGCCGTTAGTTCGTCGGTGGGGAGCATTGGGAACAAAGGGAGGGCGAGGGGCAGAATGTGAACGCGAATGATACTACTGGTAACTGTTAGGGCTGCGGTGTCGGATTCGTCATAACCGGTGTAAATACGTGGCAACGTATATCGCGAAGACAAAACACGCCAGAAAGCCCCATTTCCAAAACCAAAGATCGAGCTTTGTCGGCGAGGATGGGCGGCGAAAAGCAAATATGAACGCGCAGCACCAAAATCCGGTAAGTGCTAAACCACAGACCTTCGCCGTCTGTCCGCCGTCCATAACGAGCGCACTAAGGATACAAACTATCAACTGCACCCAAAACGCCGTTCTGGCGGCATCCTTATATTTCGGCGACAGTAGTTCCTTGCTCAGATCCATTCGAATTAATCATCCGATCGGCGGAGTTAAGTGCGGATTACCCGTGAACGCCGTCACGCCCCAATAGGCGACAACGATACCGACGAGCACGATTGCGATCGTGATCGGCGTGCGAAAACGTGTGCCCCAGGTGTAGTCGAGGCAGATGTTGCGGATGCCGTTGAGGCCGTGGTAGAGCGCGATGAACAGGAACGTAATGTCGACGGCGACGAACCACGGGTTGTGGAAGAATCGGCGTTGGATGACTTCGAACGTGAGGCCGGTCGGGCGTGCGCACTTCGGCGGTGAAATGCTCGACCCAGAAGTGCATGATAAGCAGCACCAGCAGGGCGGCTCCCGTAATGCGTTGCAAATACCAGTTGATGGCTCGTCCGGACATCTTGTTCAGTATCAACCTTTTTTAAAACTAGCCACAGAGAGCACAGAGGTCACAGAGAGAATCGATGAACTCGGTGTTCTCTGTGATCTCAGTGGCTCAATTTATGAATGTCTCAATATGCCATAAATGAACATCGGTATGGCGCCAGCCAAAAACAGCACCGCCCCCACCCCAACCGCAAAGTACCAAAACCACTGCCGTTGACGTGTGAGTTGAACGCCCATGTCGACCATCGTGAGGCGGATGCCGTTGAGGGCGTGGAGGATGACGGTGGCGAGCAGGGCGATTTCGCCGAGCTTGAAGAGCGGCGTGCTGAATAGTTTGAGGGCGGCGTCGAACTTTTCGGGGTTTTGCAGGTCGTGGATCGTGTGGACGTGCAGAATGAGGTAGCCGACGAGGGCGATGCCGGTCAGGCGTTGAATCCAGAAGGCGACATTGCCGACGTATCGCCACACATATTTGCGTGCGGCCAATCGCACCGGGTTAACCGGCTCGGGAAAATGTTTGGCCGGGCTTGAAGTGCCGTCGTTCATAGGCCCCAATATAAGCACTGACCGCCTGCACGGTAACCGATCGGCGGCATGCAAAACTGGAATTGAGGAACTAGGCACATGCGATTGTTCGCGATGATTCTCACGTTAGTAACGTATGGCATTTTCAGCGCGGCGGCAGCACGCGCGGGAACGCAGGATATTGGCTCGCTCAATTTGTCGCCGAAAGCGAAGAAGGCGGCCGAGCTACTTTTGAAGGAGTACCCAGACATCGTGTTCACGAGTGGCCGCCGCGACCTGGCTGGCCAGGCCAAGGCGATGGCGGGCAACGTGGTGAAGAAGCGCGATTGGATCGAGAAGACTTACAAAGCGAACGACGCCAGCAAAGCGTGCCAGAAGTGGGTCGACGATCACCCGGATGCCAAAACGCAGAAAGAGATTGCCGCAGGGTTGTTGGAAACGCTCAAAGCGCTGGGGCCGAAAGCGGGGCAGATGTCGAGGCACTTGAGCGGTGATGCGTTTGATATTCAGCCGGTGAAAGACAAAGACAAGGCCGCCGCGATTAAGAAGTCGATCAAGGAATTACCGGATATGAAACAGTTCCTCGATAAGGAAGGCGGGCTGGAGATTTGGCACGTGGGGTTTTAACTTGCCACGAAAAGCCTGATGCTGCTCGATTGGGTGCTAAAAGTCAGCGCGCGATCCAATTCTATTTAGTTGTCGCGAATCCTTGCAATTCAATACCGGCAAACCCTGACAAATCCTCGTCCAACAGAACCGTGGTTTCTCCCGTCGACGGATCAACAGAAACCTCGAAGTACCGAGTTCCCTCGTTCGTTGCGATTGGCGTCAACGAGAAAGCGACAATGTAAATGTCGTTGGAATCAAAGTGATAGGAAATCATGGTGCATCGAGCCAGCCACTCTGGGCAAGAACTCTTTGGGTGTAGCTGCTCAAATTGGTGACAAGCAAACGCAATGGCTGTCTCACCGTCCATTCGGTTGCGCTTGCGCATTGCTATTGCACCTTCGGCGCTGCAGCAATTGTTTGACCGCTACTTATCCCGAAACTTCTTCGGAAACAACATCGCCCGCTTCATCTTCATGATCGAGTCGGTGAGGTTGATGTTTTTCGGGCACGCTGCGACGCAGTTAAATTGGGTGTGGCAACGCCACACGCCGTTGTCATCGTCGAGAACTTTAAGACGTTCGTCGACGTTTCCGTCGCGGGGATCGAGTAAGCGCAGCATCGCACGGTTGATGGCGGCGGGCCCGAGATAGGCTTCGTTGCTGCCGGTGATTCCGCACACGCTGTAACACGCGCCGCAGGTGATGCAGTCGCGCTTGCCTTGCGCCTGTTTGCCAAACTCGGAGTCGGGCGGAACGATCGCCAACTCTTTCGAGTCCTTGTTCTTCGGGTGAAGGGCAGGGCGAACCTTTTTCCACTTCTCGAAGAACGGGCCGAGGTCGACGACTAAATCTTTCGCCACGGGCAGCGTCGCCAGTGGTTCAACTGTGATCGCGTCGGCGTTCAGAGTTTCGACACGCGTTTGGCAGGCGAGGCGCGGCATCCAATTGACGCGCATCGCACACGTGCCGCACATGCCAACGCGACAGGAGCAGCGGAACGACAGCGATGGGTCATGTTCGCGCTGAATGATGAACAGCGCGTCGAGAACCGTCATCCGGCTATCGAGCTCGAGCGTGAATTGCCGCTGGGCGTTGGCCTCTGAGCGAGCGACGGTGATGCGATACGTGGCCATGGCGTTTCCGGCGGCAAATCGAGCAGTTAGTTCACAACTATAACAGGCGGATGAAGATCATCCTACCTGGGGTGAAAACGGGCCAGTTGCATCAATTTGTGGAATCGTTGAACTGACGCACGTTGACCGCCCTTCGCGTTCGAGACGATCATAGACGTATGTCTGAGCAACGAAGTATCACGAGCCGGCAGAACCAGCGGGTAAAAGACGCGGCGCGACTGCGGCTGGCCCGGGAGCGGAACGAGCGCGGCCGCTTCCTGTTTAATGGTGCTCGGGAAATTGTGCGGGCCCTCGAAGCCGGCATTGTGCCGCTCGAAGCGTATGTCTGCGAAGGATTGGCTCGCTCGGCGGATTGCCAACAAGCGATTGACTCAATCAAAGCATCGGATGCCGAAGTGTTTCTCGTTACGCCAGAGGTTTTCGCCAAGCTGGCGTTCGGTGAGCGGGATGACGGGTTGGTTGTGGTTGCGGAAACGCCGCGCCGCACCATCGCAGATATACGGTTGAGTGCGAAACCGACCATTGCCGTGCTCGAAGCGCTGGAGAAGCCCGGAAACGTGGGTGCGATACTTCGAAGCGCGGACGCGGCCGGTGTGGATGCCGTGCTGGTAGCCGATGGCAGCACCGACCTTTATAACCCGAACACGATTCGCGCAAGCCTCGGGACGGTGTTTCGCCCGAATATTTGCGAATGCACGACGGCGGCCGCAATCGATTGGCTGCGCGAGAAGAAGTTGCCGATTATCGCGGCCCGGCCGGATGCCGAGCGACTTTACACCGAGATCGATTTTGCAGAAGGGGCCGCGATCGTGCTTGGCAGTGAAGCGGCCGGTTTAAGCGACGCCTGGCGCGCGGTCGATATCATGCCCTTGCGACTGCCCATGCACGGCATCGCCGATAGCCTCAACGTTTCGACCACGGCAGCGGTGCTGTTTTACGAAGCATTGCGGCAGCGCGGTTAGCCGGCCTTCTTCACCGCTGGTTGATTCGGCGGCGTACTCGCCTTGCGCGCCTCAGCAATCACTTGGTCAATCCGCCGTGTATTCGCCCAATCGTCTTTATAGTTGACGGGGACGAATTTCTCTTTGCCTTCAGGACCGAACTGCTTTTCGAGGCCGGTCCCTTTCCATTCGAATTTCAGTAGCGTATCGCGAATGCCGTCGCGTAGCTCGGGCGTGAGGTTGTAGACGTAGCCGATCGTGGCGGGTGGAAACCGCTCGGACTTGTAGATGGAAACGACGGCGGCGGGATCAACTTCTTTGTTTTCCTCCATCCGCGCGAGGATGTCGCTCGCTACGGGCGCGACGTCAAACCCTTTTTCTTTTGCCGCTACGTTTTTGATGGAAGCTTCGTGGCCTTGAGAAAAACCGTACTGATAGTCGCGGTCGGGAAGGAGATTGTAATCTTGTTTGAGCAACACCAGCGGCGCTTTGCAGCCCGAGTTGGAATCGAGCGTTGTGAACACGACTTTGTGGTCCTTCACGTCATCGAGCTTTTTGATGGGGCTGCCGGCAGGCACTAAGAATTCCATCGTGTAGCCCCAACTGCCGTCGGCCTTGCCAAGCGTGCAAAGCGGCACAAAGCCGAATTGCTCGACGGCGTTTTGCACGAGTCCGGTGTTAAGCCCTACGATGTGAAGTTCACCTTTTTTGATCGCGGCCATTTGATCGTCGGCCGTGTTGTAGTGAGCAATCTTTACTTCTTTGCCGGTCTTTTCTTTGATCGCGGCGGCGAGCTCTTTCCACGTGTCGTCAGGCGGCCCCTGTCCTTCGGTCGCGACGTAGGAGAAGACGAGTGTGTCTGGATTCACCAATTTCGACGGATCGGTCGGCGGATCGGCGACCATATCATGATCCGCATCGGTGAAGGCCATCCCGGCTGACGAAGAAATTGGCTCGGCGGTAAACATGCGGCCGATGATGCCAGACGCCATGTCGTTGCGAGCGCGGGCTTCGAGCTTACTCGACCACCAGTACGCAGCGAGTCCCACGAGCGCGACGGGCAGCACAATCGCCAGTATGCGTCCTGGCGATGATGTGGGTCGTGCAGGACCAGGATTATTCGAATATGCGTCGCTCATCAAAACCCCTCCGCATCAATCGGAATATCAAATAGAGAATGAATCGAGTCCGAGTTCAAATCGTCTATCAACATAGCATTCCGGACGAGGAAAACCAACAAACGGCACGAAGTTACCAACGCAACATCGCCAACGCCGCAAATTTGGGTGACTTATGTCTCAAGCGATTGCGCCGCGGCCAGCGTATTTCGCAGCAGCATGGCGATTGTAAGGGGCCCCACGCCACCGGGGACTGGCGTTATTGCACCGGCGACGGCACTTACGGCGCCGTAATCGACGTCGCCGACCACGCTTTTATCGACCCGGTTGATGCCGACATCGATCACGGTTGCGCCCGGCTTAACGTGTTCCGCAGTCACGAATTTGGCACGGCCGATGGCGGCGACCAAAATATCAGCCTGCCGGGTGATTGTCGGCAAATCACGCGAGCGGCTGTGGCAAATGGTAACGGTGGCATCGCCCCCCTTGCCATGCTGGGACAGCATGATCGAGAGCGGGCGGCCGACGATTTCGCTCCGCCCCAAGATCACAACGTGCTTGCCGGCCGTCTCGATTTCGTTGCGAATCAAAAGCTGCTGAACACCTTGCGGTGTGCAGGGCAAGAAGCGGGGCCGACCTTGAACGAGTCGCCCAACGTTCTCCGGGTGAAACGCGTCTACATCCTTATTCGGGTTCACTGCCGAAAGCACCCGATTGCGGTCAATCTGCGGCGGCAATGGTAACTGCACGAGGATGCCATGCACTTCGGCCGCTTTGTTTAACTTCGCGATCAGCTTGAGCAAGTCATCGGTCGAGGCGTCGGCATTCAAGCGATGGAGCTGGCTTTCAATGCCGGCCGCTTCGCAAGCCCGGCGCTTGCCACGGATGTAAACTTCGCTCGCCGGGTCGTCCCCGACCAGCACGGCGGCAAGGCACGGAACCGCTCCATTGTTTTGGATGAATTCGATTACCTCTTCGGCAAGCTCCGACCGAAGCTGTTGCGCCAACTGCTTTCCATCGAGAATCTTGGCGGGCATGAGAAATTGAGGGGTGGGGGCCGGCGAACGAAAAGCAGACTCTTGGACAGGCATTGCAGCCGCGATTCTATCCCGATTTATCATCAGGCGTCAGCCCACTGCGGCGAGCAAGTTCCAGCCAGCGCGCTCCCCTGCCCAGTTCAGTGCAAACAAAACCAACGCGGCATAAATGGCGGCCGCCAAATCATCGGCCATTACACCGAGCCCATCCGGCAATACTTCGAGCTGCGCGGCCGGCGGCGGTTTGGTGATGTCAAATAAGCGGTGCAGTGCAAAACCCACGAGGCCGACCCGCCAATTCGTGAGAGGCACGAGCAGAAATACTACGGGCACCGTTGCAATTTCGTCCCAAATGATTGCCTGGTTATCCTTCTTGCCGCCAAGTGCCCGGCCGGCGGCGGTGGCGATCGGAATTCCGAAGCCGAACAGCACCGAGATCGCGAGAGCTTGCCACCACGCGCCGGGTAAGTAGCTGAGCGCCCAGGCAAGCGGCAGACCCTCGAACAACGCGCCGGCAGTGCCGGGAGCCGGCGAGATAAGTCCCAGTCCGAAGCCGGTCGCGATCCACACGGACGGTGTAAGCCGCCGGGAGCTAGGCG
The DNA here is from genome assembly GCA_963733705.1 of uncultured Planctomycetota bacterium. GTDB lineage: Bacteria > Planctomycetota > Planctomycetia > Pirellulales > Lacipirellulaceae > JABDGM01. Next base: position 15,622 of record CAVTEJ010000020.1, on the reverse strand, counting down.
ATTGCCCATCGGCAGCGGGATTGTCGTCGCTCATCAATCGCAACTCAAGTCACTACGAATTTACCCGCAATTGCGCACGTGTGAACCAAATTCGACGCGGGACACACTTTAAGATGGTTCGCCCTCGACGGATAGTCGGCCGCGATTGCTGCGCGTTTTGCACGCAGTTTCACGCGGCTTCCAACCTTGGCCCCAGCGGCGGTTTCAAGGTATCATTCGAATAGCCGTAAATTTAAGATAGGTAATGTTTAGCGATTTGGTAAAGATAACAAATGACCGATTCGTCTGAAAATGGGGTGCCCGAAAAGCTGAGCCCGGTCGAAATTGCCAAGGCAAAAAGCGATTATCTGCGGGGAACAATTCCCGAAGAGCTGGTCGATGGCAACGATTTCGTCGGCAAGGACAGCATTCAGCTTCTCAAGAATCACGGCACGTACCAACAAGACGATCGTGAACGCCGCGGAGAAGCGCGTGCCGAGGGGGCAGGCGCCAAGGCGAAGTTCTACAGCTTTATGGTCCGCACCGCGATTCCGGGCGGCCGCATCACGAGCGACCAACTCCTAGCCGAACTCGATCTGTGCGACGAAGTCGGCAACACCACGCTCCGCATTACTACCCGCCAAGGCCTGCAACTCCACGGCATTCTCAAATCAAATCTCAAGCACGTAATTCGCCGCATCAACGAAGTGCAGCTTTCGACGCTCGCCGCGTGTGGCGACGTGAAGCGCAACGTCATGTGTACGCCCTGCCCGTACAACGGCGACCCCGTGCACGAGCAGATGTACGAGCTCGCCGGCGAATTGGTGAAACAACTTAATCCCCGCACGCGGGCTTACCACCAAATCTGGCTCACCGATGGCGAAACGGGCGAGAGCATCGATGTCGGGGCGGTCGGATCACCGCCCGATCTTTTGGCCGGCCGTCCGATGCCCGGCGACGATCCGCTCGAGCCGATCTACGGCAAAACATATCTGCCGCGCAAGTTCAAGCTCGCTGTCGGCCTCCCCGGCGATAACAGCGTCGACGTCTACGCCAACGACATCGGCCTGCTCGCGATTTGCGACAAATTCAACGTCGTTGGCTACAACATGCTCGTTGGCGGCAGCTTCGGCGTCACGCCCAGCGCGAAGAAAACATTCCCCGCGGTTGCGTTACCGTTCTGCTACATTGATGCCGCGCGCGTCGTAGATCTCTGCATCGCGATCGTGAAAGTGCAGCGCGATTTCGGCAACCGCGCCGACCGCAAGGTCGCACGCATGAAGTACCTGATCCACGATTGGGGCATCGAACGCTTCAAACAGAAAGTTGAAGAATATTTCGGCGATTCCCTCGAGCCGATGAAGCCAGTGCACGTCCACGGCTTCAACGACGGCATGGGCTGGCACGAGCAAGGCGACGGCAAGTGGTTCTACGGCCTCAACATCGAAAACGGCCGCATCAAAGACACCGAAACCATGCGCCTCAAAACCGCCCTCCGCGAAATCTGCACCACCTTCCGCATGCCCCTCCGCCTAACGCCCCACCAAAGCATCATCTTTTGCGACATCGCCGAAGAAGATCGCCCGCGCCTCGAAGAAATCCTCCGCCGCCACAGCGTGCCGCTTACCGAGGACTACACCACGGTCCGCCGCTGGTCGATGGCCTGCCCCGCACTCCCCACCTGCGGCCTCGCGGTCACCGAGAGCGAACGGATCATGCCCGACCTCATGGATCAACTCGAAGCCGAAGTCCAAAAGCTCGGCCTCGAAGATGAAGTCTTCACCACCCGCATGACCGGCTGCCCGAACGGCTGCGCCCGCCCTTATAACTCAGACATCGGCCTCGTCGGCAAGACGAAAGACAAATACACCATTTTCCTCGGCGGCCGCGTCCTCGGCGATCGACTCAACTTCATCTACAAAGATTTGGTGCCCACCGCCGAAGTCGTCCCCACGCTCGCCCCCGTGCTTCGCTATTTCAAAGAATCCCGCGAGAACGGCGAATCTTTCGGCGAATTCTGCCACCGCCTCGGCAAAGACTCGTTGCTCGCTCACTGCGAACAAGTCGCCGTTTAAATCGCACGCACTTGTTGCACGCGGGCGAATGTTCGTATCCGGCCATTCCCCAGCGCGGTACAATAGTAGTAAGACAGGACCGCGTCATCCCTACCGTAGCTGAATTCGCAAGAATTCGGATACTTGCCACAATGGACCGAATTCTTGCGAATTCAGCTACAAGAAATCGACCGCTGCGGATGATTACAAGTGGTTCCAAATCTGTTGGCGGGAGGGCGAAGCTCCTGCTGAGCCGCATGTGTCCCAACTCGCGGCGCATGTGTCGCGCCGCATCGATCGCCTTAGCGCTCGTCCTCTCAATTGCGTCCCTCTCCGAAGCCGCACACCCCAATCCGAAAGCCGCGGATTCAAAAACTGAATCGGTGCCCAACTCCACCCAAGAGCACATCGAATTCACGCAAAACGGCCATCAGCAAACGGTGGATGGCCGCATCATCATCGAAGCCGCCGACGGTGGCCTGCTGCTCCAATCGAACGACGGCGTCCTCTGGACGATCGAACGCCAAAACATCCACCTCCGCAATAAACTCGACGAGCCCTTCAAGCCACTCACCGCCACAGCCCTCGCCGAACGCCTCGTCTCTGAAATGCCGGCGGGCTTCCGCAGCTACAACACACCTCATTACGTTGTGATTTTCGACACGTCGCGCAGCTATGCCCAGTGGACGAGCTCCATGCTCGAGCGGCTCCACAAAGCTTTCACCAACTATTGGGAAGGCCAGGGCATCGAGCTTCACGAGCCGGAATTCCCGCTGCCGGTAATGCTCTTCGCCACGCGCGGGGAATACGACCAGGCCAGCCACGAAGATCTGCCCGGCGGCACCGGCAGCATCATCGGCTTCTACAGTCTGCGGTCGAACCGCGTGAACATGTTCGACCTCACCGGCGTCGAAGCAATCCGCGGCGGCGGTGGTCGCGGCTCGATCAAAGAAATCAACCAGATGCTTTCGCAGCCCGCCGCCGTCCCCCTCGTCGCCACGGTTGTCCACGAAGCCACGCACCAAATCGCCTTCAACTGCGGCCTGCAGCAACGATACGCAGATATCCCCCTCTGGCTCTGCGAAGGAATGGCCGTCTACTTCGAAGCGCCTGATCTCACGAGCAACCGCGGCTGGCGCGGCATCGGCCGCGTGAACTACCCCCGCCTCGAAACCTTCCGCAAGAATCTCCCGAACTGGAACGACAATTCACTCGACTTTCTCCTCCGCGACAGCAAACTCTTCCGCAACCCCCACACCGCGTTCGACGCATACGCCGACGCCTGGGCCCTCAACTACTACCTCATCAAATACCAACCCAAAGCCTACACCGAGTACCTAAAGCTCCTCGCCGAAAAACGCCCCCTCGTCGACGACTCCCCCGAAACCCACCTCGCCGAATTCCGCGAACACTTCGGCGATCTCAACAAACTCCAACAGGACTTTTTAAAGCAGATGTCCCGCGTAAAGTAACGCCGTGGTGCGGCTTTGCAGTGCGCGCCAACGTGAATTCAACGAAAAGGATGAGAATTGACCCCAATCCGCCAAAGACGCGCCGTTCCCCTTACGGTAACTTGAATGGATCAAATACGACCAATAAGCAGGAACCCACCGATGGCCGCAACACGAAACGACATCAAAGCACTCGCCAAAGAGCGATATCCATCCGCCTCAACGATTGATCTGAAACGACTTTCAGATTTTCAAACCCTTGGCATAGCCGGCAAAGATGCGGACCTCCCCGACTGGCTGCTCACCATCGGCGGTGGCAAGGATTCGATTGAGTTCAAAGCCGATACCTTGGACTTGTTGCAAGCGATGTTAAGCGCCAACTAGCCCTTCAACGGATTTGCAAGCGATTACTTTTTTCAATGAGAGTCGGCGTCTCCGTTTTATGTAGTCGCACAATGGGAAAGCTCACTCGCCGCGGCGAGTGCTCTGCCGATCGAAGGCTTGCACGCTCAAAATCCCCAACTCTCCAAATCTCATCGCCACTCGCCCAGGAATAACAACGTGTCCAACCATCGCACCAAGTATCTCAAAACTTGCACGATCGCGATCCTGTTGCTGAACACCGCGCTTACTCACGCCGAAGAACAAAAAACATCCGACGGCCTCATCGAGTTCAAATCCGAACCCGGAAAATTCACCATCCACTTCCCAGCGAAGCCCGCGGAAGAGGTCGTCGAGGTCGGCACCGCCAAAGAAAAGCAGCACCAATTCACGGTCGGCACCGAGAAGGGCGCTTACATCGTCTCCTATCAAGAAAACCCCAACCTCCAAAACAGCACCCCCAAGCAAATCGCCGCCGCCCTAGAATCCGGCCGAGATCGCCTACAAAAAGTCTTCCACGGCAAACTCCTCGAAAGCAAAACCACCACACTCAACAAAACCCACCCCGGCCTCAACTTCCGCCTCCAAATGACCCAACCCAAAGGCGAAGCCCGCTGCCGCTTCTACATGGTCGGCACCCGCCTCTACCAAATCATCGCCATCGGCGAGCCGGAGTTTGCAAACTCGAACGAAACCACACAAGTGATCGACTCGTTCAAGCTCCTGAAATGATACCTCCCGCCCTTCACACAAGAACGGCATGGTTTAACAAGATTGCGGTGGCGAATCGCCGCTACTGCAACGTCGGCAGCCCAATGCCGCCGGCATCTATATCTGCGGCTGTTGTAACATTACTAGAACGCGGAATTTAGTAATAGGGCCGCAGGGATATTTCTGCCAATCAATCTGCGTTCGTCCGCGTAATCTGCGGACCTAAAAGCTGAGTTCAAACGCTCAGTTTTTTTGCTTTTGTGCCACGACCTATGCTAGGCTTCGGCTCGCGTTACTGTACACCGGTTCCGTATATGGTCGAATGTCGGGAGTCGACGGTCGAGAGTAAGAAAACGGCCAGAACCTGAACGAACGATCACAACGACTCTGGTTAAGAACCAACTACTTCATCCACATTTTTGCATCGGGATCACGCTCCAGCGCGCTTCGAAGTCTCAAAAACCCATGAGTATTGGAACGCCCAAAATCGAAAACCATCGGCTTTTCCAGGCCGAGCTCGCGCCGCGGCATTTCAATACTTCTGATTTTTGTATTAAAAAATCGTGTCGCGCACTGTTGCAAAAACACAGCGGCGAGAAAGACGAAACGCCCAAACAACTTATAGCTTTCGAGGCCCGTTACTGCCATTACCAATATTACAAATCGGTTAGCGATTCATCCGCCGAACTACTCGCCGTCCTGTTCGAGCTCTTCCCACCGCGCGTACGCCGTGTGGAGTTGTTCCTGCACGTCCTTAAGCACACCTTGCTGCTTCGCAATCTCCGCCGCCGGCTGCTTATAAAAATCCGGCCGCCCCATCGCCTCGTGCAACTCCGCCAGCTTCGCGTCCAACTCCTCGATCCTCCCAGGCAGCAATTCCAACTCACGCTTTTCGTTGTATGCGAGTTTCCGTTTAGCCGGCTGGCCTACGGCCACCGGTTCCGCCCCCTTCGACTTGCGAACAGGCGGCCCCTCCTTCGCATCGTCCTCGACCGCCTCCCCCCGCTGCCGAATCCAATCGTCGTACCCGCCCACATACTCCCGCACGCCGCCCGGCTCGAACGCAATCGTGCTCGTCACCACATTGTTCAAAAACTCGCGGTCATGGCTCACGAGCAGCACGGTCCCATCGAACTCAATCAGCCGCTCTTCAAGCAGCTCCAGCGTTTCAGCGTCGAGGTCGTTCGTCGGTTCATCCAGCACCAGCACGTTCGCCGGCTTCGTGAACAGCCGCGCGAGCAGCAGCCGATTCCGTTCGCCGCCCGAGAGGAACCGCACCGCCGTGCGGGCTCGGTCGGGCGTGAACAAAAAATCCTGCAAGTAACCCAGCACGTGCCGCGAGCCGCCGCCAATCGAAACCGTCTCGCCGCCAAGCCCCAGGTTCTCCTGCACGGTCGCCTCATCATCAAGCTGCTGACGAAGCTGGTCGAAATACGCGACCTGCAGATTGGTCCCCAGCCGAACTTTGCCCGACTGCGGCGCAAGTTGCCCCAGCAGCAGCCGCAATAGCGTCGTTTTCCCAACCCCGTTCGGCCCAATCAGCCCGATCTTATCGCCGCGCATAATCGAGGTCGAAAAATCGCTGACAATCTCCCGCTCGCCATAAGCGAACGAAATGCCCTGCACTTTGGCAACCAGCGCCCCACTACGGTCCGCCGACTGGATTTCCAGTTTCGCCCGGCCGACGACGTCTCGCCGGTTGCTGCGTTCGACCCGCAATTTTTTCAGCGCTTTCACGCGCCCTTCGTTCCGAGTGCGGCGGGCCTTGATCCCCTGCCGTATCCACGCTTCCTCCTGAGCCAGCTTTTTGTCGAACAGCGCGTTCTGTTTCTCCTCAGCCGCGAGCGCCGCCTCCTTCCGCACGAGGAAGGTGTCGTAATCGCACGACCAATCGAACAGCCGCCCACGGTCGAGCTCAATAATTCGCGTCGCCAGCCGCCGCAAAAACGCCCGGTCATGCGTTACGAAAATCAGCGTCGTCGGCCAGCGGAGCAAAAAATCTTCCAACCAGCGGATGGCGTCGATATCCAAATGGTTCGTCGGCTCATCGAGCAACAAAACATCCGGCTCCGCCACCAGCGACCGTGCCAACAACACCCGCCGCTTCATGCCGGAAGAAAGCGTGCTCGCTTCAACCTCCCCATCGAGCCCCATCTGCGAAAGCAGCCGCTCCACCCGCTGCTCCGATTGCCACAAATGCGAATGATCCAGTTCGGCCGCCGGCAGCCCGTGCAGCACCACATCGCTAATCGTTCCCGCCAGATCGCTCGGCACATCCTGCGGCAGCAGCGAAATCTTCGCACCCGGCGCGAGCACTCGCGCCCGTGATCGGGCGCAATTTCGCCCGCAATGAGCCGCATGAGCGTCGTCTTCCCCGACCCATTCCGACCCAACAGCCCAATCCGCTGCGCCGTTTCAATCTGACACGTGACTTCATCCAGCAGCGCCGGTCCACGAAAACCAATCGATACTTCATTCAGTTGAACAAGCGGCGGCATGAGCAATTCGTGCGTAGGAGTGAGCGCGTCAGTAGGCGGCCCATTCTACGCGCCAGCCCACGACGATGGCAGTCCACAGAACGCCCAGAAAAGCCGCCCGCCACGGCAGATTTCAATCAACCAGCGGGCGACTAGATCAACACGCCCAGCATCCGCTACAATACCGTGCTCCAGTTTCAGCTCCCTTAGCTCAATTGGCAGAGCAATTGACTCTTAATCAATAGGTTGTTGGTTCGATTCCAACAGGGAGCACTTGATGAGCAATGGACTTACGCCTTTTGCTTGTCTCGCTATTGCTCATTTGGCACGCTAAAATGGCACGGTATCGATGACGAAAAAAGCCTCGCTCGGGCGGCAACCCGAACGAGGCCCGACAGCAAGCCCTTCGGCTCACTGGTGCAGTATTCACCACGTAGTCCGGAGGAAACTAAAATGTCTCGTCGTCCTCAACCTTGGCTTCGCCACGGTCGCGGCTGGTACGTCCAGCACGCGGGTAAACAAGTCGCCCTTGGTCGCGACAAGAAACTCGCTTTCAAGCGTTTCCATGACCTGATGAGTAGCCCCGAACGGGCCCAGGTCGCGCACCGTGAGGATTCTTTCCTCGCCGTTTGCGACACATTCTTGGATTGGACGCAGCAGAATCGAGCCGAACGAACCTACGATTGGTACGTCGACAGACTTCAGTCTTTCGTCAACCATTTGGTCTTGGTTGACCGGCTTATCGCTGCTGACCGCGTGCAGCCGTTTCACGTCGCGGGATGGCTCGACCATCATGCGAATTGGAGCCCCACGACCCGACGTGCTTCCATCATCGCGGTGCAACGGTGCTTTCGTTGGGCCGAGAAGATGGGATACATCACACGCTCGCCGATGCGTTCGCTCGATAAGCCGCGTGCCGAAGCCCGCGACCGCATCGTCACTCCCGATGAGTATCAAACGGTGCTCAAGTCGGCCGCCGATACAGAATTTCGGGACCTCATTGTGACCGCGTGGGAGACCGGTTGTCGGCCCCAAGAATTGTTGCGTGCCGAGGCTCGCCACTTTGACTCGCGAAACGTCCGCTGGGTTTTTCCTCCGAAGGAGGCAAAAGGCAAAAAGCGTCCACGCATCGTCTATTTGACGAAGCCGGCACTCGCGATTACTGAGCGTCTCGTCGCGACACATCGCGACGGCCCCATGTTTCGCAATACCCAAGGACGGCCGTGGACTGCATACGCGGTCAACTGTCGCTTCACGCGGATTCGTAAGAAGCATTCTCTGCACTTGTGCCTTTACCATTTCCGTCACACCTTCGCGACACGGATGCTTGAATCGGGACTTGATGCTTTAACCGTGGCCTTGCTTCTTGGGCACGCCAATCCGACGATGCTTGCAGAGGCACTTGCACCTGACAACAAAAGTGCAAATCACGACGAGAATGCCGCCTTCTGGCGAAGCTACGCACAGATGCTGATAGAAGCAATTATTATCTCGCTACAAAACGCAGCGGAAAAAGCGAACCTTGAACCTACTTGGACTCTTCGTGACCTCTTCGACGCCGTCGAAAGTCGCGATACCCTCGAAGACGTTCTTCAGCACCACGATAGGCCGACCGCGATGCTCTCGCAGTTTCTCGACCTCCCAGCGAGTCAACGAGATAGCATCTTGTTGAGCGGAAGAAAGTATCTTGCGAGATTTGCCCCGACGGCCGAATTGTGGCTTAGGGCCGCACGCGAAGGCCGAAGCATCCGGCTCAAAGAATGGGCCAAGTCACGCCCAGGGACGGTGCTTGTGCTCCCAGACACCCAGAAAGACACGCGAGCTTACGAACCTCTCAACCAGGCAATCTTCAAGACCCTTTCCAATCTCTTTCTCACCCACGAGTACTCATCGTACACGAACGCCGACGGCAACCCGCAAGTTCGCAGACGCTACATCTTTCTGGATGAATTCGGCGATGCTGGGAGATTGCCCGACTTTGAACGGCTCATGACTAAAGGGCGTGACTTTGGCGTGAATGTTGTCATTGCGTTTCAACAACAGTCGCAAATTAAAAAAACGTACGGTGAAGACGACATGCTGACCATTTTGAATCAATGTGGCCATACGGTCTTTCTTAAACAGAATGACCCGAACACGCAAAAATGGATGAGCGACTACATCGGCGAGCAGCTAATCGCTTACCCGAAGGAAGCGTTTGCCCACGCCGTCTCCCACGCAGAAAACTATTCTCATGCTCGCAACAAATCGTTATCCCACGCAGTAGGAAAAAACGAGTCTCTCGCTCTTGCAGAATCCGCGACTCAAAGCGAAACGAATACGAAGTCGACAAATGGCAGTCGCCACACGTCCTCGCAAGGCAGTATTCGCGGTGGCGGCACTTCCAACGGCTGGGGACTTAGCGATGCCGCCACTCAAGGTTCGGGCCAATCCACGACTGTCACAAACGGAAGAACGTCGCAGGACTCGGCTACCGAAGGAGATACCATTACGGAGGGTCATGTCGACACGGTGGGCGACACGAACACCACGAGCATTGAACTTAGAAAAGAACCCGCGTGTTATGGCAGTTACTTTGGCGGCCTGCCCAACCCCCGCACAGCAAAGAAGGTCGGTGGCATTTACACCACTACCTCGATGGCTCCATGGCCGGCAGTGCTGACGTTTGAGGACTTAGCACCGGACCTTATCTGTCCGCTAGCGTTGCACACGGTCCCAGAAACCGACCCGTGGGAGGATGCCAACCGACGCGTGCGAACCTCATCATGGGACGCCGAAGATTATGAACGGCTTGGCATCAATCGAAATCGAACCTTTGTCCCGAAGCCGCTGCAAACCACGGCGTCGGCAGCCCCTTCAATTTCGCAGCCCATCATAAGCCGCATCGGTGATACCGAAATTGCTTTAGAAAACTCGCAGCGAGACGACAGCCAAACGTCGTTACCGGCCGATTTTGGCTGGAACCAATCCTGACGTGCGGCAGATGCAGTTAGTCCGGCGGCCTCTTAAAGATAGATTCATGCAGTAGTCTTTGAATGTAGACAAGCGTCATTGGAGGGCAGGCCGTCATCTCGCTTATGCCAAAGGCCACGTGCTTTCGTTGCCATACGAAGTTTTCCCCGAGTCTGTCGAACAGTTCATCGGCGGCCTTTTGAAACTTCGCGAGGAGAAGCGAGTACTCTCCTTCAAGCGTCGTGACGGTCTTTTCCGAAGGGGTCGAGTAGTTGTGGTCAAGTTCCCCCGACACAGTCCCTGTTTTAATCGCATGCTCAAACTGTGCTGAAAGTGCTCTCTGAAGCGGGTGCGTGGCACCCCAGAACGTCCTTCTCTCGTCATCGCTCAAACTAGTCGTCTTGGCGGCTGACACGAACTTTTGGCCAATACCGGTTAACTCTGCGGCGGTGAAGGTAAGCCCCGACAGTGAAATTCCCCATCCGTTGTGAAGCTGTCGGTGGACGCGGCAGACCTCGGTCCAATCAGGCAACTCAGCGGTATACGAAAGCGAACTTGGTCTCCTCGTGTTTCTTATTTCGAGCCTCAAGAAGTCGCTCTTGATGGTCTCCTGAGACCGGTTCTTGTATTCTTCGCAAGACTCGATGTTCCACGGCCCCACGTATGCCATAAAGCCATCATGGTAGTAGCACGCTTTCCCTAACGCTAATAACTCGCTGAGCGGCCGCTCTAAACGTGCTGGGCCGCCCATGCGGTCAAATTCTTGATTCTGCGGATGCCCGTTCGGTGCGAATGTCTTTTGCTCTACGTATCCCATAATGCCTGCTTCGAGAGAGATAGTGCCACTGACTCGTGCAAATTGCAAGAACTCGTAAAATGTAGGGAGGGACCCATTCGAAGGGTGACAAGTCACCGGCACATTCAATTTCAAACTTTTGTGCTTCGGCTGATATTCCATGACGCTAGAACGCCGCCGCGAAATCAACGCTCGTTAGCCGCCATTGATGTAGAGCTGTCCCAACTGGCTCGGCAGAACGCGATGCCTCGTATGGCTCACTTCTCCGAGCGAGAAACCACACTACTTGGAGAGCGATACGCGTTGGAGTACGAGCTGGCCATCGATGGCATTGAAAGATTCGTCGCTGGCGGTCATTCGAGCTGACGCACTGAGGTCCTAAATGTTAGTCCTAACTCGCAAGACGCAGGAAGCGGTGGTCATCAACGACCGCGTATTCATCGTCCCGACAAATCTTTCCGAGATAGAAGCAATTCTCAGCGTCTATTCATCGGAGCCCTTTGACGCTCACACAGGCTACGAGTTGGCAACGACACAAGTGATTTCGAGCGACCGCAAGAACTATGTATTTGCACTTAAGCCCGACGAATGCATTGTCATCGACGACGACATCACGGTCATCTTTTTTGTCGCTCTAATGGGCGACGGGGAAACGCATGCAAAAGCACGTTTTGGGTTTGAGAGCACCAACCGGACGAAGTTGCAATCCAGAGAACGCAGCAGGATGCATCGTCAAAGAATATGAATTTGGAGTAGAGCCATTCAAACAATTGCGGTGACGTAACTTTTCGTGCCGCCCGCTATCCGGCCCTTTTCCAAGTAGCGGGGCTCACTGATTCCAGCCCCCCTGAAGTTCATCTTCAGGCGTGACTACGCGGAAATTCTGCGGTGCCGCATCCTCCGCGGCGCCGTTTCTTCATTCGGTCAGGACATAAGCCGGCCGCAGCGGGCGTCAAGGACTACTCGCTTCGCTTGCGTTCCTCCTTTGACCCCCGCAGCTTAAACCGGCTTTGCGTTCCTCCATGAAGAAACAACCTATGGAGGATTTACACATGAAAACCATTCGCAAGAAACGTTCCGCTGAGCCCACAGCCGCTCATCACCGCAAAACCATATCGCAGGAACTCACGGCAATTCGCCGAGAGCTGGCCGACATCAGCGTGGCGCTTCGCCGGACGCCGAGCTGCTCTTCCTCGCACGACACGCGTTACTTGTCAGAATCCGAAGCGGCCCAGTACCAACTGGCCTCGACACGCCTCTCCGACGCGAATGATACCATCCGCTTTTGCCAAGAGCACTTTCAGTCGCTGATTGAACGCGGCCTACAAGAAGAAATGCACGTCCTGACGCTCAACGGAGACAACCGCGTGATTCGCAGCCATCAAGTCACCGTCGGCATTCTCAATTCGACGCCGGTTCATCCACGAGAAATATTTCGGCCCGCCATCCTTGATGCGGCCGCGAGCATCATCCTTGTGCATAACCATCCATCGGGAAACCCGAAGCCTAGCCCGGAAGATTTGAAGGTCACTGAGAACATCGAAGCGGCGGGAAAGCTCATCGGCATCAAGCTTCTTGACCACATCGTCGTCTCAAGAGGCGGATCCACCAGCATCATCGAATTCCGAGAGAAGCGGTCTCTGATTGGTTAGCGGCGGAAAAACGACCTCGACATTTGCCCGCTACCGCGTGCAAACGACATGAGGCGACTTAGAACACCTGGCAGAATCCAGGCCGTTAAATCGCCACCTAGAAATCCGGGTCGGCAAGATAGCGCGACATCGGACCGTCGGACGAGCTCTCTATGAATATGGGAAGCTCGTTCAGCTTCCGGGCCGCCATTTTGAGTTTCTTCGCCTGGCTCGTCGTCAGAAGACCGTATTTGAGCTGCTCGGGCGTCACGCCGGCGAGCAGGCAAAGCCAATTGTCGATGATTCCCAGCGCCTCTTCCTCTTTGAGGATGAACCTCCTGCCACGTTGCTGGCCGGCTATCGTCATCAGCGAAAGCAAAAAGAACTCCTCAGACATGGCAAGTCTCCCGAAGGGGTCGCCATTAATTCTTTCCTAGACTGGACCGGCGTGCAAACCCACATTGATTGTTGCCCCGCAATTCTTACAGAGCCTCATTCGTTTCAGGACGAACATACTTCCAACTTATCGGGTACGCCGTGAAAAGTCGGCGATTTTCAGTGGGTGCAATTCCCACCCGGCGACGGATCGCTCCAGCCGGTAGCAATCGGAGCGACGATCGAGGTAACAACATCGTCGAAGTCTTCGAGAAAGGGTCACTTATGGTGATCTGAGCGAGCATGCAGGCCGAAGTGCAAGCGAACGCCCAGCAGGCCCCGAAATGAATAATGCGGAAGCCGACCCGCCCTGATAACGGGGAAGGCCGCCGCCGTTGGGGAAGAAGCGATACATGCACCCAACGGTCTCCGCCGGGGTATTCGGCGTCAGCACGCATGCACATGGAAATCGACCGAAACACGGGAAGCCCCAGCGGTGGTGGCGCGTGACCACCAACCAGACGCCCGCGAGGGACAGGCTGGGCCGTGTGGGGTGACGGACAGGCCCGTAGTAGTGACGAAGCCAGGTAACGCTGGTGGAGCGAAGGGGCCTGAGTTCAAGGTTAACGTACGAAGTGGCGACAGCCAGGAGATTGGCGTGAGCCTAGCACCTCCACCAACGGTTGAGAAACTACAGAAGACGTTACATGCCAAAGCGAAGGGATCGCCCAGCTACCGATTCTATGCGCTGTACGACAAGGTGTATCGAGCCGATGTGCTGTGGCACGCCTATCGCATCTGCCAATTCAATGGCGGAGCACCGGGCGTGGACGGCCAGACGTTCGAAGACATCGAAGCGTACGGCCGGATGAAGTGGCTCGGCGAACTGATGGAGGAACTTCGAACGAAGCGGTATCGGCCCCAGGCAGTTCGGCGGGTGCATATCCCGAAACCGGGCAAGCCTGGACAAACCCGTCCGCTGGGGATTCCGACGATTAAAGATCGTGTCGTAATGACGGCTGCCGTGTTGGTCTTGGAACCGATTTTCGAGGCCGACTTGCAGCCCGAGCAATACGCCTACCGCCCAGAACGCAGTGCGTTGGACGCTGTTCAACACGTCTATCGCCTGCTCAAGAATCGGCACTGGGAGGTGATTGACGCGGATTTATCCGGTTACTTCGATTCGATCCCGCATCCAGAACTCTTGAAATCCGTGGCTCGACGCATCAGCGACCGGCATGTCATGCATCTGGTCAAGATGTGGCTCGTAGCACCGGTTGAAGAGTCGGACCAGCGGGGTCGAAAACAGCGAACGACCCGGAATAAAGACCTGGGACGCGGAACCCCGCAAGGGGCTCCCGTCTCACCGCTACTCAGTAACCTCTACATGCGTCGGTTCCTGCTGGCGTGGAAGGTCCTGGGACACGAACAGCGACTTCGGGCAACGATTGTCAACTACGCCGATGATTTCGTGATCTGCTGTCGCGGCAAGGCCGACGAGGCCATGTCCGCAATGCAGAGCGTGATGCAGCGGCTCAAGCTGACCGTCAATGACCAGAAGACGCACATCTGTCGGCTTCCCGACGAATCGTTCGATTTTCTTGGGTACACGTTTGGTCGCTGCTACTCTCCGAAGACGGGCTACCGCTACATCAGCCAACGCCCGTCCAAGAAGAAGATCCAGGCCCTGTGCCGTAAGATCAGTGAGTGGACCGACCGACGCTGGTGCTGGATGGATGAGGACGAGCAAGTAGGGCGGCTGAACCAAGCCATGCAAGGTTGGGCCAACTACTTCTGCCAAGGTCCAGTCAGCCAGGCGTATGCGACGATTACCCGCCATGCCTGTATCAGGCTCCGTCGGTGGTTGCGTCAGAAGCACAAAGTGCAGAATCGGGGTCTTACACGCTACCCCGCTGACTATCTGCATGGTGAGTTGGGTTTGGTCCAACTCCAGTTGTGCGACCGCAACGTTCCGTGGGCGAAAGCATGAACCCTTGTCCGAGAGCCGGATGCGGGAAATCTGCACGTCCGGTTCGATGAGCGGGAGGTGGAAACGGAGCATGGTTCCGCTAGTGAGGCACCGGCAGACGAAAGGGCCGGACACCGATAGGCAGAACCTAAACCACCGCGCCACCTCTCGACTCTACACGTTGCCGGAGCCGTCCCCGGTGAGAAGCCCTAAGCCAAAGCCTGGCGACACCATCAAGCTCCGGATTCGCCGTTTGATGGGACTTTGATAGGTGACATGACTTTAGACGAATTCCGGCCGAAGAATCGTCGGCAATAGGAGTTGCGGTGTCGAGTGCCGGCAAACGAACGTTTCTTGGAGTTCGCTATTGCTGCGAGTTTCGTACTAAAGGACGGATTCGTCCTTTACACTTCCCAGCCTTTTCGGTACGCCTCGCGTACGTACTGCGACACTTCGGGATTGTCGGCTTCCATCTTCTCGGCGTTCCAGTTGAAGCTCTCCTTGAATGCGATAAGCGACGTTAGCGAGAAGAATGGTTTCGGTCAGTGGGCCATATAATTGAAATTGTCGCCGGCTCTGTTGTGCTCCCTTTGCAAGCGTTGATCCATTCTGCGGAAGCCGGGCGATTTCCCGAACATCGTCCCGGTCGGTTTGACATCTGCGAACTCCTTTTCTGGCAACAGATGGCAAGGCGAATCCTGAGTGTAACCGCAGAATAACATTCCCTTTTGGCCGATGAACAAATTGTTGATCCCTTTCATTTGCTTGGCCGTAAGGTTGTGTTCCTTGGCAACTTGTTCCACTTTTTCCGGATCATCTTGATGCCAGTTCAGCGTCAGCCCCGGC
>CAVTEJ010000019.1:0-13514 GCA_963733705.1 uncultured Planctomycetota bacterium | reverse complement strand
CAAATGGCAAAGGCCTGCCAGTTGACGATGGCTTCGTTGTCCTAAAGGGATCAATAACTCGCGCGACGCCGGTCCCATCCGCGGAAAAGTTGCGTCCTTGGTTTGAGGAATTGTGGACGCAGGAATCTTAAAATCAATTAGCGCGGATGAATGTCGGCTGACGCAGGATTATGTGGTCACTTCCCCTAGCTATGCCGCTTCGCTTATCCTTGCCCGCAGCGCTTACGGATGGCTAGAGTGGAAGCGCGAGGACGGCAAAAACTTAAGCGAATGTTATCGCTCCGACGAACTGGTGGAAGCAGTGGATTCCTAGCTCGAAGCGAGCTAGGTAGTACGTATGATTAGTCGCCGTAGCCCTTCGGATGCGATTTGTGCCAACGCCACGCGCTTTCCACGATCTCTCGGATTGAATACTGCGACTGCCAGCCAAGCTCGCGCTTCGCTGCCGATGCGTCCGCGACGAGCGCGGCGGATCGCCTTCGCGGCGTGCGACTTTCCGCACGGCGATCGGGTGGCCTGTGATCTCGCGGCACACATCGACCACCTCTTGCACGCTCGCCCCATGGCCTGTGCCGAGGTTGAGTTTCAACGCCATGCCGGGCTTCAGCTTTTCGAGTGCCGCGACATGCGCTGTTGCTAAATCGTCGACGTGAATATAGTCGCGGATGCAGGTGCCATCTGGCGTTGGGTAATCCGTGCCGAAAATGTCGACCGATTCGCGCTGCCCGAGTGCAACTTGCAAAATCAGCGGAATGAGATGGGTTTCGGGATCGTGATCCTCGCCGATCGTGCCATCGGCCGCTGTGCCAGACGCGTTGAAATACCGCAGTGCGGCGTAACCGAAGCCATAGGCGTGCGAGTAATCGGCCAGCGCGTGCTCGATCGCGAGCTTCGTAAAACCATACGGGCTGATTGGATGCTGCGGATGATCTTCCGTGATCGGCACACGGTTCGGAATTCCGTACGTCGCGCACGAACTCGAAAACACAATGCGATCGACGCCGGCGTCTCGCATCGCATCGAGCAGCGCCAGCGACCCCACTATGTTGTTTTGATAGTAGATGGCCGGGTCTTTGACCGACACGCCAACGTAGGCGAACGCCGCAAAATGCATCACCGCTTCGATTTTGTGCTCGCGCATCGCCGCGGCAATTCGCTCGCGATCGTGCAGGCCGGCCGCGACGAATGGCAATTTGCCGGCGGCCGGACGGTGCCCTTCCGCCAGATTATCGAGGATCACAACCTCGTGGCCGCTTTTGATCAATTGCTTGGCCGCATGCGAGCCAACGTATCCTGCCCCGCCCGTCACTAACACACGCATCGTATCGGTCTCCTGATCCCGGCGAATTGAAGTCGCTAGATTATGACTTCCGCGACCGGTGTGCCGTAAGCCCCCGGTGAGGAGCCGCGGAAAACGTACGCCATTCGCCCAGTTGCGGCAGTGTACGTTAGCGCGATTCGGTCGACGGCGAGGCCGGCGTCGGCTCGGCCCAAGATCGCAACGCTCCCCCCGCTGCCGCCACCGGTGATTTTTGCGCCGTAGAGACCGCCCTCGGCACCGCCTTCTCGCACAAGCTCGACCAGCAAATCGGTGCCTTCGGAGCCTAATCCACACGCAGAATAGCTAGCGTGGCCGGCCGCCATTAGGTCCCCCATTTCGGCCAGCGACCGCGATGAGACCGGCAATTGCAGCAGCTCGAAATCGTTCGGCCCGCGTATTCTCCTCGATTGGATGAAGCGTCGGATGACGCACCGCATACGTGCCATCAGGTTCTATGCGAGTTACGTGATCGGTTGTGCCGCCGTAACGCTCAAGGAACTCGCGCCCGTGATTTGTTCAGGAATAAGCTGCTCATATTCTCGGCGAAATTTATCGATAGAGATGTTGGCCAGGTAACCGTGCCATTTCGGATCATCGACAATCCACGATTCGGAGTGGTCGCTCGCGCGTTGCGCCGTAAACCCGGCTGCTTCCGCAATGATGCGGTAGCCCATAAATGCGCCGCATCGAACGGACGAATAGCCCGAACCGCTGACAGCGTGACGAATCCCCGAATCAATTCCCCAAAACGCGAGTTCCGGTGGAACAGGCGCAAAGCCTTCGATGATCGCGGGTTGGCAACGCAATGCGAGCAGCGAGTTCGCGTGGCCGAGCGCCGAGGTCATTTGATCCATGATTCCACACGGTGTGCCGACGATATGATTCTCGGCCACCTGACAAAGTCGCGCGAGTTCCGCACCGACTACATCAACTCGCAGCAAAGCGGCAACGGCCCGCATCGAGGCGACCTCGACGGCGGCCGACGAGCTGACACCCTTGCCTTCGGGCACTTGTGAATCGAGGAGGATTCGTAAACCGCCGCCTAGTTGCACACCGGTTTCTTTTAGGAGTACTAAGATCGGACCAAGAACATAGCCAACCCAGTTGGAGTTTGGATGACGAGCCAATTCGTCGCGAACTGCTTGATAGCCCGCTTTGCGGAAGCGATCGAATTCTTCGGCAGTGAATGAAATGTGCCGACATGCCTCCGACTCATTCTGCGACAGGCTCGCAATGCGAATGTCGCCGTCGTGCGATTGCTGTACTGCTGCGAAAGCCGCGTCGGCGATTGGCATTTCCAAGACGAGCGATCCGCTGTAGTCGCCAATTCCGCCCATGATATCGAGCCGACCTGGGGGGGCAACGTAAATCGGCGAATTGCGCTTGAACAACGTTCGCAGCTCCAGATCGTCATGACTTGGAAGCTGTCGCAAACGTTCTACGTGTTTGGCGAAATCGTCGCCCCCGTACGAATTCGACGAAGTGCGATCGCTCATCGCGCTTCGCTCACAAACTTGTGCTTGTGCAGCAATTCGTTCAGGACCGGTGCGATTTGGGCGTGCAGATTCGCATTCGGGTATCCCACCCAAGAAACGTTAGAGTCGGTGTCGAGCGGCAATCGAATTGGTTGGCCAACTGGATCGGTCACAATGACGCCTGCTTCTTCGGCGATCAATTTCGTGCATAGATCGTAGGGATGGCAGCAATGCCCGACCGAAGTGCCGCGCGCTGTGACGAGTGGCTGCACGAGCGGTCGCAAATCCGCAATAAATCGATCCTGCCCGCTGGCCAGATTGTAAATTTGCCCGCCCGTGCACGCGTATTGGTCTTCGAAAACCGCCACTTCACCTTGATAGCGCGGAACAAGTCGTTCGCTTAATTCTTCATCGAGCGCGGCCAGCAAATCGCGGCCGCCTGGAAAAAAGCGACAGATGGTGGCGAATCCGTGGCGCAACTCGGTAGCGGTCGACGGTCGGACTGTAAGTGGTGCTGATTCACCGCTTAAGCGATTGATACGAACCCCGTGTACGCCGCTGCCGCGAGTTGCCCACACCTGGTCGCCAAGATGCTGCTTGATTAGCGGGATTTCGGTTTGCATGGCGAGTTCGATATCGGCGAGCGACGTCGTCTCTCCTCGATTAGGAGCTACACCGGTGAGGATCCAGGCAGGCCGCTTTTGATACATCAAGCCGCGTGTGCCATCGATCGGATCGACGATGATTCGCCAGCGAGCAGCGGATTCTTTCGTACCATTCGGAAGGACGATTTTCCCGTCCGGCAATCCCTCGCCGATGAGCACAATGGGTTCGTGCGCAGCAATTTCACGATCGAACCACTCAACCAGCGCGGTCTCACTGATTCGATCGATGGCATATATCACATCGCCCGAACCCGCGTGGGCGACTCGTGCGAGTTCGTCGGCGCCGTGTTCTTCGCACGCTGTGATAACCAGCCCGCGCACCCAGTTGTGAAGCTGACGCAGTGGTTCGATAAAATCGGCAGCGGTTTTCATTTGTTGGCGGTTTTATAATGGACGATCGACTGTTCGCGTAGTTCAGCAGCCTTTTGTTCTGGCGATGTATCGCTCAAGAAACTGCCGCCGCCGACTTCAGGGCCGGCTAAATGCTTGAGCAAATGTGGCGTGCGCAGCGGCGGATGAATTTCGATGTGAAAGTGAAAGCCGTCGGCGGTACGTCCATCCGTCGGCGCTTGATGCAGCACGAGTACGTAGGGAAACGACAGTCGCCAAAGATTGTCGAATCGAACCAACACTTGCTTGAGTACGTCAGCCAAGTCGGTCACTTCATTTGCCGACAAATAGGCGACGCTTGGATGCGATTGCTTCGGCGACACATAAGTCTCGTAAGCATAGCGGGCAAAATACGGGACGAAAGCAGTCGCCGAGTCATTCTCGGCAAGTATTCGGCGGCCGTCCGCCTTTTCGCTCGCAATGATGTCCTCGAATAGCACTCGCCGGTTCACCTGCCAATGTTGTGCGCAGGCGTCGACTTCCACGGCGATCGTTTTAAACACAAAATTCGTGGCGTAGATTTGGCAATGCGGATGGGGGTTCGAAACGCCAACCACCTTGCCTTTATTCTCAAACACCAGCACATGGTTCACTTCGGGCCGGGCGCCAAGCTCGCGGTATTGCTCCTGCCAACATCCGAGCACGGCCCGAATGTTTTCGGTCGCCAGCTCGGCCAGCGTGGTATTGTGCAGCGGGCTGTAACAAACGACGCGAGCTCTACCCTCAGCGGGTCGGTTCCGGTAGATGCCGGCCGGCGTCTCTAACTCGGCTGGCGCGACCGGCGAAACGCACGGCAGGTCGTTGTCGAACGCGAAAATCGTTTCGTAGGCCGGGTTGCGCTCCCCGTGTACCCGAGAATTGCCCGGGCACAGGTAGCAATCGGCGTCGTAAGCCGGCGCCGTCTCGGCCGGCGAATGGACGACAGTGTCACCCGTCCATGGCCGCTGGTTCCGATGGGCCGCGATGATCACCCACTCCTCGCGCAGCGGGTGCCACCGCTCTTCCCATTGGCCGACGGCCACGCTGGTTTGATTAGCAAATGACGACACGCTGCCGATTGTAACACCCGCCAACGCGCGCTTCGACCTTCTTTCACAAACGCACTAGCCAACTCTTGCGATTTCGGATTGAATAATGGCACCTTCGCGACCACTCGGTCGTCGGCGTGGCGGCCTTTCGGTTGGCAATTCTCTTCGCAGGTTCAAGCATGAATCTTACGACCATCGACTGGGTCATCATGGCGGTGTACCTGGTCTTCGTTTTGGGGATCGGGTTCTGGCTGCGGCGATCGATTCGCACCAGCACCGATTTCTTCCTCTCCGGCCGGTCGATTCCGGCGTGGGTCTGCGGACTCGCATTCATCTCCGCGAACTTAGGCGCCGAAGAAGTCATCGGCATGGGCGCGAGCGGCGCGAAATATGGCATCGCGACCAGCCACTTCTATTGGATCGGCGCTATTCCCGCGATGGTTTTCGTTGGCATTTTCATGATGCCGTTTTATTACGGCTCGCGGGCACGGAGCGTACCCGAATATCTCAAGCTTAGGTTCGATGAGAAGACGCGCGGGTTCAACGCGATCTCGTTTGCCGTGATGACCGTGTTCTCGTCCGGCATATCGATGTACGCGATGGCGAAGATCGTGCAATCGCTGCACCTGTTTGATGCTGCCTTCCAGTGGGCGGGCGTACCACCGGAGTGGATCTTCCATAGCTGCCTGGTCATCTCGTCATTGATTGTGCTCGTTTACATTTTCCTCGGCGGGCTCACGAGCGCGATCTACAACGAAGTGCTGCAATTCTTCCTGATCGTCGCAGGCTTCCTGCCGCTTGTGTGGTTGGGCCTAAAGAGTGTCGGTGGTCTGCAAGGACTCGAACAGAAAGCGCCTGCTGGGTTCATGCACTCGTGGCAAGGCATGAGCAACGCCCAAGACAACCCGATGGGCATCGAGTGGTTCGGACTCGCGATGGGCCTCGGCTTCGTCCTTTCGTTCGGATACTGGTGCACCGACTTCTTGGTCGTGCAGCGCAATGGCGGCCGAATCGATGAGTGCCGCACGGCGGACGCCCTTGATTGCGGCTATTCCGAAGATGTTTTTTCCATTCCTCGTAATCCTCCCGGGGGTGATTGCCGTCGCCCTACCGGGAACCGTGCCGCTGCCAAATCCGGCGACGCAACTCGCCCCCGGAACCGAACTCGCGCGGCGAGGCATCATTCCGCAAAAAGTCGATGAGAAAACGGGGCAGCCAAAGGTCGACCAAGACGGCAAACCGGAGTTCGACTATGACCTCGCGATCCCGAACATGTTGATGTTTTATTTGCCCACGGGCGTGTTGGGCTTAGGGCTGACCGCCCTGCTCGCCAGTTTTATGTCTGGCATGGCCGGCAACGTAACGGCCTTCAACACCGTCTTTACATACGACATCTACCAAAGCTATATCCACCCTGGCGCGAGCGATCGGCATTATTTGTGGGTCGGTCGCATCGCCACCGTCGGCGGCATCGCGCTATCGATCGCCGCAGCCTACGCGGCTACACGCTTCAACAACATCATGGACATGCTGCAGCTCGTGTTCGGATTTGTGAATGCTCCGCTATTCGCAACCTTCCTGCTCGGCATGTTTTGGAAGCGAGCGACCGGCAACGGCGCATTCTTTGGCTTGCTGGCCGGCACGTTGGCAGCTGCGATCCATCATGGCATCACCCTACCGCAGGGTGCCACGTGGGGCTTCAAAGGCGGCTGGCTGACCGGCGGCCAGTGGATCGCGCATGTGTACCACAGCGACATGGCCGATAATTTCTGGATGGCGATTTGGGCCTGGAGCGTTTGCTTCGTCGCTACGATCGTCGTCAGCCTGGTGACGAAGCCTCGCGACGAGCGTGAGCTGGTCGGCTTGGTGTACTCACTCACTGAAAAACCGAAAGATGAAAGCGGCGCTTGGTACAATCGGCCGATGACACTGGGAGTCATCGTGCTTCTAATGACGGTCGCACTCAATTTCTTCTTCCGCTAACTGTTTTCGCTCCTAACGGAGAATTACGCACATGCGACTCGACATTCGCTTACCCATCGGCCTGATGTTTGCCGTCATCGGTGCGCTCCTCGTCGTGTACGGAGTCGCACTCTCCGACAAGGCAATTTACGAGCGATCGCTTGGGATCAATATTAATTTTTGGTGGGGAGCGATCTTGCTCGCGTTTGGAGTCGTCATGTTTTGGCTCGGCCGGCGCGGCACTTCAACAGTGCGGCCGGCAGACGACTCGCCCGAAGGACGCAAAATCGAGCAGCGCGAAGCGCGCGTTGAGCAGGCCGGCCGCCAAAAACGCGGTGGGCATTGATCCAGAAATATAGCCGACCCATCTTGGGTCGGTCGCAAATCGTGGCGATTTGCGAGGGAACACACCCGCCAGCCAAGATGGCTGGGCTATCTGCTCCGCACGACGTATGCACCCCGCGCTGGGCGAGTCGTAATGACCGTCGGTTCGATTCCGGTTGCTTTTTCGTAACCAGCGACGATAGTTTCGGCGATTTTTTCTGCGCGGCCGGTATCCACCAGGCTCACCGTGCAGCCTCCGAACCCCCCGCCGGTCATGCGCGAACCATAAACGCTGCCTGCCGAGCCGATATTTCGAGCGATATCCACCAGTAGATCAAGCTCGCTGCAACTTACCTCGAAGTCGTCGCGCAACGATTCGTGGCTTGCGTACATCAATTGACCGACTTCGCTCCACTTACCGGCTTTGAGTGACTCAGCGGCGTCGACTGTGCGCGAGATTTCGGTCACCCCGTGACGCGCACGGTGAAACTCAACCTCTTCGAGTTTGGATTGACCTGCCTTGAGCTGTTCGAGCGTCAAATCCCGCAATGAAGTAACGCCCAGCTTTCGTGCGGACGATTCACATTGGCCACGCCGCTCGGCATACTCGCCGCCGGAAAGCTCGTGCTTCACATTCGAGTTGATGATCAGCACCGTTATGTTCGGATCGACGAACGGAATCTGCTCGATCTCTCGCGATCGGCAATCGAGTAGCATCAAATGATCGGCCTGGCACATGGTGGATGCGAACTGATCCATAATCCCACAGGGGACGCCTGCGAATTTATGTTCGGCTTGCTGGCATAGGAGTGCCTTGGCCACCAGGTCGAGCGTCATGCCGGACATCGCTTCGAAGAGTGTGGCAGTGGCAACTTCGAAGGCTGCGCTACTAGAGAGCCCGCCGCCGACCGGAACACTTGACTCCACGACGACATCAAAGCTGCCAGGCTGCATCCCGTGCTCTAAACAACCGGCCACGACGCCTGCGAAATAATTCGACCAATGCCCCTGTTTTTCGTGGGGTCGTGGCATCGAGAGCGAGATAGTGGCGTCTTCGTTCGTCGCCACGCTAAAGACGGTAGCTGTTGTTCCGTCGCTCGAATTCGCGTCGGACGCAATCACGCAGTACCGCTCGATCGCCATCGGCAGCACGAAGCCGTCGTTGTAATCGATATGCTCGCCAATGAGATTGACCCGGCCTGGCGCTGCAACAATCCACTTCGCTTGTCGCCCAAACCGTTCGGTGAATTTCGTCGCAGCGCTCTCGACAAGTTGGTCCAAATCGCTTGTTTTCATGCGGCCTATTGTAGCGACTAAGTCGCGTTAAGCCACATTGTGAGCAGGTACGTGGGAATGAGAAACGTCAGCACGACGAATCCCCAGTATGGGCCTACATAACCGGCACACACCACGGCATCCAGCACGATGACCGACTGCACGCAATGCCGAACCGCTGCTTGCACGCGACTGGGCGACGGGTCGAGAATCGCCAGTATGCATCGCCGCGCGATGATGATCCCCACGGTTACCCACATCAAGAGCCAACCGAACCACAAAATCTCTAGGGGCGGCCTCTCGTTTGTTAGCAGCGGCACGCCCGCGAGCAACGCTATTCCCCCAATCAACACGGCAAAACCTGCCACCAATCGGCTGCGCTGGCTTACGTGGGCATCAGTGCGGGCAAAAATCGTTACTCCCATGATGTAAATGCCAATGCCCGCCGCGATCAACACTTCCGACTTCCCCCACGGAATGAGAAACAGACTCATCCCGAGAAGCACATTCAAAAATCGACATTCGCCCATCAAGAGGGGAGCGAACCGCGATCGCTTCAGTTTACCGTCGTACAACAAAATAATGACGGCAAGCAACGATACCACAACGCCCGGCCGCCAGTCATTCGCGTGGAGAGATACGGTGCAGCCAAGCGTCACGCCGGTTGCGAGCATCGCCCAGCCGACGATCGCTGCGACCTCCAGCGAAATGCGGCCGGAAGGAATCGGTCGCTCGGGCCGCTCGGCGCGTCGACTTCCGCATCAAAAACATCGTTCAGCACCATGCCGCTTAAGTACAGCAGGCATGAGGCAACGACGAGCATTGCAAAATCCAGCTGCGGCTCCAGCCCGCGCTGTGTTACCAGGAAGCCCATCGTCACGTCGGCGGCCGCCGTAAAGACGTTCGGTAGCCTGAGAAGTTGCAGCCAGGCGGTAACGCGTCGCATCATGCTACTTGCCGGCCGATTGCTGAGTTAGAAACTGCCGAGCTTCGCGGGCCGCCGCATCGGGGTCATCAAGATACGGATACAACTCAACCGTTAGCCAGCCGTCGTACCCGGTTTCCGCAATCGCGGCGAGTGTTGCCGGAAAATCGATCGCCCCGCGACCCGGCACTAGGTGCTGATGGACGCGCGTGACCGCAATGTCTTCTAGGTGGTAGTGCCGCGTGTGAGTCGCCATCGTCTGCACCCAATCTTGGGGATCTTCGCCGACGCAGTACGCGTGGCCGACGTCGAAGTTGAGTCCGATCATCGGCGAATTGATGCGGCTGACAAATTCCAAGTACTGATCGAATCGCTCGATAAGCAACTCGGGCTCGGGCTCGATTAGCAACGGCACACCAAGCTTTTCGGCAATGTCGACGCACGGCATCAGCTCTTCGTAAAAGATCGCGGCACCGTCGGCCCACGATTGCCCGTCGGCAAGAGGTCCGCCGGGCTCGGTCGTAATCTGCGATGCACCCAAGTCGTACGCCAATTGTAGCGCCCGCTTCGTATGCTCGCGGCGAATGGCGCGGTAGTGCGGATCGGGCTCGATCCAGCTCGGATGCCAATACGGCTGACGTGGATCGGCAATCGCGTTCATCATGAACGCGTTGATGTTCGAAATCGCCAACCGGTGCTCGGTCAGTGCATCGCGAATCTTTTGCTTTTGTTCTTCGAGCAGTCCCGCTGGCCAAGCGTGCGGCACATCGGCCAGCAACTCGATGCCTGCATAACCCATAGCCGCAACGCGCGAGATTGTTTCCTCGATCGAGTAACGTAGGTATGCGTTCGAGCTGAAAGCGAGTTTCATCAGAAATGACCAATGACCAAATCACAATGACCAACACAAGCGGCGACCTAGTTGGTCATTGGTGCTTGGTCATTGGTAATTCTACTTCCGATTCTCTCGCCACACCGGATCGAGATGCGAATCATCCGCCTTCGGCCAGCGCGTGAGAGTCACCTTTTGCCGCGTGTAGAACTGAATGCTCTCGCTGCCTTGAATGTGCAGGTCGCCGAAGAACGATCGATTCCAACCGGTGAACGGAAACCATGCCATCGGCGCCGGGACGCCGACATTGATTCCAATCATGCCCGCGTTAAAGTGCTGCTTGAATTGCCGGGCGGCGTAGCCGCTACGGGTGAAGATTACGGCACCGTTGCCGTATTCGCAGTCGTCGCCGACGGCCATCGCTTCATCAAGATCGCCCGCCCGAACCACGGAGAGGACCGGGCCAAAGATTTCTTCTTTCCATACGCGCATCGTCGGCTTAACGCGGTCGACAACGCTCGGTCCCAATAAAAACCCGTCCGATTTGAAATCTCGCCGCCCGTCGAGCGCGACGTTCGCGCCATCACTCTTGGCGATGTCGAGGTAGCTCGCAACTTTATCGCGATGCTCGCCCCGGATCACGGGGCCCATGTCGACGCCTTCATTTCCGTCTGTCGGACCGACGCGCATCTTGCCGGCATAATCGACCAAACCCTGCACGAGCGGATCGCCGGCTTTACCGACCGCAACTGCCACACTGCCCGCCATGCAACGCTGGCCTGCGCAACCGTACGCGCTCGCCGCCAACTGCTTTACGGTTTGCTCCATGTCGGCATCCGGCATGATGATGAGGTGATTCTTCGCACCGCCGGCCGATTGCACACGCTTGCCGTTCGCCGTGCCGCGTTCGTAGATGTACTTCGCGATCGGCGTCGAGCCGACGAAAGAAATAGCGGCAACCTTCGGATGATCGAGCAACGCATCGACGCATTCCTTGTCGCCATGCACGATGTTGAATACACCCTCCGGCAATCCGGCTTCAGCCAACAATTCGCCGGTTCGAACCGCCGAAAGCGGCACTTTTTCCGACGGCTTCAATACAAACGTGTTGCCGCACGTAAGCGCGATCGGGAACATCCACAGCGGCACCATGAATGGGAAATTGTACGGCGTGATGCCAACGCACACGCCAACCGGATGGCGGATCGCATCGGCGTCGACATCGGTCGCAATGTTTGGCAGCACTTCGCCCATGATCAAACTCGGAATGCCGCAGGCGAATTCGACAACTTCGATGCCGCGATTCACTTCGGCTCGGGCTTCGGCAAGCGTTTTACCGTGTTCGCGAGTCACAAGCGCTGCCAATTCTTCGAAGTTTTGCTCGAGCAGTGCGCGAAAGCGAAACATGAGCCGCGCCCGCTCGATGACTGGCGTGTTGCTCCAAGCTGGCAATGCCGCGGCCGCTGCTTCGACCACTTCGTCGGTCTGGTCCGCAGTCGCGTACGAAACGCGGCCGATCACTTTGCCTGTCGAAGGGTTGTATACGTCACCCGCCCGCTTCGATCGCAAATCGGTCCATTTGCCGTTCGAAAAGATGGGGACAGATTCGATAGATGGCTCTGTTGTGGTTGCCATGATTTCGCCTTGCGTAGGGTGGGTTCAATCCACCAATAAAATATGATCGCAATTCGTCGTGCGCGAAGGATGCCCGCACACCCTACCCGCTCGTTTCCAACCTGTTATATTAATAGTTTCCTGAGTCGTAATCCAATTGCTAAATTTGTAATAAAACAAGGTGTTTCTGACCATTCCGCTTGCGCGTTGGACACCGAATTTACACCCGACCTACACCTGTTAGCATGAAACCCCTGAAAGTGGCTACCCGGCGGTTGTGGCCGTCGGGTGTCTAACGATATCTGCTCTTTTGACCTGGAATTGCAGCTGTGACCGATTCTACTCTTCGCCAAAAACCAGCGAAACCCTATCCCGACTTCCCACTCTTTCCCCACGCTACTGGCTATTGGGCTAAGAAGATTCGCGGCAGGCTCCATTACTTTGGACGGTGGGCCGATCCCGACGCGGCGCTAGCCAAATATCTCGACCAGCGAGATGATCTCCACGCTGGCCGAACCCCCCGCACGTCACGCGACGAGCTAACCGTCCGCGATCTGTGTAACCACTTCCTAAGTGCCAAAGAGCGGCAGCGAGATGCGGGCGACATTCGCCCCAAAACGTTCGGCGAATACTATGTTACCTGCAAAACGCTCCTGGCCGCGGTCGGGAAGAACCGCCTTGTCGACGATCTGGCGGCGGACGACTTCGAAGCGCTGCGGGCGAACCTGGCTAAGCGACTCGGCGTTCACGGCCTTGCCCGTGAAGTACAGCAGGTCCGGATGATCTTTAAATATGGCGTCGAGGCCGGCCTGATCGACAAACCTGTTCGGTTCGGGCCGACGTTCAAGCGTCCCGCGACTCGCATCATGCGGGCACACCGTCAGAAGAACGGGTTGCGGATGTTCGAGGCCGCGGAACTGCGGGCGATCCTCGACAACGCCGAACAACCCATCAAAGCGATGGTCCTGCTCGGCATCAACTGTGCATTTGGAAATAATGATTGCGGCACACTGCCGAAAAAGGCATTGGATTTAACAGCCGGCTGGGTGAATTTTCCCCGTCCTAAAACCGCGGTCGAGCGGCGTTGCCCCCTCTGGCCAGAAACAATCGCAGCGATCCGCGAAGCAGTCAACCAACGACCGAAGGCCAAGCACCAAGAGCACGACCAGCTTGTGTTTATTACCGAGCTCGGACTGCCATGGGCCAGAATGACGAGCTTCTGCCCCGTCGCTAAGGAATTCGGTAAGATGCTCGATACGCTAAAGCTACACCGGCCCGGCCTTGGCTTCTATGCCCTGCGGCACACATTCGAGACCATCGGCGGTGAATCTCGCGACCAAATTGCCGTGAACCATATCATGGGCCATGCCGACCACACCATGGCAGGTGTGTATCGCGAGCGGATTAGCGATGAGCGCCTGCGCAATGTGGTGAATGAAGTGCGGCATTGGCTATTTCTCAAGAAGAAGGCAAAATAAATTGCCCATTGGGGGCCTAAGCCTTCCGTGCCGCCATTATCCGCCGCCTTCCGAATTTCCGCGGCGATGACACCAAATCAAGATCCAGGCTATGTTCTCTTAGTCGCTTCGGAGTGTCGCGGCGCGTTACAAATTTCCTCAAATCATTAAATTAGTGTCCGGCCGTCGGCAACCCGGCGATATTGTGACGTATGGCAAGCTTTAATGTATGGAAACACTTGTGCC
>CAVTEJ010000018.1:0-172516 GCA_963733705.1 uncultured Planctomycetota bacterium | reverse complement strand
CTCGCAAGGTTTTCTGCTCACCCACTTTGCGGTCTACGGTAATTGGCATTGCGGACCAAGATGCTAGCCAGTGCCCCAGGTCGCTACCCTTCCCGGCCATAAATTCTCCTCATCCTTATCGCAAAGCCCGCCAACTCATCGCGTACAACCAGCACGCGATCGCAACCGGGTGCGCGAGGGACATTGGTGGTACGCTGCAATCGTAATGTCGGTGGTGACGAAGCGTAGGCACGACGGTTCTTCAGGCGGCAGCTCGGCAGTTTCGATGGGCACGCCTGCCAAAGATCCGGAGGCGTCTACTTCCTGTTCGTACGCGGCTTTCCTAACGCGATAGTTCGCGAAGTTCTTGTTGAAATTCCTCATCCGCGCGCTGCTCGAGCTCCTGCAAGAACGCGGTGGCCGCTTGGAGTGCTGGCGACTTCTGAGATCCGGTCCTTGCGACGATTGCACCCCAGATGATTGCGGGCTCACTCCAGGTTGACTTTAAGCTGATCTTGCGGCGATTGCCGATCACACGGGCGATGCCCCGCCAGCATTGGAAGTGCAACGAACGCCACGTCGCAGCCAATTGCAGTCGGAGATCGCCAGCACGAACTTTCGCACGCTTTCGGGCAGCGTCCAGATTGGAAACGGAATGTACGGTGGCACCGTGCGACTACCGGGTGCCCTGCCGACGGCGCCGACAGTTGACGCAACCTCGTTATTTCCCGAGTTCGCAATGGTTGTGTCAGCGGCGACGTCGCCATCGGGCAGAGCGGAAGGTGAGCGGGCTTCCGTCGTTCTAGCTTCAGGAATAGTTGGTTCGTCGTTGGACATTGGGTTGGCGTGGTTTTGCATAGGGCAGCTGTTCGCACTAGGCCTCGGGATCGCCTTCCAACTCCGCCAGGACTTCGGCCAATCGCTCTTTCGTAATTCGCACGGCGTCCTGATTCATGTCGTCGCCAATCACTTGGCGTCCCAGTTTCAAAGCAGCGGCCAGCGTCGTTCCGCTACCGCACATCGGGTCACACACGACGCCGCCCTCGGGGCATAGCCCGCTGATGAGCTGCTCGGCCTCTTCAATCGGCTGCTGCCAGACGTGCAGCGCTTTTTCAACCCGACCGCTGACACGGTCGCTTACCGGTTCCCACCAACGTTTACCGGGTGGTCACGATATCCGACGATGTACTTACCGCTCTGCTCGATGGCGAGCGATTGAATCAGCGTCGGACGTTCGTGCGGTACATCGAACTGGAACGGGTACCCAGATGCCGTTTCATCCGATAGTGGATTCGTGCTAGAAACATTTTCCCGGTGTATGCCAGACACCATCCGCCAGTCCGCAACGTGCGCGGTGCAAACCTCGCAACTTCCTCGTATAGCGGAACCGAAGCTTCGTCATAGGGCGGATCAGTAAGAACCAAGTCGACGCTGTGCTCGGGGACGCTGAAATCACGGATGTCGCAGCAGTCGATCCGCACGGCGTCGGGCAGACTCACGACAAACGCTTCTCGCTGGCGTGCCGCCTGTGATGTAATCAGCCGCTTGGCGTAAGCTGCCGTAATGTGCTCACCTAGCCGGGCCGCGCCGATTGCCAGTGGCAAGGCGCCTCTGCCCGAATCAGTGCGAGTCAACTCATATAGTGCTCCGACATCAAACTGGTCGGCGACAACCGCTCGATCATCGCTGGCCACCGCCGAAGCGACCTTCATTAGGCTGTTGGCTGCGGCTCGGCTCATATCGAATTCGGTACGTAGCCAGCGGGTGAACTCGCCGCGTTGTCCCTCTAATGCTTCGTCCGCCGCTCGGAGTGAATCGCCCATCTCGAATTTGTTCAAGATGCCGAGCGGTTTTCGGTTACGAATCAACTTCGTGGCGGCGTTAAGGGGATCGTCCGTGTCATCGATTTCGACGCCGCTTCGGGGGCCAAGGTTGGGCATATTCATCACAACTCCCTTCAGTATTTAATTTTCACATCGTTCGGTGCGGCCAATTCGCCTCGATAGCATCCTCTTCGTCGTATTGCTTGATGTTGTGGGCCGTGATCACATCCCCAGTAGCGGCGCCTGGATGAAGCTCACGCCATTCATCGGGACCGTTGCCTAAGATCATCGCGATCTTGCAGGCGCGAGTTCAACAATGGCGGCCCCCGCTTCGGTCAACTCGACGACTTGGCCGTACATGCTGCCGGACATTGCCAGCGACATGACGTCGCCAACTTTGGCCGACGCGACGGGTGGAGCGAGGCCGTTTTGTGGGTCGGTCGGCGGTGAATACTTTTTTGACTGTTGTTCGAAAGTTGACATGAATTTGTGTCCTATAAGTCGTGACTGAGAGAACGGTGCGCCGCCGTCAGCCCTGCGGCGCCGTCACGACCTTGCTAAGCGAAGTGCCGGTTCGGTGCCGGCGTCAGACGTTCGGAATGAATCAGATCGAAAGATCAAAGCTCCATTCGTCGTCGTCGTTCCATTCCATCTCGGCTGCATGGACCTGGAAGTCTTTTTTCAAATACCTGGCGGCTTGTTTGTCCCAGTCTCGCCCGTCGTCGTCTTCGTACTCGAAGTGATCGAAACGAACACGAACATTGCTACAATCTTCATTTCCGAGGACCTTCCCGAAGAGTCGAATCCAGACTGAACTCTCGCCGCGTTCGAGAACGATCTCACCGCGTACAAGGTCGTTCACCTGCGGTCGTCGTTCGCCCTTCAAGTCGCGCAGCAGCAGCGTCGTCTGGTTGTCGAATCGTCCCAATTCACTTCGCAATCGCTCAGCTAGATCTGCATCATTGCCGCACTCAGCCTTGGCGACTCGCTCGCCCATCCCAAGGAGTTCCACCAGGAAGCGCGACTTTGCGTCCTTCGGCGCAAGCGGTCCGCCGACATGGGATTTTGGTTTGGGCTCGGTTTTCGTTCTCGTGATTCGCTTCCTTGTTCTTGACGTTCTGTTCGATCGTTGCTTCTTAAGTGTCGGCATTTTTGTGTCTTTCTACCCCGAAGGGCGCTGAATGCGGCCAAAAGAACTCAGCTCGTCGCGCGGCCGCGGTACGCGTGAGAGGGGTAACGAGAAAAAGTGCGGCGCGCCGGAGGTGTGCGGCGCGCCGCGAGCACCAACCATCCGGTCCGCCGAAACGATCGGCGGAGACAAATGGCGGGCGGAGTAAAGTTAAGGTGCAAGCCGTGTCCGCTTACATTGCGAAGTCAAACTCCCAACACTTTCCCCGCCGCTCGGCTTGAAGCAGGCGTCGATTTGACTGTTGCGGCGTTTCGCCGCGAGGACCAGACGGCCCATTGATTGTCTCCAACCAAATTCGGTAGGCGGAAACAGAAGTCACACGCCGCCCGGCAAACTTTGCCGTGGGCAAGATGTGGCCCCGGATACCTCTAAGCGCCAACGCCAGCAAGTGCTCGGGTGTACTTTTTCACGATGCACAAATCGGCTAAGGCGATCCGCGTCGGATCATCAAGAAGATCTTCAGTATTCATCACAACCTCACAGATTAAGTGAAAACTAACTTCACTCAATCATCGGGGAGGCGGAATCGTGCCCAGGAGGAAGAGGACGACAACAGTAGCGTTGTCCATATCTTTTTAGGGACAACGCTACTGTTGATTAACTAGAGGCAGTTTCAAAACGCCCATTGCGATTGCAACGCTAGCGAATTCCTCGATGATTTCGATTCACTCGCGCGCAAAACTCAGGTTCTGAACTGCCTCTAGCCAAGACCCCGAGCTTTATGAGTGCTCGCTTGACTGTGGCAGGATGTGGTGCTTTTCCGGGTTTCTTGCCGTCGACGATACCAAGGTCGAAAAGCTTTTTGCCCGTCCTAAAGTATGGTTTATGTTGACCTCGGAATTGTTCGAACACGGTGACCAATGTTTCGCGTTTATGCTGCGTATTGAAAATCGCCGAATTAACGCCGCCCCGGGCGTGGCCTTCTGACTCTGTCAAGAAGTCCCCCATCCGTTTGCCGGTTTTTGTTCGGATTAACAAAACTGACAAAATACCCAGATGTAGCGCGGCTTCGTTGGCTTCGTTCCTGCTGCCAGCGTGCATGAGCAAAAACAGGAAACCCGCCCCCGTCAGAAACCCACGTCCTATCGAAGCTTCCTCCTGGTCTTTAGATGACGCCATTGTTTCAGCATTTTTTAGCGCCACGTCGATAAACAAATCATTTGTTTCATACAAGACGTTCACCTGCTCTGGTGAAAACAAATTGCTCATCTTCAAATTGTTGGTACTACTGATTGTTTTCTTTTCGCTCATGAACTGTTTCAGAAGCTCTATCTCTTCCGGGCGTTCAGCAATCGCTTTTTTGAGATGAACCGGAATTGGTTCGCCACGTTCTTTTTTGGCAAGCAATCGTGATAATTTAAGTTTTGCTACTAGTTCCCTAGTGACTCTCGCGTCATACGGCAAAGCAGTATTAACAGTTCCTCGGATCTCGACGTCTTTTTTAATAGATTTGACGCGGCGTCGTTGTTTTCGTTCGGAGTGCATTTGAGATTTCCTTTAGACACGAAAAGCTGGTCGTTTGGCGGATGGTAGCGTAGTCGGCAAGCGATGGATTTTGCGATAACAAAGACTATATATTTGGATTTAGTCGACTTCGGTGGAGCTTCAACAGACGTGAGTGCGAAGTATTCACTGAGGATGTTGCACCTATCGAGAGTTACCCAATTGCTTTTGCCACGCGTGACGCTAATCGGTAATCACGCTCGGCGTATACTTGTGTCACGTCAGCCCTACTGTGTCCAAGCAAAACTTGTGCTGCTTCCAAACCGTACTGCTTGCGAAACTCAGTGGCAGCGGCATGTCGCAATTGGTTGGGTGACCATCGGTGTTTGGCCCGCCACTTTGCTAGGGCAGATGGGTTGCTTTCAATTTCAGTAGGCACCGGAAATGCCTGATCGCACGCCCGCTGCACCGCAAGAAAATACGACTGTGCATTGTATCTTTTGCCGGGTCGGCGTTTTGGTGAACGCTTACGATTAGTTCCAATCGTATTTCCATATTTTAGCGGCGTCTTACGAGCTTGATGTCGCTGAGCACGCTGTTGGGCCACGGTGTCGGATGGCGAGAAGCAATATGCGTCAGCGGCTCTCTCCAAATATGGTCGAAGGATATTTTGTCCTTTGGGGCCGATCAAAATCACCCGGCTCTGATCGTGGTGCTCGGTTTTGTGGCTCTGTGGTATGTACTCCCAAGGATCCGTTTCTCGATTTATATCCATGGGTCGGATGTCACAAATCTCACTAGGTCGAGCTCCCGTCAGCCGTTCCAGACGTACCATGTCACTGACGACAGCAGGCAGATACTTCAGCGTGGCTCGAATGTCAGCATCGGTGACAGGTTTAATGCGCTTTGATTCTTTCGCATCGGTGCGACCTCGTTTGAGACCTTTCACACACCTCAGAGCCTGGTATACCGTGCCGGGAATCATTTCGTTTTCGGTCGCCCACTTGATCATTCGCTTTATGCGATCCGTTTGGCGGTTGATGTTATTTCGGCACCATCCCAATTCGATCATTTTTTGGCGGCAAGCTTTCAGAGCGAGCGGCCCAAACTTGATTGCCAGATCGCGTCCATACAGCTGGCGAGCAATCTTGATTGCCCCCTTAATCATCCGCACTTCATTTGTGGGTTTGCCATCCTTGCGATAATAGTTGATGGCAAACTCGGTGAACCCCACCACCACCTCCGTGACGGTGGCTGGGTACTCGGCCTCGGAAACAACGCCCGGACGCCGCCGACCATTCCTTTATCTTGCGTTGATAAGCTTCGCGGCTTTCCGGGGTGCCGTGTTTACCTAAGTAGATGTCCCGTCCGACCAGCGTGACGACCGCTTGGCCGGTGCGTCGGTGAAGTCGATAGGAGGGAGGACGGCTAGGAGAGCAGCTATTCGGCATCGTGCGAACCCTTGTGATGGTCCCCGAACCGGTACCGTTTTTGTACCGTTTTTCAGGAACCCGTTGGGCCGCACTACTGAACGAGAGTAGGTAACGTAAATCGTTTCGGCGTTGCATGTTGTAAAAGCTCCCCCGCGAGGACTCGAACCTCGGACAAAGCGGTTAACAGCCGCTTGCTCTACCAACTGAGCTACAGGGGATCGGTGTAACTATATTCTTACGACGAGTGGCGAGCCTAGCAAGGCCGACCCAGCGGCCAGATTTTTGCTAACAAGTGCGGGTTTTTTCCATCGTCACGCAATTGCCGCGGTCGTTGTATTCGACATACGTCATGTACGCGCGGATCAGTGCCAACCCCCGGCCGCCCGGGCATTCCAAGTTCTCGTCGGCCGTACAATCGGGAACTCTTTGCAATTGAAAGCCGGGGCCTTCATCGGTGACGCGTAACCAAAATCGTTCAGGGCTCGCCTTGCATTCAACAAGTACTTGTTTCGAGTGATCGTATTTATTGCCGTGTCGAATTCCATTGCTGATTGATTCTTCAAGAGCCATCAAAATGGCGAAATAGTCGCGGCAATCCTTCTTCCAACCCAGCCGCTCGAGTTCCAACAATATGTCTTCGATCGGCGCTTTGTGCGCATCCTTCTTGCTAGGCACCTTAATAATCGAAGTCCAGGTCCAGCGGTGTTCCGACATTCGCTCAACACCCCGACAAAAGCAACCAAAACTCAGAGCATCGATAATGAACCGAAACTAGGTTCCTAATCGTATATTCCTAGCAACTGCTCTAGCCGCTAAATCGCAGCCAGCGCGTCGGCCTCGTCATCCTTAATGATGAACAGTTTCGTCAATTTGGTAATCGCAAACACTTCGTAAATCTCTGGCCGAATGTTCGACAGAATCAGTTCCGCCTTGTGCTGTTTGACTCGCTTATCGAAGCCGATCAATTTGCCCAGTGCGGCGCTCGAAAGGAACTCGACATTTCCAAAGTTCAGCACGATCTTCTTCCGGCCTTCGCGCTCAACCAAGTCGTATAGCTCCTGGCCAAACTCCTGGATTTCGGCCTCGTCAATGATTTTCGAATCGTTAAAAGTGACGACGGTCACCTTGCCCGATTCATTGACTTTAATGCGTCGCGGTGTGGCCATGAATTTGAGTTTCTCCTGCCCTCAAAGCGGGCACCCAGCTGCAGATTTGTTCGCCGAAAAGCCGATCCGATCCCGCGTTTAAGACGCGGCGGCATTCCCATTCGATAATACTCGGATGACCCTACACCTGCAAGGTTTAGCCTCTGCCATGGCCGGTGCTCACGGCATGCGAACTTCAGCAAAACGCTGCACGGTTTTGCCACTTAGAAGGCGAATTAATCGTCGGTCGTGCCGCCCGGTTTAACCAGGCTTCGGCATCGCCAACGAATGAAGGCACAACACGGCCCCGACAGACATTAGGCACCAGGAAAGCCATTCGGGCGGTTCAAGCACCTTTCGCGGGGCCGCGAAAGTCCCACCTGTCATCGTAAAGAACGAGTTGGTGCCGGGCGATGAATTCCCCGTCCGCTCGGCCAGGAATTGCGTCGCTTGCGGGCTGAGCACGTACGCACTCACGTACCGCACTTGCACGCCAATTAAGAGGACGAGCAAACCCAGAAAAAAGAATTGATTGCGATTGAGGTCCATCGAATTTCGATTCGCGCCGGTTTTGGCCGCGCGGCGTATGCGCGGTCTTGAGAATCGTTGACCGTCGTTATAATTCAGATCGAACCATGACTGCACCATCGATCAGCCTTACGGCTCAAATCATGGTGGCGCGAGAAGTTCCGTCCGTGCCGCGCAGGCAAAAAACGCGACAAGTCACTCAAATGCCGGCGAGCGACGCGGGTTGTGACGAACATTCGACCAATCGTCCGCGAATCGGCCCGCGTCGTCGGAATATCCGTTACTGCTTCAACTTGGTCGGCAGCATCGTGTCGACGGCTTCTCGGACAGAACCCATTGCTGCATTGCCGAGTAATTGCTGCTGGCCGGCCTGGACCATCGCCGACGCCAATTGGGCATGGTCCGCCCAGTCGTTCATCGAAAACGCCCGTATATCGACATAGGATTCCGCCAGCCGCGGTGGTTGCTTCGGAATCAAATGCACGCCATCGGCCGCCCGCACCACGTGGTACATAGTGGCGCCGTGCAGCAACATCGCTCCCGTCGCCATGCCCATTAGAAAAGTCGAAATCCGTCGCATTCGTAGATTCCTGGTCGCCCGCAAAAACCGAGACTGCCCTTTAAGCCAGTTGAAAAACCGTCCCTTGCTTGGCCGTGGCACGATAACGTCCCCAGGCCTCGAAAATCAATACGAATCCACCAGGACAAAATCGACCCCTTTCCGCTTCCAGGGTTGGCCTCAAACGTCAATCAACGCTAGATTTATTGCAACATAACTACCGCACAATTCGGCTGATCTGCCTTCGCGACCGCGCTCGCCATCGCCAGGTCCGAGAGTCGCAACCGGTAACTCCCACCCGATCCACGCTGAGGCTGGCGCTGGTTCGAGACGCTAACCTGGTTTCGTTTTTCGTTTTGCAATGCATCAGGCGCACATGCCATCTAAAGAGGGGACACGTTCCGACGACGCCACAGGCTTGCTGCCGCGCGACCGCCTCATGTCGACGACGTTTGTCGGCTTGCTCCTCACCCAATTTCTTGGCGTTACCAACGACAACATTCTTCGCTGGTTGGTCATCGGCGTGGGCAAGGAGATTGTCCAACCATCGCAAATCAGCAGCGTTCTCGCCATCGGCTCGGCATGCCTAGTCCTTCCATATTTATTGCTAGCTGCTCCCGCCGGATATCTGGCCGATCGCTTCAGCAAGCGCAGCGTCATCATTTGGTGCAAGGTCGCGGAAATTGCTCTCATGGTCTTGGCGTCGGTGGTGATCGGCCACAAGTACGCGATGTTCTTTGTCGTCGCTCTCATTGGCTGCCAAGCCGCTTTGTTCGGTCCCGCGAAGTTCGGGAGTATTCCGGAGATGCTGCGCTCGAACAAAATTTCGTCCGCGAACGGCTTGCTCGGTTTGGCCACCGTGGTCGCAACCGCAGTCGGCACCGCGGTCGGAAATTGGCTGTCGGTCGTTAGTGGCGTGGTCGTTGACGGTACGTTCTACCCGGAACATTGGTGGGTGCATGCGACTGTTCTCGTCGGCGTGGCGATTGCCGGACTGGTTTCGAGTCTGATGATCATGCCGTTGATGGCCGCGGACCCCAAGCGCCCGTTTTCCTGGGACATAGTGGGCCAAACTATCCGTGATCTGAAAACTCTTGGTCACGATCGCGGGCTGCTCCGGGTCGCGATTGGTATTACGTTCTTTTGGACGCTCGCGATGCTCGCCCATTTGAACATCGACCAGTTCGCGTGGGAGGGCAACATCACCAAACAGACGCAGGTCACTCCCTTGCTCGGCGCGCTCATTGTTGGGGTTGGCATAGGCAGTGTGCTCGCGGGTGTCTGGTCGGGTGGCAAAGTCGAACTGGGCATTTTGCCCATCGGAGCCAGTGGCTTGGCGCTGTTCTCCTTCCTGCTCTACACGGTGCAGGGCGCATTCGTCGGGCAGGCCGGCACATACACGATTAGTTATTTTGCCGCATGCGTATTTCTTGTCATGCTCGGGGTGAGTTCCGGATTGTTCGACGTTCCACTCGCTGCGTATATGCAGGATCGCAGCCCGCCTGAGCACCGCGGTTCTATCCTCGCCGCAAGTAATTTTCTTACGTTTGGCGGCATGCTCATCGCCTCGCTGGGGTATTGGCTGCTGCGACTGCCGGTAAATGGCCAGGCTCTCTACACATCGCGCGACATCTTTCTCCTGTGCGCGCTCGCCACATTGCCCGTCTTCATCTATATCGTCGTGTTGATTCCTCAGGCGACGATTAAGTTTTTGGCTTGGCTCACGACGCACTCGATCTACAAAATTCGTGTTCACAACCGCGAGAATATTCCCGCTCAAGGCGGGGCGATTCTCGTTCCTAATCATATTTCGTGGTTGGATGGACTCCTGCTGTTCGCAACCTCTTCCCGCACAGTGCGGATGCTGATTGATAGTGACATCATTACCAGTTGGCGGGCGCACGGGTTCGCGACGATGATGGGCGCGATTCCGATCAAGCCCTCGCCAAAGTCGACGAGGCAGGCAATTGAAACCGCTCGCGAAGCGCTTAAGGCCGGCGAGCTGGTATGCATTTTTCCGGAGGGTGGCATCAGCCGCTCCGGCCAGCTGCAGCGATTCAAGCCCGGTGTGCTCGAGATCCAGCGCGATACCGGTGCGCCGATCATTCCTGTGTACCTTGATGAACTCTGGGGAAGCATCTTTAGTTTTCGGGGCGGAAAGTTCTTCTGGAAGTGGCCGTCGGCCAAGCCGCGGCGCGTATCCATTTGGTTCGGCAAACCGATCGCCGAGCCGCGCGACATCCACCAGGTGCGGCAAGCCGTGCAGGATCTCGGGGCCGATGCCGTCTCGGGCCGCAAACAACGGACGCTGGCTTTGCCGCGGGCCATGATTCGCAACTGCCGCAAGGCGATGTTTCGGTCCAAAGTTTCGGATTCGACCGGCGTCGAACTCACTGGCGGCAAGCTGCTGGCGGCGGTTCTCGTGATGCGCCGTTTGCTGCTGCGGCATGTACTGACTCCTGACGAGAAATATGTCGGCATTCTGTTGCCGCCTTCCGTGGGAAGTGTGATTACCAACGCTGCGCTCTCCATGACCGGCCGGGTGACGGCGAACCTCAACTACACGGCCACGCCGGATGTGCTCAATTCGTGCATCGGCCGGGCGGGGATCCGGCGAATCCTGACCAGCCGCAAGGTGATGGCGAACCCGGTGTTCGAAAAATTTAAGGACACGCTCAAAGTCGAGTTTATTTATTTGGAGGACCTCCGCGAAAAAGCGCTCCGGGGCGATAAGCTGTACGGCGCCGTGGGCGCATTCCTTGTACCGGCGTTTTTGCTCGATCGAATTCTCGGCCTGCGGCGGATCAGTGGTGATGACGTTGCCACGGTGGTATTTACTTCCGGCTCGACCGGCATGCCCAAGGGTGTGATGCTCACGCACCATAATATTGCGACCAATGTGGAAGCTATTGAGCAGGTTGTGCATCCGCGTCCTTCGGATTCGGTGCTGGGGATTGTGCCGTTTTTCCATTCGCTGGGGTTCACTGTTACGTTGTGGGGGCCGCTGCTGCTCGATATTCGTGCGGCGTACCATGTGGGCCATCCCACGGATACGCGAATCGTGGCGCGGCTGGCTCGCATGCGGTCGGCGTCTATTCTGCTCGCCACGCCTACTTTCCTGCGGATGTATCTGCGGCGGTGCGACCCCGAGGAGCTGAGCTCGCTCGAAGTCGTGGTCGCCGGGGCGGAAAAAATGCCGATCTCGCTGTGCGATGCATTCGAGAAAAAATTCGGCATCCGGCCGGTCGAAGGGTATGGCACCACGGAGTTGTCGCCGCTCGTGAGTGTGAACGTGCCGCCGACACGGTCGAAAAGTGCGACGATCGACTGCAAAGAAGGCTCGGTTGGGCGGCCGGTTCCGAGCGTGTCGGCGAAGGCCGTCGATCCGGAAACGTACGAAGACCTGCCGCTGGGCACGCCGGGGATGCTGCTCGTCAAAGGCCCGAACGTGATGAAGGGCTATTTGGGCCAGCCCGAGGAAACGGCCAAAGTGATGCACGACGGTTGGTATATCACCGGCGACATCGCGATGATCGACACGGACGGTTTCATCCACATCACGGGCCGATTGAGCCGGTTCTCGAAAATCGGTGGCGAAATGGTGCCGCATATTCGCATCGAGGAAGCGATCCAAAAAATCCTCGGCGTCGAGGAGAGCACACAACTCGCGGTCGTCGTCACCTCGGTTCCGGACGAACGCAAAGGGGAGCGACTCGTCGTCGTGCATACGCCGCTTTCGATGCCGCCGAAGGAAATCTGCGAGCGGCTCGGAAAAATCGGCGTCCCGAACTTGTGGATTCCGGATGCCGACAGTTTCCTCGAAGTGGAAACGATTCCCGTGCTCGGCAGCGGCAAGACCGATCTCAAAGCGGTCTCGGATTTGGCGAAGACGCACTTTGGGAAGTAGGGCGGGCTGGAAGTTCAAACCGCCGGCGACCTATTAGGTCGCGGCTGACGCCTTACTTCGCGCCACGATTATTGTCACTGCGCGCGAACACGATTTTTTAATACAAAAATCGGTCATTTTGGAACGCGTGGGTCGCCGCTGAGACAGCGAAACATGGAGATTTCGCGATCTCGATGGTCCAAAATTGGTTGAATATTGAGACCGAGAGGCGGCGGCGAATGACGAAATCCGAATGTCGAATGACGAATGGATTCGGTCAGCGCGCAGCGCGATCGTTGGCTGACGGTGGAGGGCCGATAGCGGACGGCTTTTTTCTGCTGAGTTGCCAAAGAGCTCACGCACCACAGTCGAGAGAGTGCGCGATAGTGTACGGGTGAACATATCAGATCTGGAATTAATTTCTACAACGATTTTTGGCCATGTTGAATTTTCTTTGGGCAAGCTTTTTTGTGGCCCCGAACATAGGTCTTGGTACAATTTCAACAAAAAAATCTGGGGATGATTGAGGATGCCGGAGGCAGGGAGTAGGGACGATTGGGCGCGGCGAGCGGTATCCGAAGAAGTTCGTCAGGCACAGCCTGACCTGCTTATTTGTACGACGTGAATTTGTTGCTGTCGGACGTTAAGAGATGCAACAGCTTGGGGTGGACGAAAAGTTTGTCGCGGCCGACGGGCTTTTCTTCTAGGACGCCGATATCCACGAGCTGCTTCAGATATCGCGACGCGGCTTGGCGGCCGGCGAGTTTGGCATCGACCAAATTGTTGATGCGGCAGTACGGTTGTTCGAAGATCATTGTCGCCAGTTCGTAACTGTAGATCTTCGGCAATTTGGTGCGGATGAAGTCGGTTGTTTGGGCTGAGAGTAAACGAATCGCCGCGATTTTGGATGTTGTCCAGTTCGCTGTTTCTTCGACCGCTTTCAGCATGTACAGAATCCAGTGTTCCCATTCGTGCTTATAGGTGACTTCGCGCAGCCGCTCGTAGTAATCCGATTTGTGCTGAATGATATACCGGCTCAAGTAGAGGATCGGCAGCGAGAGTAAATCGGACTGGATCAGGAAGAGGCTGTTGAGCACGCGGCCGGTTCGGCCGTTGCCGTCGGTGAAGGGATGGATTGCTTCGAACTGGTAGTGGCCGACGGCCATGCGGATCAGCGGGTCGATGTCGGTCGCGCTATGCAGGAACTTTTCCCAGTTGGCGAGCAGGTTGCGGAGGAGCGGTTCGCCTTCGGGCGGCGTGTAGATCACTTTGCCGCTGCGGGCGAGTGCGGTGCCGGGCATGGTGCGAATGCGCATCTCGGCGCCTTTGATTTCGGTACACACTTGTTCGGCCGTGCGAGTGCTTAACGGGAGTTTGGTGAGTGTGCGAAAGCCGTGGAGCAAGGCCTGGCCGTAGCGGAGCGCTTCTTTGGTGGCGGGGTCGGCGTGGTCATCGTCCTGCCGAAATTGGAAGAGGCGATCGGAGGTGGTGACGACGTTTTCGATTTCCGAGCTAGCCTGCGCTTCAAGCAACGGCAGCGTGTTGATCAGGATGCCTTGGTTGGGGATGAGTTCGGCGGCACTTTTT
Organism: uncultured Planctomycetota bacterium; assembly: GCA_963733705.1. Lineage (GTDB taxonomy): Bacteria > Planctomycetota > Planctomycetia > Pirellulales > Lacipirellulaceae > JABDGM01. The sequence continues at coordinate 158,944 of CAVTEJ010000018.1, read as the reverse complement.
AGCTCGGCCAAGGCGGCACGAGCGGAGATGCAGTGCTTGAGGATGGGTTTGGTTTCGAGCTCTGCCGGAGGCGGGAGCTGGGGCAGGTCGTTATAAGGGACCTCGGGCTTGCAGGTAGGGGTGGCGGGGGCTTTTTTCACGTTCTTAGCCAATTTTGCGGGCTTTTTGCTCCTAAAGGATATGTTGCGGTGGGCGACAGGTCAACGGAATATGGGTTAATTTTTCGATTTTGGCGACATATTGTGAGGGATATGTCGCGAGCGGCGACATGAGGCATTGGTGGGTTGGTCAGTCGTGGCCGTCGCCACCGCGGTCATAAAACGTGGTAGTCATTTCCTGGCCGCATGACATTGCTACCGTGACGGGTAGCCCACTCCGCTGCTCGCGGCGGAACCCACGCTATTCTCTAAATCGCGGCTGTGCCGTCGCCTATCTTCCAGATACTGCGCGCAAAACATGCCCGCATACCAAAGCATCAATAAAGTTGTCCCAACAATCACCGGAGCAGGGATTAACGCTTTTAGCGATTGGAATGCGAATATGCCTGCGATTGCGATGGATCCCCATGCAAACATGAACAATAGGTATCTCGACAGCCCAGGTGTACGAGAAATGCTGTGACTCATCATGCCGTCTTTGGGGGTTAAGAACCGCAAGGCCAACCAAAGTATGGTCGGCCCGAGCCACGCGGCTAGTAAGCGAGGTTGTTGCAGTTGCCACGCGGACACTATTCCACCGACGACGGTCGCCGCAATTGCAGGCAGGAAATACCAATCCCATCGGCGTCTGGAAATTAGAACTCGGCCCGGTTCTTGCAGGCCGATGCTGCCATTTCATACGTTCATCTAGCAATATCGAGAACAAAAGGTATCACCTTCTCCAGAAATTATTGCTCGCTTTCAACAGGCCTGGGCATCGATCTATATATGTTCGCAGTTTGTAGTTCTTCAGACTTGGAGGAGTTCCCGAACGCGTTGCCCAACCACTTCAACGCTTGCGGGTGGCATCGATCCGAATGACGATCTGATTAAACGCCGAGCGGACGCGCACCGCAATGTTAATCTGTACACATTGCGTCGCCGAGATTCTCCCATACCACTCGACGACCTGGTCATGTCGCCGAGAACACACGCGATCTATGTGTGAAACATTTACGACCCACGCGGTTGCGATCGCTCAGGCCCCGAGAGTAATTTCGATAAGAGGTTTGTGGCGACTATTCAGTGCCCATCTGCAGAAGCGAATTTCACTCCGCGACTTAGCTTTTCGCCGATAAGTCAGGCGCGTCGACCTACAACTACGCACCATTCTGCTTGCGGGTGCTGCATTTTCCGTTAAGGTGTCGCTTAGCGGCAAAGCAATTTTGTGGCAGAACATTTGCCAGCCGTGCTGAGTTCCCTCGGGTATTCGCTGCCGAAAGAATTCGATTAGTTGCAAACGTTCGGCTCGCTCAAAACTATCAAGCCGAATTCGCACGTGCCGTGCGATGAATCTAAACGTATAACGCCACTGAATGCCGTTCGCCAATAAAGGTTGAGCACGTCAGAGAGCAGGATACCACGCGACAGAATGCCCATGACCACTTTGCATAAAGCGGAGCGACGTTTAACGCTCCACGTCTTACGAGTTCCAGTCTTGAAGCAAAAGATTTGCACCGTGCGAATGTAGCCGCGACGTCGTCGCTACGGCTATGGCAGATTCGCTCTATACGCTGGAAAATCTTGAGCCAAAACGTGCAAAACAAAACGGGACGGTTGTGCCATGCTGTGGCAGGTCGGTCCAGGCGACTGAAATCCAGAGCACGATCATCAGACTAAAGAAGCCGACGCCAATTAGGCCGACATTTCGATGATAATTTCTAACAAAGAACCCGTCTTGATTCATTGCCTCAGGCACACTTGTTGCGATTCAATTCGGCACAAGCATGGCGGAGAGTGACTGGCCTCTACTTGGCATCAACGTGCTTCGCGAGGAACTCGCGCATCAGCCCCGCGATTTCGTCGCCATTGGTTTCGAGGGCGAAGTGGCCGGCGTCTATTAAGTGGTAGTCTACCGTTTTCAGGTCGCGTTTGTAGGGTTCGGCGCCGACGGGTGGGAATATTTTGTCGTTCTTGCCCCAGACGATCAGCATGGACGACCGATGTTTGCGGAAGTATTCCTGCCAACTGGGTAGAGAGGCGGGTTGCTGCCGTAGGTGCGGAACAGTCGATTTGAATTTCGTCGTTGCCTTTGCGATCGAGCAAGAACTGATCTTCGGCTGCGCCGTCGGGGCTGACGAGCTCGGGGTCTTTCGCGCCTTCGTGTACTGCCATTTGGTGGCGTCGTAGGTGACCAGTTTGCGAAGGGCGTCGCGCTTCTCCTTGCTCTTTGGTTCTTTCCAGTACGCCTTGATCGGCTTCCAGAAGTCGTTGTCGAGTCCTTCGTCGTAGGCGTTGCCGTTCTGCACGACGATGGCGGTGATGCGGTCCGGATGCTTTGCCGCCATGCGGTAGCCGACCGGGGCGCCGTAGTCTTGCACGTAGATGGCGTATTTCTTGAGGCCGAGTTTCTCGGTGAATTTGTCGATCACGTCGGCAAGATTGTCGAACGTGTAAGTGAACTTGTCGTGCGGCGGCATCGAGCTTTGGCCGTAGCCGGGATAGTCGGGGGCGACCAAGTGATATTTGTCGGCGAGTGCGGGAATCAGGTTGCGGAACATCTGCAAGCTGGTGGAAACGTGGAGCAGCTTGAACCGTGGGGGCGTCTTTCGGCCCGGCTTCGCGGTAGAAGATGTCCAGATCGCCGACTTTCGCTGTCTTGTAACGCACTTGGACCGGGTGCTGGCGGAGGCCGTGTCTGGCTGAGCAAGGCCCAAGCAGCGAAGACAACGAAAGCGTCGGTGAGTTTTCGTTATATGGTTCACGATTGAAGCTCCGAGGGAGAGAAGTGATGGTTTCTGCGCGTAGCGGAACTATTCCATCGCCGTCACTGCTTCGTCCGTCGTGAGAACGGCGTTGGCCAGAAAGCGTAGTTGATGATCGCCGCCTGGTAGCCATCGCCTAGTTGCGGATGCCGCGGAGCGGCGGTGGCGTCTTTCACCACGGCGACTTCGAAACCTTGCTCTAACAATTCGCGCAGGTGGCTTTCGACGCAGAGGTTTGCCAACATTCCGGCCAGGATGATTTTGTTGATGCGACGCTTGCGTAGTTGCAGAACCAGGTCGTTTGTTTGCGGCCCCCAAACTTTGTGCGGGCTGACGACGACCGTCTTGCCGTCTTCGATGAACGGCTTGAAGCGGTCGAGCCAATCAGCACCGGAACCGGTAAATCTCTTCGAGACTGAGCGGGTCGGGGCGAAAGAATTCTTTTCTCATCGAGCATCATCTTCTCGACCGAGCCGACGAACTGCCAGGCCTGATCGCTCGGATACAGATAGTAGTTTCGTGGTTCGTCGGCGAAGCACTGGCAAAGCCAGTGGCACCCTGAGTAAACGTCCGTTAGAGGCCGCTCGTTGAAACTGTCTCGCCATCAAAGCGATGGGCGAGTGAGCGGTGGGCGGCGGCGTCGATGTTGTAGGCGATGCCGTGGACTGAGCCGTCGCAGAAGACCATTTGGAAGGTCGACGGATGGGCGCTGCCGAAGCGGCGGGGCTCGGTGCCCGCGGTATCGAGGTCGGGGCCGTCTGGAGTGGGTTGGGAGCTCTTTAGCGTTTCTTCATCAGCGGGGTTCCAGGCGACACGATGGTTGTCCCACTCGAAGCCGGTGTACATCGATTGGTTGTCGCCGCCGGTGAAGCCGGGTGATTTGTCGTCTGTGAATCCTTCGTAGCCGGCGATGGGCATCCACTTTTCGCCGACGAGGTACGTTTTCGACGTGCCATCGGTAATTTGCGCGGGCTTGAGCGTGCTGCGATAGTACATGATGCCGGTCTGACAGAAGTCGAGGTTGGCGTCGTTCGCGGCATTACCCGTCTTCTGGCAAACGTTGGTTGGCGTCCATTTATCGGGCTGGATCGCAGCGTAGCTGTCGGGGCGATAGAAATTGTCGCCTGCGAATTCGATCGAATCGCCGGAGTTGGCGGCATAGTCGCTCTTGGCGACGCCGGTGCGAGCGACGTCGGCCAGCCAGGGTTGTTCGCGAATCGGTTGATTGCCGGGCGGACCCCAGGGCGATGGGTAGATTCGCGCTGGGCGGCGCGACGGGCAGTTGAACATGGCGATGGGTGTTTGATGGAGTGACGTGCTGGCTGCCTGGAAGGCGGGGCTGGTCGTTGCCAAGCCTTTGCCGAGATTTCGTACGGCGGCCTCTTCGACGAAATCCAAAATGTTGTAAATCCACGAGCCTGGCTGATCGGGCCCGTAACCGCGATTCGGATCGGCGGTCCAATCGTAGCCCCATCCGCCGGAGGGAAAGTGCTTGTGGGTGTCGACGTGATTCAGGCAGGCCAAACCGATTTGCTTCAGGTTGTTCGCGCATTGCGAGCGTCGGGCGGATTCGCGAGCTGCCTGAATGGCGGGTAGGAGGAGCGCAATGAGGATGCCGATGATGGCGATTACGACCAGCAGTTCGACGAGTGTGAACGCGCGGCGGATGGTTCGTGATTGAATGTTTTTTCGCATGGCCGCCTCTGCCTTGCAGCTGAATAGCGTGGCTCGCTTGAGGCACGTCAGTTGAATCTCCCGGGGATTCACCAAATTTGTTGTGCTGCTACGGGCTTTGGTCGAGTCACTCTAGACCCGAGTGAGCATCGCGGTCAACTGACGCCCGTTGGGCGATCGAATCCTAGCGAACGGCGGTCTTGGCGGTCTGGGATCCGCGTCGTATCGCTGTTGCTGCCATGTTCTCGGCTTTTTAGAATTAGGGCCCATCGATCGGGCGCACCTGCCAATTACTCTACCTTCGACGTCTGTCGCGGGGGCTTTCGGCTGGTCGAAGTTTAGGATCGAGTCGAGGCCCCATCGAATGAGCGAAGCTGGACCTGCTAACTTGGCCGACGCGTCGGGTTCACGGGCGCTGTGCGCGACTTTGTTTCGGGTGGTGCCGGCATTTGATTCGCTGCGAAATTATTCGTGGCGGGATCTTTCGAGCGACACGATGGCGGGGCTGACGGTGGCGGCGGTGGCAGTGCCGCAGGCGATGGCTTATGCGCAGATCGCCAATATTCCGCCGCAGTATGGGTTGTACACGGCGATCGTGATGACGGCGGTGGGGGCGCTGCTTGATTCTTCGAAGCAGCTCATCAATGGGCCGACGAATGCGATTTCGATTGCGGTGCTTAGTGCGCTCGTGGGGTTTTCGGATGCGGAGCGATTGCCGGCGGTAATCCTACTCGCGCTGATGGTCGGTGTGATTCAGACCGTGATTTCATTGCTGCGACTTGGGGACCTGACAAAGTATGTATCGCACGCGGTGATTGTCGGGTTCACGCTGGGGGCGTCAGTGCTGCTGGTGCTCGATCAGCTTAAGAATTTGCTGGGGCTGACTGCGGCGGGGACTGGGGCGGATCATTTTTTGAAGCGGTTCTGGCTGACGATGCGGCACATCGATCAGACCAATATGCCGTCGCTGTACATCGGTTTGGGGACGGTGGCGATTGCGCTCGGGTTGCGGTGGGTGAATTTTCGGTTGCGATTACGACTGCCGGAGCTGTTGCTAGCGCTGATCTGCACGACGATCGTGGTGGCCAATTGGCGATTGGATATGCAGGGCGTCAAGATCATCAAAGATATTCCGGCGCAGTTGCCGTCGTTTGAATTGCCGGTGGTGGACTGGAATCATCTGCACGGGCTGGGGAGCAGTGCGCTGGCGATCGCGATGCTGGGTCTGCTCGAAGCGATCTCGATGGCGAAGGCAATTGCGGCAACCACGCGGCAGAAGCTCGATATCAACCAGCAGTGTTTGAGCGAAGGCGTCGCGAATGTGGTGGGAAGTTTGTTCCACTGCTTCCCTGGGTCGGGTTCGCTGACGCGGTCGACAATTAACGTGCAGTCGGGCGCGCGGACGCAGTGGTCCGGCGTGATTTCGGCGGTGGCGGTTGCCGTGACTGTCATGCTGCTCGCGCCGTATGCGTACTTCATTCCGAAGGCGGGGCTGGCCGGGATTTTGATGCTGTCGTCGTGGCGGTTGGTCGATCGGCATCAGTTGATGTATTACTTGCGGACGACGCGGTTCGATGCCTGGATCGTGATTATCACTGCGGTTTCGGCGGTGGCAGTTTCGGTCGAGTTTTGCGTGTTGATCGGCGTGTTTATGTCGTTCGTGTTGTATGTGCCGCAGGCGGCCCGGGTGCGAATCACGGAGTTGATTATGACGCCCGAGCGGGTGGTGCGCGAGCGGCATGCGACGGATATGCCATGCCGTCGAATTCGCATTTACAGTTTGGAGGGAGAGCTGTTTTTCGGGGCCGCGCCGGAACTTGAACAATTGCTCGATGCAATTGCCGACGAAATCGAAAAAGAGGCGCGGGTCGTGATTTTGAGATTGAAGCGTGCGCAATCCGGATGCGGTTTGCATGAGCGTTTTGGAGCGGTTCAATGAACGGATGCACGCGTCGAACATTAGCGTACTGTTGTGCGGGCTGCGGCCTGAAGTGACTCGAGTGATCCACTCGAGCGGGTTGCTGCAGCGGCTGGGGCCGGAGCGGGTGTTTATGTTTGAAGAGACGGGTAAATTTTGGACGAGCACGCTGGAAGCAGTGCGGTTTGCTTACGAAGTGATCGGCGACGATTTTTGTGAGACCTGCCCGCGGCGGGATGAGCTAATGCGGGCTAAGGAGGGATGGTATTATTTGATTTGAAGGGGGGTGGGGGCTGGGGGCTGGGGAATGAAGAAAGACGGATATGGGTGATGGTGCGGGGGAGGAGACTTTTCTGGCGGAGCAGCCGGTGCCAGGGGAGGTTGCGGCGGGCGACCTTGGGGCAGGGTTGAGGCCGACGGTTTTTGCGGCGCGGTGGTTTGTGTTTGTGGCCGCTGTGCTGTGGAGCACGAGCGGGTTCTTTGTGAAGTCGCCGTATCTGGCCGGATGGAAAGGGCCGTCGCTGGCGTTTTGGCGGGCGGTGTTTGCGAGCATCGCGCTGTGTCCGCTGGTGCGTCGGCCGAGTTGGTCGTGGCGGTTGGTTCCGATGACGATTTTGTTCGTGGGGATGAACTACACGTATCTGACGGCGATGGTGAAGGGGTCGGCGGCGAATGCGATTTGGCTGCAGTGTACGGCGCCGGTGTGGGTGCTATTGGTCGGTGTGTTTGTGTTCGGTGAGCGGGCGGTGTGGCGCGATTGGGTGATGGTGGCGTGCGCGGTGATTGGCATTGGCATTATTGTGTATTTCGAGACGCGGGGGGCGTCGTTGGAGGCCGTGGCATGGGCGATGGCTTCGAGCTTTTTTTATGCGGGGGTCGTGTTATCGCTGCGACAACTTCGCGGGTTTGATTCGGTGTGGCTCGCGGCGCTCAATCATTTGGTAACAGTCGTTGCGCTCTCGCCGTTCGCATTTGGTGCGGAAGCGCACTTGCCGAGTGGGATTCAGTGGGGGCTGCTCGCGGCGTTCGGCATACTGCAGATGGGATTGCCGTATGCGTTGTTTGCTTACAGCTTGAAGCGCATTGCAGGGCATGAGGCGACGGCAATTGGGCTGATCGAGCCGCTGCTGAACCCGTTGTGGGTGTTTTTGGCCTGGGGGAATCGGCCGGCGTGGTGGACAGTGGCAGGCGGTTCGCTGATTTTGTTGGGTTTGGCGATTCGGTATTTGTGGCGGCCGAGGACACAGCGGAATCGCGGCATCATTTGATCGTTGGCACAATTTCAGACTCCAGCAGATAGCGATCTTCCACCGGGTAGTTGGCCCACTGGATTGAATAGCACGATTCGAACCAGGTGCGGATGTCGCGTTCGACTTCGCGGTCGTAGCCCGGTGCGACGTGGAGCGTTTTGCCGAGCCGTGGTTCGCGGATGTCGCCTTGGTCGACGATGACGTGGCCGGACTTGATCACGAGGCGCGGGAGCGCGAACATCGTCTCTTTGTTTTTGTCCGGCGTGTAGATCGTGATATCGGCATCAGCGCCGACGCCTAGATGGCCCTTGTTCTTGAGGCCTAACAAGCGGGCCGGGCCGGCGCGGGTGATGATTGCGATTTCATTGAGAGTGTATTCGCGGTCGAGATCCGCGAGTGTGCAGCGATAGGCCACCTGCGCGGGGCACTTTTTCAGCATGTCGCGGCGGTAGGTGCGATCCATCAGCAGGCGGATGATGTGGGGGTAGACGAGGAAGGAGCCGCCATTGGGGTGGTCGGTGCTCATCACGACGCGCCACGGGTCTTCGACGAGGAGGTACCACTCGAGGCCGATCGCCCATTGGAGGGCGTGGACGAGTGATTTGTTGCGGTATTTTATTGGGACGACCCCGCAGCCGGCTTCCATTTCGACGTCGTTGCTGTACCACTTGGTTTTGAAGACGTTGGCGAGGAAGTAGCCGACGGGGCTATCGCCGGTCATGCTCGTTGTGTCGCCGAACATGACCTGGCCGACGTCGACGGAGAGGTTGGGGTGGCTGTTGATGTAATCGGCGAGCGGCGGCACTTTGCTGTTGAAGGTGTTTTCGTCACCTTCGCCGCCGCCGTAGCTGTGGAATTGAATGTGCGTGAGGTGAGCGCGGTGGCCATCGAGGGCCTGCATAGTGGCGAGCGTTGTGTGCCAGTTGCCGGGCATGCCGAGGTTGTTGCAATGCAGATGCACGGGGTGGGGCAGATTGAGTGTGTTCGTTGCTTCGACGAAATTAGTGATGATTTGGCGCGGCGTTACGTTGAAGTGAGGAACCGTGTCGTCGAGGCTGTGGACGTTGCCGCCTCGGAGGCTTTTCCAGACTTCGACACCGCCGGGGTTTACGAGTTTTGGTGCGTAGCTCTTTGTTGAAGTGAGTAGCCAAGCGATGAACGCGCGCAACTTTTGAGGTTCGTTGCGTTCAATGCATCGCATCACATAGTGGTTGTTGCCCATGAGCACATAGAAGCCTTTGTCGATGCAGGGCGTATCGGCGAATTCTTCGTGGGCGTGGCGGGCACCAAGGGGCGGGATCGCGGCGTCGAAGGCGGTCGTGTAGCCCATGCCGGCGTATTTGTAGCCGGTGGCGAAGGTGCTGGGGACGCTGCCGAGCGTGCCGCTGCGGGTGTTGGCAGTGCGCGCGAGGACATCCTTCGGATCGATTTTGTCGTCGGGGCGAAGTTTTCGCGCGACATTCACTTTGGGGCCAGCGATGTGGCAGTGCATATCGACGCCGCCGGGCATGACGACGAGGCCGCGGGCGTCGATTACGCGTGTTGGCTGCTGCGCGGGGTCGGTGGGGGCGGGCACGATTTTGCCGCCGGCGATCCAGAGGTCGCGGACTTCGCCGTCGATGCCGTTTGCCGGATCGTAGACAGTGCCTTGCGCGATTTTGATAAGGTCAGACATTATCTTTGCAGTCGCTTTTTAGGTCGACGGGAACTCGTCGTCTCAGCCGCTCGCTACCAGAACAAGTTTGCTGGTTGTACGATGATAGTCGTGCCTGGAGAGTTCGGCAATTTGCGTTGGACGCTTCACGGTAGCTTGAATCTGAGTCGCACATGCAACAGACGTTCACCGATGTGGCTTGCACCGTTTGCGGTTGCGTATGCGACGATTTGGAAGTGGATGTTTCCGTTGATTGCATCACGCAAGTGCGCGGGACGTGTCGGCTTTCGGAGCCCTGGTTTGCAGCGCTATCGGCGCCGACCGACCGACCGGCGGCTTTTGTAGAAGGTAAGCCGGTAGAGATTTCGGCCGCGATCGAACGCGCTGCAGATATTTTGCGTGCGAGCAAGGCGCCACTTATTTGGGGGCTGACGCGAAGCAGCACGGCCGGGCAGCGAGCGGCGATTGCGCTTGCGGAACAGATTGGGGGGACGGTTGATACGCCGGCGTCCATTAAGCCGCAAGCGGCATTGGCTTTTCAGAAGGTTGGCCAATCGACTTGTTCGTTGGGAGAAGTGCGGAATCGGGCAGACCTTGTCATTTTTTGGCGTGCGAACCCTGTCCTGACTCATCCGCGGCATTTGGAACGGTACAGCGTAGATCCGCAAGGTGTGTTCGTGCCACGCGGGCGTGCCGATCGGACGGTTGTCGTGATTGATTTTGAGACAACGGAAACGAGCAAACTGGCGAACTCGTTTTTGCAAATCGCGGGGGGTGACGAACACACGGTCATTGAGGCATTGCGAGCGCTGGTTAAGGGTGAGGAACTTGTCGCGACGTCGATTGGCGAGGAATTGCTCGAGCGATTGCGGGAGCTCGCAGCGCGAATGACCGCGTGTCACTATGGAGCGCTGTTTGTTGGGGAAGGGCAGGGTGGAACTGCCGAGAGTACAAGTACCGTTGAGGCGTTGTTCACGCTGACCACTGAACTCAATAAGTCCACGCGGTTTACGGTACACAGCCTGGGGGCGTCCTCCGGGTTGGTGGGCGCGGAAAATGTGCTGACGTGGCAAACCGGGTTTCAGTTTGCCGTGAATTTTGCGAAGGGCTATCCAACGTTTGACGTGGAGAAGTTCGCCGCGGAGGGATTACTGGAACGGGGCGAGGTGGACGCTTGCGTGTTGGTCGGGAGCGAAAGCGCGGGGCGGCTGTCGGCGGCCGCGCAATCAAAGTTGCGGCAAGTGCCGACGATTGCACTCGACTATCCGAATGTTGAACCGACGCTGCCGGCGACGGTGCAGTTTACGACGGCAATATATGGAATCCACGCGGCGGGGACGGCATATCGAATGGATGGCATTAGCGTTCCACTGCGGCCGATTCTTTCGACGAACTATCCGACGGATGAGGACGTGCTCGCGCGCATCGCCGCCCTGCTGAAAGCGTAGCCGATCCATGAAGTGCGGCGCCATCATTTTGTGCGGCGGTAAGTCGAGCCGAATGGGGCGCGATAAGGCAACGCTTCCGTTTGGCCAGGAGCTGATGCTGCAGCGAGTCGCGCGTTTGACCGGCGAAGCCGTGCCGGTTGCGAGTGTCGTCGTCGTGGCGGCAGCGGGGCAAGCGGTGCCCAAGGTATCAGACGACATTCAGATTGCTCGCGACTCAAATGCGTACGACGGACCGTTGGCTGCGATGGCGGTCGGGTTTCATGCGCTGGCGAATCAGGCGCTGGATGCCGTCTTTGTAACTGGCTGCGATTCGCCGTTAACGAAGCCGAGATTCGTCGGGCGATTGTTTGCGTTACTCGGTGCGTACGATGCCGTGGTACCGATTGAAGAGGGGCGATTTTACCCGCTGGCTGCCGCTTATCGACCTACGGTGTTGCCTCACATCGAGCGGATGGTTGCTGCGGAACGGTTGCGCGCTAGCGACTTATTCTGCGAAATTACGGCTCTACATGTGCCGGTTGAGGAATTGCGTGATGTCGACCCGCGATTGGCTTCGCTGTGGAACGTGAATTCTGAGGAGGACTATGTTGCGGCGTTGGAAGCCGCGGGCTTTGGAAAAACCTAAAAGCATATAACGCTTTGTGGTGCGAGTTTCGGAGAAACTCGCCTACCTAGGCATCAGCGGATGCATCCTCGTGCGTCGACGATCATTTGCTCCAACGGCTGGCCGGGTTCCATCCACCAGATCGCTTCGTGCAGATTGACGCAGGGACAGATATGGTTGGGAATGATCGTCACGCGTTCTCCGAGCTTGGGGCGGGGGTCGCACGCGCGGATGTCGACTTGGCCATGCTCTTCGGAAAGCTGTTTGATGCGGGCGTTTGGGTATTCGACGACGTAGCCGAAACCGCCGTCGGGAACTGAGGAGGCATCACGGGCGAGTGTTTTAGACCCGGCGTCGACGACGACCTGACTAGAGACGGCATCGCTGATGACAGTGGCGACGACGCGGGCGGCGCAATCGTCAACGGTTGCGAAACCGGGGCGGACGGTGTTCATGTCGTTGTAAACATACGTGCCGGGTCTCATTTCGGTAACGTGGGGCATCAGGTGCGTTTGATACGCAGTCGGTGTTGAGCCGCCCGATACAATTGCGGCGCTGAAGCCATGTTTCTTCCATAACGCCAATGTCTGGGCGACTAGGTCGTCGATGGCTTGCAGCTCCGCGGCTTGTTCATTCGGTTTGCTCCACACTTGGCCTGGGTAAATCATGAGGCCATCGAGCCGAAGATTGGGCGCGCGGTCGATAGCCTGGGCCAGCGGCAACGTATCGGCTGGTGAGGGAACGCCGGTGCGACCGAGGCCAACATCCAAATCGACGAGCAGCCCAATCGTAACATTCGCGGACTTCGCGGCTGCCGCCGTCGCCTCGATTGCGGCGAGTGAATCGACGGCTGCCCGCATCGTGCGATCGTGGGCTAGCGCCGCAAGGCGGTTCGCACGGCCCTCGCCAATGGGTGGGTAGGCGACGAATACATCTTGCTCGGGATCCGAGATCGCTTCCGCTTCGGTCACCTTCGCTACGGCGATTCCTATCGCACCTGCGTCTAATTGCAGATGAGCAAGCCGCCGCAGTTTGTGCGTTTTTGTGTGGGGACGAATGTTTATTCTGTGTGTTCTCGCGTACTCGGCGAGTCGGTGCACATTCGCGCACACTTTAGTGCCATCGATTACCAAGGCCGGTGTCTGTAGACGCGACAACTCTTCGAATTCGATCATTTTTCCGTATGAAGTTTCGGTTAAAGCATTGATACGGCATTTTGACAGCGTTAGAATTTCAGGGCTGAAGGCAAAGAGCCGTCGCGCTCATTCGAGCGCGATATGCAAGTCGCAGAGGCTCTTCGGAACGGCGTCGCTGCAACAAGAAGTTGTAGATAGCAGCAGCAACGCGGAGTCATAGCTTCTCTGATGGGCTGATGCAACGCCTGCACAAACTGCGTTTGGTCGCGAGGTGTGCGGCTGCGCACGTTAGCTCCTCGTAACGAATCGCTTTTTGCTGCGGCAAACGCAACTTCGGTCACCAACATCATAGCAGCACTAGTTAGCATTCTGCCACGTCCTGAACAACGGCACATAACGATGAAAAGTTTGACTTTCGATGTCATCGCGATTTTTCTGGTCACGTTCGCTTACTCCCAGATTGCTGCCGCAGCCGACAGCACTGGCGCTGAAGATGCGATCCGGCAATCAGCAAAGGATTTTACGGATGCCTACGACCGCGGTGATGCCGACTCGCTTGCGGCGCAGTGGACCAAGGATGGCGAATACAGCATCGGCAACGACACGGTTAAAGGCCGCGAGGCAATCGCGAAATTGTACGCGGCGTTCTTCAAGGCGCACCCGGGCTCGAAAATGACGGTGAAGATTGGATCGATCCGCGTCCTCGCTCCGACGGTAGCACTTGAGGAAGGGATGGCTGCCGTGAGCGGGAGTAAACATGGTCCGCCGAGTTCAAGCGGCTATAGCGCCATTCATGTGAAGCAAGACGGCAAATGGCTAATGGTGAGCGTGCGGGATTCGGAATCGCCCATCGTCGAGGTCGAGAAAGGTCTGAAAGAGATCGAATGGATGGTAGGCGAATGGAACGCCGTCTCGAGCGAAGCGAAGATCAACTTGAACTGCCAATGGATCGCCAACAAGAATTTTCTTCGGCTCGAGATCTCCGTGAAAGGAGATACGGGCATGATTCCAGGCGGCGTTCAAATCATCGGGCGGAATCCGCAAACGGGCGAGATCGTATCGTGGTTCTTTAGCGCGAATGGCGGGTTTGGCACAGGGGTTTGGCAGCGGGACGACAAACGATGGTACATCCAAACCGAAGGGGTCGCTGCTGATGGAACACCAACCACTGCCACAAACATCATCTACAAAGCGGATGACAACGTGGTGTCGTGGCAATCGACGCGGCGCTTTCTGGGAGATGCGCCACTAGCAGACGTGAAAGAAATGGTGATCGAACGCGTGAAGGCAGCGAAGTAGTTCTTGGGTGCCCGAATTGATTTCCAACTCATAACTGTTTAATTGGGCGGGATGACGAGATGAGATTCAACTTATTGATCGCGGGGATCGTTGTCGCTGCGGTTGCTGGGACGGCGACGACAACGCAAGGCCGAGGTTTCGGCGGTTTTCACGGCGGGGGTGGTTTCGGTGGCGGCAATTTCGGCGGCGGAGGCTTCCGCGGGGGGGATTTTGGCGGTGGCGGGTTCCGCGGCGGCGCCGGCTTCGACAGCGGCTTCCATGGCGGTGGCGGATTTCAGGGCGGTTACCACGGCGGCGAGGGGATGGGCGGCGGGTTCCGCAGTTACGCTGGCGGAATCAACGGCGGCGGTGGATACATTCACGCCTATAGTGGCAACGTAGGCGGTGGCGGGATGCACTACGGCGGCAATTTCGGCGGAGGGACGCGCAACTTCGATAGCGGCCTCTCGCGGATGTTTGGCGGCAACTTTCAGAGTGGATTGGCCTCACTTGATCACGGTTCACGAGAATCATTCGAGGGCGCGGGAAGCGGCGGCCTCCGAGAAAACAGCGAAAGCGGCGCGGGACGTTTCGCTGACGGTTCGAACATTCCGGATACGCTACGCGTGAGCCAAGCTGCTCTGCCCACGGATTTTGGCGGCCACAGCAGCGGCGAAAGCTTCGGCGGCTACTCGGGCAGCGCGCGTGGCCTTTCGTCCGTGGATTCGGAGTCGTTCAATCGCGAAGTTTCGCAAGGTTTTGCCAACGTAGGCAATGCCGTGGCGGCGGCGGAGCATGAAGGAGACGTAGAGGCCGCGGCAGCTGAGCGCCCAGCGGCAGCGCGGTCGGTTGCCAACACAGGCGCGGCGCGGGCCGCTGCCAGCCAGCATCCCGCGGCCAGCGCGCTTGCCAAAAACGATTCAATCACGCGCCACATGTCGCCGGCAGATATGCATATCCTCGGCAACACGATCCGGCACGACTACGTGAGCCCCGCCAATTCGCAGTGGTACAACAACTGGGGCGGCGTGGTGATCGGCGCGGCGACCGGCGCGTTTTCTCCGTGGACGCCGGCGTCTTGGACGACCGTGAACAACTGGTTCGGCACCACGTGGCCCGCAACCAGCTATGACTACGGCGACGACCTCACCTACGAGGGCGGCAACGTCGCACTCAACGGTCAACCGATTGCCACGACGACGCAGTATTGGCAATCGGCGAATGACCTCGTCACGCAAGGGCAGCAGCAGCCACCGAAGGATTCCAAGTGGTTGGCGCTGGGTGTCTTCTCCGCCATTCGCGGCGACGAGAAGAAGAGCGATATGCTAATGCAATTGGCCGTCGACAAGGAGGGAACCGTACGCGGCAGCTATTACAACACGGGCGACAAGAACTCGCAGCCGATTGACGGCGCCGTCGACACGAAAACGCAGCGGATAGCGTGGGTTGTTGCCGATCGAAAAAACATTGTGTTCGACACGGGGATTTACAACCTGACCAAGGAAGAGACGCCAATCCTCGTACACTTCGGTCAGGACAAAACCGAACAATGGACGTTGGTGCGACTCAAGCAAAAACCGGATAGCTCGGCGAAACAATGATCGCCACTGGAAGATGCGAATGCCCATCCTCTTTCAGGTTGAAAAGGAGGTGATACGAAAATTCACTCTGCAGTCAACGGAGGACCGTGTAGCGACAAGTTGTGGAACGACGCGGAAAGCGTCGATGGCTTAAATCACTTGAAAGGTGCAGGAACTATGAACCGTTTTCTTCAGAAGCTGGTGGACTTGCGATTGTTCGCGGCAATCGCGGCAGCCGCGATCTTGATTGCTGCCGTTGCCGCGCAAGCGGCCGACAAGAAGCCAAACATTGTTTTCATCATGGGCGACGATGTAGGTTGGTTTAACATCGGCGCGTATCACCAAGGCATTATGTCTGGCAAAACGCCGAACCTAGATCAATTGGCCGCACAGGGCATGCGGTTCACCGACTACTACGCCGAGGCGAGCTGCACTGCCGGCCGCGCCAATTTCATTACGGGCGAGATTCCGCTGCGGACCGGGCTAACGACCGTTGGTCAGGCGGGTGCGGATGTCGGCCTGCCGGCGCAAGCTTGCACGCTTGCCACGGCACTCAAAGCGCAGGGCTACGCCACGGGCCAATTTGGCAAGAATCATCTTGGCGATTTGAACAAGTATCTGCCGACTGTTCACGGCTTCGATGAATTCTTCGGCTACTTGTACCATTTGGATGCGATGTCCGATCCGTACTGGTACTCTTTCCCGGATGACCAGGCGTATCGCGACAAGTATGGTCCGCGCAATTTGGTGCACTGCTACGCGACGGATACGGACGATTCGACCGAACAGCCCCGCTGGGGCAAGGTCGGCAAACAAAAGATCGTAGACGAGGGTCCGTTGCCGCCATTCCCAGATATGTCGAACGTGCCGAACATGCACCCCATTGGCGTGAAACACAAGTACGACATGACCACCTTCGATGAAGTGCTGGTAAAATCAACGAACGATTTTATGGACAAGGCGAAGAAGGACGGCAAGCCGTTCTTCGTGTGGCACAACACCACACGTATGCACGTTTGGACGTTCCTCTCGCCCGAATATCAAAAGAAGATGAACAGCAAGACCAACTACGGTCTTGAAGAAGCGGGCATGTCGCAATTGGACGACAGCGTCGGCGCGATCTTGAAGCACATCGAAGATATCGGCGAGAAGGACAATACGATTGTCGTGTTCACGACCGATAACGGCGCTGAGGTCTTCACCTGGCCGGATGGCGGAATGACGCCATTCAAAGCCACGAAAGGCACAGTCTTCGAAGGTGGTTTCCGCGTTCCATGTCTTGTCCGTTGGCCTGGACACATCAAACCAGGGTCCGTCGAAAATGGGATCTTTTCCGGCTTGGATTGGTTTCCAACGCTATGCGCGGCTGCGGGTAACCCGAGGATCACCGATCAACTGCTCAAAGGCGTGAAACTTGGCGATCGTGAGTACAAGAACCATCTCGATGGTTACGATCAAACGGACCTCATCACGGGCAAAGGCCCGTCCAAGCGTCACGAGGTTTGGTACTTCGGCGGCCCGAAGCTGGGGGCCGTCCGCCTCGACGACTTCAAGTTTCAGTTTTTCCAACAACCACAGGGCTGGCCGGGACCGAAGGTCGTAACCGATATGCCGACCATGGTCAATATTCGTCAGGATCCGTTCGAGCGCACGCCATCGACCGGCGGCCAAAGCCTTAACGATTTGGGTGGCGGTTACATGAATGATTTCTACGCCCGCGAGTTTTGGCGATTCGTGCTCGTTCAGCAGAAAGTGGCGACACTGGCGAAAACTGCAATCGAGTTCCCTCCAATGCAAGACCCGGCCTCGTTCAATCTCGATGCTGTGAAGAAACAGATCGACGATATGGTCAAGTCCCACGAGGGACAGTAAACGCGAGAAGCATAGCGGGCGGCCCAAATGGGCTGCCCGCTTTTATTTGAGCCTCATCAATTCTTCAGAAAGAAATACCATGTCTCGGCAATTAGTCGGGTCGGTGATTGTAGTGACGCTGTCGTTGGCGGTGTCTTTTGCGCACGGCGAACCGCGCCGCGGTGGCGGTGGTGGGGAACGTTCTGAAGGCCAGCGATCCGAAGGGGGACGTTCGAACAATGAGCGGTCGGAGGGCGAACGATCGAACTCCCAGCGATCGAACGGTCAGAAATCGAACACCAAGAAACCGCTCGGCGGATCTTGGTCGGAATATGATCAGGAAGGCAAGCAAGGGAACGTAAAGGGCAAGGAGAATAACGAGTCGGGCGCCAAAGACGCGGCGGTTGGTGAAAGTGCGGAAAAGAATAAAAACTCCCAGTCGAAAGGCGCTGAGGGCGCTGCGGCCGGAGCAGCGCATTCCAACAAGAATTCGTCACAAGCATCTGGCGCCGAAGGAGCGGCCGCGGGCGCGGCCGCTTCCAATCGTAACCAACCGCAACATTCCGGTGCACAAGGTGCGGCTGCAGGCGCTGCCGCTTCGAATCGGAACCAGCCGCAATACTCGGGGGCCCAGGGGGCAGCTGCCGGAGCTGCGGCGTCGAATCGCAATAATCCACAGTACTCGGGCGCACAAGGAGCCGCTGCAGGAGCGGCGGCTGTGAACCGCAAACAGCCTCAGTATTCTGGCGCTGAAGGGGCTGCTGCCGGAGCGGCGGCCGCAAATCGCAACCAGCCGCAGTTTTCAGGCGCTCAAGGCGCGGTTGCGGGGGCTGCCGCTTCGAATAGCAATCAGCCTCAATATTCCGGCGCACAAGGCGTCGCCGCAGGGGCGGCGATCACGAATCACAATTCGCCGACGGCGTCTGGCGCTCAAGGAGCGGCTGCTGGTTACGCAGCCGTGCGAAACAATGTCGATCACCCCGGCATGTACAGCCAAAAATGGTATGGCGAGCACCATGGCGCTTGGTCGCCAGTTGGCTGGGTGTCCGGTGCGGCTTGGGTTCCGCCGAATTGGGACGGGGTTGCCCGGCAGTGTGGATACGACATTGACGCAGTTCCTATTGCCTACAACTACGGCAGTAACGTCACGTGCATTGACGGCAATGTCGTGATCAACGGCAAGCCTGCCGGCACGGCAGAAGCGTTCAGTCAAGAAGCCGAAACGATCGCCGAAACGGGCATCGCGGCCATCGAATCGCCCAGCGATAAATGGTTGCCGCTCGGCGTGTTCGCTCTTGTCCGCAACGAGCATCAACATCCGCAACTGATTATGCAGATGGCGGTGAATCAGCATGGCACGTTGCGAGGAAATTACACCGACGAAGTCACGGATAGCACGTTACCAATCCGCGGAGCCGTCGACCCGCACACTCAGCGGGCCGCCTGGGCCGTCGGCGACAACAAGTATTCGGTGATGGAAGCAGGGCTACAAAACCTGACGCAAAAAGAAGCACCAGCGCTGATTCATAAAAATGGCACGACCCAACGGTGGCTCCTCGTGCGGCTCGATCAATCGAGCCAGCGCGACAACGGCGGTTCGGCTGCAGATGCGTTGCCGTAAGGTGGAATGCGTGCAATATGAATTGTGTTGATTACGCGTACGCTATCGTGTGTAGCGATCGCTTTCTAACTAATTCAGCTAGTGTATGAACGCGCATTGTGAACGCGTTTGTACCCCTGGTCGGTGATATGGTAGACGTTGATATGGATTCGCCGCCTGTTGCTCCACCGCGCTCCCGGCAGCGGCGTGCAATTCGTACTGCGATCGCGGTTGCCGTGCTTTACTTAGCAGCGGCTTATGTCCTCATTCCGATGGCTTGGAAACACTATGCACATCGCCACCCGCAATTCGATGATAACCCGCGTATCACGACAACCGGCGACGGCCACCCCGGCGACCCGCTAAACGTTGGTCTGATTGGCACGCAAGAGCATATCGAAGCGATCATGAAGGCCGCAAAATGGGACCCGGCCGCGAAGCTGGGCATTCGCAGCGACTTGAAAATCGCGGAAGACACGGTGCTTTCTCGCCCCGATGTCGAAGCCCCCGTGAGTAAGCTCTATCTGTTTGGCCGTATGGAAGATTTAGCTTTTGAACAACCCGTGGGAGATAACTCGCGGCAGCGCAATCACGTGCGATATTGGAAGATCGACGGGACGGAGGACGCGGGCCAACCGGTTTGGATCGGGTCCGCATCGTACGATGAGCGAGTGGGGCTCAGCCACACGACTGGCCAGATTACGCATCACATTGCGCCGGACATCGACAAGGAGCGCGACCATTTATTCGACGACCTTCGGAAAACCGGCGATCTCGCGGACGAGTATACAGTCGACGGCTTTCACAAAGAGCTCGAAGGCCGAAACGGTGGCGGCGACCCATGGCACACCGACGGGCGGCTATTCGTCGGCGTAATTGATTCCAAAGTTGCGACAACTCTAACGCCGGAAGCAAAGAACGAAACCCCACCACCGAAAAAAGAAGACTCTGCGGGTGGCACGCGGTGAGTCTTTGAAGGGCGTCGCGATGTTTCGTCACTTACAGTTCGGCGCATTGCAACATTGCTGACAGTGCGGTGTCGGATCGCACCCCACGCAAATCAACTTCGGGCAACAGACGCATGGCATTGGCTTGCAGCAATAGTCTGGGCAACAATACTTGCACCAGCAACAGGTGCAGGGCAACGGCTTGCAGCAGTAGTCGGGGCAGCAAAATTTGCACCAGCAGCACGTGCAGGGCAACGGTTTACAACAATAATCATCGCAATAGCATGGAATCGGTGGGCAGCAGCAACACGACCGCTGTTGGCAGCAACCGCAATCGGCGGCCAGGGTCGGCGTATATTGAATCGCAATAAGCAGAACCAGCGAGCAAAGGCTTCTCAATAAGTTATTCATATCAGGCGTCCTTGCGAGCGATCGCGGCGGCATCGTGCCGACCCAAAAACGAAAGCAATATCAGCGTCTTTCACTGCTAACCCTTTACTTATCGGCGTTTGCGGAAAAACCGTACGGCTTTGATTGCCGCTGCCCCCAGCAGGGATCCGCTAGCGCCCGAAACCAGGTAAGGTTTGACGATTGTTCCACCCACCTAAGAGCGGCATAGGCGAGAGAAAGACCGATTAGGCGATCGAGTCGCACTTTACGCAGCGATCCGTATTTCACGCACAAAACGGCAATTTACGGTGGAAATCCGCTGCGATTCAGCTAAATTGAGATTTCCACGGCATTTTGTCGTCTGCTTTTAGAAAGTGATTCCAGCATGAAATACCCTTCTATCATCGCTCTCGGTCTGATGCTCGTCGGCGTATCAGCAACGATTGGGCAAGTCATTTACAACAGCGCATCGACGGCTGCTGAAGGATACGCCAACGGCGTGAGCAACATCATCTCGTGCAGGGGCAAAAGAACGTCTCCGATTCGCAAGCGGCGATCAATCTTACTCAAGCACGCTCCTCGCAAATTGACAACCAAGTAAAGTCGGTCAATGCGTTTTGGGAGAAAAAGGGCATCTATAACGAGCACCAACAGAAGGAACTGGAGGCAATTGATCAAAAGCGCAATGCGTATTTGGCAAAGTACGCCCTGACGTCGCTAACGCCGGAGGAGTTTGACCGCACGACCGGCACGGTTAATTGGCCGCGAGTTCTTGACCAAAAGCAGTATGACCAATACCGCTTGCCCCTGACCAAATTATTTCAGCAGCGGGCGTATGCCGGTGCTCTAACAGGGGACGAGTACATGCAAGCCACTGCGGCCAGTAAGAATTGGCGTGCGCTCCTGTCATCACAACAGAATGTGTACCCCTCGGGAGTTCTGAGTCAGATGATTCGGTTCATTCTGAAATTGGATCGTGAATTGGATGACAATTTGGGTTAAGGCCGGGCCTCGACAGCGAACATTTAATATTTAGGCATACGAAGATGTTAATTAAGCGAATTTCAAATTACCGGCTGTCCTTTCTCACTGTTGCGATTGCAGCGATTGGAGCGGTGCAAAGCATTGCTGCCGAGCCAACACTCGAGCAAATGCTCAAGTCTGCGGCCAGCGGGTCGAAGCAGGAGCGATACACGGCGATCGACGACCTTGGCGAACGCCATGCGCACGCGGATCAGGTGGTACCAAAGTTGGTGCCAATGCTCGCAGACAAGGACCCACAAATTCGCTGGCGTACCGCTCGCACGTTAGGTGAGTATCGCGGTCAGGCGAAGGTGGCTGTCGAGGGTATTCGAAAACTTCTTGGCGATAAGGATCCGATCGTTCAGTATCATGCCGCCGTTGCGCTCGGCAAGCTGGAAGACACATCGGATGAGACGATCGAAGCGCTTGTGAATGTGGCGACGAGCAAGGATCGTCGTACCGCTCGCGCAGGAATTGAAGCCATCCGTCATTTGAAGCCCGGCCCGAAACGGGTTGCCGAAGTTCTCGGTAAGGCGCTTAAGTCCGGAGACCCAGCGATTACGGTTCAGGCGCTTGAAACAATTGCGGCGGAGGGCAAGAAAGCGTTGCCTTTCCTGAAGGAAGCGCTGAAGAATCCCGATACCGCATACTTGGCCTGCGCGGCGATCGAACAAATCGGTCCTGATGCGGCTGACACGGTGCCAGAGCTCACCAAGCTTTTGGAAAAATCAAAGCATTCGCAGATGCAAATTCAGCTCCTTCTGGCCGTTGCCAGTATCGGCCCCGACGCTGCATCGGCAGAGCCGGAAATTAAGTCGCTGCTCGAATCCTCCAAAGACTTCACTGTGCCTGTTGCCGCGGTCTACGCGTTGGGTTCGATCGGAGCGAAGAATTCCGACGAGGACTTGAAACGCGCTGCCAAAAAGGACGATCAGTTTCTGCAAATGATGGCCATGTGGGCAATTGCGAAATTGCATCCGGACGATCAAGTAGCGACCAAGGCCGCGATCGAAAAGCTGACACAATCGTTGAAGAGCGATAAGGTTGCGGTACGTGGGGCTGCCGCAAAGAGCTTGCAATCGTTGCACGCACCGCCGGAAGAGATCGCACCCTATTTGGTCGCGCTGGTTAACGATCCGAATCCCGAGGTGCGGACAAATGTGGTTGAAGCAATTGCGAGCTTGGGAGAATCGGTTGTTCCCAGAGTGTGCAAAGGCCTCGCTAATCCGCAGTTGCGTAGTGCGGCAATTCGAGTGCTGACTAAACTTGGACCGAAGGCATCTGCTGCAGTTCAACCGTTGATCGATGCCGCGGCGAACGCGGACCCGAAAGTGCGGACGGAAATTCAAATGGCTCTGGGAGCGATTGGTCCGGCCGCGGCGCCAGCGACCGAAATGCTTGTAAAATCAATCAAAAGCAAGGACGCCGGCGAGGAAGAGAGCGCCCTTTATGCGTTACGAAAAATTGGTCCGGGCGCAAAGGCGGCCGTCATGCCGTTGATGGAGCGCATGCAGGCCGACGACTCGTTCAATGCCGATGCCGCCGCCTGGGCGCTCGCTCGCATCGCCCCGGACGATGAAAAAGTCGTTGAAGCAATCATGCCGAAGCTAATTAAGGCCTTGAAGTCGACCGACGAGCAAGAGCGCATGGAAGACGTGGAAGCCCTTTCGGACATGAAGGCCGCGGGGCATTCGGCTGACGCAGAGCTTGAAAAGGCAGCCAAAGAAGACAGTAGCCCGATGGTGCGGGCTGCCGCTGAAGCGGTAATGCACCCGAAAGCCGGCGAGTAGCGCGTTTCGTTAAAACTAGTCGCAGAAGCCAGCAAGGCTTCGCACTTCGACGACTGCGTTGCGATAGTCCACATCGGCTTTAATGGCGCCGAGCTCAGATTCCAATCGATCCTTGATCGCGAACTTGAGTTGGAACGGATCAGTCGGCAACGCTGTATCGCGATTGAGTACTGCGAGCTGGTTTGCATATCCAAGTGCTTGCTCGGCGCGATTGACTTCGTTGAACGCCTTAATCGCGCTGAGCTGTATGTCCTGAATCTCCTTCTGCAGGTTCTGCCGGGCAAGGCATTCTGTTGCCTTCCACTGGCGCAGCGTATCGTTCTTTTTGCCCCACTCGAGCAAGTAGCTCGCTGAGACGCCGACGCCGGTAAAGCCGTCCTGAATGGTCGGCGTGGCGGTTTGATTTACGTAGAAACCGTACGCGTTCACGCTGGGCAGGTAATCGGCGTTTGCCAAGTCGACGGCCCCGGCCGCTTTTTCACATTGCATTCGTGCATCGCGAATTTTCGGACTCGAAGCGACCGCCGCGTTCACCAGTTCGTCGGCGCAACCGAACGGGTTTTGCGGCGTCGGCGGTTCAGTCAGCAGCAGCTCGGTGCATGGCGGTAAACCAACGAGCTGATTGAGCTGGGCCTGAAGCGAAGCCACCTGGCCGTTGACGGTCACGAGATTCTGCTGCACTTCGACGAGTGACATCTTCGCGGCGGGGGCGTTTGTTGCGTCTGCCATCTGTTTGGCGCCGGCCGCGGCCTGTTCCAAGCCACCTTTGATCTTGCGTGCTGCGAGCAGGCCGAAATACAGCTGCTCGACACCCTTCGTCAGCTCGCGGCGGGCAAGCTGCCGCTGCGCTTGAGCGGAGCTAACGTCGGCTTCGCCGATTTCGACGGCGGCGTGAACTTTCCACAGCGGCGTGATCGGTTGAATCGCGGCCGCGGTGTAGATGGCTGCATCTTGATTGACGACTGGCACGGCCCGTGACACGGCCGGATTGAAGATTCCCGGCGTCGTAAGGACGGTGCCCAAATCACTATCGAAATGAAAATAGGAAAACGAATTCAGTAGCTTGGGCAGATAATCCTTGCGGGCGGCCTCGAGTGCGTGGCCTTTGGCGGCCACCTGAGTGGACGCCAGCTCCATAATCACGCTGTTTTGGAGCGTGCGGCACTTCGCCTCCTCAAGCGAAAGCTGATATGTCTGCACTGCATCAGAGGACGCCGCGCTTGGCATGTCTGGCAGTGGTTCTGCTGGCGTGGCGGGCGGGGTTGGAGCGGGCAGTTTCTTCGGCAGCTCTTGTGCGAGCCCATCCCCGAACGTTGCTAACGTGATCAGCGCAGCCGCTAACAGTTCGTATAGAGGTTTGATACGCATATGCGTTCCAAATCGATGGGCGTCTGTGTGGCCCGGCGAACCGCCCGAGCCACCTGTAGCGATTATCGGAGTCGTACCGGTTATCGCGGTAGGTTGGAGTCGGGCGCCCTCCAAGTCGCCGATAGCAACGTGCGGTGCTATCGACGCTAGTTCGCGGATTCGGGCGGGAAAATCACTTTCCAATCATTTTTCATATCTACGATCGTCCAACCTTTTTTAAGGCCTTCGTCCCAAGCTTTATCTAGCCGGCCGACTTTTGAATCACGGTCGTACGCGTACTCGCGAACGGCATCGGTGTGATGAACGATCAGCGCGAAACCGGGAAGGCGCCGATCAGGTTCGCCTTCGGTCGTCCATTCCAGCATTTCGCGATCCCCATCGGAGTTCCCGAAGGCCATCACCGGGCGGCGGCCAATAAATTGGTTGATTCCGACCGGTTTGCCCGGGCCGTCGTCGATGAAATTGACTTTCGGCTCCTTGAGAAGCTCGGGCTTGCCATCGTGCACTTCGTACTTCACCACGCCACTGCTGCCGACGATTTGTTGCGTTGGGATTCCGTAAACATCTGGAATCCATGGCCGCATGAATTCGATGCCGCCGCCCGAGACAATAAACGTTTCGAATTGCTTTGAGCGCAGGTAGACGAGAAGCTCGTGCATCGGTTGGTAAATGAGCTGGTCATACGGACGGTGAAAGCGCGGATGCCGAGCGGTGTGCATCCAGTTCTTGACGACGGCATGGAACTCTTCGACCGACATTCCGCTGTGCGTGATCTCGAGGACTTCGAGTAGTCCTCTTTGGCCAGTGTCGCCGAAGGTCTGCAGGTTGTCTGTCAGCGCCGATTTGAAAGGTTCTTTATCCTTCCAATCCGGATGATCCTTCGCTGTTTCCTTGAGTCGATCGAACGCAAACATCATTTGGAAGTACATCGGCTTCTCGCACCACAGCGTGCCGTCGTTGTCGAACGTTGCTAGCCGATCAGCCGGATGGACGAAGTCCTTGCTACCGGGAGTTGTCACTTTTTCGACGAAGGAAATAATTGCCGACTTCGTGGCGCCTTCGTTCCAGGAGGGGAGAGGGTCGTCGGCAAACGCGAGTGGACCGGCAACGGCAGCGAAGAAAACCAACAGCGGAATCGTCGCCTGACGAAGTGCTCGGTGCATGATTTACCTCCGGCGGACGTTGAAGGATTCAGACAATCGCAACGGCGCGCTAACTCTTGACCCCAATCATCACGCGGTAAGTTAACAAGAACGAGGCGACTACCATCGTAACAATGCCGACGCAGAAAAAGACATCGAGAATGAGAACGTAGCGTGGCCAGCGGAAACGGATTTTTGTTCGTATCCCGAGAAAACTTAGCAGTGTGACCACCGAGAACAGCAGGGAACCGACGGCGAGGATGTCGTCGACCCAACCTTCCCAGTTGTTCAGCACTTCGATGACGTTGATGAGCCCGACTGCGGTGAGGCATACGCCGACCATGGCCGCTGAGACGCTGAGCAGCGTGAGCAGATGCGCGTAGTTCCGGTCATCGTCAGTTTGCAACTCGCGGGGCATCGCCATTCGCCAGGGTAATTCGCGCCGCTTTTACTTTAATCATGTTTTAGTGTGTCGCAAGCTATTTATCGTCGGACTTAGCTTCCCACTGCCATAGCTTCTTCTGCGCGGTTCCGAAGTTGCCGAGTTGGTAGATCGCTACTCCCGACGCCTTGAATCGGAAGGTGTCGAACGTCTTTTCCTTGAGGCTCAACACGAAATCTTCGTGCGCGACGCCGATCGTAACATGCGGGCTGTAATTGTCGCCGGAGGACTTTTGGGCGAAGTTTTCCACGTAGTCAACAATCTCGTGCTCGATTTTCGGCAATTCCTTCGTCTTGCTGAAGGCGGCGGCCGTCCCTTTTTTGACCGCGAACGGCTCAACGGCTGCGACGATTGCTTCTTGAAAGCGGTCCAGATTCGGAGTTCGGTCGATCGAGATATTCGTGATTGCTAGACCGGACCAAATTCCGTAACGGTAGCCGTTGGCAGTGAGTTCCCAATCGAGCGGCATGACTTGTTCGGAAACTTTCGCCACGGCCGCCTCGATTGCCGGCAGGTCTTTTTCATGCACGTAGCGGTGCGCTAACGTAATGTGGGCTGTTTGATCGGCGCCGAGCGTGTAGCCCTTGGGATAGTTTGTGAGCAGCAGGGCGTTAGCCTCCTTGGCTTTATCTACCATCGTAGAATCGGGCAGGAGCAGCACATCGATTGCGACCACGCGGTCGTCTTCGGGCTTCGCCATCACGGTGCCAATGGACAGCGCATACGCGGCAAGGAAAACCGCGGTTCGAGCAAGCCGGTGGGACTTTTCCATTTTTTCCTCGGGTTTGGTGCTTCCGGGTGTATGCCGTGCAGGTATTCGCTTTATCTTCTCCGATATTGCCGGGACGGGCCATTGGCGTCGGACCTGCGTGCGACGACCCGAGGCGATCTATTTTGTCCGAAATCCGTGAACACGATTTTTTAATACAAAATTCGATCATCTGGGGAGGCCGCAACGCGAGTCCGCACTTGAAAACGCGTGGTTTTTGACGTCGCACCCGACGAGGAGGGCCGAATAATGAGACTGGAAGCGCGCAGCGGCGACAAAAACATTGGTCTCCTCGGTGGTGAATTAACCACAACGACACGAAAGGCACGGCGAGCAAATCGGTATTTTGACTCATTGCGAAGGTCGTGCCTGTTGCTTGTTCCGACATACGCGCAGCTTCAGCACAGTCTACAAGCGAGACGTAACCGTAAAGTTGAATTTTCAAAGAGCGAACACGGCGATAGTGCAGCGTGCCAAGATGTTACCCTATTAGTGAACAAACGTCAATGCCTATTTTTGGCCACTGTGATTTCTTCTGTTGGCGAGGGGCCGGGGACGGCCCGGCTCGCTAGAGTGGGACAATATACGCAGAGATTTTGGTCGCAGTACCTCCACGCACGTGAAAATCTAATGACAATATCATTTCGTCTTGGGGCGCAAGCCGATGTGCGTTCATGCATTACCGCGCTGGTATTTGAATGCTCAACGATTGCGATGGAATTATCGGGGGCGTTGCCTCTTGCCGCCTGCGGCAGCCCGGGTTCGAAGAACCCGGGTTGCCCATGTGCGAATTTACTTCGTCTCGGTCGCGCCGCCCTCCTTGGGCTGGTCGAGGCGAACCATCAGCCATTGCTGCGTCGAGCCATCGGCGAAGTGGACGAGGGCGGGTGTCGTATCTTGGGTCAGATTTCCCATGCCGGTTTCCATGATGGGGAATTGCTTTCCTTTGGGCACCCAAGCGGCGCGTTGGGTTTCCTTATCAACCATGCCTTCGACTTGATGGGCCGAGTCGGTTTCCGTGTTTTGGAACGTGCCGGAGATGACGCCTTGTTTGCTCACGGCGAGCTGCAAGTACATGGTGGGGTCAGCATCCGTGGGCTCGCCATCGGTCGTGATGGCGTAAACGCCGAGCGGCATCCAATCTTCCGCGGCTGGTTGTGCAGCAGGTTGATCTAAGGCGATCGCGAGAGCTTGCTGCGCGTACGCGTCAGCCGACGCGACTGGTTGATCACCGTAGTACACCTGGCCCGCATCGTAATAGACGTTATCGCCATAGTTGTAGTAGATCGGCTGCTGCCAACCGTAACCGACCCAACCTGTGAGGGCCGGCCACGCGGCCCAACCCCAATAGTTGAAACTGGGATAGTATGGGTTCCGCCAGTGATAACGGTTCCACCAGTTGTTGTTCCACCAGTTGTGACCGTACCAATTGTTGTCGTGCCAGTGATTGTGCCAGTTGTTGTTGACGAACTTGCGGTTGTCGTTTCGCCAATTATTCCAACGGTCGCGATCGGGAATTCGATCGGGGCGATGATTGTGGGCATACTTCGCCCAATCTTGGCGGTTCCATTGTTCGCCGCTGCCGCCTTGGCCGGGTCGCGAGGGACGATTGTTGTCGCCAGGTCGGAAGGGGCGATCGTTATCGCCGGGGCGTCCCGGACGGTTGTCATTATCGCCACCAGGACGACCGGGGCGATCGCCGGGGCGGAATGGGCGTTCGTTGTCGCCAGGCCGTCCGGGGCGGTTGTCGTTATCGCCGCCGGGACGAACGGGTCGGATGTTGTCTCCGGGACGGAACTGTTCACCGCCGCCGCCTTCTCCGGGACGCGATGGGCGCGTGAAGTCGCCGGGACGGAATTGTTGTTCGCCGCTGCCACCAGCGCCGGGTCGGTTCATTTGGTCGCCGGCGAGATCACCGGAGCCGGGACGGCCGCCTGGGAATGGAGTTGGGTGTTCGTGTAAGAATTGGCCGGCGGCGCCGCCGGCGAGCGGATCACCGGGCCCACTGCCGGGACGGACATTGGGGCGCGAACCTCCCACGTTTAGGAATTTGTCGAGTTGATCACGAGAGGGTGCTCCACCGCCGGGACGACTGATATTTCCGCCACCGGGACGATTGGCGAGGTCGCCGAAATTAGTACGTTCACCGCCGCCCGGCCGGGTAATGTTGCCACCGCCGGGCCGAGTTACATTACCGCCGCCAGGACGCGCGATGTTGTTGCTACCAGGGGTTGGCAGTTTGCCGAGGGATTGCCGGCCGCCGGATGGTCGCTGAAAGGAGGCATTGCCGCCACTTGGGCGGGACATCGACGGAGTGTGACCGGCGAAGCTACCGCCGCCGGGGCGACCACCGCCACCTCCTCCGCCAACGTGAGCGCCGCTGCCTCCGCGTCCGCCTCCACCGCCGCTGAATCCGCCGCCGCCACGACCGCCGCGTGCGAGCAGGTCGTCAGAAATCCAAGCTCCGACTGCGGCCAGGCCAATCGCTAAGAGAATGTATCGTTTCATCTTTGTGCCCTTTATTCATCGATTGAGTTGCGTGCTGTTAAACTACCGAATGGTTCGCGTTTCATTCCGTTTTGCGAACGATCAGCACCTCTTCGATGTTGGGCTGCATTTCACCGTCTATTTCGCGATTGATCGATTCCCAGGTGAATGAATCGTTATCGATCTGAGTCAAAATGTTTGTGGCCGAGGTTTTGCCGCCATCGGCCAGGGTGCCGTGCTGCTTGATAATCCACTTCTTGCCTTTGTGGGTCCAATCGCCTTCGGAAAAGCCGCCGTCGGAATCGAAAACCCAGGAGTGAATTTTCTTGGCGATCGGGTCCCAACCGATGACTTGCATCCCCGCCTTGTTTACCTGATCGCCGATGGCGACGGCGAACGAGCGGGTCATGAAGTTGCGATTCTTCGTCCATTCGCAATCGGTCTGGATCGTGACGTTGTCGTTCTCCTCTTTGTCGACCCAGGAGCCGACCATCCAATCGAGCTCTTTGAGATGCTCGAAATTGGATGGCGGAGGTTCGGGTGGTTTTTTTTCGGCGTCGTCGTCGACATCGGTGACGCGGTCGAGGAGCCATTGGCCATCGCGCCGGACGTGAACGGCTGTGTATTCGCTTTTCTCCGTCGAGTGCTTGGCGTACGTCACTTCGGCCGAACCTTTTTCGACTGCCACGTTAGGCGAAACGAAGTCGATCGAGTTGATATCGATCTTGAGCTTAGCGTCTTCGGCGCCGGCGAACATGTGGTCGAGTTGCTTCTTGATCGCATCGCGGCCGACGGCGCTCTCGCCAGTCGATTCGTCGGTGTAGACGGCGTCGGGCGACCACATGGAGGCCATGGTTTTCGAATCGCGGCGGTTGTACGCCTCAACGTACTTCGCCGCGTTGGCGCGAATGGTTGCCTCGTCCTCGGCCTGATTGGCCCGGAGGCCAGAAATGAGAACGAGCGACCCAATTAGAGTCGCGCCAGCGAGAATCGTCGCCTGTTTTGTGCGCATACGACCTCCAGTTTTAAATTGTGTAGCGGGTATAGAGCCCCGCTGAGTGACGATTATGCTTGTTCCGAAGCAAATGCTCGATCGTTACCTGCGCCCGCGGATTGTGCGGGTGAGAGCGCCACTGAGTATAACGCGCGCGAAGTTGGAGTGCGATGAGGCGGGAAAGCATTCGTGCGATGGGGGCGTTCGCGGCGAGCAAGCTCGCCCGCTAAATGTGTGTGGCGATGTGCCGCGGAGATTCGCTGATTTGCGCGCTAACGCTTTCTTAACCGGGCCTGGCTATATTTTTCTGCCCAATCGTGCATGACGCCGATGACGGGGCGTAGGGTTTCGCCGACGGGCGTGAGGGAATACTCTACCTTGGGCGGCACCTGGCGGTGGATCTTTCGCTTGATGATGCCGTGGCTTTCCAACTCGCGGAGCTGCTGCGTAAGTGTCCGGTGTGATACGCCAGCAAGCGCGCGATGGAGTTCGCTGAATCTTTTCGTGCCGATAAAGAGTTCTTGCAAAATAAGGACTTTCCAGCGGCCACCGATAATTTCTATCGCGGTTTCGACGGCACAGCCGACGGATTTCTTGGGCATGACAACATCTCGTAGCTGAATTCGCAAGAATTCGGAAACATCGTTTCCAGGCATCTTACACTGAAACGTTCACGGCCGAAGTCTTGCGACTTCAGCTACAAAAAAAGTTACTCGGTATCTTTTCGGTAACTAACGCACAAAATAGTGCATTCTTGCTGGAAGGTGCGTACGCGCATACAAGTACTGTGCAGCTTAAATCAGTCGCTGGCTGATGACAATTGAAAGGAACAAATCATGTCCACCACTACCCGCAACTTTACCGTCCGCCGCTCCGAAGATCGTGGCAAGACCGAGCTTCAATGGCTCCATGGCCGCCATTCATTTTCCTTCGGGCGCTATTACGATCCGAATAACCTTGGCTATCGTTCGCTACGCGTGATCAACGACGACATCGTCGAACCATCGTCCGGCTTCGGCGAGCACGGACACGAGAACATGGAAATCCTGACCTGGGTACTCGAAGGGCGGTTGCACCACCGCGACAGTACGGGCAGCGACGGCGACCTGCGCCCTGGCGAACTGCAAGCGATGACCGCGGGACGCGGGATTCGGCATAGCGAGGTCAACGACTCGCCGAAGGACCGCGTGCACCTTCTGCAGATCTGGATCGAACCGGATACGCTCAATCTTCAACCGAACTACGGGCAGAAGACATTCCCGGCCGAAGGCCGCCAAAAGAAATGGCAAACGCTGGCGAGCCCCGATGGACGCGATGGTTCGATGCAAATTCATCAGGACGCGACGCTCAAGGTCACTGATTTGAGCAACGGTGAAGCCAACTCGCTCGAACTGGGTACCGATCGTCATGCCTATGTACACGTTGCGTTCGGGTCAGTTCGCGTGGGTGACACGACGCTCAAGTCGGGCGACGCGATCACGTTTAGTGGGCCGGAGCGGTTGGCTTTCACCGCGGATGAGCAGAGTCAAATTCTGTACTTCGAGCTAGGGTGAAACGTGGGGTCGCGTGAAAGTTGGGATGCGGTATGATGGACGACCGACTCAGGCGTCCTGAAACCGCGTTCTGTGATCCGAGGACCATGCGTTTACTTGTCGTACCGATCGCCGTGGCGATCATGCTCCTCGTGCTGGTCGATGCGTTCGAGGCACTTGTACTGCCGCGCCGAGCGATGCGCAAGTTTCGCCCGGCACGGTTGTTTTATCGAAACGCATGGAAGGCCTGGACTGGCGCTGCGGATACTTTTCTGCGCGGCGCGATCCGACAGCACTTTTTGAGTTGGTTCGGGCCGTTCTCGCTATTTTGTTTGTTCGCTTCTTGGGCCGTAGCGTTGATCTTGGCGTATGGGCTTTTGCAATGGGCCGTGGGCTTACCATTTGGGATTGCGAATGAAGCCGCCAGTTTTAGTTCGTGCTTATACCTCAGCGGCGAAACGTTTTTCACGCTGGGGTATGGCGATCTCGCGCCGACAAACGCACTAGGACGACTACTTAGCGTTCTTGAATCGGGTACCGGCTTCGGATTCATGGCCGTCGTCATTGGCTACCTGCCGGTGCTGTACCAGGCGTTTTCGCGGCGCGAGCGGGATATCGCACTGCTCGATGCGCGGGCTGGCTCGCCACCGACGGCCGGCGAAATGATTCGCCGCTTCGCTTCGACCGCGAGTGTGCAACAGATCGAACCACTCCTCGCCGAATGGGAGCGGTGGGCGGCGGAACTGCTCGAAAGCCAACTGTCGTTCCCAGTGCTCGCGTTCTACCGGTCGCAGCACGACAACCAGAATTGGCTCGCTGGGCTGGCCGTCATTCTCGATACGACGTCGATACTCCTATCGAATTTCCCAACGGTGAATCGACACCAGGTGCAAATCACATTTGCGATGGCGCGGCACGCAGCGGTGGACTTGGCGCTGATCTTTCACGCAGCCGAGCCGAAGATAGTGGCAGAACGCCTATCGACGGAGCAATATCACAAGTTCTTGCATGAGTTGCACGACAAGGGTGTGCGCGTCGACTGCTCGAACGCGTCGTTCGCCCGGCTTGGCGAATTGCGGATGATGTACGAGCCGTTTATCACCTCGCTCTCGATCTACTTTGAGTTCATGCTGCCGCCGGTGATTGTCGACGAGCCGCCGATCGACAACTGGCAGCGCAGTCCGTGGCAAAAAAGTTCACCCGGAATTGGATCGCTGCCCTCGATTCGGCCGGAAGATCATTTCGCGTAGCAGGCTTTGCTGTATCGGGAGTAGTGTAGCTGAACTCGCAAGAGTTCGGCCTCATCGATAGAGAGCATCCGGATTCTTGCGAATCCAGCTACGAGGTTGTAAGCGCGGCGAGCAATTCATCCAGCGAAACGGTGGCAAACGTACTCGCGTAGTCGCTCATGGCGTAGGGGATAATCAACTGCCCCGCATGGACCAACCCGCCGCAGCTGTAGACCACGTTCGGCACGTACCCTTCGCGCTCATTTTCGTTAGGCGCCAGCAGCGGCTCTTTTAAACGGCCGATTACACGAGTCGGATCTTCGAGGTCCAGCAAAAACGCTCCCATCGAGTACTTCCGCATCGGTCCGACGCCGTGCGTGAGAACCAACCAACCAGCATCGGTTTCAATCGGTGAACCGCAGTTGCCGAGTTGAACGAACTCCCAGGGGTAGGTTGGTTTGGCGATAAGCTGCTTGGTGTACCAAAAGTGCATCATGTCGGAATACATGATGAAGATGTTTTCGCCGTCCTGTCTCGAAAGCATCGCATACAGGCCGTTTACCTTGCGCGGAAATAACGCCAGCCCCTTGTTGCGCACTTCGGGACCGTTGAGCGTGCTGATACGGAATCGCAAAAAGTCGGTCGTCTCCAGCAATTCGGGCAACGTCACACGACCGTCGAACGCGGTGTGCGTGGCATAGTAGCGCATCGAGCCGTCCTCGTCGTGGAACTGCACGAATCGCGAGTCCTCGATGCCGTTGGTTTGCGAGGGCGAATATGGAAAGATTGCGCGCTCGGCCAGGCTTTGCTCGGGCGAAAATGTGAATTCGTAATTCGATTTTCCGAGGGCCAGAATTGCATTTGCAACCGAGTCGAACTCAGTGGCCCGCAAGCGAACTTCTCGCCTGACAGATGCAACGGCATTCTGCAATTCAGCAAACGTGAACTCGTTTGCAAGTTGTCCCATCACGTGTTCGACAAATCCGTTTGCAAATCCCAATTCCACCAGTTTCCGTTGGAACAACGGCTTTTCGTAGCGGGTGTTGGTCTCCATGTCCGGCGTCGTGACAAAGCGCGGCGTCGGATCGAGCATGATGTTGCAATCGGCGTCGATCGTGCCCGAGCGAAATGTAATCGACGAAACGTGCCCTTCGCCCGTTGCCCGCAAGCTGACAATGAAACGACGCGAACCTTCGACCGTGCCCGCCTGGTCAGGATGCCAAACCATCGAGGGGTTGAACAGCGCAGCCGATTCGAGCGCGTACTCCTGGGTGAAGTATCCGCCGATCAACATGCGGCGGTTTTCACTAACAGGCGTGTCAGTCAGCAAGAATTGCTGCGCGTATTCGAACCGGTGGAGCATGAATTGCCGCGCCTTTTGATGCCGGCCATGGAATTCGGTCAGCATGTTGTCGACCAGCTGGCCGACTTCCTCTTCCGTGAGCGACATGACCCGCGCGACAATCCGGAGGGCCCGCTGCGAATCGGCGAACTCGAATGGCCGGACGAGAACGCGGGCGTTATTTGGCTTGATAAGAACGTTTGTTCGCTTCACTTCCATGGCAACTTCCTTGTCTGCAGAATAATCCAAGCATCCGATGCTTGCAGCGTTTCAGTGGTCGTTATTCGTTAAATTGCTGAATTCGTCCCATGGATCGGGCACCTGCTAGGTTTCCAACAACTGCATTTCAGCAAGAGCTTGCAGGTAGGCCAACGTCGATTCGGCGCCTTGGTTCTCGTTGACGCGATCGGCGTGCAATCCGTCGCAACATCCGCCAGAACTGGCATCGCAAACGGGGACGCCCAAGTCATTTCGGCCCGTAAACCACTCGAACGCCATTCTCGCTTGTGTCATCCAGAACGGATCATTGGTCGCCCGATAGGCTTCGATTGCTGCCGACACCATCGATTGCGCCTCGAGCGGCTGTTGATCGAACTGGGCTGCGGGCTGACCAATCGCGAAAAACCCGTCCGAACCGATTGGTCGAAAATGGCCGGCGGGCGCTCGCTGGACATCTGCCAACCAGCGCAACGAGCGAAGGCCAATCTCGATCGCCTTCTGGTTATTGGTCCACCTTCCGCTAAGAATCAAACCATGCGGAATTTTTGCGTTGTCGTACGTGGCAATCGGCTCGAACCACGGCCAATCGTCGGTCGCGTTTGCTTCGAATAATTCGATCAAGCGGGCGGTCAGCGTATCGCGGTGCTGATTCATCAACCGATCGCCACTCATGCGGCGAAAGTATTCGTGGATACCGATGAGCGCAAAAGCCCAAGCGCGTGGTGAATTAGTTTCGACGACTGCATTGACGGCCGGCTCAAACAGTTGAGCCGCCCATGAGTGAAATGCGCGGCGTTTGGTCCGTCCGATGCAAGCGCCGACAGCCCAGGCCGCACGGCCCACGGAATCGTCGGACCCCGCATCTTCCAGCCAGTGTCGGTCGAAACTCAAAAAATTGCGGAAGCGCCCCGTTGAGTTGTCGAACGCGAAGTTGAGAAAAGCGGCGTATGTCGTGGCCGCCCGCTGAATATCGATCGAATCGATCCCCAATTCTTCTAACAACACCGTCAGCACGAGCCCACGGGCATTGTCGTCCAGACAGTAACCCTCTTGAAAATTTGGGATCGAATAGGTCGCGTGTTGAATCACACCCGTGGAATCGGTCATTTGCATCAAATGCTCGAATCGCATTTGAGGAAATTGCGGGGGCTCGGCGTCGAGCGTGCGAACGGCTCGTGTTTTTGCGAGCGCTGGCGGTCGACCGTGCCGCGCTCGTTGAAATGATTCCATGTACATGTGGGCAACATGACTCCAAATCATTTCGCGACCTACCAGATACGCGCGTTTTCGCATCGCGGTACGGCGCGCGTCATCTTCTGACAGTTCGATAACGGCCCGAGCAATCGCTTCGGAATCGCCGAAGGGGACCAAAATGCCGCGATCATCCGCCAGCAATTCTTCCGCGTGCCAATACGGCGTTGAGATCACGGCCTTACCGCAACCGTACGCGTACGCCAAAGTTCCAGAAACGGCTTGGGCCTCATTTAAGTACGGCGTGATGTAGATATCCGCCGCACCAATGAACTCAGTGAGTTCCTGCAACTCGACAAAGCGGTTGTAAAAAATGACGTGCTTCTGGAT
Source organism: uncultured Planctomycetota bacterium (assembly GCA_963733705.1). GTDB lineage: Bacteria > Planctomycetota > Planctomycetia > Pirellulales > Lacipirellulaceae > JABDGM01. Next base: position 122,794 of record CAVTEJ010000018.1, on the reverse strand, counting down.
GTCCAGCTTTTGTGCGAGCCGCTCGAGGCTGAGGCGGTAGATTTCTCCGTGTTCACGCACAAGATTCGGATGCGTCGCGCCCAGGATGATGTACACAAAGTCGGGCGATTCCGCGATCACCTTCGGCATCGCCTGCAGCACACTTTCGATCCCCTTATTTGGCGATAGCAGACCAAACGTCAGCGCGACGAATTTTCCCTCGACATCGAACTGATCTTTGAAAAAACTCGAATCGACAAACGGCATATCGGGTATGCCATGCGGGATCAGATCGATCTTTTCCGCCGGCACGCCGTATACGTCCAAAAGAAATCCTCTGCTTCGCTCGGCCATTACCACGACTCGGGCCGACAACTCGCAGAGCCGTTGCATCACGCGACGTTGATCATCGTTGGGCGACTGCAGCACCGTGTGGAGCGTACTCACCACCGGCACACGCAGGTCTCGCAGCAGCGCTGAAATATGCGCACGGCCGCACCGCCAAAGATACCGTATTCATGCTGCAAGCAGACAGCGTCGACATTCGCGAAGTTCAAAAAATCGGCGGCTCGCCGATAGGAGGCAACCTCCTGCTCTTGAATCTCGAAGCGTACTTCGGCCGGATAGTCATATCCGCCCTCAATGTCATTCACTGGCACGACGGCGCACTCGATCGCGGGATATTGACTGGCCACGGCGCCGCGCAAGTCGTGCGTGAATGTGGCGATGCCACACTTGCGCGGCAAGTAATCGCCTAAGAATGCAATTTTGTGAATTTTAGCGCTGCTCGCCATGAATGCTTTCGTAAATTGTCATTAATGAAGCGCGCTTAGTACAGCATCTCGGGCGACTTCGACCATTGCGCAGTATTTGTCCGACGCGCCGTAATACACCAGCAACCGATCGTTTTCTTCGACGACTCCGGTCGGAAACACAACCTTGCTCACAAAGCCCTCGTTTTCAAATGGCTCTTGCGGCACAAGCAGTGCTTCGCGACTCACTTTCAACACTCGGCCTGGATCGTCTTTAGCGAGCAGCATTGCCCCCGCGCAATACGCACCCACCTCGCCGACGGCTGCGGGGCCGCGATTGCCATGATAAATTTCTAGCCATCCGTCTTCGACGGAAAAAGGGGGCGCACCGGCGCCGACGCGCCCATTCTCCCATTCGCCAGCGCCCCCGAACAAGTATTCGTGCCGACCCCAGTGGATCAGGTCGGGCGAGCGCGCAATCCACATTTCTGGGCGCAAAACGGCATGTCTCCCAATGGTCGATGGAGTGCCACGTATTCGCCATTGATGCGTTCGGGTAGCAACACGACGTCCTTATTCTCCGGGCAGAAAATGATCCCGTGCCGGTCGAGTGTCTTGAAATCGGTCGTTGACGCCAAGGCGGTCGCCGGGCCGTGACGCGAGACGGCGACGTACGTAATGTAAAAGCGGTCGCCGATTTTCGTAATTCGCGGGTCTTCCAGGCCGAACTCTTCCATTTCGTGCGCCGGCAAAAAGCTTGGGCCGCCAAAGTCGTCGATGGTGCGTCCATCGAGACTAATGAAGACGCGCAAATGAGAAATGAAAGTCAGCCGCACAAGTCCCGTGTGAATATGGTGCATCACACGTGGATCTAGCGCCCGGAGGTTCTCATTCTCAACCCAGTCGATCACGTAGCCGTCACTGGCCGACCAACGCGGGTGGGCGGTCCAGCCTTGACGCTGCTCAAGCGGTCGCTCAGCGACACGCGCGAGTATGATCGTTCGATCGCCGAATTTGATAACGCCTGGGTTAAATACCCCAATCACTGTCCACTCGGGATGGCTCGGCTTAACGTCTTCCGGACGTAGCATCAGGTGCGTCGTAATTCGCTTGATCATAATTCGTTGTCGCCGGAAATCTTTTCAATTCAGCCGACGAGGTTTGAGGACCGACTGTGAGGAGCTCAGCCACTCGATTGATGTGCCATTCGATCTGCGGCACAGGCCATCGCGACAGAGTCGCGGCCGTTTTGCTCAGTTGTTTTCCGGACGTGCGTCGGGTCGCGAATCCACGCCGCCTGGTCGGACATGAACGCTCGCAGCAACTCGCAATAAACGCGCGACTTTTGGCGGCCTTCGCCCCAATGTAGCTCAAACTCTTGGTAGACGTCGTATTCGCGCCCGTGACCGACGCAGCGCCGGTCTTTCGGGCCATACGCGGCGAGGACGTCGATCCGCGCACCAGCGAACAATTCGGCGATAGCCCTCATCATTGATTCGTCGGCGATCGCGTGGACACGCGCGTACGTGGGCACCCAACCCGTCAGCAACACATCGCCTTGCTCGAACACAAGCCGCAGCTCTTGGCGATCGAGGCGGCCGGGTTGGGTAAAGCCATGGTAAAAGTTCACATGCGCGTCGCCGTAACGCACAGTGCATTGCACCTGATCTTCGATTTTGGTTTCCGCGCGACAGCTCGCTTGTGAGGCAACAACTTTACCCGGTCCCAGCCAGCCCGTGAACATATCGAAGAAGTGGACGCCGTGCTCGACGAAGATTCCGCCACTCTTCGCGCGGTCCCAAAACCAATGTTCGGCCGGCAAGTTTTCATCCGAAGCGTAGTTCTCGAAATATCCGTGGAGCAGGGCACCGAGCAACTTCTGCTCGACCAACCGCCGAATAATTTCGAACAGCGGATTATATCTCTGCATGAGATTCGCCACGAGAAGCCGCCCCTTCTTGCGGGCGATTGCGATCAGCTCGTCCGCCTGATTGGGCGTTAAAGCAAGCGGCTTTTCACAGATGACGTGCTTGCCCGCTTCCAGCCCCTGCCGCGCTTGGTCGAAGTGCAAAAACGGCGGCGTGGCGATGTAGATGAGATCTACCTCCGGCCGGGCCAACAGCCGTTCGATCTCATCGAGATCATCGAGACCAAATCTCTTCGCCGCTGCAATCGAGGCCGGCCGCGCGGTCGCAGCCATTCCCGCGAGCTGGATGCCCGGCGTCTGTGCGAATTGCTGCAGTGCAAACAACCCGAAGCCACCGCAGCCGATTACTCCCAATCCGATCGCTGCATCCATTATTCACCCGCTTTGCGAAACTTGTGCCAATTAGGCACAGTATAGCGGGGTTGGCGTCGAACAGAGCAGGGGTGCGACAAACGTACGCAGAATGCAGGGCCGTCCGATCTCGAGTCGGGAAACGACCAGCTTAGCGGGTGAGTTGCGATGCAGAGAGTTCTTCCGCGTCATCCTCGTCGGACTTCTTACGCGATGCAACCCACAGGAGCCCGCCCGCTAAAGTCGAAACTGTCAAGGCAGCCGCCGCCTTTCGCGAGCTTGTGCCGTTGCCAGCGTTGGAGGAGTAGCGGTTATCAGGCTTCGCCTGTTGTGATGGTTGCGCGCTCGGTTTGGCAACTGGCGCATTCTCGGTCGCAGAAAGCTCTTCGACGCCCATATCGATCGCTTGGTACAAACCGATAGAAGGCTCGACCCCGACGTGGCCGCTGAACAAATCGGGATGAGCTTCGGCGACACTCGCCAAACTGATCGGGCTTTCGTTCGCGTCTCCAGTGGCTTTCAACAAGATCATTCCACCATCGGCATCGGCGAGATCAAAGGTGCTTCCAAACACGAGGTCAGCAATCTGCCCCTCCTGGTCTTGTGGTGCGCCGATCGCGTTTGCCAAGTCAGATCCATCCAGCTTGCTTGGCAAGTCGTCCGCATCTTTCAAGTTTTTCAGCACGGCTTCGACTTCGGCCCGCTCTTGCACGATCGCATCAGTTGAAGCAGCGAACAAATCTTGTGAAGCGGACTCGCCGAGACGAATAAAGTCGTCGGCAGGATCGCTGTTTGACAACGATTGATCGCTCGACTTAATCGAAGTTGCCATCTGGCCGCTCGCCGCGCTAGTCGCGAGGAGCAATTGCGAAGTATACGACTGCAGAGCGGCATCGAGTGCGCCCGTCCAGACGAATGTGGCTGGCTCGATCTCCCGCGTCGTTTGCAATATCGCTGAAGTAGCGCTGCTTGAAGTCGATGACAGTAATCCAGCCAATTGGCCGGCAGCGCCATCAAGATTGTAATTGTAGTGTGCGTCTGTAGCTAAAGGACCTGGATTCGGATTTGTTGGGCCGCCTGGTAGGTCGACTAAACGTTGTGGATTGTCTGGCTTCGGCGAAGACGAAGGCGTCGCCACAGTGCCGCCCGTCGTCTGCGAGACCGGGTTATCATAAAACAACCATACTTCTCGTATAACAACCTGCGGTTCGTAGGCTGTCGGCGGTGGCGGTGCCGGCTGAGTGTAGTTGGAATGAGCCAGATTCGCCGGAACATCATTGGTCGCTTCAAACGGCTCGTCGAACTGACCGAACATCATGCGATCGTCATGGAAGCCGCCATGCATGGGTCCGCCATCCCAACCGCGATCGACTGGGCTCGCAGTCCAGCTCTGCTGAAATTGCGGCGGCACGAACATTGTCGCTTCGAAACGATGCGGTTCGCTAAAACTCAGCGTCTGCGGACCATGGTCGCCGGCGTAATACGGCATCGGCCCCATCACCGCGAGCATCGCTCGACTCTCGAGCTGCTCAAATTGCCAGACTCGCGCCGGTTGCTGGCCGCGCTTCGCACGGCTTGCGCGGCGCGATTTCTTTGGGAGGCTAGACATGCTCTTCACACCCGTTCCTGTGTTCGCCTTTATCGTAGCAATACGGTTCAATTTACGCGACTAATATTTGCCGGCTGAGCTTTTTCTGGAGAGCTCAGCCCGATCTTCGGATCTTCGACGAGTTGTTGAAACTCGGGTGATTTCGATAGCATCGCGAACGACGCGTCCTTCAAATGGTCCTTCGGCAACCCCCCATCGAGGGCTTCGCGAAGCGTTTCAATCGCCGCCTGCCTACACGCTGCTTGCGACTTGTCGCTCGCCGCTTTAACGGTGATTTGGCGATCGAGCTTTGCCATTTCCTTCGCAACCGCGAACAGCCGCTCGGGCTTACCCGACCACAGCTTCTTCAGGTCCACCATCACCTTCAATGATTCGTCGTACTTCGACTGCGCGGCGAGATTGCGAGCGTAGTTGAAGTAATGACGGCTGAGAACAGAGCGGTAGGCGTCCTTGTCTTCGCTGTTGGCCAACGCATCACTTTGAAAGTGAATCGCCTTTTGATAGGCGTCCGCTGCGTCGGCCGCGCGATGCTGCCGATCGCAAAGCATACCAAGGTTATTCCACGCGCCACCCTGATTGCTCAACACTTGCGGGTCGGTCGGCTGCGCTGCGAGCAGAATGTCTTGCGCGTGGATCGCTTTCTGGAATGATTCCTCCGCTTCGGCATACTTACTCGCGCGACTTTGAGCCATTCCAAGGTTGTTGTAGCTGATTGCCAAGTCGCGACGATACGTGCCAGCGAATGGCGATTCCTTGACGAGCCGCTCTTGCAGCTGGATCGCGTCGCCGTACCACACTTCGGCTCGATTCCAGTTCTTGTTATCTGCCTCTAAGAAACCAAGGTTACTGTAGGTCCGACCAAGTTCTGCTTGATGGTTCCGATTGACGGGGTCGGTGCGCACTAATTGAAGTTGTAATGCCGTCGCCTTTTCGTAATGTTCGTCGGCGGCTATCGGATCATGGTTCTGTTCGAGCGCCGCAAGATTGTTATAGCTGGCAGCGAGACCACGCATCAAACGCGCATCATTTGGTTTGGACTTTAAGAGTGGATCTTGCAGTGCAATCGCGTCTCGGAATTCGGATGTTGCAGCATCCTTCGCCTGCATCTGCTGAAGAACTAAACCCAAATTGCTGTGCGTCGTGGCCAGTTCGCCGACAATGTCACTTGCACTCGGGTCTTGTGCTGCGAGCCGCTTTTGCGATTCCATCGCTCGCTGCAACATTGCCACGGCTTCTGGTGGGCGTCCGCTGCTGGCCGTTAGCAGGGCGAGATTATTTAGCGATAGCGCTAACTGGCGTCCAAATTCTACGTTCGTCGGATCGCGGTCCACCAAGGTTTGCCATGCGTTCGTAGCTGCAACGTACGTTTCCAACGCCTGATCGCGCTTACCAAGTTTCTCGTACAGCATACCGAGCTGACTCTTGCCGGTAGCAGAATCCGCCATGAACGCTGGGTCGTCGATCGCCTGCGCTTCAAATTGCTTTAGATAAGCAACGCCGTTCTCCAATACTTTCTGGCGGACTCCCTCGGCACCGGGAATTCCAGCGAGATTATCCGACAAGTCTTCCGTGAACATCGTCAACAACCCGCCCATCTGTCGCAGGTTATCTTTCGCTTGCAACAGCGCGTGCTCTTTGGCGGCTAATCGTTCGCTAGAAAGCATCCTGGCATTGATGCCAAGTCCGACCAGCGTCACCAACAACAAGGCGGCCGCGCCGGAAACCAGTCCACGGTGCCGCTTCGTCCATTTGCCGAGCCGGGAAATAACACTCGGCGGACTCGCCAATATTGGGCGGCCGTCCATGAAGCGTTCCAAATCGGCCGATAATTCTTTGGCCGAGCTGTATCGCTCTTGCGGAAACTCGGCGATGCACTTGAACACGATCGTTTGGAAATCGTGCGGAATGTGTCGATTCCAATACCGCAATGGCCGAATCGCAGGCCGATTGCGGTCGAATAGCTGCTGAATTTCGCCAAACTCATCGGCCGGATGGTTGAGCGTGGCGAGCTCATACATCGTCAGTCCAAGCGAGTACACATCGGTGCGCTGGTCGACGAGCGCCGTGCGGCCGAGCGCCTGTTCGGGACTCATGTAGCGCATCGTACCGAGCACATCGCCCGTTTGCGTAAGACCTTGATTCTCGCGGCAACGGGCGAGGCCGAAGTCGGTTACCCAGAGTTTGCCCTGGTCATCGAGCAGCAAGTTCGAGGGCTTAACATCGCGGTGGACGATACCGTATTCGTGAGCAGCGTGCAGCGCATCCGCAGCTTGAATTCCCATGCGTGCCACGACGCGAATATGGTCGAGCGTTTCGCTCGATCGCATCGGCAGTGATGTATCGCTTGCCCGGACCGGCTGCGAGTTTGAACCAACGGGCCCGCTACCTCGACGACTGTTGTACGTGAGGGCATTGTTTGGAACTGTTGCATCCGAGGCTGCATGGTCGCCGGTGCGCAGCGAACCGAGCAGTCCGGTAAGAGACTGGCCTTCGATCAACTGCATCACGTAGTAGTGCACGCCGTTTTCTTCGCCAATAGCGAACACAGGCACGATATTCGGGTGTTGAACCTGCGCAGCCGCCTGAGCCTCGTTCTTGAATCGCCCAATTTGCTTGGCGTCATGGGCGGAAGTGAACGGCAACACCTTTAGCGCCACTCGCCGCCGCAGTGAAACTTGCCACGCTTCATAAACGACGCCCATTCCTCCGCGGCCGATTTCACGGACCAATCGGTAATCGCCGATGGTTTGAAGTGCGGTGGGTACGCCAATATCAGCCGGCGCAATACCGCCAAGCGCTTGGGCCGGGGCCACAGCCACGGCGTGAAACAGATTCAGACCACTGAGGTATCCGCGCAACTGCGCCGCATCCTCCGGATGTTGCGCAAGCAGCTCTTCAGGGCTGATCGACCTGCCCTGTTCAATTGCGACAAGATAATCATCGAGGATGCGCGTTAAGCGTTCCTGATCGGGAAACGCGGCTTGCGTCCTGGTGGATTCCGATTTCAATTCAACCCTCGCTCGAATCCTCTTTGCGATAGACGGACCGCAACTTTTCGATCGCTCTCAACCATAACATTCGGGTCGCGCCCACAGATCGATCGATCCGCTGCGCAATCTCTTCGAAAGCCAAGCCTTTCAAATTGCGCAAGACAAGCACTTCACGATAATCTTCCGGCAACTGCGACAGCCGATCGGCGAGCACCACCGCCTCTTCGCGCTGCTGCACGGCCATACTTGGGCTTTTTGTCGCCGCCGGCACCAGCGCCGCCAATTGAATCGTCGAGTGTTCGAGAGCGGCCCCGATTCGTTCCATCGAAATTTCCCGACGAACATCTCGCCGCGCAGCCAGCATGTGCTGTTCGACGAACTTCGCCAGATTATTCACCAGGATTTGACGCAGCCAGGCCAGCAACTCCGGCTCGGTGGTGCCGCGAAACTGCGCGAAGTTCTTGTGCGCCCGCAGCATCGTTTCCTGCACAACGTCCGACGGACTGACCCGGGGCTGCAGTCGCCGCTCGATCTGCATCGAAGCTAACACCACAAGATAATTACGATATTGCTGTAACAGCGCGCCCAGGCTGCTCTTACTTCCATGCCGGGCCCGATCTAACAGCCCGCCAGCAGCAGATGATCGTCCCGACCTGCTGCCAGACACTTTATCCTGCTGTCCCTCTAGGTTTGAGCTGCCGCGTTTCATCGAATTTTCGATTTCGGTTGCCATCACACTCATTATAAGGTGCCCTGCCTAAAAGCCTCGCGTACGACCACCTATCCTCCGGGGTCTGGACCGATTCGCGCGAGCCTGCGCAACGGAAAATCGGCAGAACCTGTTTTTCTCGCCGAAAACCGCGTTTTCTGATTAGCTCAGCAGCCAATTCGGCTGCTGCCACTTGTTTCAAACCAGGTGGCATGTCCACTGGTACCGCGTTTTCGGCACAAATCCGGCCATTTTGGCCAGATTCCCCACTTCTGTGTGGCGCGGCGAACTGAACTCCGGTCAGGGTAATTAACAAGCAAACGCGCACTTCCGCTGCCCAAAGATCTTTTGGTCTGCCGTTTACGAAGCGGCGAAGGAATCATTCGCGGCACAAGGCTCCGCGGCCAGCGGCGTTTGGGCAAATCGCGGTGAGTTGGGGCCGGAACAGGACTTAGTCACGTTTTATGGAGAGGCATCATCATGGTCACCCATCGACGTTCAAGGTTCGAATCACTTGAAAAGAGGTTGGCTCTGGCTGTCACGGCCGCCGTGACCGATGGAAATTTGGTCATCAAGGGTGACGCCGATGGTGCGGTGCAAATCGTCGCGGTGAGTTCTGGCGGGTACGAAGTGCATGACAACGGCGTGTTGATCGCCGATAGCACGACACTCACAGGCGTAACGAAAGACATCAAGATCAGCATCGATGCCACGGCCGGTGCCGACAACACGGTGACGCTTGACCTCAACGGCCAATCCGTGAACCAAGTGAACGCAAACCTTGGCGACGGGGCCAATTCGTTCACCGTTTCGAACGGTACCGCTTCCAGCCTCGTTTACCAAGGCGGTACCGGAGCAGATACCGTAGAGCTGGATACGCCCATCACCGGCAATGCCAACGTAAAACTTGGCAATGGCGATAACGGCCTCACGGTGAACGGCACGCTCGGTAGCCTGAGCGTCCGCGGCGGATCGGGCGCGGACACGGTCACCCTCGCATCAACGGCAGCAGTTACCAACGGCGTATCTGCGTGCCTCGGAAATGGCGACAATAGCCTCACGCTCAATGGCAGCGTAGGCGGCAACTTGCGAGTATCAGGCGGCGACGGTGCGGACACGGTTTCGCTCACCACCACGTCAGCAGTCACAAAAAACGCCTCGATCGACCTCGGCAGCGGTACCAACACCGCAACAATCGCCGGTACGATTGGCGGATCGCTACGTTACAACGGCCGCGATGGTAACGATACCGTAACAATCGAGCAAACCGCCACGATCACCGATAACGTCTTCGCCAGCCTTGGTAATGGCGTCAACGTGTTCCTTCATAACGGCACGATCAGCGGCAACTTGAAAGCCGTGAGCAAGAACGCCGACGACAGTATCACTGTCGGCGACACCGGCACGGTCGCCGGAACAACGACGCTGGGTCCTGGCGATCAAATAAACGGCGAACACGGCTGCGGCCGAGGCGAGCACGGCCATGGCGGTGCAAGATCAGAAACCGGCAGCGGCCACGGTTGCACGGGCGACACCGGTACGACGACCACCACAGGCACCACGAGCACCTCAACCACCACCACGAGCGCGGCCAAAAAGACGACTGCAGCAGCCAAAGTCGCGGCATTAGTTCAAGCCATTCGGCGACGATAGCAATCGGAGAATCTCTCTCCTGGGATGAGAGTGGCGGTTCGTGTACGAGATATTCACCAAGTGCCCATCGGTGAAGACCCTCGGACACGGCCGCCGCTCTTTGTCATTTATTATTGATCCCTGCGCAGCCGTTGGTCGTTTTATCGAACTGCGTCATTCCCGCGCAGGCGGGAATCTAGGCCCCACGGTTGAATGACTGGATTCCCGCTTGCGCGGGAATGACACCTGAGTTTCGCCGCCGGTATCATTCATTGCGCAGCTCTCATTAGAGGCATTTCACCTATACCGTCGCGAAGTTGCGACTTGCACCTAAACTCGGCGGGCTGCACCTAAATTCATTTTACCGCCCACACGGCCAAGTCCAAGCCAAGGCATCCAAGCAGCAGCGGCAATGACAATACCGGGTAACCAGTATGGAAACTGAATCCACGTTTCCCCATTCTGGTTTTGCCACAAGAAATTGCCCGAGTTCGATTTGACCATTGCCGAGTGGTGAGTCCAATGATCCGTAAGGCCGAGAAGGTTTTCTCCTGGCGGAATTGGCCGGCGATGAAAAGCTACCGCCCCATGCTCCGAAATAATTGAGACGAGCGTCGTTTCCGACGTCGAAAAAAAGCCACGCCCGACTATGTCTATTGTCGAACAACTCCGCACCCACAATGCGAACAGCAGCATGCAGAGGATGCTACAACTGACTGACCATGCGATTCGCAGCTTGCGGTGTGTCATGGCCCTAATGATACCACGGCGCACGAAAAAGCCCACCACAGAGTTCGGGATTGATCCGAGTTTTGGCTGCACCGAAATTAACTTACCTGCACCTAAACTCAACGTGATTTAGGACTGAACTACTACCGGCTAGAAGCCGGTAGGTTCGAGGATTCGTGAGCTACGGACTGAAGTCCTTCGCTCACGAAGGGGTTACTTGAAATTTGTCATCACCATCACTTGGTTCCGTGCCCTCTTGGCTGCGAATGTACTCCGCGATCGCCTCGTCGGTCACGTTCCCACTGGTCGCCACGAAGTAGCCCCGGGCCCACAGGTGGCGACCCCAGTATTGCTTTTGAATGTGTTTAAACTCCATCATTAACTTGCGAGAAGTCTTCCCTTTGATGTACTGCATGATCTTGCTCGGAGAGAGCTTCGGCGGACACGACAACAGCACATGCACGTGATCCCCTGACACCGCTCCTTGCAGAATCTCGATCTCGTATGTCCGACAGACCTCCCGCACCAAATCCCGTACACGAACTCCAACCTCGCCTGTCAAAATCGACTTCCGATACTTCGTCACCCATACAAAGTGATACTTAATATCGAAGCGACTGTGCGGTCCCGTGCGATAATTTTCCATCCCGCCAGTCTAGCAAATCGTAAAACCTAAAGGATTCGCCTGAAGGCGAGGGTTTTATACCCATCGTTGTGACAATAAAGGTGCAAAGCCTCTCATTAGAGCTACTTCGATGCCGCGTCCTTCAAAACCTCATCCACCGACATCTTCCGATCCGCCCAATACGCGTCATCGCGGAACCCGAACTGCGATGGATCATACTTGCCCACAATCTCAGCTTGCGTTCCGCCGACTGGAATCTTGTCCTCCATTCCAACGCACCAATACGCCGCGTTGACGAGCAACCGCCGCACGCCTTCATTAAGCAGGTCAACCGAAGCTCCCATCGTCGTACAAAACGCCCGTCCCGGTTTGCCGTCTGGAATCTGATACGTCTTCGTCCACGCGACAGGCATCATCGGATCGTTCTTCACACCGCTCACGGCCGGGCCATCATCGGGTCGCATCCCGTACAGTCGATCATTTTCGTCAAAAGCCCCTTTGCGCACCGTCACTTGTCCTAGCACAAGCGGTTTCGAGTCGCCCGGCAACGGCAGATGCACTTCATACACGTCGGTTGAACACCAAATCTCGCCGTCCTTAATGCCGCGTAAAATCGGGTCATCTGCGACGCCCGGCGCAATAACGCCGCGCGTGCTCTCGTGTTTGTGCTTGCCATGGTGATTCACCCAGGTCTCGCCGAGCACTAGTCGGCCAAAGCCATTACGCCACGCCGTGTCGTCACCAGCATAAGTATCACCGTATCTCGCCCACTTCGAATCGGCTGCTGGCAAAAATGCGTGCGTCGCCGTCCGCATGCCAAGCACTGGCTTGCCAGATTTCAAATATTCGTCCACCGCCTGCATCTGATCATCCGGCAAATCGCGCCGCCGTGTGAAAATGATCATTAGGTCTGCCTGCTTGAGTTCCTCAAGACCAGGAATGTTCTGGCGATAATTCGGATCAATGAATCCTGATTTTGGGTTGATCGCAAACAACACCGTGCAATCGAACCCGTGCTCCGTCGACAAGATTTTTGCGAGTTGCGGCAATGCTTCTTCCGAGCGGTATTCCTCATCGCCGGAAACGAGCACGACTCGCTTTCCGCTGCCGGTGCCTCCCGCACGCCCCTCGTAATGCACCAACTGTTCCGCAGATCGGGCTTCACTTGCCCCGATCACGACAATCACCATCGCAAGCCACAACCAACCGAATTTCTCGTTACCCATAATCGCCCGCCTCATAATTTCACCCAAGCTATCGCGTTGTTTTGACCTTTTCCCGTCTACACCCGACCTGTAATCTTCGTCACAATAAATGTAACCATCCGAACGGAGCAAGTCTCCAAATCACCCCGCCGAACACTCACCATGAAAATGAAGCAACGAGTTCTCTTCCTCTGCACCGGAAATTACTATCGCAGCCGCTTCGCCGAGATCTACTTTAACTGGCTCGCCGACCAGCACGATATCGGTTGGGTTGCCGATTCACGCGGTTTGGCGATCGACGGCTACAACTACGGCCCCATTTCGCGCCACACGATATCGTGCCTCAAGGAGCGCGGCATTCATTCCGATACGTGCGATCGTTTCCCGCGTCCCGTCACCGAAGCAGACCTCGCCGCAGCCGATCACATTGTCGCCGTCAAAGAAGCCGAACATCGGCACCGCTTTGAAGCCAACTTTCCAGCCTGGCGCGATCGGATCGAATACTGGCAGGTCCACGACCTCGATTGTGCCGCCCCCGAAGATGCCATTCCGAAGCTCGAAGCCGAGGTTCGTCGACTTTTCGATCGCCTCTCCGCGCCGCAACGTTTGAGCGCGTAACGCGATGCCAAAGCAGAGCGCCGGCTTATTGATCTATCGCGAGCGCCACGATGTGCTCGAAATATTCCTCGTTCACCCCGGCGGCCCGTTCTGGCAGAACAAAGATCTCGGCGCCTGGTCGATTCCCAAAGGAGAATTCGAACCGACCGAAGATCCACTCACCGCCGCCAAGCGTGAGCTGCTGGAAGAGACAGGCCTCAAGGTCGACGGCCAATTCACGCCACTAACGCCCATCAAACAGCGCGGCGGCAAAACAGTCCACGCATGGGCCGTTGCCGCGGACTTCGAAGTTGGCGAAGTTGTAAGCAACACCTTCTCGATGGAATGGCCACCACGCTCCGGTAAAATGCGCGAGTTCCCCGAAGTAGACCGCGCCGAATGGTTTGATTTCAAAGAGGCATCGGAGAGAATTATCGAAGCCCAACGAGGTCTGTTGGAACAGCTCGCCACAATTCTTTCAGACAAATAACCACGGAGACACGGAGGAAATGCAAGTGACCACTACCGAATCCCAATGAATAACCACACGTCATCAGGGATGGCCAGCAACCTAACGGGCCACGTACGGACGATCAAAGAACTAATCGAGATGGCAGCGGAGGCATTCCTATGTACGGCGTACCGGCGGACTTGCCACTTCAGCGCTTCGTTGGGGATTTCCTTTGCCAAGTCTGTGTAGGCATGGACGGGATTCATTTCCGGTTCGGGCAAAGCGGTACGATTAGTGTGCAAGGCCGCTGGGAATTGACTGATAGCGATGGCAAGGTGATTGATAGAGCTTGCGATCACAGCGAGCGCGATGCATATAGGGTGCACGTCATCTTCAACGAGGACGTGGCGGAATATAGCATTGATCCGCCCAAATCATTCTCGCTCACATTCGCAAGCGGCCATCGACTCTCGGTCTACGATGACACGCCGCAGTACGAATCATTTCAAATCTGGCCGGATGATATTATTGTCTGAAGTGGGGAAAATGATTCTCGCACACACCAACTTACCGACGCCGACATCATCGCTTTTGGTTTCTAATTGATCATTTCTTCTCCGTGCTCTCCGTGTCTCCGTGTCTCCGTGGTTAAAACAAAATGTCCTCTCAATCCAAAATCCAATCCTTCCTCGCCGGCAAACGCTTCGCCGTCGTCGGCGCGTCAACTGATCGCAGCAAGTACGGCAACAAAGTTCTGCGCGTCTACCAGCAGAACAAATTGGACGTCGTACCAATCAATCCCACCGCCCCCGAGGTCGAAGGTCTCACCGCCTACCCCGACCTCGCCTCCGCTCCCGGCCCGTTCGATGGCGTCTCGATCATCACTCCGCCCAAAGTGACCGAGCGAATCGTTGATGAGGCACTTCAGCTCGGCATCAAACACATCTGGATGCAGCCAGGTGCCGAGAGCGAATCTGCAATCCAGGCCGCTGAGGTCGCCGGCGCCAGCGTGATCGCGCACGGCCCATGCATCCTCGTCTCACTTCGCTACCACGACGACGATTAGTTGCCCCGCAAAATCTCGGCATAGCTACAAGCCCGCCGGCCCAATCCTTGACACCGCGCGACGTTGCATTACGTTAGAACCAGCGCAACGCCGCATCATAGCGGGCGTGCGCCACTCGGTTGTCCACTCGGTTGTCAAAGTCACGTTATGGGGCATAAGGCGATGCTAGTTTTTCGAAAGCCACTTCTTTCGTTCGTCGGCATTCAATGCTGCTCTCTGCTATTCGCAGCGATCGCAACTGCGGATGACCGACCCAACATTCTGCTGATCGTTGGCGACGACATGGGCTTTGCCGATGTCGGCGTGCAAGGCTGCAAAGATATCCCCACGCCGCATCTCGATGCGCTCGCCGCCGCCGGCGTCCGCTGCACGAATGGCTATGACTCGGCGCCGTATTGCTCGCCGACGCGTGCCGGGTTGCTCACCGGCCGCTACCAAACCCGCTTCGGCCACGAAATGAATCCGGGCCAAGGCAAGCCGAACAAGAAGGCCGCAAAGAAAGTCGGCGCCGGCGGTAAGGAACAAGATGAAGCGCTCGAATCGACCGGCCAAGACGGCCTGCCGGTCAGCGAGACGCTCGTCGCTCAGCGCTTCAAAGACGCCGGCTACGCCACCGCGCTGATCGGCAAGTGGCACCTTGGCAGTGCGCCGCAATTCCGTCCGCAGCAACGAGGCTTCGAAGAATTCTACGGCTTCCTCGGCGGCTCGCATGGCTACTTCCCCGACGCGAAGCCGCTCATGTTGCGTGGCGATGTGCACGAACACGAAAAAGAATACCTGACGGATGCGTTCGGCCGCGAGACCGCCGCGTTCATCGATAAAAACTCCGATAAACCATTCTTCGTATACCTTGCGTTCAACGCAGTTCACACGCCGATGAACGCCACGGACGACCGCCTCGAAAAGTTCAAAGATATTAAAGACGAAAAACGCCGCACGTATGCCGCGATGATGTCCGCAATGGACGACAACGTTGGCAAAGTGCTCGACAAGGTCCACGAAAAGAACCTCGACAGAAAAACGCTAGTGTTCTTCATCAGCGACAACGGCGGCCCAACGATGAAAGGCACCACGATCAACGCCTCGCGCAACGATCCGTTCCGAGGCTCAAAACGTACCACGCTCGAAGGTGGCATCCATGTGCCATTCTTCGTCCGCTGGCCCGGGCACGTACCAGAGGGCAAAGTGTACGATGAGCCCGTTATTCAACTGGATATCGTGCCAACCGCCCTGGCAGCCGCCGGCATCGAAGCGCCGGCCAGCGCGAAACTCGATGGGTTCGATCTGCTTCCGTACTTCAACGGCAAGGAGAAGAGTGGCCCGCACGATACCCTGTATTGGCGCTTCGGCCCCCAAATGGCGATCCGTCGCGGCGATTGGAAACTCGTGCGTTACGATCCCGCCGCCGATGGCAAAGAGGGTGTCGTGACCGATGCCAAGCTTTACAATTTGAAAGACGATGCTGGCGAAGCGCATAACCTGATCAAATCGAATCCCAATAAAGCCAAGGAACTGCAGGCCGCATGGGACAAGTGGAACGAGCTCAACGTGCCGCCACTGTGGGGTAACGATGTAGTGCTCAAGACGAAGGCTGCCAAACGTGCGAAGGCCATTTCGGCGGCCGAGTAAAACCAGAGCGCACAACTAGCGACGCATCGCAATGAACAACGAACCCAAGCGCCGCGTCGCCATGACCTTGCTCGCGCATCCGGATGATGCCGAGATCCTCTGTGCCGGCACCCTCATTCGGCTCGCCGATGCCGGTTGGGAAATTCACATCGCAACCGTCGCGGCCGGCGACTGCGGCTCCGCAACGTTGGGACGCGCCGAAATCGCCGCGATCCGCCGCCAGGAAGGCATCCAGGCCGCCGCAAAGATCGGCGCGACGTACCACTGCCTCGACGAGCCGGATGTACACGTCGCCTTCGACAAGCCAACCATCAGTAAGGCGATCGACTTGCTGCGTAAGGTCGCTCCGGCTCTGTTGTTCACGCACCCACGCCACGACTACATGCTGGACCACGAGCAGGTCCACCTATTAGCTCGCGCCGCCGCATTCAGCTACGCGATTCCAAACGCGTCGCAGTTGCCGCTCATCGACGGCTCCGCGATCCCTTGGCTATACTATTGTGATCCCGTGGAAGGACGCGATCCCTACTCGGGCGACTTAATTACCCCCACCACTTGCATCGATATTACGCCGCAACTCGACCGCAAAATCGAGATGCTGGCTTGCCACGCCTCGCAGCGCGATTGGCTTCGCGCCCACCACGGCATGGATGAATACATCGACGCCATGAAACGATATAGCGCCGAACGTGGAAAGCAGATCGGCGCAGAATATGCTGAAGCCTTCATCCAACATCGCGGCCATCCGTTTCCCACCAATGACCTATTGAGCTCGCTATTCACCAAGTAAATCAACGAAATCGAATCGCCACAAAGAGTCACAAAAACGCACAAAGAAAAACTTAGAGTGCATTCGTGTAAGCCACGGCGTAACAACAAAGGTTTTTGTGTCTTTTCGTGCCTTTTTGTGGCAATTAAATAAGTCATGCCCAGACCCATCAGCAAAGTTGCCCCCGATTGGTGGGATTACACCACGCTCGATTCCGAGTTGCTGGCCGATGCCGCACGCCTATCGCCTGACGACTTGCTTCAACTATCCCGCGACGGCTTCGATGTCACGATCTTCGACACGCTCGAAGAGTTCTACTGTGCCGAGGCGCTCGAATACATCCGCGCCTGGCAGCAAGCCACGCCAGACAACCCCGTCGGCATTTGCGGCCCGATCGGCCCCACCGAACAATTGCCCCTCGTCGCACGTATCGTAAACGCACTCGATCTCAAGCTTCACGATGCCCATTTTTGGGGAATGGACGAGTGGATCGAGAATGGCAAACCAGTTCCAACCGACCATCCGCTCTCGTTCGCAAAGGCCGATATGGAACTGTGCTTCAACCGTATTCGACCCGAGCTGCGAATGCCGGCCAAAAACATTCACTTCCCGGTCGAACTCGAAACCTATTCGCAAAGTTACGACGACGTTCACTGCGCAATCATGCAAGGCGGGCAGGGCGAAGTGAAACACTGGGCATTCAACGACCCTCCCAAGCGCGAAGGCGAGTGGAAAGATGAACCCCCGCCGCCCGGCAAATATCTGCAGCTCAAAACACGCATCACCGACCTTCATCCGATGACCGTCATCCAAAACGCCCGCACGTCCGGCGGTGGCTACGTGCCGCAAGTGCCGACACGCGCAGCCACGGTCGGCCCGTTCGAAACCTGGAAGGCCGATTGCGTTTCCATTTGGCATCCCGGCCACCACGACAATCCATTCGGCATTCGACTCACCGCGCTCATGATCAGCAAACGGGTGCCCGACTCTAGCGTGCCAATGTCCCTCCTTGCCGACCACTCGCACGTAAAATTCAGCTACTACCGCGGCGGCATCGGCACCGTCCAAGCGGAAATGCATTGAGGCAAACCATGCGCTGGCACAAGACAAGTACACGCTCGTCGCGGCTCGCGCATGCCGCATGGTTACTGTTGTCCTTGGCGATCGCGGGATTCACAAATTGTACTAGGGCCGTAGAAATCGGCGACACCCCCAGTGACGCCGACGCCATCTCGCCAAAAGGCAACGTCATCCAACTCTTCGACGGCAAAACGCTCGGCGACTGCTACACCTGGCTGAAAGACACCCATCGCGAAGACCCGCGTAAAGTTTTCTCCGTCGTCGATGGCAATCTCCACATCAGCGGCGATGGCCTCGGCGCGCTGGTCACGAACAAACAGTACCGCGATTACCACGCTATCGTCGAATTCAAATGGGGCGAACGCACGTGGCACGACCGCGAAACGCACGCCCGCGACTCAGGCTTCCTCATTCACAGCAACGGTAAAGATGGCGGCTACGACGGCACGTGGATGCCCTCGCTCGAAGTGCAAATCATCGAAGGCGGCGTCGGCGACTTCGTGCCCGTCCCCGGCGTCGATGAACACGGCAAACTCATGCCGCTGACTTACACCTGCAACGTGCGTCACGACCGCGACCAGGTCATCTGGAAACAAGACGGCGACCGCGAAACGTACAAACCGCACGCCTACAAACGGGTAAATTGGTTCGGCCGCGATCCCGATTGGAAAGACGAAAAGGGTTTTCGCGGTCCGCTAGATAAAGACAGCCCCCACGGCCAATGGACCCGCATCGACGTTATCAGCGACGGCGGCCACGTCACGAATTACGTCAACGGCACGAAGGTGAACGAAGCGTTCGACGTCTCCCCGCACGCCGGCCGGCTACAGTTGCAAACCGAGTTGGCGGAAGTTGACTACCGCCGCTGGGAGCTCTGGCCGCTCGATAAAGCGCCCGAACCGGCGCCCGCCAAACAGTAGTCCCACCCCGAGCTCAACCGCATGAACTATTCTCGCCTCGTCGCGGCCCTCACACTCTCGGTCACGGCATTTGTTGTCACATCACTTCGCGCAAACGCCGCCGAACCACTCGAAGCCGGCATTGCGTTCGTAGAAATCACGCCGACCACGCCTTTCCGCATGAGCGGTTACTTCTACGAACGCCTCAGCACCGGCACGAAGGACCCGCTCTTTGCCCGCGCGATCGTCTTCCGCCAAGGCAAAGAAACCGCCGCCTTCGTCTTCTGCGATTTGGTCGGCGTCACCCGCGAAATCTCAGCTCCCGCGCGGCGCGAGCGAGCCACGATACCGGCATCCCGGTCGACCACATCGCGGTGACCGGCACCCACACCCACACCGGCCCACTCTATTTCAGCTCGCTGCACGACGAATTCCACGAACTCGCTGCAAAGGCACACGGCACCGATCCGTACGATAGCGCGCCTACCGCGCACACCTCATCGATAAAGTCGCCGACGCCATCGTCCAAGCCAACGCCGCCCTCGCACCGATCGAGCTGAAATCCGGCTATGCGATTGAGAACCGCCTCGCCTTCAACCGCCGCTTTTACATGAAAGATGGTTCAGTCCGCTTCAACCCGCCGATCAACAGCCCTGAGATCATCCGCCCCGCCGGCCCCATCGACCCGCAAGTCGGCGTCGTGCTGCTGTCAAAACCCGGCGCAAAAGAACCCGCCAGCGCTATCGTGTCGTTCGCAATGCACCTCGACACCACGGGCGGCACACTGTTCTCGGCCGATTACCTCAACTCGCTCAGCAAGCGCCTCCAAGAAACGTTCGGTCCTGACTTCAAAACGCTGTTCGGCACAGGCACCTGCGGCAACATCAACCACCGCGATGTCACCAAAGAGAAACAGCGTGAAGCCGATGAAATCGGCCGCATGCTCGGCGACACCGTCATCGAGGCAATCCAAAACGGCGCGATCAAATCAGATGGCGAACCCGCCCTCGCTGTTCGCAGCACAAAAGTTGTCGCCCCTCTGCAAGAGTTCTCCGCCGATGAAATTGCGAAAGCGACCGCGAAAATGCCCCACGTCGCCGCCCGCGAAGTCGGCATGCTCGAAGCCGCTCAAGCCTGCAAAATCACCGATATCGAGCGCCTCAAAAAATCCGGCTATCCCGGCGAACTCGAGGTCCAGGCCGTCCGCTTAAATCACGACACGGCAATCGTGCTGCTACCGTCCGAAATCTTCGTCGAGTTCGGCCTCGCGATCAAATCCGCCTCGCCGTTCAAAACCACGCTCGTCGTCGAGCTAGCGGGTGACGACCTCGCCTACATCCCTACGAAGCGGGCCTTCGCCGAAGGCAGCTACGAAGTCACCAACTCGCGAGTCCAACCAGGCACGGGGGAAAAGCTGGCCGACGCCGCCATCGGGTTGCTCAAGGAACTCCAATAAATGTCCGCACGTTTCCCCCGACGTTTCCTCACCGCCTGCACCATTTGCGTTGCGGCAATATCGCAACAAATCCGCGCTGCTGATGGCCCCGCCGCCACACCTCCCTCCTCGCCCGAAGAATCGCTCAAGCAAATCGAAGTCGATCCCGGTCTCAAGGTCGAGCTCGTCGCCAGCGAACCCAACATCATCAGCCCAGTCGCTATTCGCTTCGACGAGGAAGGCCGCCTCTGGGTCGCGCAAATGTGCGATTACCCCACCGGCCCCACCAAAGACGCCCCTCAGCGCTCCCGCATTTCAATCCTCCGCGATAAGGACGGCGACGGCTTCTACGAAACCGCCACCGTGTTCGCCGATAACCTCTCATTCGTCACCGGCATCCAACCTTGGAAGGGCGGTGTCTTTGTGACCATGGCCGGCAAAGTCGCCTATATGAAAGACACCGATGGCGACGACAAAGCCGATGTCAACGAAACCTGGTACACCGGCTTCGCCCAGCTCAACGAGCAACTCCGCGCGAACCATCCCACGCTCGCGCTCGATAACCACATCTACATCGCCGGCGGCCTCCGCGGCGGCACGATCGTCGACGCCCAGCGTCCCAACGAAAAACCCGTCTCCCTCAGCGGCCGCGACTTCCGATTCGATCCCCTCACACGCAAGTTCGAAGCCGTCACCGGCGAAGCCCAGTTCGGTCTCACGTTCGACGACTACAACAACCGCTTCGTCTGCGCGAACCGCGACCCCGCGATCCACATCGTGCTCGAAGATCACGACGTGAAAAAGAATCCGCTCGTCACGGTCGACGCCGTCATGGAACACGTCATCTTCGGCGCGAATTACACCCCCGTCCTTCCCATCGGCCACTCCTGGACCACCTCCAACCTGCACGCCGGCCAGTTCACAGCCGCCTGCGGCATCCTCGACTACCGCGGCAACGCTCTCTCCGCCAATTACTATGGCGACATCTTCACCTGCGAGCCCACGGGCTACCTCATCCACCACGAAAGCATCAAACCCAACGGCGTCACGTTCGCCGAAAGCTTCGAAAAACACTCGCACGAGTTCTTCGCCTCCCGCGACGAGTGGACCCGCCCCGTAAACCTCGACGTCGGCCCCGATGGCGCCATGTACGTCGTAGACATGTACCGCCAAATCATCGAGCACCCCGAGTGGATGCCCGAAGAGCTCCGCCATCGCCCGAACCTGCGCACCGGTTGGGACAAAGGCCGCCTCTATCGCATCACCCCAAAAGATTTCCATCCGCCCAATCAGCTGAAACTCGGCGAAATGTCGAGCGACGCCCTCGTCGACGTCCTCTCGAACACGAATTCCTGGACTCGCCAAACCGCCGCACGACTTCTGCTCGAACGCCAAGACAAGTCGATCGCCCCCAAGCTCCGGGAAACAACCCTCAACAGCAAATCGCAACTCGCGCGTATCCAAGCCCTCCGCTTACTCGAAGGCCTGAATGTTGTCGACGACGAAGTGCTCATGAAACTCTGCGATGATCCCGATCCGCGGATCATCGAGCAAGCCGCGATGGTCGCCGACGCTCGCGTTGCCAATAACAAACCACTCAAAGACCGTATTGCCAAACTCGTCAACAACAAAGACGCAAGAGTCCGCTTCCGCGCCCTGCTAGTGGCTCGGCCACTTCCGCTCCCGCCAAAATATGGCGCCGACCACTGGGAAGAGGATGCCATGCTGATCGCCGCCGGCGACCGCGGCGGCACGACGCTCCAAAAAATGCTCGCTGCCACCTACGCTGTCCAAGCAAACGTCACCGATCCCGCCAGGTTCATCAATCGCCTCGCCCGCCTCGCCGCTGCCTCGAGCGACGACCACGAGCACGCCATCGCGATCGAATCCCTACTCACGAATGCCGAATTTGGCCGCCCCGGCCTCGCCGGTTTCTTGAACGAAACAATCCGCCGCGGCACGACGCTCAAACAATTGCGCGAAAAGCTCGATGACAAAACCCGCGGCCAACTCGATGACGCCTTCGCCAATGCCGCGAATGAGGCTGCCGCCACCGATAAGAAGGAAGAAGATCGCTGCGAAGCCGTCGACCTGTTGGCCTACGCCGACGACGCTGCAAAAACACTTCTGCCGCTCGCTTCGCACGATGAAAACCAAAACGTCCGGCTGCGAGCCATCGCGGCGCTCGCGAAAAGTGACGACCTCGAGCCCTGGAAACAGCTCCTCGCCGATTTCCCGCGCGATACGCCCTCAATCCAGCGCACCGTGCTCGATAACATCCTTCCCAGCCCCAAACGTACGACCCTGCTGCTCGATACGATCGAAGCCGGCAACCTGAAACCGAACATTATCGACCCCATCCATGCCAAGTTATTGCTCCAACAGAAGAATCCTGCGATCAAAGATCGCGCTGCGAAGCTGATGGCGTCCGCAGTTCCCGCCGATCGCGAAAAAGTCCTCGCTCAGTATCGCGCGGCCCTCAATCTCAAAGCCGATACCCGCCACGGCGGCGATGTCTTCCAGAAGCGCTGCTCCATCTGCCACAAAATCAACAACGTCGGCGTCTCCTTCGCGCCAGATATCTCCGACTCCCGCGAACGCTCGCCGCTCCAACTGCTGACAGACATCATCGAACCCAACCGCGCGATCGATTCCAACTACTTCAGCTACACCGCGATCACAACCGACGGCCACGTCCACAACGGCGTCCTTGCCGCGGAAACGTCCACCTCGGTCACGCTCAAACAACAAGAAGGCAAAAGCGAAACGCTCCGCCGCGACGAAATCGAAGAGCTCCACAACGACGGCGTCTCCTACATGCCCGAAGGCTTGGAAAAAGACATCCCCCTCCAAGACATGGCCGACCTCATCTCCTACATCAAAAACTGGCGCTACCTGGAAACCACACCAGAACGCTCCACCGCCGCCAAACCCTAGCCTCTGCGAGACACTGCGCCCCCTCGCAACGCAGGCGAAACTTACAACTAGCCCCCGGCGGAAGCCGGGGGTTTCTCATGCGCGACGTTTTCTACGTCCGCCACCCACAACAAAAGAAGATTAACCACGGAGACACAGAGGACACGGAGAAGAAAGAGCTGAGCACTGACGACGGATAGCATGCAATTGGCCGCGACTATTCGTCATTCAAATCCTCTCCGTGTCCTCCGTGTCTCCGCGGTTATATTTCCGAATTCTAAACCTAGTGCAACGACTACGGCGCCCCATGCCGCTCCAGCACATCCTCCACCCCATCGACGTCATCAACATGAAACCCGCGCCGCACAAACCCCAACCCCCGCGCAACCGCCTGCGAAGCAACATTATCCGGCCGAATCGTCACCACAAAATCCTCCACGCCCCGCTGCGTAGCCGCCCAACGCATTAATGCCACCGCCGCCTCGCGCGCATAACCCTGCCGCCGATACTCCGGAAACACCCGAAACCCAAACTCCGCCGCACTGGCCGCCACAGGGCAGGGATACTCAACTCCCGGTGCCCCGTGAAACCCAATCAACCCCACCATCGCACCCGTCACCCGCAACCGCATCGCCCGCGTCAACCACGGCTGTAACGCCGGATCACTTTCCAACTGTTTCAACCGAATAAGCAGATTCGGCCGATTCTCCCCAGGCCAATCCGTGGGCAGCGAAATCTGTAAAACTCGCGTAGCCTTAGTAACGTCGCCGTCGATCGACGCCCGCAAAAACTCCGGCGTCATCGAAACCAGGTCCAACCGATCGGTTTGAATCTCAAGATTCATCTTGCTCGGGCAAAAACAACCAGAAGTAAGGGGGATGGATGTCAGTTCTGCTTTTTGGCAGACGTCGGCGGTAGAGCAATACTACATAGGAATTGACTCGCGTCCCTTTTCTCCTCCGAATCCCACTCACCGCACAAGCCAGCAGCATTCAACAACACAGCCAGATCTAGTTAATCATTGCCGTAATCTTCTTCAAACTGGCGCTTGCGCTCTTCCGTAGTTGTAAATTGCTCGGGTATTCCTGCTGCTTTAATCTCTTCAGTCCCGAAAACGTGCAACTCGCAAGCCGGGCAATAAAACTCTTCGACGGAGAAAAGTTTTTCTACCGTTTCGAAGTATTCATAGGAGCCAGCGCCGTCCTCATAATCGTAAACCGAGTAAGTCTCGTCCGTATCAATAACTTCCTCATTCCAAAGTGTTCCGAGTAACACTGCAGTTGCTCCGCAAGCAGGACACTGGTGGGACGTGGCGTCGTCTGCCGAAGCGTAATATTTGCCACGATGTTTCCACCATTCGAACGATTTTGAGTCCTCAATGATTTTTGCACGCTTTTTGGGATCTCTGTGCAAATTAACGAAGTCTTCGCCCGAACGTTTTATCCTGTCGCTAACAGCCCATTCACGGGCTTTCCTTGTCTTTTCTAAGATTTGAGAAGGCGCCTTTGCGTCCTCGGCCCCCAGCCATGAATCTAATGTCAGCTCTTGCATTTCGAGTAACACTTCAACAGTCCCCCAAAACTCTGGCTCCCATATTTCCGGACTCATCCCTGAAAACGGCGACTCGCCAGAGTGAAGCTCTGAGTTGCGCCGCAAGGACATCTGCTCACAGAAACGCTGACGGCGAGCGTCGAATGATTTATCAATATGGCTAAGGCGATTAAATAATGTCTTTGCAATAATAGTTTTCACATCGGGCGAGATTGGTCGACCGCAAGCAGCAAATAGCGATTCAAAATGTTGAGGATCAGCTATTAGCGCCGGATGTACCCTCGACAGTGCGGCTTTCCCGAGAAGCTCGAGCGCAAGCGACGCCCAAAGTTGGTATTCCTCAAAGTCACCGGCCGATTGAGCGCGAAAAGCGCGCTGCACGTATACCTGCGACTTCGCGAGCAGTGCGTCGGTTGAAAGCGCTGGATTCATAAGTTTTTGTCGTTGACGTAGAGCCGCAAGAGCGTTCGGGCGGTATCATCGCATGACGCGCTGCCTCGCCCGTGCAGGATTCGCCAGTTGTCGATTATAAGAATATCGCCACGTTCCCACGCTATTCGCTGGACGAGATTTGGCCACATCTTTCTGCTTAGATACGAGAGCGCTAATGAACCATTGGGTGAAAGCGGCTGCATACATCCTGGATCATAGCGAACAAACGGACGTCCTTTCTGCAACACTGTCGAAAAAAACGAGTTTCTACCGTTTCTTATACGGAATGGCGTCGAGTTCAATAACTCATGGTGCTTAGTAGTCAACGAGAGTTCGAGCGGATCAAGCAGGACTGTCTCTCGGCTACCGATTCCAGGATCAGCACAGGCGAGTAAAATGTACCGGCAAGGTATGGGCCAGTGAGCCGTGTCCGTGTGGCAAGGGAACTCGCGAATTGAGTACTTTCGGCTCAGCGAATGAACCCGGGCGTTAGCTGATTCAGTTGGCCGCAGCTCAACAACGTCCGAACGTCCTCGCGACGACGGAACTCGAACGCCTAGTCGCATCGCAATCAACGGGAGGATTCTTTGTAAATCTCGGCCTATTAAAGACGGTGCCTTACAAATAGTCCAACCATTCGCGTCCAAGCTTGAAAATGCGATATTTTCAACTATTTCTTTAAATGCGGCGCTCATGATCTATAAACAATCACAATGAACAGCTGGAAAGATTAAGCGGTCAAAATTATATACTGTCGAATCACCAAAGCCGCTTTGCAATCAAGCCTAACATTCTATCGCGCGGCCAAAAATCGTTGTAGAAATCACTTTCTAAAGGTGCTAAGTTCGAACCACGCTTCATTGCGTCGTTCGTTCTTTGAAAACTTAGCAGTCGAGGCTTAGGGATAAGTCGCAAGAGATTAGCGGTTGGCCTTGGCCAACGAGCTGGCGCTTGCGCTGCGCCGACGAAATTCGTTCGTCACGTTGCTTCAGGGCTCCGGCGCGCCGAGTTATTGCATCGCCGAAACGCACCGAATCTCAATATTACCCGAATATTGGGCACTGTCCTACTAATGCGCTGATGGGGAAAGACTTTCCGGCGGAGGCTGCTTAGCTACCCACCGTCCGCCTTCGATCTTAACTACCGAATCAGTAAGGTATTCCGTCAATACCTTGTTTACGCCACTAGCATCGCCGATGAGTGTGTAGTTGCGTCGCCTTGCCTCTTTGGCGATGTCCTTGGCTCGGAGCGGGCCGCAATCTTGAAGAATCGCTAGTATCTTCGGGGCTATAAAACGATGCGAGTCGTACTCGATGACCATGCCCACCATTCTACCGCGCACGAAAAAGCCCGCCACGAGGGGTGGTTATTTTGCAGGTATCGCCATGGTCGGCGCTGGTTGCGGGCCTGTGGTTGCCGTATCGGATCGGCGAGTGCCATCGCGAAGCCAGCCAATAGCCAGCGTGATTAAACCGCCAGCGATAAGCGTTACTACCGTTCGTTTCCACTGACCGGACTGGTTGGCGGATTCCCTGTCGGATGCGGCCTGCAACGCTTGATTGTGTCGCTGGTCAGCAAGCTCAGCCTGGGCTGCCTGAAATTGCCGCGCGGATTCGTCGCGTGCGTCTTGCCTAGCTTTATCGCGTTCAATCAAGTCCATTTCGGCGTGCTCTTTTGGCGTAAAGCCTTGCTCCCATTTCTTGAATTTGTTGCAGCGCCTTTCTTTGTTTATTACGCAAAGGATTCGCTGCGCTGGAGAAACATTTCCGCCAATCTCGTTTCTCTGCTCCTTGTGCAGCGTAAATGCGCGCGAAAACAAATTAGCGGTGGATCGTATAAAGGCTGACCAGGGTATTGGCGAACGTCCGGGTGATGCGGAATCTCGCCGATTTCCCGAATCTCCTCCTCTACTTCCATGAGCCGACGCGATTGAAAGTGTCGCAGGGTTAAGTAGCCACATTCGACACACTTCACCGTCGGCTGTATTGCTGCTTCGTTAGGCATGGCGAGCCCCAGCTTTGACAAAAAAAGCCGAGGGGCGTACCATGCAACTAACTAGATCGCATGGGCCTACTCGGCTCACTTAAAAGCTACTGGCACCACCCAGTAGCTTTTTGCTTTATATCAAATCGCCGCTGCATTCTCTAGTAGCTCGCGAATCGTCCAAACATGGTCGCTCAGCCCGCTGGCCATCGCGGGCGTTTTTCCTTTCAATGTTTCGTGCTTGCGGCAGAAGTTGTAGAACGCGAACAGAATCGCCTGCATAGCGACGTGGTGCTTTAGGCTCTTGCTGTGGGCGTTGGTGAGGCGAGTAAACCGGCGAAGCGTCATGCGAACGGTAAGGTTAAACCGCTCGATATGGCTGGTGCTTATCCGGTCCTCTTCCGGCTGCGCCGAAGATCGGCAGCTTTTCGATGTTGATTATCGTGGCCGGAGAATACCGCGTGACCTCTTGGCTGCTCGCATAGTTCTTTATCAGTTGGGCGAAGTCCACTTGCGACTGGAAGGCGAACGGCACGTTGCTGGTATAAGCACGTAGGCCATCGGTGGTGAGTTGGAAACGACCCTTGCCGATGGCGGACTTAAGTTTGAGCAAGAACGCCCAGCACGTATCGCTGTCACGGTTGCCGATATGGTGAGCCAGAATGAGTTTGGTTTCGCGTTCGATGCCGATGAACGTCCAAGAGTCGCCGAACTCTGGCGAGTAGCCACGCGAGACACGGTGCTTTTCCTTCATGCCGACGAACGACCAGATTTCGTCTAGCTGCACGTCTTTTACTTCCACGTTCTTAACGGTGGTTTCCAAGAGCCGCTGGCAGTTCTCGCCGACCACTAGGATAAGATCATCAATCGTATCCCGGTGAATACCGGTAAGTCGCTCAACGGAACGAATCGACAAACCTTCCAAGATCATGCCGAGTGCCTGCGAGGCATCCTTCAAGCTGGTTCGCATATCGCCTAGTGGCTTAGGTACGTCGGCCATAAAATACTTGCCGCACTCGTTGCACAAGTATCGCTGGTTTCCCTTGCGGTCTTTTCCACAACGGACGCTGTTTTCGTGCTGGCAGCTTATAACAATCATCGCGAAACTTCCCGTTAGTTCGGGCTTTCGCTAAAATGCAGGTCTCTGAGGTCTGCGATTGGCGAAAGCCGGTTGCAACTCGCCACGATAAGGCCCGCCAAGGCTTTACCGGGGTTTTTTTGCCTCTAATTATTGTAATACATTTATTCGCCATTGCAATAGGGTTGACTAAATTATTTGTAATACGATAATCGTGGCATGAAACAACCACGACGCGGGGCACCGACGAAGCCCCCAGAAGAGCGCAGGAGCGTACTGCTACCGATTCGACTAACGGAAGCCGAGAAAGCCGCGATTGATTCAGCGGCGGACGGTAAGGCTTCTACGTGGGCGAGAGAAGTAATCCTACGGGCCGTCAGTCGACGGCAGAAAAAATAGATTGGAGAGTGTAATGGTTGCCGAACGGATTTGCCGAATTCCGGCCGAAGACTTAAAAACGATACGGATTACATGCAAAAAGTGCGGGCGAACGGCTGAGACGACAATTGAGGATGCGGCCGATATGCTTCCCGGCTCCTGCAATCTGTGCAGAGAGCGTTTCTTTGAAACTCGCGGTGGCAACGATCCTATTAGTGCGCTTGCTGCAGCAATGCGCAGGTTCGGTGAGTTGATAGATAAGTTTTCCGTAGAATTTGTAATCCCCGATCCAGAAGGCAAGGCCAGCTAGGCGTAAAAATTAGGGTCGGAAGGCCGGAGAATCGAACTCATCCGACTTGCGCCAGTTCCCTAAAGCGGCTTATAAGGCCGTTGCAGTGCCAAACTACGGGACAACCTTCCGATGGGCAAGAAAAGACAAATCAAGCTGGGCGATAGTTCGCAAACCAGAAAAAAATTCACCAGAGAGGTTACGGGCAGGTCGGAACGGGCTGCCGCAATAGTGGCGCAGGCTTCAGTCGAAGAGCATGTGAGGGCCACACTCTATTGCGCACTAGGGATAAAGCACGATGATGCCTTGGTGTTGAAAGAGCTAATTGGCGATGACGAGACGCAGGGAGTTCTTACATTCTCTTACCAAATAAAACTGGCGTATTTACTCGGAACTATTGGCAAGGACGATCTTCGCGACCTAGGCTTGCTAGCAAAGATTCGCAATAAATTTGCACACAGTTCAAACGACCGTTCTTTTAACAGCGATCCGATTAACAACATGTGCAAGGAATTAAAGGCCGCGAACGCCTGCACGACTACAGATGGAACGCCTCTAACAATGCGAGAGCGGTTCTTGATGTCGAGCTTTATTATCGGAAAACGGCTCACAGAATGGTGCAACACGCGACTAGATGAGCGCGATAAAAAGGAGGGTATTGTTACTCAATCCGCTCCCGCGAAACGAGGGCGTCGCAAAAAACAACGATAGCCAATCGTGTTTCTCGGGAAAGCTGGGGCCACACGTCTCGCAGCTCGTCTGGCACGTACGCCATCCAAGTCTGGTACGTATCAGACCAGGCCGGCGAATCAGCACACGACCCAAGAACCACGTCTGACGCAAGCGATTCCAATACCGCAAGTGGAGCAGAATTAGTCACCACTCACCTCCCTTCTTCCGAGAGGTTGCTGCTGATAAGGTTCACGGGGCGCATCGAATGCACCAGCGACCGCCCATCGCCCCTTATCATCACGCTTGTACCGTTCCCGGTAGTTGCAGAGCGCACCGTGTACCGTCTTGGCGACGAATCGCGAATCGTCGTGAACACGGACCCCACGGCGCTGGACCTCAATCGTCAGTTCTACCAGCGTCAGCGGTTTGCCCTCTGAGAGAATCAGGTGAACTGCCGCCGTCACCGTCATGCCGAGGCAGGAGTTATTGCCGCCCGCTATCTGCCGGTCGTAGGCCAACTGCCGAGGCCGACCACGGCCCACCAGTTTGAGCCTACGCTTCATGCCGCGTAGCTCTTGCGACTCAAT
Source organism: uncultured Planctomycetota bacterium (assembly GCA_963733705.1). Lineage (GTDB taxonomy): Bacteria > Planctomycetota > Planctomycetia > Pirellulales > Lacipirellulaceae > JABDGM01. The sequence goes on along the minus strand of CAVTEJ010000018.1, from coordinate 92,474 downwards.
TCGATATTGGCGTTTCGCGGCCTGGATGGCCTTATCACGTTTCGTGCGGGCTTGTTGTAAAAGCATTTCTATCGCATCCATTCCGCTATAATCGCGACACAGAATCGGGGCGCAAGTGGTCAAAGTTGTGTCAGCGCATTAGTAGGACAGTGCCGAATATTGGAACGATTCATCGCTCGCTAACCCTTGATTTACCGCGTTTCTAGCAAACGGGGCGTTCCACAAATGGCGATTATTGTATTAAAAAATCGAGTTCGCGCCCGCGCACAAAAATCCCCGGCGGTGGGGTCACGGCATCGAGTAAAGCCCGGAACCCGCGTGTTTGAGCCGACCTTGTTTCACAAGCTCTTCCCAAACCGCCTTCGGATACTCGCGCGGAGCCGCAATGCCAACGATCGTGTTTCGATCGCCCGAACTAAGCGGGCTCTTGCCGATCCGCGACTCATAATCGAGCCGCGTCAGTTTCCAACGCTTCTTGAAAGCGTTGTAAGCCGACTTGAGCGCCGCCGGCGACAAATCGACAGCCGGCGCGGCCGGCGTTGGCGCAGGTTCGCTCGGCACGTTGTTGGGATCGTCAGACATGGAACTTACGAGCTCTTCGTAGAAGTTAAGCGTTTGATGCTGATGTTTCGAAACTCAACCGGATCCTGATGCCCAAGGAAACCGAAATGCCCTTCCTTGCGAGCCGCCCCCGGATGCTTTTTGCCGTCCATCGGTTTCTCGGCCGCCTTCGCAATGTTCGTATCCAGAATTTCGTAGCCGTTCAGTTCCACCGTCAAATGATCACCATCAACCGTCACTTGCTCAAAGTTCCACTCCCCAACCGGCCGCAAATAACCGGTCAGGGCAGGAGCCAACCCGTACAAGCTGCCGCAGAATTGATAGGGATGCAAGTCTTTGTACTGAGGAGAAGTATTGTCGAGCACCTGCACTTCCATCCCCTCATACGCTATGTCGCTTTGCGACAGCGGAGCCCGAATCGCCAGGCCATTATTTCCGCCTGGCGGAAGTTTGAACTCCAACCGAACCACGAAATTGTCGTATGTATCCTCAGTCAGCAGATTGCCATGCGTTCCGCCCGTACACTTAATCGCGCCGTCCACCGCCGAATACGTCTTGGTCGCCCCCTCCCAACCAGCGAGGTCCTTTCCATTGAAGATTGGTTTGAACTCCGCATGATCACCCTTCATTTTCGCCAGGTCACGATTCGCTTCGGCGGCCGGTATCTCGCGAACGAAAACATTTTTGAAAAACAACTTCGTCGTATGCGTTTGCAAGTAGATGGGCCCCTGCATCGGCACCGGCGATTTCGCGTCGTAGTAATTGTCCATGATCACATTGTCGACGACCTTTTTACCGTTCAGCTTCACCGTGACGTATGGCCCCACCATGCGAATGTACATCCGATTCCACTCACCAACCGGCTTATCCGCGACCTCGCTCGGGAACCGCTCGTGCTTTTTGTTATTCCACAAACCACCGGAGCCTTTGTCGCACCCGTTTTTAAATTCGCCGGTGTTTGTCGGATCCCAAATCTGCACCTGCGGCACGCCGCGAAGATAAATTCCGCTGTCACCGTTTTTCTCGATTTTCCAATCTACCCACATTTCAAAGTCGCCGTAATCACGCGGCGTCGACAGAAAGAAGTTCGGATTGCCGTCGCTAACCAACACGCCGTTGTCCACATGCCAATGCTCATGGATTCCTTTTTTCATCTTGGCATCCCACGCCGCCCGCTCGTCCTTCGACATCGCCGCGAGTTCCTTCGGGTCCTTCGTGATGCTACCTGTCCACGCATCAAAATCTTTCCCGTTGAAAAGCGCAGTAAAACCCTTGGGCGGATGATTATCTTCCTGAGCAACGGCGCGAGAAGCGACCACGGAGAGCGATGCGAACAAAGTTACGCAGAATGTCAAGCGGCGGGAAAACATAGCGGGGCACCTGTGAGTGTTTGGGAGCGGCGAAGCGTTGATTCTAATTGCCCGATTTGCAGCCGGGAAGCGGTCAGTCGTTGCCGACGAGGTATTCGCGACGTTAGATTAAATGTGGAGGACCGAGATAATGACAAATGAATTCAACCGACGACGCTTTCTGCAAACCGCCGCCGCGGGCGCGGCCGGACTGGCGATGACCCGTACGCTACGCGCCGCCGATAAGAACGGCAAACTTCGTCTCGCAGCAATCGGCACCGGCGGCAAGGGCGAGGACGACCTCAAGAACATCAGCGCCAGCCCGCGGGTCGAGGTCGTCGCACTTTGCAATGTGGATAGTTCGAAACCACACCTGGGTTGGGCCGCCGAAGCCTTTCCGAAGGCAGAAAAATTTCGAGACTTCCGCAAGCTGCTCGATCAGGCGAACACGTTCGACGCTGTCAGCGTTTCGACGCCCGACTTCATGCACGCGCCGATCTCGCTCGCCGCGATGGAACTCGGCAAGCATGTGTTCTGCCAAAAGCCACTCGCCCATACGGTGCACGAAGTTCGGCTCATGGAGGAGTCGGCAAAGAAGCACAAACTTGTCACGCAGATGGGCAACCAGATTCAGGCGCACCACGCCTACCGCAATGGCGTGCAGCTCATTCACGACGGCGCGATTGGCAAAGTGCGCGAAGTCCACTCTTGGCAAGCCGGCAACATGCGTTGGCTGCTGACAGACAAGATGCCAACCGTCGGCGACCCGGTGCCACCCACACTGAAATGGGACCTCTGGTTAGGCGTGGCGCCCGAGCGGCTGTACAAGAAGGATCTCTACCATCCCCAGAACTGGCGCGCGTGGCAGGATTTCGGCACCGGCCAGCTCGGCGACTTCGGATGCCACATTCTCGATCCCGTGTTCATGGCCCTCGATCTCACCGCGCCGACGACGATCGAAGCCGACGCCCCACCAATCAACAAATACACGTGGACACCGCGCAGCAAAGTGGAGTACCAGTTCCCCGGCACGCCACGTACGGCCAAGGATTCGATCACGGTCACCTGGTACGACGGCCTCGGCCACAAGCCGGATGCGGCGAAGCTCGGCATACCGAAAAAACAGGATCTACCTCACGCGGGTTCAGTCTTCGTCGGCGAAAAGGGTTCGATGCTGCTGCCCCACTGGGACGACCCGCAGCTGTTCCCGGAAGAGAAGTTTGCCAACTACAAAATGCCGAAGCTTGAGGACCTCAATCACTACACGGCTTGGGCCCACGCCTGCTTAGGTGACGGCACGACGAAATCGAACTTCGCGTATGCGGGTCCGCTCGCGGAAGCGGTTCTGCTCGGCGCGATCGCGATTCGGTTCCCGAAAGAGCAGCTTCTATGGGATAGCGGCGCCGGACAATTCACACATCACGCGGACGCAAATGCACGCTTGACCAAGGAATATCGGAAAGGCTGGCAATTGCCAACCGTTTAACGTAACCAACTACCTCACAATGACTTATGTTCTTTGGCTAAGAATATTTCTCTGCCATTGGATTAGAACAGACAATTTTTCAGTACCAAATTCAGCCTGACTGCGCCTAACCTAGACGGGAAAGTGGGCATTTTCCGGTCGTCGGTGACCGCAGCGGCGGAGCGTAGGGTGGAAGGTGGCGGCAAACAGGCGCTGACCGATTCTGAGCGACGTGACGCGTTCGCGCGACTCTTCGCGCAGCACGACCGCTGGCTGTTCGCATACTTGGTATCGCTCCTGAGCAGTGCGGCCCACGCCGAGGAAGTTTTTCAGGAAGTTTGCGTCGTTCTATGGCGCGAATACGAAACCTTCCAGCTCGGCACCGATTTCGTGAAGTGGGTCAGTGTCATTGCTCACAATCAGGTGCACCGTTTCCGCCGGCAGCAGAAGCGTGTCGGCCCGCAGCTGAGTGACCTGGCAGTCGACATGTTGGCAGACGACGCGGTCGAACGGGCCGACTTGCTGGAATCGCGCCGGGCGGCGCTGGGACGCTGCCTCGAAAAGTTGCCGAATTCCGATCGTCAACTTGTGCGAACGTGCTACGCCGATACTCGCACCAATTTTAAAACTGCCGCGGAAGATTTGGGGCGGCCTGCGAACACAGTGTATAAGGCGCTCAATCGCATTCGCAAAGCACTCTACAACTGCATCGAGCGCACATTGTCGGTGGAGGGTCTTAACTGATGAACTCCACCCGCGAAAGCGAATTGTTGCGACTCGTCGGCGCGATGTGCGACGGTACGATTACCACCGACGAAGCGGCCACGCTCGATTCAATGATAACGAGCGATGCAGCGGCGAGAGCGTTTTATAACAATTATGTGTTTATGCATGGCGAGTTGTACTCGCGGCATGTGGCGTTGGGTGCGTGTGATGTGACTGAGATTGAGCCTGTCAATTTAGTGGGTGCTGCTCGTTCCGTCGGCGGGTATAGATGGCTGGCGATTGCTGCCGCGCTCGTTGGCGTTGCTGCCGTGAGCAGCTGGCTAACCTACTCGCTCGGTCGCAATGCTGCCCGACCAAATGGCGTCGCGCGGTCTGCTTTAAGCGACGGGAATAGTGTGGCCCGAGTCACAGCAACGCGGAATTGTTCGTGGGCTGAAGCGAGTGACGTTGGTTATGGCTCGCGCCTCCGGCCGGGTCAAAAACTGAATCTTTCCACGGGGTTAATTGAGATTACTTTTGATGATGGGGCAGTCGTCGTGTTGGAAGGCCCCGCGTCGTTTGATGTGGAAACCGGTGGGCGAGCTCAGCTTCACGATGGCCGGCTCGCGGCCGTGGTGCCCGAGCGCGGTCGAGGGTTCGAGGTGGTTACTTCGCGACTGAATGTCGTCGACTTGGGAACTGAATTTGGGATGATGGCTGATTCGGCCGGGGCGACCGAAGTTCATGTGTTCAAAGGGTTGGTCAAAGCCCAATTACTTGATGAAGCGGGAAATAAAGTTCGAACTGTGGAATTGAATACTTCTGAAGCCGCGCGAATCGAACCGGCCGCCGCGGTCGTTGCTCGCATTCCGGCGCGGGATGACGAGTTTGTGCGATCGCTCACGGTGACATCCGGCCCGCACGACGGCTTGCTCGCTTACGACGGCTTTAATTATCCGGCGGGACCACTGAATGAGCAGAACGGCGGTTTCGGTTGGGCTGGCCCTTGGTTCACGGTGGAATCAGATTCGAATGCGGAGGCGGGCTCAAACGGGGTGCAACCGGGCAATTTGGAAGTCGAAGGTTTGGTGCCGCAAGGCAATCACGCCGTGCAAACCGCTCAGCAAAATCGTATTCGGCGGTCGCTCGGCACTTCGATCGGCGGCGTGTTCGATGCGGCAGGCCTTATCGAAAACCAAGATGGCGTGCGACTAATAGGCAAGGAGGGGGCGACCGTTTATCTCAGCTTCGTGCAGCGGGTTGATAAGCTCGACGACGTGTTCTACGGCTTCGAACTTCACCGCGGTGATGGCAACGGCAATCGCGTGCTTTGTATCGGCAACGGGGTGGATGGCACGGGATACGGCGCCACGTCGAACGTAAATGTTTACGGCCCCCGGAATTTCCCCTCCCTGGGCCAGGAAAACACGGAACCTAATTTTATCGTGGTACGGATTACCTACGGCGCTGGTAATCGAGACCAGGTCGCCGTTTTCCGGAATCCAAAGTCGCTTGTTGATGAAAACGAGTGTAAAGTGGATGCGGAGCTAGTGGGCAATTTTGCGTTCGACCGCATCAGTCTCGGCAATTTCCACGGAACCAAAATCCACGAAGTGGATGAGATTCGTGTGGGAACAACTTTTCGCGCGGTAACGGGTCGTCGAGGGCGCGGCCCCGATCGTTTGCAGCCGCGCGTTGCCGAGAGTTTCGAGCGCTCGTTGAAGCCGGGGAGTCGAGGCCTGTGGCCGAACAGAACGGTAGCTGAATTCGCAAGAATTCGGAGATCGCAGAATGGTAGTTGAATGCACAAGGATCCGGAGCGCGCGAAGAGCCGAATTTTTGCAAATTCAGCTACGGATTAGTCAGAGTCTGGTAATCGTAAATGTTGAATGATGTGACGGTGTTTTTTTTCAGACGGAGGAATGCTCATGAGGTGTCTTCTTAGTGCAACGATTTTGGGATTGATGGCGGCGCCCATTTGGGCAGCGCCGGTGCTTGATGGCACTGTAGATGCGGGTTACAGCCTACGTGCGACGCAAACGGTACAAACCGGGTTTGGCGATGCTAATCCGAATAGCGGCTCCGAGTTAGATGGTGCGTGGGCGCAAATTGACGGTGGAAATTTATACGTGGTGCTCACCGGTAATTTGGAAAACAACTTCAATAAGTTGGATGTCTTTATCGGCACGGGTGCTGCCGGCGGGCAAAATCAGCTACAGGCCGACGCGAATAGCGGCGGGAACAATCCGACAAACGATGGTTGGGCGAACAGGTTCGCTGGTTTGACATTCGACTCATCTTTCGCTGCCAATTACATGCTCATTATGAGAAACGGCAATGCCGGCGGTGATCGGTTCGATATTGACTTCGCCACAATTGGCGGCGGCGCCGCCGCATTCGAGGCCGCGGGAAACGTGTTCGGCGGCTCGCAGCAGGGATCAAACGCGAATGCTCTGCCCGTCTCGGGAATCGGCGTGGCATTTAACAACAGCAACACGGCAGGCGTTTTGGGCGGGGCACCCGCTGCCGCCAACCAGGCGGCTGCGCAAGCTGTGTTGACTGGAATCGAGCTTAAGATCCCGTTGTCGGCGATCGGGAATCCGAATCCTGCGAATATCAAGATAAGCGCGATGATCAATGGCTCGAACCATGATTACCTGTCGAACCAGTTTTTGGGCGGCTTATCAGCGCCACAGGGCAATCTCGGCGATGACGGTGGTGGCAATTTCACCAACGGATTCTTGGGCGCGATCGATTTGAATTCGAGCTATGCAGGAGGAAACCAATACTTCGCTGTCGTTCCAGAACCAGCGACGGCGTCACTCATTGGCTTGGCGATGGTCGGACTTATGAGTGTACGGCTGCGAAAGTAACGGTAAGTAGACGTGCGATTTTGTTAATGGCGTGGTGACCGCCGGTCATTGACCGGCGGCTAAATGGAATACACCACGCTTGAAGTTAAGCGATGAATTTCGGTCGGCCGCGCCGAGGATTTGGCGGCGCGGTCGGCCGGTTTTTAAGTTAGGTTGGCTCGGTTTTTTAGACGAAGCGCCGTTCGTCGGCGCGCTTTTCGTGGTTGGTTTCTACTTGTTTGGCGGAGCGGGCGGAATCTTTCGTCGAGGAAAGGGTGGATTCATGAAGCGATCCTCTTCGTTTCGTGGCGCGGCGCGTTCACGCTAGTCGAACTGCTGGTCGTGATCGCGATCATTGGGATTTTGGTTGCGCTGTTGTTGCCGGCGATTCAGGCGGTGCGCGAAGCGGCACGGCGATCGAGTTGCTCGAACAACATTAAGAACATCGGGCTGGCGTGTCTAAACTTCCACGACACTGCTAAACATTTCCCAACATCTACGAATCAGTGGGACGAGAGCTGGGAGTGGCAGCCGCAAGGAAGTACTTGGAAGAAAGTTGAATTCGACGCGTCGCCAGGTCCCAGCGGTTTTAATGGCAAAGGATGGATTGTTGATATCTTGCCGGCGATGGAGGAACAGGCGGCTTACGACCAGATAAAAGCAAATTACAACGGAAGCTTTGTTTGTCGGCCTGCCAGTGGCGGCGGCATGGGATCGCCGGTCTTTCGGAGTTTTATCAGCAGTCAGCCGTCTTGGCTTTCGTGCCCGTCGGACCCATCTGCACGTCCCTCGCTAGATCAGTACTACTGGGGTACACAGGGCCAGGTCCTCACTTCAACTACGTCCTATAAGGGCGTCGAAGGCGACCATGTCGTGTGTAAACTTACGTCTAGTCCTGGCGATCCGCTGTGCCAAGAAACGCCATGGCCAGATTTGGGCTCGCACCCCGACTGCCAAAACAACGTCAGCTGCAACGGCGTGATATTCCGCAATGCCTGGGCCCGGCCGGTTAACTTGAAGAATGTTACAGACGGCGCCAGTAAAACTTTCATCGTCGGCGAAAATGTAGTTTCGCAAGACTTCCAATCGTCGGCATTCTTCGCAGATGGGTCATGGGCAAGTTGCGGCATTCCGCTGAACTTCTTTTTGTACAACGCGCCCGATAGCGAACTGAAGTTCGACCGGTGGAATGAAGTGCGCGGATTTAAGAGTTTACATCCTGGTGGAGTGCATTTTGTAATGTGCGACGGGTCCGTCCATTTTGTGAACGAGAGCATCGACCACAACGTCTATCGTGCTCTAGCGACGCGAAATGGTGGCGAGATTGCTAGCGCAGAATAGCATGAACGATCGAATTGAGCGATTTGTCGAACGGGCCGAGAGAATTTGAAGATGAGCATTCGGTTGATTCTTCGATACGGCAATGCAGCTGCCGCGGGAATAATTCTTATCACATTTACCGGCTGTGGTGGAACGTATGACTCCAAGGTTTCAGGCGCTGTGACACTCGATGGCAGCGCCATATCACGCGGGACCGTTACTTACGCTCCAACGGGCGGTGGACCGGCGGGATATGCCCGGATCGATGATGGCAAGTACACAGTTTATACGGGGCGAGAAGTTGGACTTCCTTCGGGCGAGTACCAGGTGACGGTAATCTCAAATGAGGCGGCTGCGTCCCAAGAAAACGCGAATGGCGGACCTCCGCCACCGGGCAAGGCGCTCACGCCAATGTGGTATCGGAGCAAAGAGACATCCGGGCTCAAGTTCACAGTTAAGAAAGGTTCGAACAACATCGATTTGGAACTTACATCAAAAGCGCCTGCGGGATGGAAACAGTCGCCAGCACGTAAGTAGTCAGCGATACAACATTGAGTCGCAGCTGCGGAACGATTGAGAAGTGAGATGACGGGTTCGGAATTAGAAAGCTGGCAAATAGGCGCGCGCTGTAAGTGGCGCGGCAGTTGGCAATTGGTGCTTTTCGCGATCGCGCTGGGCACCGGCGCGCTTGTGGCAAGCGCCGAGGACGTGTCCCAGCCGCCGATTCTGCAGTTGTTTGAGTCGCGTTGGCAAACGATCGAGGGTCGCATGCCCGATATATTTCAGGCCGGTTATGGACGCCTGTGGCTGCCGCCGCCGGAGCGGGCCGATAGCGGCAATGATTCGGTCGGCTACGATGTTTACGATCGTTTCGATTTGGGTTCGCCACGCAATGAGACGCTGTATGGCACGGAGACGAGTCTCAAGACGCTCGTGACCTCGGCCCATACCGCGGGCGTGCTCGTGAATACCGACTTCGTCGCCAACCACAATGGCTTCAGCAATTCGGGTACCGTTGATACGAAGGGGACCGCGACTACCGCGGACGATGTTTCGTTCGCACAGGCTGGTGGATATCCCGGCTTTGCACTGTCGGTGCCGGGCGACATCGACGGCGACTTCCACGGGGCTTTCGAAACGGGTCAGGAAAACTTCCGGCTGAGCGGGCTGATCGACATCGCGCAGGACAAGAATTACCAATACATTCGGCAACCGGTGACGGCGGGCGACCCGCAGAACATACCGGCGGGTACGCAGGCCGCCTTCGGCAAGATCGCGAATGTGCCGGATCCGAACAACGCGCGGTTCTACCCCGATCAAGGACTGGGGGGCACGACGGTGTTCGACTCGCGGTCGAATCAGAACGTCACGCTCTACGATTTCAACACAACCACGCCGCTCGCCGGTGATGCCGTGACCGATAACGCGATGGGCCTGTTGATGCGCAATGCACGGTGGATGATCGAGGACATCGGCGTCGACGGTTTTCGCTTCGATGCGGCCCGCCATTTTCCGCGGTATGTACTCGATTACCTCGATCAGGCGATGTATCTCTCCAAGAAAACGCCGCTGCTAGATGGCAGCCAGCAATCGACGTTCAGCTTCAGCGAAACCGGATACGACAGCGACCTGAGTTATCTGCAGTCGTTCATTCGCAAGGACACGAACAACGCGAACCCCGGCCAGGTGAGCGGCAATCGCGACGCACTCGATTTTAACCTGTTCGGCGCGCTGAACGGTAACCTGACTGCGAACGGCACGCAAAACAATTGGCACAATATCATCGGTGCGAGCATTGACTTGCACGACGACGGGTTGCGGAACGGCAGCCAAGGTGTGGCGTTCGCGCAAAGCCACGACGAGTTGGGGCCATATCTGCAGAACGTGGCCTACGCGTACATATTGATGATGCCCGGGCAGGCCGTCGTGTACGACAACGCGCAAGAGTTCGGTACGAATCGCGATTTCCCTCGCGGCGGTAAGCTTGATGCGCTCGGGGGTTTCTACGGCAATACGATCACGAACCTGGTCGATATTCGCGATACGCATGGCCGCGGCGATTTTCGCGAACGCTGGATCGACGAAGCCTTTGGCGATACGAACGGCGACGGGCAACAGTTTTCGAATGTTTATGTTTACGAACGGTCGAAGTCGGCGATCGTGGGCCTGAATAGCCGGCTCGATGCGGGGTACGACGAGCGCACACCGATTCAAACCGATTTTGCGCCCGGCACGGTGCTCGTCGAGTTGACCGGTAACGCGGCCGATCCGATCGTCGACCCGGGCAACAACATACCCGAAGCAATTCGTGTCAATGCCAGCGGACAAGTGACGATGCGCATTCCGCGGAACGACACGAATGGACGCGGGTACGTGATCTACGGCGTCGCGGGTCCACAAGGCACGCTGTCGCTGACGAATGTAGCCTCGGTGCTAAGCGGCGCTACGCCGACCGCCGCAAACAATGGCACTGCGCGGCTGGCGAATGTCGACGTGGTCACCGGCAACACATTTAGCGTGCGCTTGGATACGGCTGCGGTTACGCTGCCAGCGCCATTTGGCGAAGCGAACCCGGTGCGCGATATTCATGCCGATGGCGACACGGCGATGATCAAACTCGACGGCGGGCTGAACATCAACGGCGTGGCCGGAATCGACAACGTGACGCCGGATAGCGTTGGGTATGGCTTTGAGAATTTCACGACCACACGAACGCCTGGCTACGTTTGGAACGGCACGACGGATGTGGGCACCGGCAGCGGCATCTACGTGCAATCGATTGATACATCGCAGCTTTCGGAAGGGATGCACTACATCACGGTACGGGCGTTCCGGCATCGCGATGCGGCTACTGGCGGTGATGGTGGGCCGGCCGTGTTCACCGATTTCAAACAGGCGATCTACGTGGATCGGCTGCCGCCGGTTGCTGCGGTTGCGAGTTTCAATCCTTACGCAGCCACGCCAACGAATCCGAATAACCGCGACTTGGTTGTAAAAAGCGTCGATGGCACCGCGAGCAACATGTATGTGCTGCTCGATCTTCCCGCGAATACCACGCAGGCGCAAATCCTGCAGATGATTGGCTCCGGCAATGCGATGCCGTACTACGATCGCGACGAGTTCGTCTACGGTTTCAACAGTTTAACGAAAGGCAATCACGTAGCGACGGTCGTCACCTACGAGCAAACCCGCAATTTCAACGTGCAACGGCTGGCCGGACTGTTCACGAACACGACGATTGGGGCCGGGTTCGGCGATATGAATAGCAATGGCATAATTCAATCGGGCGATATTCAAGGTGCAACCGGCACGAATACGGTTGAGGATATTCTCTACAGCCAGGGCGCAAGTTTCGGGCCCAGTTCGACGTGAATGGGGACGGGCTCAATGACAATCGCGACCTGTTCGCGCTTGGTGCGGCGATTGTCAGTGAAGGAGCGACTTCGGCGGCACTTACGTCGTACACCAATCTGCTCTTAAAGCGGGCCGATGTTGACGGCTCTGGTACTGCGGATGGAGCGGATGTCGCGGCGATGTATTCGCATTTTGGCGCGGGCGTGTGGCTGTACGACATGAATGTGGATGGCGTTGTGAACGCGGCCGATATCTCGACGATGGTCACGCAGGAATTTCGCACGATGGCGGGCGACTTTAATCTCGATGGCAAAGTCGACATGGCGGATTACATCGTATGGCGTAACGCGATCGGAACGGGCACGCAGTACGAGCAGGGGGATGCCAACCTAGATGGCCACGTTGACTCGAACGACTATGCGGTGTGGCGAAGCAATTTCGGCTTCGTGCGGCAAGCGCTTACCGCCGGCTCGGGAAGCGCAGTTGGCATCGCGGCCGTGCCGGAGAGTGCTGCTACGTTACTCGTCGTGATCGGTCTAGTGATTTTTGGTTCGACTCGGGCAGGGTGTCGATTTACACGTGAACTGAATTGCAACTTTTGAATTACTGAATGTTTTTGGTTCGTTGAAGGAGGACCTAAGATGAAAAGTTATGTTTGGTTGTCGGTTTTAGGAATTGCGTGCGCGGCGCAAGCCTGGGCAGTGCCCGCGATGGATGGTACGGTCACGCCGGCAGATGGCTACGGCGCCGCACTTTCAGTGCAGAATACAAACACGCAGTTTGGCAATGCTGGAAACGGCGATATGGTAAACGGCGGCGGCGGTTCCGAAATCGATCAAGTGTTTGGAACAGTCCAGAATGGAAGACTCTATGTGACGGTGACTGGTAATCTTGAAGCAAACTTCAACAAGCTGGAAGTGTTTATTGACTCAAAAGCCGGTGGCGTGAATACCATCAACGGCGCGCAGTTACCTCAGGGCGTCGATGCTTTTTGCTGCGGCGGCATCGGTACAACCGATGGGGCGCTGCAACGGATGAACGGTCTGACCTTCGACGCCGGCTTCAATGCCGATTATTTCTTGACGTTTTCGAATGGTTCCGAGACAGTGAATCCAGGAGCTGCGAATCCGGCCGACACACGAAGTTTTTGGGCGGTTTCGGCTCATTACGCTGACCTGACTCAAGGGACTAACGGTGCTGTTGTTGCCGCGGGGATGCAGCTCGCACCACAGGGCAAGCCAAACGTTTTGCGTTTTCCAGGCGACTATAACCATAACGGAACGCAAGATGCCGCTGATTATGTGCTGTGGCGACAGTCGTTGGGTCAAACCGTGCCGCGCGGCACCGGAGTGGATGGCAATAACAATGGCACGGTCGATACCGCGGACTATGATATCTGGCGCTCGCAATTCGGTGGCACGACAACGCTTGCGGACTATCCGTGGTATCCAGGCGATCCCACACAAGGCGCTTCGGGCACATTAACTGGGCCCGCGCTCCCTGGTCTGGCGCAAGGTCAGTTGATTGATCGCAACTACGCCATCACGAACGGCGGCTGCAGTGCCGACGACAGTGGCAACGGCTGCACTGCTGGCGAGTTAGCGTTCGCGCTGAACGTCGATCCGAACGACTTGAGCAACACAAAAAGTCATCGCAATTTCAACAACACGATCGACTTGCAAATGGCGTTTAACAACTCAAACACCGCCGGCGTAGGGGGTGACGGGCCCTATGAAACGCCAACGACGGGTGACCCGCAGAACGTGAATACGGGCCTTGAGTTTTCGATTCCTCTTTCGCAGATTGGCGCTACCGCCGGCAGCGGACCGATCAAGCTCGCCATCTTCGTCAACAATGGCTTTCACGACTACATTTCGAATCAGTTCGCGGGCGACGGCATTCTACTCGGTAACGTTGGACCGTCACCGTTTCCAAATTTGGATGGGGATTATCCGGGAAACCAATTCGTGACTGTGCCGAATTCGGGAGCAGGATCCGGCGCCCAGGTCGCTGCTGTGCCGGAACCCGCGACGCTTGGCCTGATAATCGTCGTTTGTATCGCTTGTGGTGCACTGCGACGGCGGTAACCCGGCCTTGGTTCTGTTTGATTCGGGGCGCCGCCGACGAGTCGCTCGTCGGCGGCTTCCCGCAACGTAGAGGTACCAGCTGAAAGCTCCGCAAGCCTGGCGGCAAATGGATGTAATGTATCTTTCTCAATCTGTCTCCCCTGTCGACCGCGTCACAATTCGCTTGGCAAGTGATCGCGAAAGTGGTGGAACCCTATCGCTGTTTGGGGTTCTACTGCTGACCATGTTTGCCGGCTGTAACCAACCGACCGTAGGAGCCAATCAACCTGTTGCAGCGGCCCCGCGTGCTGATGCTGTACTCGCCAAACCGCAAGCACAGACCAGGCGCGTCGACCCTGAAGTGCGAGTTGCGGTTCACAGTGTTGACGTAAAGGAGAGTTCGCAACTAACGACGACGGTAGCTGAACCTTCCTGGATACAGGATGCGGTTTTCTACCAAATCTTTCCCGAGCGATTCTGCAACGGCGATGCATCCAATGATCCGGCGCGAATCGCTCGAATCGCCAGAGAACGTGCCAAAGGATTGGAAGATTTCTCCGTGGACGGGCGATTGGTACGCACGAGCAGATTGGGAAAAAGAACGCGGGCCAAACTTCTATGAAAACGGTGTCTTCGATCGCCGTTACGGTGGCGATTTGCAGGGCGTGCTGAACAAGCTTGACTATCTTTCGAGCTTGGGGATCAACACGATTTATTTCAATCCTGTCTTTTACGCCAAGTCGCTTCATAAATACGACGGGGCGTCGTTTCATCACATTGATCCTTACTTCGGTCCCGATCCGGCCGGCGACCTGAAGATCATTGCCGCGGAAACAAGTGAGCCTGCGAGTTGGCAGTGGACGGCGGCCGACACGCTATTCTTGAACCTTTTAAAGCAGGCGCACGCGCGTGGAATACGGGTAATTATCGATGGCGTGTTCAACCACACCGGCCGCGACTTTTTCGCGTTCGCCGATCTGCGGAAGCGGCAGGCTGAATCACCATATCGCGATTGGTACATCGTGCAGTCGTTCGATGACCCGGCAACACCGCAAAACGAGTTTCGCTACAAGGGTTGGTGGGGCACCGATACGCTCCCAGAGTTCGCGAACAATGCCCAAGGCAACGATTTATTTGCTGGGCCGAAGAAGTATATTCTCGATTGTACGCAGCGGTGGATGGACCCGAACGGAGATGGCGATCCGTCGGATGGCGTCGATGGCTGGCGACTCGATGTGGCCAACGAAGTGCCAACCGGTTTTTGGCGCGATTGGCATTCACTAGTGCGAAAGATCAACCCGCAAGCGTACACCGTGGCCGAAGTTTGGGATGATGCCCGCCGCTTTTTGGAAGATGGGCAGTTTTCGGCAACGATGAATTACCACGCGTTTTCGATTCCTGTAAAAGGTTTCTTAATCGATCAATCGCTCGCGCCGAGCGGCGCCAAACGCCAGTTCGATGAGCGGCGCAACGAATACCCGAAGGCGATGCAATACGCGCTGCAAAATCTGATGGACTCTCATGATACCGATCGGTTGGCATCGATGATCGTCAATGCGGGCCGGCGTCCCTATTCGCAACCGGCGCGTTTCGACTACGACATCAACGTCTCGCCGCGCAATGTGCCGACGTACGATGTGCGAAAGCCCAACGATGCTGAGCGGAGCGTTCAACGACTAGTCGCATTAATGCAAATGACTTACGTTGGACCGCCGATGGTCTACTATGGCGACGAAGCTGGTATGTGTGGCGGCGACGATCCTTGCGACCGGATGCCAATGGTCTGGCCGGATTTGAAATACGATCCTCAACAGGCTGATCCACTTGGACGCAAACGCGAACCAGACACCGTCGCGTTCGACGAGAACCTGTTCAATTTCTATCGAGCCGCGATCTCGCTGCGGCGCGAGTGCGAATCGCTTCGGCGCGGCGCGATTGAGTTCGTTGCGGCTGATGATGCTGCAGAATTCCTGGCCTTTCGCCGCAGTGGGGACCACGAGACGTTGCTCGTCGGACTAAATCGTGGCAACGCTCCTTATCATTGGAAGGTTCCCACAGCGGCCGGCGCATCGGTTTCGCAAATCTTCACAGCGTCGGGCGATGTGGATCGGATTACTATCGAACCTGGCGAAACGGAAGCGGTGGTCACGGTCCCCGCTGTCGATGGAGTCGTTTTGCGAGTGCAAACTTCGAAGTGAACCTCGCCGTAACCATGGTGTGCTACTGTTCGCGGCGTTCGACACTATTCTCCGACCATCGCTATCTTCGGTCGACTTGGTGCGCAGTTTCTGCGTTGCTAATGTTCTTGTGTGGTTGTGCGGCACACGATAGCCGCACGGTGATTACGATTTGGCACCAGTCGCGCCCAACGGAGAAGAAGTTTCTCGAGCATGAGATTGTTGAGTTCGAGCAAGCCAACCCGCAGATTCACGTTCGCGCTCTGTACAAGGAAACGGAAGAGCTGCGAAGCGGGTTTCAAGCAGCCGCTCTTGCAGGTGGCGGTCCTGAGCTAATTTACGGCCCGTCCGATGTGCTCGGCGCTCTGCAGACAATGGGCGTTGTGCAGGATATGAGCCCCTGGTTTGCGAAGGAACTGCGTGGCGACTTCGTCGAAGGCGCGCTCACTTATTTGCCTTCGGCGAAGGGCGAAAAGAAATCAGAACTCGTGCAAGTCGCGGATCGATTCGGCAATCATCTCGCGCTCGTGTACAACCGGCATTTTATTAAGGAACCACCGAACACCACGGACGACCTGTTCAAGCTCGCGGTCGACAACACGATCGATGAAAATGGCGACGGCCGGAAAGACCGCTACGGACTGGTCTGGAATTTCACGGAACCGTTTTTCGGAATTCCCTTTTTAACAGGTTTTGGCGGATGGGTATTTCAGGCGCCAAATGCATCAACACCCGATTCCACTACTTCGAATGCCCCTATTCCGACGCTCGACACTCCGCAAGCTGTTGCGGCTTGGACCTATTTACAATCGCTGACCGAGAAGGGGGTTGCGCCACGCCATTGCGACTACGAGCTTGCCGACTCGCTCTTCAAGACGGGTCGCGCGGCGATGATCATCAATGGCGACTGGAGCTGGGCTGACTACATCGCGACGCCGGGAATCGACGCCGCCGTCGCGGTGCTGCCGACCGTCAATGCGACTGGCGAACCAATGCGGACAATGTTCGCCCCAAAGGGCTATTCACTGAACGTCAACACGCGGCCTGAAATCGCGGCCGCGGCGATGGCGTTCGTTCGGCACATGACGAGTGACGCGGTGCAGCATCGCGTGGTAACTGACTTGAAGATGTTGCCGGCCCGCGCATCGGTGCAGGCTAATCCGCTGTTTGAAACGGACCCCACGCTGAAGACTTCACTCGCTCAACTTAAAAATGGCCGCTTGATGCCGGTCGACACGGAGTTACGAGCAGTGTGGGACGCGATGCGGCCCTCATACCAAGGCCTGCTCGCCGGCGCGGTCACTCCTGCGGACGCGGCCAAGGAAATGCAAAACGAGGCCGTTCTCAAGATCGCGCAGATCCACGCTGATTCAATCCCCGACAATTCGATCGCTGCGATTAACGTGGCAGGGTTGGTGATTGTCGTCGCGCTCGCGTATTGGCAACGCCACAGTGTTTCGCGGCTCGTTGACGATTGGCGCCGCAATCGACTCGCCTATCTGTTCGTGCTGCCGTCGATCGTCTGCATTTTTGCGGTCATTGTCTTTCCGTTTTTTTACAACATTGTGTTATCGCTTTCGAACATGTCGCTCGCGAATTTTCGCGATTGGCGCGTAGTCGGACTTGCGAACTATGCCGAAGTGCTCTCCGATCCGAAAATATGGTCGGTCTTCGTGAAGACAATTATTTGGACGGTGACAAACGTAGTGTTCCACGTCAGTTTGGGTGTGCTGCTCGCCGTCGCGCTCAACGGGCCCGTGTTCGGGAAATCGATCTATCGCACTCTGCTGATCATTCCGTGGGCCGTTCCGGCCTACATCACCGCTCTCACGTGGCACGGCATGTTCGACTACGAATATGGAGCCGTAAATCTGATTCTGACGGAAGTTGCACGTTTTCCGCCCGCGGCCTGGTTGCTTCACCTACTTCAACTCACGCCACCCGTGAATTGGCTCGGCGATGTGACGCACGCCTTCCAAGCGTGCATCGTTGCCAACGTGTGGCTCGGCTTTCCGTTCATGATGGTGATCGCGCTCGGCGGTATGCAGGGAATTCCGCAGGAACTGTACGAGGCTGCGCGCATCGATCGGGCGTCGCGATGGCACCAGTTTTGGCACATAACGCTGCCGCTGCTAAAGCCCGTTCTATTGCCGGCGATTACGCTCGGTACGATTTGGACGTTCAATAACCTGAACGTTATTTGGCTCGTGTCGAGCGGTGGCGAGCCGCAGGACTCAACGCACATACTCGTATCATACGTCTACAAAGCGGTTTTTAGCCTATACCGTTACGGGTACGGAGCCGCACTCTCGATGCTGATCTTTTTCATGCTATTGGCGTTTTCCATTCTATTTTTGCGACGTACGCGAGCAACCGAGAGCGTGTACGCTTAAAAACTGGCGTTCAACAATTGACAATGCGAGAGCCGAGACTCATCACCGCGCTACGACACGCACTGCTCCTGCTATTCGTCGCGATTTCGCTCTATCCGGCGCTCAACGTGCTATCGATTTCACTGCGGCCAGATAATCGGCTGCAGTCGACTGATTTGGCAATCATTCCTCAGAATTGGACGCTGCAAAGTTACGTTCAGCTTTTCACGGAACAGCCGTTTTTGAAATGGCTTGGAAACTCGCTGATCGTCGCGCTGGGGGTAACGACGACTGGCGTGGCACTTGCCGCGATCGGCGGTTACGCCTTCAGTCGATTCCGTTTCGTGGGTCGCAATGCGACGATGCTCGCGATACTTACGACGCAAATGTTTCCTGCCACGATGTTGCTGCTGCCGCTGTACATTCTGATCGCGAAACTTCACTTGATTGACACCTACCTCGGGCTGATGGTGTTTTACACGTCGACCGCGTTGCCATTTTGCGTGTGGCAAATGAAAGGTTTTTACGACACGATCCCCGGATCGCTCGAGGAGGCAGCCCGCATCGACGGATGCAGCCGTGGCGCGGCTTTTTGGCGCGTGATATTGCCCCTCGCCATGCCGGGCTTGGTGATTACTGCCCTGTTCAGCTTTATGGCTGCGTGGAGCGAATACATTGTGGCCGCGCAAGTCATGCAAGACGAAGACATGTTCACGCTGCCGCTCGGGCTCAAGAATTTTCAGGCCAGCTTATCGACGCAGTGGGGACTTTATGCGGCGGCGTCAATTCTCGTGAGCCTGCCGGTGGTGGTCGTCTTCTTGGTTCTTAGCAAGTATCTCGTCTCAGGCCTTACGCTTGGCTCGGTCAAGGAATGAAGTCCCATCGATCATTTCGCCGACAAATTGAAGATCTCAACGGGCTCTATCGTGTCTGCCGGATCAAATCCCAGTATGCGGGAATAAAAATACAGCTCAACTTCGCTGGCGCGAATGATATTCTCCGCTTTACGAAAACCGTGCTGCTCGCCCGCAAACGGCACGTACGCCACCGGCACGCCGCGCTTCTTGAGCGATTCCAAGATCAGCTCGGCCTGATTGGGCGGCACGATTTTGTCTTCCAAGCCTTGCAGCAGAATCACGGGCCGATTGAACTTTTCGAGATGGAAAATCGGCGATCGCTCTCGATACCGCACTTCCTCTTTGGGGTATGGACCGACAAGTTGGTCCAAGTATCGCGACTCGAATTTGTGGGTGTCGTGCGCCATGAGGGCGAGATCGCTGATGCCGTATGAACTCGCGCCGCAGCGAAAAACGTCGCTAAACGTCAGGCAAGCGAGTGTCGTATATCCACCCGCGCTACCACCGCGAATGATTAACTTCTTCGGATCCGCTTTGCCCTGCTGAGCCAGATATTTCGCCGCGTTTGCCGCGTCGTCGACGTCGACCACGCCCCAGCTATCGCGCAACCGGTTGCGATACTCCCTGCCATACCCGGTGCTGCCGCCATAGTTCACATCGCACACGCCAAAGCCGCGCGATGTCCAGAACTGCGTTGTGAGTCGAAACTGAGCGGCGGTCGCAGAGGTCGGCCCGCCGTGGATGAGAACCAATAGTGGCGGCGCGTCGCCCCGTGGTCCCTTAAAGTCCGGGTTTGTCGGTGGGTAGAAAAATGCGTGGGCCGTCTTTCCACCCGTAGTTGGAAACTCAATCGCCTGTGGCACGGAAGTATAGGCCGCTTCTGCCTTCACGGACGAACTGCGGCGAATGACTTGCAACTTGTGCGTTGTAAGATCGTAGTCAACTAATGAGTCGGATTCGGCCGGAGAACTCGCGATCGCAAATAAGTGTTCGCCCGAGACATCGACGCTCGAAATATTTGAGTAGGGCAACTCAATGACATCGTGCGTCCGGGACTTTGGATCGATTTGGACGATGCCCCATTTTCCTGCCTGCGTGTAGCGGGCGATGATTTTGCCATCCGGTCGAAAGCCGTACGTCGTCATGCCGAATACCCACTGCGGCACGCCGAACTCAGCCTGCATCGGCAAAATCAGCACGTTCTTGCCGTCCCGATTGGCGTACAGATTCCACCAATTGGTTCGATCCGAAACGAAATAGAGCGTTCCGTCGGGCGACCAACTCGGTTGGAAAATAGATACATCCTTACCGCCCGCGATTTTTCGGGCGGTGCCTCGCGAACCATCTGCGGCGAGAGGAGCAACATAGAGTTCGGTGTCGTCCCATGGCATATTTGGATGATGCCACTCTAACCAAGAAAGCTCTTGCCCATTCGGGCTAACACGCGGGTTAGAATAGAAGTCCGCGCCTTCGACTAGTGTGGAAACTTTTCCATCGCTCAGGCTGATTGCGACAATGCGATTTGTCGGCTCATGGTCGCTTTTCGAATGGTCCTCGCAAACCGATACTAGTCGATTGCGCAAATCGTCGAAAACAAAATCGGCGAACCGAAGCTTGCCTTCCGGCGAAATTGGCTTCGGCTCTTGGTCAGACGCGATCTGCCAGAGCCGTTGATCCGCGTAGTTTGCGAAATACACCGTTCCCGCACGAACTGCAATCGCCCCGCCGCCATATTCGTGGACCGTAGTACGGGCACTAAACGGATTTGGGAGCACGTCTTGGGTCGTGCCGTCGGCCGTCTTTTTGACGATGACGTACCGTCCTTCTTCTTCCGGTCGTCCTTCAACCCAGTAAACGGTATCGCCGTCGGTAGTCACGTCGCCAAACCGCACTGCCCCTTGGACGAGCATTTTTGCACTAATCGGCGATCGCCAAGAGCCGTATGGCGCGGTGATGGGTCCCGCACCCGAAACAATTCCAGCAAGCACGATTGGAAACATAAGCGTATTGCAAACTCTTTGAAGCATGGCAAGGTTACCCGAGCACAAGATATGCCGCGAAAGTCGAAGCCCGCAAGCCTTAACTTTGGTAGACAAGCTGCAAGCGTTCGACACGGCTGGGATAAAATAGTTCGCGATCGAAGCCTCGACAGGATATAGTTGCGCTTCAGTGAGCGCTGCGATAGGCGGTCGGAAAACCTTCTCATCGGATTAGCCCATGCATCCATTTCAGCATTTTTGTTGGACGCTGTGCCTTGCATTTGCCTTGCCGATCGAAATCGGGGTCTCGGTCGCCGGTACTCCCGCGCCACCCTGCCAGATTCAGGTCGTCGACAATGAATCGGGGTGGCCGGTGCCGATGGTCACTCTCGAAACTACGAATTCCGTCAAGTTTGTGACAGACAACGCGGGCCGCGTTGCATTCGACTTGCCGGAGTTCATGGGACAAGAGACCTGGCTCAGCGTTTCGAGCGACGGCTACGAGGTGCCGGCCGACGGCTTCGGAAAGCGCGGTGTACGCTTGCAGATGAAGCCTGGCTCGTCGTTCAAAATCAAAGTCGGCCGCACGAGTATCGCCAAGCGATTGGGCCGCCTCACCGGCGCCGGGCTGTTTGGCGAGAGCGATAAACTCGGCCTCGAAAACGATGTTCTCGAGTCCGGCGTCACCGGCTGCGACAGCGTCCAGAATGCCGTTCATAACGGCAAGATGTTCTGGGCATGGGGTGATACATCAATTCCGCAATATTCTCTCGGCATCTTCGACTCCACCGGCGCCACGACCGATGTGCGCCCACTGGCTACGTTTGAACCGCCTCTCAAGATCAAGTTCGATCACTTTCACGATTCAAAGGGCAAGCCGCGTGGCATCGCTAAAATGCCCGGCCCTGGTCCTACGTGGTTAACGGGCGTGATCAGCTTGCCGGATAAAGAGGGTACAGACCGACTCGTCGCGATGTACTTAAAATCAAAACCTCCGATGGAAGGATATGAGGCTGGGCTCTGCGTGTGGAATGAACAGAAAATGGAATTTGAACATCTGCGAACGGTTTGGACAAAGTCGCAGGCGACGCCGAAACATTCGCCCATGCCGGGCGGCCACGGCGTTACGATGACAGACGACAAGGGCCATAAGTGGGCCCTCTTCGGCGATCCGCTACCGACGCTCAAGTGCGCAGCGACGTTCGAGGCTTGGCAGAATCCCGATGACTGGCAAGTCTTGCAACCGCAAGATGGGTTGATTGCAGCCGCTACAGGGCAGCCCGTGAAGCCTGCTTCGGGGGCGATTGCGTGGAATGCGTACCGCCACCACTGGGTCACGGTTTTCATGCAAATCTTCGGCGCACCCTCGGCATTTGGCGAGGTGTGGTATGCCGAAGCCGACTCGCCTTTCGGCCCGTGGGGCCCAGCGGTAAAAGTTCTGTCGCACAAAAACTATTCGTTCTACAACCCCGCGTTGCACCCCGAGTTTACTTCGCCCGATTCGCCGATCTTGCTTTTCGAGGGCACACATTCGACTACATTCGCCGATCATGCGGAGCCCACACCCCGCTATGAGTACAATCAAATCTTGTATCGGCTCGATCTCGATGACGCGAAGTTAGCGCCGGCTCGCGTCAAATCAAAGTGAAACAGCGGCTCTCAATGATCGTATACGACATTCAACTCGCGCCGCATTGTTCGCGTGCTTTCGTGCGTTTGGTTGCATCACTTTTGCTCTTGCTGACTGCGAAGAACGTTGTCGCCGTCGAGCCGGACGCTTTTATTCGGGTTAACCAGCTGGGATTCAGCCCCAACGCTGTGAAGACCGCGGTAGCATTCAGCCGCGCAAATGTTCCGCAGAAGTTTCAGTTGCTGGAAGAGAATACGCAGCGAGTTGCGTTCGAAAGCGATTCGCAAAAGTTGGACGACGGTTGGGGCGAGTTCAAACAACACGCGGTTTTGGATTTCTCCGCCTTCGACAAGCCGGGCCGCTACTATTTGCAATGCGCAGGAATAAAATCGCCAGCGTTCGCGATTGACTCGGCCGTTTACAAAGAACTGCCGGATCAACTTCTTGAGTTTATGCGGCAGCAGCGTTGTGGCTATAACCCGTGGGTCGACGCGGTTTGCCACCCGTTCGACGGCCGCACAGTCGATGGCCCTTTGCCGGCCGGGAGCTACATCGACGCCCGCGGCGGCTGGCACGATGCCGGCGACCAATTGAAGTATTTGCTCACTGCGAGCAACGCAACGGCTCAAATGCTGCTCGCGTATCAGCTAGGCGACAAAAAGCGATTTGCCGACCACGTGAACAGCCTCGGCCAGCCGACGCCGAACGGCATTCCTGACGTGCTCGACGAAGCCCGTTGGGGACTCGACTGGATGTTGCGCCTTCACCCGCGCCGGATCAGCTATATCACCAAGTCGCGGACGACCGCGATCACTCGACCGGCTTCCGCCTGCCGCAAAATGAAACGGTCGATTACGGCTGGGGGTCCGGCGGGGCGCGCGCTGTGTACTCGGCGGATGGAAAACCCCAAGGTTTGCTCAAGTACAAAAGCGAGTCGACGGGCGTCGCGAATTTAGCCGGTCGATATGCTGCTTCGATGGCTCTCGCCTATCAAATCTGGAAAAACGACGCGCACCTTCGGCCGTATGCCGAAAAATGCCTGTTGGCTGGTCGCGAAGTGTACGCGATGGGAAAAGCCCGTGAAGGGGTACAGCAAGGCAATTCCTACAAAGCGCCCTATCGTTACGCCGAAACAACGTGGGCGGACGATATGGAATGGGGAGCCGCCGAATTATTTCGGGCGACAGGTGAATCGGCATTTCGCGACGACGCCGTTCACTATGCCGAACTTGCCGGCAGCCAGGGCTGGTTCGACCAAGACAAAATCGGTCACTACCAATATTACCCGTTCATGAACGTCGGCCACTTTCGGCTTTATGACTTGGTCGACGAGGACGAACGAAAAAAGCTGAGCGGTTACTACCGCGATCAACTCGAGCATTCCCAAAAGCGCGCGGAAAATAATCCGTATCGCGTTGGCGTACCGTTTATCTGGTGCTCGAATAATCTGACCGTTGCGCTCGCAACCGAAGCCATCTATTACGAGCAGATGACTGGTGATAAGCACTTTCGCTCGCTGGCCGCAAATGAGCGCGATTGGTTACTGGGCCGTAACCCGTGGGGATTTTCGATGTTCACTGAAATTCCAGCGAACGGCACTTACCCGCACGACGTCCACTTGTTCGGCACGGCCGTATTGAAGCGCTCGGTGCGGGGAGGGCTAGTCGATGGTCCCGTCACACGCTCGATTTTTAGCACTTTGAAAGGCGTAACCATCCGCGAGCCGGATCCGCTCGCAGCGTTCCAAGACGAGCGCGGTGTACCACGATGACATTCATGACTACTCCACGAACGAACCCACGATGGACGGCACGGCGTCCGCCATCTTACTGTGGTCGTTGAAGCACAATTAGATCGAACCGTTACGCAAACGCTGACTGTATTTCACGCGTTATCGACTGCCGCGTTTTAAAGAAGTCTGCCCAGGGGTCGGTCTTGAGCTTTTCGAGTCGCTTCGGTAAGTTGGAAATGTTAAACATATTCGGCTTAGTGCGCGTTGAAAGCTCGTCCCAAGCGATCGGCACGGCAACGGGCGCACCTTTACGGGCCCGCGTCGAATACGACGCCACCGCCGTCGCTCCGCGCTGATTTCGCAGGTAATCGACGAATATCTTCCCCTTCCGCTTCGCTTTACTCAGCGTGGCAATGTAGCGATGTGGCTCGTCGCGGGTCATCGCATCCGCCACCGATTTAGCGAACGCCTTGAACTCTTCCCAAGTATTGCGACGCCCGAGCGGCACCACGATGTGCAGCCCCTTACCACCTGAAGTTCGCAAAAATGTTTTGAGACCGGCCGCTTCCACTCGCTCGCGCAACTCGCGGGCGCCGCGCACGATATCGGGCCACGTAACACCTTCACCGGGATCCAAATCGAACACGAGCTGGTCTGGCCGTTCCAATTTATCCTCACGCGCCGGCCAGGGATGCACTTCCAGGACACCCATCTGAACAAGCGCTATCAGACCGGCCAAATCGTCAATGGCGACGTACTCTTCTTTCTTGCCTTTGACGTCGACCATTACGCCACGCACGACATCGGGCAGCGAGCCGGTAAGGTGCTTCTGGAAGAAGCACTCTCCCTGATAACCTTCAGGGCAGCGGACCAGTGTCAGTGGCCGCCCCACGACATGGGGCAAAATCCAATCCGCGACCTTTTCGTAATATTCAGCCAGGTCGCGCTTAGTGACGCCGTCTTCCGGATAAAGCACGCGGTCCGGGTGCGTAAGCCGAACGCCAGCGATGGTCGTTTCATTCGCGCTGACCGAATTCCGCGCGGTCCCGGAGTTCGAGGCCGACCGCCCCTTGTTCGATTTGCTCGTTCTCGCTGCCATGTGAAGCTTTCCGTTTGATCGACTGCTTCCGTTTCGGCCATTATGGTATTGAGTAATTTTGCGAGGCGATTTCGCCTTTTCGCGAACCACTTCCTTGGCTCCCTTATCTTCGCGCAATCCGTTAAACGACGGGTGACGAAGTCGGCCGTCCGATGTCCACTCAGTAAACTCGACTTCTCCCACCAGTTCAGGCTTGACCCAGGTGACACCGCGGCTATCGGCTCCCCTTGGCGGATTGGCAAACGGCGTTTTATCGGCCCGCCGCGATTTCAACTCACGGGTAAGTTCTTTGAGGGACTGGGTAGTAAAACCAGTGCCCACTCTGCCGGCGTAAACGAAATCGCCCTTATCGTAATAGCCGAGTAAGAGTGCCCCGAAACCAACCCGCGAGCCTTCGGGCTTCGAATATCCGCCGATGACAAACTCCTGCTGCTTCATACATTTAACTTTGAGCCAATCGGACGAGCGGAACTGGTGATAATTGCTGTCGGCTCGTTTCGCGACAATTCCCTCCATGCCTGATTGACATGCCTGCTGCAGTACATCTGCGCCTTGGCCGGGAATATGATCGCTGTAGCGAACCACTCCGTCGTTGCTCGGATTTGCGCCGAGAAGAACGCGGCGAAGCGCTCCTTGCGCTCGACGAGGGGAACATTCGTGAGATCGTAGCCATTGAGGTATGGAAGGTCGAAAACGTAGTAAACCAGCGACGCGTCATCACCCGTTTTGAGCGCGTTCTGCAGCTTCTGGAAATTCGACACGCCGCGATCATTGAGCGACACGACCTCGCCGTCGAAGATCGCCGTCTCGACAGGCACTTCGCCAAGCGCTTCGGCAACGACATGGAATCGCATTGTCCAATCGTTGTCGTTCCGAGTGACAAGCCGAACCTTACCTCCGTTTAGATGAGCGACGATGCGATATCCGTCGAACTTTAGCTCGTGCAGCCAGCCCTCGCCCTGAGGAACCGCGCTCGACAACGTTGCCAGCTGCGGCTGAAATCGTTTAGGAAACGTGGCGCGACAGGCACCACTTAACTTAGCGACTTGTTTTTCGCCGAGTGGCGGGTCGCTGTTTCGTTTTTTTTTAACGGTACGTTTGGCAGACTTCTTTTTTACAGTCTTTTTTGTGGCCACCGATTTCCTCGCCTTTTTGGCAGATGCTTTCCCCTTACTCGTCCAAACCGCATCAGCATCCACCGCGATCTCGTCCAAATCACGACCCGAACTTACGCTCAAAGGCTCTTTCTTCAGCACGTCGTACTTGGCGGTTGGTTTCGCCGCATCGTCGCGATGTTTAATGAGGAGCCAATTCTTGCCGCCATCGCCGGCCCTTCCGCCCATCTGTACGAGCGCCCAGCTTCCCTTTAGCTTCTCGCCGTGCAGTTTGAATTTTAGTTTACCAGTTTTGAATCCCTGGTCCGCATCTTCCTCAGGCTCCCATGTACCGCGGTCCCAAACCATCACGGTGCCGCCGCCGTATTCGCCTTCGGGAATTGTGCCCTCGAAGGTGGCATACTCCAGCGGGTGATCCTCAACCTGCACGGCCAGCGATTTGACCGCCGGGTCCAAACTTGGCCCCTTGGGAACCGCCCAACTCTTCAGCGTCCCATCATGCTCGAGCCGAAAGTCGTAATGCAGTCGGCTTGCATCGTGCTTTTGAATCACAAATTGCCGACCCTTCGCAGATTTGACCTTCACCCCAGCTGGTTCCGGCGTTTTCTTGAAGTCGCGTTTGCGTTTGTATTCTTTCAGAGACATACACGTTCAATTATTCTGCTCAATTTGCAAGAAAAAGACTCGTTAACCTGCCTGTTTCTTTCGCGGACGACGACCGCGATGCGATACGGCCGCCTTTTTCGTGGCTCGTGGGGACTTCGCTCGCCCCTTCGATGCATGGGCAACACTCTTCTTCAAAACATCCATGAAGTTTATCGTCTGCCGAACCGGAGCTTCGTCTTCTTCGACCTCTTCAATCGCCTCCGTCTGACCGGCCGCGACCTTCTTTTGCACCAGCTTCATCAACGCTTCCCGATATTCGTCATGAAATTTAGAGGCGTTCCATATGGTAGTCATGCCATCAATCAACTTCGAAGCTAGATCGATTTCCTTCCGCGAAACGCCGTTTTGCCGCAGGTCGCTGGAAGGCAGTTCATACTCTTTCAAGTCGATCAATTCTTGATCGTATCGAAGCAATTCGAGTACCAGGGCATCCCCCTGGGGAATAAGTGCCGCTAAATACTGCCGAGCACGAATCACGACGTGCGCGATACCCGCCTTGCCGGCTTCGCGGATTGCTTCGCGCAATAGCACGTACCCTTTTTCGCTTTTACTCCCAGGCACCAAAACATACGGGCGCTCGAAATAACGAACGTCGATATCTTCCAGGTCGACAAACTGCTCAATTTCGATCGTCCGCGTCATGTCCGGCGACGCGTGCTCAAGTTCCTCCTCACTCATTAAAACGTAGTTTCCGTCTTCGTACTCGTAGCCTTTTACGATTTTGTCCCACGGCACTTCCTCGCCGGTTTCTTCGTTGACCCGCTCATACCTAACCCGGGCCGAATTACGGCTATCGATCATGCGAAAACTCAGGTCACCCGCCTTGCGTTCGGCCGCATTCAACACGACGGGAACATTGACGAGGCCAAAAGAAATGTGGCCTTTCCAGATGGGGCGAGACATTTTGATTGCTCCCGAAGCGGTCAAGTTGGCGGCTCCGCCGACACTATTCCCATCTGGTCCGACCGTCACAACGACTTGATGGGCCCCTACTTCCGAACGGGATAGCAATGCTAGCAATCGCAGTGCCAAATTGACCGATTCGCCTATGGGGGAGCGGTAGCGGAAGATCTCTTAGCTGCGTTTGAGAAAGCGGACCAGAATTTGTTCATCACGAGCCAATGACCGCGCGTGCTGGTTTAAAGCGGCCAATCACGTTGGAGAAACTGCCGTCGATTATGTGTCGAGAAACCCAGAATGGGTATCCCCTGACTCATTGTGGTTTCAATTCAAGTTGTAGACTCTTAAGAGCCAGCGCCAACTTTTCGCGCTGCGCGATGTAGGTCTTCGACGAGTTCACTTCGCTTTTGTTCTCGATCTTCTCGATCCGGCGCTCGCAAAATCACGGACGGGTGATATGTGGCCGTAATCCAAGCGTTCTCATCACCGTGGAAAAACTTCCCAGCTGTTTGGTAATTCGAAAACTTGGTCCCAACATCGCTTGCGCCGCTGTCGCGCCCAAGCAGACGATAACCTGCGGTTTCACCACAAGTATTTCGGCGTGCAACCATGGTCGGCATGCTGCAATCTGTCGCGCCGTCGGCTTCTTATGCAATCGACGCTTACCGCGAGGTTCCCAGCGAAAATGCTTGACCGCATTTGTGACATACACTTCGTCGCGATCGAGCCCCGCTTCCTCTAGGGCGTCATCCAACAGCCGACCCGCCGGGCCGACAAACGGATGACCTTGCTTGTCCTCTTCATCGCCTGGCACTTCGCCCAACAAGATGATCGAGGCATTTAGCGAACCTTCGCCAAATACCGTCTGGGTCGCACTCCTATAGAGCTCACACCCCTCACAGTGAGCAGCCGCTTCACGCAGCGATTTCAAACTCAATCGCGCAGGCAGAAACGATTCAGCGGTCGCGTTTTTGATCGGCATTGCGGATCATCGCGGGTGGAACGTGAATTCGAATTTCACTGCTCTTCGCAATAGGCATGCCAATCTAGGGTGCGCTTGCGTGCGAAGTATCGGGCGCCTCCCACGTCCCACCGTGTTTTGGGGCCAATTATCTGGTTATAGTGGAGACTGAAGCGTTCAGTTTCGATGGAGGTTGCTTCACTAATGCGATTTTCTACGATCTTGGCGGCATCACTGCTATTCGCCTTCGGTTGCGATAAAGCGCCGCCTCCCAAACCAACCGCGGCAACAGCTCCGCACTATCCGCCTCATTGGTGGGAATCGGTTTCGAAAGAGGGTGCGCCCGATTGGGAAATCATGCCACAGGAAGCCGGTCCAGGTGAAGTGATTCTCTCCAAGCGCAACGAGCTCGGCCTTCTATCGAACTTTGCCGCCACGCCGTTCGAATTCCACGGCAAGCGCTACGCCAGCCTCGAAGGTTTTTGGCAAATGATGAAATATCCGGAAGGGCCCGACGATCCGCGTGCCAAATTCCCAGGAATCGAATGGAAGCTGACTCGCGAGGCGGTCGGCCAGCTCACATCGTTCGATGCCAAGCGGGCAGGGGATGTCGGCAGCCGCAACATGGCGAAAATGGGCATCGATTGGGTCACCTTCGAGGGCAAACAAATGCCTTATCGTCCCAAGGAACCCGGCGAACACTATCAGCTAATTGAAGAAGCCACGCGGGCCAAAGTCCACCAAAATCCAGAGGTCAAACGCGTCCTTTTGGCAACCGGCGACCTCATTTTGAAGCCCGACCATCACCAGGAAAAGGATGCCCCGGCAGCGTGGCGCTATTACGATATCCTCATGAAGATTCGCGGAGAATTACGCCAAGAGTCTGGTCCAACGTCGCCGCCACAAAAACCAAACGAATAGCACCTCGATGAGCAAAACACATCGCCTCGACCCAGAGCCTTTCATCGTGCCGCCGGGCAAACGGATCCGGCTGAAAGATTACGATCCCGCCTACACTGGCGGAATTCAAAACAAAGCAGCCGCGAAGGACGAGCTTTTGGAAGACGTCTCTGAGCTGGCGAAAACGCAAGATGTTTTTTGGGCGAGCAAAGATTACGCGATGGTCATTATCCTGCAGGCGCTCGATGCCGCGGGTAAGGATAGCACCATCGAGCATGTCATGTCCGGAATCAACCCACAGGGGGTGAGCGTTTTCAGTTTCCGAGCGCCGACCGACGAGGAACGACTCCATCACTTTCTTTGGCGGCCGACGCGGTTCCTCCCGCCCGCCGGCATGATTTCGATTTTCAACCGATCGTACTATGAGGAAGTCCTAGTTGTCCGAGTCCATCCCGAATTCTTGGATAGCCAGCGTCTCGCGGCCGGAGCCCTCAAAAAAGGACTCGATCATTTGTGGCAATCTCGTTACGACGATATCAATGCCTACGAAAAGGCTCTCGTGAAAGAGAACACGCTGGTCTTGAAGTTCTTTCTGAATGTCTCTCGTGGCGAGCAGCGACAACGCTTTCTCGCACGGCTTGATAACCCGGCCAAGAATTGGAAGTTCTCGGCCGCCGACCTTAAAGAGCGAGCGCACTGGGGTGAGTACCAACAAGCATACGAGGACATGCTCAACGCCACGAGTACCGAGATTGCGCCGTGGTACATTATTCCGGCTGATAAGAAATGGTTTGCTCGAGCGTGCGTAGCCGACATCATCACATCGCGGCTGCGCAAATTAGACCTCAAATATCCCGAGGTGCCAGAACGCGAGGCGTCTGCCCTGGCTGATGCAAAGCGTCAACTCGAAGCCGAAGGCGATTGAAAGCATTCCCGGCAGACTAGCTAAAAGCCGGTGACAAATGCTCCGTTTTCCTCTCAAAATGCTCGCTTATCGACGCGTTTTTGGCGTCCTGCTACCCCCTCAAAAATAAGCTAGGCTTTTGATGGCTTCCGCGAGCGGACTCCGCTACGGGTGCAGACTTGTCTTGGGGTTGTTGTCTATTTCGAACTCCGCGCGACGCGAATCTGCGCATGACACCTCTTCTATTGATCCAATTTGGCGCTCCTGTACTCGCGGCCCTCGCAGGCGGCGCAATCGGGTGGTGGTTTCGTGGTCGGCCTCTTCGCCGAACAGAAAAGAAGTCTGTCGACGTGCCACGTAAACGTCAAACCTCACAAATTTTGCAAAGCCTACAAGCAGCTGCAGAAACGGTGCGTTCTTGCATCGAGCAACACGCAGAATGCATTCGCACGATTCAGTCGGAACTAAATGAATCGACATCCACCGAGCCCACATTCATCACGCAGATGGCCGAGTCGATCATCGAGTCGAACGGCCTGGTTCAGCATCAATGCAATGACCTGCGCGCTACGATTAACGATAAGCGGCGAGAAATTCGCGACTGCCTCGCAAGCTCCCAAGGGTTGCTGTTTACATTCGCCACGCTTGATCGGCAGCAGCAGGCTTACAACCAAGTGTTGGCATCTCTCGAAGTACTTGCCGCCGAACTCGCCGGTGATATTAAGGGACACAGCCAGCGCCTTCAAAAAATAAGCGGCGGTTTGGAAGCCAGCGCCGACCAATCGCCCACGGGCGTCGCCAATGCCGTCACCAAGATCATGGAGGCGACGGATGTCGTTCAAAAGCGGCTCGAAGCAACCGAACGACAAATCGTAAACCAGGCAGAAAACGTGCAAATGCAGGCGATTCTGACGCACGTCGACTTACTCACATCGCTGCCAAATCGTAAGGCTCTCGAAGCCGAGTTAGAACAAGCGTCGATGCAGGGCGGTCGAACCCCGCTGGCCACCGTTATTTTTGTCGACCTGGATGGCTTTACCTTGGCAAACAGGGAATATGGCCACCAAGGCGGCGATGTAATCCTCCGGCAGGCCGCCAGCATCGTTAAAAAACACGCCCGCGGCCGCGATATGGTCGCCCGGTTCTGTGGCGATACTTTTGCAATTCTCTTGAATCAAACGACGGTTCACGATGCTCTGCCCATCGCCGAGCGAATCCGCAAAGCATTGAGTGATGCCCAGTTCAGCCACGGCACTCGCCCACTACGAATCTTTGCAAGCGTAGGGATCGCCCAGTTGCGGGCCGATGAGCTTCGCTCCGCTAATACCGATCGGGTGCTGGAAGCGCTCAACGCCGCAAAGCAGGCCGGCGGAAATGTTTCCTATCGACACGATGGTGAGATCTGCCATCCGGTATCGTCCGTATTCCAAACAAAAACGGAACAAGACGCTGGCGAGCAGCTCTCGCTGGCCGCATTGTGGCGCGACACCACGGTACCGGCTGGTGCAGAACCCGTCGATCTGGGTCCTGAAAGGCCGATGCCAGATCATGAGAACGATCCCACGCTTTCCGGCCGATCTTTATTCGCGGCAAATCTAACCCGTCGCCTGGCAGAATGGAAGCGCGGCGGTGCGACGGTTTCGGTCGCCGTGTTGCGGATCGATCAGATCGAGGAACTCGTCCGCCGGTTTGGAGACAAAGGCCAGGCGTTCCTCCGGCAAGTCATGGGCCGTCTCATGGAAGCCACGACCCGCGATATGGACGAACGCTGCGAGTTCGAGGATGGACTATTCGCCCTTATTTTGCCCGGCACCGACGAACCGAATGCCCTCGCCATCGCCGATCGCCTGTGCGCCCAAGTTCGGCAATGCAAGGTACGCATGGGAAACGAACTTTGGAACCTCACAGCGAGCATCGGCGTCACGAATTGCAGCGTGACGACCCGCGTTATGGACATCATTCTGAGTGCCGAGTCCGCCATGCTTGCCGCCGCAGAGCGGGGGGGTGATTCGGTCCGCAGCGGCGCTCCGGTTCCCGAGCCAATCGAGGCCAAGCTCTAATCACCGCTGCCTTTCGTTTAGACAAGTATCTCGATACGTCCTGGTCGCAACAGACCTGGCTATCCTGCGCAAAATATTGAGAAAATTTTGCTTTGGCGACTTGTCGCGAGCGCGCCGCTGCAATTGCAAGCCGTCGAAGCACGGATCGCGGCTGCCGGCGGCGAGCGGATCTACATCGATACGTCTAACCAGGCCCAAATACTCGCCGACTCGCGGTTTCTACGAACGCCACGGTTTTCGTTGCGAGGCACGACTGGTAGACTTCTATGCACCGCCGACGATCGCATCATCTACGCAAATGCGTCAGCCAGCCTCGCGACTAGTCGGCTACACCGCCCTCTGCCGATGTGCCCGCCATCGCGCTCGTGCCGGAATCGTCGTTCGCGTCTCCTTTGCGTCGCAACTAATCAAACCAAAAACACGCCATGCAAAAAACGCTGGATCAAAAACTCGCTCGTATCGTCGCCGATTCAACCTGCAATGACTTCATTCTCGCCGACGCCAAGGACGCCGATATGGCCTACGGATTGGCCGCCCCAGGGCTGAAGAATCAACCAACCGACGACAAATCGCCGTTCAAAAGCATTCAAGACTATCGCGCCAACATTCGCGCGGTCGTCGAACAGGGCCTCGTCGACATCATGCTCATGAGCGTGAGCACGAGCGATGCCCTAACTGTCGGCGAACGATTATTCGAAAATAGCCCCATCACCCCCGCCATCCGGGCGAACGATACAAGCTGTCTTTGGCTCTACGGCACACAAGCTGCGTACTGCCGCCAACCATCGCGCCCATTTCGCACCGCGATCATCGACGAAGCAATCGGCGCGAACGCAAACGGTCTAATCCCGCCCGGCCAGCCGCAGGTGAATCTCGGCCTGTATTCGATGACATTGAACAACGATGTCGACCTCGACCATGCCGCGCTTATGGCCTTCCTGCGCTTTTCGCGAAGAAGCTTGGCGAAAGGGCTTCCGCTATTTCCTCGAAGTTTTTCCTCCGAACGCCCCCGCTAATCCAATTAAAGACGTGCCGCGATTCGTGAACGACAGCATTGTTCGCATGCTCGCTGGCGCCGGCGTCGCGACACGACCACTGTTCTTGAAAATACCGTATTTTGGTCCCGCCGCCATGGAACAGCTCGCGAGCTATGATTCCTCGCTCGTCGTCGGCATCCTCGGCGGCTCTGCAGGCACCACGTTCGACGCCTTCCAAATGTTGTGGGAAGCCAAAAAGTACGGCGCCGAGTGGCCCTGTTCGGCCGCAAGATCAACACGGCGGAGCATCAACTTTCCTTCGTCGAACAACTGCGCGCTCGCCGACGGCGATACAACGCCCCCCGAAGCCGTGAAGGCGTACCACGGCGCCTTGCAAAAACTTGGCATCAAGCCAACGCGTTCACTTGCGGAGGATTCGCAACCTCAACCCGCAAAATAAGCCTCGATTGATTTGCATTCAACGCGTTCGCCAGCTCGAACGCGCGAACTCTACCGTAGTTCCTTCGGGCACGTTTATCCCCACGCCACAAACTGGGGATTCGTGCGTGTCTCGGAAAGAACGACAACAGTGCGCCGACCGTCTGTGAAATACGGGTCGCCAGTAAGGTTCCGGCATGGGGCGTTACTTTGACTCGCGCCGACACCATCGACGTAGCTGGTCGCCTGCACCCGCCCCGCCTGAAGCAAGTCCTCAATCACATAGTCGCGCGACTCATCGACGTCCGGGTCCACTCGATGGGTTGTCAAGTTCCAAGTTTTGAATGTGAAACGAACACCAATATCGCGACTCACTTGTCCGACCCACACACTTTTTTCGCGAAATCGCAGCGGCGTCAGCCACAATCGCAAATGAAGGCGCTCGTTGATCGACCGCCGGGCCCGCTGCAGCGCGATATCCTGACTACGGCCAAATAAATACAGTGCGCTGACGGGCGAATAACGATAGTGCGCTCCGAGTAAAAACGAACGAAGCGTTTTCCAACATGTGTTGAGTGTAATGACCTCGCTCTCGTCCCACCGGGCAGCGAATGCCCCCAACAACGCCTCGAACTCGCCGATGACGACCAAATTCACGGGATCGCCGCTGCGGGAAGCCTTAGCATTCGTGGTTGCAGGTGGCATAGTACACAAGTGTCGCGCAAGTGTCGGAAGATCGCACTCGGTGATTGTGCCGGCCGGCAGCAGTGCAGCAAAGTCTTTGCGCAGATAGTCGACAGCGATTCCAGGAACTGGCACTGAAAACGTGAATTCGTTGTCAGGATCCGACGCGCCACGCGATTCAACACGGCCGGTAGCGCTATCCATCAAATCGCCAGTCGAATGCAACAAAATGTGAACCACCTTGGTGCCGACGTCGAATGTTGTAAACACAAACCCGCTCGACTCGCCTCCCGGCGGGATCGGTCGCAAATGGAAAGCATTATCTCGGAAGAATTCATCCATTCGCCGATTGGCCCGATAGGCGGTAATGAGCTTGAACGGGATCAACAATAGCAGCGGAAAAAACACCAAGCACGCGACCAACCCGAACGCCGAGAGACGCTTCGCAATGGAAAAATGGTTGGCGGCCGCGGCTTCCAACGGCGTGTAGTAATTTGGGTCGATTCGCACCAGTTGCAAACGCATCAACCGATCCGATCGATTGCATATTCGTAAATGCACCGGTTGAATGCCACGCCGCGCAAGCGGAACCCCGAACAACTTGTGCGCTTCTGCGGCATCGAGAACCGCAACGGTTACGCTCGCGTTTGTGTTCTCCTGAGTTTGGGCACGCGACGTGAACGTGCATAGCGTATCATCTGGCCGGTAGGGCGTCGTCAACAGTCGCCAAACAATTGATCGTAGCGTGCGAATCATAGCGGAGATTCTCGCCGTCGAGCGGTCGCGTGTCTACGCGCATCAATCGAGAATGCCGCCCTCGTATGTTCCTAACAACGGCAAAACGAAAGAATCGTCCTGAAGAGTTTGAGTCCCTAGGTAGATTGTTTAGCGTCGCAGAGTTATGATCCTTTTTGCTTTTAACCGCTCAATATTGGAGCCGTTGCTACGAATTCAAAGTGTCGTCCTTGATTTGCATTTGAACGAACCTGCACTTAAGGGAACCGATATGGACCGCCCACGTCTTTTGCCCACCAAGGCCATGGATGAAACATTCGCCGGGGTGACATATCACCTCGATGGCGAACTCGTCCCAGCCCTCACCATCGAGTTGCCGCCCGGCATGAGCGCTTACTTCGAGCATCATGTGCTTCTCTGGAAGCATCCCAGTGTCACGATCGGCATCCGGCCGATGAAGGGCGCCCTCAAACGCATGATGGCCGGTATGCAGATTTTCATCACCGAAGCGACTGGCCCCGGCCAAATCGCGTTCAGTCGCGATGGCGCCGGCCACATCGTTCCCATTCACATCAAAGCCGGCGAAGAACTCCACGTCCGCGAGCACCAGTTCTTAGCTGCTACGTCCAACATCGACTACACCTTCGAGCGCGTCCGCGGCGTAGCCAACATGCTCTTCGGCGGCACCGGCTTCTTCATCGACAAATTCCACGGCCACCAAGGCGAGGGCATCCTCTGGCTCCACGGCTACGGCAACGTCTTCGAAAAAGTCCTCGGCGTCGGCGAAGCGATCGACGTCGAGCCGGGCGGCTGGCTCTACAAAGATCCGACCGTCCGCATGGACACCAATATGACCCGCCTCTCCACCGGCTTCCTCGCCGGTACGAACCTCATTCTCAACCGCTTCACCGGCCCCGGCCGCATCGCCCTGCAGTCGAT
This sequence comes from uncultured Planctomycetota bacterium, assembly GCA_963733705.1. Lineage (GTDB taxonomy): Bacteria > Planctomycetota > Planctomycetia > Pirellulales > Lacipirellulaceae > JABDGM01. The sequence goes on along the minus strand of CAVTEJ010000018.1, from coordinate 55,677 downwards.
GTACTGCCACATGCCGAGCGATGAGTAGTCGCGCCAACGAGTACTGATCTTTCAGTCGTATGGCATCAATCCGCGCGTACCCTCCGCCTCGCCAGCGTTCGGATTCTCCCGCTCAATTACCACATGGAAGCTGATCGCGTACATTTCGCCAGCATTCGCGCGTCTTCACAAACGCGCGGTGCAAGATCGGAGTCTCGATGTTGTCGAATAATCTCGCGCAAACGCCCTTCGGCTGCTGAATGCTGACGTTAATTACCGATTGACCGGCCACTGCCGTTCGAGTTGGCGAAGTTGCCGCCAATCCCTGAAGCTGCGACTGCATTTCCGCTTGTTTTTTTGCAATCGCGTCCAAGCGGCTTTCAATCAAATTTTCATCCACGCTGGCTGGTGTAGTTTGTAGGCTCACGAAATGTGTTAGAGGGTGTTCAAACGCCGGCGTCGGCCCGTGCTCTGTCGGGGTACTTCCATTACTGGCGTCGGAAGGTTGTGAGTTCGACCCTTCCGGCGGACTGCTTTCGTCTTGCGGTAGCTGAGAAGTCGCGCTGACCAAGCGAACCGGATTTTGCTGGCCGCCCTTAGTTGCAACCGAGTTTTCATATGCCGTAAACGGCTTGGGCTCCGGCGGCTGGCTCGCGAAGATGCGCTGCGGTTGGCCGGCGGGCTCATTGAGTCCACACCCGCATCCACCAACTCCGGTTGTATTGGCGGGTTTTAACACGGGGCGCGTAGGCTCGGGCATTGGTTGCAATTTTGTGCGCAATGACCGAGCATCATTACTCGAAGGAGCTGGCAAGTCCTCGGCCGTCGGCCGGGAGACATTCGGCTGCGATTTAACGCGATTGGGTGCTGGTTCCGATGAGAAGGCGTTAAAAACGGCTACCGAATTTGGTCGCGACGAGTTGTAAGGAGACACGGGCGCTGAAGTCCCGTTTGTCGCTGGCGGAGTGGCGCTTCCATCGCCGTTATCGCTGCCTGCAGGTCTCGCCGGAGGTCTGAAATCAGGCCTATTCTTTGCGGCATCCTCCGCAGCCTTCTTTGTCGCGGCGGCGTCCTCCTCAGCCTTCTTTGCTGCGGCGGCCGCATCTTCCGCGGCCTTCTTCGCGGCGGCCGTGTCCTCCGCGATCTTCTTCGCCGCGGCGGCGTCCGCAGCCTTCTTCGCGGCGGCGGCATCCTCCGCAGCTTTCTTCGCGGCAGCATCTTCCTCAGCCTTTTTGGCGGCATCGTCTGGAGGCGGGAGCGTCACGATCACGTTGACGGGCGCCTGCAAACGCACCGGTATATCCGAGCCGTTTACGAAGGCTTCATAGTAAAGCCTTAGTGTGAAAGGATTAGGCGACGTCGCATCTTTCACAGCGTCCTTGATTAAGCCTAATACGGCCTTCTGTTGGTCAGCATCCGCCCCAGCGGCTGGGAAGTCTCGATCGCGGTCAATGGGGATTTCACCGGTCGCGTCCGTGGGGAGACTTGTATAATGACCGTTCAAATACGGCACCGCTTTAAGAGTCGCCGTTTTTCCCCCAAGCCCGGTCCAATCTTTCACACGAAGATGCACTTCAGGAATCGAAGCGTACTCGTATTTCAGATCCTTATCAGCCTTCGTAACAGTTATAGTCAACGGTTCCTTTGCCGTCAGTTCAATCTGATCCTCTAGTCCCGGCGGCCGCGTGCGATTCGTCGGCACGTGTAGGTGGTTGGTGACGCCGTACGGCGTCGCCACGTAAACCGCCACATATTCGTTTTCCTGGTCGTTTTCGCAAAGTTTCTCTGTCTGCACGCACGATGGGATTGTCACCCGCATAATACTACGACTAACAAGCTGAACGTGCGGGATGCAAACACCACCGGCAATCACTTTGGTGTCGTTCACGCTGAAGTTGTTTCCCACTAGGAAGAGCGTTGTTCCTTCACCCTCGCAAATCGGGAGCGGTTGCGCATTTACGCCCGACGTCGCATAGATTCCGCCGCCAGCTGAAACGATTGAAGCAACCTGCTGCGAATCCGAGCACGGCCTCGTGCAGCCGCACATAAATGTGTTGGAGCCCGTATTGTCTACATTGATTCCAGGCGCGCCGTACCAGCCAATCAACTCCGGTGCGAGCCCCGTCACGCCCGTATTAAACATCTCGAACCCACCGAGTGTATTGCCATACGGCACGAGCTGCCTCATAGTCTGTAATGGCAACTCGTGATCGAGCTGATCTACTCGTTTCAACAGCCGACTCACTTCATTGTCGCGATACAAGCACGCGCACTTTGAGCAATAAGCTTGCGAGTTACGCATGGTCGTAATCGCCCGGCTCAAGTGGACCGCGTCCTTCATCGTGATAGCCGCATTTTTTGGATTGGTGAGCGCGAACCAATTCGATCGGACGTCGAAATCGGCGTATGGAACGAACGATGGCATTAGCACGACCGCCGTACACTCACGCTGTCCCGGCTCCAATTGCCGATGACGCAAATCATTGTCGCGCGACACGCCACAGATTGTTTCTTTAATAGCCCCAAGCGTTCCCGGCACGGGCAACGCTTGCACTCTAGGAAAGAATCGCCAGCCAAACGTATCGTCATTGTGACCAAAACCAACAATCGTTTGATTCAGGCTCACAGTCTCGATCTGCGTCTGCAGATTTCGTGAGTATTGCGTTAGCGAGTTCGCGCCGATCTGCCCCGAGACAAACCCTACCGCAAGGGCGAACTGCAGCTCGCGCTTGCGGGCCGATACATCAGCGATGTTTTGGTCCTGCTCTTGCGGATCAATCGCGAACACGTGAATCGGCCAGCGAGCGACTACATATTTCTTGAAAATTTCCGTCGCCTGCATGAACTCTTCCTGCAGCTCGGGCAACGTCGCATTGGGCCCGTTTACCACTTCCGGCAGGAAGAACATATAGTCGCGCGAGGTGTTCAAGTCCGGCACATCTTTTGATTTTGCCACCTTCCGAACGTCCAAATTCAGGCGATCATTGAGCAGCGCCGACTCGACGACGAGCATCCAAGCCAATGCTTCGACCGAGGTTTTCGCGTCTGCCGTAAAACGAGAATTCGCGACGTCGTCGCGCAAAGAATTTGCCGCGAAGCCAAGACATTGTGCTTGTCGCGGTTGATCAGAAACTTCAAATTGCGTTTGACATCGTTCGTGAATTTCATGGAAGAAATAGCGTCGATACTTTTCCACACTTGGACACGTATCTGCGCTGCCCTCCAAGTGGCCAGCTCGTATTTGGTGCGCCAAATCGGAATCTGTTGCAGCAAACTTGGCGAATAGTCGTATGTATTCCGGCTGACTCAAAAGTTCGTGCGCGGCCTCGAGTTCAGCCTGCAGAAATCGCTGCGCGTCCAATAGATCGACGCGAAGTTCCGCTTTATCGCCTTGCGCCTCTGCGCAACCCTCTCCGCCCTTCCAACGAATATATCTTCCGTTGTACGCTGGCCAGAATGCCTGCGACACTATCCGCAAATTGTTGAATCCAAAGACTTTCAGCGTCGAAGGCGGATTGAGCGGATTCAACTCTCGGCGAGCGCGGCCTGTCGGAACGATGCTAACCACATCTGGAGTTCCGCGCAGAAAACCTGAAACCTGAGTTACCCAATCTTTGAATACCGCAACATCGTTCGAATTAGTGACATTTAGGATGTTCGCAATGGCGTCTGGGTTTCTCTGCTCAAAAGCGCACAATAGAGCTGGTCCAATTTCGATTGTCGTTGCAAGTTCCTTCGACGGGTCTTGGTTAAGTGCAGCTTTGACTCGTGCTTGGCTCAAAGTGTCCGATTTCGGAATTCTTTCTACAATTGGAGTTTGGCTCAGGCTCTTCCAGTCTTGATATACGCTTCCAACGCTTTCGCCTGCCGACGCGTCAGCCGCCGCGTCGGCCGCCTTTTCATACACCAAGGCCCCACGCGTACTCATAATGGACATAGGATTTGTCGTGGCCGTCGTTGCCAAACTAGTCTTCTTCAGTGAAGCAATAATTGCGTCGACAAGTACTTCATCTTGCATCCAGTTTGAAACCGTTCTCGTTATCTGCCCCAAACGCGCGGTCATGTCCTTATTACGCAAAGCGCATTCAATCGCGTCGGCGTCTTGATTAAAATCCTTCAGCACTTTGCCATATTTAAGCGCGCCATAGGCGTCCGCCTCCGTAATCCGCACCAGCGGCAAGCCCATCAACTCCACCACATCATTCACCGCTAGGTTATGGAACGTCGTCGGCATTAAGTCGTCGGTAATGACCGGCGTAGCGGTGATCGTAATCTCAGCGCCGAAACCCGTGCGCGTTAGCTTGCCGGGCAAGATAGAGACTGGGATCCTAACCAAGTTAAGCGAGTACCCGGGAGAGTCGCTCGTGTCGTCACCTTCATTGATCCTCCGCAGATCGTGGAGGTGATCCAAGTAATGTGACAGCTGATCTAAGCCAATGACTGGCTCCAACTCAATATGAGAAGCTGCGTCGGCTTTGAAATGGGTGAATGTGTCTACTGCGGTGCCGTTTACGGGATTTTGGTTCGCCTGCCCAGCCGATTTCAGCTGTGCTACGACTTCCGAGTTTGCAGCAACGGAGTCCGTAGCTGCACTGATGGTTGGTTTCGCCGCTCCTGCCAAAGCCAACGCCTGCGCTAAAAAGGCGCTATCCTGCTGAGCGATCGAGCCATTGATTTTGATGTGAAAGTTCGTCAGCTCCTGGAACATGATCCGCTCGTACTCATCACGGTACTTTGTTAGCCGCGCTTCGCCCCAAATATCGGGCTGCTTTGCGACGATCGAGCCGTACGTATCGATATGATGTTCCAGCCAATCGATATTCTCTGCCAGGCAATCGACCGGCGACTTCCCGCCCGTGGCCGGCTCGACGCCAGAATAGGTCGCCTCTTCCGACGAATCGTTTCGCCCGCGCAACCGGGTGATCCGCGAGCGCCGGATTGGCAGCTAGATTACCACCCAGATTCATGGCCATTCGGTTAATCAATAGCTGCACTTTGCAAGTGCTAGCAAACGTCGCTCCCTGAGATGAGTTTCGTTTGAGCTGCAAGCGGAAAAACAACTCGTAGCGGGATGCGATTTGTGTTCTGAGCTCGCGCCAGAATCGCGAGATAGGTTTTGCGCTGCAACGGATCGGCAAGCGGTAGCTGGTCATGGAGTAGCACGACACCGGCGGGTGAATCGAGCCACGTGAGATCGCACAAGCACTCCTCGAGTGCATCCCAGTTCTGACCGAAATACTTGGGAAACTTCAATTCGGTAAATAGCGCGCGAAACAGATCTCGCCGCCGACGAAGTCGTCCTTTCAATCGCACCACCCGGAAATCAGGTGCGCGAAAGCCCGTAAGGTCGGCAACAAACTCGAACGTGGGTTTTGTGGCGGTCGTCATAGTCAACGCACGCGTCGAAATGTTCGGTAATGATCAGGGGTGTAGAATACTTCGCCATCTCGGCCCAGCACGACGCGTTGCCCACCAGGTCCTTCGATGCCTGGAGTCGGATGAACAAATTCGTGATAGTAACCGCTCGGTTGTGCCGGCAGCCGGCGTTCACGATTTTCGAATGTAATCCCATCGTGCGAAAATCGCAGTCGCTTGCCACTTTCGATCCGTCGTAGTGTCGCTGCAAGATCGACATCACCGCGGTAAATGACTTCCTTGTCTTCGTTAGTCACACGCACGTCACGCACGACAAGCGATTGCCCAGGATCCGCATCATCGCTCGCCCTCGGCGTTTGTGGCTTGGCTGAAATACCACTCTCGCGGCCCTCATTTCGGCGGTCTTCTTGTCTCCGCCGAGGTGTCGATACATCGGAACTCTTATTCGAACCTCCATCGGTCGAGGATGTCGGAATCCCACCGCGATCACCGTTCGCAGGTCCACTATCGCTAGCCGATGAAATGTACAGCCAAGCCACTATCAGAAAGAGGCCCGCGTAGAGCGTGATCTTCACCCACCGCTCCTGCGGCGGAATCGAAGAAGGCTGCGGCGAGTCTATATCCCGATTCATCGAGCAAACTCAGCTTCCGCCCAGGTGGGGACACCGCACTCAAATGTCGTCCGCTCTCCGGTTACCGGATGATCAAATGCTATACGTAGTGCATGCAGGCAGAGCGGAGGGTCAAAAACTCCGTGCGTTTGCGTTTTACCAAGTTGTCGGTCCTTCAAATACATTTGCTCGCCGACGACTGGCCAACCAAGATGCCAAAGATGCAAGCGAATTTGGTTGGTGCGTCCAGTGATCGGGTTCACTTCCACGAGCGAAGTGCCGTCGGCGTAGGTGCGTAAAACTCGAAACTCAGTACGGGCCTCCAATCCGCATTCGTCGATGGTCCGGCCGCCGGTCGCTATTGCGCTATCGCCGATTGGCGCGTCGCACATGAACCGGCTCACTCGTGGTTGCCCTTCGATGCGGGCCAAATAGAGCTTCGCAACCTTTTCCATGGCGAATTGCTGCTGCAAAGTACCTGCGAACTGCCCGCGTTCGCGCGAAAACTACGACTCCTGTCGTGTTCGCGTCGAGCCGATGTAGGGGCCGTAGTTTGTACGGGTGATAGACCTCGTTCAAAACCCACTGCAAAGTATTTCGATTGAACCTCCCCGAGGGATGCAAGGGCAGCGGCGCTGGTTTGTCGACCACTACAATCGCATCGTCTTCGTGCAAGATGCGAATCGCCACGTTCACATCCGGTTCCGAGGCGACCGGCATCTGGTGCAAGTACAACTCCCCGGCTTGAACACGATTTTCAGCACCAACAGGCCGGCGATCGCGATCCAATAGTCGTCGCTGTGCAAAGCGCTCTTGCCAGTGTTCTCGGGTATGCTGCGGAAAAACCGCGCAGAGCATGTCAAGCAATGTGTACCCCTCGTACTTGGCCGAAATTCGCAGTGGCAGGTAGTTTTCGTACGGCTTGCTGCCAGGCAACGGCGTCGTCAACCGACCTATCGCCAGTTGTGCATCGGCAATTGACCGCGTCATGCGTTCGGCATCTGTCAAATAGCAATACGGGCAAGACTTCTCGAACACATAACGTGCATCAGCCTGATCGACGACCGTGAGGGGCGCTTGGCAATTGAAGCATTGCGTGTTCTCCGTCTCCGCTAAGTGTGAATCGACGCCGATTCGCTTGTCGAACACAAAGCATTCGCCCGCATAATGTTCGCCTTCGCACTCTTCGAAATACTTCAGGATTCCACCCTCCAGTTGAAACACTTGCTCGAAACCTTCTCGCTCCAGGTAGGGCGCGGCTTTCTCGCAACGAATGCCGCCGGTGCAAAAGGTCACGATTGGTTGCTTTTTAAGACCGGCGGGCAGTTTGCCCACGGCTTTGGGTAGATCGCGGAAGTGATCGATACCGAGTGCCACGGCGTTTTTGAACGTGCCGAGCTTCACTTCGTAGTCGTTGCGAGTGTCGAGCAGCGTCACGGGGCGACCTTCGTCGAGCCAGCGCTTTAGTTTGCGCGGCGGGAGCTTTGGCGAAGTTCGCACGGCCGGTTCGATTCCTGGGATACCGAAGGCGATGATTTCCTTTTTGATTTTCACCAGCATCCGGTTAAATGGCTGATCGTCGCTGACGCTAACCTTGGGTGTGAAGTTCGAAAGTCCTGCGATGGACCGCAGCTCGTTGATGAGTGCTTCTACCTCGGCCCGGCCGCCCGCCACGAACAGGTTAATTCCCTCGCGGCTGATCAGAATGCTTCCCTTCAGTTGCCAGGCTTTGCATTGCACCGACAATCGCTCGCGTAGAGACGCCAGGTCGCTGAGCGGCACGAAATGGTATCCGGTGATATTTACGACGTTGGGCATGTAACTAACGTAACGACTTGCCGACTTGGGCCAAAGCGGGGCGGGAATCGACGCGGACTGGGCCAGTTTGCAATATTGTCGGAAACAGCGGACACGATTTTTTAATACAAAATTCGGGAGTATTGGGACGGTGATGCGCGAGTTTGTTCGGTGAAAGTCGGTGTTTTTCGAAATGGGACGTGCCAAAATGCATGGAATATTGAGACTTCGTTGTGTTCGGGATGGGGGGTTTGTTCCAAAAATGGGAATGTTGTTAGTTGATGGTTGTTAGTGGTCTGTTGTCAGTTGGATGGGCGACGGTTGGCTTTGGCAGCGTTAGGGAACGGATGTTCAGTTATGCACGGCAGAGCCTAGCATAGGTCGTGGCACAATTTCAACAGAAAAGTGCTGCTGAGCAGGAGAATTTAAGTCAAAGATGAGGGAAACAAAGCGAGTTCGCGACCCATTGATTTCATTCGGAGCCGGGGTTGGGTTCGGTTGCGCCGTTGGACTGACTGGAAACGAGGCGAGGGAATTCGAAGACCAAGGATGCAGTTGCTGGGCCATACGACCCTTGGCTTGGTTCTAGTACGTAGTAGGGTTCTGTTTCTCGATCGTGCTGAGGCACGATTTGTGAGTCCGGCTGGACTTGTTCGGTAAAGTCCTGATTTTTGAGCTGAACGTTATTGCGACCGACGCTCCAGAGGATTGGCGTTTGCGCTCGAATGTCGACCGGCGCACCGCAGTATCGGGTCAAATTCTGTTCGAGCCCGTTTGGCATGTAGAAGAAGGACTGCGACGTGTAAGGGTCTAACCGAAGTGTTTCTGGGAAAGGTTGCAACTCGCTTAGTGTAGCCGGATATTTGTGGTGATCGTGGCGAAACTGCAAGAGGGCAATTTCGATCATTGCGGCGCGGCGGCAGGCTTCGGCGTCGCAGAAATCGCAAAGCAACTCCTTCATGGCGACGCGGGCACGGTATTCCTGTGCGAAGAGATAGCTTGTTGCCGCCTGGGGATATTCGGCTGACAATGAATCGGCCTCGTAATCGGGTCGCAGCTTTTGCATGATGTTCAGGTCGAGCTGATTCGGTTTCGCAGTGCGCACGAAGTTGACGAGGAGTGTGGCGTCGTTGGCGTTGTGTGTTAATACGGATTCATTTGCGTTAAGAGCGCGCTGTCGTTCCCACGGCAAATCGTTCACCACGTAAGCCATCTTGGCGTTTTGTGGCACCTGTTTTTGGCTGAATGAGGTGGGCAGATCTTTGCCAATGAGAACTTTGCGGATTAGGCGTCCCTCGGCCATGAAGTTTTCGGTTGGGAAGCGCCAGACGTGGAATTGCTCGAGTTGGTGGAAGGCGTCGCTCAACTTTTCCGGGTCGGATTCGTTGTGGTGAGCCCAGCCGCATATGAAGCGAAATATTAGTTGTTGCTGGTGAAATTGCTGGCGGACGATGAGCGTTGGTTGGCCGGACATGATGTGAGTGCTCATCCGCAAGGCGGCGATGAGACGTTCGAACGGCACGTTCAATGGTTCTTGTGGGCCCATTAGCTCGGGAATGATAAGGGTGTTTTGCACCCCTTCGATTTGGTAATAGGACTTCGCGGTGAGGTGAGGTGAATTTGACGGGGTTGGCGGGGGCGCAACTTGCAGGGGCGAAGTTATTCTCTGATTGGCGGGCAGTAAGTCGTCGGACGACAAGAACGAATCGAAATGGCAGGTGGGCCGTTTTGACGCTTCGATAACGAGGTCGAGCGCCTGTTCGCGTTGTTTTTGAATGCGGTTTTCCAGCTCGCGCTTGGCGGCAAGAAAGGCGACAAATTGGTCTTTGGGAATCTTATTTTCGTCGATAGCGCCAAGAGGGGAGCCTTCAAGAGCGATGCCGGGACGACTGGTGTATTCGGGGCCGGACCAAGGTTCGAGCGGGCTGTTCTCGATCGGTGCGTTGAATAGCGTTAAAGCTTTCCAGTACAGGGCGGCGGTATCGGTCGCTGCGGTGTTGTATTGCTGGAACGCGAACGAGTTGACGGCAGTCGTCTCGTGACCTGGAGTATTTGTTGAGAGGACAGTTCGTAGTCCATCGATTTGGTGCAATCGGACGATTGGCAGCATGATCGCCACGAGGATGGCCGATGTGGCGAGGGCTGCCGCGGGCCTCAGCCAATGTCGCCAGGCGGTGCGGCCGGCGATCCAATCGGGTATGCGGAGCCAAGTAGCGAGCATTGCACCTGCACAGATCGGAAGCAGAAACAGCGCGCCGCTGAGTTGCCACAGACCCAAAGCGACGATCCAAGCACCGAGCACTGCGGCGAGCAGTAGCGCGAGGAAAGCGGAGAGGATTTCGCTGGAAAGGAGCATCGAGCAAATTTGGCCAATGGCATATGCTGTGAAGCGCCCAAAAACTAAGCGCGATTACTGAGCGAGCTAGGCCGAGGCCCTCTGCTATTTTCGACAGAATGGAATACGGCGATTCGAAGTTGCCGGTGTTTTGTTGCAGCATGTTGTGCAGGTGGCTTTGCCATTCGAATAGACCTAGCTGCTCGATTGCGAAGAGAGCAGCAATGAGAAGGGCCATGAGTGTGCCGAGCCAGACGATGTGGCGGCTAAGCCAAACCTTGCGGGGGGCGGCTGCGTGTTCGGCGAGGAAACGTTTCTGGCCGCGGCGATGGTCGGCCGAGAAGACGAGTGCCCCGTAGAGGGCGGGAGTGAGGCACAGCGTGATGGCGGTCGCGCCGATGACGTCCCCAAAGGCGGGCCACAGGGAATTGGTGGCGATTACCAAGAGAAAGTAACTGGCCGCGAAGCTCACAGGCAATAGGAGTCGCCACCGTGATTCGCGCCAGGTTTGCCAAATCAGCGGTGCGAGCATGCCGCGCGGATGCAGTGCATTGAGCGGGCGGGTCAGCGAGTAGGATTCCGTTGCTGGCCCGCGCGAGGAGGGTTGTTCTGCCGTGCGGCTGTGGTGTGGCGTTAGCCATTGGCGGCCGAGGACAATATCGAGCGCGAATACGGCGATCACGATGGCGAAGCGGAACGGAATTGCAGTGGAGTAGGCGGCGGCATCCGACGCGCCCGCAGTTGTTGATGCCGTGGCCGTGACCGCCAACTCAGCAGCGAGAGCGCCGACGGCCAAAGTTGCGATTGCGGCGACGAGCGGGCACTTCAACAGCAGCGAGAACAGCGTGCCCCAGGCGACGGCTTCGAAAATAGCCGGGCCGAATACTCCGAGGGCGAGGTGCGTGTCGTACGCGTTGGTCCAGTGGCCGGTGGATATCCAAGCGGCGAGCGACAGTGCGGCCGCGAGTGCGAGGGCGGTCAGAATTGCGACGAGCAACTTTCCCGCTAGTGCTGGACCTGAGGCTGCCGGCAGGCTGCGTAGAAAGCCGTACGTTTGCTCATCATGTTCGACAGAAAACAGGATTGCGGCGGCGCCGGCTGCATACAGCGTGGCCGCCGCGAGGGCGATATTTAGGCGAAGTAGCGCGAGGTCCGTATTCGCGATTGCGAGTACGCCGGAAAAAAAGTCGGCTAGCAGGCCGAGAAAGAGAACGCCAAGCCAGAACCCGCGGAGCATGCGGTATTCTTTCCAGACGAACCGGCGGAGAGGGGCGTTGATTTGGATGGCGTTCATAGGATGGTCGAGAAGGATTCCTGCAACTCGGAAATCGCTCCGCTTTGCGTCGCGGCTAAACGGCGTCAATTGCGAACGGCAGCGGTCGTTGATTGATGATCGGACTGAGAGGGATTTTTGCCGATGTAGGCGACGAATATTTCTTCTAATGATGGTGTTCGTGATTCGACGGCGACAACGCCTTCGGCAAACCGCAAGCGTTCAAGGTCGGCGTCGTCGAGGCCGCGGACGAGGACTTCCCATTGGCGTCCGTGGCGTCGTTCGTAGATTATGGCGCCGTCGAGCGCGGGGTGCGGCGATGAGTTTTCGGCGACCGTGATGGTGACTTGTCGCGTGGTGCGTTTGAGTTCTTCGAGCGGTTCGTTGATGAGCAGCTGGCCTTTATGCATGATTGCGACGATATCGGCGACGCGCTCGACCTCGCCGATTTGATGGCTCGATAACAAGACCGTGCGGCCGGCGGCGGCGATATCGACCATGCTTTCGAGGAATTCGCGGCGGACGAGCGTGTCGAGGCCTGAGGTGGGTTCGTCGAGGATTAACAACTCGGGGGAGTGGGCCATGGCGAGCGAGAGGCCGACTTTGGCGCGCATGCCTTTGGACATTTGGCTGAGGCGGCGCTGGAGCGGGACTTGAAAGCCGGCGATCAGTGTGCGGTATTGCTGTTCGAAGCCGTCTGGGTAGAAGCCGGCGGTGAACCAGCCGATTTCGGCGGCGGTCATCCATTCGTAGAACACGGGGCGCTCGGAGAGATAGCCGACGCGACGCCGGATTTCGAAGCCGTCGCGTTGGGCGTTTAAGCCGACGACGCGCACATCGCCGGCGGTTGGTTCGGCGAGGCCGAGCATGAGCCGGATGGCGGTTGTCTTGCCGGCGCCGTTTTCGCCGAGCAGCGCGAAGACGACGCCTGGTGGGACTTCGAATGAGACGTTGCTGAGGGCGGTTTCTTTGCGGTACCGCTTGGTGACCTTTTTCAATTCAATGACCGCGGTCATGATGTCTCCCCCATCGTTTGCCGCGTGGTGGGTTGAGCTGCCAAAAGTAGGTGAGTTGCGATCACTTTTGTCCCTTTCGTCGAATGGCATCGAGTTCTGAGTCGACGAGCGATTTTATTTCCGCCGCATCGAGGCCGCTGTTGCGGGCCTCTTCGAGAACGAGCCGAAACCGGGCGCGAATGAGTTTAGTGCGTTCCGATTGGCAGAGCCGGCGGGCGCCCGCGGCGATTGCCAGACCCGTTCCTCGGACAACTTCTAAAACTCCATCATCCTGCAATTGGCGATAGGCGCGAGCGACAGTGTTTGGATTGATCGCTAAGTCGCGAGCTAATTCTCGCACGCTCGGGGCCAATTCGCCGGTTCGGAGAGCGCCGTCGGCCACGGCAAACTTGATCTGCCGGACGATTTGGTCGTAAACCGCGAGGCCATTGCGTGTATCGACGTGGAATAGCATGGATTTGGCGCAGGTGCGAACTGTACTACCGTAGTAGTACGGTAAGCAAGCGAGCTTGTCAAGCGCGGTGCACGGAGAATTTGGTAGCCAAGTTTTAGTCTGTCGCCGCGTTGCGGCTGACAACCGCCATTGTGCGAGTCGCCGACCTAGGCTGCCCGTCGCCGATTGAACCGTCACCTAATCCCACTCAATAAGCCGCATTATGTAACTGCTATCGGAGTAAGGGGTCGAAGTCGCGGGGCGTTGATAATCAGTTTGGCATGAATCCATTGGCGGACGCGAGGCAAACGACGGCCCCAATTGAGTAAGGGGGCCAGGTTGCCGCCGAAGTTGGTGAGACCGCCGAAGCGGTGCTCAATGTGAACGCGCTCGCATCAACGCAATTCAGACATGAGCGCAAGTAAACCGACTGCGAGGGTCAGGATTACGAGCGCCATGCGGAGACTGAACCGCCAAAGTATCTTTTGCGTGGGCGGGGCGGCTAGCGACACGACAAACAGGATTAGAAACCAGAAGGGGACGAGCAGAATGCTGGAGCTGATGTAGAATCGTCCCCAAAAGCGCGAGGGATATGCGATCCCCATATTCGCTAACTGACGAGTGACCTCCGGAGCTGACTCGACAATGCGAGTCCAGGTGGTCGCGTGCGAGTTACCTCCGGCTGTGACTTGCAGGGCTCCCGGGGCGGCCCCGACTCGAACAAGACGGTGGCCGGAAGAGTAGACGACGACCGCATCTTCCCACCAATAACTCCGTAACCACATTGCCACGAGCAGTAGGCAACAAACCGAGCAGGTTGCGGCAAAGGCTTTGCGCATAGACCCAACGCTAGCGGAGAAGAAAACGCCGTGCAACTAGCACCGCACGCTTTATCACCAGGGAGAGGACCCGCGTGGAAACTGGTCACGCTTTTCGCTGTTTGCGCTGCGTTTGGCGGCGATTGAAGAGCTTAATGGTTGGCTCATCCAGCGATGATTCGCGGATCTTGCTTCGATAACCGGAGAGGACATCACTTCGAGTGACGATCCCCGTCAGCCGGTGGGGCTGTTTTCGCGAAATTACGGGCAACCGGCCGATGCTGTGATTGACCATGTGATCGGCCGCTTGCCGAACCGTGCAATCGTCGTAAACGAACTTCGGGGGTAGGTGCACGAGATCTTCGATTGCGGAAGCTGGCGGCAAGCCAGTAGTCAGAATATCACGTCGCGTCAGCACGCCGACTAAGATGCCGCCGTCATCGAGCACCGGATATCCCTGATGCGAATATTTCGCGGCCTTCGTCGTGAACCAATGCTGGACTTGCGCGATCGTCTGTCGTGAATTGAGCGTGATCACTTGTTTCGACGCGATATTCCGCACGAGAATTTGATCGAGCGGGTCGGCGACGTACTCATCCGGAGTTTTCACGCCGCGCCGCGAAATTTTCTCCGTCATGATCGAATTCCGCATGAGGAGTGTTGAAACAAGGTAAGCGGCGGCGCAGGATCCCAACAGTGGAAGCATGCCGAAAGGCTGAAGGGTCGTCTCAAAAGCGAAAACGGCCGAGGCGAGCATCGCGCGCGAGCGCCGGCGAAGATGGAAGCCATGCCGACGAGCGCGGCGATTCTTGGGTCGACTCCCAGGCCGGGTGCGGCTGCTGCAATCACAGTCCCCAGCGCCGAACCGATTCCGCCACCGATCGTGAACAGCGGGGCCAGTGTGCCGCCCGAGGTGCCGCTGCCGAGCGCGATCGACCACGAAATGAACTTCATTCCACAGAGAAATAATGTCGCCGGAAGCGCAAGATCGTGCGATAGGATCGCGCCGATGTTGTAGTATCCGACGCCGAGCGTATTAGGCGCGAACCGCCCGACGACGCCGACGACCACTGCGCCAAGAGCAGGCCACCACATCCAGTGGATCGGAAGTTTCTCGAATCCATCTTCAATTGCATACACCGCGCGCGTAACGAACACCGCGATCAATCCCATCACGGCACCGAGCAAAACGTACGTCGCCAAGGCCCATGCCGAGGGTTGCTCCAAATTTGGCATCGCGAACATCGGATCCATGCCGTCAAACGCCATCCGAACACCGGTCGCGGTGGCGGCGGCAAACGTAACGGGAATGATAGATCGCGGCCGATATTCGAAGAGCAATAATTCGACCGCTAAGAGCACTGCGGAAACCGGACTGCCGAAAGTGGCCGCCATGCCGGCCGCAGCGCCTGCGGCAAGCAAGGTTTTGCGCTCGGCGGAGGTGGTTTTGATTAACTGACCGAAGACGGAGCCGAGCGCGCCGCCGGTCGCTATGATCGGCCCTTCAGCACCAAAAGGTCCGCCCGTGCCGATCGAAATCGCGGATGACACCGGCTTCAGAAACGTGACCCGCGCCGGAATGCGGCTTTCGTTCATTAGAATCTGTTCCATCGCTTCGGGGATACCGTGTCCTCGGATAGCCTTCGAGCCGTAGCGCGCCATCAAGCCGATGATTACCGCGCCAACAACGGGAATCGCCACGACCATCCAGCCAAGATGGGGTACGGCGTTTGCCGGATATGCCGACTCTAAAGAGAAGTGGCCATAGAACGAGACGTTCGTGATGAATGTGATTAGAAGGAGTAAGGCCTGAGCGACGAACGCTGCCGCAATTCCCAGAATTGCCGCGATCCCGCAAATCTTGAGAACACGAACGTCAATCGACGAGTACTGCGGCGGAACGTGAGCCGATTCGAGAACTACATCGAGCGACGGGGCAACCGTGAGGCCGTCAACAGAGACTGATTTCGAGGTATGATGATCGGCCATTAAGGCGTTAAGCTCCATATCGGCAGTCGATGCTCTGCCATCCGACTTGCCACGTCAACATCTCCCTGATTGAATCATCGTATCAAATCATCTAAAACAAGTAAAAGGCGTACATCTTTTACTTCTAAGGCTTCGACCAATGCGATTGACCACGCAGACCGATTATGCGTTACGCACGTTGATGTACCTCGCCGCGATTTCCGGCCGAGCAACCATCGCCGAAATTGCGGGCTTATTCGACATTTCAGCGCACCATGTGGCGAAAGTCGTGAGTCAGCTTGCCCGGCTCGGTTATCTCCGATCCATTCGAGGCATCGGCGGCGGGATCGAGCTCGCACGGCTACCCGAGGAAATCCGTTTGGGGGAAGTCATCGAAGCGATGGAAGGAAATATGCACTTACTTGAGTGCGTGATTACGGAAAATGTGTGCGCAATCGAATCGTTTTGCAAACTAAAAGGCACGCTGGCCGAAGCCGAGCGGATCCAGCTCGAGTTCCTCAATGGAAAGACGCTGCGCGACGTGGCACCGACCAGGCGGCGACTCGTCAAAGTGGCAATCTGAACGTGAGTTTCATATCGCCGACGATCGTTGGGCTGCCGTTAGTGACACTTCAGGTGGTACCATCAGCGCATAAAAAACGCGGTGCAAAGTGCACCGCGAATTCTAGTACCGGAGAGAGGACTTGAACCTCCACGACCTTGCGGTCACTGGATTTTGAGTCTGACGGAGCCCCGGTTCACGTTCTCCGATATTTACTGGACAGTTAGCTAGATAGAGCTTAATTCTTCGATCGATTTACCGCAATAACGCGGATTTTCCCCGGAGGTCATCTGGACGATAAAACGTCCGTTCTGTGTCAGATTTGTGTCAGATTTCTACGGGTTGGCCCGCGATCATTAGCCTCGGTCCATCCCGGTCATGATTAATGACACCGTGGGTGTTTCTGAGATCAAGAACTCGAAACGTCTTCTCATGCATCTCGCATGTGTACGCCATAATGCGAAAGACACGGTAGAACTCAAACAGCCAGCATGTGATCAGGGTTTCCGGGCAATAAGCAAGCCAAAATCCGAACGCATTATCCCCTATGTACAAGCCTGGGCAGGTGACAATTAGCTTTTCATTCGACGCATAGAGTTCGTTCTCATGCTTCTTTCCCAGATTGTACTTCATAATCTCGTGGCCTTCGGGAAGCTGCGTACTAGTGAGCTTATACCACCATCCTCGCACGAGCTTGTCGGTGATTGTCTCAAGCCTGCTACCCTTTAGAGCCATGCTGATGCCGCCGGGAAAGCGAGACTCATCTTCGACGGGACTTAGAGCCTCCCGGACTTCCGCTTGAAGCCCACCGGCCTCGGGTCGCTCCAAGGACCGCATGAACTTCTCACCCACTTCCACGGCGTCCTTGCATGCATCGGCTCCCCAAAGCATTGAGAGTCGCTGCATGTATTCGTCATCAAGACTAGCTCCCTTATTGCACGACTCGCAGGCCGGAACCCATGGCTTATCTGGCCAGCCTTTGGCATAAGTACCTTTGGGCGGAATGTGATCTTTTGTGGTTGCTTGCGCTCCACAGTAAGCACATTCCCCGAGGTCTTCTTTAACTTTGTGTTGTTTGCCCATGTCGAACCCTCTTCGCACCAAGACATTTTACCGGTTGAGCCGGTTCGCGGTCAGAATCGCGAGGTTTGTCCTGCCGCTAAATCCAACCGGGCCAGAGGTTTTCTGAGCGAATGTTGCCGCATTTCTCCTGGCAGATCTGGACGATCTCGTCGCGAGTTACTTTTTGGAAACCTGTCTCATCAGTCACTGCTTTAAGTAAGAGTGCCGCAATCGCTTGGATTGCCGCGCGGACGGGCTGACAAGTTACGATCTTCTTACAGGCGGAATTAGCCTTCTGCAGCAGGTCGTTGGGCTCTCCTTGTACGACTTCGACACCGGCTCCGGCGTTCCAAGTGATCCCTTTGCCGAAGCGGACATAAAGGACACGGCAGGCCTCCTCAAAGTCCTCTTTGTTGTGCCCGGCGTCGGGGTCATCGGTCGTTGCGGCGCCGGCTAGCAGAACCAAGAGCTTTCTACGAGCCACTCCATCATCGTTGTACGTCGATCGATCTGGTGGCTTGATCTTCATCCCACCTTGGTCAACCACATCCGGCCCTGTCGGCCGCATCTGGATGAACTCGAGATTTGACTCCCAGCCCACTAGCCATTGCATCACTGCATGGCCTGCTTCGTGTATGGCAACAGCTTGGGCGTCCATAATTTAACCTAAATAAGTAGGCGAGCCCATTGAATGGGCTTGAGAACCGAATCGCCGAGCGGAAGGCGGCTCAGGAGCGCGTCGCCAAGTTTACTAACGGATTGCCGTCGATCATAGCGCTGAGCGTCAAGGACCGGGGCTTGCGGCTCACTGCTCAGGATGTTGATTGCGCTCCTGAATAGCACTTTAGCTTGCAAGCTCATTAGGTCCGTACCGAACTTGGTCTCGGGTGATGACAATGAAAGATAAATACGACAATACAAGTTGGAAACGGATCATCCGGTTCGAATTCTCTCGTTACCACTTTTACACACTTATTTAGATTCACGATCTCTTCTGTTTCCGTTGGCAAGTCAAGAATGAGAACAATTCCAAGTCTACTGACCGCTGCATAAGCGGCCGCTTGTCCCGTTCCCGGAAACTTTGCATCGACCGCTGCTTCCGCTAAGGATTGCGTCATCTCTTCTCGAACTTTGAGCTCTACAGGTAGCACTTGGTCGAACTTGATATCGACTTCTCCACGAAATGCTTCAGGCTTCTTTTCAACGCGTTGTCCAAAGGTATCGCGAAGTTTCTCGTAGAGTTCTGGCAGAAAGAAGTTATCCTCGAACTGCCTGTAGTTCTCTCCGGCATGCTGCTCCTGCCACTGCAGAGCCTTGTTTTTGAGAAACGATGGCTCCTCCAAGCAGTAGGCAACTTTACGAATTAGCCATGCAGTAATTTCTCCAAAGGAACTCTCGAGTATTGGCTTACCGCCAAACACAAATTGTTTTGACAGTTCCGTATGAATACGCTCGTAAACTGCAAGTTCGTGTTCGTTTAGTGTTGCGCGCGTACTAGCTGAGAGCCCCTTACTTGCGATGTGATAAACATTCGCACTGGCAGGCTTTCTAATTGAGTAGCGAATTTCGACGTTATCTATTTCGAGTGGATCGGAAGGGATTGAAACGTTCGTAATATCAAAGTCGCCATTGACCTCTAAAAACAGAGGCAGAATCACTTTGTCGTGCGGCCCTGATGTTCCCGGAGTTGTCATCGTGAAACCGCCCTCATCAAACGATACCAGATGGCGAAACGGGATTTGAGACAAGTCAATCGCGAGCTCTCGTTCGCCCGTGATCGCCGTCCGTTGTTGAATGTACTCTCGTAACATTTCGATCTGCTTGTTAATGTCGACCCGGGGTAGTGCTGATGTGCTCTTGTGGGCAACCTTTCGTATTAGCCTGGCTACTAGTTCCACGAACTTCCGAATATTTTCCGCTAGCGTATCGGACAACTGAGCGGGGATGACGGTAAGTTTAATGCTCAACAGGCCGCCGCGTTTACTGGATTCTGACGACACCGCGCACGGAGCAAAATCGTACGCATCGCCGTCCGTAAGATATCTAACGCAGGCCTCTAGCCAACCGTTGTAGAACTGGATCGCATCGTAGTTTTTCTCTGATGGAACGATGTCTAATCCATAAACATGATTGAAAACGTCTGCTGCCATTTCGCTGTTGCGACTGCGAACTGCAACGATCTTTCCGCGAAGATGCTCCGCGAGTGACTCCAGCGAATGAAATTGCGGGAACAAATCAAGCAGCGATAGATCAATAACCGTCTGTTCGGACGAACGAGGGTCAGAGCATTTCAACATGCAAATCCGACCGACCAGCACCTCGCCAATGTCTTCCGACATTCGAATTCTCATGTGCTCGCGGCCAAGAAATCCGTGTGGTTCGCTGGTATCTGCCACACTTCACCTGATTCTTAGTCAAGATTGCTCTTAATCGCGTCGGAGCGGTGACTTCGCCTGTCGGTTTCGATTGGCCTACAACCGGCACTATCAGTCGTCATCTTTAATAAAGTCTTCGCGCTTCGAAGGAATTGTTGCTTCAACCTTTCCCAAGACCGGGGCCATGCCTTCGGCATCAACACGATATTCGAGCGAAAGAGCCGTCCCTGGTTTGTTCCTCTTGAGGCGCAATGTCAAAGCTTCAAAGTTAAACGAGTGGCCGGCCATGAGAACGGGATTTATTCCTCCAAGGTCCCAGCTCGAAACCCGACCATTCGGCTCAAATATATCTTGGCGTTCCTCCGTTGCGGCCCATTGGTCAATCCGCGGCATCCGTCCCACCATCCCACCGCCGATTTGAATCTCGTCAAATCGCTCCGGTACGGCGCCACCCACTCCTTGCGGCAGACGGATCGTGACGGTTGGTGACTTGGCTTCTGCCTCGCCAGTATTTTTTACGCGAAAACAGGCGTGGTACTCGTCAGACGGACCATCGAATTTAAAACCAGTAATGGAAAGATCAAAGCCGCGCTTTTGGAAGGAACGAAAGCGATACTCCATTTCGCGATAGAGTTCGTCTCTCCAATGGCGTACTTCATCCGGTTTCAGCCCCTTCGCAAGTCGAGTAGTCCCATCGAAGTCGTCGTGGTGATCGAAGCAGAGAAACGCGAGATTCTCCTCGGCTGGATTTGCGTTGTCTTGGTCGAGGTGCGCGATTTGTCCTTTTTGGACTTCGTCGACGCCTTTTAGCCAAAAGCAAAGGCAGCAGCGTCTGCGGCTCTTAAGCAGAATTGCGTTTTGAGTATCGTCGGGAATCGGTTTTCTTGCCATTGAGAAGTCTCAGAAGGCAGAATTGTCCGGAGCTGCTAATATTAGCGGGGGCCCATATCGGCGCAAACGCCGACGTACTCTGGGAAGAAGGTGGAAACCTTTTCGTCGATGCCTTTAATCAAGTGTTGATCGATTGCGATTGCGGTCAGGATTGAAACGACGCTCTTGGTTGCCGAAGCCATTTCTTGGATTTTGAGACTGGTCGAGGCCTCCCGCAACATGTCCGGACGATACTGGACACTTGGCAGGATTGAGCTTAATTTCTCGATCCGTTCAAAGCAATGCCTGGTCACTGTGCCCGGATGGAACCCGGACTATGGACCGTCCGTTCTGCTTCAGATTTGCTTCAGATTTTTGACCACTGGTGAAAACTCCGGTGCCGCTTTCGCGCTCCTGGCTTCACGCGACAGATTCTTCTTGTTCTCTTCCTGCGCCCTGCTGAGGCCGAAGGCCCATGGCGCCGATGATAAAGGCCGTAAGAAGGTGATTCAACGACGGCATTCCCCGGCAGTTCTCCTCGCCGACCCGCCTTTGTTGGCCAATTCAGAAGGAGGTCTCTTCCGCCCCACCAGTCACATAAGGGCTTTCAAGTAGACTCGGTTTCGAGCACAAACGACGCGGCAGCACTTGAGCAGATAGCGATTGGCAACTACGGTAATAAAGCTCGCGGCTGCCCCTGTTTCTCATCGAATCTTGCTTTATTAGGTAATCATGCGGATCGTAGTGCTTCGAATTAGTCTTTCGGGTCTGTCAATGCTTCTCGCGTCGATCAGCGCAGGGGCTATCGTCAATGTTTCCACGCAACTCAATGGCAACAAACTGGATCTGACTTCGATCGAGCTCTCGCAGACGGCACCACTGGCTAATCGTGTTCTTACATTCGACCAACTCTGGATGCCGCTGCTGATAGATTATCGCTCAGTTCCGGAAAGCAATGCTGCGAATACGGTAACAATTTTCGGAACTCCCGACGCAACGCCTCCGACCGGTAACGATCGGCTAGCGCTTGTTTCTGATGCGGCGCGAATACAGGTATCTTTAACCCAAGCACGACCGGTGCTGGCCTGACGCTCGCGTTCGACCCTCCGCTTGTAAACGGCCCAGGAAATGACGTAGTAGTCTTTGAACTGACGATCGGCACAACTCAGACTCCGGATCCGTTCACCCTTCGTCAGGCCAACGGATCCGGACTGAGCAGAAATATCGGCAGCAGCTCGTACGGAATCCACGCCGCCATTCCTGCTGACGTTGCGCCGGCTACTTGGCTGGCGACGGTTAGCAATGGGGCATCCGCAGGGTTAGCAGAATTGCTAGGTCCGACCACCACTGCGGGCATCACGATGCTCCTGCGTGGTGGGCTGTCGGGATTGATCTGACATCGCTTGGCGTGCCGGATTGGGGAACGGTCGATTCGCTCATACTAATATCGAGCGACGGAACGCGCGCGGTTGACCCGTTGATGATTGCCGGGTTGCCGCCACAAACGAGTGTCGGCGACTACGATATCGACGGCGATGTAGATGGTGCAGATTACCTGGTGTGGCAGCGCGAATTCGGCACGGCCGTAAGCCGGCACGGGAGCGGAGCGGATGGAAACATGGATGGAAATGTAGATGCCGCCGACTATGTTATTTGGCGCCACAACTTTGCCGTCGTCGCGGAGAGCGCCGGCGTTCCCGTGCCGGAGCCACGCAGTGCAATATTCGCAATCCTGATGATCTGGCCGGCCGCATGGTATGGGCGAACGCGCAGACTTAATCTGCGCAAGGAAAGCAAGGGAAAAACAGCCAATGGGCTAGTTCACATAAACCAGTCGGTGCAAATAGCATCAGCGCATTCAAGGACGGCGAGTCGCTTTGTGCTTGCGGCGATACCGATTGCTCGCGCTGCTTCATATCGGCAAGCAAGGCATTGCATCCTTCGCGGGCAAGGCGCTTGTCTATTCTCGCGAGTCCTGTGCCTAGTCGCATCAAGAATATCAGCACCCTTTGACGCGTTGACTTTTACTTGATCGAAGAGCGCTTCGCGTTTGTAGATGCGAGCCAGCTCGTAACACGCGATTCCCCACTCGACGGCTTCCTTGTCAGGCAGGGTGTTCTCCTGCTGGACAGTGCTCCACAATTGGCTCGCACGTTCGAAATTGGATTTAGCAGCCTCGTCGTTCTTGAAAACAAGCTTAAATCTTGCGAATTGGGCGACGCGGCCGCGAGCCTCCGCGTCCAGCCGGATTTGTCAGGGAATGCCTGCAGGCCCGCCGTCGCCTCCTCAAGTGCCTCTTGGTAATCAAGTGCCGCTCTCCTCGCATTATTCATTCGACGTTGCGTGTCGGCCCTCTGCAAAGCCAGGTCGACTTTTAGAATGCGATATCGCTCGTCGTCAGGAACCTGACTGCAAAGTCGCTCGACGTTTTCGCGCATAGGCAAGGTCGACGAGAGCTGCTTGCCGATCTTTAAGCTCAACTCGCGTTGCACCGAGATCGGCAGCAAACTTGGCGGCAAGATACTGAGCCTCGAAGGAATCTGGAGCGTGTCGAATCGCTTCCTTGGCCGCGGCGAGAGCCTCGACGTAGGCATCAAGCCCTTCGCTCGTTCGGTTTCTAAGTTTCATCGATTGTCCCACGGTGTGGGCTACGCCCGCGTAAGCCAACAAAGCATTCGGGTCGGGAGTTGCGGAAGTTAAGTCATCGGCAAATGTACGCCGCGCGTCTTCGAGCATCTCGCGCGCAGCTTGGCTTTCACCGACCTGCGACAGCGCGAGGGAATAGGAATACAACGCAACAGCCAAGGCGCGACGGTAGGCCACGCTCTCAGGCTGTTCACGAACAATCGTGCGCCACAGTGACGCTCCCTTCTTGAAATCTTGCAATGCGGCTCGATGGTCGCCGGCCAAGGCCGCCTTATTAGCAAGAAAAAGACTGTGAGCGGCAAGAATTGGCCTGTTAAGCGGAGAGGAAGGTTTGCCTGGACTGATCTCTTGTTCATAGCCACTTACGCGATCCCAAAGCTCGCTGGCGACGGGGTCCTCGGGCCGCCTATAAAGTGAGTACTCCTGCACGAGCCAGGCGAAATCGAGCAATGCTTTTTCGGCCTGGTTGAGATTTGACTCGGTGCGCTGGGCCTCTTCTCTCGCCGCGATCGCTTCGACGTTGGCACGGCGCCATTGCCATAAGACACCGCTCGCTCCGATGATTGCCACAAGGAGAAGCGAAACTGCCAATGCGGCGATCGCTGGCTTTCGGCGGGACCAACGAACGAGTCGTGCTACAGAATTCAGCGGACGAGCTGAAACCGGCTCGCCGTGCGAGAACCGTTCTAGGTCGTTCTGTAAATCGCGAGCGGATAGATAGCGATGCTTTAGCTCTTTCTGCAAACAGTGATGGCATATATTAATGAGATCGGCCGGGATCGATAGCCCCAAAGTCCCAAGATGCTTTGGCTCCTCGTGCTGAATCTTATGCAAGAGTGAATGGTCATTACCTTCGTAGAGCGGTCGGCCGGAAAGTAGTTCGTAGAGTATTGCTCCCAGCGCCCATACGTCGGTTTGCACGCCGATGTCCGGCGATCTGCCCGCGGCTTGCTCGGGCGACATGTATTTTAAAGTACCGGTGAGCCCTATGGAGTGGCTAGCGTCGTTATCGAGAATCTTGGCCAAACCAAAGTCGGTCAGGCGCGGAAAGAAGCCGAGCTTCGCTTCCGTGGCTCTGGGACAGTCCTCATCCAATAGCACGTTCGCGGGCTTGAGATCACGATGAAGAACGCCTCTGCTATGAGCATGTGCGACTGCGTCCGCTATTCGTGCAATGATCCACGCCGCATCGATTGGCTCAATCGGGCTGCGGTCGTTGAGCCAATGGGCAAGGCTTGGCCCACGACAGTACGCATTAACGATGAAAAGTGACTCGCCTTCCTCGATTATTTCGTGTACCTGGATGATCCCGACATGGTCCAAGAGCGCTGCGGTTTGAGCCTCGTGCAAGAATCGATTGCGAGCTAGATTTGAGCCAACAAGATGTGGCCGCGGAAACTTCAACGCCACGTCCCGGTTGAGTAATGTATCGTACGCCCGAAAGACAATCCCAAAGCCGCCTTCGCCGATTTTCGTGCGCAGCAAAAAGCGATCACAACTTACTTCGTGCGCCGGTACGAGTGACGCTCCACGTGAGTCACCATTGGTTCGTGACTGTGCAATCGATCTGCCGAAAGGTCCCGTAGTAGACGGCCATACCCGGTGGAGCAGTTCCAGTCCGGCGATCAAATCTGCGTCACCAAGAGAGTTAGAAACAGATGGACAGTCACCATCCGCCAATTGTTTCGCTTTTTGTGGCAATTCATTTTGTTCCACGCCGAAGCTCCCGGGCGAGTTGTTCGACCGCGCGGTTCCAGGTCATCCGCACCGCGTCGGGATTCTTGCCCTGTAAGATCGCAATTTCGGTAAAAGGAAGTCGATCGCGACTTCGCAATTCGATGACCTCGCGATGGTCATTACTGAGTCGTTCAAGGGCCGCTTCAAATGTCGCCAATTCTTCACGGCTAACTGCTTGTTCGTAGGGAGAACCACCAGTGCTCCGAAGTTCAGTTGCCCTGTGGCGAGAGTCGCCTGCTGAAAGCGGCCGTTCGCGCTTCACTTGTCGCTTGCGGGCGTGGATGAATCGTCGCTCCGCGTCTTCGATATTTCGTATCAGCAAGGCGCACAGCCAAGCGCGGCATTCCGCCTCGGTGTTCGCCCGCAAGTCAGAACTGCTTCGCACAGCGTCAATGCAGGTCTCTTGGACTGCATCTGAAGGGCTGACCTTCCCCGCCAACTGATTGGAAATTGCCTTTTTGGCAAGCGTCAGGAGCAATGGTCGATAGCGCTTGAGGAGTTCCGCCAAAGCATGCTTTGAGCCGCTGCGAACTTCTTTCAATAAGGATTCGATCGGCGCTTGGCTCACGGTCTAGGCCTAGAAGGGCGGTATGAGTGTGTTCTGGCCGTCAAAAAGTCCACGCAGTCAAGCGTAGTGACGTGGAGTGGTCGATGCAACTTTCGTTTTTTGGAGAATTTTCAGAAAAAACGCGTTCGGTATGAACAGCTAATGCGGCTTTAAGAAGGAACGCAAAAACCTGTTACTTTCTGTGTCTATCATTTGCAAACCTTCTTTAGTGCTAATGATGTTCCGCCGGTCCGGCCTTTTTTTGGCGACGACACTGAGCGCCTAGCGTTGTAGCTAAAAGCTTCTTCCCGGACGGATCAGGGCGGCATTTTACTCCTGGATGGAATGACCGCTACGGTGCTTAAGAGCACCGTCGGTTTCGTGCCGCGCCTTCCAAGCGGTTGAGCGCTGAGTTCTAGGCACCGCCACTCCGCCTTTGGCAGCGAAACGTACGCTGCGCAGACTGCGATTCGATTATCAATCAACGAAAGACACTATATAGATGACAAAAGCACGCTATGGATTAATGGCTGCGTCGTACTTCGCCGTGTTCGCGGTGACTCTTCCGTGCCCCGCAAGCACGTTGATGGATCCGGATAACGATGCATATGACGCATCCGTTTGGGGCGTCACTTCGACTCCTGACCTCGTGTCTGCGAATGTAACCTACGACGCTTCACAACTATATCTGTCTGTTCGGGTCAAACCGGGCAGCATGCCCCCGATAGACCCAATTACTCATAAAGGGACTACGTTTATTCAGTTCCTTCTCGACACGGATCAGGATCCGAGCACTGGGCAGAGCATCAGCAACCCGCCAAGCGACACGGCATATCTTGGTTGGGAACGACAGTGGGGATTTTCTTCTGCCTTTCCTACTGCAGGCGTGTCAGACGGCTTTGAAACGGCGATCCCTTTGTCAACCATTGCGGACGATGGGCTGGTGAACTTCAAAGTCATAGTTTACGTGCAATTGGGTCAGTCGTCGTCTACGCCCATTCTTGACGTATTGTCCGACGTCGGTCTGCCCGCTGGGAGGTCGAACGCCGTCCCTGAGCCGTCGCTTGCCATCTGCCTAAGCAGCGGAATAATCGGCGTCGCGAGACTTCGACGACGCCGAAAAGTCTGATGTCGATCGTATTTAAACGAGAAACCGTCGCGTGCACCCAAACCGTTGAGTTCTACACCACCAATTAGGACGTCCTGAACTGTAGTGTAGGACGACGAATATTGCCGACATGCGTACTGGCACACCGAATCATTTCCCCAGTCAATTGTACTCTGACGCAGAAGGTCCTACTCTCATGAGGCAAGTAATTATCGCCCCGCAGCGACGCAGGCATATTCGTTCATTATGGGGCAGACTCGAAATTCATGGCACGTGGAAGCGCTCTATCTACCTGTTAGCGCTGAGCGTCGCCGCGCTATAACTGCCCTCGCTGCGCAGGTGGCCCACGCGGCTAGTTTTTCCGGGCTTACAGACGGCACCCAAGCCGCCTCGCTATCTGCCGATGGCAACATAGCCTTAATATCGTCGCCGAGCGGCAGCTTGCGCATAACATTTGAATCGCCACAAGTGACACAGTTAGGCAGCGCCGACTTTTATGCGAGCGGTGTGTCGGCAGATGGTAAGATGATAACCGGTCTCTATGGGCTAAATAACGACCAGGGGTTTCAGCACGGCACCTACGGCCTACTGGACCGAAACAACGGGCTGGGTGGACTCACGTTATTGGAACACTCTCTATTCCGCGCTACGCAGTCAACTCCCCTCTCGTCCCTACGCGGCAGAGATTTATGAAACAAAGGCAATATCTGACGACGGCCATCGCGTCTTCGGCCATCTCACGTATGGGCTCGACCCTCCTGGCCCACGGGTTGTCGATAAAGGGTTCATGTTCGACTTTGCGACGGCGGATCTGAAATTGTTCGATCATTTTCCCAGCGAGGGGCCAAACATACTTTCGAGGGATGGTAATTATTTTCTAGCACAAGATGGCCGCGTAGAGATCGCGGGAGGTGGCGTATCCAATATAGCAGGATTGCCAGGCTTGCCGGACATTGCACCGTATGCTCTATCTCGTGACGGCCAGGTGGTCGTCGGTTCTGCATTTAAATACGCCCAGTCCAATCCGTCCCACGCCTTCACTTGGTCGGGAGCCACTGGCGCCACAATGCCGTTGGGGGACTTCCCAGGTGGCGTCGGGCCAAGTGAGGCGTATGCCATCACTGACGATGGGCGGAAGACATTTGGCTATGCGACGGACAGCGCGGGAGCGAAGAAGGCAGCGGTCTGGGACCGCAAGGGGAAGATCCGAGACGTTCAATCACTACTCGTTGATGGATACGGCCTGCGCGATTCACTTCAGGGATGGACGCTCACGTCAGTGCGAAGCGTTTCTGACAATGGCCAAACTATGCTCGGCGACGGGATCAATCCCGCGGGACAATCGGAGGCTTGGGTTGCGAAAATTCCGCAAACCTATGTAGTTCTACGATACGGCGAGCTGGCACCGGGAAACTTCAGGCAAGTTGCACCTAACGCTTGGAGATTTGATTCATCGCTGCCGGGTCTAGCCCCGGTGACCGTAGATGCGGCGACTAGGGAGCATTTGATCGATGATGTGCAACGGATATTTGATGAATCTGGTATTGCCTCTGTAACCGTGACCGACGAGCCAATTCCTTATTCGTCAAACACCATCAATGTATATTTTACGGGAACGAGTCCGGACTCAAAAAACGGCCGAATTACGCTGGGGCGATCTGTCACAGACTATATCGACAAACTGAGTGGAAGAATCATCCCAGGAATAAATCGTTTCAACACGCCAGTGTCAGGGGGAGGGAGCGTACTTATATTTCAAGAGTCGCTGAGTAGGCCAGAGCAGCAACAGGCGCGAAACATCGCTCACGAGGTTGGACATGCCTTAGGATTAATGCACATCCATCCAGACGAATTGGGTGATGAAGTAATGGATTATGCAACGAATCCTTTCGGTGATTACAGCTTCCACGATTGGCGGCCTCCTGCAAATATCTATGTCAATCCATCAAGGCCGGCTGCTTTTGACAAGACACTCTACACAGAGAACCCGGTTTATCACCTACGGCATTTTGTTGACGGCGTGCCTGAAGATGTGCTTCGAGACCAAGGTATTGTGCCTGGAGATTGGGATAAGGAGCAAGAGCTTATAACGCTCCAAGGTTCTGTGTTCAACGTGCTTAACGAGACACTTTATGATGTGCAGATCTTATTGGGTGCGGGCGGCGACGACGGTAATGGAGGCCTTTACTCCTTGTTGCAGCAAGCTCGTCAGAGTTCGGTAGCTAATCTTAGTCAGCTATTGCACTCGCTGCCCATTGGATATGACCTGCGGCTTGTCGCGTCAAGCCAAGAAAACGGTCCTCCCGATATAGTGCTTTCGAGTGGCAATCCGTTGGACGAGAGTACGTTGAATATTGCCCTCACAGGGGCTCCGGTAAGTTTTATTCTGGCGAAAATAAATGCAGCCGGAGACGGCTATGAAATTTTGGCGCAAGGACGTTTATCGCAAGTTCCAGAACCATCGGGGCTAATACTCACGGCAATTTTACTCCCGATTTGGTGTCGCCGCGACCGTCGACTCTTTGGGAGGCGCACCGTAACAATTTTGCGGGATGGCAACCCCATCTAGGCTAGTCTGCCCGCACCTTCCCTTCGTTTCGGGCGTTGGTTGGGATGATATAATTTGACATACGCTGTCCTGGCACGCGATGAGCCGCGTGGGCAATCTCCAGCAATCGTCCTCGCACACTTCGGGCGCATGCTTCTTGACCATCACGTCGTGGTCGATTTCTATTCGCCGTCGCGCTTCTTGTTCGTATGACTTGCTTACCAAGACGCTATGGCAGCAAGCAGTTTCCACCTTGGTAACAATCTCAACGCAGTCCCTATTGTCAGCACAACTCGCCGCTAGTTTCCACCACATTGTGTCAACGGTGGGAGCCTGGATCTTGTTAAAGGCAATTTCCGAGGCCGTTAATTCGCCAGTAGTACCGCATTGTGCAGAGCAATTGTTTTCGGCGACTATCGCGATAGTGACTGCAGTGAGAAGGAATGATATTGCACGAAGTTGCGGCATAGAAACCTAAGTAACACTGATACTGCAGTGCTGCAACGTCATACACGCCATCACTATGACGAAATTTAATGCGGTTTGTTCGTGGTCCTGACTCAGGGTGCAGCGGCTCATTTGCGAATGAATGTTGTTGGCTGTCCGATTGCCATTAACGGTTTAAAATATGACTTAGAGATAAGGTCGGCCGGCTCCCATAAAATGTAAGCGTCTGCCGCCAATTTGTTCTACGTAGGTCTACGAAAGTTTCGTATTCCTGCCTTCGTCGGCTCATCATCGGGGCTCGCCCCGCTGAGGCCGAAGGCCCTTGGCCCCGATGATGAGCCGTAAGAAGGCGGCTGAAAGATGGCACTTCGCTCCCACTCGCCGCCCCCTGCCTTTGTTGGCGATTCCGAAGGGGCCTCGTTCGCATAACCGGCAAATTCCAGGCTTTCCAAGTGGCAATTCACGTGGTAAGATTATGTAGGTAGATACTAACATGTCACGACAAAATCTAACTATCGACGGCAGCCCAAAACGGGGCCAGATTCTCAAACTGGCCCGCGAAAAGGGAGTGCTCCGCCCCCGCGATCTGGAAGGCGTCGGAATCGCCGGCGAGTACCTGAACAAGCTCCACGCCGAAGGGGTGCTGGAGCGGCCCGGACGCGGGCTCTACCGCCTAGCCACGGCAAAGCCCAGCCGCCACTCGCAGCTTGCCGAAATTGCGACGCGCGTGCCGCGAAGCGTCTTCTGCCTCCTCTCAGCCCTCGATTTCCACGGGCTCACGACAGAAATTCCGCACGAACTATGGATTGCAATTCCGGAGAAAGCTCGGCCGCCAAAATTCGAGTATCCCCCACTTCGCATTGTGACGTTTAGTGAATCCGCCTACCGTTTCGGGATCGAAACTCATACGATCGATGGCATGGAAGTAAAGGTTTACTCCGCCGCCAAGACGGTTGCCGACTGCTTCAAGTTCCGAAATCACATTGGCCTCGACGTAGCACTCGAAGCACTACGCGATTGCTGGCGGAAGAAGAAGGCCACGAGCGACGCCATTTGGAAAGCGGCCAAGGTCTGCCGCATGACGAACGTGATGCGGCCCTACATGGAAGCAACGCAGTGAAAGGCAAGAAGCCTACGAATATTGCGGCCTCAGTACGCGAACGACTCACGCAGGCCGCGAAACGTGACGGCGAAGATTTTCAATACGTTCTGACCCGCTACGCCCTAGAGCGATTGCTGTATCGGCTATCAAAGTCAGAACACGCCCCGAACTTCGTTCTGAAGGGTGCTTTGCTATTCCAGCTTTGGACTGGCACGGCCCATCGCTCGACCCGCGATCTGGATCTCCTCTCGAACGGTTCGCCGTCTATTCCGCATTTTGAAGAAATCGTCCGGCAGCTTTGCCGGGAAGCCGTGGAGGACGACGGGCTGGAGTTTTTGGAGTCGAGCGTTCACGGAGAACAAATCAAGGAAGAACACGAATACCAAGGGATTCGGATTCGTGGCGAAGCGAAACTCGGCAATGCTCGTATTCCGCTTCAGATCGATATCGGTTTCGGCGATGCGATGACGCCTGGCCCCGTGGAGATCGAATACCCGACGCTGCTCGATTTTCCGGCTCCAAAACTTTGGGCCTATAACCGGGAGACCGTGGTTGCCGAGAAATTCCAGGCGATGGTCCATCTCGGCATGGCGAACAGCCGCATGAAAGACTTCTTTGACGTGTGGTCGCTGGCCGGCGAATTTGAATTCGACGGCGCAGCACTGTCTAAAGCGATTGCCGCGACGTTCAAGAGGCGTGGTACAGAACTACCTGCGGGAACGCCGCTCGCGTTGAGCGATGAATTCGCCACCGACGCCACGAAGAGTACCCAATGGCGCGCATTCTTGCGGAAAGGATCGTTGTCCGCCGAAGGGCAGGATTTTCGTGACGTGGTGCGGTTCATTGGCTCGTTTCTGGGACCGGTGATTGAAGGATTGGGGAAAGCCCAATCCTTTACTGGAAGGTGGAAGCCGCTAGGACCGTGGTAAGCCATCCCTTAGGGCACCTGATATTGCAATTCAAGAAATGAGGCCGGTGGCGTG
Source organism: uncultured Planctomycetota bacterium (assembly GCA_963733705.1). Classification (GTDB taxonomy): domain Bacteria; phylum Planctomycetota; class Planctomycetia; order Pirellulales; family Lacipirellulaceae; genus JABDGM01. The sequence goes on along the minus strand of CAVTEJ010000018.1, from coordinate 24,084 downwards.
CGGTACAGGGCCTCATAGTCAAAACTTTTAAGCGGCACACGATTCGCGATGTGCTTCGGATTTTTCGAGCTCTTCGATAATCTCGGCTGCGACCCGCTGGATATGGTCGAGCGATGCAAGGAGCAGTTCCTTGTCACCTGCGTAGAGCTGAATATAGTCTGCCGAACGAGTAATGCCTTCTAGCCCTGCGGCATTGGAGACCACGAACGACACGGCTTCGGCTTCAAGTTCTCGAATCTTGCGAGTCGTTTCCTTGCGACGCTCGGTGCGGTGTAAAAGTTCGTGGGCCAGTTCATGGGCAAGAACGGCAAATTCCTGGGCGGGCGGCATTCCTTCGCGAATGACGATCTTCCCACCTTCGGAACGCCCGTCGGCTCCGCCGAGATTCGGCTCATAGCAAAGCTCAATGCCTCGCTCCTTCACGAGATCGGCCAGGAGCATGAGCTTGTCACCGGGATCGCCCGCGATGCGGCTAAATTCCGGTAGCTCCTCGCCTTCGGTCTGCAAAACGTCAAACACGTAAACAGCCCGAAAGCCGCAGACGGCTTTCTCGCCTTGCGACTCATCGTCGTCAACGGTTTCCGACGCACCGTCTGCCGCTTTCCTGCGGCGGACGATCGGCGCCAGAATCATAATGCCGTGTTCGCCTTTCTTGACGAACCGACTTAACTCCTTCCAGCGCTGAAAACCGGCCACGTATGTGGCGTCGGGATTCTGCATGGTAATCAACAAACAATTGCGGAAGCTATAGTTATGGAAGCGGGCTTGGAATTCGAGAAATCGCACGAGCGACTCACTTTTCCCTTGTTCAAGAGCTGCAATCAGCTCGTCGATGCCTGCCTCCGTTCGCTTCAGGGCTTCTTCGCTTTTCATGGCAAAACCTCCATCACTAGGGTTTGACTGGAATCGCTCGCGCGGAGCGTCAAACCAGCAAACCAATTGGGACAGGTCACACCGCAGAAGTTTGCGGTGCGGAAAAACCTATGGATGCACGCCACCGGTCTCGCAAGCCGCGGGCGGCTTGGGTGGCGGTGGGTCAGGTCATCTGCTCGAAGTCGAGATGAAAAGAGCGTCTATCGATTTGTGAAGTTTGCGCTTCTATGCGTTAACTCTGTATCGATAGCGTTCAACGAGCCTGCTACTTAGAGGATTCCGGTTTTAGAGCAGGAAGCATTGCGCAAAGTCTTTGGCGTTCAACCTCACTGAACCAGTAATAGACTGGCTGATAAGGGACGCCAGTTTGTGGTAGCGAGTTGAGAATGCGGCGAGCGTCATTCTCGTTACTCCCAACCAAAATACACCGGGCACTCGGGCTGGAGTCCTGGTCTCCCCATGGAAATTGTAAGTCGATTAAGCATCTGCCTTCGGACAAGGTCTCGCCCTTTCCTAAGGACTCCTTCGACCCTTCCAAGCAAATCCGAGAGGCTCCCTCAAATCTCAACCGCGCAGTTTGGCCAAGCATCTCGACTAACCGTTCGGCAGTTAAAGACTCAAGCTTTGGGGATAGGTTGATCGGACGCGTTCCCGATACGTCCATGCGGACGTCGGGAGTCGAGTCGTTCCCTGGAGCGGACTGGTCGCGATTCGCATTAGTGTTTTGTGGAGTGTGTTGGGTTCCCATAGTGCAGACCTATCATCAATGGCGTAGCTGGAAGTTAGCAATAAAGTTTAGTGCGAGCTCCTGGCGGAGTAGAAGACCTTTCTGCCGATTGCATCGAATGATTAGGAGCCTTTTCGCGATTTGCATCGCAGTGGTCAGTTTCGTGCTTTGGAAGCTCTCGACTTAGAGTTTCAGAAATCATGGCTGGATTATAATGGGCTCTGGCCATGAATCGGATTAACGGGATATTCGCTGCGGCGAAGGCGTCGTTTAAGAATTTGTCCCGTCGTTTTCGCCGGTCCAAGGCGTGAGACTTGTCGTCTAGTTCGATGGCGGCAACGATCGCCGTGGAAATCGGATCGCACAAGACAAAGTCCAGATGATGCTTTGCGACCATGTGTCCGAATCCCTCGTCCCAAGAGTCGGCAGCACAAGCCAAGAGATCAGCCGCCCGCACTTTGAAGGCGATGAGAAACTTTGGCGCCGCGGCCCTCCGTAGAGCGCGATAGAAGGCGAGCTCGCCTCGACTCAGTAACACGCCACGCGAAGTGTAGGGCAGCTCGTCCCTTCTAGTTCGCGTGCGGATTCTCTGCCTAAGTTTTTGTCTTCTGTACGTTGCCATTGGCGCAAAAAAATAACCCGCTCCGACGAGGAACGGGCCAGCCATTTTAATCATGGCTTTATAAAAGAGAGGTCCGGTGGTGCGTTTCAAATTAACCTCTCTGTGTGTTTCAAGGAGCGAGGCGTTAAGCAGCTTGCTCGCGGGACGCAGATTCTTGGCCATGCTCGTAGATCCAAGTGTGGGCCAGATCAGCGACTTTCTGAACTAACGGCAAATCGTCTCTACCAAAGCTATCACTCTGTCGCCACTCATCAGCTTCTTTGTAGATCCGCTGAAACGTGACGTTGTGACGGATGCCGGTTTGGGTTTCATTGGCCCAAATGGCACCTTTGATGCGGCCCAGACGAATTTCATGCACGGGCCGTGTCTTCTCCGAACTTTGTTTACTGGCGTTTGCCATGACTGGTTCCTTTCTACTGTAGGTTTCATTCAGCCGATCAAATGAGTGACTGAGAATTCCAAAAACGCTTGTTGCACCACCGATCTCTCAAGCAGCATGCCAAACATGCTCCGTGAGAGCGGTCGTATTACTTCGACTCGAACTAGATTTTCAAAGAACGAAGGCCCGCCCACCGAGTGTGGCGGATCGTTTTATTTAGAAGAGCGAACCATCGTCGCCGCAACCGGGACAGGAGCGTCTTCGCTGCTGCTCGCGGTATGCGTCCCAGAGTTTTCGCGCTTCGTCGCTGGGTATCTCCGCTGGCACAAGCGTCGTGTCCAGCGGCGTGTTGTTATCGGTCAAGTCATCCTTGGCCGCAGACGTGTTGTCAGGCGTGGGTTCCATGAGCTACCTCGCTGGCTGTGCCATTTCGCTCACCGCCCGGAGCAGTCTCATGCTCCAAAATCCACTGGCAAGCTTTCTCGACAACGCGTTTAACTTCATCACCGTTTCGGGCAAAGAAGTTTTTCGAGTAACCGGTTTTGCTGCTGCTCATGCTTTTCCAGGATCGCGACAGAGAAAAGTCGTAGTAGGCGTACCCGGAAAGAGACTGACGCCGCCAAATGGATGCGGCGACCGCACCTTCGCGGATCGTATGCACAGGCTCGGCACTTTCCGCTTCCGCAGTTGCCGGTTTCTTCTTCGGTTCTTGTTTTACATCACTCATACTTGTGGCCTCCAAACAACAAAGGTTCGGGAAGATGATGCCACCGTTGTGGCTGCTACTCAACAAAATGTGAGGGCATCCCGAAGGCGGAAAGTCCGCCTACTCCATCGTTCGTAAAAGAGGTACGCAAAACAATTCCGCCAAGTTACAGGCAGAATCCGGACAAATGCGGGCGTGTAGTGAGTTTCGGTTGCGAGGAGGGCGACGCTTGCGGCTTAGTCGAGATAGCCGTGATCTCTGAGCCAGACTTGAACCGCGATTTCGATAATCTCTTGCTGCGTCGTTGGGCGAAGTCTCTTGAGCTTTCTTTCCAGGTGAGCCCTTGTTAGCGCCTGTGCCGTTCGATATTGAAAACGGGCTGTTCGGGAAACTAGCAACTCGTCTAAGACCTCGGTCGCTTCAGGCTCATGCTCTTCGCGACTTGTACGATTTCTAGCTCTTGCTCGCCTATCCGCCGGTTTTGGTTCGTCGGAAGCTTCGAGCACGGTCTCGATGACCTTCACCTTCTCAACTGGAGGAGACTTTTTTGCCTCACCGCCACTTATGAAGGCTATCTTTTCTGGGGTCATGATCGCATCACCTAACGAACGTCTCTCAGCCATTGCCTACTCTCTGCCCCCTCTCGTTTGCCAATTTCTTAAGATCTGACCCGACTAATTCCTCGAACAAGGCTTCAATGTCGGCTGCTGCTTGTGCGCCCTTTCGTCCGAATCGTGTCACAACTGTCCCTTGTTGTGCTGTGTCTCGGAACGCTTGAAGGTCTCGGATGATGTTCGTAGCGACTGACAGGCCGAGCTTCGGAGCGTCGTCTCTCAGCTCCTGACTGATAGTATCTCGCGTTCGCATCTTGTTTAGGACCAGCACTCCTTCCGGCCGTCCGCTGTTTATTCCTTGAGCGTAGCGAAGGACCGCAGTCGCTTGGGCAACGGATCGAACATCGAGAATCGACGGTGAGATTGGAAAAATTACGCGGTTCGCAAGAAGGAGCAGAGTGCGGCTCAAATCTTCGAGACCCCCTGGAGCGTCCCCGACCACAAAATCGCAAGACTGAGAAAGTTCTTGGGCCGCTGAAACGCATTCTTCGGGGGTATCAGCGACCCGAATCGCGATTAAAGCTTCAACTTCGGCCATCCACTGAGAACTTGAACGCTGTTTGTCAGTGTCCAAAAGCCCCACTCGAAAACCCTGGTCGTGAACCCACGCGGCGAGGTGGACTGCGATCGTGGACTTCCCCACTCCGCCTTTGCTATTCGCGCACACAGTCAGCATGCAAGAAAGCTCGCATGCATACATGCATTCCCGCAATATGGAATTTAATCATGATTGAATTGCGGACAGATTTCTTTAATGCCCGCTAGCTTGCCGGAACGGTTGCCATACTGGTTGCAATAACTCTTGCGCGTTAGCAACCATGCTCGCCGCCTTTCTTTCTTGTAACCATGATTGCAGGAATTCTTGATTGCAGACTGACGCGGTAGAGAGCTCGCCCATCGCAGAATCCTGATTGCCACAATCGTCGATCGAGTTGTAGCTTTAAGGTGGTTAAATTTGCCCGACTCGTGCGGGCCTGCCGGAGAAGTACGTTCCGGCAAGAGAACAGATTTTGGACACAAAAAAACCGAACTGGTAATTCGGTTTTCTTGTGAGCTGCAAGCTTGGTAGGAGCGAGCAGGAGTTGAGTAGCTGGTGACACTGCGACTCTATTCCCGCCTCGTTTATCCTGTCAATAATCTTTTTTGCATCCAACATCCGTGAATCTCGCATCGAAGATTTTACGATGTGGGACATTTACTACAAAACACAGTGTCACTGGGAATCGACCTACGTCGAGGCCTATCGTGTTCTGAGACACGACGTGTGGTTTGAGCGAGCCCGCTATCGTGTTCTGAAACACGATCTATCGTGTACCGAGACACGAAGATTGGCAGCAAGCCGACTATCGTGATCCGAGACACGGCATCGTGTTCTGAAACACGCGAGTATCGTGTGCCGAGACACGAATAGTCGTGCGCTAAGACACGTTGAATCGTGCACTGAAACACGATTTACCGTGCAGTGAGACACGAAGGGGTTCGTTTTCGTGTGCCGTTCCAGGTTGTTGGCTGGGCGGGACTATTAGAACTACTAGAACTAAAGAACATCTAGCGAACTATTTTGTTCTGAGCAAAGGCAGGGGATATGACAGAAAGGGATGAGGAAGCGGGAAAACTAATTCCGCTCTTTGGCAGAGACGAAATGAATCTGATCGAATTCCCTTTTGGTCCGATCAGCTCGACAACGGCGAAGACCTTAGAAGTTGAACATCAAGTTTTCGATAAGCGCCTGAAGCGGGAAGTAACGCGAAGTCTCATCATCACCGGTACGGACAAGTGGGGTCTGCCTCGGCCAAGCGACGATCAGGTGTTGATCGGTCTGAAAACTTTGACGCATGAATCGGGGTACGTGTCGCAGAAAATTGAATTTACGCGATACGAACTGTGCCGCATTATCGGGTGGCCTACTGACGGACGGTCGTACGCCCGGCTCGAAGAATCTCTCGACCGGATGAAGGCCACAACTCTTAAGTTCAAAGACTCGTGGTACGTGAACTCGGAGAAAGAGTACAAGTCAAAAACATTTAGCATCATCGAAGACGTTGAGATCTGTTCGCGTGATCAAATCGAGCGAGCCCGGCTCAAAGACAGCGAAGCGCCGCAGCTACGTTGTTCGTTCAGGTGGAGCGAAGTCATCTGGAAAAGCTTTCAAGACGGTTTCATGAAAACGCTCGATATGAGAATGTTTCGCCGCATTGCGGAAGGACGCAGACGCGAAGTTCCGCTGCGGCTTTGGCGAATACTCGACAAGCGCTTTTACAATAGCGATGTTGCGCGGTTCAAATTGCGACGGCTATGCGAAGGAACTCTCGGGCTAAGTCCGAACTACGGCCCGGCGCAGATGCTCCGAATACTGGATCGGGCGGCGAAGTGGCTCATTGAGTGCGAGTATTTGGAAGAGATGTGGCATCGCGATGGTCGCGGGGACGTGGAGGTGTTTTTCCGAAAGTATCCGGAGAAGGGCCGACGTCGACCAGAAAACGCAGAAGTTGCGCGGGGCAGAGGAGCGGGGGATTCAGCGACCTCTGAGCCTGGGGTTGATGGTCTAAAACTGTGGCTTTCGATGCAACGCGAAGACGAACTCTATGTGGCCGAATCGGAAGCTTTGGAGCAAGAGTTTGGCTCGGAGTTCGAAAGAACGATCGTGCAGGACGAACGGGCGAACGGAATTCCAGTTCTAGAAGGCCGGCTTATTCGGAAAGAGTACATCCGCAGATATTTTGAGTCGCAGCCAGCGGCAAAACTGGCGGCGTCTAGTCGAGCCTAAAGTGGGCGTGATAGGGATCTTGAAGTGCATTTCAATTAAGGCCACGGCCGGGCCATGTGCTTCTTCGCCGCGGGATTTAAATCCTTAGGGATCATGAACACCGGCCGTGGTGTTCTTAATGGTAACGATCTGAATCGAACGCTCAAAGCCTGCATAGTAGATGATTAATATATGCGATTGCGGTATTCTCACGCCGCGAGAAACGGATAGTTCTCGCGATCGTCAATGATGTTAAACGCTTTGCAATGATCTTCTGTTTGGGGAACGCACCCGGTAAACGAGTCACCAACTCGCTAAGGGGATGGGGTTAACCGCCTATCATGCGTTCCGCCGGTAGAGCCGGATGCGATTAGAGTCGCTTGTCCGTGCACGAAGGAGGCTTGTCAGAGTAATCCTGATGGTTCGATCTGCGTTTGTATTGCAGGTCGTTAGCTCAGAGTAATACTGACTTTCTATCCTATAGCGTAGTCTTCGGGATGAGGGCGATGCGGAAAAACTCTGCCTTAAGTTCTAGGCAGAGCCGTCATGTTTCAAAGCTGGTGAGCGGCGACTGCCGCAAATCCGCCCACGGGGTTCGTGACCTTCTTCGAAGGTTCGCTCAACGTGCAGCCGGTGTGGGGAGCTTTTGTCTGGCGACAGACAAAATCGGACGAGAATTCGCGTCCGGCGATGAGTCGAAAAAACTCACGGTGAATAGCTCAACCATGAAAGGCCCGTAAGGGCTTATCGGTCAAAGTTCAAAGAGACGTTGCCGAATAGGTCCGCTCGTCCCGATAGGGAAGTGCCGGACGACGAAAGAAATTGGTTCGTCGGTAAGGGAGGAGCCTCTGTGTCCTGCCCCCTGAAATCGAAAGCTTCGGCCTTCGGAAAGTATGCCCAGCGGAAGCTGGGACATAGGACCAAGATTTTCTTCGGGCTAACCCCCGATAGTCGCGTGACTTTGAATTTGAAGAGCATGACTAACGCAGGAATCGCTGCGGCTGCCGGACGGTCTCCGGTGCCTGATGTGAAACATCAGGTGATTGAAAAGCCGTAGCGAGGGAGTGGCTTGCAAGTAGAAGTTGAAGTAGAAAGATTTCTTACTGGCGTAAGGAATTCATTCAAGCGGTGTGGTGGGAGGCACTCATCACCCGTGCCTGTTTCGGTTGGTACCCGAAACTTTTAGGCCGACGAAAGCAAGGACTGGCATATTGCCAGACAGAAGATGAAGTAGTCCTAAGAGTGTTCTTTTAGAACAGTCAGCGGACTGCTCGGTTCCTTGGTTGGAGGTATAGCGGCCTCACGAGGCTTCTTCGGGAGAAGGAGCGTCCTGTGGCAGCAATTGGCGGTGGACAGTCGGGGTGTGCCTTCGGCACGCAGACTACCACCGAGGTTAACTTTTTGCGGTACGCCCATAAATTAGGGCGGTCGAACTTGGGATACAGTTAGGCCGCCACTCGGGCGAACCAGAAAGGAGGTTCTCGCAGAGAATCCATCTGCGGGCTTTTGCTGGCGTTTTGCGACGCAGGTTAGAGCATATGGAATGTTCTAACGGTACTTGGTTGAAAGGATGCAACCAAGCACCATCTGCGTATCGAGTTGAAATTTGGCTTTGAGGGCTGGCCGTAAACTAGCCCTCATTTTTGAAGTGGAAAGCTATGCAGTACCGCTACGAAGCAACGTCGGTTAAAGGCTTCATACAGCAACTCGCGTGCAACTACCTGCCGCACGGCTATTGGTTCTATGTCGCGGGGTGGGTGCCGGAGGGCAAAGATGCTTCGACCGTTGATCGCAAGCTTACGGAGAAGTACGGCATCTGCATTTCGCGGCAGAGCCGAGCAAGGCGAAAGGCGACCGGCTCAGCAAACCTCCACTACCTCAGATACGACCGCTTCTTTGTCCTCTTGGCCACGCACGGAAAGCACTCCTTCTTCGCGGAAGAAGCAGCAAGCATTCGAGACGTACGCCGTATTCCGATAAAGTTTGCCGGTCACTCCATCACTTACAAGCAAGGGAGTTTCCGAAAGCGAGTAGGGGATGAGCCTGCGGTGATTGATCAGGGTTGGCACTCGCGAGTCCAGATTGATAGGGAAAAGTACGCTGATCTTAAAGCGTACTTACTGGACGCTGCTCTCAAGAGATCAGGGAAGTGGCTTGGCCGAGAGCTCTACAATCTGCCTTATGAACCATACGCGCCGGTACGGCAACAACTTCTAAACCTTCTACGACTTATTAATAAAGCACGCCACGCCGCGAGCCTCGATCGAGTGTCGCCAGAGGTCCTTAGGTATCAACGGAGAATTGTGAAGCCATTTGCTGCGGCCGCCATGAATGGATTAGTGACCTCAGCTCCAAGTGAGCTTAGTCGACTCGCGAACCCTCCGTTGACTATTCCACATGACGAGAGTCGTTACCCCCGATGACGTCGGCGACGTTTTGTTGTAACCTTGCCGATTGGCGGGCGGGCAGCGGATGCTTCACAACCTGGAATATTTGCTGCCAGTGGGACGCACAAGGATGAGTGGGCGGCATGGCTATGGGACGAGTCAAAATTCTTTCATTTTTCACCGGCGGAGGTCTTTTGGACCTTGGGCTTGAGGAGGCGGGCTTTTCGATAGCTTGGACCAACGAGGTTAACCCGGCAATTGCCGATATGTATGAAGCGGCAACATCGGGCTGGAGAAAAAGTCGTAAGGTTCGGCCGCATGTAGCAAAAATAAGCAGCCGTGAGAGCATTGAAGAGCTACGCGCTTCGTCCATCTTGCGAGATGCCTTTCCCATCGGCGCACCAAAGACATTTGGCGTGGTAGGTGGGCCACCTTGCCCGGATTTTAGTAACGGAGGTATCCACAACGGGCACGAGGGAGAACACGGGCGGCTCACAAAACTTTTCGTTGACATGATTTGCCAGCTTCGGCCGACTTTCTTTGTCATCGAAAATGTGGCGGGGCTTTACATCTTCCATAAACATCGAAAATTTCTCGATAGGCAGATCAAGAAGCTTAGAGACGACGGGCGATACGTCGTCGATGCTAAAGTCCTCAGCGCATTATCACTCGGCCTTCCTCAAGATCGGGAACGGCTCTTTGTTGTAGGATTTCAGAAGCGAATAGCCGAGCGGGCGGCCGGGCATAGGATTGGCTGGAATGATGATGGGTGGTTCTCTTGGCCATCAGATTCAAAGTACGCTAACGCGAAAAAACTAAAGTGGCCCACCACAAGCAAGTTCGGAACAACACCGAAAAAGCCGTCGAATATTCCGCTAGAGCTAACCGTCTATCACGCACTAAACGGCGGCGGTGATCCCGAAGATTTGCCGAATGGCCTCGAATTCTTTAACGCGTATTCGCGCAAGTTTAAGACGCGGGCCGAAGGGGAAGTTGCAGGCAAGTCGTTTAAGCGGCTTCACCGTTACAGGTACAGTCCTACTGCGTGGTACGGCAATCAAGAAGTTCATCTGCATCCGAGTAAGCCGCGTCGACTTTCTGTGCGTGAAGCATTGCGAATTCAAACCGCACCAGACGCTTATGTTCTTCCGGATGGCTATTCGCTTTCGGCAAAATTCAAACTGATCGGGAATGGTGTGCCTTGCCAGATGGCGAAGCTGATAGGAGAGGAATTAGCTGATTTCCTAAAGCGTGGAACGGCCTCAAAGTGAGCCGGGATGGATATTCGAACATTCGATTCTTCCGTGCGAGACGTGTCGGAATTGTTGTCGAAGAGATTCGGCGATCGGCACCACTACAATCGGAAAAATCCCCTCCATGAGCTCCTTTTCATAATTTGCAGTATCCAAACTAATGAAGAGCTGTACCGGGAAACGTTTGCATCGCTTCGAAGACATTTCCCAACATTCTCGGCACTCGGTCGTGCCACAGAAGCGGAGATTGCGCGATCGCTAGTTCGCGGCGGGCTGTCGAAACAGCGAGCGCGAAAGATAAGGGTAATTTTAGAGCAGATTCGAGAACTGTTCGGCAGAATATCGCTCGCGCCGTTGAAAAAGCTGAACGACGTTGAACGTGAACAGGCACTGACTTCGCTACTTGGTGTTGGAAAGAAGACGGCACGCTGCGTAATGCTGTATTCTTTCGGAAGCCAAGTCTTTCCAGTCGACTCGCATTGCTGGCGGATATGCCGACGGTTGGGGTGGGTACGGGCAACTCGGCCTGACAAGTCATGCTCCCCAGCCGATATGGATCGGTTGCAAAAGAAAATACCTCCGGTGCTCCGCTATTCACTGCACGTAAACATGGTCTCGCTTGGCCGCGAGATTTGTACGAGCACTGGTCCAAAGTGCAGCATTTGCCCAATCCAGAAGTATTGCCGGAAAGTGGGAGTTAAGTCGAGCTAGCTCCGGACTTCCAGAGGAACGCTTGCCACCGGAGTTCAAGAGCTTCGCCGCTTGGGCGCACGTTGTCGCAATGAAGGGTGAGCCCGTTGTATTTGTCGTACGAGTGGCCGACTAAGGCGCCATGCAAATGCACGGTGAGGGTAGTGGGTTCGATACCAAGAAGATCCAGATCAAAAAGAGTGTGAAGGTCGCATCGCAACAGGAGGCCGTTTTCCGGATGGTTATCGGCCTTTGAGCGGTAGGGACAGATATGCGCGGCCTCTAGCAGGTCAACAATTGGGCACTCAGTAACGAGACATTTGCAGTGATACCGCGCTAGCAGTGCGTTGCGAAACTGTTGTTGTCCGCGGCGCACGGATCTGCCTTGAAATACGTTCGCAAGCATCGGTAGTCGTGATTACATAAGGATTCGAATCGTCTTCTGCGACAAGGGACGTTAGCTGAGAGTCAGCTATGAGGAGTGAAGATATTGCGAGCGGGCACGAACGGGCGATGAAAGGGATTAATGCGGCGAGTGACGCTTCTTGAATTGATAGCTGGCCATTAAAATTCGAGCAGGCAACGCGGAAGAGCGACGGCGGCAATAACCGTGTCGGCCTTGATAAATGAATCCCCAAAATGAGCTTCGTATTGTTTACATTTGCGAACTTCCGCAGTAGGCGTGTCAAATAGATGACCGCTACGGCAGCGGTACTTTGGCGTGACAGTTGTACGTTCCTTGATCTGGATTACGTTACAATCGGGGCAACGAAGGAGGGTCTTCTCGCCGTCGGTCGAATTGACCTGATGCACGCTCGCAAATCCGAAAGCTCCTGTGCGATCGCGAAAAATCGCAATATCGCCGGCGTTTATATGTCGGGCGTTTGGGACGAAGCTATCAAAGCGATATATCTTTCCAGGGACGTCGGCATATCCGTCGTTTCCGCCGTGCTGGCGCTTTCCTTCGATCGCAAGTAACAGCCATGCCCGTTTTTGGCGATGCTCCTTTCGAATTTCAGTGGATCGTGTTGTCAAATTCCGGCTGTTAACCGCGAGGCTTCGTTGGGTTGAGAACTCAAATTTACTGGGCTCCTCTGAATGCACAATGCAATTTGTGAGCACCAGCTCACCACAGTAGGTAAAAGCCGAATGGTGGCGCTCTCTGTAGAATAGGTGTACTTGGTCACCTTTCTTATTTGCGTGTAAGAGGCGCTCATCATTTGCGTGACTCGTCTCCCCTTCGATGTGTAAGGTATCACCGTCGAAGTGGTCGACATACGGGGTTTGGGCGTTTTGTTTTTCCTTAGTAATGAAGAGAACAATCTTGTTCTCGTCTTGTGGCGTAATGATGCCACGTGCAAGAGCATGCCAGTCTCGATAGCCCCATAGTTGCGCCAGAAAAGGGCGCTCGTACTGTTCGCCGAGCACCAGATCTTCAAAGACGATAGCCATTCATTGGATCCAAGCAGCTTTCGGATTCTAAGCTTTAATGCGGTTCTCAATCCTTGTAAATGACTGTATTGGCAGACTCAACGTAATTCGCCGGCGAAGCCGTTTGACGTAAGTTAAAACACGAAATTCGATCCCCGATACTAACGGAGCCAAGAGCGGGATGTCGCTCCGGGCCAGGCGTCAAGCGAGATACAGTAACGATATTCAAACCAGCACGCTCCACGGCAATCGCCAACGAGCGTCTGCCATCCCCAGATGTTTCCAAATTTAGAAGTATTCCCCAAATATCATTCGGCCAGTCGTCAGCATGAATTGCGACGTCTCGCGCAGCCCTGTAAGCGTAGCAGGAAGGCCTGAAGCAACAGAATCTGCACGTAACAGCAGCGGGTGAGGCAAGAATTTCTAAATTGCCGTTTTCGATCGCGGCATTAGTCTCTCGTAATAGGCTCCGCGCTTCTTCAAGTAAAGCTACGCACTCTTCATGAGTGAAAGGGACTCTGCTGGGGCCACCTCGTTGGGGAACCAGTTCGAGCGCGGCGGGCCACTGGCCGTATCGTGCGTGATAGAGGCCGGCGTAAAGTTTCATTTGGATAGCATAGGATTCTCGAATTGCGGATTCATTCTCCTCGGTGATTGCGCCCGTCTTGTAATCTTGTATGACTATTCCCTCTTGCGTACGTTTTATCCGGTCAATGTATCCTCCGACGCTGCCGTCCGACGATTGCACCCAATGCTCGGAGGTCCGTTGAGGAAAGAAAGTGGCGGTGCCGCCCTGCGCAGGGGACTGGGATGCTATTTCCATCGCACGCCTAGTGGCGCAGGATTCGGCGGACCGAGTACCGCCACACGCTTTTTTTCAGGGGAATATTGGCGCACTCATTTAAGTTATTTTTCAGTTGAGCTTCCTGTTCCCGAACAAGTCGATCCCACGCTTCTTCAACTGTGGCTCGGGACGCTCCATCAAAACCGCCGTTGCCTGCAAGTTCTAAAAGCTTATGTATAACAGTTCCAATGTGCGCGGCTGGGCGTACCGGCAAGCTAGGAATGTTTTTTGACGCAACCCACACCTCGCGCAGAGAACAGTCAAGCATTGCGGAGAACCGGCTTGGCGAAATGCGGTCCAGCGTAGCAAGAGCTAAGCCAGTTGGAGGAATGGTGTCCATTAAAGAAGAGTAGCAATATTCTGGTACACCCAGCTTGGGCGACGCTGGAGATTGAAAGGGTCTACGAACCTCACATTGTCTTCCGACCCTGCACGTTCGGCCGCCTCATCAAATGCCTCGGCTGCGATGCCGTCGATTCCGCCCCGAGTATCCCACAATGAATGGATAACAATGGCCACAAGGCCGGAAGTGAGAATGAAACCCGGCAGGGGCCCGAATTCAGCGGCTGAAGCCGCATCGAATGCCTGACAAAAGTTGTCTCGCCGCACACGAGCCTCTTCCATCCACCCGTTTAACTCTACTGTTCCGGCGCTATTGAACACGCCATCAAGCCCGCATCGATAATCCGGATCTTGTAGTACGCGTAGCGCTGCTAATCCCAATCGCCAATCGAGGAGGCCATGATATGGCATATTTCGATAGTTTAATAAGCAGTCGTAACATGCTGAGCGGCAATGATCGCGATGGGGAGCGTCGACCAGTTTTGCAGGAAAAGATTCGATGTTCTGCGGATGAAGTGTTTCAGACAAACAATGCTGCCAATGATCTGCAATCCATCGCGTAAATCCCGAACCGTTCGCAAGATAATCGCTGAAGACGATTTCAGCGACGAATTGGTCCGGTCCAACCTCCCTCCGTCGCAAATAATTGATGTCTATTTCGTCGGGGTCGATATCGAGCATATCAGCCACCGAAGCGCGAAGAATAAACGCGGCTGATGAAAAGGCAGCTTTAACGCCGGCACCGGTGAAAGTGGATTCAATCGCAAGCCAAGGAGTAGTTGAGTTGCCGAAATAACAAGGAGGTCGGTTGTTTTGGGTGCTACGATAGCGATACTTTCCGAATTTGGCGAATCAGCGTCTTCGAGCCATTGGTGGCGGAATGTCCTGGGATCACGTTGGTGTCTCAAAAGACGGCCTCTGAAAAGTCGCCCGTTGTTGTCGTTCACCGCGAATACTCGTCCCTCGCGGGTTGAGCCAGTTGACGTATTTGTTCCTACGACTGGCTGCGGGGGCAGGGCGTCTGATTGCGCAAGTCGGGAGGATCCAGCGACAATGATATCCTCGTCTTCCTTCGCATCTTCGCCCTCTGACAAGTCCGTCCTGAATCCTAGAGGCACCCTGGCAAGAAATTCGTTATACTCCCCGCCTGCATCGACGAGTGGGGAAGTGCAATCCGGGCAGCTAGTCAGATCCGGCTTGTTTTCAGAAGTCATCGTGTAATGGCAGCGACCACATTTCGCAAACCACCTTTCCCAGGAGAATGTGCGGGCGTCTATCTCGACCAGTTGGGAACCCCGAAGTGCCAGAGCCGGAGTGAAGCCGATTGACCGATGAATCCGTTTGTCCTTGGTCTTTTGAGATCCTGGAGCGAACTCAGATATCGCCAGATCAAGATCGCGGTCGATGGTGCGTAGCACTGGGACGCCTGATCGCGTCTCTCCCCTCGTGTGGTAGAGGAGCCTGGTGCGGGACGGCATTCCGAACATCGGGAGAACTGCTCCCTCCGCAAGGCGCTCGGCTAGGCCGGCCCCGGAGAGTTCCGGTTCATTGGCCGCTCCGTCCAGCCTTTCAAAAAGTTCCGTCTGGACATACGAGGTTAAGTCATTGATGGAAATGTCAGGGACGCCATGAAGCAACGCTTGCGCGACACTAGTGATGCGCTGAGTCGAGTCTGGGGAGTTTGCATATGTGCCTTCGAGCCATGCGCGAAGAGCCGCGCCGATCGGCACTGGCAAGCCAGTCGTCAGCGGTGCCGAATTCTCCGTGGCTGTCGGGAGGATGCTCAGGTCCGTCGTGCCACTGAACGCCAATATCAAGAAATGCTTGTCGAAGGCATTCCTTCGCCGCGAGTCGCTGCGTTATTTCTTGCCGTCCCGTTGATAAAAACGGCACCGGCGGTCTATCGCCTGTAATTCTCGCGGGATGATTAAAATAGAATTCGTCATGACTTCTACCGCGGCATAGCGTCAATGCAACGGCAAATGGCTGCCCTCGCCGACCTGCACGTCCAACTCTTTGTTGGTAGTTGAACCTCATCGGGGGCATGTTAGCCAGCATGACCGCTTGCAGGCTTCCTATGTCTACGCCCACTTCCATCGTGGTCGTGACACTCAATAGATCAATGACTTCGACATTTACGATAGTGTTCTGATCCGGAACGACCATATTGCGGAAATGCCGCTGGCGTTCGGGCTGATCATCGGTCTGCGCGGTGAGCTCTTCGCAATGAAGCCGGATTGGGTTCCGCCCTTCCGCGGCCTCTTTCGCGTAGTAATTGATATCGTGAAGCTCTGCGCAGGTGATAGATGGTTCGTCGGGAAGCTGATTTCGGCAGTTCGTGCATATGCCGGCGGATCGATGAAGATGCCCGCGCGTACACAAATCGCAACGCCATACAGGGTCCGCTGGTTCCGAAAGGCGAATTGCAAGTCGCATCGGACGAATTATCCATCCGACATGACCAGCGATATCATTCGATACAAGTATGCGTACGAGCACTCTCCAGAGTAGGTCGACGTCGAGCCTGTTGAACCCTGCCACTGCACCAACGTAGTGCCGTAGTTGAGCTGGTAGATCATTGTGGTCATGGATCTCATCAAGCTGAAATCTGGGGTCCGAACTTGGGTACCGATAACGGTCGCCCAATATCCGAACGCAGCTGTTACAAATGGAGCGCAATAACTCGGGCGGGGCGACAATCCCCGTTTGCTGGGCAATAGACGCAAGGTCAGCATCGGCTAAATCGATGCATGGGTATCCGAGGCCAGCAGACTCAAAGCCCAAGTAGAGTTTACCGAAAAGTACCGCGCATACTTCCGATCTAACTTTCGTGACTAGATCTTCCTTCCTTGTCTCGGCATCTGCGGATAGGCCATCACGCCAGCAGGCATCATCGGAAGTAAAATTGAAAAGTGACGTCCAAGGATGCTCAGCATCGTCGTACCGGAACTCTTGAAAACGTCTGTCCAAACCCGCCGGATTAGTACCTAGGTTCTTAAGCTTCCGGATTAGTAGTGGCGTCTGGCCTCCAAAGAGGACCTGAGGGCCCACAATCCGAGTCTCGAACATTCGCCTGAGGCGAATTAGCTCATCCCGGGCCTCACCACGTTGCTGCTGCAATGCATCTCGCGCGGCAGCAGGCAAACCAGCAAGTACTTGGTCATTGATTCCAGACAGCTCTAGGCGTTGTTGAAGATGCAATACGAGATGAGGAGATCGCTCCGCTGTAGCTCGCGCAAGAGCATGTGTTGGCTGTCCAGATTGCTCGATATCGTGGAACAATTGCGCTTCGGCGATCGCGGACTCGTGCAATTGGGTAACAAGGGCTTCGCGGACAAGATCCCTGTAGTGGAATCGCTCGATTCCGTTGGCGATTGACGCTGCATCCTCACGGCTATCAGAAAAGACAACAAGCTTTCTCTCATCGCCGGGCGGCAGATCATAAAAAAGCTCTTTCGCGAGCAGCTGGCTTATCTTTGCAAAGCCGGTGCGAAATGCACGAACTGGGGACGGCATGAGACGCCGACGATAGTCGGCATTACAGCAAGGGCAGATTGCAGGGAGTGCTCGATAGCGTTCCTGGGCTCTAAGGCCTGCCTCGTCGTTTTGTAGTTGCCGCAGATGATAAATATATCCGTGGACCCAATTGCCATTCGGTACAGTTGCTGGTTCCCAAGCCAGGTGTACATCGCCGGTCTTTACATTCAGCGAAGCGCGGTCCCAACGGGCTTGAGTAACATCTGGCCCTCGGTCACGAGGATGTGCTGCCCAATGTGCCGGTACATCACTGTGCAGATTTGCGTTGCCCCTCGGCCAGAAAATTGCGTACTCGCGGTAGTGCTTGTTAAAAACGAAGCGTGCAGCTTTCCGGTCCGGAATTCCTTCGATATCGGGTTCAGTTGGAAGGATTTCCCAACCCTGATTATTTGCGAGAATCAGGCGGCTGCCACCAAGAAAGGTGGTGCCACAGCATTCGCAATAAAGTACTTCTAAGACGCGATTCGCGTCGGCTGCATTTGAAGAGAGGATTGGATTCTGATCGAACAATCTACCAACGGTTCTGCCCTCTGCTGCCCACTCGCCGGCGATTTGATCGCCGGGCATGGTAGAACCCCACAAACCCTCAATATTTCGAAAAAACCAGTGCAACCTGAAGCTCGGCAACGAATGGTGTCCTGGGCAAATTCCACGGGCTATAAGAAGTCCGCGCGCAGCTATGAGTCGCTCATTTGGATTAACCGACGGTCCGAATAATCGCTCTGCGAACTGGGTAAGTGACGTTGCCCGGGTTTCGCCGGACGTTTCGTCGAAGCACGCTCGATTCATTAAGGCCGCTGCATTGCTCGTCTCGGAGGCAAGTGCGTTCTCGACTACCGCGGCCGGCTCGCCTTCTGATTGCGATCCCAATGCGATAGCAATTTCGGCACATGATTGTGCCAACAATGTGTCGCGATCCTCCGACGAGTCATAAGACGCGACCAATGCAGCGAATGGAGCTGCGGGTAGGTTGCCTTGAGCGTTGGGTACAGGTTCTTGCTGGCCTTCAATAATCTGATCGCTTTGCCAGGTGCAACCAAAGAAATCTGTAAGAAAAGTTTGGCTATTCGGGTCAGCTGGTTCAAGCGATGCGCTTGACGCAAGAATGCGAAGTTTTTCGCTATCTGGAGAAAGTCCCAAACGATGGAGCAACAAGCGGATAAGGTACGCGACTTCTGTGCCGGAGGTGCCGCGATACAAGTGGAGCTCATCAATGATGAGGTGAAAGACTGCATTGTCATCTTCAGCAAGCCAGCGGCGAGTTTGCTCAAAAACTGGTTGGTCAACATCGCGCATTAGCATGATGCTTAACATGCTAAAGTTGGTGATCATGATATCCGGCGGTGACTCTTGCATGTCCCAGCGGCTTCTCATCTCGGCGCCGTCAAGCGCAGAGAAGAGGAATCGCGCTTCTTCTTCCCGCCATCCCGGATCAGCAAGATGCCGGGCAGCATCATAGTCGCGGGCAATCCTTTGGTCTCGCTCCATGACTCTCAGCTTTTCTTCGAGTTTCTCGATCTTGTTTGTATCCGGATTGCCTGTCCGCCGAAATTCGCGCCCGGGAACTGGAGTGTTTCCGTTGTATCGCCCTAGATAAATCCGGTTTTGATCCCGATTTGCCGTAAACCAATTGCGGCTTGGACTCGAATCGAGTGCTTTTCGCAGGCGCGTCATTTGGTCTTCAACGAGTGCATTCATTGGGTAGACGATCAAAGCTCGCACGGCAGCAGCTCGTGTTTCATGTCCGCGCTGTGGGACGCGCCAAGAGTCACGAAAGCCCCTATTGGGTGCCGCTGGATTGTTAAGGCAACTAGCTTTCCAATTCGCGTTATGCCACCAATCGTCGGCATGGGCCGCGGCATTATCGGGGGCAGACCAACCGCGTGACTCGCGCCAAGGTATGCAAAAAGCGGAAGCAGGAAAGCCTCCGTTTTGCCGGAGCCTGTACCAGCAGTTACAACAACATTGTGGCCATGGAGCGCCGAACGAGCATCGCTATCTGATGGGCAAACAGCCGGAAGCCACCTACTAAGCCGCATTGTGCGAGGGTCTTAAAATCGGCGAGCGCCTGTTCATCAAAGTTTGGAGGCAATTGCCCATCGAGCCGCAGGTCATCTAGGGTGAGCTCCGCTATCGCCTTTCCCGTGCGATAGCGCGGCAACGGTTCAATCCACGGTTCTCGGCAGAATACTCCGTCTTGCCTTAAGAGCCGCTCGCGCTCGTCCTCAAAGGTCGGGAAGCGAGTGCCGAACGCTGTCTTCACGTAGAGAATGAAGTTTTCCTTAATTCGATTGAATGCACCAATTGGATCACGCATTGATTAGTACCTCTGTCGCAATTGCGGATTCAAACCAACGCTGGCGAAGTTTCTCAAATATGCTGCGGGCGATGGCAAGTGGAACATCTTGGTATAGATCGTACCACCGACGATCCGTCTCAATGTTGACTGCCAGTGGCCGCGCAAACACGTGCCTTGGTGCCATGCCAGAACACAAGCCAAGGGCCGAGGATAAAGGAGCGGGGAGCGGGGCACCCGACGGCACCGCGAAGACATGTTGAACAGGATCGTAAACTAGCAGTTGCTGGGACCGAGAGCCTGCAACGACATATCTTGCCCAGTCGAGATCCGACGAGGCTCTCAGACCGTCCTTCCAAAGTGCATGCTCCCATTGCCCATGCCGTTCTTGGCGCGTTAGCCTCACAATATCATTCGGGTCATAAAACCCAATAAACCCTAGTCGATGCGGATTGAATCCTACCTCACGCCACAGTGGCTCGGTTGCATGTAACCAATTAAGGGATTCGAGGTAATCGTCGATGGTGCCGGCAAACTTAGTAATTTGCCAAGCAGGCGGTTCGTCATCAAATCTAACATTTAAGCCTGCGGCAACGTCGCCCAATAAGTGTGGCGAATAAGCCTCCACCGCAATTTGCCGTGGTATTCCGAATAAACTTTTACCGGCCGGTGCAACTACGATCTTTGCGCCGACGGAAGCAGCAGCACGTGTGGCGTCACCCAATAGGGCAGGAGTCCGCGCGCCTGCTAAAACTGCTTTCACTTTACCTCCGCGTGGCAAGCGGGCGAGGACAGGGGGCGCGACAAATACTGATCCACTCCCACTAAAATCGAATTGGCAATGGCCAAGGGCTTGCAAATGTCGGACGCATTGTAAGAGTAAATACTTAGGAGACGGGCCTTCAGCCATTTGGTGCTTGTTCGTATGCGCTCGGTGTAAGTAGTAAAATGCCTTTTTAAAGCCCAGCCACGAGATCTTTCCGCGCGCGGTGACAGTGTACAAGAGATAGTCTGCCTCGTCACACATTGCGAGCCGCCTCCTTGTATCGCGCCCAAAGCTTCGCGTATGCGATTTCCCCGGGTGGAGTAATGCGCTTTCGCCAGTGCCAGATGACCTTTTTCCAGCTCTTTAAGGCACTGTGATCTCCATAGCGGCCGGCAGTCGGTTCGGAATCGGCGTAGTCGATCAAACAGGGCACTACTAGACCTTTCCTGCGGTCTACTGCTACAGCCCACATTGGCTGCCAAACGGGAGCGCCTTCCTGGGGCCAAATAGATATTTGTCCTGGGATTTTGCCAATAAGGTAGGCTTTTGCCGCAGGTATCGGTGGCAACGCATTTCCGAAATTGAAAAAGTCTTCCGTCGCTGATTCAACAAGTGCTCCGAGCATTCCACTCGTTTCGCTTGCGACCTGATTTCCAAGTGGGCCAAATCGCATTGTTTGCTCTTGCCAACGGGGAAAGACGTTACTGGCAATTACCAGTGTGAGACGCGCTACATCGCCGGCAAGGGATTTCGCCTCTATACGAAGCAGTACATCTACAGGTAGGTCGGGTGGGAGGGAGTACGACAGCGAGCCGGGGGAGGGCACAAGCTGTATTCCGTTGCAAAATACGGTTATGTCAGCCGACGGGCTGTCTACCTCGATGCTTGGTAGAGCGAACGCGAAATAACGCGATGCGCTGCCTTCTTGTGTGCGCAGACCGCCTTTGAATGAAACCCGCAGGCTGGATGGGAGAGCCAATCTAGGAATCAGGTTACGTATATTTGAATCGTCCTCCGCTCGCCGTGCCGAAAAAAGGCGCCAATCGCGTGGAAGTCCCGACAGAATCCTGAGCTCCTGGAAATCTATGCACGAATTTCTCCCCCAAAGTTCGATTTGCTCGACGTGTTCATGCGCGGCTATTAGAAACTGAGCGCCGCGAGAAAGTCTGGTCATCTCTACGAATCCTGGCAGTCCGAATTCCGAACCAGAGACGAACAATCGGATAGGAGAGCCGGACATGGCGGCCCGCCAAGAATGCGTTTCGTCTTCGAATTCGAGAGGAGTTGTCCACGGTAGGGCAGAAGCGTCAAGTGGTACATGTGATTCCGCTTCGGTAAGCTCAGTTGACCATTCAGAACCTTCCTCTTCGCAGCTTACCGGCTGTTCCAGTTGTGATCCGCTAAAATTAAGCGCTGCGTCGGGAAACGGCTGCGCTGTTTTGCAACGTAATCGCATTTCGATCTTAGCAGCGATTGGATCGTATCGGCAGCAAAGCCGAAGTGCCGCGAGAGTGGTCGGAGTTGGCATATCAGCGGTGGGCCCATCGGTCATGCCATCCCAATGCGTCAACTCTGCGACGACTACTTGTACGAGCGCACGGCGAGCTTGTGGATCCGCGCCGTCCATTAAGAGGCGCTGAGTCCTTCGCTGAAGGACGCCGCTCGAAGAATCTCGCAATAGTGCCAGAACCTCCGTGTCGGACGGTGGAGAATTGGGATCGAGCGCGTGCGATGCAAATAGACTGAGAAGATTGCGACGATCTTCTTCTGAAAGGAGCGTTTGGCCGATGGGCAAACCGACGTGTTGCCAGCCACCGGAAAAATAGAAATTGAACGTGCCGAGCTCTCCGTCTTTATCAGACTTTGACCACTCTTCGAGGTCGACCCAAAGCTCCCACATCCGGTCAAAACCGGATGGCGCACCGGTATCCTCTGGCTCACCCAAAAGACGGCGCAGTCTTGGATAGTAGGCGTGGGGTGCGAAGCCTCCTTCAACGCCCGCGGCAAACACGAAAAGAGCGAGGTAGCCTAAATATGGTGGATAGCTATAACCTTGTCCGTTGGAAATGTTCCGCCACCCGTCATAGGTGCGATACGCTTTGCCGCAAAGCGACAATCGACCGTCCGAAATCCAACCCGGGCCGACCAATACTTGTTGGATGAAGCTGCTGCTGTCGCAACCATGAGGGCGACCGATTTCATTCAAGAGTTCTTGTGTGACGTAGAGGTGGACTGGTCGATGCGCAGACTGAGTGTTAAAGAAGTGCGCGGCGACAGCATTATTCCACCCGATATAGTCCACAAAGCACCAATTCCTAGAAGCATGTCGGAGATCGGGATTGAATATCTTGGAAACCCGGCCAACGCAAATCGCTTCATCTTAAAATACCCCAGTCGGGGGTGCTAGCGCTCTATACTCGGCCAGAATCAGCTGCGGAATCAAGATTCACGAGCCGCCGCCTCGAAATCTCTGCATTGTGGGAAGGCGCTGAACCGGTCAAATCATAATTCGTTCGATTTCATCGAGCGTTATCTCGTCGCTAGTGCGGTCATAAAGCTTTGTCGTTCTCGGGGACTCATGCGCGGCAATGGTTTGAGCATTTTCGATTGTGCCGCCGTTTTCGAGGTACGCCGTAATGCCGGTTGCTCGAAACGTATGGCAACACGTCGAGTAGGGGAGGCTGGCGGCAAGAGCTCGCCTCTTAATCATCTTTAGAGCGTCGGTGCGCGTCATAGGGCGCGCGGTTAGTAGACCGCGTTTATCGATAGTTCTAAAGATGAAGGCTTTCTTGTCCGGTGTAAACTCCAACTGCCTGAGATACGCATCGAGATATTCCTCGGCGTTGTGGTGAGCTGGAACGTCGTGACGCTTTCCGCCTTTTTCGTGAAGTCGGAGCCACCATCGCTTTCCGCTCTGGAAATAGTCCTCGGTTCGCATTGAAATCGCTGCGCTAACACGCGCAAACGTGTAGACCATGACGCCAATTAAGGCTCGGTCGCGGAGCCCGCCTAGTGTTGAGGTGTCGATCGAGTCGATTAGTGAGCGAGCTTGATCTGCCGTAAGAACGGGCGTCTTGCCGCGTTTGACCACATGTTTAGGCCCACGTACAGAGGTTGCTGGGTTGTGAGGAATTATTTGGCCAATGACGAGCCAATCGAAAAGCATCCGTATCGCCGCGAGATGCTGCTTTACGGTTGGCGGAGCCGCTTGATGTTGCTCGATGTAGGCCGCTACGACGACTGGCTGAATATCTCGAAGCTTTCGAATTCCTCGATCTTCACACCAACAAAGAAATTGAAGGACCGCACGGCTGTATGCTTGCCGCGTGTTCTTGTTACGAATGGTAACTGCAAAAAACTCGACAAATCGGCAAGCTCCGTCTGGTCCTGCGTTGACAACAATTGTAGGTAGGCGCTCAATCCCGGCACGAATCAAGTCTTTTGCGGGAATTGCCAGAAGCGCTGCCTTAGCCATTATCCTTTATGCGTTGCGGTTCAGAACACGGGAATTGAAGTGTCCCGCTGATGCATCATAACGCAGAGTGTTTTATCCGATGTGGCTTGGCTGAGCCGGTCTCCGGCGCGTGGGATCGTTGCTGGTGGTAAAACTCTTCCGTGCGGCAGAACTGGCACATTGGATAAAACGTGTTGAACTGAACCACGGTCTAGGCGTCGGCTTATGGAGAAGCAATGGCAACGTGGGCGCCAGTGAATCACAGTTGCCTGTAGCGATCAGACGATTGTCTCACGGCAAACAGTTGGTCGTCGACGTGATCGGTGACGTGCGCAGCCCACATGATCGGAATCAGCTGTCTCTCTTGTACCGGACAGCGCGCACCTGGAGAACTGCTCGCGAACGGCGTTCTCGATC
>CAVTEJ010000017.1:0-208613 GCA_963733705.1 uncultured Planctomycetota bacterium | reverse complement strand
AAGGGGATTCGAACCCCTGTCGCCGCCGTGAGAGGGCGGTGTCCTGGGCCTCTAGACGATGGGGGCCTGGCAGGATGGTGGAAGGCGGAGTGGGGACGGGGGAAGGAATTTCCCCTAGCGTCCGCCGCAATTCCAAGGCTTACAAGTATCCAAGATTATCGCGAGTGTGACAAGGCACAAGGGTGCTCAGCTCGCACTCCTTCCCCCTTCCACACTCCCACTTCCGCCTTATGATGTAATCCCCTTAGTCAGGGCCATAAACGCGGTCTCGAGATTAAGCTCCTCTTCGCGGAAGAGCGTTATCCGGTGGCCCGCATTTATCAGCATGGTCGCAAGCTCACTGTAATCCGTCTGTCCATTTGCGAGCGTGACCGTAAGATGATCTTCGCCAACATCGACACTCGTGATCTTCGAATTTCGTCGTAAGACTTGCGCGGCATCGTGCCGGTCGCCGATAACGCCGATGTTTAGCATCGTGTGGGGCCGTACGCGCTTGAGCAGTTCGTTCACCGTGTCATTGAAAAGAAGCTCGCCCCGTTCGATGATGCCGACTTTGTTACAGATATCTGCAAGCTCGGGCAGAATATGGCTGGAGACCATGATCGTTTTCCCCATAGTGCCAAGCCGCTTTAACAGAGTGCGTATTTCAATGCGAGCGCGAGGATCGAGGCCGCTGGCTGGCTCATCCAGCAGTAGTACTTGTGGATCGTGCAATAGCACGCGAGCCAGACCAAGTCGCTGAGTCATGCCGCGCGAGAGGCTGGTGACGAGGGCCTCGCGCTTGTAACCCAGCTCGACGAGATCGAGCACCTCGTCGCATACCTGTCTGCGCTTGGGTCCACGAATGCGATATGCGGCGGCGAAGAACTCCAGGTATTCGATGACCTTCATGTCATCATACACGCCGAAGAAGTCTGGCATATAACCGATCATGCGACGAATTTCTTTGGGCCGCGTGTAGATCGAGTTACCGCCAACGTAGGCCTCGCCCCAGGTTGGATTTAACAGCGTTGCCAGAATTCTCATCGTGGTGGTTTTGCCAGCGCCATTCGGGCCGATGAAACCAAACAGGTCGCCGCGATTCAAATTCAAGTTAATTGACTTGATCGCGTACAACTCGCCGTACTTCTTCGTTAAGTCTCGCGTTTCGATCATGATTTCCGTGAGGGTCGGCCGATGAGATTATCCATCTTGCGCATTTTGGCTTACGGCGTTGGGTGTGTCACCGGAAGTAGAAAGCGAAATACCAGAGCCGAAGTGTTAAGTTCTTCGGTGCCGACTTCCTCGCTTGTTTTTTCGTCCATCAATTGTGTTCCGGTAGTCGTCGCATCGGCCACAAGCACAGCCCGCCCCAGTTCTAATTGACGACTCATATCGCAATAGTTCTGGTAGCGATTGGGCACGTGTGCGAATCCGATCCCGCCCGCGGCCTCGTAAAACATCATCAACGACAGGATTTGCTTCGTCGAGGCTTGATCGGCGGCAAAGACTCGCGATTCGACCGGTTTTTCGTCCGCGCCCGAGTCTTCCAGGGCCTCGCGAGTCACTAACGTTTTTACGCGCCGCGGACTGAGTTGCTCGCCAACCTCGGCCTGATCGCCCGGCTTCATGGTACCCAATCGGTAGGCCCACGACCCGTAGAAAAGGCGAACATTCCGTAGCGTTTCACCCGTTCGGTTTTTGACCGTGCCCGCGATCAAGCCATCAGCATCAGCGAGTTGGGCGTCCAGTGCCAACACCGATCCGGAACTCCAACGCGCCAGCAAAGCCTTGCTGGCCGAAGTTAACACGGGCACGCCGAGCAGCGATTGTATGTGGGGCCCGTACGAGTATCCTTCGCGCACAAGTCCCAAATCGTTGCTCGTCGTTTGCATGCCGCCAATGCCGATTCCGGGCAGCCCCCACCACGATAGTAGCGCATTCTCGAGTTTGTCGGCTTTCGTTATGAACGATGGCAGTCGAAGGCGGACGTTGAAAAGTTCGGCATCTGGGCTATAAACGCTCGCCCAAAAAGTTCCACGTGTCAGCGAATCGCTTTCATCCACATCGACCAATTCCATTTGATTTAATCTCACGCCCGTTGGGCCTCGCGACCAATTGGCGACGACGAGCGCCGCTGATGCAAATATCGCGATCAAGATGGGAAATGTAATCCAGGCGAGCCGCGGCTTGCGCAACCATTGATGGATTAGCAGAAAATCGAGCGGGCCGAGAAACACTAAATACGAAACCGCAAGGCACGAGACGAGCGCAAAACCAATCGGCGCAACGAACCTGAATGTGTGGCCCAGCTGCTGTCGCAGTGCGCCGGACATATCGTTAAATCCACTCGCGACCAATGTTTGGATAGCGGCGGAGGAATTGGAATCTGATATGTAGGGATGCAATAAAGCGCGAAGAAAAGCGATTCGCCCAGGCCACTTAGAGAGTGGTGGCTCGCTGAAATCGACACCCGCAAAGGCAATCTCGCCAAATCCGTACGGCGAGCGAATCACCATTGGCAAATCCGTTGAGTTGGCGGCCGCATAAGCCTCAATGACGCCATTGACGTTCGTCAGTTGCGGCACTTCGACCGCTCCACTCCCAATCGCAGTTGAGGATGCGTAACGTTCAAGCGGTCCGGTATCCGGCAGCGTGATCACGCTCACCAATTTGCCGGGTGCAAATTTCTCGAACGGGCCACCAGGGCCGATCGTTGACTTCGCGTTTTGGCCCCCGCAAAGTATGAGTAAGTGGCCGCCCATTTTCACCCAGCGATCGAGTGCATTGAATCGCCGCTCGTCCGCGGCTAATGCGCGGCACAAATTCGGGTCCGAAGTTGAAATCAGCAATACATCAACGTCATCGTAACCGTACGATTCGGTCGGCAGCGAATTGACACTATGAATCTGAAGTAGCTTTTGCTCCACGAGTCCGCCATTCGACGATCGATCGGCGACCGCCTCAGGTAATCCGCTCACAGAGGATCCAAATGAGACAACAAGCTCACTCGTTGCGGCGAGCGGATGGGGGGCGTCGTCCGATTTCACACGCTCGCTTGGGAACAAAGTAATGCGGTCGACCAGGGTTGTATTGTCAAACAGTGCAGCCTGGATTGGGGCGGAAGTGCGGCCAATTTGTGTGTAAACTTCCCCGTGCGCGATTTCGATTGAGCTCGGAATTCCGATACAGGCGAGCTCACCGTCGTCGACACACCATCGCTATCCGCCGTGGTTACGTCGAGATGAAATTGCTTGGCCTTGTCGTCGTCGATGCCGGCGAGATCGACTCGCACAGCAGTCCAAAATCCGAGCTTATAGTAATTATCGAAGCCGATTTGCAATTTTGAGATGCGTGGCCCAGTTGGCAGAGCTTCCGCGCCGAAAGCTCCGGTGGAAACCGCACACAGTGCAAGCGAAGCAATGCAAACGCCCAATCGACGACGGGCGAATCTTGAGTCGATCGTTCCCATCGTCAGGCTCTCAAGGCGAGTGCAAACGATCCTTGTGGTTGAGAGCATCATTCTTCCGTTAGGGCTTGCCCGCGTCATCGCATTGGCAGACAAGTTGACCGCAACCTGGACAACCAGCGCCATATTTTTGTCGCACAGCAGCCGTAAGATCGATTTCTGCAACATTGGCGATCGTGGTGAGCCAGGCCAGCACGTCGGCGAATTCCGCGGCCTGTTCCTCCGGCGTACCTTCACGCAGCGCTGCAGCCAGTTCACCGACCTCTTCTATCAGCCACATAAACGTACCATCGATGCCGCGGGTGCGGTCTTTTTCGAAGTACATCTGGCGGATGAGCGATTGAAAGTCAGTAATTGAGATGGGGACAGATTCTGAAGCCACGGCAAATGATTTCTTGGTTGCGGCGAGAGGAGTATTTGGACCGACTGTCGCGAAGGCTGCGGATGGTATATTTTAGCAATTGAGGTCGACAAAGCCCACCAATCGCTCGAACACTTGCACTCGTGCGGCCGCGATTCGAGTAGCGCCACTCGCTTGAAACTATGTCTGATTCAGCCGCCGCCGATTTCGTAACGATCGCCAAAGTCGGTGCAATCCCCGAGGGGGAGGGTCGGTCATTTCAATTGGCCGATCGTCTCGTTGCGATTTTTCTTTTGAAAGGTCAATACTTTGCGATCGACGACTTGTGCCCACACATGGGTGCTTCCCTGGGTGCTGGATATCTGGACGCAGACGGAACGGTAACGTGTCCTTGGCATGCCTGGCGATTTCGCGTTCGCGATGGCAAGTGGGCCGATAATCCGCGACTTGGCGTCGACACCTACGAGGTTCGCATTGTTGGCGACGACATCCAAATTCGACCAGCACTCAAATAACTATCTCTCTCGGTACGCGCCGCCGTTAATTCTTTTTGTCTTTCGGTGCGGGAGTGTCGTTCGAAGCCTCTTGGTCGTCGGCCTTTTTCTCCCCGGCGGGGCTCACCTTAACATCAATCTTTTGCTCGATTTTCTGCTTCATCGATTGACCATTGACCGTCGCGTCGATGGAAACTTTCTGGTTCAACTTGGTTGAACTAAGTCGCCCCTTGTCGACGTTGAATAACACTTCACCGTCCGAACTTTGATCGGCGATCTTCATGGACATCGCTTGTGTTGTGCCCTCTTTTTTCTCGAAATCCATTCTCAGCTGGGGTTTAATCACAGCGTATTTCGTTCCGTCGATGTCTTTCATTCCATCGAACGTATAAGTCGTTTCGACTGTCTGTTTACCGATGGCCGGGTTGTTCATCTCTACCTTAGTCGACCACTTATCGCCTTTTTTGGGAGCCGCCTCGGGCAAGACCAACGCTCCTTGAGAAATCATTTTCTTGAACCCTTCGGCCGACGCAATGTCACCCATGGCCGCGGCGCCGGGAGCCGCCTTCAACGCGGCGATCACGTCATCTGGAATCTTTACGTCTTTGACCTCACCGCGAGCCGTCATCGTGATTTCAAATTCGCCATTCGTCATGGCCTTGTACATCGGGGCGATCATGGCGGCGAGACCGGTGGGCGCCGCATCGGACTTTGAGTCGTATTCGAACCCGCCGTACGGCGTGTTCATTTTCATTTTTACGCGGTCGAATTTCTGTTTGATGACGGCTTCGCCGGTCTTTTTATCCACGCCCTGCACGTCCCACATCATGTCCATTTCCTGCCGCATTGTGGTTGTCATTTGACCGACCGGGCCACCTTCGGCAGACATATTCATTTCTTGCGTCATGTTGTAATCGAGTTTTTCGCCGACCTCGAATTTCCAACGCAAGGGTTCTTCGGCTCGCGAACTCGCTGAGGAGAGGGCCCAACTTGTGACAGCGACAACCGCCGCTAAGGCCAATAAATATTGGGAGCGGAAACGCATAGAATGTTCCTCAACCGGAGGGAAAAGATATCGAAACGAGAGCACTTATTATGACCGCGAAGGAGGCCGCTTGGTAGCCGTCAGCATGGCGAAATTGGGGCTCGCAGACCAGTTTCGGCCGCGTTGGATTATCGCCTGTCGACGAGATTCGCGTGCGCGATCCGCAGCATTTGATCAAACTTGGATCACGTCACCAGGCTGCGGAGTTAGCGGGGTCGCTGCTGTGTGCGTTCGGACGCGCTCGGCCCAGGCAGCGGCGTCCTGGGCGATTGGGGGCCAGGTGTTGTAGTGGCACGGCGCGACCCGTTTGGGATTCAGCAATTGGATTGCTTCGATCGAGTCCTCCGGGCCCATCGTGAAGGTATCGCCGATTGGTAGCACGGCCAAATCCAGACCTCCGCTGCCAATTAGTTTCATATCTAAAAAGAGCGCCGTATCGCATGCGAAATAAATCCGGGTTCCACCGGCGGTGATCAAAAAGCCGCCGGGCACTCCGCCGTAACTGCCATCCGGCATGCTCGAGCTATGGTGGGCGATCGTGAACTTCACATGGCCGAATGGTTGTCGAGTGCCGCCGCCCGGGTTGAGGCCAACGAGTTTTTCAGCAGCCACTCCTTGCTTGATGAGCCATTGGCTGACTTCAAAGTTTGTCACGACCGTCGCGCCGGTGCGCTTTGCGATCGCGACCGTATCTCCCAAGTGATCGCCATGGCCGTGCGATAAGAGGATGCAATCCGCTTCCACCGCGTTCGCCTTGATCGGCGCGGTCGGCGAATCGTCCAGGAACGGATCCAGCAGCAACTTGGCGCCTGCGATATCGAAAGACCATGCGTTGTGCCCGAGCCAAGTGATGGAGATTGCCATAGTAAATTCCAGTGTCTGCGACGCGAATTATTTGTTGGCAGAGTTCCTAACACCGTAACCCGAGTTCGTTGAGCCGACAACGTGTCGATACGTCCGACTCGACTACGGTAGCTGCCATCCCCTTGCAACGAATTGAATTTTGGCGACGATTAATCGTGGTTCCGGGTTCCAAAATCCGCCCATCACTTCTACTTTGAAATTGACGCTCGCCATGGATCTCCACCGCCTCACTCGCGAACTACACGTAAAAAACTCCACCAAGATCGTAATGTATGTTGGCGATGGCCTGGGCGGCTTGCCGCAGCAGCCCGGCGGCCCCACCGAACTGGAAGCTGCGAACACACCGAATCTTGATGCCCTGGCGAAGTCGGGCGTACTCGGTAGCAGCATCCCCGTGTTGCCGGGCATCAGCCCCGGTAGCGGACCAGGGCATCTTGGTTTGTTTGGCTACGATCCGCTGCAGTACATGATTGGCCGCGGAGCGCTCGAGGCCACCGGCATCGGTTTCGAACTGAAGCAGGGCGACGTGGCGATCCGTGCGAATTTCTGTACGCTTGACGGGAAGGGCAACATCAGCGATCGCCGCGCCGGCCGCATTCCGACAGAGGAAAGCGCGCCACTAGCCATCAAACTGCGCGCGGTGAAGATTCCGGGCATTGAAGTATTCGTCGAACCAGTAAAAGAGCACCGATTTGTCGTCGTCCTGCGCGGCGAAGGTTTACACGGCAATGTGCAAGATACTGATCCGCAAATAACGGGCGTGCCGCCACTCGATCCGGTTGCGTCAGACGCAGCGAGTAAGAAGGCAGCCGAAGTCGCGAAGGAATTCATTCGTCAGGCCCAAGATATTTTGAAACATGAGAAAAACGCGAATGGGCTCACGCTACGCGGTTTTTCCGGCAAGCCGGCGCTGCCGAGTTACGAAGAAGTTTATGGTCTGAAGGCCGCCGCCATCGCCGTTTATCCAATGTACAAAGGCCTCGCGCGATTGGTCGGCATGGAAATCCTCGGCAAACCGCAAACGCTGAGCGAGCAAATGACCGTGTTGGAAGAGAACTGGTCAAAGTACGACTTCTTCTTCATTCACTACAAATATACGGACAGCACCGGCGAGGACGGCAACTTCGAATCGAAAGTCAAACGCACCGAAGAGTTCGATGCCGCGGTGCCGCGCATCACGGCCCTCAAGCCAGACGTGCTGATTGTCACCGGCGATCACAGCACCCCCAGCATGTTGGCGAGCCACAGTTGGCATCCCGTGCCGACGTTGCTCTCGGCCAAATACTGCCGAACCGATGGCTGCGAGCGGTTCGGCGAAAGCGAATGCCTGCGGGGGGGGCTTGGTCAGTTCGAAGCAAAGTATCTGATGACGCTCGCCCTGGCCAACGCTAAGCGGTTGGGCAAGTTCGGCGCGTAAATTACTACAAGCAGTTTCAAAACTCATCCGAACAAACCGGACGCTAGGGTGTTTCGGCTGATTGCATCAGCCGCCGGGTATCCTTTGCGAAGTTAGCACAGGGGTTCCAAAAAACGACTCAAAAGAATACCTAAACTGCGAACACGATCGCCGAATTGTTGCGTATCCGAATTGCCGGTGACTACACTGATCACCGGGTGAATCACTACTCGCTTCGTCGCTCATGGGAGTCACAATTATGGTCAAACGGTTAAAACTTATCGTCTTAATTCTGGCAAGCGTTGCGCTCGGGTCGAGTCTTGACACCATATTCGCCGATAGCAGCACCTCCGCCACTTGGAAAAACCTGGAAAAAAATTACGCGGTTGCCAATTTGGAACTCGCCGAAGCTCGTCTCGCTCGCGCGAAAAGCGAAAACAAAACGGTAAACGATTCCGTTTCGCAGGGAATGATTCGCGAGCTCGCAGCCGGCGTGCAGTTGGCGCAAGGTCGGTTGAAGCTGCTTGAGAATGGCCGTAACGAGAATCCCTATGCTCCACAAATCAAGGCGGCCGAAGACGCCGTCACTGCGCTGAACGCGAGTTATGCTGAAGCGCTCAAGGCCAACAAGCTGCAGGCGGGTACAGTTCCTGATTCTGAGTTGCGCCGCGAGCAGGCCGAGGTTGCCGTTGCTAAAGCCCGCCTTGCCGCAATCAAGTCACTCGATCAACAAACGCCGGAAGTCCGCATCGAGTGGGAACTCGGCCAACTCCAAGATCAGATTCGCCGCGCTATGGGCTCGGCCGCTGATCGAAAACTAAGCTCCAAAGTGCTTCAGTTCCGTCGCACGTGGAAGGTGACGTCCATCGGTCGAGAGCGGCCCGTCAAATCGACAGCATCCGTACCAACAAGCTCGGCCTTCGATCCATCGATGTCTGCCGATTCAACCTTAAACCCCGCGGGCACAGGTGCACGCAGTAGTGTCTTCTCTGCTCCCCGCGCGGGCGGGTCGACACGCACATTCACAGATCCCTCGCTTAATCTGGATTGCACCTTGAGGGAGACCGCTCCGAACATCGTCGGTGCCTGGCTAACTTGCAGATTCGACCCATCTGCCAGCCAGCCTCTCGGTACACCATACAGCAGCCGCAACGTATCAGGCTTGCCATTTTCATCCAAATCCCAATCCTGAATCAAAAGATAACGCAATGAGATGAGCCAAGCGGCGTTGCTCGCACTATTCGGCGGCAGGTAAAACGATCGTCCGTCGGCATCGCCGTGTACGAATCGATTTCCTTCGCCGCCGATAAACGTGCCACGCGTCATTCCCTGGGCAAGTTGGCCGTAAAAACCAACGAGCGCTTTCTCGCGTTCGTCGCGGCGTAAAAGGGCGAGTTGATAACGCACTCCGTACAACGGAACGACGCCTGGTTGGTCCTTGAACTCTCCTTGGGCAGGACGTGTTCGAACCATCCCGAGCGCGATCCCGCCGTGTTGCTGCATGTAGCCCAACAACCAGTCCTCTTGAGGCGTGCCTTGGCCAAAAATCTCCGATCCGATCACATACGGACAAATTAAATCGTAATAGCTGCCAGTTCGCGTGGCTGTAAGGGGGTCGTGAGCAGGCTCATCTGCGAGCAAGGCAACTGGGATAAATGGCGGCTCGGAATCCCTGCGAATGCTTTGATCTGCCGCCTTTAAGATTGCGGTGCGATACTCCTTCGCCGAATTCTGCAGCTTCACGGCTTCATCGTGCCCGCCCATATCGTCCAGCATTGCGGCCACGTCGCGCAGTCCACGCCAACAATTGGCATTCGAATTTAGCGAATAAACTTGCTCGGCAATGTCGCCGGCATAGTTGTCTTTGGGGAGCAGCCCGGTTTTGGAGTCACGATTCGCAAGGATCAGCTCAATCGATGGTCGCCAGAGCGGCTCATACTCGCGCACCGTGCGGGCGTCGCGGGTTAACCAATAGAAGTAGGCCAGCAGTTGCAGCTTGTGGCCAGCTACGTGAAACCGCGTCGCCTTGCGGTCGAACTGCAGCAATGGCTTCAGCATCGCGGGCGCGTTGTCCAGGTGCCCAAACAGCATGATCGAGCGCAACGTGTCGCCGCATTCGCCCTCGTAAAGTTTCGCATACGCGTTGCCCGCGCTGTAATTCAATCGATCGCCGACGGCTAACAGGTAATTGCCAATCAGTAGCGCACGCCACGCGTTGTTGACGAGCAATTCGGGAGTCGCGAATTTTGCCCCGTCGTCTAACAGTTTTCGCCACGCCGCAATGCAGGCTCGTTCCTGCGAATCGAATTCTGTTGCCGATATGTTTTCGGTCGATAACGTCGGCTTCGTAAAGATCGCAAGATCGGCTGGTTTGTCGCTCGTGACTTGCCCAACGAGCGCTTTGCGCTCCGGGATCCACTTCCAACCGTTTGCAAAGCTAACCACACATTCGCTCTTGGCATTTCGCACTGCGCCGCGATCAGCATGTAACGGCGTGTCCGAATCAATTCGGGCTTCGACCGCAATTGGTTTGTGACCCGGATGTGCCACAGAAAATCGGACGAACGCTGCACCGTACGGCGCATATTTCTGTGAAACCGGAGCAAACACTCGCTCCTGCAACGTCGAGTCGGCTGTACGATAGCCGATTGTTACGATCGGCAGAAATCCGTCGAGATATTCGGGCTGCTCCAGCCGCGCAAACTTTTCTCCGAATTGTTCCTGCGAGTCGCCGATAAAAAATGAAACCGGCGTCCCTTGTTCTGTCCACATCGGCCGCTTGTTGGCCCGTGGGTTTACGGCGCTTCCGTTGGACACGAGCCGCACTTTTTGCGCAGCTCGCGGCGCGCTTAACACAATTGGATAGTGTCGAAATTGGGTGTTTACCCAGCGCAACGGAGGTAGCAAATCTTTGACGAAGTCATAGCTGGCCCCGTTCGGCTGCCGCATCGCCGCGTCGCCCCACACGTCGGTTCGGCTTTGGATCATCTCTTGGACGGTCGCCAGAGCAGGGGAGGGCATTCCCGCATTCGACTGCGCAACGACAATGCGACTTGTAGCGATGGCAGTGGCGAATGCCAAAGTGGCGATGAAGTCAAGCGTTATTCTTTCACGGAAGACCATGATGATGCGTCCAAACGAATGCGTACTTTTTATCGAACACTGGCGAGCAGCGCCCACACGCGATCAGATTTCGTCGATGTCGAAAAATTACTCGCCGGCAGCTGGGGCAAATTCCTTTAAACCGCGGGGTTGGCCGAACCACTTCATCGCCGTAACAACGCATGGCGTTGCACCCGATCGACTTGGCCAGGGAGCGCCATTTGTTGCCGTGACCAGCACCGCGCGGCGCAAGAGCATGGGCGATTTCGTGGAGAATCGTATCACGTACTTCGGATTCGGCATTCAATTCGACCAAATATCGTGAGAGCGATATCGTTTTGCTACCATACATGCACTTACCGAAACGAACTTTGGAGCGATCGAACTCAAATTTCCATGTCGGTAACAAACGGTGCTGCCGCATGAGTCTAACGGCAAGTTCGTGAGCATCCTGCAACAACATTTCGATAGTTTCCGGCTATCTGCCGCTTGACGTCTTAGAAATACCTATGAGCCAGCTTTACGATTTTGAGGTTACTACGATCGATGGCCAGCGGCAACGCCTAGATAAGTATCGTGGCCAGGTGCTGCTCGTCGTCAACGTCGCCAGCAAGTGCGGGTTTACGCCACAATATGCTGGCCTCGAGGCATTATATCGCCAATACCATGCACAAGGATTCTCCGTGCTGGGATTTCCCTGTGATCAGTTCGGCCATCAAGAACCAGGTGACGCCGCTGAGATCAAAAGCTTCTGTCAGCTCAAATACGATGTGACCTTTCCCCTGTTCGCAAAGATAGACGTCAACGGTTCCACGGCGGACCCGCTCTACAAATACCTCACCCGAATGCGCCGCGGATTTTTGGGCACACAGGCGATCAAATGGAATTTCACGAAGTTTCTCGTAGGCCGCAACGGTGATGTTCGCCGCCGATTCGCACCCACGATTACGGTAAATCGTCTGGAACGACACGTTGCCCGACTGCTATCTGCACCGGTGTAATTCGGCCACACGTTGCTGTGTTGGATTACGAAGATATTTGCGACAATTATCGAACTTCTTTCGTACCCTGAATTCACGCCTCAAGATCATGGCCAGCACGCGGATTGTCTACATCACGTTTAGGATTCTTGTCGCTTATTTCGGTGCCGCAGTAGGCTCGGATATCGTTCGAGCAGACGAGCCGGTCAGTTCCGCCCATCGCGGCCGGCAGCCAATTCGTCGCTACCGACACGCTCAATTGCGGCGATGAGCCCAACGACGACGCAAAACAATGCATTGAAGGCCTGCGCTGGATGCCGACGTCATTCAAAGTCGAACTTACAACCGAGCTCAGCCCGGTTGCGGTGACTTCCTGGTGCGGTTCCCGTCCGCTCGGCCGGTGGGAAACGCCAAGAATGACTTGGTGGCAATGGAATGGTTTGCCGCCCGCGATGCGAACAACAACATTTGCCCGGCACGAGCTATGGTTGTCGTCCACGAATCGGCGAGTCGAATGACCATCGGACGAATCATCGCCCGCGGTATCAGCGGACAGGGACTCCACGCGTTTCTAATTCATTTGCCGACGTACGGTGAACGGCGCGATCCGCAATTTGCAAAAACGAAACGCGCCCTAACCTCGTTGCCGCAGGCCATCGCCGATGTCCGCCGCGCTCGCGACGCCGTGGCCGCGCTTCCCATGATTGACCACTCACGCATCGGTGTTCAAGGCACAAGCCTAGGTGGTTTCGTGACGGCAACGGTCGCCGGACTGGATCACGGCTACGATCGCGTGTTCATCATGCTCGCTGGCGGAAATCTGCAAGACGTCATCCTCAACGGCGCTCGTGACGCAATTAAAGTTCACGCCAAGCTGACGGCCGCCGGTCTATCCGATGATGAAATAAAGGAGGTGACCCGCCAGATCGAACCTCTGCGAGTAGCTTGTCGAGTTCGACCGGAAGAAACATGGCTCTACTCGGGTAAGTTCGATACCGTAGTCCCCCCGCGCGACTCACTGGCGTGGGCGACTGCCGCGCAACTTCCGGAATCGCATCACGTTGAGTTTCCGGCAGACCACTATTCTGGCATTGTTTACTTGCCGCAGTTGATTGAGCAGATTCGACAAGAGATGGGGGTTGCCGACCAGAAAGCTCAGATACCTGAATCGGTCCCTGCGCCAACAGCACCATAATCAGCCGAACTACGACCCTCCCGCCGTGATTCCGAGCGACATCGCCGTCATGCTGCCCGGTTGACCGCCGACATCGAGCACGTCGCGGTTCGCAATGAACTCACGATCCAAAATCACGTCCTGCCCGGCGCAACCCCGGTGGATTCTCCCACAAACAGCGCAGGATCTTTCGGCTCGATTAACTGTACGCCGCGCCACACGTCGCTACGGCTTGCAAACCATTCAAAGCAGCCTCCCAGGATTTCCGAAAGGTCCGGCGTGTTGAGCCCCGTAATCGACGGGCAGAAAAACTCTGCCGGCGGCTCGATGTTAATCGCGCAGATCGAAACATCCGAACCCACGCGAATCTTTCGTTCCCAACAAGCGCGAATGGCGCCGATTGCCGCCGGGCACGTTGTCGCAACAAACGCGGTCGCTTTCGATTTTCGTTTTTCCAGAAGCTGCGACATCAATCGATACGCGACGATCGTCGGATCGGTGAACACAGGCGCTGGGTCATCCTGCAATTCCCCAGCGACATGATTCTTAACTCGCCACTGTTTCCAAATTCCAATGCGGCGGTCTATTTCAGGATTTCGATTCTGCGTATTGAGGCAATCGATGTATCGATGTCCCAACTCGTATAAATGATCGAGCACCGCTTCGACGCACTTATCAGAAAACAATCGTATCGAAGGTAGACGTTGGGCCGTGAAGTCACCATCCAATATCACGACCTTGTTCGACTGAAACGGATCCAACAATCGCGACGGAATCGTAGGCCCGTATGGGATGATGAAAGTTCCTCGCGCTTGTTCCACGGCCTCGACAACCATTTTCTCATCCCAATGCACAAACTGTACGGGACGCAGCCCGATGCCACGCTGCTCGGCGTAATCCGAAACCAAGCCCCTGAGTTGCGTAAGGTAAGTAGACGCGTATGCCGGATAGAGCAGTACGATATCCGCGAGCTTGGCTTTTTTCGTATAGGTCGGATGCACCTCCAAACCGCCAGACGGACCACGAATGAGGACCTCCTGCTCGAGCAGCTCCGTCACCGCTCGCCGGGCCGTCATATAGCTGACGCCCGTCTCCTCGGCGATCTTTCGCTCGCCGGGAATGCTGTTGAGCAGATAATCCCCTTCCCGGATCCGCCGCTCAATAACCGACATCACCTCGTTGTATTTGCTCGGCGCCGCCATGGTTTTTGCGATCTGCAGGGTTACTTGCCTAAACGTAGAAAATTACGGACTCACGCGGAGAACAGCCGAATTCCGGCCAGCCTACGGCCCAAGCAGGAAGAAAATCCAATATCTTGCTTGACACGCCCTATTTGTAAGGATAGCATAAGTGCTATAGGTTGAGAAGGCGCAGCGATAATTTCGTTGCCCACCTCGTCAAAAACAGGCATGGCGAAATGGCGACCTCTTCATTGACCCGCGATTCGATTATCGCATCGGTGCACTCGCGCGATGAATGCGCGAATCGTGCGTAAGGTGAAGTAGGCGCATCGCGTCGTTCTTGTTTGCGTTCGAGCGAATGGAAACACATTTCGAATGTTTCGCTCAACCTCGTCACATCAACGCGTCGTTAATTTCACAATTTGGTTGGTTCTGATCAAACAACTTGGAGAGACTCATGAATCTGACTTTTAATGCGAAGAGTGCCTCGCGCCTCGCGATCCTTACGATCATCGCGGCGGGACTCGCGGCTTCCGCTCGTGCGGAAACATTGCTGGTCGACTTCGGAAGCGATGCCTCGTTCCGCGGCGCCAGTGTGCCAAACCCAGACTCGAACGGTCATTACTGGAACAGCCTCGTCCCCGGACCGTTCTATCCAAATTTGATTGACATCAGCAACAACGTGACATCGGTGGCCCTAGGCTACGATACCGGTGTTGGTACGGACAGCTACAACGGCCCGGCGGGCGCAACGGATTCCGGAACGCCAGCCAGCCACGTGCCAGATACGGATATTGATGCCGCCGCGCTCGGCGATCTTGGTGTTCAAGCAGCAGCATTCGACTTCGCCGCTTCACCCGGCGGTTTGAACAACAACACCCGTTTCCAAATTCAAGGCTTGAATCCGAACGAGAAGTACACGTTAAAGCTCTTCGGGTCACACAAGTACAGCGACGACGCTACAACGGTGTACTCGATTTTTAGCGACAATACATACTCCTCGCTGGTTGCCTCAACAAACTTAAACGTGCAGTCGCCAAGTGATGCGAGTATGCACAATCGTGATACGATTGCCACGCTGAGCAATCTTTCGCCCCAGGCGAGCAACATTCTGTACGTGCAGTTTGTCGGCTCGACTGGCAACCAAGGTTATTTGAACTCGTTCGAGTTGATCGGCACCGCAGTTCCCGAGCCCGCGTCGCTCACGCTGTTGGCGAGTGGCTTGGCCCTGGTCTTCGGTTATCGTCGACGCTAATAATTCCTCGCTACTACATCACGTCTATATTGCGACCGGCACTTCGGTTTTTTGATTCGTTAAGGTGGACCACAATGAACGTGATTCGGTTTTTGAAGAGCCATGCCTGTTTGGTCTCCGCACTTTTGTTACTGGTCGGGCAGGCATCTTTGTCACGCGCTCAAACCATTTTGATCGATTTTGGAAACGACAATTCGTACCGCGGGCTGAGCGTGCATGGCGCCGATTCCAATGGCAACTATTGGAATAGCTTGCAGCCGGGGCTCTTAGCCCCAAACTTGGTTAGCATCACAAACACGCCGACTCCCACACAACTCGCGTGGGATACGCCCGTGGCGACAGATAGCTACAACGGCCCCGCGGGGCCTACGGCGCCGGTGCCGCCTGCTTTCCCGCATTACTACGATTACTTGCAGTTCACGGATATCGACCCGGTTGCGCTGGGAAACATGGGCGGCGCCAAGGAAGCGGCTTTCGACTTCGCCGCAAGCCCCGGAGTGGGAACCTTGGACATCCACGGCAACGAAACTGACAACAAAACGCGATTTGAAATCCAAGGATTAGATCCCACTCTTACGTACGACTTCAGCTTTTTCGGCTCTCACTCGCACGAGGGCGACCCGACTACGGTCTATTCTGTCTACAGCGATAGTGCGTATTCAAACCAAGTTGGTACTACGAATCTGAACGTGCGCGATCCAGCGGATGAAGGCTCCTACAATCGAGATACGATTGCCACGATCAGTAACCTCGCTCCCCCGACGAGCACGATTCTGTACATGCAGTTCATCGGAAATACAGGGAACCTCGGTTATCTGAACGAAATGAGGATTCAAGCGACCGGAGTCGCGCCCGGCGTCACAGGCGACTACAACAACAACGGGGTAGTCGATGCCGCCGATTACGTGCTTTGGCGCAATAACGTCGGCACCACGACGGTGCTGCCCAATGACCCAGTCGGTGGCATGATCGGCACGGCCCAATACAACAACTGGCGATCGAATTTCGCCAAAACGCCTGGGGGCGGCAGTGGCCTAGGCGCTAGCGCCGTGCCGGAACCAGCGTCGCTTACCATGACTTTAATCGGGGCAGTCGGATTGTTCTCTCTAAAGCGCCGACACTAAGCAGGCGGCGGCGTCTGAAGCCGTGGAGTTGTTTTCCAAATAGGAGGAGCAAGAAGATGAACGCTTTCCATCTCGGTGCCCGAGCCAAGCGGAAAGGCTTTACGCTTGTTGAACTGTTGGTGGTAATCGCGATCATCGGCATATTGGTCGCATTACTTTTGCCCGCCATCCAAGCGGCACGCGAAGCGGCACGCCGTGGAAGCTGTGCCAACAATCTTAAGAACCTGGGGCTTGCGGTACTCAATCATCACGATGTGATGAAGCATTTCCCAGTGACCTACGGTACTGCCTATCCCGATGAGGCCGTCGGTTTGAATCACTCTGGTGTGGGCTGGATCCTCAACACATTGCCGCAACTCGAGGAAACGTCTCTCTACGACCAATTCAAGTCCGGGGGCGCGTTCGATTATTCGTATGTCGCACAAGCGCTGGGAATTTCGATGGCTAACGTCGGAATCTTATCAACCAAAAACGGCATCTCATGCCAGGCCTTAATGCAGACCCAGATAAACGTCCTGAAATGTCCTTCCGATCCCTCACCGAACAAAGTTCGCGACGATCAATCAGAATGGACGAGCGGATCCAAGAAAGTGCCGGTGTTTGTTACGAATTATAAGGGCGTTATAGATGATACCGCTGTTGGACAAGGGTTTACTAACGGAACAGTGTATCTTAACAATGCAAAAACGCTGCAGTATATCAGTGGGCCATACACCGAACCGCCACCCGATTACTACTCAAAGGGTATAAACGATTGCCATAACAATTTGCGTTGTCGTGGCATTTTCTTCCGTGAATCGTTTCAACGCCCCGTAAAAATCAGCACCGTCACCGATGGAACTAGTCATACCTTTATGATCGGTGAGGACCTGCCCGACTATAACAATCACTCTGCCGCATATTACGGCAACGGCGATTGGTGCAGCTGCAACATTCCGCTGAATAATCTGCTGACGCAAGATCCAGCTACACTCGATCTTTCTCGCTGGGCCGAACAACAAGGCTTCAAAAGCCGTCATCCGGGCGGCGCTCAGTTTTGCCTTGTAGATGGCTCGGTACGCTTTGTTGCTGAGAGCATGGATAACCAAACTTATCGTGTAGCTTGCTCCCGCAATGGCGACGAATCACTGTCGTTAGACCAGTAGAGCGAGAAGGAGTTCTCGTGATGCAAGTGAATCGAACACCCGTTCACGCTTTTGCAATTTTTCAGGTAATTGGGATTTGCTTGCTGGTGATGTTCGTCGGATGCCGTCCGCGGCTGACGACAGTTTCGGGAACCGTAACTCTCGACAGTAAACCCCTTGCTATCTCGCGAGATACGCAAGGCACGATCATCTTCGAGCCCGATGGTGGGCAAGGCACAGTGGCGACTGGATTGCTCGACTCATCGGGACATTTCAACCTGGGTGTCGGCGGCTCATTTGAGATACCCACCGGAAAGTATTTTGTCGCAATCTCGATTTCGCGACTCTTGCCGAAAACCGATCAAGGCGAAAACCAGGATGCCGAGTTCATCGTTCCTCGCAAATACGCGTCGACCACTGAATCTGGGCTGCGGGCCGAGGTCCTTCGAGGGGAGAACAACTTCACGTTTGATCTCAAGTCCGACAAAGAACTTGGCAATCCAGCGTCTGGCCTGCCGTCCCTGACTGGCGCCAAATCAGAATCGAAGCAAGATGCCCTACAAAAGAATGCAAAAGCCGGCGATTGAGTTGCCCAGTTCAACGAACAAAAGCCCCAAAGGTTCGTGCGATGGTTTTATCCTGCAGGTGTCCGCACCAAATCCTGCCGCGAGGCGTCGGCCTGTTATTCCTTTTTGCAGTTGTTGCAGCGACGACCGGTTGTGGCAACGGACTCCCCCAAGTCGCTGGTCAGGTAACTTTGGATGGGCAACCTGTGAAAGGCGGAAAGGAGGGGGCCAGAGTTCTCATTCAGTTCCTACCTGCCAATGGCGTCGGCCCAAACGGCGTGGGTCTCGCCGATGAAAACGGCAATTACAACGTTGGCACGGGCTCCAAATTCGGTGTCCCGCCAGGAGACTATTTGGTGACTTGTTCCGTTAGCGAGTCCTCAAAGGCATCGGCTGCCGCGGCAAACCATAACGTGGCCGACCCAAAATTTGGGGATGCGAAAACGTCCGGCCTACGCTGCACCGTCGCGTCCGGCAGAAATCGTTTTGATATTCCCCTTACCAGCGCCTCGAAATCGCCACCACGTCACGGTAACTAAGTGGCGTTTGCGGTTAGAATCAAACTTGGAACAGCATCGCGCCATCGAATCGTAAAACCACCCCCACCGCGCGCTCGAGAAGAGACATCGTATGCAGGCGACATCTACCAAATACATGTTCGCCATTGCCGCTGCGCTCTTCTTCGCGCTGCCTGTCCGCAGCCAATCCGTCGCCGTACCGAAGACCAATCCGACCAAGGTATACATGCACTACATGCCTTG
Source organism: uncultured Planctomycetota bacterium (assembly GCA_963733705.1). Classification (GTDB taxonomy): domain Bacteria; phylum Planctomycetota; class Planctomycetia; order Pirellulales; family Lacipirellulaceae; genus JABDGM01. The sequence goes on along the minus strand of CAVTEJ010000017.1, from coordinate 189,738 downwards.
GTTTCAAACGCCCTCCAGCCTCGGTGGCACCGGCGGTTCAGATTGGGGCATCCATTGGAAAATGAGCACGCAAAACCCGAACGTCGTCGATGCGACCGGTAAACGGCAGATCGCCTCGCATTACTACCCAATGATCGGTCCCTATGACTCGACCGACCCTGACGTGCTCGAGTACCACATGCTGCTCATGAAGTACTCCGGCGTCGACGGTGTGATGATCGATTGGTACGGCCAGCAGGGCTCCAACGGCGACGTCGGCTCGCTCCTCACCGCATCGAACGCAATCGTAAACAAAACGGGCCAGTACGGCCTCGGCGTCGGTGTCGTGTTGGAAGACCGCTTCGCGCAAAGCGTTGCTCAAGAGCAAACCAACATGAATTATTTGCGTGATAACTACTTCAACAAATCCAATTACATAACGTACGGACCGAACCACAGCCCGCTAATGATGAACTTCGGCCCGATTACATTCCAAACCCCATCGCAGTGGAGCCAAATCCTACCGGCGACCGGCACCGATCCCACCTTCCTCACCTTGAATTACCAATCGAGCGAAGCCGGCACAAATGCCGATGGCGAATTCGCGTGGCCCTATCAAGACGCCAACACCACCGATCACCTCTCGAAACTGCGCTCCTTTTACAGCACGCAAGCGCCTCGCGTCGGCGTGGCCGCCGGCGTTGCATATCCGGGCTTCAACGACTTCTATGCTCAGGGCGGCTGGGGCAGCACACTGTTTTACATCCCCGAAAACGGCGGCCAAACGCTTACCGACACCCTCAACTTATACAACACATACCAGAACAACCTCGATATGCTCCAACTCGCCACGTTCAACGACTTCGGCGAAGGCACGCAATTCGAGCCTACCGTTGAAGACGGTTTCCGTTCACTCAACCAGATCCAACAGTTCACAGGCGTCTCATACGGCACCGCCGAGCTGCAGTTCATCTACGAGCTCTACCTCGCCCGCAAAAAGTACGCTGGCAAAACCGCCATCGAAAGCCAGCTCGACCAAGTCTCGAACGACCTCGATAACTTGAACGTTAGCGCCGCCGAAGCCCTCTTCGCCACCGTCGCACCCGCCGGCGACTACGACGGCAACGGCATCGTGGACGCGAATGACTACGCCGTCTGGCGCTCCAACTTCGGCAAGCAAACGATCATCCACGGCAGCGGCGCCGACGGCAACTACGACGGCACGATCGACGAGGCCGACTACGTCATCTGGCGCAACAGCCTCGCCAGCGGTGCAGGTGCCGGCGCCCTGGCCGAAACGGCCGTGCCCGAGCCATCCATCGCGGCCCTTATTACACTGGCTGCAATTTCTCTGTGCGGCGCCACCGTCCGACGCGCACGGCCTTCTACGCTCCGGTAGGCGAACGGGAAGTCTCCTGTTTTTTTGGCTTTGCGGTCTGGCCAAATATAGCGATTTGAATTTGGCCGCGCGGTGTGCTAACTTCCAACCCTGGCAGTGCTCCACTGCGACGCTCTTTGATAATTTGGCAACAATCCCTCCGTGGTTACACGTCGCAATCCGTAGCCCGGCTACCACCGCATTGCCCACTCGCGCGTACGTGGCGGACCGCGAATGACCATCCGCGACCAACATCTAGCGAAGTATATTCGCCGACTTTTGCACGGCCTCGCGCCGCGTCCGCCCACAAATGCCATCGCTTTTATGCGGCACCCCGTGCAAAACTGAGCCAATTCTGCACCGTTTTGTGGGACCCCTATTGAGCGGCCTCAATGCTCAGTTGTCACTAGTCAGCGAATCGTGGATAGTTGGTCGTTCTTGGCAACTGACAAAGGACAACCAACAACGAACCCCATGGATGACCCGAGCGCCGCCGAATCGCTTACGCCGAACAGCTCGTCAGGTTCACTCCTGGCTCGCCTTTCGGCGATGATGTTCCTGCAATTCTGGCCGCTGGGAACTTGGGGCGTCACTTTCGGCTCGTACATCGCCACCAATACGGGCGAGCGCGGCACCCACATATTCTCGAGCGGCTTCGTGGGCTACAGCACCGCCGCCGGCGCCATCGGCAGCTTGCTCTCCCCGGTTCTGATTGGCTTTCTCAGTGATCGCTACGTCGCCGCCGAACGCCTGATCATGCTCATGCACGCCGGATGTGCACTGGCCGCCTGGCAAATGTCGCAAACGCATTCGCAAACGGCATTCTTCCTGTGGTTACTCGTCTACTATCAATGCTTCAGCCCATCCTGCGCGTTAGTCAATAAGATATCGCTCCGCCATCTAGTCGAATCCTCCACGGAATACCCTGTCGTCCGCCTGTTCGGCACGATCGGTTGGATCTCCGCCGGCTTATTCGTCGGCCTCCTATGGCCCGCGCTCACGGGCAATGCGATCGAAACGGCTGCCACCCCGCTAATGATTGGAGCCGTCGGCAATCTCGTGATGTCGCTCTACGCGTTAACACTTCCTCATACCGCCACAGAATTGAAGAGCGGCAGAATCATTCCCAATGTGTCGCGAGATAGCAGGGTCCTGTTCCGCAATCGCGAACTGCTCATGTTCCTTGCCGTGGTGCTATTCACCTGCGTTCCCAGCATGGCGTATAACAACTATGCCAACGTGTTTTTGAACGATAAACATTATTGGCATCCGGCCGCGCTAATGACCGTTGGGCAAGTCTCCGAAGTGTTGATGCTCGCCGCGTCACCCTGGCTGATCGCTCGATTCGGTTTGCACAAACTCTTCGCCACCGGCATTGCGGCGTGGTGCACCCGCTATCTTTTGCTCGCTCTTGCCAGCTACGCGAACATGACGATACCGGTTTACGCCGCCATTGCGATCCACGGCATGTGCTACGTTTTCGTCTATATTATCGGCGTGATCTACGTCGATCGTCTCGTCAGCCACTCGCATCGCGGTCTTGCCCAGGGAATGTACACGATTGTCTATGCTGGCTTGGCGAATTTATTCGGCGCCGTATCCGTGGGCTACTGCCAATCGCTGTTCCTGACTCCCGAAGGAGTCTCGCCGCCCCCGTACAATTGGACGGTTTTTTGGTTGATCCCCGCCGCAATCAGCGGGGCCACTGCGATCGCATTCATCACAATGCGCTGGCGAAGTCGTGCCTCCGCAAAACTCTCTGCAATCTAATCCCCGCAAATGCTGCAAGCCCTTTCAAGTGTCCAGTTCACGAACCATGCTTGCTGGTTCTCCGTAACATCGTTAGACCCAACCGAACCGTGCAACTCACGTCTTTTCAATAGCGGAAACCCGGGTCGCCAGAAACGTCTAAGAGGAAAAAGATGACCTCGTCGCCCACCGTGACTCACGCCGATCTCGAACAGCTCTCACAAAAAATAAAGGTCCAAAGCCAACCGTTTCGCCAACTGATCGCCGAAGTCGGCAACACAATCGTCGGCCAGGAAGCGCTCATCCACCGTATGATGATCGGGCTCCTCGGCAACGGCCACCTGCTGATCGAAGGCGTGCCTGGCTTGGCGAAAACGACCGCCGTCGCCTGCCTCGCCAAAGGAATCAGCACCGGTTTCCAGCGGCTCCAGTTCACGCCCGATCTGCTGCCCGCCGACTTAATCGGCACGCTCATCTATCGTCCGCAGGACCAACAGTTCGTCGTTCAAAAAGGCCCGATCTTTTCGAACATCATCCTGGCAGACGAAATCAATCGCGCCCGGCAAAAGTGCAAAGCGCGCTGCTCGAAGCCATGCAAGAACGCCAGGTCACGATCGGCGGCGAAACCTTCAAACTCGATGAGCCATTCCTAGTGATGGCCACCCAAAACCCGATCGAGCAAGAAGGCACCTACCCGCTGCCCGAAGCCCAAATGGATCGCTTCATGCTCAAGGTCGTGGTCGACTATCCTAACCGCGATCAGGAATTGCTGATCTTGGAGCGCATGTCCAAAACACGAGCGACATATCGAAACGCGCGCCGTAACCAGCCGCGACGACATCATGGCCGCCCGCGCCACGATCGACCAAATCTACGTCGATCGCAAAGTGCAGGAGTACATCGTCGACCTGATCATGGCGACCCGCCGACCCAAGGCGTACGGCCTGCAGCTCGACGAACTAATCCACTACGGCGCCTCGCCCCGGGCCACCATTTACCTAACGCTCGCCGCCAAAGCCAACGCGTTCTTGCATGGCCGCGGCCATGTGCTACCTCAGGACGTAAAAGATTTAGCCCTCGACGTCCTCCGTCACCGCGTCATCCTTACCTACGAAGCCGAAGCGGAAGAAAAGACCTCCGACGATGTAATCCGCGCTATCCTCGACAAGCTCCCTGTCCCTTAAACAGAGGAGTCGTCGAGTCCGCATCGTATCTCATCGAGTGCCCATTATGTTGCCGCGCGAAATCATCAAAAAAGTCCGACGCATCGAGATCCACACGTCGCACATTGTCGACGAGTTGCTCTCCGGTTCGTGGAATTCCGCCTTCAAAGGCCGCGGCATCGAGTTCGAAGAAGTCCGCCCCTACCAGTTCGGCGATGACGTCCGGACCATCGACTGGAATGTCACCGCCCGCACCGGCCGACCGTTCGTCAAGCTTTTCCGCGAAGAACGCGAGCTGTCGGTCATGTTGTTAGTCGACCTCAGCGCTTCGCAGAGCCTCGGGACCCATTGGCAAACGAAGCGCGAATTGGTCACCGAGCTGAGCGCGACCCTCGCCTTCTCAGCCACCAAAGGCAACGACAAAGTCGGCCTCACGCTCTTCACAGACAACATCGAAAAATTCGTGCCCCCGCGCAAGGGCACCCGTCACGTACTGCGGATCATTCGCGAACTCCTGTACTGCGACCCGATCGGGCAGGGGACCAGCCTCCGCAAAGCTCTCGACCATCTCAATCGTAGCGCTTCGCGACGCACAGTCGTCTTTCTAATCAGTGATTTTCAAGATCACGGCTACGAGCGCGCCCTGAAAATCGCTAGCAACAAGCACGACATCATTCCGCTAGTGATCGCCGACGAACGAGAGTTTAAAATGCCGAACGTTGGCCTCATTAGGCTCCGTGATGCCGAGACTGGAAAGATGGTCGTTTTAGATACGTTCAGCCGCGCCAACCGCCGCGCCTACGAAAACTACGCCCGCCGCCAGGCGGAAGAGCGAGATGAGCTTTTTCGCAGCGCCCGCTTAGAACCCGTCTACATTTTCACTGGCGAAGATTTCGTCGAACCTCTGCGGCGATTCTTCCACAAGCGGGAGCTCCATCGATGATCCGGCCCCGCAACTTGGCGTTGATCATGGCGATGCTCGCGACTTTGTCCGCGCTGAAAGCCGTTGCTGGGGATCAGGCGGCTCCAACTTCCCCAGTCACTCCAGCATCTGACGTCAAAGTCACGGCAACTCTCGACAAATCGACCGCCGCAGTTGCCGAGCCCTTGCAATTCTCGATTACGGTAAAAGCGCCACGGGGAACACGCATCGAGTGGCCGTCGCTCGGCCAAAAGCTCGGCGACTTAGAGATTCGCCATACCGTGCGGACCGGTGACGTTCCGTCGGCCGATGCTACCGGCACGAGAGAATGGATGCTCCGGCTAACGCTAGACTCGATCAAAACCGGCGACCTCACGATCCCGCCGGTGGAAGTCCGCTACGCGCTCCCATCGACTGCCGCCCAGTTGCAAACTGCGCAAACACAACCGCAGCACGTCGTCATTAGCAGCGTGCTCGAAGATCGGCCCGACCCGACTCACTTCCGCGACATCAAGCAAACGGTCGATGTCCCCGTCCCGCCGACTTCCTCTTCATGGCTCGTTTGGGGAGGCGTGGTAACTGGAGTTCTTGCCGCCGGCGGTCTGTTAGTCGCGGTGCTGATTCGTCGCCGCACTGGCCTGGCTCCCTCTGTTTGGGCGCTCAAATCGATTTCCGACCTGGAAGCGAAGAGCTCGGACGAGACAAATAACGCCAACACGTTCGACAAGGTCTTGGAAATCGTTCGCGAGTACTTCGAACTCGAATTCGACATCCCCGCGCTTCCCAGCACAACGCAAGAATTTCTCGCCGACGCATCCACAGAAATCGGTTTGCCGCAGCAAACGGCCGAGCGATTGAAATGGCTGGCTACAGTCGCCGATGAAATCAAGTTCGCACGGCTAACGATCGGCCCGCCACATCTGCAGCAAGCTTTCGCTCAAGCCCGATCGATCATCAGCGAATGTGTCGAGCATCAGCATGCACTCGCAAAGGAGGCAGTGTGATGTTCTACTCCCCCTGGTTCTTCCTGCTGTTGTTATTTCTGCCGCTCATCGCGTGGCGGATGTGGGCCTCGCCGCGCACCGCCGCAATTCCATTCAGTTCGACTCACTTCGCACTGGGCCTGAAACGCACCTGGCGCCAACGTCTCGGCTGGCTGCCCGCCGCGCTCACGCTCTGCGCCATGGCGCTCATGATCGTCGCCCTCGCTCGCCCGCGCGAAGGACGGGAGCAAACCGTAGTCGATTCCGAAGGCATCGCCATGGAAATGCTGGTCGATCTGTCGGGCAGCATGCATGCTATGGATTTTCAGATCAACGGTCAGCACGTCGACCGCTTAACCGCCATCAAACAAGTCGCCGGCCGCTTTGTGCAAGGCGACAAAACCGCGCAGAAAAAATCCGATCTTACAGGCCGGCCGAACGATTTGATGGGCCTCATTACGTTCGCTCGCTACGCCGACGCCATCTTGCCCCCCACGCTCGATCACGCCTTCCTGCTCGATCAACTTAACCACACCCAGATCGTCTCTCGCCAAAGTGAAGACGGAACCGCTATTGGCGACGCGATCAGTTTGGCCGTCGAAAAGCTTAATCGTCTCGACACGCGCAATCAGCAAAAGATCCACAGCAAAATCATCATTCTGCTGACCGACGGTGAGAACAACGCCGGCGACTTCGATCCCATCCAAGCGGCCGAACTCGCCAAAACCATGGGAATCAAAATCTACACGATCGGCGTCGGCACCCGCGGCGCGGCCCCGGTGCCGGTCACCGATCCTTTCACCGGTCAGCAAGAAATTCAGTGGGCGGCCGTCGATATCGACGAAGGCGCCCTGCAAAAGATTGCGGATGCAACCGGCGGCAAGTACTTCCGCGCCACCAATACAGAAACCCTCGCGTCGATCTATCAAGAAATCGATCAGCTCGAAAAAACGAAAGTCGAATCACGCCACTTCACCGACTATCGCGAGCTCGCCGTACAATCGAGCCACCTCAAAGGCTGGAATGTTCCACCGATTGTGCTGCTCGCACTCGGTTTCCTATCAGCTCGCGTCGTTCTCGTAAGCACCGTATTCCGCGAATTCAACTAACTCGCCAGCCACTACGATGGATATTCAATTCGGAAACCTGAGTCAGCTGAATTGGCTGTGGCTTGTCGCGGCTTGCGTCGTTATTTCAGCCGCCGCCGCCATCATCCAACGTCGCGCTCGAGTCCGCTATGCGACTGCCAATCTGCTCCGTCAGATGATGCCAAAACGAAATAACGCACGGCGAGCGACGACCGCAATCCTCACGACCTTGGCTTTGATCCTCTTAGTTGTCTCGCTCCTCGATATCCGTTGGGGCAAAGTCTGGCGCGAAGTGCCTCAAAAAGGCATCGAAGTCGTCTTTCTGCTCGATGTCTCCCGCTCGATGCTCGCCGAAGACGCCACGCCCAACCGCCTCGAGCGCGCCAAGCAGCAAATCAAAGATACTGTCGATGAAATGACCGGCGACCGTGTTGGCCTGGTCGTTTTCGCGGGCGAAGCCCGACAGCAGATCCCACTCACCACTCACTACGATGATTTCAAACAAGCGCTCGACGAAGTCTGTCCGCAAAACGTCCGCCGTGGCGGTTCCCGCTTGGGCGACGCCATCGAAACCGCCACGCATTCGTTTCTCTCGCAGTCGAGCGCCCATAAAGCGATCGTCCTTTTCACCGATGGCGAAGACCAGGAGAGCAAACCGATCGAGGCCGCCCGCCGCGCATTCGAATCCGCCGGCATTCGCATTTTTGCCGTCGGCATCGGCGATATTGGGCAGGGGGCCCGCATCCCGGTTTCGTCGAACGGTGGCGATAAATTCCTGACCCACGACGGCAAACAAGTTTGGTCAAAGCAAAACGGTGATATTCTTCGCCAAGTCGCCGAAACGACTAAGGGGGCCTACATCCCGGCCGGCGTCAAACAGGTCAACATGTCCGATGTTTACCACAAGTACATCGAGAGCGTCGAGCAAACGCAATTCGAAACCGCGCGAGTCAATCAATATGAAGCTCGCTATCAGTGGTTCCTGGCGCCCGCGCTCCTCTTCCTTCTACTCGAAACCGTCATCGCAACCTGGCCCGCCCGTCGACCGGCGGCATCGCGAGTCCGCAACGTAGCTTCAAAACCAATTACGACGCACACCGGCACTCCCCGCTCGAGCCGAACGAGCGAGCAATCCACCGCGGCATGAAAAACTATCGTCACCTAGTTTTCGTTGCAGTCGCTCTTGGCAGCATCTCCGCATGCGGGCTCGTCCAAGCCGCTGACCCCGTGCGCGATTCCGCGGCCCAAATCAACCAGGCAAACGACTTGCTTCGCCGCGGCGAACTCGACGCTGCTCTGAAAACATACGGCCAAGTCCCGGAATCGTCCGCGCACAGTGCCGACTTATCGTACGACCTGGGTGTCGCCCAATATCGAAAAGGCGATATCGCCGCCGCCGAAAAACAGTTCAACGAAGCAGCCAATTCCGGCCAAGACGCTCTCGCCGCAAAAGCCCGCTACAACCTCGGCAATTGCAAATATGCCGAATCGCTCCGCCTCGCCAAAACAGATCGTGCAGCCGCGATCGATGGTTTTGACAAAGCCGTCTCGCAATATCGGAGCGCCTTGGAGATCGACCCCAACGATGCCGACGCCCGCGCCAACATCGAGCTGGCCGCAAAAATGATTGATAAGCTTCGCCAAGAAGAAAAGCGGCAAGAGCAACAATCGCAGGACAAAAAACAGCAGCAAAATCAAAACAGCCAAGATCAACAACAGTCTCAGCAACAATCCCAACAAAACCAGAAGGACGACCAACAATCGAAAAACAGCGAGTCCAAAGACGCCAAGAACGAGCAAAATAAGGAGTCCCAGAATAAGAAGGAAGATCAACAGCAAAAGGACGGTCAGCAGAAGAAAGATAGTCAGTCACAACAGCAGGATTCACAGCAAAAGAACGATCAGCAGCAACAAAGCTCCAGCCAAAACCAGCAGCAAAAGCCTGGCTCCGATTCCAACAAGAACGAGCAAAAGTCAGAAAACAAACCCGAGCAAAACCAATCGCAGCAGAAGGCCGGCGAACAGAAGTCAAACGAGCAAGAGTCAAATCAGAAAGATGCGCTGAAGCCGCAGCCGCACGAATCGAAGCCACAAGATAAGCAAAAATCTTCGCAGTCAGCCGCTGACCAAAAACAGGAAAACAAAGAACAACTAGGCGATCAGTCCGCGAGCGCTGGGCAACCAACACCCCAAAAGGATGCGAACAAGCAGGCGACTCCGCAAACGTCGTCGCAGCATCAAGCAACGAAGCCCCACTCCAACCAAAAAGATGAATCAGCCTCGGCCGAACCGAAAGACGAACATGGCACGGCCGCGCCAAAAGGCGATTTAACTGCTCAGCAGCAAAAAGCAGCGCAGCCGAACCAGGAAAAATCGGCCGCTCAAGCCGACGCGCACGCCGACGGTCCCATGACCGCCCAAGAAGCCGAAAAAATGCTCCAAGCCATCCGCGATCAGGAAATGTTGCGACGCCTCCGCCGGCAAGCAATCGAACGAAACCAGCACATCCCCGTCGATCGCGATTGGTAACGCCGACTCATTCAAGAACATCATGAAACGCAATCTTCGAACTACGCTTTCGATCGCGGCTCTACTGCTCGTTAGCAGCATCTCGCTTACCGTTCGCGCAGCGTACGTCCGCGCCTCGCTCTCAACGCGCGAAAGCTACGTCGGCCAGCCGATCACTCTCAGCATATTTGTTGCCAACGGCAAGCAGATCGAACCGCCGATAATTCCGGCAATCGATGGCCTTATAATCAAATCTGTAGGACCGCCCACACGCAGCACTCAAATCACAACGATTAACGGCCGCACAGAGACGACCACGACTCAGACATTCACCTTTGAATTAACCCCGCAAAAAAGCGGCAGGTTTTCACTGCCAGCCATATCGGTTCGGATAGATGGCACGGATCAAAGTACCGATCCACTCTTCTTCGTGGCCTCCAAAAGTGAAACTGGCGATCTCGCATTCGTCGAAATTGCCGGTAAACAGCGCGAAATCTACGTCGGCCAGGCCATCGATCTCACGCTGAAAATCTGGCTCCGTCCGTACATCGATCGCAAAGCGAACATCACGCTGTCTGCGTCCGATATGTGGCGACTCATTTCCGATCGCTCCGAGTGGGGACCATTCACCGAGCGACTGCAAGAGCTCGTCGATCAAGGCCAGCGCCCCGGCGGCAAAGAAGTGTTGCGAAAAGATCGCGACGGTGTCGAGCACAGCTACTACCTGTACCAAGTCAGCGCCACGATCTACCCCAAACGCCCCGGCAAGATCGACGCCGACGGCGTAAAAATCGTCGTCGACTATCCGACCGCTCTCGGCCGCGCCCGCGATCCCATGGCCAGCCTCTTGAAAGACTTTCCATTTCCGGGCGGCCGTCCGGCCGGACTCGATGACGACAACAGCTTCTCACCATTCGCAACGCAGCTAGTCGTGCAATCCGTTCGCCCGCTCATCGTCCGAGCCGATGTCGAACCAATCAACGTTCTTGCAATCCCAACAGCCGGCCAGCCGGCCGACTATCGCGGCGCGGTCGGCAAATATCAAATCGCCGTGGATGCCAGTCCGACTCACGTCAAAGCCGGCGATCCCATCAACGTACTAATCGGCATTTCCGGCACCGGTCCGATGGAATTGGTTCAAGCTCCGCCCTTGGCCGAGGATCCCGAATTGTCGAAAAATTTCAAAGTCCCGAACGCGCCGCTCGCCGGTTTCGTCAAAGGCGACCGCAAGATATTCTCAACATCGATCCGACCTCTGCGCGCCGGCGTGACCGAGATCCCGTCCATTCCTTTCAGCTATTTCGATCCGACGACAGGCAAATTCAACACCGTTCATAGTGCCACCGCTGCAATCCAAGTCGACCCCGCCGATATGCTCGCGCTCGATGGCATCGTCCACGGAGATTCGAAAGCGAACTCACCACCTGGCTCCGACCAAGGATCGGCAACTCCAGCGACCGCCTCGACGCTTGCAAATTTTGTGGGAGACGACTTGCTCACGCACGAATCGCCCTGGATGCCAAACCTGAGTGCCCTGCTCGCACTCTTCGCCGCGCCGCCGCTGATCGTCGTTGGACTCGCCCTGTACCGCTCGCGCGAAAGTCTGGCGACACATTCAAATTGGTTCGATTCGCTTTACAATCGCTCCAAAAAGCAAGTCGCCGCCGCGTGTGATACCGGGGAAATCGAAAGCGCGCTGTTACGCGTCGCTGCAAAGCATTGCAAGCTGAGCATCCATTCGCCCCACGCCGAAACCGCAATCGGTGCCTTACGTATCGCAGGCCTCCGCGACCTTGCGACCACGCTGGAAAGACTACTTCACGAGTGCAGCGCCCATTCATCCGTCGCTGACGGTGCTCCCAGACATACCCTCGATCAATTGAAGTGCGACGCCCAGCAATGGATCGACGATCTGAAGATCGCAAGCGCTCGTCCACGGGCAGTCCCGACGCGAAGTACCGCAAAGCCAACGAGTTCGCCAGCCAAATCACTCCGCATAGGTTCCACGACCTCGACATTGCTGGCGGCAATCGCTACCACGGCAGCCCTGTTTATAGCCCAGGGTGCAGTCGCAGCCGAAAAAGAAGATTCCCCAGCGATTCGTCAGTTTTCAGCCGGTGCCGCGCTGAATCTCACCGAATCACAGCAAAAGACAATCCTGAGCGAAGCCAACGACCTGTATTCAGTCGCCTTGGCCAAGCAACAATCCGACGTCGCCGACTCAAAACAAAAGTTCGCCGCCGCCGCTGAAAAATACCAGCTTCTCGTCGATGCTGGAGTGACGAACGCCCGTCTCTACTCCAACTTAGGAAACGCGTACCTCGAGCAAGGCGAAACGCCAAAAGCGATCGCAAACTACTACCGCGCATTGAAAGTTGACCCGACGCTGCGCCCCGCCCAGATAAATTTGCGGGAAGCCGAGCAACGATTGACCAAAGGCTCAAGCGCCGGCGAAACTACTTCAGTTCCCAAGTTGCTCTCTGGCTTCGCAATCGTTCTCGTCGATTGGATAAAATCTAGATTTTCGCCACCACAATTGCTATTCGTAATGGTTGCACTCTGGTGCGCGCTTTGGGTGGCCATCGCATTTCGCCTCCTGGGCTATCGCATTCCGTGGAAAAGTGTTGCGTTCACCACAGCGATTGCCGTAGCGGGCATCGGGGCAGTGCTCGTCAACATCCGGCATGCCGAACAGCGCAACCTAGCCATCATTGGCGACTCAAAAGCACTTGCAGCACAAGAAACTCAAGCCGATGCATCACTCAGCAAAGGCCAAGTCGTTGAGGTGCTCCAGCAACGCGGCGATACCACTCGCATCCGCACGGCGGAAGGCCAAGAAACCTGGCTCCCTACTTCCGCGCTCGAAACGATTTAGCGCGCGTCGCTACAACGACGATTTCCCGTCTTGAGCAACTGCGCCGCAACTGGCTGCCTATCGTTTACTATTGAGCACCCGCAGCACTTCCAACCCGCGCTCAATTGTGGCATCACTCGCCGCATACGAAATCCGAATGTGCGTATCCCGCGAGCTAAAAATATTACCGGGAATTATGAGCAGCTCATTCGCAATTGCGCCCCACAAACTCAGTCCCGCTCTCGATCTTTTCCGCGCTCCCACCGGCTTTGCCACCGCCCTTCGGCACTTCCGGAAACACATAAAACGCGCCGCCCGGCTTCACGACGTTATACCCCGCCTCTTTCAACCCTCCCACAACGCGATCACGCTTCTTCCGGTACGCCGCAATATACGAACTCATGTCGACGTCCAGCGCCGCCATCGCCGCCCATTGCAACGGGTGCGGCGCACACACAAACGTGTACTGCTGCATCATCGTCAGCTTATCGATGATCTCCGCCGGCCCGTGCACAAACCCCAGCCGCCACCCCGTCACGCCGTAAGTCTTACTAAACCCGTCGACCACCAGCGTCTGCTCATTCCACTTCGCCACACTCTCCAGCGGCGCGTCGTAACAAAACTCGCGATAAATCTCGTCGCTTACTAGCGCGATGTTATGCTTCGCCGCCAACTCCGCGATGCCTTTCAACTCCGCCGCGCCCGCCACAACCCCCGTCGGGTTCGCCGGGCTGTTGAGCAGAATCATCTTCGTCCGCGGCGTAATCGCCGCCCGCACGCGCTCAACATCAATCCGAAAATCCGGATACGTATCCACCATCACGCACTTCCCACCCACCATGCCAACTAGCGCGGGATACATCACAAAGTACGGATCGAACACGATCACTTCATCGCCCGGGTTCACCATCGCGAGCACCGCGAGCACAATCGACCCACTCGTCCCGCTGGTCACCAGCACCCGGCGATCCGCATGGTGATACCGCTCATCGACCGCGGCTTGCAGCTTAGCACGCAGCTCCGCAATTCCCTGCGTCTGACTGTACCCATTCTTATCCCCGCGAATGGCCGCCACTGCCGCATCCTTCACGGCATCCGGCACAGGAAAATCCGGCTGCCCAATCGAAAGATTGATCGGGTTCGACATCTTCGCCGCCAGGTCGAACACCTTCCGAATGCCTGAGCTGTCAAAATTCGCCGTCCGATCTGCCAACCAAGGGTGCATAGCTTTCTCCCAAACCAAAGTTGCGTGGCTGACAGAATACCGCCGCCGCCCCCACGGGCGAAAGCCCCGCCTCAGGCGACTTGCGATTCCGCTGCTGCGCCCGTCGATCGCGCAGCGAGATCTCGGTGACAGGCAGCGACACCAACCGTTCCCCACCCGCCGCCTCAACCAATCGCAACCCATCCACATGCGGTTTAGCGTCAGCAGATACCATATTCTCGTCGTTCGCTTTCGACCCACTCTGCACCAGCGCGACCATGCCCAACACACCCGCAATCGCCCCGGTTTGCAGCGGACTGATTGTTTCATGATCGAGCGTGCCCCACAACATGGCGATCACTGGCACCACATACGTGCTCATCCCCGCAAACAGCGGCCCGCGTTCGAGCACCAGCCACACGTACGCCATCGTCGATAAACCACTCCCCACAATTCCCAAGAGCAGCAAATAAGTCATTGCATCCGCCGTCATCGCGGCTCCCACGGGCGCTCCAATATGTAGCGCTTCAAGCGCGCGGCGCAGCCTGAAGTGGCAACAGCACCAACCCCGCCACAAGCAAAATGACCGCCGTCATCGGTGCCGCCGGCACATCAGGCAGCTTCCACTTATAAAACGTATTGCTAATCGCCGACGACAACGGAATCAACATCGTGAGCCCCAGCAAGCTCCAAGACATCCCACGCTGCAGCCCTTCCTCGACTAACAGAAAAACGCAAACCAGCCCGCCAAACACGCCAGCCAACTCGCGCAAACTCGGCCTCACACCCAGCATGGGCACCGAGACCAAAATCGTCAGCAACGGAATCGCCGCCACCATCGTGCCAAAAAAACCGTGCCCAAATCCTTGCTCCAGTACATACGCCTGAATCACTTGCGGCGGCGCAGTGAACAGCATCGAAGAAATTGCGAGTAGCCCGAAGTCGCGTAGCGACATACGATACGCGTCGCGCTTAATCCACCAAAACACGCCGACGACCGCCGCCCCGGCGAGCATCCGCCAAATGGCGATCTCAACCGGCCCCATCGCATGCGTCACTCGCTCAAGCAAAATGAACGAGGTGCCCCACACCAAACAACAAAACAAAAACGCAACTTGCGCCACGATAACAAATCCCCAAATAGAACGCCGAGACAAAGCGCGACTATCAAGCGACTTACCGTCGGCGGCAACGCCGACCTACCCGCAATCGCGCCCCGCACCAATTAGCGACCGCTACGTTAAGACGAGTTAACCCCCACCAGGTTCGGGCGAAAATAGTAGCAGCTGACCGGCGAGCGGTGCATCCCAGATTTCACGGCAATTTTCCCGCCGTTTTGCTATCCGGTCACCCGTCCGGTGTCGCATTGTCTCCCTACCGCGAACCCTTACAATTGCAGCTTCACGATCGAGAACCAGCGTCGCCAGCAAGCACTCCCACCCCTTCCTCCGTGAACTCCGTGCCTCCGTCGTTCACAAATCTCCTTCCGCACGTCCCGCCAAAGTAACGTCGAATGTCGCACCCTGAGCTCGTCAGCGAAAAAAACTCCCTCCAGCGCCGCACCGAGCAAATCGTGCTGCTGGTCCTCGCCGCCGTTCAATTCACCAGCATCGTCGACTTCATGGTCGTCATGCCACTCGGCACACAGCTGATGCGCACGCTGTCAATCGGACCGCGCGAGTTCGGCTTCATCGTTTCGTCATACACATTCGCTGCCGGTGTTGCCGGCCTCATCGCCTCATCCATCATCGACCGCTTTCCGCGCCGTAACGCGTTCCTCACGCTCTACGCCGGTTTTCTTGTCGGCACATTGTTGTGCGCACTTGCGCCAAGTTACCCATCGCTCCTTGGTGCCCGCGTAGTCACCGGCGCATTCGGTGGAATCTTAGGCGGCATGTCGATGGCGATCATTGGCGATGTATTCCCAGAAGAGCGCCGCGGGCAAGCGACCGGCATCATGATGACCGGCTTCGCCCTCGCTTCCGTCGCCGGCGTTCCCGCCGGTTTGTCGCTCGGCACCGCGTACGGCTGGCACGTGCCATTTATGTGCCTCGTCGTCCTTGGCAGTCCCATCCTCGTCGTGTCCGCGTTGTACATGCCGCGATTGGATGCCCACCTCGGAAAGGAGCACGCTCATCCGCTTCGATCGCTCATCGATACGTTCTCAGTTCCCAATCACTTGAACTCATTCGCCCTAATTATTTCGCTCATGATAGGCGCCTTTGCCGTAATTCCGTACATCAGTGATTACCTGCTGGCCAACGTCGGCGTCCCTGAAAAACAATTGCCGTTCGTCTTCATCGCGGGAGGCGCATTCACGCTCATCGCCGCACCCCTCGCCGGCAAACTCGCCGATCGTCGCGGCAAGCTATTCGTCTACCGCGGCATCATCCCCATTTCGGCCATCCTCCTGATCGTCGTCACGCACCTGCCGCCCATTCCGACCGCAGCCGCGGTCCTAATTGTCGCCACGCTGATGGTCAGCAACGCCTGCCGCATGGTCGCCGCCATGGCGATGGTCACCGGCAGCGTCGAGCGCGCCCGTCGTGGCAGCTTCATGAGCGCCAACGCCTCGGTCCAACACATCGCGACCGGCATCGGAGCCTGCTTCGGCGGATTCATCATCCATAAACGGCCCGACCTGCAGCTAGTAAACTTCGGCATCGTCGGCTGGATCGCCGTCGCCATCACCTTGAGCAGTCTCTATTTCGCCGGCCGCGTCCGCATCGTCGACGACGTCCCCGCCGAACCCGAAAGCCTCGCCGCCGCAGCCGAAGCCACCTGCGACCTCGGCGAACCCCTTATCGGCGTCTGATGCAAATCAGTTCGGGGAGGGCGAAGCTCCTGCTGAGCCGTAGCGTCACCTACCGATTCGCCTTCAAATGCTCACCAAAAAACCGCAGCATCTCTCCCTCCGCCTTCTTCTCATCTTCGCCTTTGAACCCATGCCCCGCGCCCTCCATTTTTACGAGCTCCGCGACAACCCCCGCCGCCTTCAACCGATCAACAATCCACTCCGCCTGTTCAAACGCCACATAGTTGTCCTTCGTGCCGTGAACGCACAACGTCGGCGCCGCATCCGGCGTCACCCAATACAACGGACTCGCCTCAATGTGCTTCCGCCGCGCATGCTCTAAATCACCGCCCAGAAACAACGGCAACACGTCGGCCGCATCCACGCTCTTCCCATACGACTTCGTAAAATCACTCGGCCCATAAAAATTCACGACGCACGCCACGCGGCTCGATTGATTTGCATTCCCGCCATCGCCCTCAAATTGCTTTTGGTCCGCCGTTACGCCTAAGAACTGGGCCAGATGCCCGCCAGCCGATCCGCCCGTCACGCCGATCCGGTCAGGATCAATCTTGTATTCCTTAGCATTCGCTCGCATCCAGCGCACCGCCGCCTTCACATCGTAGATAGCGGCCGGAAACTGGTACTTAGGCGCGAGCCGATACGTCACTGTCGCCGCCACGTAACCATGCTCCGCCAACTTCTTGATCAGCCCCTCGTACCCATCGCGCGTCCCCGCCCGAAAACCGCCGCCGTGAATACACAGGACGGCAGGGAAGGGGCCGCTGCCCTCGGGAATCGCCACGTCGAGCTGCAAGTGTTGATTGTCAGGATTCGAGTACTCAACGTTCCGCTCGACGCGAACGTCAGCTCGGCACACCGATGTATTCCCACGTATCACTAGCGCGACAAACAAGAGCATCGCCACACACCATCGTCCCATCAATCTCATCACTGAATTCCTCGCCCGTAAGTGGCCAATTTCAAATCGTAAATCCGCTCAATACGAACGAGATTGTAACAAATAAGTGGCCAAAAAAAGTTAGTGAAACGCGCCGCCGAATGTGCTACGCTGCGACACGCAAAAAATCCTCAATCCCATCAACACCAAGTGCCGCTCAACCCCGCACACAAAATCCCGCGCCTCGCTTGCGGTTTAGCTAAACCACAACACGTCGCCCCACCACCTCCGATTATTGAACCACCACCCCCGCCAAATGCGCACGAAGTTCTCAATAATCACCGAATATTGGAACACGCCGATCGCGCCGCGCACTAGAAATGCAGGCAAATCTGTCGCCCACGATTTGCCACAATTGCCGATTTTTGGATTAAAAAATCGACTTCACGCGCAAACGCAAAATGAGAAGAATCGCGCCGGTCAAGAAGTGTTGTGCGCGGGTCATTCGCCCTCGCACCCACGTAGCGCCAGGGGTGCCTTACCGCACCTTCACACGAAACCGCAGCACACCACCTTCACCCGGCTTCACCGGATCGCGAATTTCCCATCGCAAGATCAGCGAGCCTTCCTCGTTCGATTGCGTGAGGAAATCAGCATCCACGCTGCTCTTGGCGGTGTCTGCCACATATTCGAACCGCGTCGAAAGATTATCCACGACCGTCACATTGCCGATCACCTGGTCGCCAATGTTGTCGTAACGCAGCGTGAACTCGATCTCCTCGCCCGGCTGAGCATTGCCAGTGGACGCGAGTTTCAACAGCCGCAGCTTCGGGTGCTCGGGCCCGTTTGTCTGATAAACAACCCCAGGCTCCTGTATGCCCACCTCGGCATGCGCCTGCTTCACACCAAACAGCACTTGCGGCGCTTGCACACCGGTAAGTGCAACAGCAGCTTCCTTCGATCGTTCGACGAGCGCCTTCTCCGCATCCGACACTTCGCCCGTGCGAATGATCGACAAATTGGCGTACGCCGAGACCGTGTTGAAAGCCTCCATCGTCGCCTGCAGATTCTCAAGCTCGCCCGCCTGCTGTCGCTGCCGGAAAAGATTCGCCGGCTGTTGCCCCATGTCAACTTTCACGTTTTTCCGCTGCGCCGCAATCATCGGTGGCAGATTTTCTTGAGCCTTCATCGGTCCACGCTCGTCGAGCGCTTGGTTGATGAACACCGGCTGCTCATGCGCAATCGGCTGCACCAACCGCCGCACCGCCGCGAACCGCGGCGCATAAATGCACACCCGGTTGCTCGGCGTCAGAATCACCCGCCCATCGACCGTATCGTAATGGGCAATTGCATCTTCCTGTTCCAGCCCCGTAATCTTCCAATCCGCATGCACGCCAGCGGGCGTTCCGTAGTCACCGCCGTCGCACAAATACTCATCTCCCGGCCCCAGCACCGGCCCATACGGATCCAGCGGGCACATGCAACCCGAATCACACGCGCCCTGTTCGCAACCTGCAGTGCCACCGTCGCACACTACAGTGCTAGGGGCGCCGACTTGATCGCTGACAATGCCACCATCATTAACGGTGTTTCCATCATTCGGCACGACCGTTTCCAACGCCTCAGGAGCCATCTGCCCTGGCTCCGCGGGAACAATCTGCTCCATGATCGGTGCCGCAGCCGGCGGCTGAGCGAGCGATTTATCCGGCGACAAGTGAGTCCGAGTGACCGGCTCCGCACACGCATTCAGAATGACCATCGCCACTGCAATGAGGATGCACCGCCACCAAAGGGGCAAATGCTCCACCACGCGGAGTGCCACTTCGTCAGGTTGTGCGTCAACGTTCTGCATCGTGGCAAATCATTGCTGCGGAGTAACTGGCGTAGCCACTTCGCGCACACACGTGGCACTGGCAGCCGCCGGATCGAACATCACAAACCGCGGCGAAGCCTCTTGGCTTACTGCATCCTCGGATCGCGGCACACGGCCGCCAATCCGCAAGATCGCAACCGGCCGGCCCATACGGTCGGCCGTCACGAGCGGATCCTCGCCCTTCGGCGCTTCGATCCACGGTTGCTCGTCACTTGCCTTGCGGTCAATCGGCAGAGCTTGATTCGGGTCTTCGACATAGATCACACGCGTCACAAACGCCCCGCGTGCCGCGAGCTCGAGTTCGTCTTGCGTCAGCTCGATCGGTATCGGAAACCGCAGCGCCAGCCGTGGCGGCGGGTACGTGCGGTCGATCAATTCAATGGTCGGATAGAGATCCAAACCATTCGCGTTCGGAATGTCAGCCACTTGCAGGCGGTACACCGCACCGATCTGCAGGCCGACGAGAACTTCGTTCGATTGCACGTTCGAAAAAGATCCTTCCGAGGCCAGTGCGATCCGAGCGCCCTCTGGCGCTCGGATCCGCACAGGCTGGAAGTACCCCACCAACGGTCCGCCCCGGTGAAGTCGTTGGCTGCCAATCGCTCCCGGAGGCATTACACCGGCATTAAGCCAGTGTACTGGTCGATCCTGCCCCGTAGCCCGAAGGCTAGACGCACAGAACACCAGTACTGCCCATCGCAGTATGCCCTCGACCCGCAATCGCCGTGGCGATCGCGCGAGCACCAGCACCGTTCTCATGGGGAATTCGTGCAAAGCTCACAGGTTTCAAACTTCGTAACTAGGCGAGCGAGACGCTCATTGTGGGCAAGGGCCGTATTGACCCGCACCCATGTTGTTGCAATTGCCACCGCCGCCACCTGCGCCACCAGTCAACCAGGCTGGCAACAAGCGGAACGGTTCGCGTTGTGTTTCATCGACCGTCACGTGATCAACAGGCCGAGGGTAATTCAAACCCGGACGCTGCTTGACGCTCATCTCCATCTTCGCCACCGGAGGTGGTACATCGATGCGTGTGCGGTTTCTGATCACGTGCTTCTGCAATCCGGCAGGCGAGCCCAGCGGAATGTGCGGCGGACCAGGCAAACCGATTGGAGTTCCCGTGATGGGCATACCCCACTGCGGCGCACCGGCCACCATGTTCGGCGGCACAACCGGCGGAGCGAATCCAGCGGTCGGCATACCCATCGGCATGCTGCCCATACCGTTGCCGTAGCCGTAACCTCCGCCGTACCCACCATAGCCACCACAGTTGCCGCCGCCGTACTGGGCACAGCCACCGTCACAGTACTGAGCCTGCTGAGCGTTGAAGCCACCCGGTTCCATTGGACCACCAACCGATTGGTTGTACATCGCCTGGTTAGCTTGGTTCGGAGCACCCAGCGGAGCCTCGTGGCCAGCCGGTATTACGTTTTCCGATTCCGGACCCATCTGCATACCGGCGTTCAGCTCAAGGTTCTTGTTACCGATTCGGACAATCGCGAGAATCGAACCGCGACGATCGGCTTCGACAATCGGGTCGACACCGGGATCGAGCCGCGTGCTGACCAAAGTTTCAACACCAGCCAGCGCGAGTTCTTGGAACTCGGGATCTGGAAGGTAGATAACCTTCGTCACAAAGTTGCCGCTGGTGACCTGGTCGAAATCCTCTTCGGTGAATTGCACCGGAATTGGCGAGTGAGCCAAGTAGGCATCCGTCCGCGGAGTCACCGGAGCGACTTCCAAAGTCGGATACAGTGTCACAGCAGCGCGGCCAGGGATGTTGGTCAGCTTGAGGCGATAGATCGCACCTTGGTAAAAGTCTTGGCGAGCCGGAATGACCAGCGGCGACGAATCGAACATGCCGGCTCCGCTGACATCCCACGAAACTTGCACGCCGTCGGCGCCCAAGAACGCGATCTGCGATGTCGACACACCCGCACCTCCGCCAGCGCCGTCGGCATAGGCTTCGGTCGAACCGGGCCGCATACAACCACAGCCGCCGCCGAACATGTGGTGGAAGCCCGCTTGTTGTATTTGCGGATCGTTCATGCGGTTGCTGCTCACACCGTCGTACGGGCCGCTGGGGCACGAGCCGCCAGGACCACCTTCTTCAATTCCCGGGTGGCCCGTTGGGCCGTTGTAACCGGCTGGCATCACACCATTCGGCGTCGGAGCTGGCACAGCGCCCGGTCCGCCCGAATAGCAGTTGCAGCCACCCGCACCGCCGCCACCACCCATATACGAACCAGCTCCGTCGCCGAAGCGACCGACACCAGCCCCATACATTCCGTAACCTGCCGGCGGAATTACGCCGGGACCGGGGCCACCTACGCCAGGGCCCGGTTCCAAAATCCGTTGCGCCGGCGGCAGGTTGTAAGCCAATCGGCCACAACCCGGCGCGGCAACGATGGCAGCAAACAATAATCCCACGAGCGTACGCTCTACTCGCATGTCTTCCCCCCTTCGCAAGTCTCGCCTGTCACAAACCGGAACAATGATCTGGCGTAACGACTCAGCGAGCACTCAATGTTTCAATGGTGCAAGCCGCGCTCTGGCCAGCGAATCTCCGTACCGGAAATCCGAGTGGATTTCCCCCCGATTCGGCACGCTAGCAAGCACGCGACTGCAATGGCTCTCGACGGCAGCGGCAACTACAATCCGCTTCGCCGAGACTTCATCTGTTCCGCCACGATTGGCTGGCACCGCGAGCGCGGCGTCGGCCGAAGGGCGACGTGAACACATGGTCTTCCGGAGATTAATGGTCGGCCCCGTAGAAGCGGTTTCTTTGGCAAAACCGTCAAAACCGGCAGATGAAGAAAAGTTTGCCCTGTTTACTGGCGCTGGCTGCATGCCTTTTGGCGAAGGGTGCTATCGCCGATCCGTCGGCGTCGCTGCCTTCCGCTTCGACCCAGATTCCGCTCGTTCCTGCGGCGGCACCGGAAGTCGATTCGGTCGCCCCCGGCGATCGGCTGCTCATCCAAGCGGCGGCGCAGCTGAATCGCCGTGCCAGCATTACTGCGAAGCTTCGCCATCAGGTCGCGATTGCCGGCCAGCAGCTTTATGGGGCCGGCAGTTATTGGCAGCAGGGGAGTGGGGAGGACCTGAAAGTTCGGATGGAACTCCAAATCGCCGGGCAAGATGCCCAATTCTTGCAAGTCTCCAACAGTCGATTCAGCTGGATCGATCGCAAGCTGCCCACGGGGCGAAGCGTTACGCGTGTGGACTTACGGCAGTTGCGGGCCGATCCATCGCTCAGTGGAGCGAATCTGACCGACATCAAGCCAGGCGAGGCAAGCTGGTCGACGATTCAATCAGAACTCATTTCCTACACCGGTGGCCTGCCGACGTTGCTTGCCGCGTTGGGAGAGAATTTCACTTTCCTGCCGCCGCAGGCGATGCGATTGGCTTTGGCTCCACCGCTAACGGCCGAGCCTACGAATTTGCCGGTTTGGGCAGTCGTTGGCCATTGGAAAAAAGCGAAGCTCGACGCGTTGCTTTCGAAGAACCAAGATGGGGCAGCAACGAAGAAAGGCAAGAACGCCGGGGAATTGCCCGATCGAATGCCACAAGAGATTCTACTGCTCGTTGGGCAGGCGGATCTGTTTCCATACCGCATCGAATACCGACACTTAGAGACGCCGCTAATGACGACGAGCGACGGAACGTCGATTCCGTATCAGCTCAGCGTTCACCCGATGGTGGTGCTCGAACTTTCGGACGTCGTGTTCGATTCGCAAATTGCCGGGGGCCAGTTCGAGTACACACCGGGGAATGCCGATTGGGTCGACCAAACCGCGGCAATCCTCGAGCGATTGCGAGCGGCGCATCAGCGCAAGTTGCCGCACGACCACCGGCAGAAGCACAGAAATAGCGAGTGCTATTAAGGCGGCACCGTCCGTTGCGTTTAAGCGGCGGAGGCTAGATTTAGGAAATGATAAATTTCCAGTTCGCCTTGCGGGTAATGATTGGCAGGTAGATTGGCGACGGCCTTTGTCAGCGCCGTCGTGCAGCCGGGGCGAAAGCGGTCGTGGGTTTCGATCATCATGTTGTCGACACGATGGATCCACGGTGACGCATGCGTGAAGAGCTCAATTTCGGCGCCTTCGATGTCGACCTTCAGCAGCGAGATACGATCTGCGCCCGCGATCTTAAGCAATTCGGCGATGGTGTAGCCCCGAACGCTTGTGGTCTCTCGAACAGATTGCTTGTCCGTCATTTGGAAGCTGCAACTGTTTGTTGCGGGATTGCTGATGCGAAGCGAGCGCGAGTGAGACCAAACGGCGCCTTGGACGAGCGTAATATTCGGATAGGCGGCACAATTCAGGCGGAAAACGCGACAGTTGTCGGTGTCGGGTTCGATCGCGAGGATTTGGGCATTGGGCCAGCGGTTGGCGAACCAGAGGGAGCTGCAGCCGATGTTCGCGCCAGCGTCGAGGATAAATTTTGGCGGCGTTGCAAGTGCGATGTCGACATCGCGACGGCCGATGGTGTGCCGCAAGATGCGATAGTCAGGTTGGTTTGCACGAAGCCAAATGGGCGTGCGAATTCCTCGCACGTGGACTTGGTACTCAAGCTGATTTCGCAGCCGGTTTACGTGACGGGCGAGGGTCGCAGGACTAAGGTCCCGCAAATAATGCCAGGGGCAGGCGAGGCGGCGCAAGACGTCGAACGGGGCTGAGCCGTTTTCCATGAGCGTCTTTCCCCGGACATTCAAAGAGTTGGAGGGCTGCGGGTGCTTGTTTTATCGAGACATAGCGCGCCGAGCCTCCATGCAGTTCCTCACTGTGGGCATAAGACGCAGCAGTACTTGGGGGTGTGTAACGCTTGCGCAGACCTAATTGGCGCGCGCCAATTTAGCTCCAGTCAGAATGGCCGCTATCATGCCTTCTCCACGGGCAATACCTTGCCAGGCACGGTCGAACGCGGTGCCGTGGGCGACGCTCGTCCGCATGATGGGCAGCCCAAGCGTGATGTTCACGGCGGCGTGCATGCCGAGCAACTTGAGCGCGATGTGGCCCTGATCGTGATACATGGCGACGACCGCGTCGAACTCGCCATCGCGAGCGCGCATCATCAGCGTGTCGGTAGGGTAGGGGCCTCGGGCGTCGATTCCGGCGGCACAGGATTCGGTGACCGCCGGCGAGATGATCGTGCTTTCTTCATCGCCAAAAAGCCCCTCCTCGCCGGCGTGTGGATTAAGCGCGCAGACGGCCACTCGTGGCTTCGCGACGCCGAGTCGCCTCATGACGTCGTTGGCGAGATGGCACTTGGAGACGATCGACTCGGTGGTCATATCCGAAAATACGCTGCGCATCGATTGATGGAGCGTGACGTGTGCCACGCCCAAGCCCGCCGGTGCTCGAACCAAATCGCCTGGTGGCAGGTAGAGCATCATTGCGAAATGGTGTACGCCACACATTTCTGCCAGAAGCTCGGTGTGGCCAGGATAGTGATGGCCGGCGGCGTGCAGGGCGGATTTGCTAAGAGGCGCGGTGACGAGCCCGTCGATTTGCTTTTCGAGTGCCCAACGTGCTGCTGCCGTTACGCATTGGTATGCGGCTTCGCCGGAACGGGCATCGACGACGCCTGTAGGCGCAGTAGCGGCTTCGTCGCTGCAGACGTTGACCACCGGCACGATAGCCTGATCGGCCGCCAGGTCTTTCACGTCGTCAATGGACTTCAATTCGACGATCTGTTCACTACCACCGACAAGTGCCGCCGCTTTTTGAATCACCGCGGGATGCCCGACCACGAATGGTCGCACGCTCGCGTGGATGCGAGGATCGGGCCACGCACGAAGGATCACTTCGGGACCAACCCCAGCAGGGTCACCCATCGTGATTGCGAGAATCGATTTAGTCGTTGCAGCCATTCGCGAGGGCAGGGGAGGGTAGGGGGGTGCAGGTCGCGGGGATTGCCGATACGCTGTAGCAACAGCTTCGTAGGCACGGCGTTTCAGCGATCGGCCAGGCCAGCTGAGTTGGCGTCGAGCGCAATTATTCTAACCTGAGAATACTCCAGCACCCACGGTTAACTTACGCCCCAATGTCCCGCATATTTCTCACGCTCTCGCTGTTATCGCTCGCGCTGCTTACCGCAGCTCTTGCGATTGGCCTGACGATGGGGGATTTGTACGCGAAGCCAGAGCCCAGTGAGGCGACTTATGTGTCCGCGACGCGGCATCGCTTAACTGGCGGGGCGGCGGCGCTGGGCGTCGTGTTGGTCGAATCGTTCGCGTTTACCTATTTCATAGGTACGGGGCGATGGTGCCGAGAAGTCGTGGAAACGTACAAATTCGACCCGGCGCCGTTGGTCGCCTGTAATCGGATCAAGCGACGGACGTTTCCGTGGCTCGTGCTCGGCATGCTGGCCGTGGTCGGCGTGAGTGCGTTAGGGGCCGCCGCTGATCCCGCCACATTGCGACTGAATACTCAGGCTTGGGCGAATTGGCATCTGCTGGGGGCGTGTATGGGAATCGTTTTCATTGGTTGGACGTATCTATTGGCGTGGAATAACATCGTCGCCTATCACGCCGTGTTGGAGGGGGTAGGCAACGAGGTTGCGCGAGTCAGGCGGGAATTGGGGCTCGATAAGGGGGATTCGTCTGCCAATTCCGGTTGAAATGCTGGGGTTGCCTTAATTGCGGGAGCGGCGTAGTTCTGGTTGTCTACAGCGAACAAGAAAACAGCGTAGAATACGGTGTTTGAGGGCAACGCCGTGACAAGGAAGGCCCGGTAATTATACTAGGCTTATTGTATGGCCAGTCCTTCCGCAATCGCCGGGACACAGGGTTCGGGAACGATGAACAAAGCAATGTCCGTCGCCGGTATGGTGATCGGCGGCCTCGTGGCGCTGCTGTTCATCGTGGACCTTGCGCTGAAGACGCCGTTTGGGCGAATTGCTGGCGTACCCTCTGATTTGGGGCTAGCGATCTGTGGCGGAATCGTCGCCTACCTAGGCTGGAACGCCTTTCGGGACGTGAAATAGGTCTTCGGGCGCATGACCGCTTGCTCGGATAGGCGTTCCGTCTTCGGACCCTATGCGGCGCCTCTCAGAATCGATCGCTGCGGTATGGTTGCTGGTACGTCCGACAGTCGGCTGGCCGTCGTGCGGAGCGTTTCAACTTGCAGCAGGCCGCGGTCGCGGAGTGTTGCTACGCGACGAATGATCCACCGAGCGACAGAGGCTTCTTTGCCACTCGCGGCCGCAATTGCGGTCGCATCGATCACCAAGTGAAAGCTTCCGGTTTCGACTACCGTGCGCTGGATGCGGCGGCAGAGGGTGCGCTTGCCGCTGGAAAACCAACCGGCTTTCATTGGCAGGGTGGCCGATACTGGTAACTCCCAAACGCCGTAGTGGAGAGCGTGTGGCGCGGAGGATTTTTGGGCTGAGATTGTGTGAGCCAAGCCCGCAACTGCCGTAATATGCTGTTTGACGACCAAGTCGACGTTGCTCCTAATTGACGTTACGCAGGGAACGAGTGACGTGATTTCGAGGCCGGCAGCGCGGGCCTGCGTCAGCCGCCGTGCGAGTTCGCGGGCAAATCGTGTGCGACCGGCGGTTGGGCCGACCCAATTGGCGTCGCCGAGAATCGCTAGTTCATGGTCGACGGCGGACTTGATGATCAGCGACGTCGCTGCCGAATGTGTGGGATCACTAACGGCCCAAGTCGTGGGGATGCGGTCGGCGTCCATCGTGGCAATCAACTGCCGAGCGACGTCGGCGAGGTCTTGATGCCGTGAGACGTTATGCGATTCGATCGTCGAATCCAAGTGCACCGTGATGTTCAAGTGCCCGACACGATGTTTGTGCCAAGTGCGGCGATTCGGGCCCGGCATAGACGTCCTTTGGCGAGGGCGCGCAACACCGAGCGACGGGCTGCGAACCGATGGGGGTTGGGGGATAAAGTGGGGGACTTCATCTCATATCTTCGGGCTTGCTGGCGTGCGAGGCTTAGAAATGCCTGTGCTGGCAACGATCAGGCAAACGTGGCAAAGCGTGCGGGGAGGGGAATGACAGAAGGTTGAGGGTTGAGGGTCGAATCAATTCCCGGTCACTGTTGCTGAGCGGCGACTTTCGGCAGTGGGTGGGGCGGATGGGCGAAGGCGGTTTCCATCTTTGAGGCGAGGTGGGCTACCGCTAAGCCGAGTATGAGGGCGATCGAGAGTTTCAGGCGATCGTGGCTATGAAACTGTAACTCGGGAAGAAGGTCGCTAAGCGAAATACAGAGGAATGTGCCGGCGGAAAACGCGAGGGCACAGGCAATCCACCATTGCTGGGCGGCCGAGTTGGGATTATTCGAATCGCTCATGAGGCCGAAGTAGAACAACAGCACGCCGGCGGGGATGCAGAGTGAGAATAGACCGTTGACTGTATTTCGCCAGGTTTGGCTCGAGCCGCCGTGGCCCATGAGCATGCTGATCGTCATGGCGTCGAAGGGTTTGTGTAAGACGATGACTAGGAATGTGCCGAAACCGGCGAGCAGCGAACCGTGGCTTCCATGTTGAACGGCGGCAGCGAGGGCGACACCATTTAGGACGCTGTGCAGTGCGAGCCCAGCAGCGGCGCCGCTCCATGATAAATTGCGTTTACTGGCGGAATGGTTGTGACCGTGATCATGTGCATGGTCGTGGTGGGCGTGGTCGTGGTCGGCGTTCTCATCTTCGACATCGCCAGGCACGTCGTGATGGTGGTAGCTGAAGAACCGTTCGATGAAGAACATCACCAACATGCCGGCCAAGAGCCAAACTGCGATGGATTGGACAGCCTGGGCGGTGGGATTGGCGACGACGACAGGCGGTGTCGCAAGTGCGGTGTTCACGGGGGTTGTTGCCGCCATGGCGTTTGCGGCTGTGGTCGCATCCGTGATCGCATGCGGTAACATGTGAAGGACGCCGATGCCAAGCATGACGCCGGACACGAAACTCACCGAGATTTGCATCCAGCGATGAGTGAGCTGGAACCACACTGGCATCATGCCGCCGACAATCGACGCGACGAGAATCAGCGCGCAATAATAGGCGAGCAGGACAGTTGGCATGGGGAAGGATGCGGGATGCAGGATATGGGGGACAGGGAAGAGCGTTTTTGCGTGTGGGACCTCAACATCTAGTATCTGCAGCGGGCTGGCAATAGCTCAACGGGAGAATTGAAACTTGCGGGCATGCGTACAACGAGTGAGCGAAGGGCGGGTGACTGTCGACGGAGAAGTGACCGGGCAGATCGGGCTGGGATTCGTCGTGCTGCTTGGCGTAGGTAACACTGATGGACTGGAGCAAGTGCAGTGGCTCGCGGATAAGATCGTTGGGCTCAGGATCTTTGAGGACGACGCCGGGAAGATGAACCGTTCGCTCGCCGAAGTGGGCGGGGCGATGCTCGTAGTGAGCCAATTCACGCTTTATGGCGACGCCCGCCGCGGCCGGCGGCCGAGCTTTACGGATGCGGCGCCGCCGGAAGTTGCGGAGCGGTTGTATTTGGAGTTTGTTGCGCGAGTGCGAGAGGCGGGGATAACCGTCGCCACCGGGAAGTTTCGCGAGCACATGTTAGTGTCGCTGGTGAATGATGGGCCGGTGACGATTTGGATTGATACGGTGGACGCGTTAGGAGACCCCCGGCTTCCGCCGGGGGCGGACACGCGATAAGGGCGGCTTATTGCGGGAAGGGTGCACCGGCGCGCTGTGCGGTGTTATAGCCGTTGCCGAAGTTGTCGAGCGAGCTTTGAGGGCCGCTGTTCAATTGCGTTGGGCCGGGCCACGTGGTCGGCGGATTGTTCATCGGCGTCTGACCTCCGCCGTTATTGTATTGCTGAGGTCCCGAGGCGTACTGCGGCGCGTTGTTGTACGGTTGCTGCTGATAGTTGGCATACGGCCGCTGCTGAACAGGCGGGGACTGTGACCAACCGTTCGTGCTCGCAGGACTGGCGTTTGGTCTTTGTTGAGCGCTTCCGTTAAAGATGTTAATCGCAGTACGTGCGAGGTCGGTGCTGTTCTGCGGCAAGCCATTCGGCGCTGCAGTTTGAACCGTGTTGCGAAGTTGGTCGATTTGTTGCGCAAGCTGCGGATTATAGGCGGCAACCTTTTGCATAACGGAGGGTTCGCCCAAGATCGACATGCCGACGAGCGCGAGCTTCGAGTAGGCGGCGGTGTTCGCCCAGTGATTGTCGCCCCACAGCTTCATTGCGGAGCCGAACGATTTTTTCATTCGCCAGCGGCCGCTCGCGAATTCGATCGAGTAAATCTCATCGAGAACGAGATGCGAGAGGTAGCCGATCATTACGCCGCCGGCTTTGAACACGCTGAACGCGGCTTGCGAACCGCCGCACAATAAGTAGGCCAGGCCGCCGCAGATGAACATTGCGGGGATGCTGTGAAACATGCCGCGGTGCCTCGTAAACTTGCGAATCATGCCGCCGATGCCGAAGCGCACGACCAGATATAATACGACCGAGGCGAGCGCCATCGAGTCGAACCCCATTCCGAGCTCTTCGAAACGATTCACCATGAGCACCGGGATCGTGGCGGCTGCGAACGACATGATTTCGCGGAGCGGTACTCCGAAGTCGCTATCGAGATCGGGGAGCATGCCGGCGAATCCACAGAGCGCGCCGGAAACGACCGCGGAGTTGGCCGGTACTCCGTGCGCGGTGAGAATGCCGGCGTAGCCGCAGCCAAGCGCGGCGCTCGTG
Source organism: uncultured Planctomycetota bacterium (assembly GCA_963733705.1). Taxonomy (GTDB): domain Bacteria; phylum Planctomycetota; class Planctomycetia; order Pirellulales; family Lacipirellulaceae; genus JABDGM01. The sequence continues at coordinate 159,658 of CAVTEJ010000017.1, read as the reverse complement.
CCCACGTGCGTTCGAAATCCGGCCATGGCAATTCTTTCGAGGTGCACACAGCCGCCGGTTGCGCCGGGGCTGCGAATGCGTACAATATCCGCGCGGTAGCTATGACAGAAATTGGGTCGTAAAGCAACAGAACCCGCGCTGCTATCAACCAACCGACTGGTCTTCCGCCGAATGCTGGCATGACGCTATAGTCGTCCCCCTTGCCTGGCATCGCCGAATCACCGTTCGGCGGCGACGGCGTTCACCAATCGCTCGCGGTTTTCACCCCCTGCTCATTTGCAACATGCAAACATACGACGCGTTGATGATTCTCGTGCTCGTGGCCGCCACGGTCTTCGGCTTTTGGAAAGGCATGGCCTGGCAGCTGGCGTCGCTCGCTTCGCTCATTGCGAGCTACTTCATTTCGCTCAAGTTCAGCCCGCAATTGGCGCCCTACTTTGGGCAACAAGCGCCGCTCAATCGATTTAGTGCGCAGCTAGCGATCTATGTTGCTTCGTCGTTTGTAATCTGGATGTTATTCCGGCTTGTGTCGGGCGCGATCGATAAAGTGAAACTCGAATCGTTCGATAAGCAGCTCGGCGCGATGTTCGGCTTTGCGAAGGGCGTGTTGTTGTGTGTCGCGATCACGTTCTTTGCGGTGACACTCGCGCCGCAGCCGCAAGGCCAGGCGATTGTGGCATCGCAATCGGGCCGATCGATCGTAATGTTACTCAACAAGGCCGACGCGATTTGTCCGCCCGAGCTTCATCAGGTTGTAGGCCCCTACCTCAACACGATTCAAGAAAAACTGAATCCGAACTTTCAGCCGCATGGGCAGGACCTGCAGCAGGTGTGGCAGAACGAGGTGAAGGCGAACATGCCGCAGATGCCTTGGTCGCAACAGCAGGGATCGTCTCAGCAGCCGATTTGGCCGGCGTCGCAGCCATCGCAATCTCAGCCGCAACCGGCGTGGCCTGCGCCGCCTCAGAGCCAGCCCACTTGGCCAAGTGCTCAAACAGGCCAGCCGAGGACGGCTGAAGCGGATGATCCGTACGGAGCAGTGCGGTAATAGCGCGATTGGCGGGCAGCCGCGGATGATTCGTCCAAGCGGCGCAACCGTCACAGCAGGAAGGTTGCCAGTCCGACGAGCGTAACCGCCAGAAGTATGAAGGCGGTGAACTTGACCCACGCAGGCATTGCTTCACGACGGCTCAAAGATCGCCGGTCGGCGGCCGAGAGCCAGTAGCCGCAAGTAGGGCACCGGTCCGAAATTTCTGGGATCGGATTGCCGCACTCCGGGCACGGAATGAAATCTTCATCCGCGTCGTCATCGTCGTCGTACCAATCTTCGTCTTCATCGGGGTTGTCGTCGTACACGCGAATGCTTTCCTACGGGGCGGCGGATCGAAGGCGGACAAACGTCGCCGCGATTATACGGCAGGGCTGCAAATGCGTAATTCCCGCCGAAAAACGGGCCCAAAACGAACATAAGAGCGATTATCGGACGTTGGGCACAGGTGCCGGGGTTTGCGCTGTCGCTGCACTGCACTCGCCGTTGATCGACATGTGCGTTACGCCCGGCCAAGATGGCCGGGCTATATAGCCGAGCCGTATCGGCTCGGCGAGACAGTCTAACAGCGAGCGTAAGCGGACGCCGTTGATCACCGAGACGGCATCTTGGTCGACCGAAATGGTCGGCGCTCGTTAGGAGCGATTCTGTGCGATCGGTTTTTCAATCGCGCCAATTCACGTTATAGAGGACGCGATCACCAGAGGCGCAGCTGTTGCGAGTCGGTCGTGAGAATCGTCACGTCTGCAACCGTATCCTTCGCGCCGAGACTGACGTCGATAATGACTTGGATGTCACCGGATTGGGTCCTCAGGACTGTTCGATGATGAAGGCCGCCGTGTTGCAACGGTTCGTTAAAACTACAAGCGAGCAGACCGATATTTGTAAGCCCAGCGGAAAAGTGAATTTCGATGGCATGAACAATTGCGGCTTGATTGTCGTTTAACGCCAGACCGGACACGTCAAGCGTTAGCGGCTCTTCTCCGATACGGCCCGTGAGCCCATTTTGAAGAGAGCTGTTGTAGAGGTAGATTCTCTCCGGCCATAGCGTGCGTAAAAGGATTTGGTCCATGCTACCTGGCGGACGAAGTCGGTAGAACGTGTTCTCGGGAAGAGTTGCCAGGCTCTGCGCGAGAACATTTGCCACAAGATTGTGCCGGCTGACAATTTCGTGGGCGCGATGAACGATTGCGGTCTTGTAACCCAGCCACAGGCAGACGCAAGTCGTTACGATAAACAACAAGCGCAGGCTGTATTTAAACTTTATTGGCTTGGGCCGCAGCTCGATGTCTTGCCGAGCGTCATTTGACATAGGGACGCTACGCTGGTTTGCCGTTCTTCGGCGTAGGCGCCGGTCCCGCGGCGTCGCCTTCGAGGAATTGGCCCATCGCGCGGAACTTGTTGTAGCGCGCCGCGAGGAGTTTTTCGGTCGGCATATCGACGAGCTCACGCAGCGACTTGAGTAAATACATTTTGAGGCGCGTTGCCATTTGGTGGTGATCGCGATGAGCGCCGCCAAGTGGTTCTTCGATCACATCATCCACGCAGCCGAGGTCGTGAAGGTATTTTGACGTTAGCTTGAGGGCGCGGGCGGCTTCGGGCGCGTGGTCGTGACCTTTCCACAAGATGCCGGCACAACCTTCGGGACTAATCACCGAGTAGTAGGCGAACTGCAACACAGCGACACGGTCGCCGACGCCGATGCCGAGCGCGCCGCCGGAGCCGCCTTCGCCGATGACCACGCAGATGATCGGCGTCGGCAAGTGTGACATGGCGAGCATGCTCTCGGCAATGACTTGAGCCTGGCCGCGCTCTTCAGCGCCGATGCCCGGGTAGGCGCCCGGCGTATCGATCATGCAGATGATGGGCAGCTTGTACTTGGCTGCCAGTCGCATCTTCGACATCGCTTTGCGATAGCCTTCGGGATGGGCGCAACCGAAGAAGCACTCGTTGCGTTCTTTGAGCGTTTTGCCTTTGTAGTGGCCTACCACAAGCACTTTGTACCGATCGAGCTTGGCGAAGCCGGTGCGGAGAGCGCGATCGTCGCCATAGAACTTGTCGCCGTGCAGCTCGACGAACTCGTCAAACAGCAGATTGAGATAATCCGTGAGCATTGGCCGCTCGGGATGCCGGGCGACTTGTACCGTATCCCAGGGATCGAGCTGACTGTAAACGCGGCGCGTGGTATCGGCCAATTCGCGTTTGAGCGCGCGGATTTGATCACGCTCGTCGGTCGATTTCGTGGTGACCGCCTCGAGCTGAGCAATTTGCTCTTCAAGCTTATAGATCGGTTGTTCGAACGAGAGTTTGTAAGTTGAACTTGGCATTGTCTGTTTATCTTTTTGCCACAGAGGACACGGAGGTCACAGAGAGGTAAATGCAAGAAACAGGCACGACTCCTTCTCGGTGAACTCTGTGATCTCGGCGGCTATTCTTTTTCGGCTGCTGCCTTCGCTTCGTCGGCGGGATTTGGCGGCGCCGGCTGGTTGTAGAACATCTTCTGTGTTTTGAGTTCCATCATCACGTCTTTCATGTTGGCCGGTCGATCTTTCGCGTCCTTGGCCATCATGCGTTGTACGTAGCCGGCAAATTCGGGGGTAATGTTCTTGTCGAATACAGTGAGCGGCTGAGGACGCGACGTGAGGTGTCGCTGCAGCAGCTCATTGGGCGAGTTGGCGGTGAACGGTGGCTTGCCCGAGAAGAATTCGTGCACCACGCAGCCGAAGCTGTAGACATCGGCACGAAAATCGAGCGATTGGCCGCGGATTTGCTCGGGCGACATGTAGCTGTGGGTTCCCTGCACTTTGGCCTTGCCGCCGAAGAGCTTACTCAGCCCGCCGGCTGGCTTACGCGCGAGGTTGAAGTCGATGAGTTTGAGGGCGTCATCATCGCGCAGTAGAAAGTTATCTGGCTTTATATCGCGGTGGATCCACCCCTTGTCGTTCAAATGGGCGAGTGACGCCGCGGCGGCCGTCAGAATTGGCTTGGCCCGGTGCGCCAGTTTCTTGTAACCGCCGGAAATGATTTGCTGCTTCAAGTTTGGAACTTTGAAGAGCTCAAGCAGCATGTACGCCCCGTTCGATGTGTTGCCGAAGTCGTAGGTCTTGATCACCGTCGGGTGATCGAGCGTCGAGCCGACCGTGAACTCGTGCTTCAATTCGTTGATATTCGCACGATTGTATTTTGGGCCCGGCGGCAGCCATTTCATGGCGTAGGGGGTATTCTCCGAGACGGGCCTGACCGCCCAAATTTCATAGATTGCCCCAGCACGAATCAAATGAAACATGCGGTAGTTGCCGACGATTTGTTGAGCTGGGGGCACGAAGTTGGTCGAGGGCTGAATGTCGAGAGTCGAGGGCCAGAGACAGGTCCGCCCTGCCCTGCTCTTCCGGTAATCGGCTGAATAAACGCTACTACCAGTTTAACCCGCTAAGGGGGAAGCGGAAAGCTTGATGACGCCGCGCAGAGAGCCGAACCATTTTGATTCGTTGGGTGTAATAGTTGCTGGCGCGGCGAATCGGGCCAAGATGGCCCGGCTATTTAGTGATTAGTAGTCGACATGCACCAGAAACAATCCGTGCGGCGGCGCCGTTTGGCCCGCGCGGCGGCGATCTTGGGCAACCAGCACTTCTGCGGGCCACGTGATGGGTTGTTTGCCGACGCCGACTTCGATGAGCGTGCCAACGATTGTGCGGACCATGTTGTAGAGGAAGCCGTCACCGGCGACGTCGATCGTGATGTGCTGCGATACGTAGGGCAGTTTCTCCGGAACTGCCGAATACAAGTTTTCGCCACGGTGAATCTTCGATCTGAGAAACTCGCCTACGGGCGCACACACAACTTTGAGTTCGTGAATTGTGCGAATTGAGTGGGGGCGCGGGGAGCCGGCGGTTTCGAAGCTGGAAAAATTGTGACGACCGACGAGGCCCTGAGCTGCCGTGTGCATTAACTCGGCATTGAGAGGCTGCGGATAGTGCCACGCGTAGTTGCGCTCGAAGACTGAAGGTGCGCGGCCATTATGGATATGATAGCGATAGCTTTTTCCAACGGCGTCGTATGTGGCGTGGAAATTTTCTGCCGCATCTTCGACGTTGTAAACTGCGATATCGTTGGGGAGAAGCGCATTCAGGCCGCGGTGCAAATCGTCGTTGGAGAGGCGCGTCGCGGTTGAGAGGCCGACGACCTGACCCAGCGCATGGACACCGGCGTCGGTGCGGCCGGATGCTGAAACGCGCAGCGACTCTTGCGTGAGCCGCTGCCACGTGGCTTCGAGAGCACCCTGTACGGTTGGCTTAGCGGGCTGAATCTGCCAACCAGCGTACGCGTTGCCGTCGTAAGCTAGAGTCAATTTGAGCCAGCGAGCGGGCATTGCCTTGAAAACAACCACAGAGACACAGAGGGCACAGAGTTAATCCAAGACATTTCCCGTCAAAGAACTTCTCTTTGTCTTCTCCGTGTTCTCTGTGCCTCTGTGGTTAATAAATTAGCGCGACACTGCAGCTTGCGTTTTCACAAGCAGCTCTGCGATCTGTACTGCGTTCGTCGCGGCGCCTTTGCGAAGATTGTCGCTCACGCACCAGAACGCGAGGCCGTTGTCGCACGATAGATCCTCGCGAATGCGGCCGATGAAGACCCCGTCGTCGCCGTCGCAATCGCTCGGCTTGGGATACTTGCCGTTGGCGAGATCGTCGATAACTTTGATGCCTGGGAAATTTGCGAACAGGTCGCGAGCCTCGTCGGCCGAGATTTTCTTTTCGGTCTCGACCAAGATGCTTTCGCTGTGGCAGTTCGAAACCGGCACACGAACGCAGGTGGGGCAAACTTTGATTGTGTCGTCGCCGAGAATCTTGTGCGTCTCATACACCATTTTCATTTCTTCGGAGGTGTAGCCCTTATATTTCAGCGAGCCAATCTGCGGGATGAGATTGAACGCGATCGGGTGGGCGAAGACTTCGTACTTGTGATCTTTGTTTTCGAGCGCGGCCTTGCTGCCATTGATAAGGTCGCGCTGCCCGCCAACGCCGGCTCCGCTTGTGGCTTGATAGGTGCTGACGACGACGCGGCGAACTTTGCCGGCGTCGTGAAGTGGCTTCAGAGCGACGACCATCTGGGTCGTCGAGCAGTTCGGGCTGGCGATAATGCCCTGGTGATTGAACGCATCGTCTGGGTTTACTTCCGGAATGACGAGCGGCACTTTCGGGTCCATGCGCCAGTAGCCGCTTTCGTCGACGACGACGCAGCCGCGTTCGACCGCCCAGGGGACGAAGTCTTTGGCGACCGGGTCTGGCGTGCTGCCGATCGCGAGGTCGATCCCGTCGAACGCCTCGGGCTTGAGTTCCTTGACCGTGTGCTTTTTGCCTTTGAATTCGATCGTGCTGCCGGCACTTCGCGCCGAGGCGAGGAACGTAATCTTCTCGTATGGGAAGTCCCGCTCCTCGAGCATGGAACGAATGAGCTGGCCTACGGCGCCGGTAGCGCCGACGATGGCGATCGAATCAAACACGGACGATTCTCCTCGAAGAAATTGAACGATTCACAAAGCTTGCGCAAGGCAAGGACGAGCCTGCCGCAAGCTGGGTTCGCCACATTCGCGGCCGAAAGCTAAGTATAGGTACGATTTCCAGGCGAGACAACGAGAGCACTAATCGCCGGCCCCTGCCCTGCTCGCCTTCCCCACAACCGCCAGCGACACGCGCCGCGCGAAGGGATCGAAGAATTTGCGCACAGTTTTGGGGGAAACAAACGCTAGGTTTCCGATCAGCATAACTAAGCCGAACGTTGGCATTCCCAGGGTGAGCGCAATTCCGATATGGACCAGAATCGCCATTCCCAGCACCCACGGTCGCGTAAGAGCGGGCCATACTAATGCGCAATACGACAGCTCCCAAAACATCGTGGCGAGCGACATGAAATTTAGTAGGTAAGGCCAGTTCGCCAGCCAAGTCATATCGAAGAGATGGGATCGCGATTGATACTCGAGCATGGCATACGAGAGCCAACTGGCAGAACCGTTAACCCACGGCTCGCCTTGTAGTTTTCCAATTCCGGAAAACAAGTAAACGATGCACATGTGAACCTGGATCAAACGGATCGCCAGGTTCGCCATGGAAGTTGCCGGCACTTCCGTGTTGCCACGCTTCAAACGCCACAAGCGATCGACGGAATACCGCGCTCCACAGGGACCGACGATCAGATAGAGCGCAAGCATGCAGTTAATTTTATCTAGCCCGAAATAAGCGCCGGGCGTAATTCGGTTCGCGTACGACACGGCGAACAGATACCCCAGAAAGGCCATGGTGCGGCTGAAGAAGCCGATCGTCAGTAAGAAAAACACGACCAGAGCGCAGACATGGACCGTCCACATCAAGGTGGGTGTGTGGACGTAGTCGAAATGCGACCACATGACTCGCTCGCGCGGCGGCTCTGGTCCTTCAGGACCATCCGGGTCGTTTGTCGCCAAACGAAACTCGTGCATGAGTTGGGGCGGAAGCCAGGCGTTTGGCCCGAAAAAGTCAGTCAAGCCAAACGACCAGATTAGATGCGTGTACAGCAACATTAGCCCGGCAAGAACGCGAATCGCGGAGAGCGTGGAAGGACTCGACGGTGCAAACCAGAATTCGCTCCAGGCCTCCCAAACTTCGGCGGCGTAACTGCGCGCGGCGGCGATCATCGTTGTACCCCCATGCCGCGGCTAGCGACGTTTGGACGATTATCCAGCCAATTGGGGCGATTGTTTTGCCAATTCAGCGATTGGTTCGTGGGGAGCGGTTTTGCCGGTTCGGTACGGCGCACTGTGACTTCGCCCAGTAACTCGTAGCTTTGCGGATCGGTCATTGTTTTACCTTGCACGGCAAACTCGCGCGGAAGCGGCCAGTGCACGATGCGCTGCAAACGAACGCTTTGGGCGTTTTCATTCACGCTCAACAAATGCCGACCGTAGGCCTCCAGATACTTCTTTTGCCAGGCCTCCCGAACTTGTTTGTCTTCGGTTTGGAACTCGGCCTGTTCGGCAAGCATGAAATGACGGTGGTACCACAGCCGCGGCCAATCGGTTTTGCGATTCGGCAACTCGCCCTGCTCGATGACTTTGCCGCTTGGATCCTGCAGCTCATAACGAATAATGTGAGCGGGGCCGACGTTCGGGGCAAAAAACGAGTGCCCTTGGTTCATATAAAGGGCATCGAGATACCACTGCATCGGGCGTCCTTGCGCGATCTTCAGCACGAGCGGTGAAGTCTCGCCGATCGAGAGAGCAGCCAGGAAGACGCCCGTAAAATGCCACACGATGACCAGACTGATCGCAATACGAATGACCAAGCCAGGCTTGCCGTTTCTCTTGCCACCCTCACGCTGCGGCGTCGCCGGCCGCGGCTTGGGAGCCGGTGCTGGCGGCGGAGAGCTCATAGGTTTTACGGGTGCTCCGACCATACGCGGAAATCGGGAAACGAGGCCAGCTTTTTAGTCCTTCAAGCGGTCGAATACTAGCAATGGGACCGCGTTGCGAACCAGAGCAATCAAAATGAAAAACCCTCGCACCGGCTGCTACCGGGCGAGGGTCGAAGGATTCACAATTAAGCACGAAACCAGCTCGGGTTAAGTGCCAGCAAATCAACTACTGCTGGGCAACCTGTTGGGTGCTGTCGTTCGAGAAGTTGATTGCCAGATCTTGATCCTGGCCACCGGTGAGCATCAGGCTTCGCTCTTCACGTTGGACTTTGCCATCGCGGGTCGTTTCGATCACGACCTTGTAATCGCTCCAAGTTTGGCCCGAAGCCAACTTCGAGGTGGCGAATTGGCGAACTTCGCCGGTTTGCTTCGTTTCGACACCAGCCAAGGTGACCGTGGCATCAGCCGGAACATGCAACGTCAGGCGGGTTTTTACAGCCGGCGTGCTCGAAGCGACGATCGTCGTCACAGGACGGCTGACAGTGGCATAGCCGCCATCGCTGTAGCCATACGACGAGTAACCACCGCAAGATCCGCAGCTACTGCTGATGACGGTATAACCACCGCAGCTACCGCAGCTACCGCTGTAACCACCCCACGAGCCGCAGGAACCGCTGTAGTAGCCGCCGTACGAGCCGCAGGAACCCCATGAGCCGCGCGATCCCCAAGAACCGCCGCCCCACGAGCCACAGCTACCGCGGCCAAACAAGTGGGCAGACGCAGTGCTCGCGCTCATCGCAATGGCGGAAACAACGACCAACGCTGCAAACAAACTCTTTTTCAATGTCATGTGTGAGAATCCTCCCATTTTCCGTGAGCCGAAGAACACCTGTCCTTCCGGTGGTTCGCGATCGCGAACACGGGTTTTAGGATACCAGCACGTTTGCATAATTCAAGTAGGTTGGGAAAACTTGTCTGACTCCGTAACTGGTGCGGATTGTTCGGCCGGAGAGCCAGTAACTCACCGGGATATGCCAGCCGCTAGCATTTTCTGCCACTTCTTCGATAAATGTGCAGGAAATGGCACGTAAACAGAGGCTTTTGATGACGCGTAAGTCATTTTGACGCTACGACTTGCAGTCCAATATCATCAAACGCTAATTCACCCGTTGCACCCAGCAGCCCGATCCGGAGAATCGCCTCGCGTGCTTTGAGTGGGACGCGAATTCGGTTTGTTTCGTTTCGCCAATCGAACGTACCAGAGAACGATCCAGCCGGTTCTTCACCCACGGCTGCCCGTCGCTCGTCGTAAAAAGTCACCACGATCCGGGGCGAGCCCTCCTTCTGGTCGCTGGGATGAATACCGGTGCCGCGGACCCAATAATGCAGTTCGAGAGCAGAGACTTTCCGCCCGTCCACCGCGAACCCCTGCAGCGCGTGACAACCGCGGCCAGGATCCGCATTCTTGAAATCAACATAAGCTTTGCCGTCCGGCACTTTGCCATCAGTCTTCAGTGTGAGCTGCCGCTGGTAGTGCCAGCCCGTTGGCTCATCGTCGCCGTCGGCGGTCTTCGTGGTTTCTTCGAAGCTGCCGTTGATGATTTGTGGATTCGCCGGATCCGGTTTCACTTTGCGCTGTTCCTCGGCGGCGCCGGTCATCGGGACGAACAATGTGGCCCGCAGAGCTTCTGACTTTAGCTCGCCTTTGGTTTTCCGCATCAAGTACAACGTTTGCTGATAGCGCTCCCCAACGGGCACGACCATCAGGCCGCCTTCTTTCAATTGATCGACCAAAGGTTGCGGCACTTTTTCCGGCGAGCAGGTGACGATGATTTTATCGAACGGTGCTGCTTCGGGCCAACCTTTGTAACCATCACCCGAGCGCGTGTGCACGTTGTCATAGTGGAGTCGCTTCAGCGTGCGAGTCGCGCGCTTGCTCAACTCGTCTACAATTTCGATTGTGTATACATCTTTCACCAGTGGGCTGAGCACAGCCGCTTGATAACCGCTGCCAGTGCCAATTTCGAGCACTCGATCATTCGCCTGCGGATCGATGGCCTCGGTCATCGAGGCCACGATGAACGGCGGCGAAATAGTTTGGCTGTTGCCGATGGGGAGCGCCATATCGAGATACGCTCGCTCGCGTTGGTTGGCCGCGATGAATTCATGCCGGGGCGTTTCGCGCATGGCGCGGATCACGCGCTCGTTTTTGACGCCGGCCGCGACAATTTCCTTGTCGACCATTTTGTTGGCGAGTTGCCGCCATCCCGACAACGATTCCGCGGCCACCGCGATCGCCGGTTGTGCCGCTAATGCTAGAGTGATGACACACAAATGCGCTATGGGCACTAACTTCATAATGAACCTAAGGATTCGGGCATTCGGTCACTCAATCACTCAAATGTAGCTCGTTCCCCCTCACCTTGTGCGGCGGTTTTCGCTGTCGCAATCATCGACGCTGGCTACAATCGTATTATCACGATTGACATCACGGGCGGATACGGGCGGCGGAAAAGTTCGCATTGGAGATTCGCCGCCCGCTCCACGAAGTCTGCAACTCTGTGCGAAAGCAGCCATTGGCATGAAGATCTTTAACTTGCCGGCCTACCTACTGGCTTGCATATCAATAATTGGTGCGTCTTTAACTCCTGTTGCTCATGCCCAAATTGCAACGCTTGATAAAGGTCACCAGATCTTCGTCAACAACGGTCTGCAGATCTGGGGTCTTGATACCGACAATCGTTACTCGCTCGACTACAACGAGCTGACTGCCGGCAACATGACAGCGGTTATGTGGGCGACAGGACAGGCGCAGCCAGGCAACCTCAGCTCCGGACAAAAGTGGGGCAACTGGGTGGATTATAAAGGTTCGCCTGCCACGGCGCTGAACGCCGATGGCATCGCCCACCAAAACGATTTGATCGCGCTTCAAATCGGCGATGAGCAGCAGTCGGATATCGAGGATCCGAACGGGTACACCCGGGCGTGGTTCAACGCCGCCCACGCCGGCAACTATTTCCCCAATACGCTGCTCTACACGAATTCGTTTTTCATTGGAAATCAAACCAACTACACGAATTTTATCGCGAATGCGAATCCCGATGCCATCTCTTGGGATAGCTACCCGTTTTCCAATCCGAACGGCCACTACATTGCGCCGACGAACTGGCTGGCACTCGGCAACATCTTTCGACGTAATGCACTCGGTTCGTACATCGGTGCGACAGGAAACGCACCGCGTCCATACGGCATGTATGTGCAGACTTATCACGATACGTATGCCGTCGATCCGGGTGAGGCCGAGATTCGTTGGCAACAGTTTGCCGCTTGGACGATGGGCTACTCGTACGTCGATGCATTTATATACACGGGCGGGAACAACAACTTCGGTGGCCAGCCGAACGGACCGGTCTATCAAGCATTTCAGGAGACGGCGCGGCAAGGACGGAACCTGGGGCCGGCGCTGACCAAGCTTATCAGCTATGGGTACGGCCCGAGTTTTGTCGCGGGCGCCGGATCCTCGGGTTTGCCCGGGGAGTGGCTAAATTTTGACCGAAACAACGCGCAGCCAGCACAGCGATATCTCAGCGGCATTAATAACATCACGAATCTAGGCACAAAGAACGGCGGCCTGTCAGGCGATGTGTATGTGGGATTTTTCAATCCGCTGTTGCGCACTTTTGGCGACCCGACAAACACCACATACTTTATGGTGATGAACGGCCTGGGCGGCAATCTAACGCTGCCGAACGGGCAGAGTGACAACACGGCCACGGTGGCCGATACGCGTCAGCAAATGACGCTCGATTTCGACTTTGGCATCACGGGAATTAATTCGCTGTTGCGGCTCAATCGCAACACGGGGCAAGTGGACGTGATCAACACCAGCTACAGCGATGGTGGAAACACAGTTCTCACGTCGTTGGGCGGCGGCAAATACCAGTTGCAGCTCAAGCTCGACGGGGGGACCGGCGATTTGTTCAAGTACAACGATGGCACCGCGTTTGTCGGCGCACAGAGTGGGGTGCCCATTGGTTACTGGGATAACGATGCCAATGCGGCAAACAACAATCTGAATTCCGGCGCGGGCCTCGGTGGTAGCGGCAATTGGGACGGCGCGGCCAGCAAGTGGTACAACGGCACCGCGAATTCATCGTATTCCGCGGGGAGCAACGTGGTATTTGGCGGCACCGCCGGCACGGTCACATTGAGCGGCCCGCAATCGGTAACGAGCTTAGAGTTTCAAACGAGCGGTTACACAATTTCAGGCTCGACACTGACGCTCACGGCTCCCACTATTTCAACCAACAGCGGAGTCACGGCGACGATCAGTTCGACGATTGCCGGTGCTGCGGGCTTGATCAAAAACGGTCCCGGAACCCTTAATCTCACGTCGGCCGAAACATATACGGGGAACACGACGATAAATGAGGGGGTACTTGGAATCGTAAACACATCGTTGGGTGCGCTGCCGGGCGCACCGGCACCCAATCTCCAAATTAACTATGGCGCTACGTTGCGGTTGAACGCAGCGAACCTATCGTTTTCTGCCAATCGGCAATTTGTGATGGGTTACGGTGGCGGCGTGATCGATACCGCCGGAAACAATGCCACGATTCCAGGCGTTATTAGTGGCGATACGCTGACGAAAACGGGAGCGGGCACGTTAACAATCTCCGGCACGAATACTCATTCCGGCAACTCGGTAACCGGAGGCACGCTCGTTGTAGGCTCCGATGCGAACTTGGGTGCAGCGCCAGCGAGCTTCACGACTGGAAACATTGCGCTCGACGGCGGCACCCTGCAGTTTGGCGCAAGTTTTAATATCATGGGCAATCGTGGCATCCAATTGGGGACGGGGGGCGGCACGGTCGATACGCAGGGATTCAGCAATCCAAGCGGGTATAACGCGTTCCACGGCGGTTTCACGGGGCCGGGTGACTTAACGAAGCGCGGTAGCGGCACTTTCTTTGCTGCTGCAACGACGGGTGGCGCGAACACGACCTGGAAGGGTCGATTGATTCTCAAAGAGGGCACCTGGAAGATCGTCGCCAGTGATGGAATTCCATACAATGTGCCGAGTACCGACCCCGTTCAAGCAGGTCAAGTCACGTTTGACGGCGGCACATTGCAAATTGGCAACACAATCAATGTAACGAATGGCCGGCGTGGGATGACGGTTGCACCCGGCGGCGGCACGATCGATACGCAAAACTTTAATTTCGGCTGGATCGGTCCGCTGGCGGGAACCGATCCGGCAGCTGTGTTAACGAAAATCGGCAGCGGCAACCTGCAATTTAACACCAATTCTGTACCGGTTCCGGCGACGTATGCTGGGCATCTCAGCGTGATGGAAGGCTCGCTCGTGCTGAGTGGCGGCGCAGCAATGGGAGATTTGGCCTCGGTCGAGCTGGCAAACGTTTCGGGCGTTTCGATGACGATCAGTGGCGCGACGGAGACGATCGGCTCGCTTGCAGGGGGCGGAGCTGTTGGTGGTAATGTCTCGCTCACAACGAGTTTGATTACCGGAGGCAATAACAGCTCGACGACATTCAGCGGACTCATTAGCGGCAATGGCAGCTTGACGATGCAAGGTTCCAGCTCATTCACACTCGATCGAGCGGCCGGAAATACGTACGCGGGCGGCACCACGATCAACGGCGGCAAGCTCCTTGTGAATAACAATTCCGGCAGCGGCACTGGAAGCGGCTCGGTGGCTGTCAACTCGGGCGGCACGCTTGGCGGCACAGGTTTGATCTCAGGGGCTGTCACGGTGAACAGCGGTGGTCGCATCGCACCTGGTGCCAGTGTTGGGACGCTCGGTGTCGGCATTCTGACATTGGCGAGCGGATCGGTCCTCGATTTCGAGTTGGATACTGCTGCAGGAGTTGGCATAAGCGATTTGGTCAATGTCACCACGGCAAACGGCCTGACGATCAACGGCGGCACGCTCAATCTAACGAACCTCGGCACAATCACGCCGGGCACGTACGCGCTGATCGACTATTTTGGAACGCTGAACGGCAGCGTTAGTAACATCGCGTTTGGCACGACTCCGAGTGGATTTAATTTCAGCCTGGCAAATAACGCCGCGACTTCTTCAATCGATTTGACTGTTACTTCCGTCGGCATTCCTGGCGACTTCAACAACAGCGGCACGGTGGATGCGGCAGATTATGTCGTGTGGAGGAAAAGTTTGGGCACGACCTATACCCAGGCCGACTACAACACGTGGCGCGCTCATTTCGGCCAATCTTCCGCGGCCGGTGCAATTTCTGCCTTGGTTCCGGAGCCGTCGGTGTGGGCGCTTCTCGGCATGAGCGCGGCAATGGTTCTGTTGAGCGGTCGCGCGTCGCGCTAGTCCTTCCTCGAGCACGTCTATTGCGCTTTGTATGCTCGCAACACCGGCTTCAGCAGCCGGCAATGAGCGAGTGAACTCGTAGAGCGAGCGATTAGGCTAGGAGCGGGCGATTAGTTGTAGCTAGAATCGGTGAACTTCCCAATTGCCGCTTCTGTCTGCTACTTCATGAGTTCGATCGAAGAAACTCGTGCCAAGTTGCGGGCTTTGATGCCCGTCGCCAAGACGTGCGCCTACCTCGACCACGCCGCGATGTGTGCGTTGCCGCAGCCGACGGTGGATGCTTTCAAAAAATGGCTAACCGAAGCAATCGAGATCGGCGGCCCGGTTTGGGGGCAGTGGGTCCGCGGGATTGAAGCGGTTCGGGCGACTGCGGCTAAAATGATCGGGGCACAGTCAAGCGAGATCGCGCTCGTCAGCAATACGACGAGCGGCATTAGCCTCGTTGCCGAAGGACTTGATTGGCACACGGGAGACAATGTCGTTACGTTTGCGGATGAATTTCCGTCAAATCTCTATCCCTGGATGAATTTGGCAAGTCGTGGTGTCGAAACGCGGCGCGTTGCGAACGATGTCAGTGGTCGCTCCGATCTCGATGCACTTGCCGCAGCTTGCGATCAACGAACGAGAATCGTAACGGTGAGTTGGGTTGGCTTCGCGACTGGTTACAGGCACGATATTCAACGTATAGCGCAGATTGCACATCAGCATGGCGCACTCTTGTTCGTGGATGCCATTCAGGCACTCGGGGCGTTTCCGCTCGATGTGAATGAGGTCAGCATCGATTTCATGGCTGCCGACGGTCATAAGTGGCTACTTGGGCCAGAAGGGGCCGGTATCGCCTATATCCGTCGTGAGCATCTCGACAAATTACGACCAATTGGCCCGGGCTGGCACAGCGTAAACCCGGGGCAAGAATTTACGCACATCGAATTGAAAATGCGCGAAGGGGCCGCACGCTATGAGACCGGTTCGCAAAACAGCGGCGGAATTTTGGCATTGGGAGCGAGTCTCGAAATGCTGCAGGACCTGGGGGCTGAAAACTTGGCGGCAGCGGTGTTGGACATTACGGATCGGGCTTGTGAAAAACTCCAAAAGATTGGGGCCAAGATCATTTCCGATCGCCGTCCAGCTCACCGCAACGGCGAGCAGCGGTCGGGAATCATCGCGTTTGAGATGCCCGGCAAAGAGTCGATGGCTCTTAAACGCCATGCCGGGCGGCAAAATGTTGTCTTTGGTTGCCGCGCCGGCCGATTGCGGATCAGCCCCCATGCATACAACAATGAAGAAGACCTGGAGCGGTTGGTGGAAGCGTTAACTTTGTATCAGGCTTAATCGAATGTCCCGTCGCGCTGTCTACACAGGTTCGTTCGACCCGATCACGCTCGGGCATCTTAATGTCATCGAGCGCAGCAGTCGGCTCGTTGATTCGCTAATCGTCGGTATCGGCATCAACATCGATAAGCAATCGCTTTTTTCGGCCGACGAACGTGCCGAGCTCGTCGAGCGCATGGCGCGGCCGCTCGGCAACGTGGAAGTGCGACAGTTCTCAGGACTGGCCGTGCATTTCGTTCGCGAGTGCGATGCCCGCGTCATCATCCGCGGCGTGCGATCGCTTTCCGACATGGACAGCGAGTTCACGATGACGCTCGCCAACCGCAAGCTCGATCCGAGCATCGAGACCGTGTTCCTGATGTCGGACGAAGAGTTCTCGCACGTCTCGAGTTCACTAATCAAGCAGATCACGCCCCTCGCCACCGACGAAGAGCTAGCCCGCTTCGTACCGCGAGAAATCATCGGCGATCTGCGTGTGAAGTTGACGGGGGAAGTTTGTTCATAGGCCGGTGGATGCGATCGTCTGGCTGCGGCGAACGTGGCTCCCCACTATATCAATGCAAATCAGTCGTTAATTTAAGATCAAGAAGAACCAATGATGAAGATCCTCCATTGTCGTCCTGCAGGCATGGTGTTCGTCACCGTCGCATGTCTGTCGCTCCTACTGAGCCGCGCCCCAGCTCAAACTATTGAGTGGAGCCGGCAACTGGGCACCGGATCACATGAGGACGCGATCGCAGTTTCGACTGATGCGCTTGGCTATGTGTACATCGCGGGCGAGACAAATGGTAGTCTGGGTGGGCCCAGCGCCGGGGGCTCCGATGCGTTTATCGCCAAGTTTGATGCGGCGGGCAATCTCGCATGGACTGGCGCCCGGGGGTCAGTTCCAAACTTTCGGCAAATCGGTACAAGCACCGCAGACCACGGCTACGGCGTATCGGCCGATGGGCTTGGCAATGTCTACATGTCGGGAATCACCTCAGGCAACTTGGGTGGGACGAATGCCGGCGGCATCGATGCATTTGTCACCAAGTGGGATCCAGCCGGCACGTTGCTGTGGACCCGACAGTTGGGCACTGTTGCAGATGATTACAGCTATGCGGTGTCGGCCGATGGAATGGGCAATGTATATATTTCGGGCTACACCAGCGGCAATCTTGATGGCGTGCACACTGGTACCGATGCGTTTCTGACCAAGTACGACTCAGCCGGCACGCTTCTTTGGACCCGGCAATCGGGGTTCACCAACTCGGACGCGAGCTATGGAGTATCGGCCGATCGGCTCGGCAATGTCTTTATGTCCGGCGACGTCAGTGGGCAAGCATTTGTTAGCAAGTACGATGCGGCTGGCACGCTATTGTGGACGCAGCAGTTCGGCTCGCGCGGCGGCGTCGATTGTCGGGGTGTATCGGCCGATGGGCTGGGTAATGTGTACATTACGGGCACCTCTGATGGTAGCCTGACCGGAATCGGCGGAAGCAGCCAAGAGATTTTTATCAGCAAGTTCGATGCGTCGGGCACATCTTTATGGACGCGCCAAATATTGTCCAATACGAATGACTCTAGCCTAGGCGTCTCGGCTGACGGCCTCGGAAACGTGTATGTCACGGGTGGCACCAGCGGTAATCTCGGCGGGCCTGCTTTCGGCAACCAGGATGCGTATGTCGCCAAATTCGATTCGACTGGCGACCTGCATTGGATTAAACAGTTAGGTACCAGTAGCTATGAAAGAAGTCTCGCTGTGTCGGCCGACCGCCTGGGGAATGTCTACATAGCGGGGGGAACCGAGGGCAGTCTGGGCGCGCCTAATAGAGGTTTCGGCGATGCATTTGTGGCCAAGATCAACGACACGAGCGTGCCGGAACCTACAACCTTGGTACTTTTCGTTCTGACCGGCCTATCGTTCCCGTGCCGTCGCAGGCGAGAGGCGTTTTGACTGGACGGTGAGAATACGCGATCGATAGCCGGCGCGCATAGCGGCTTGGCTGTTTTCTATTTGCTAAGACGTCGTCCAACGCTACCGCACAAACTTCACCAGCCGCAGCGTCAGCACCGCCAACCCCACGGCGGCAAGCGCCGTCTTCAACGGCTCATACCATCCGGCGCGACTCAAATCGCTGAGCGTCAACGGCTGGCGATCCTCAACTTGCTTTGGCACCTTCGTAGAAACCAATTGAGTGCCATTCGCACTTGCACGAACGACCGCTTCGTCGCGCCGCGCTATTTTCTTCGGCGGCGACCACGGAGAGCTCGGGCTCAATGGCGTTTCATCATTTAACCTTGCGAGCGATGTAGACTGCATGTTGGCGTTAGGCAAAGGCTGATCGGCAACTGCAATCTGTGCGGGCGGACTCGCCTGATCGAAATCCGGCGCAACCGCCGCCAAAAACACGCGCACGCGGGGGGCAAAGCTGCCCATCGTGGTGCCCTCCCCTGCCCCGAATAAAACGCCGGCCAATTCGCCTTGCTGATTGAAAATTGGCCCGCCGGAGTCGCCCTGCCGGGCTTCGACGTCGAGCTCGACCATTTCGTGTGGAAAATTCGGCTGCGGCGAGTAGTAATTCGTGCAGCGACCGGTGGCTACTCGATACTTGCCGCGGCCATAACCGTGAATCGTAAGCAAATCGCCGGGCCGCGGCGGCAGGGCCGCGATTTTTACCGGCTCCACATTCGGCTTCCATACCACGAGTGCCGCCAGATCCCAATCCTGGTCGACCTTGAGCGGTGTGGCGTGCGAATGGAATCCATCGGGAAACACAACGTCCACCAAGCCAGTGGCGTCCCGCACCACGTGCCAATTCGTGACGACCAACCCGTGGTTACCATGAACACCAACCAGCGTGCCACTGCCGAACGCGGTGGAACCATCTTCCGGCACGATGATGCGCGCGACGGCCGGGTGAGGTGTCACATCGCCCGGCAGTGAGTCATAAATCGGTGCGTGGCCGCCGCCAAACAGCGACGAAAATAGAGCCGCCTGCGTCGGAGCGACTAACGTCGCAACCAAGCAGGCACTCAGCATCAGTCGTCGAAGCACACAGGCCATCGTCGGCAATCAACAGATTAATTCAGATTGGAGCCCGCAGCGCGAGCAAGGGGCACGAGATGCAACCCTTGCTTGCGCTGCGGGCTCCGAACGCGATGATTAATTAAGTAGCGGCGTCAACTTACACGTGGTCGCCAGTTATCACGCCGCTCGCGCTCGTTATCCAGAATCATCTTAAGGAGCTGCCCTCGAAGTCGAGTGCGCTCCAAATCGCGATCACTGGATAACAGCACGCCGGCATCTCGGCCACGGATTTCAGGGCGACTAAGTCGCATCGAAACCGTCGCGGCTCGAGCGGTCGCGAGTCGCGGAAAAAGTTTGACAGTTGCTCTGGGTGTACTTGGTTTCTTACTACGGAACATAGGGGTCTCTTTCGCTACGCTGCGATGGGTCGGCCACCCTTCAAATCCTCGTCTCTCGGCGGAAAGTTGCAGCCGGCATTGTACGTGTCTTTAAGCCTCTGCAATTCGGCGCGGAAGGCGCGCTCCGCTAACTTGGTGAGCGTCAGCCGAAGCGGGAAACCGCCCAAATGGACGGCTGCGTCGCGGGCTTCCTCCAGCAAATCCTGCGGCAAGTACAAGGTTGCACGAACCTTTGGCGATGCGGCGGGGAATTCACCGGACATGGTTGGCTCTCCAGTCAGCGCGAGCGGCGGAAAGTGTGGCGGGCAAGTGGTGGGAGACGTCCTTGCCAGAGAGGGCCGGGCCATCGTGGCCCGGTACGGTGCAACGCCGACCAGCTCGCAGAATCTCGGTCGACGAATGCGCAGGTCAGTTACTGCCCAGCGCTGTCGCAACTTCAACAGCCGTCAGGCGGCAAACTGGCCTGTTGATCACATCGACCAAATGTTTCACGGAGCATCAAACGTCTGACGTTTCGCCGCAAGAAGCCCGCGATGAGATTAAGCGGTGCGTTGCGAACAGTCTTCCATGCCATTAAGGCTTGCCCGATGGCACGTTGCCCGAGTTTGCGAGAATTGCCTCGATAATGCCCTCGCTCGTATACATCTTAGCACTTACCGACGCCGAGTGGCCGAGCTCCGCCAGCACATTTGCCGTGAGCGGACTGATCGTCGCGAGCCGAGTTTTACGAAGCGACGCACCGAATAGGTTTACGAGGCTGCGTGCGATTGCGGAACTTGTAACGGTTGTGAAATCAATTTTGCCGCTGGCCATCGATGCGACGATTTCTTCGTCGGGCGTGCTCACATCCCGGCTCTCATAGACGACAACTTGCTCAACATTCGCGCCCGCTCCCGTCAACATTTCGGCGAGTACTTCTCGACCCCGGCTAGCTCGAAGCAACAGCACATGTTGGCCAGAAACCTGCGAAGACAGGGCCTCAGCAAGGGCCTCCGCGCGGTATTCTTCCGGCTGAACGTCGGCCACGAGATGAAACTCTGCGAGCGTCGCGACCGTTGCCGGCCCGATCGCCGCCAAGCGAATATCGCCCAACCTCCTTGCGTCATACCCTCGGGCCAACAGCCGCTGCATGAAGAAATGAACGCCGTTACTACTCGAAAACACCAGCCACGAGAATTCGACTAGCCGGTCAATCGCCGCATCGACGGCCGCCCAATCATTTGGCGGTGAAATCTCGATCGCTGGTTGAACTAGAACGTCCGCACCTAGCACGCGCAATTGATTGGCGAGATCATCCGCCTGATGTTCCGGCCGCGTAACAAGAACCGTCTTTCCAAAAAGCGGTCGCTGATTGAACCAATTCTCAGCGCGACGCTCGCGTGCCACGTCACCGACAATCACTACCGCCGGCGGCCGCAATTTGTGCTGCTTGAGCACCTCGGGCAATTCGCCGAGCGTCGTCAGAATAGTCTCTTGATCGGGCAACGAACAGCGCCGCACAATCGCCACCGGCGTCTTAGCCGACTTGCCATGCGCGATGAGTTCCTGACTCCAAACCGGTGCCGTAGTTATCCCCATGTAGAACACAAGTGTCCCGGGAAACTTCGCAATTGCCGCATAATCCAAAGCATCCGCGTCCTGCTTTTCACCGCGCTCTTGCCCCGTGATAAACGCCACGCACGAAGCTTCGTCCCGATCCGTCAGCGGCACACCGGCATGACTGCTGGCCGCCGAGGCCGCCGTCACCCCCGGCACAATCTCGTACGGCACCCCCCCTGCCTCCAACGCAGCGAGCTCCTCCGCCAGCCGCGCGAAGATCGCCGGGTCGCCCCCTTTTAACCGCACAACCGTTTGACCATTCTCAGCGTGTCGTACTAACAGCGTCGCAGATTTCGGTCTGAGACATCAGGCGCCCGTGGCCATGTCGCCCGAGGCAAATAAGCTCCGCACCGGCGTAGGTGTGCGACAGCAATTCCGGCGCAGCTAAGTAGTCGAAAAGAACCACATCGGCCTCGCCCAGGCATTCGGCGCCGCGCAGTGTCAGCAAACCAGGATCGCCCGGACCAGCCCCGACCAAATACACTTTGCCGCGAGAAATATTCATGCCAACATGCACCGAACTACTTAAAGACGCTTAACTTACGTTACTCCATCACTTTGTGTGATGATAGACGCGTGCTAGAATGGAGTTAGTCGCATGCTTCGAATGCGACCCTCTAGGGCCAAGGCGTAATGTCGGTACAACAGTCCACCGGATCGAGTCGCACTTTTCTGCCGCCAATTACCGCGGCCGTGCGGCAGCGGTTACAGGCTGTATTCGAGCACGGACTACGTTCGTCCGAAAAATCTGACCACGATTATGCCCATGACCTGTTCACGCAGTGTCTGGTCGAAGATCCCGCCAATCAAATTTACTTGCAGAAGTTCTTGGCCAACCTCGCTCAGAAATTCGGCAATAACAAAACGGGAGCACGGTTCGCCAGCCTGAAAAGTAAGACTTCGCGGATGGCCCTCAACAAAGCCGCGAGCAAGGGGCAGTGGCGAGAGGCGTTTACAGCTGCGTGCGAAGCCCTTAAATCAAATCCGTGGGACATTGCGACGCTAATCGCCGTTGCCGACGCCTATGAGCAAATCGGCAGCGACGAGTGCCAACTATTCACACTTCGCTGGGCGCTCGACGCCGCGCCGAAGGATATCACCATCAATCGTAAGGCGGCCGAAACACTTTCCCGCCTCGGCCAGTTTGATCAGGCAATCAGCTGTTGGCGGCGCGTCGAGCAAGCCAAACCGGGCGATGAAGAAGCCGGCAAAGCGATCTCAAAACTGAGCGTTGAGAAAACGATTAAAAAAGGTGGCTACAACGAAGAGATGCTTAAGGGTGCCGTCGGGGACTCGAACGATTTGGAATCCTCGATCCGCGAACGTGTTAACCCCGGCCGCGCCGAAGCATCGAAGGCCCCAGCCCCGGTAACAGCCGCCGGCGGTCCTGAAGAACAGGCATTGCTCGCGGCCATCGAAAGCCAGCCCGCCGAGGTCGCTAATTACTTGAAGTTGGCAGATGCTTTCACGGCACAAAGTCGATTGCGCGAAGCGTCGGATATTCTGACACGCGCCCTCGCCGTTTCTGGCGGCGGCGATTTGCAGGTGCGTGAAAAACTTGAAGACGCCCATCTTCGCCACGCTCAGCATCAAGCCGTGGTGGCTCAGCAGCGAGCTGAACGCGACAAAACCGAGCAGTCGAAAGACTTGGCGGCCCGCATGGCGGCCCAAGCCAATCAAGCCGAGTTAGAAGTCTACGCCGCACGTGCCGCCCGCAACCCCGGCAACTCTCTGTTGCAATACGAGCTGGGTTTGCGCTGCAAAAAAGCCGGCAAGTTCAAAGAAGCAATTCAGGCCTTTCAGGCGGCCCGCGATGAAACTCGCCAGAAGGCCCTCGTGCAATTGCACCTCGGCGAATCGTTCCAATACATCCGCCAATTCAAATTGGCGCTCTCAAGTTACGAAGCGGCAGTCCAGGCCGCCGACGACTTTCAGCCAGACACCAAAAAACTCGCACTTTACCGGGCCGGAGTATTGGCCGCGGAACTTGACGATCGGGAGAAGGCCGAAAAACACCTTACCCAGCTGGCCGCAATCGATTTCGGCTACCGCGACGTGGCCGAACGGCTAGACAAGCTCGCCGAATTACGCGATAGTGTGTGATTCCAAAGTAGTAAGTCGTAAGGCTTAAGGCGTGAGAGGCGGAATTAATTTCCGGACAAACGCCGACGTCTGATCTTCGACTTACGCCTTAAGATTAACGCCTTACGCCTCCCCAATCATGCCCAATACACCCAGTGCCAAAAAGCGGATGCGCCAAGATGCGGTCCGCCGTCTTCGTAACCGCTCCACCAAATCGATCCTTCGTTCGCAGCTGCGAAAAGTTCGCGCCGCGATTGCCGCCAAGAAGCTGGATGAAAGCGAAGCCGAGTTCAAGACGCTCGTCCGTAAGTTAGACCGCGCGGCAACCGGTAACGTCATTCACGCCAATGCGGCTGCCCGCACCAAGGCCCGTCTCTCGCTCGCGATTAAAGCGCTCAAAGCTAAGTAAAGCAACGTCGCAGCCTGATGAATATTTGGCTGTCAAACGTGCTTAGTTCGTAATCGTTTCTTGTGTGCGGGCTGTGCTATAATTACATAGCAAGCAATTTACGCATCGGAGTTCCGATGGTCGAACGCACGACATCTAAGAGCTGGGCCGAGCACTGGGCGGATCTCGGTCCTCGCCTTGAAAAGATTGAGCGCGATGAGTTGCGTGAGTTTTCGTTTCAGCGTAGTTGGCAAACCGTTGACGGTCTGTTGCAACTGGGTGCAGATGTTGCAAATTCGAAAAGCTCCAGCTACAGCGGGCTGATAGAGCAGCAGCGTCTCTTTTCTAAAGGCGGCCGATGAATCCGCTCTATCCAGCCGCGCTGGAGATGCAAAACTTTTGCGTCGAACGCGGTTGGAAGTGTTGCCTTATTGGCGGCTTGGCTGATGTCGAGGGGATATTGATTAAGCAACGTGAAGTGCTTGATTGGGACTACATAAATCGCGAACTTGCACCGCTTTGCGAGCTGAAAGAGGCGCCCGAAATCTTGGAGCAATTGGAAAAAATGCGCCGGCAAATCGAGGCGGAGTAGGCCCCGTCACCAGTCGATTTTCTGCGCGTCGAAAATTGGCCCTTCTACGCACGTGCGCTTGTAGTCCCAGCCGCCCTCCGGCTGCCGAACTTTGGTGACGCAGCTAAAACAGATGCCGATGCCGCACGCCATCGGCGTTTCGAGCGAAACCAGGCATCGCGTGTCGTACTCCTCGCATAGCGTGGCGACCGCGTGCATCATCGGTTCCGGACCGCAGCACATCACGAGTCGCTCATCCGCCGCCGTTTGATCAAGCACCTCACGCAGTACTTCCGTGACAAATCCTCGTCGCCCTATGCTGCCGTCGTCGCTGCTCAAGCGCATATCGATACCAGCCGCCTGAAAATCGTCGACACCGGCCAGGAAGGCCGCTGAGCGAATTCCATAGCAAAGCGTCACCCGGCTTGCCGCTGCCGTGCCTCGGCCGCTGCCGTAAGTGCGTCGGCCCAAATATTCCTGCCCAATCGCCAAAAACGGCGTTTGGCCGATTCCTCCGGCGACCATGATCAGCTGATCCGTCTTCAACGCAGGAAACCCATTCCCAAGCGGCCCCCAAATATCGAGCTCGCTGCCGGCGCGAAACTCGGCTAAACGTTTAGTCATCCTCCCGAGCACAAGGTAGACGACATCGATCGCCCACGGCGCGCCCGATGCATCGCAAATCACGTCGTACAAAGCAAGCGGACGGCCCAATAGCGGATCGTTCATTCCCGCTAACCGCAACATCAAGAATTGCCCAGGAACAATCCTAGCCGCAATCTCCGGGCATGCGAATCGCACGCGGTACGTGTCGCGTGCCATCTGCACGTTCTCGATCACGCGAACTCGGGTCTGGCACGCCCCATCGGCGTAGAAATCGGCGTGCAGTGGGTTGCGTTTCGTCATGGCAGTCATTGCCTTTGCTCAAGAAGCAGCCTGAATTGGTGTCAATCTAGCCACCAATAACCGTGCGAGCGCCTTTTTGTTCCTTACGATCCCCACCACGTTTCACCTGCTTTTGCGGCGACTTGCGCGGCGTACGGGCCTTGTCACGCGTGGACGTTGCCTCAAGCCCGCGAGCTACTGCCGTATGCAGAGCACTAACCTCTTGCTTACTGAGCAGTCGCACCGCACCCGTCGGCAATTCGCCGAGTCGGACCGGCCCCACGGCAATTCGCTTGAGCTGCTGCACTTTGTGCCCAACCTTCGCCAGCAAGCGACGAACTTCGCGATTTCGCCCTTCGTCGAGGACCATCTCGAGAATGGTGGCATTCTTTCGCGCACTCTTAATTCGCACATGCTTCACGTGGGCAAAACCCTCGGCCAGATGGATACCGCGATGCAACTGCGCAATTACGCTTGGCTCAACGTGCCCGGCGACTTGAACCTGATAGATCTTTTCTACGCCATGCTTGGGGTGCGTTAGGCCGTTGGCCAATTCGCCGTCGTTCGTCGCCAGGATCAATCCCTCGCTCGCCATATCGAGCCTGCCGACGCAAATCACACGCGGTGCATTGTCTGGTAGCAAATCGAGAATCCGTGGCCGACCGTCCGGATCGCTGGCTGTACAAACGACGCCAGTAGGTTTGTTGATCGCGAAATAAGCCAACTTCGGCCGCGACAGCACTTCGCCGTCCACACGAACTTCTTGTTGCAGCGGATCGACTCGCGTACCAAGCTCCGTGACGACTTGCCGATCGATCTCCACGCGCCCTTCGCGGATCAACTCTTCGCAGTCCCGTCGGCTCGCGATGCCTGCCTGGGCGAGAAATTTCTGCAATCGCTCACCGCTCGCCGAACTTCCATCCGACTCGGCAGAATCCGATTCGCGCTTAGCCGGCGCACGCTTCGCAGGGCGACGCTGCGACGATGGTTTCGGTTTTCGAAGCGGACGTTTCGGCGGACGCATGGATTTGCCTGGTAAAAGTATGTGTGATCGTGGCACTAATCCATGATAGAACCCGCAGCACCCGAAATATAGTGGCAAACGCACTCCACCTAGTAAGGCGCGCGTTGCTGTGCGGGGAAACTCGAGGGCGGCGGAGCCACAGCTGGTGGCCCCATGTATATCGCGGCCGGCGCGGTAGCTGGACCTGCCGCGATTGGTGTCGCGGGCGGCGGGTAATACGGAACGCCGCCAACCGCCGGTGCCGCTGGCGCAGTCGGTGACGTCACAATTGGCGGTGTTGCGCTCTGCAAAGGCATGCCGGGTTGCGGCGGTGGCGCTGAAAATGGCGACGACGGAACCGGCGGTGCCAACACCGCGGTACCAGGCGCCGGTACCGGCGACACGACGGCCACTGGCCCCGGCCGCAATTTCGCTCGTTGTTCTTCCGTCAGAGGCTGCTGGTAAGAAAGCGGCCGCGCGCCAACGACTTCCGGCCCAACATCATTCAGCAAATACGGATCATGTTGAATCGCCTGCGCTCGCTGCACACCCTCCGGGCCCGGGTGCGCGAAGTCAGGAAAATGAATGTATCGGCTCGCCTCCGCCGTGCAGCCGCTGGCCGCGAGCAACAGTATCGCGCTGGCATTCATCCGACGATTAAAACGAGCTGACGGCATCCGACCGATCCATCCACACGGAACAAGAGAAATTGGGCGGCGGATTATAGAAGACCTTCGGCCGCAGTTAAAGCGGAGTTCGCGCCTGTAAATCAAGGCAGATACATGTCGAGGACCGTTGCCCCGCCCGCAGATTGGATCTTAGCGCCTTGAGAGGATGCCGGGATCAGAATCGTATCGCCCCGCTTCAATTCATTGCGACCGTCATTGAAAGCAACTTCGACATTACCCGCGACCACGGCCAAAAAATGAAAACGGTCGTTGTCTGAAATCGTTCGAGCATTCTTGATCTCTCGACGGTCGAGTACGAATTTGTCACACTCGACTAATCGCTGATTGCCGTTCGTTCCCCGTGAGGTAGGAACGACCGGATCGACGGGGCCGCGAAAAGTCGATCGTTTCGAGCGACTTCTCAATGTGAAGCTCACGCGGTTTACCGTCGCGATCGACGCGGTTCCAATCAAATAACCGATACGTCGTGTCGCTAGATTGCTGAATCTCGGCAACTAGCAGTCCGGCCCCCAGCGCGTGTACAGTTCCCGCTTCGATCAACACGCAGTCGCCAACCTTCGGTTCGAATTCGTGCAGGCACGCATCGCACGTCCCGCGCAACTTCCCGTGCGAGCATTTGCCGATCTATCCCGCGCTTCAATCCCGCATACAACTTGCTGCCCGGCTCTGCCGCCAGAATTACCCATGCTTCCGTCTTGCCCAAGTCCGGCGGCTGCAATTTTGCAGCCTGAGCATCGTTCGGATGCACTTGCACCGAGAGCGTCTGTTGGCAATCAAGAAACTTGAACAGCAACGGAAACTGCCTGCCCGGTTGATGCCGACCAAAGAGTGCCGCGCCTTGCTCGTTTACGAGCGTGTGAAGCGATTCACCCGCAAACGGCCCATCAGCGACAATGCTTTGATCGCGACCGTGATCCACAATCTCCCAACTCTCGGCCGTGCGCTCCCCCGATCCAATCGATTTTCCAAGCTCCGCTAATCGACGGCCGCCCCACAGGTAGTCTCGCAAAATCGGTCGAAAACGTAACGGCGGAAGGTGCATCATAGCTGCGATCGGCGATTATCCGGAAATACCAGAACGAGGCCACGCATTTTAACAGGTAGCGCGGGTCGTCGTCTTTGCCGAACGCAACAAGTTTTTGTGCGTACCATGTAAGCAAAATTGGCGTCGCGTTGTCGGTTTCCATGGCTGTGGTTATCATCGCATATAGCGGTTCATGCCTGCCTTCGCCCTCCTTTTCTTCCCCTCCCCTGCCCCCTATTCTCAACGCTCGCGTGAATCGTCAACACAACGAAGACCTGTTCGAGCACACCAAGATGACCTTCGGGGAGCATCTGGATGAGCTCCGCGCGGCGTTATTCAAGGCAATTTTTGCGCTTGTGATTGGCATCCTGATCGCGCTCACCTTCGCCGGCAAAGTCGTCGAGTACGTACAAACGCCGCTAAAGGCCGCGCTCGAAAACTATTACACCCGCGTCGAACACAATAAGTTTCTTCATCAATTGAGGAAAGACGCCGAAGACGGCAAAACGGGGCCCGCCGACCCTGAAGCAGCCGCCAACGCGTTTGCCAGGGAACGCCTGATTCCCGAGGAGCATTGGGTCTACCCGCCCGAAATCGCGAACATCCTAAAGAGTGTCGCACCTGATGCGGTAAAAGATTCGGCGTTGCCGAAAACCCCGCTCGAAGAGGTGACACGCGACAAACTCGTCAAAGTGCCGATGTACCACCATGTCGAAGAGGATCCTCGCGTGCGTATCATTGGCCTCCGTGTCGAAGAGCCGTTCGTTGTTTATATCAAAGCCGCCATTGTCGTCGGAATTATCCTCTCCAGCCCATTTGTGTTTTACTTCCTTTGGAATTTCGTCGCCTCGGGAATGTATCCGCACGAAAAGCGCTATGTGCAGATTTTTCTGCCATTCAGCATGGGGCTATTCCTAGCCGGTGCCGCGCTGGCGTTTTTCGTCGTGTTCCGGTTCGTGCTCGCGTTTCTGTTCACGTTCTACGACTGGATGGGCATTGACCCCGATCCGCGCATCACCGATTGGCTCACCTTCGTCCTTATTCTGCCGCTCGGTTTCGGTGCGAGCTTTCAGTTACCGCTTGTTATGTTGTT
This sequence comes from uncultured Planctomycetota bacterium, assembly GCA_963733705.1. Lineage (GTDB taxonomy): Bacteria > Planctomycetota > Planctomycetia > Pirellulales > Lacipirellulaceae > JABDGM01. The sequence continues at coordinate 130,789 of CAVTEJ010000017.1, read as the reverse complement.
CCTCGAACGCATTGGCGTATTCTCGATCGCCATGTATATGAGCAACTGGCGCGTCTCGGTGCTGGTAATCAGCTTCATCGCGGCAATCCTCGCCCCGGCCGATCCCTACAGCATGCTGCTGATGGTGGCCCCGCTCGTCGGCCTCTACTTCTTCGGCGTCATGCTCTGCAAATGGATGCCGCGCCGAACTTCGTCGTTCAGCACCGAGCTCACGTAACGGCCGCGCGCGAAAATCGCGTCGACTAAACCGCGGCAGCCCAATCCGACCATATCGCATCAACGAGTTCGTGTTCACAGGCAAGTGTCATCGACTGATTTGGGACGTGCGACGTGCCAAACCCGCTCGCGATTCCTTGAGTGCGCAGGGGATGATGCGTCGCAAAGTGCGAGAAGCGCCGATGTATCCGAATTTCCAATACTTAACAACTGCTTTCCACGTAAGCTGGCCGTACTACGAAGGGGTGCAGAGAGAGTTCCGACCGAATATCCGGCCAGGACTGCGGAGTTAACAGGCGCCGCAGCTTCAGTAGTCGCTGCTGCCGCAAGGGTCGATGATCCCGCACCCGCCGACATACCGAAGTGCAAACGCCACACTCCGTAGTCGGGCCCGTCAACGGCACCGCTGCCATCGCCGTCCGCCCCCACAAACGGCCGGCTGACGTTATTTCCCAATGTCTTCCGCCACAGCACATAATCCGCCGCATCCACCAGATTATTGCCGTTGTAATCGCCGAGCAGCGCCGGGGCAGTGACAGATTGCAATTCGAAAGAGCCGATATCTGCCACGACTCCCACGACGCGTGCGTAGGGCGCACCCCGTTGGTCAGTTCCTAAGTTTTTCGTGTTGCTGCCGAAGTTGATCGCGGGACTTCCCGGTAGCAGCGCGTGAGTCATCGTCGGCCCACCATTATTGGCGAGCACGTCCAGCATCGGATCGTCGGTCGAAACGGTAATCGTCTGATAGTCGCCCTGCGTCCGAATCAAATTATTGCCCCCGGTCACGATCATCTGTCCGTTCACATCTAGCCCAGGCAGAAAATCGCGAGCATCAGCCCGTGCATCGCCTTGAGCAATGATCGAACTCCAAATATCGACCGTTGCCGTTCCATTTTGAGCAAGCACGTATAGTCCTCGCCCGGTGGTTGCAGTACTGTTCGTAATCGTGCTGCTGTAGACGCCGATCGACCCGTTCATATCGTAAATCGCTCCACCGAAGCTGCTAGGCATAGGCGATGTCACACCCATACCGCTCTTCGCCGTATTCCCAGAAAATGTTGAGTTCGTAATCGTTAACGTCCCGACATCGTTGTAGATCGCGCCGCCGCGCCCAGAACCACCGCCGGCAGTAGCTCCGCCGTTACCACCGATTACCTGATTTGCATACAGCGTGCAGGCGACGATGTGTAGCGTACCTTCGTTGTAAATTGCGCCGCCGCGCGCTTCCGCGCCTGCATCGCCCGACGTTGCCCCATTCGCCCCGCGCGTCACCCAATTGGTGACGGATAGTGAACCAAGCGTTAAATCGCCAGTCGAAAACACATGAAACAATCGCATTTCGCCGGCGGCACTATTACGCGCAATTGTGATACCATTCGCATTACCTTGAATCGTAATCGCCGAGGTTACAACGAGCGCTGACGCTCCGAATGTTGTGTCGTCGGCGATGGAAAGACTAATGGCGCCACTCAATGAAGGATCAAACTGAACCACGTCCGCTCCCGCCGTATGATTTGCGTCATAGATCGCTTGGCGGAGCGTACCGGGGGCGGCTCCTGGAAAAGAAACCGGGCCGTCTGCCAAACTGGTAACCATGAATGTCGCCAGAACCCGGCGCGTCTCCAGCGCCTCGATGCGAAGACGACGATTAAAATATTTCGAAGAATGTAGCTTTCGCACGACGTCGGCCTCCCCAAGTGATAAGTTTGGCGAAGCCGCCATGTTAGCCGCTGTTCGCAAAAACGCAATCATTTTGGAGGAAAAATACGGCCGGATTTAGCCCCCCGCCGGAGATGGGTCCGCCGACGGTGCGGTGAAAAGGATATCCTTCATCCCCGCGTCCGCGCCGGCGTCGAGCACCATAACGAATTTGCCGTTCGAAGCGTCGGCTGCCCCGTTGACCATCATGCTATCCTTGTCGTGTTCCTTGTGCGCTGCACGCAGCTTGGCCCGCAGGTCCTGTTCGCTAGGCGCTTCTTCGTCATCGACGAACACCGCATCGTCGGCGTCGATCGTCACGATTACCATCGTCGGATCGTTCGCCAGGTCGGGCGCAGTTTGCACGCTTTGCGATGAATTCGCGTGACCCTGTGGCGCCGGCAGGCCAATCACTGCCTCGATCGACTGCAGCGAAGTGACTAAAAAGAAAATCAGCAGAAAGAACACAATGTCGACCATCGCCGTCATGTCGATCAGGTCTTTGTGCTCCGGCCGGCGACCCATCAGCAGCAACGGATGGTCGGCCGCCTCGCGGGGCTTCGTTTCAGCACGCATGGCCTGCTTTGCCATTTCCTCGGGCGAAGGTACTTTCACGCGAGCTCGGCAATTCGGGCAGGTTTTTTCCTTGCCGACGGAACCATCTGACGCGCCCAATTTCTTTCCGCAATAGGGGCAGGCGAACCTAATCATCAGTGCGCCTCCTTTTCCAAAACGCCGATGTTGAGTTTGACGCCTTCCGTCAGTGGCGGCAGTTGCGATCCGGAACATATCGGCGAGCCGAACTTTCTTTTCGGCTTTGAGAAGCACATTCTTTTTTCCGGTCGCCGTCCCTTTGGCCACCGCGGCTTGCACACGCTCTTCTTGTTGCGTCGGATCGGTGATCGCCTCCGATTTGTTGCCGTCGCCCACGTACAAGTTGACCGATTTTCCATCGGGACTGCGCGTGAGCGTGAAAATCACGGCCGTATCGGCGTCCAACGCCGCGACGTGCGTCGCCGACGGCAGATTGAGCTGCCCCATTGAAACGGCGACAAACGTGACCAGGAAGTAGATGTTCATCATGAACACGAGGTCGACCATCGCGGTGATATCGAACTCCGGCATTTCGGAGTCGGGACGCCGCGCCATGAGCGAGTCGGATCCCGTTTCGCCAAAATTCAAACTGGGCGCGTGCATGCTCATGCCGTGCTGTTGCCGCGGTTCTTGAAGAAGTCGAGTACGCGCATCAGACCCGCGCCGAGCGCATCTTGGAAGTTGCGAATCTTTGTCGTCAGGCTGGCGAGCAGAAAGTTGAACGGGATCGCGGTGCCGAGGCCCATTGCGGTGCAAATGAGCGCGATGCTAATCTCCTTGGCGATCATGTACGGCTCGACTTTTTCGCCCGTGCCGATGCGGCCGAACGCGGCCATCATGCCGAGCACCGTGCCGAACAAGCCGAGCAGCGGACCACACTTGATGGAGGTTGCAATCCAGTTGGTGCGGTATTCGAGATCGCCCATCACGTCGCGCTGCAGAATCTCCATCACGACCTGTCGCAGCTGGTCGTAGCTCAATTGGCGGTTGGCCGTGGCGAGTTCGATGAGCTGCGGCAGGGCACGCGGATCGTCGCCCGTCAGCTCTTCGAGTTCGGAGAACTTGCCAGCTTCCAGAAGCGGCATGATCTCGTCAACAAACTCGGCCTGCTCCTCGTGGCCGCCGAAGGCGAGCTCGCGCACGCGGCGGAAGCCCATGATGACGTTGTAGAGCCCCCACAGAAAATTGAGGGCCAGGAAAACGTAACAGAAGTCGCCGAGCTTGGCGGCCAGGTCATTAATACTCATTTCGAATGCCTCTTGGTGACCGAAACGCAGCCTTGGTTCCGGTCGGCCGCTATTGTTAAGTTAATCCTTGGGGTCGGCGGCAAGCAAGTCGCCGGCGACATAGTTAGCGGTATTCGTGGGACCATCAAGGTTTGAACCGCATTCTCTTTGGTGTAAGGTCTGGATATGAAAACAGCCCTACTGGGCGTATCTCGCCAAGATTCGGATCGAGTAATTCTCTGTCCGGCGGAGAGACAATCGTGACGCGGATTGTTGTGATCGATGGTTATACGCTGAACCCGGGCGATAATCCGTGGACGCCGCTCGAGGAATTGGGGGAACTTACGGTTCATGAGCGAATTGATGTTGATTCCGTTGTGGAAGTCGCTCGTGACGCCGACATTGTGATCACGAACAAGTGCCCGGTGAGTAAGGCGGCGATTGAGCAACTGTCTCAGTTGAAATTCATCGCGGTGACGGCGACTGGTTACAACATTGTGGATGTGGCGGCTGCGCGGGAGCGGGGAATTCCCGTTTCGAATGTGCCGGAGTATGGGACGAAGACGGTGGCACAGTTTACTTGGGCACTCATTTTGGAACTGTGTCATCGCGTGGGGCGGCATGCGGAAAGTGTGCGTGCGGGTGAGTGGACGAAGTCGCCGGACTTTTGTTACTGGCTGACGCCGCAGGTCGAACTGGATGGTAAGAATCTGGGGCTCGTGGGGTATGGGCGAATCGCGCAGCAGGTCGAAGTGATTGGATCTGCGTTTGGGATGCGGGTGCTCGCCAGTGGTCGGCCGGGAAGTACGCCGCCGAACTCTTCTGCTATCGAGTGGGTGAGCACCGAGGCGTTGTTTGAGCGAGCGGATGTCGTGAGTTTGCATTGTCCGCTGACGCCGCAAACGGAGCGAATGGTGAATCGCCAGGCGTTGGGCCGGATGAAGCGGGGGGCGTTCTTGATTAATACGTCGCGCGGCGGGCTCGTTGATGAACGTGATCTCGCGGAGGCGTTCGGTTCGGGGCAAATTGCGGGAGCGGCCGTGGATGTTGTTTCCGCTGAGCCAATCCGATCGGACAATCCCCTGCTCTCGGCGCCGAATTGTTTGATTACGCCCCACATCGCTTGGACGACGCTGGCGGCACGCGAGCGGCTGATGCGGACCACGGCTGAGAACGTGGCGGCATTCCTGGCGGGCAAGCCAATCAACGTGGTGAACTAGGGACGGCGTTCCGAATTGCTTTTTGAGACTTGTTGTTCGCGGGGTGCGAAGCGTTAAGTTCTTTGGTCGCAAGTGCTTTACGATTTGTGCGATGGTGTGAGCACATGCAACACGATTTTTTGATACAAAATTCATGAATTGTGGAACGTCGGTGCGCGGATATACAAGCAAAAACGCGTTGTTTAGTGCTTGCCGGCGTTCCAATATTGAGTGAATTTTGTGCATTTGTGTGCGCGGGAAAGATTCCAACGTTTCAATAATCGCGAGTGTCAGTCGGCAAAAGGTGAATCGTGATCGATCTATGTCAGGCACAGCCTGACCTACGTGCGCACGAAGTAACGATCGTGGTACGACGCACCCTAGCACAAGTCGTGGCACAATTTCTACAAGAAAGTTTTGAGAAAGTGGGTGGCCAAAAATTGGGGATTGACCACTGCGGTTGAGCTAAACCGCAAGCGGCGTTGGGAACGTGCGCAATGGGAAAGGATCCAAAGAGTTGCGCTGACGAGAAGCATTAGCGAAATCGACGGCTCGGGGACATTCGCAGTGCTTGTTGCTGAGCCGATGCCCGATGAATATCCGAAATGGGTGCGCCAGGCAGTGTAGTCTTGCTGCGAGTAGGTTACGCCGAGGCCGTTTCGCCAGAGGACATAGTCGCTCGTATCGACAGTTCCGTCCTGGTTAAAGTCGCCTGGGACGAACGGCACCTGGAGCAGCGTCACCGCACCGGTTGTGTAAAGATTTGATAAATCCCATGTGTAAGGGCTGCTAACGTTGAACGTACCCGAGGGCGTTACGCCCGACCAGTTAAACAATTGGAATGTGCGGCCAATTTGGCTGGGGACGAAGACCTCCGAGGCGAACCCCAAGTCGAGTGTGCCAGCGCGGGTCACCGCAATGCTCGGATCAAACGAGATCGTCGAATCCCAGTTATCAGCTTCGAACGTGAACTTGAGCGTGGAGGCGGGATCCATCGCAAATGAGGATTTGACGCGAATCGGCAATAAACCCGTGGGGGCTCCCGGGGAAACATCATTGGCATCGTAGTCGCGAATACGCAGCGTGTCGCCCGCGGCAAGGTTTAGGCTTTGCGCGGTGCCGTCGTTCCGAATGGTGTTCGTAAGTATGTTGCCGGCGTAATTCATCGGGTGATCCAACGACCCGCGTAAATCGGCACGGGAAAAATCGGAATTTGTGAAGGTGGTTGAGTAAATAGCGCGCTCGTCAGATCCTGGTCGCGGAAATTCCAGCCGGAAAGCGATTGGCCTGAGATGTTGATGCCATGCAGCGAATATTCCGAATAGCTGCGAGTGGAGTAGAGTTGAGCTGGTGTGATGGCTGCAGAGGGCGTGGTTGGAAACGCTACTCGTTCGACGCGAGCCTGGGAAAAATTTACACCGGCAAGTTTTGAAGCGCTCAGGTCCGCGCCGCGTAAATCTTGTTGACTAAGATCGCCGCCGGTGAGGTCGACGCCAAGAATAATCTTTTGAAGATTGCGCTGCTTATAGCTGGCGGTGGAATAAAGCTGCGCCTTGGTCAGCGACGAGCTGCCGGTAAACTTTGCCCTCGAAATATCGGCATCAGTGAAATCGGAACCGGTGAGCGATGCGCTCGCAAAGTTGGCGTTGGTGAGCGTCGCGTTTGCGAAGGATACGTTCGAGAGCTTTGCCGTCGAAAAGTTTGCGGAAGTCAGGTTTTGATTAGCGAAAGTTGCCGAGGAGATCGTGTTGGCGCCAAGATTAATTCCGGTGAGATCGTGAGCCTGATAACTGGCCGTAGAATAGAGGGAGGCGAGCGTGAATCCGTAGGAGAACGCGGTACTGAAGTTTGCATAGCGAACGTCGGCGCCCGCGACGTTTGTATTCGAAAAGACAGCAGACGAAAAATTAGCGTGGCTGAGGTTGCTGCCGGCAAAAGTCACTCCGGTTAATCGGCACGGTTGAAGTTTGCGCTCGTGGCATCGACATTCAGGAAACTGGCGTTCGTTAGATTAGTTTCGCTGAACGCGCTGCCTGCGACGGAGTTGCCGTCGAACTTTGCCCCAGTAAGAGTAGCGGCACTGAAGCGAGTTTGGTGAAGGCTTGCGGTGCGAAGGTCGAGCGTGGGTGCGGTAACTTGGAAGAAAAAAGCACCGTCGAGATCAGCGCCGTCCAGAATGGTATTAACGAGAAGCGATCGCGAGAAGGTGGCTCCGGTGAGATTTTGGCCGGATAAATTCCAGCCTGTGAGATCACCATTGATGAGAATGCCAGCGAGGTTTTTGTTTTGATAGCTGGCCGTCGAGTACAGTTGGCTAGAAGTAAGAGCCGTGAGATGTGAGACGCTCGCGAACTGTGCTCCCGCGATGTTGGCATTTGTGAAATTCGCCGTGGCGAGCGTGCTATCGCTAAACATTGCGCCGTTCAGATTGGCGTTGGTGAAGTCGACGTTGGTTAAATCGGCTTGTTCGAAGTTCGCCGCGGTTGCCGTGGCGCCGCTGAAGGTTGCACCGGTCAGATTTGAGTGCAGAAACAACGCATTCGCGAGCGTAGCGCCGGCAAAGTTAGCGGATTGTATGTTGACATAATTGAGTTGTGCGGTGCTTAGGTTCTTGCCGGCAAATGCGCCGTTTGCCAAATCGGCGCCAAGGGTCACACCCTGCAGATCACCGGTTTGGTAGCTGGCGGTCGAATAAAGTTGCGGCAACGTGAAAGTCGATGTCAGCGTGGCATAGGCGATGGTAGCGCTGGTGAAGTTGCAGGTGCTGATGTTGTCGCTCGAGATTTGCGCATGGCTCAATTGAGCATTGGAAAAGTCGGCGGAATCAACCGTTGATGAGACGATTAGCGCATTCGAAAGATTGGCACCGTGGAAGTCGGTGTCGACGAGCGTGGCAAAGAAAATTTGGGCGGATGCTAAATTCGCGTTCGAAAGATCAGCGGATGTGAAGTCCACGCTGTTGACCGCCCCCGTTAGCGTGGCGCTGGGAAGATAGCCGTTAGTAAAGTTGGTTCCTGCGAGGTTGGCATTACTCAGGTTGGCATTCGGTAAATACGCCATCGTAAGGTTGCGGCCACCGAGGTCTGCATTTGGGGCCGCGTTGACACCATTTCCATCTGGAGTGAGCGTCGCGCTTTGCTGCTTGCCGAGAGACGGATCGCCAGGGTTGATATATTCCCACTGGTAGATATTCGCGATGGCGGAGCGGACGAAGAAAACACTCCCCGCACACAGGACAAGCAAGATGTATTTGAGCCGAAATAGAGACATATTGTGAAGCTGCCGTTGAAGCGTGGCACGTCGGACACCCCCAAATATAGACCAATTGAGCCAAATTCTCAAAACCACTGCGCAACGAGCGGGGCGACGAGAGAGTGGAGGCTGGGCTAAACCGCAAGCGGCGGGTTGCGGTTTCTTGTGCGGCGAAGATGGGTGTGCAACGGCGCGAAGGCCGCGAAGAGAGTTACGGATAGAAGTGTGAGTGTCGTTGGTTCGGGGATTGCTGCTGCATTTGCGAACGCTCCGCTGCCAGAGGTTTGGCCGAGTCGATTGCGCCACGCAACGTAATCGGCGGCGTCGACTGTGCCGTTGCCGTTGCCATCGGCAGCAGAGGCACCGGTAGCGCCGAAGCTGCTGCGCCAAGCGGTGTAGTCTTCCGGCCCAACGGTGCCGTTGCCGTCGTAGTCGCCGGTAACAGCCGGGAGATAGGTGAGTGAGAGTGACGGCTTCGTGAAGGACGTCGATTCCGTGGTGACAAAGCTAATGCCGTCTTGCGTCGAGCTGCCGACCATTAAGATTCCAAATCTGCTGCCGGTGCCGAGGAGCGATTTGATAAAGTTCGTATCCAGGTCGATGGAGAATGCGCCCGTTGACTTGATTTCATTCGTCTGGGCAATTTTCGTGGCGGTGCGCGTCGCGTCAGCCGGCTCGGCAGTGCCGTTGCCCGCATAGCCGTAGATTGGCAGAGACGGATAGCTCGGCGGGCTGCTGCCGAATGAGTTTAGATACAAATCCAGATGCGCGGACGTGATATTGGAGCCGGCGGGGATATCGCTGATGTTGAACTCGAGAATTCCGCGGCGGTCGATGCTGGCGAAGTCGACTTTCTGAACGCTAATCGATGTTCCGCCATCGGTGATTGAATAGGTCGAGCCCCCGAGAGTGGCCTGTGCATCGACGACGGGCTGCTTTTGTACGGTGGTGGAACCGGTTGGCAGCAGCGTGAAGTTTAGTTGCGGCGGATTGACCGAGGTCTGTAGGACGTCGTAACCCTGCGGGTTGGCGCCGGGAGAAATTCGGACGCCAATTTTCTTCGCGCCGGCGGCAAGCAGATTGTGGAGCACGCCTTGGATATCGAGGTTGTAGGTCGAGCTGCCGCCGGAGGGATGTGATACGCTGCCGACCCGGATACCGGGCACGCTGTAATCGACGAGGTCGATCGTGCCGTTGCCGGTGTAGACATCGATGTTATCAATCCGCGTGCCGGAATCAAACGAATTGTTGGGAACGACCGAGCCGGTAAGGATAGCCGACTGCACGAGGCCAGGCGGAGTGCCCGTGAGATCGTATTCGTAAACGGCGGCTTCGCGGTTGTTGTTGATGCTGGCGATAAAGGGTGTCGATTCTTTAGCATCCGCGATACCGTCGAAGGGGGCGTTTTCATAAACGCCACCGGTTGCGACGGGGTTAAGCGTGATAGCGCGGGCGTACTCGAGAAACCGGTGATGAAGATCACCAAAGTAACGAGCTTAGAAGAGAATCGGCGCATGGGTGTATCCCCCAACTATTCTTTAAGATGAGACTTGCCGTGGAGTCGACAACTTAAGGCCGAATTATAGTTCTAATGCGTGGTTGTGAAAAGATATCAGCGAGTCGTGGTTCGCGATGATTTCGCGCGAACAAATGCGAAACTAAGTACGACCGAAAGTAGTAAGAAGGACGGCGGTTCTGGGACCGCGTTTGCACCAAGAGCCGATATACTGCACGAGTCGGATGTTGCCGAAATGGGTTGGGCTAGTGTTCTAGTCGCCTTGTTGTATGTGCTGACGTTGAATCGACAGGGACGTAGTCGCTAACGTCTACGACTCCTTTTGGTTAAAGTCGCCGGGGATGCCGACGGCGACAGCGAGGATGCCGGTTGAGTAGAGCTGCGACGTGTCCCACTTGAGGCCGGAGGCGAGGAGCGGCAATTGCATTTTGAAATGAAATTGCCGCCATAATTTTCTGCCGCCTGGTCCGTACCAATGATCAGGTCTACTGAGTTGATCAGCGCGGGCATGACAGCCGCGGGTGAGCTTGATTTGCAGGGTGCCGGCGAATGTGAGGTTACATGTTTTGTTGAGCGTTCCATAGTCGCTTGCGGATGTTGTGCCGCGTCGTTGAAAGGCGAGCTTGCCGAGGGGATCAAGCGGAGCGCGGCGGTGAATGAGAGCGTGCCGGCGTTTGGGGCGATGGTCCCGGTGTTTGAAACCGGCACACCGACGGAGGAAGTGCCCGTGCCGCCGGATTTGCGGAGGGTTCCGGCGTTCGAATCGCTTAATCCGCCCAGAAACCGGCGATTTGGTGCTGTTATCGGTGATGTCGAACAGGCGCCGACCTGGTTCGCGAAGGTTTCAGCCGTGGGCAATCCCGAGGTCGCCGCCGCCCGACTCGGTGATCGTGGCCGTGTTCGTGAAGGGCACCGCAAGAATCTTGTCTGTCTGGGCCCGAAATGCTGAAGAAGTTTGAGTTGTTGGCGAAGCCGGAGCCATTGGTGAAGGCCGCCGGCCGATTGGAACACGTCCGTTGTTCGTGAACGTGCTCGTACCGTTCGATCGTATACATTTCTCGGAGGATGCTACTTGTTCCGCTGTTAGATAAAAGGCGCATTCACTTTGAGTTGCCCCGCGTTGAGGAAGATGCTACCGGCGTTTGAGGTTGCCGCGTCGGTTTCCATGACGCCGGGTATATAGAGTTCGGCAGTATTTTTGGAGTGGCGTTGCAGCACCTGTCGCGACACTTGCGCTGTTGCCGCTGGTGGCGACCGCGTCGTGACGAGTTTCCTAACGTTACGGAATTTGGCAGAGGTCGATTCGTAAGGTTTTGGCGGACAATATACAGTGGGTCGAGCATCGTGCCGCCTGATTGCACGGTGAGATTTTCAACTTTGTATTTCGAATTGATCGCTGTGGATTCACGCCGGACGGGATCGTGACGTTAAACTTGGACATCGCCTGGTTGGATTGAATGGTGTCGAAGTCGGGATAGTGCGCACCCTGCCTCGCACCGGAGGCGTGCGTGATATCGACCTCGGAAAATGTGCTCGCGTCTTCGGTCGGTCCGAAGCCGCGGAACACATCCAAAGTTGGCGAACCAAAATTGATGCTGGAATCAAATGTGCCGTTACCGTTTTGACCGATAAATACGCCGGTCGTATCCAAGGCGGGTTGGGTCCAATTGCTGGAGGTCGTCCAATTGAGCGTGGCGGGGCCGATGACGGAGGCCTTGCTTGTGGTCGATCGTTGAAGGAATAGCGAGGGAGAGGCTGCCGGTCGCGCCGCTCCAAGCCCAATAACTCTGATCGCCGGGGATCGACTCAACGTCGGCGATGAAAGTGAAGTTCGCGACGACGCTGCCGGAGAGGCTGGGGCCAGTGGCCGTGCTTTGGGCTGCGCAGAGCAGCGAGACAATCAATGAGACTGACTCTGCGCGAAACAGGCAGATAGAGCGCATGTTGAGAATCCCCCCGGGAATCGAAAGAAAAGAGTTTGGCGCATTGGTGGCGGGGTGAGGCGGCCCCGAAAATGGCCAACTCACAGGCTGTAAGTATTGGCCGGTGTTTGCTCGAATATCAAGTCAATTCTGTAGAGATTTCTTGACTTAATATGCGGGCCGACAAGGGCAGCGGTGATGGCGAAGTGGCGGTTGAATCCCGTAAACTACTGACGTTTCGTGGGATTTATTGGACTGAACTTGATGGAGTTTGTGTGACGCAAAACGATGTTTTAATTATTGGGGCCGGGCCCTCGGGGCTGTTCGCGGCTGCGGAGCTTGCGCGACATGGCGTGAAGGCGCGGCTCGTTGAGCGCGAATTGCAGCCGCATCGCGAGGCGCGGGCGACGGCGATTCAGCCGGGAACGTTGGAGATATTGGAATCCGTCGGGCTGCTCGCGCCGTTCGTTGAGGCGGCGGAGCATGTTCGTTGTTCGCGGATGTATGGGCCGGACATGGCGGAGTTGGGCTCGATGAGCCATGACGGGATTGACTGTTGCTGTGAGTTTCAGTGCAGCTTGCCACAGTACGAAACGCAGCGAATTCTGGAAGCGCATCTCGAGTCGGTGGGCGGTACGATCGAGCGCGGCGTGAATGCGACGAAGGTTCAGGCGGATGCCGACGGTATTCTCGTCGAACTTGTGCATGCGGATGGCAGAGTGGAGGCGGTGCGGCCGCGGTTTGTGATTGGCGCTGGGGGAGCGCACAGCGTTACGCGGCATTCGATGAGCGAGCCGCTGGAGGGGACAACCTATCGCGGCAATTTTTTAGTCGCAGATATCGCGATGCCGGCGCCGTTCCCGCGAAACGAGGCGGGGGTAATTTGCGGGCCGAATGGGTTTCTATTAATCGCGCCATTGCCGGGCGGGCGGTGGATCAGTTTTCAGGATTTGGAAGAAGATGTCGACAGCGTACCGGCGGACGGTGTTGTTGCGCGGGTTGTAGCACGACTCGGCGAAGAGTTTCGACCGACTGATGTGGACTGGCACGCGCCATTTCGGATGCATCGGCGGATTGTGTCGCGACTGGCGGACGGCAAGCGGTTTTTAATCGGCGATGCGGCACACCTATCGAGCCCGTTCGGTGGGGAAGGATTGAACGCGGGGTTGCACGACGGGTATGACCTGGCGTGGAAGCTGGCGCTTGTGCTGCGCGGGGCGGCGAGTCAGGCGATCATTGATGGTTACATGTCCGAGCGGCGGATTGCAGATCATCACGTGCTTGATGTGTCGGATCATGTGCATCTTTCGATCGTTGAGGTGGCGAATGCTGCTCGGCAACGGCGCGAGATTCGGCCCTCGGTTGTGGATCCGATTTCGGCGGCGCTAGTGCGCAATTCACGCGCTATGCTCGACGTTGACTATTGGGGAAGCCCGCTCGTGGTCGACCATGGCGGCGGCGGAGCAGACGCAAACGGGCCTCGGCCTGGGCGCTGGTACCCTGACTGGACGCGGTTTGCGGGGACGGCGCATCGCGTGCTGGTTTTTGGGGATGTTGCGGCGGCCGATTCTAGCGACGCGATTACGCGATTGAGTCAGCGGTGGGGGAAGCTTGTTGAGATTTCTTACAACCCAGGCGTTGAGCGGAGTCGGGCCGGATTAGCGGGCGATGGCGTGGTTATGATTCGGCCGGACGGGCATATCGGGTTTCGGTTTCCGTCGGTTGACGCGGAGGCGTTTGCGGCGCTTGATCGGCATTTGGGGACGTATTTGATTGCGGACGCGGCGGCGGGCGCGGCGTAGTGGTCGGCATCACGCGTTTTGGTGCGAGTTTTCGCCACGGTGAATCTTTGGTCGGAGAAACGCGCCTACGTATTGCGCGTACGCTTCGGTGCGGCTGTGCAGCAGGTGGCGAATATGAGGAGCGCGAACGAGGTGGGCTCTGGGACCGCTGCGGCTCCGTTGCCGACGAATGTGCCCACGGTTTGACCGTAATGGGTGCGCCAGAAATTGTAGTCGTTCGAGTTGACGACGCCGTCGCTGTTGCTGTCGGCGGCTAGCGCCGAGCCGGATTGTCCCAAGGTGTTGCGCCAGACGACGTAGTCGCCAGAGTCGATGGTGCCGTCGTGGTTGTAGTCGCCGAGGATGCCGACCACCGAGACGTTGATGGCGTTGGTTGTGTATGTGACTCCGAGGGACAGGCCGCTGGCGAGGGCCGGGAGGTTCATCGCGTCGAACTTACCGGTGATGCCACCCGCTGCGGACATGATGTTGAACGTCTGGCCGGCGGAGGGGACGAAGCCGCCAATTAGCGATACGTTGAGTGTGCCGCTCAGTGAAACGTTGCCCGCGACCGTGAGCGAATCATAGTTAGTGCCTTTAGTCGTACCGGCGAGTTCGATGTCGGTGCCCGCGGTTGGGCCGATGACGACATTGCCACCGAAGCTGACGTTGGCAGGGCTGTTGCCTGGCTTCAAGTCGCCATCGAGCTCGACGACGCCGCCGCCGGTGAATGGGCCGGCACCGGAGACATCGCCAAAGAAGACCGAGCGGCTGCCGGTGACGGTGCGGATTTCAGAGCCGTTGTTGACGACGTCGTCGTAGAACGTGGCGGTGCTGCCGCCACCGACGACGATTTTACCCGCGCCGGTGTTGTTCACGTCGCCGTTGATATCAGTGAGACCAGCGCTGAACGAGAGGACGCCTTGATTCGTGAGCCCCACGCTGCCAGGCGAGGATGAGCTGCCACGAAAAACGCCGCGGCCAGAGATCGTGCCGCCGGCGAGATTGGTGAGCGTTTTGGAGTATTCGACGGTGCCGCCGGCGAGCTCGATGGTGCCGGCGTTGGTGGGACCGGTGGTATCGATGATCAAGTGGTCGCCCGTTTCGGCGCGAATCGTTCCTGCCGCGCCGTTGTTGAGTCCGGCGACGAAGCGGCCGGTGCCGCGAATGAAGCCCGCGGTGTTGGTGACGAGTCCAGTGATGTTGGCGAGGGATCCATCTAGCTGCAGCGTGCCGCCGTTGTTGATGACGCCGGCTGCCCCGCCTAGGTAGCCGAAGTTGTTGACTTCGGTGGTGGTGCCGGGTTCAAGCGTAATCGTATTGCTGGCTAAGACGGTGCTGAAGGAGCCGATACTAATGTTCGAATTCAGGTCGAGCGTAGGGACGCTGATGTTTCCGCCGGCAACTGAGAGGGGCGAACTCAGGGTGAAGGTGCCTGCGGTTGCGGAGAGAGTGCGGCCGGCGCCGAGCGTGTGTGTGCTTGTGAGCAAGGTATCCAGAAGACTGGGCGTGATCGTGGGCGCGGTTGCAAAGTTGATCGTGCCGGCCGTCCAATTGATGACGGCGCCGGAAGTTACATTGAGCGTGTTTAGATTCAATGTGCCGCCGGTCACGTTGACTCGGGTGTTCGTGCGGAGATTAGTGGTGCCGTTGAGGCTCATGGTCGCTCCGGTGCCGATGTTCAATGTTGCAGAGTAAGCCGGCGTTGAGGCAGAGGCGCCGCCGATGTTTGCGGTGCCAGTCGTGCTGAACGCTGCCAAGTTGCCGCTGAGC
The DNA here is from genome assembly GCA_963733705.1 of uncultured Planctomycetota bacterium. Classification (GTDB taxonomy): domain Bacteria; phylum Planctomycetota; class Planctomycetia; order Pirellulales; family Lacipirellulaceae; genus JABDGM01. The sequence continues at coordinate 115,612 of CAVTEJ010000017.1, read as the reverse complement.
GAAAATGTACCGATGCTGCCGAGGTTTTCGCCGACCTCTAGCCCTGGTGCGGACACAGCGCCGCCGCTGAGGATGTTCAGCGTGCCAGAGCCGGAGCTGCCGACGCGGAGTGTGCTACTAACAGTCCAAGCAGAGCCCGAGCCGTTGACGGTGGCCGTGCCAATCGAGCCGGCATTCAGGCCGATGGCGGAAGCGCCGGTCGTGGTCAGTGTGGCGCCGTTGATGATCGAGAGATTGCCGGTGCCGGCGGCGCCGACGTAGAACGGACCGCTACCGATGGTGTTTGTTGATCCCAGGTCAAGAAAAAGATTGCTGGTGGCGCCGCTGACGGCGCTAATGGTGAAACCTGCGGGGCGGAATGTTCCGTTGAGAACATCCAACGAAGAGGTTTGGCCGGCGACGTTTCCCATAGAGCTGGCTGTCGCGCTCGTTGTTGAAAGCGTGCGAGTGAGGAGATTCAGTGTGACAAAGCCGTCGTTTTGGGTTAGCGCGCTGAGGAACGGCGATGTGCTGAAGGTGACCACATACGAGCTGGATAAATCGAACAGAGCGGTGTCTGAAGAACCAGGCACTGTGCCGGGGGACCAATTTGCAGCCGTCGAGTAAGCGCCGCCGGCGCTATTGATCCACTCGATGGTGGCCGCGCAGCTAGTGGTGGCGACACTGGTTACGAGTACAGCGGCGATCGTTGCTGTGGCACAAAGGGGTCGGTGGGAACGCATGGTGGGTTCTCCCAGGCGGGGCGATGACTCGATTCGAGCGTGGGACGTTTTGGGGCTCGACGGGGGACAGCAATCTTGCTGCCAATGCGCGCGGGCGGGGGCGGGAAGCGCGCGGGCGAGATATAGCAAGTTCCTACGAACCGGCAAAGGCCAGCAAAGGCCGGGATTGACTATTCTGCGTGGCTTACCAGGCCCCGTTTGGGCCGCTGGTTCGAGCCGTTCGACGTTTTCGGCGAGGTTGCGTGGAACAGAAGTGAGATCCGCGGTGGTGCGAGTTTTCGCCGCGGCGAATTTTCGATCGGAGAAACTCGCCTACGCAAGAATTCCATCAACCACGTGGGCTTCTTCGACACCGGTGAGTTTGGTGTCGAGGCCGCGGAAGGGGAAGGTGAAATGTTTGTGGTCGATGCCGAGGATGTGGAGCATCGTGGCGTGGAGGTCGCGGAGATGGACCGGATTCTCGGCGATGTTGTAGCAGAAGTCGTCGGTCTTGCCGTATTCGATGCCGGGTTTGACGCCCGCGCCGGCAAGCCACACGGTGAAGCAGCGGCCGTGGTGGTCGCGGCCGGCGCCGGGGCTGCCGATTGTGCCCTGGCTATAAACCGTGCGGCCGAATTCGGTGAGGAACATTACGAGCGTGTCTTCTAACAACCCGCGCTGTTTGAGGTCGCTGATTAGTGCGGCAGTGGGCTGATCGACATCGTGACACTGATTCGGAAGCTGCCGCTTAAGTGCGATATGTTGGTCCCAACCGCGGTGATAGAGCTCAACGAAGCGGACACCGCGCTCGATGAGGCGGCGAGCCATGAGACAATTGGCGGCATAGCTGCCTGCTTTATGGACTTCGGGGCCGTAGGAATCAATCGTCGCCGGCGATTCACCGCTGAGATCGGTAAGATCGGGCACGGATGTTTGCATGCGGTACGCCATTTCGTAGGCGTTGATCCGCGCGAGTGTTTCGGGGTCGCCGGTTTCGGCCGCGCAGAGGTGATTGAGTTGCGAAAGATTATCGAGCAGCGCGCGGCGCTGCTGCGGATCGGTGCCGGCGGGATTCTCGAGATATAACACTGGACTTGCGCCCGCCCGCAGCGAAACACCTTGTTCGGTCGAGGGCAAGAAGCCGTTGCCCCATAGGCGCGAGAAGATCGGCTGGCCCGGATTCTTTCCAGTGCCCTGCGAGATCATGGCCACGAACGTTGGCAGGTTCTCGTTCATACTGCCAAGACCGTAACTGACCCACGCCCCCATGCTCGCGTAGCCGGGCTGTTGGTTGCCGGTGTTGAAAAACGTAATGGCCGGGTCGTGATTGATCGACTCGGTGTACATCGATTTCAGCACGCAAATGTCGTCGGCCACTTTTTGCAAGTGCGGCAGCAGATCGCTGATCCACATGCCGCTTTGGCCGCAACGTCGGCCCGGCCACATTGGGGCGACGACCGGAAAATGGGCCTGGCCGGAGGTCATTCCCGTGAGGCGCTGGTTGCCTTTGACGGAGGGTGGAATATCTTGGCCGTGGTGTTGCTGCAGCGCCGGTTTGTAATCGAATAAGTCAACGTGCGAGAAACCGCCGGACTGAAAGAGGCAGAGAACGCGTTTCGCTTTGGGGGCGAAGTGGGGGAGAGAAGGCAAACCCCCAGCGGAGCCGGGAGCTGACGACCTTGATGACGTGCTGGACGCTTGAGCAATGCTGCCGAGGAGCGTGCTAAGCGCGGTGCTGCCGAGGGCGGCACCGGCGGTTGCACCGAGAAACGTGCGGCGCGTGGCGACGTTTTGGAGTTCATGGAGGGGATGCATGAAATCGCTCCAAATAGCCGAGCCATCTTGGCTCGGCGTTACGCCCGGCCAAAATGGCCGGGCTATATACAGTGTGTTAGTTGTGGGTAACTGTTTCGCTGAGGTTCATTATTAGCGCGGCTACTTGTGACCAAGCTGCGTGTTCGGCGGCGGGTATTTTTTTGTCGCGCAGTGATTCGCCGGTCGCCAAGTATTTTTCGGCGGCCGGTTCGTCGTTTTTGTAATGGGTGCGTTCGCGGGCCAGGGACATTTCTAAGATCGACAGTTCTTCGATCGTCGGTTTGCGCGAGGTGCACTCCTCGAAGGCCCAGCGGAGGCGGGCGGGATCGTCGCCAGGTTGTTTGAGCGTGCGCTCGGCGAAAGCGCGGGCCGCTTCGACGAATTGCGTATCGTTGAGCAGCACCAACGCCTGCAGTGGCGTTATCGTCGGCGCGCGGAACATCGCGCAGACTTCACGGCTAGGCGCATCGAAGGCGAGCATATTGGGCGGCGGCACGGTTCGCTTCCAGTACGTATAGAGCGAGCGGCGGTAGAGTTTTTCGCCGTGGTTTTGTTCAAAGGTTTGCGATGTTGCGGGCGTGCTGCCGTAGTGACTCACTTCGCGCCATAGATTGCCCGGCGTGTATGGATTCACACTGGGGCCACCGAGGCGGTCGACGAGCAGGCCGCTGACTTTGAGCGCGTCATCGCGGATGAACTCGGCCGGCAGACGGAAGCGTGGACCGCGGGCGAGGAGGCGGTTTTGCGGGTCACGGGCGAGGAGATCAATACGTGGCCGAGTCTCTCCGAGACTCGAATTCGCGTCTCGGAGAGACGCGTCTACGTAGGCCGATGGCACATCGGAGCTTTGTCGATAGGTTGCGGACATGACGATCATTTTAATCATGCGTTTCACGTCCCAGTTGTGGTCCATGAAGTCGACTGCGAGCCAATCGAGCAGTTCGGGGTGGCTGGGAAATTGGCCTTGCGCGCCGAAATCTCCGGGCGTGGCGACGATGCCAGTGCCGAAGAAGATTTGCCATAGGCGATTTACTTCGACGCGGGCGGTGAGAGGATGGTCGCGCATCGTCATCCACTCGGCGAGCCCCAGACGATTGCCAGGCGCGCCTTTGGGTGGCGGCGGTAGGACGGCCGGCGTGCCGGGCTCGACTTTTTCTTTGGGCTGGGCGTAGTCGCCACGGTTGAGGATGTGGGTCTCTCGCGGCTTCTCGGCGATGTCCATCACCATGGTTGGGAATTTCTTGGTAAGCACATCGAGGCGTTCTTCGAGGTTGGTGAGTGCGATGCGGTCGCGCTTGGAAGCATCGGCGTGTTCAGCGAAGTATTGGCGGAGTTCGGATTGATCGTCCGTTTCGAGACTCGAAGAAGCACTGGCGGAGCCAGTGGCACCCGAAGACGAGGGTGCAAGCTGGTTCGAACTCGGTGATGATGGTGACACTGGCGATTGGGCGATAGACGTACCCGAACCCCCGGCGGAGCCGGGGGCTGCCGCAGTTGCCGCGGACGTCGCCACCGCACCGGGTACGATGAGGTTGATGATCTCTTCGGGTAGGTCGCTGTCAGTGTCGGTGCCGGTCATGGCTTGGAACTCGAAACGGGCGGCGACGGTGCCGTCGACGTGGCCGAAGTTGAGTTGGATTGTCATGAACGGCGTCGTGTTCGTGTCGACCGGTTTGTCGAACGTGACGGTCATGTGCGCGGGGCCGTCACCGTCTTCGGGAGACCAGCCATCGTCGCCGCGGGTGTCGATGACGCCTTCCGGGCGCCAATCAGGCAGCCAGGAGTCGGCGGTCACCCCGGCGAAGCCGAGGAGGCGATTGAGGTTGATATTGTCGCCGGGGACGGGGTCGGCGCTGGCGCTGAAGGCGGTGACGATGAACGTGCCGCGACCGGCGACGGGTGCTTTCTGCTTCTTTTTATTGGGACGTTGCAACGGCGCGGCCGAAATGTTGCCGTAGCCGCGGCCACCGCCGGGGGCCTTGGCGTCGGGATAGAAAATGACGCGGACGCCGGTCAATGGCTTGTCGAGCTTGGGCAGGTGCATCGAGACGTCGTAGGCGACGAGCGCGGCGCCTGTCGTTATGTGGACGAAATGCGAATCCTCAATGCCGAAGCCGGAACCGGCGTTGGGGGTACTGACTTTCAAAAGCTCGATGGGGTGGAGGGCGAATTCCTTGCCTCTCTCGCTAAGCCGCGAGCGCTCGTCGGCGATCCATTGCTCGACTTCCGCATCGTTGGGGTGCGCGAGCTTGTCTTTCAGCGCGGCGATTTGTTTTTGGAGTTCGGGTTCTTCGCCAGTTTGCAGAACGGTTTTGGCTTCGATCGAGGGGCGGGAGTCGATGCCGCGGTCGCCATCGAGGCCGACGTCGCTCAGCGAGTTGAAGTAGGCGTAGATTTGGTAATAGTCTTTTTGCGTAAGCGGATCGAATTTGTGATCGTGGCACTGGCAGCAGCCGAGCGTGAGGCCGAGCATTGATTCGCCGAAGGTTTTCACGCGGTCGACGTTGTAGTTCGTGAGATTCTCTTCGGGGATCGTGCCACCCTCGTGGGTGTTCATGTTGTTGCGTTGGAAGCCGGTGGCGATGAGCTGGGCTTCGGTGTGGTTCGGTAGCAGGTCGCCGGCGAGTTGGTCGCGGATGAACTCGTTGTAAGGCAGGTTCGTGTTGAAGGCGTTGATGACCCAATCGCGCCAGAGCCAGATTTGGCGGCCACCGTCGATCGAGTAGCCGTTGGTGTCGGCGTAACGGGCGGCGTCGAGCCAGACGAGTGCCATGCGTTCGCCGAAATGAGGACTGGCGAGAAGTCGGTCGACGAGTTTTTCGTAGGCGTCCGGCGAATCATCGGCGGCGAAGGCTTCGACTTCGGCGGCGCTCGGCGGCAGACCGGTGAGGTCAAGCGACACGCGGCGGATCAGCGTCCGGCGATCAGCTTCGGGCGAATGATGCAGCCCTTCGGCATCGAGGCGTTCGAGAATGAAGTTGTCGATTTCGTTGCGCGGCCAAGCTCTTGTCGGATACTTCGGGCAGCGGCGCTTTTACGGGGGGGATGAACGACCAGTGCTTTTCGTACTTGGCCCCCTGCTCTATCCACTGCTTGAGAAGTGCTTTTTGCTCAGGCTTGAGTGCGCGGTGGGAATCGGGCGGCGGCATCATGTCCGATTCGTCATCGCTCGTCACGCGCCGCCAGAGCTCGCTTTGCTCGGGGTGGCCGGGGACGACGGGCGTGATGTCGTCGTGCTTGACGAGGGCGGAGTCGGGGGTGTCGAGTCGCAGGTCGGCCTGGCGGGCCTTTTCATCGAAGCCGTGGCATTGGAAGCAGTTTTCACTGAGGATGGGGCGGATGTCGCGGTTGAAGTTGAGCGGCTTAGCGGGCGCATTTTCAGCGGCTGGCGCGAACCTTGAGCCGAGGGCGAGGGCCAGTATTAGAGAAAGGGTGCGCCGCATGAGGTGGGATCCGCTAATTAGTGATGTCGCGAGCGGGCAGTTTTTATCATAGTCGATTTGCTTGGCGGGGCGACCCGGTCGCATGGCGATCCGGCTATTAGCGTGATTTGAATCGTATTACGCGGTAGTTGCAGTGTGCTGGATCATCGAACGGCGTCGAATTGACGCTCGGAAGCACACAATATATAGTGCCGAGATTCACAACTTGTCGGAGGAAATTGACCGCATGGCCACCAATGCCGCAGCGCTTCGGGAGCAGGGATTTGGGCAGACTCAGCGGCGCGACACTTGGTGGGTGCAGCCGCTGGCGATGGGTGTGGCATTCGTCGTGTTCATTATTTATGCGACGTTTCGCGGGATGTGGAGCCGGGATTTCGAATTTGGTCATGGGGCTGAGTCGAATGGGCTATATCCTGGTAGCGCGTACTTCCTGTCGCCCTTCTATTCGCCGTTGCTGGTTTTGCCGGAATGGGTCCCTAAATGGATCGGACCGGCGATCTTTGTGATGTGGATGCCGGCCGGTTTTCGGCTCACCTGCTACTACGCGCGGCGAGCGTACTATCGGGCATTGTTTGGCGATCCGCCGGCGTGTGCGGTCGCCGAGGCTTGCAAGAAGAATTACAAAGGCGAGCGCGGAGTTTGGATTTTTCAAAACATCCACCGCTACTTCTTATATTTGGCCCTGCTGTTGGTGTGCATGCACATTCACCACGTGTATGACGCGACGCGGTGGCCGGTGATAGGCAGCGAAGGGACGTTTCAGTTTGGAATGAGTGTTGGCACGCTCGTGCTGGCAGTCGACTTGGTGTTTCTCGCGCTGTACGTATTCTCGTGCCACTCGTTGCGGCACTTGATGGGCGGTGGGCTCGATTGCTTCTCAGGATCGAGCGGCGAGACGCGCTATAAGCTGTGGAGCTGCTGCACGTCGCTCAATATGTATCACGGTTTGTTTTTTTGGGTGAGCTTGTTCACGGTGGGCTTCGCCGATTTTTATATCTGGATGGTGTCGGCGGGGTGGATTCATGATTTGCGGCTGTTGTAAATGCTTTTTCACCACTACGACACGACGAGCACAACGAAAAACGACAAAAACAGTTTCGCCGTGTCCGTTGTGTCGTTGTGGTTAAAGAATTGAAGTATTGATAGATGGATAAGTATCAAACGTTTGAATACGACGTGGTCGTGGTTGGCGCCGGCGGGGCTGGGTTGCGGGCGGCGATTGAATCATCGGCTAGCGGGGCGAAGACTGCGCTCGTTTGCAAGTCACTGCTTGGCAAGGCCCATACCGTGATGGCCGAGGGTGGCGTAGCGGCGGCCCTGGCAAATGTTGAGAACCGTGACAGTTGGCAAACGCATTTCCGCGATACGATGCGGGGCGGCAAGTTTCTCAACCAGTGGCGGATGGCACAACTGCATGCCCAAGAAGCGCCGCAACGGGTGCGCGAGCTCGAAGAATGGGGCGCTGTGTTTGATCGCACCAAGGATGGCCGCATTTTGCAGCGGAATTTTGGCGGGCATACGTATCCGCGGCTGGCTCACGTCGGTGATCGGACCGGCCTCGAAATGATTCGCACGCTGCAGGATAAGGGCATTCACACCGGCATCGACGTGCACATGGAATGCACGATTCGCTCGATTTTGAAGGACGGGAATCGTGTGTCCGGTTGCTTCGGATATCAGCGCGAGAGCGGACGTTTCGTTGTGTTCAAGACGAAGGCCGTAGTGCTGGCAACGGGCGGCATCGGCCGCTGCTGGGAGATTACGTCGAACTCCTGGGAGTACACGGCCGACGGGCACGCGATGGCGATGTGGGCGGGGGCGGATCTCATCGATATGGAGTTCATTCAGTTTCACCCCACCGGCATGGTGTGGCCGCCGAGCGTGCGCGGGACGCTTATCACCGAAGGCGTGCGCGGCGAGGGTGGCGTGCTGCTCAATGGCAAGCGTGAACGGTTCATGTTCCGTTATATTCCCGACATGTTTAAGGGTGAGTTCGCCGAGACGGAAGAGGAAGCAAATAAGTGGATGGAGCAAACGATCGGCGGCGAAAGGCCAACGGCGCGGCGGCCGCCGGAGTTGTTGACTCGCGATGTAGTGGCGAAAGCAATTCGGCGTGAGATTCGCGAAGGTCGCGGTTCACCGCACGGCGGCGTGTTCTTAGATATTGCTTCGCGACGGCCGGCGGATGTGATCAAGAAGAAGTTGCCGAGCATGTATCACCAGTTCAAGGAATTGGCGGATGTGGATATTACGACCGACCCGATGGAAGTCGGGCCTACGTGCCACTACATGATGGGCGGCGTGCGAGTGAATGCGGAAACGCAGGAGTCGACCGTGCCGGGGCTTGTTCGCGGCTGGCGAAGTTGGCGGCGGCATGCATGGGGCCAATCGGCTGGGCGGTAATTCGCTGTCCGATCTGTTGGTGTTCGGCAAGCGGGCTGGAGAGTACGCGGCGAAGAAGTCGAAAGAGGTTTCGCAGGGACAGATCAATCAAGATGACGTCGAGCGCGAAGCGGCCGAGGCGCTCAAGTGCTTTGGCGATGGGCAAGCTGAGAACCCATACGCAATCCATGAAGATCTGCGCACGCGTCATGCAGAGCCTGGTCGGCATCGTGCGGACTGACGAAGACTTGCGAGCGGCCTTGGTTAAGATTGGCGAACTGCGTGCGCGAGCGGCGAAGGCCAAAGTTGGTGGCAATATACAGTACAACCCGGGTTGGCATTTGGCGCTCGATCTCAAGAACATGCTCGACATTAGCGAGGCGGTGACCAAGGCGGCGCTCGAGCGAACAGAGAGTCGCGGTGGTCACACGCGCGAGGACTTCCCAGATAGCGATAAGGAATGGCAGAAGGTCAACTGCGTCGTGCGGCAGAATAAGGATGGGATTTCCGTGAATCGCGAGGTGCGATCGGAAATGCCGCCGGAGTTGGCAGAGTTGTTGAAGAAAGATTAGATAGCCCGGCCATATTGGCCGGGAATTTTGTCGAGCCAAGATGGCTGCGAGTTTCGCCGAGCCAAGATGGCACGGCTATATAGGTGATGCACATGGCTGAAGAAGCGACACTTCGAATCTACCGCGGCGACAACGAGAAGGGTGAGATGGTGGACTACAAGGTCCCGCTCGCGCCTGGCATGGTTGTCCTCGACGCTGTGCATGCCGTGCAGGCGCATGCATTCGCCCGACCTTGCAGTGCGGTGGAATTGCAAGGCCGGCAAGTGCGGATCGTGCAGCGGCGAAGTGAACGGCAAGCCGCGGCTGATGTGCATGGATCGGATGGACAAATATCCGCCCGGCGAGCCAATCGTAGTTCGACCGATGAAGACTTTCCCGGTGATGAAAGATCTCGCATGCGACGTGTCGTGGAACTACAGCGTCAATAAGAAGATTCCGCCGTTCAAGATGAAGAAGACGGACGGCGATCCTCGGTTTTCGCAAGAAGAAGCGGACCGCGTGCAGGAATTCCGCAAGTGCATCGAGTGTTTCTTGTGCCAGAACGTTTGCCATGTGCTGCGTGAACATGAGAAGCAGCCGGAGTTCGGCGGGCCGCGTTTCTTTGTGCGCGTGGCGAGCTTGGAAATGCACCCGCTCGATATCGGTGACCGTCTTGGCTTGGTAAAGGACGAACTCGGCCTTGGTTTCTGCAACATCACGAAATGCTGCACGGAAGTTTGCCCAGAGCACATCAAGATCACCGACAACGCGATCATCCCGCTCAAAGAGCGGGTGGTGGATCGCTTCTATGATCCAGTGAAGAAGCTGCTGCGAATCGTGTTTCCGACGAAGTAACGATTAGGTTTCATTCGACCTACGATCCGCACGACCCCGCCGCCAAAAGTAGATTCCTCCAGCGGCGACGCTGAGCAAGCCCGCCACCGAAACGACAACGCAGAGCGACTGCAAGAAGGCGGCACGCGTTGTTTCTCCCGCAAGTAAGTCTTTGCCAAGCAGTGTGAGCACGCTCCCCGAATAACCAGCGCTATCGGCTAGATAGATCGCGAACACGGCCGTTCCGACGAAATGCGTGGAGGCCATCAAGCGGTCAAATAGCACCGAGTTGTACGGTACGTAGGCCATGTAACCTCCTAAGCCGATGAGCGCCATCCACCAAAAGCCACTGATGACGCCCAAGTAATGGAGGAGCGTTGCCACGCCGATGACGATGAAACCAATGACGACAACCGCCAACGCGGCCAACAAGCCCCGGCGATTGTCTTTAATGAGGTACAGCAGGCACATCGTCAGCAACACGCCGATGGCAACGCTGAGCTCCATGCGCGACATGATGTTTTTATGTTGCTCGTACGCGTAACCAAGCTGGTCGAGGACATCGACCATGTAGTTGTCGCGATAATCTCGAAAAATCGTCAGTAAAACGTAAGCGGCGATTAGCAGCAGCAGCCCGGGCAGATACTCCAGAAAGAATTGCCAACGTCGAGCGGCGCCCATTGATTTGCGTTCCGTGCGGGCAGCGATATCAGCCCGCGTCGGTTCGGGGACCTGGTTGAGCAACCAGATCGCGACCAAGTAAATTGGAAGAATGAGGAGGCCCGTCGCAGCAGGCATCCAAAACTCATCGAGTGCCGGTAGTGGGTTCGGCAGCGGCAGGCCAAAGATGGGAATCGAATCGCCGGCGAGCACCGCGCGGCCAACGTCTTTGAACACGCCGCTCGCAACGATGAATGAGCACGCGAGACCGGCCAATAGAATATCGGAGGTGCGCCGCCCTTCCAGGTAGCGAACGACAAGCCCCCACAGCATTCCTAAAGGGAGGCCATTGAGAAAGATCGCGACCACTTTCCAATCGGTCGGTACGAGGGCGAACAGCAGCAGGCTCGCTTCAGCAAATACGATGAGGCCAACCAGCATTCCCAACCGTCGGCCGCGCGTCGTTTCAGAAACCAACTTGATGCCGAGATACTTCGAGGCCGTGTATCCCAAAATTTGACTAATGACGAATGTCGTTTTGAGCTCCACGCCGCTGTCCGCGAAATACATGCCCTCGTAGGTGGCCGCGGTGAACGGTTTACGAAACGCATACACGCAGAAGTACGCGACAAACGCCGTCGTCACGGCGTATCCATTCAAAACGCTTGCCGGCGCACGTTCGAGCAACCGCGTGATTCTGCCGGGAGAGGTCGCCATTTAGGCCTTCTGGAGCGTCGAATGCCAGTTCATAGACATTCGCATCTTCGGCAAAGCGGAGCGAACGCTCAAGGGAGAAGATGAGGAGAAGAGCGCCGCGGATTCCGTGCGGAACCTGTTTTTTGCGAATTCGTTGAGCGGGACGCCAAGATTGTTTCTAAACCGAGCGCTATTACTCGTCGCTTTTCAGATCGAAATTGAAAACGTTGGGGCCGGGCTTGACGTCGGCGTGCAGCTTCGATTCGCTATTATAGGAAGGCGGGATCACGAGCCTTCTCGGGAATGGATCCGGGCCGGGAAGGATGGTGACTCGGTTGAGGCCGACGGGAGCGCCGTTTACACCACGCTTGTACATCAGCTCGTAGCGGCCGTCCTTATCGGTGCCGCTGCTGGCTGCCGATTTTCCCTCTGACTGAAACGTAATGATGGCGAACGCCAGCGGCTTGCCGTCAAGCGTGATGCGACCAGTAACGGGAGCGATCTCGGCCCCAGATTTAGCGCAACCCGTTAGCAGCACGAATGAGGCTAAACAACAGAAAAGAAGACGTAGCATAGAGCAACGGTTCACGTTTGTTCCAACCTCAAAAGTCACCCCCACCAACTTCCTGGGCGTCGTTGCGCCATGCCAGGCGCTGGTAAACGCCGATAACCAAGTTGCCGATTTGGGACCTACACGGCGTTCCAGCTTTCGTGTTTGCGTTGGCGTAACAGATTGAGGGGTTGCTTATATTGTCGTTCGGGTCCGAGTCAATCTGAGGCGGCGATCCCTGTCCGACGAGGTCATCAAAACTGATGTCGTCGTTGATGAAATGCACCGAGCCGTCGCAGAACGCAAAGAACGCGCCGCCAGAGTGGGAACTACTGAAGCCTTCCGTGCAGGTGTTGTGATCGTTCGTGCACTGGAAATTGAGTTTTCCGTGCGGCGTTGCCACGTGCCCCAATGCCCAGTTCGAGCTCCAAGCATCAGGGCCTGGCGGCCATCGCACGCCGACCCAGGTGGCGGCGAAACAGAACTTATCTCTCTCGCCGATCATAAATGTTTTGCTTGTTCCATCGGTAATTTGCTTGAGGCCAACCTGACTGTCACCGAAGAAGACGCCGGTATTGGCGCACCGCTCCATGTCCGGAACCCACGGCGACGCCGCCGTGCCCGACCCGGTGCCCGTACATCCTGCATCGATAGTGCCTTTCGATCCCACATAGTTGGATGAGGAGACCTGGATTCCATTGAAATAGCGGTCCCACTGGGGATACTGGTCGATCACTTTGCCCTTGCTGCACCGTGGTGCATCAGCTGTCGGCGACGACTGGGCCGTGGGGTTGGAAGGAATAAGATCCGGCACATTATCCGAAGGACAGTGGAAAACGGGCAGTTTCGTTTGCAGCGGCACAAATTCAGCGGTGACGCCGTTCTTCGCGTTCTGGATCATATCCGCCAGGTTTCGTTTCCCGGTTCTCGTCGATTGCACGGGCGCTATGAAAGTTTCTGACGGCCTCATCAGATCGTAGATGCTCTGCTCTTCCAAATAAGGCAAAACGAACGTGCTCCAGGCCCAGCCCTCGTAATTTTGGCTGCTTGGAGTGCTAACGAAGCCCTTGGGAAGATGCTTCTTTGCCGACTCATAATTGAGCACGGCCAGCGCGACGTTCTTCATGTGACTTTGACACTGGGCACGCCGGGCCGCTTCGCGGGCCGCTTGAATCGCGGGCAGCAAGAGTGCAACCAGAATGCCGATAATCGCAATGACGACCAGCAGCTCCACGAGCGTAAAACCACGGAGGAGCCGCGGCTTCGCAACTGCGGATTGCCTGCCAGAGCGAATAATCTTCTTGCGGATTGCGGATTGTTGGCCGCCCTTCATCGTGCCGGAATTCGACTTCCAAAATCGAAATTCCAGACTAGCACCCCATCGCAAAGCTGAGCTCGCAACCATTTATCGTCTCCCAGTCTCGCGGCGACATCCTAATTCGCAGCACCGAAGCTCCGGCCGGCTACAAGTGCATTGTCGTCCTTCGCACCAAGCGGCAGCCCCGCTGTTGGCTAAGCTTAACGATCACGTTGCGCGGCGTATGTACCGGCTCAATCCCACTCCACGGCTTCCGAATTCAATTGCTGCGGCGACCAAATCCTCGTCGCGATGTAGTCAGGGCCGCACCAAACACCAAAACCCCCAACACGAAAGTGCCAGGTTCCGGCACCGCCGAGTTGTCGCCTAAATTGCTGCCAGCGCCTGCGCCGCCGGCGGCTGAGTAATGAATGACCACCGAATTGGCGGTGTATTGCGTCGTCCAGTGTGTGAAATCAGGGTAAGAAAAGTTGCCGAATCCAGCACCCGCGTTCGTCGTCAGGCCGCCTGTGGCGGTTAGTACGGTGAAGTCGGTGTCGACCGATGGATTGAAGCTGTTGATTAAGCTCACCGTGAGGGTTCCGCCGCTGGCCGCACTGACGTCTGCAGTGCCAGCCACAAGTAGCTGATCATAGGTGCTGCCGGCGGTGGTGCCGCCGAGCTCAACGGTTAGCCCACCCGCACCGCTATACGTAAGATTGCCACCAATGTTCAGCGTTCCAGCACCACCGTTGACCAACGGATCACCTGGCGCGATCGCGCCGCCAGTTGCCGTGACGGACTGGGAAATTGTCCCGGTCCCGCCCAGCTTTCCGCCAGTGACCGCCACATTGCCGAAACCGGTGCCAGAGCCGCTGGTGTTATTGACCAGCAGCGTGCCAGTGCCGGATACGGTTGTGTTGGTAGTGGTTCCGGGGGCGGTGCTGGGGCCGAACGTGTTGTCGTTATTGAATCGGACGGTGCTGCCCGAAACTGCCACGTTCCCTGGTATGAAGCCGCTCCCACCGTTGGTGATCGCATCGTTGACGACCGTTGTCGCGGTACTGGCACCATTGAACGTCAATGTCTGAGCGGCGGTCCCGCTCAAGGTGACAGATTGGGTGGAATCGCCGACGGTCGATTTGCCGAGTGTAAGAGTGCCCGTCATGTTGTTGATGATCGATCGGCCAGCGCTTGCAGTAAGTGAAATCGGCCCGGTAAGGTTCAGGTTGAAGTTTTCACTGGGCGCGTTCGCGGCGCTCAAGTTGCCGTTTAAGTTGACGGCGTTGGAAAGCGTGCGGTCGGCGTTAAAGGGCGTCAATGGCGGTGTGGTCGCGTTCGTGCTAACGGCGACGATTGTTCCTACCCCCAGCGGACCTGAATTGATCGCTCCAAAATCGCCGTCGGTGCTTAGGGCCAACTGCACCTGGCCGCTAGCCGCGTTGCCGCCGCCGCCCAAATTCGCATTCCCCGTGAATATGTTCGCGGCGGTAAAGGTTACCGGCGAATTATTGTTGGTGTTGGGATTGACCGACACGTTACCGCTGATACCAGTGGCATCTTGGATCAGGTCGTTCACGATGACTGGTCCGGACAGGCCGGCAAAACTCAAATTCTGGCCGGTGGCTGTCGCCAACGTGATGGTCGATGGTGCCGACGCGTCGCCGATGATCATCGAACCGCCCTGATTGGCAACTGCAAAACCGTTGGAAATGAACTTGCCGGCGTTGATCATAGTTATTGGGCCAGCATACGTAAGATTGAACGTTTCGCCGGTCGCATTGTCCATTGCGAAGCCGGTCTGCATCGTAATCGCGTTGGAGATGCTTCGATCGCTTGCAGTCGGTCGCAAATGCTGGTTGGTCCCGTTATTAAATGTGATTGTTCCCGTGCCGAACGGGCCGGAAGTAAAGCCGGCGTTCGGCAAAGCATTCGAGCTCAACGTGATCGGGATGATCGTGCCCGCGCCGTCCAGAAGCGTGCCGCCGCTGTAGGTGTTCTGGGCGTTGAACGTGACCGTGTTGGCGTTGCTAATTCTCACCGGCAGCGGGGAGGCACCGTCCTGCATTACGTCGTTAACGACAGTGAAGTTGCCGGAATTGTTCGACGAAAACTGTATCGTCGCACCGGCCGTGTTGCTACCAGTGAGAGTCGAAGGACTCCCGGCGTCTCCAAGCGTCAGGGTGTTTCCGGCGCCAAGGTTATTGGCGATCGTACGTCCGGTGGCGGAGGTCAGGGTTAACGGACCAGTGAATTTAATGTTGCGAGCCGTTTCGCCTGTAGCCGTCGAGTTGTTGACAGTAAAACCGGTGTTCATCGCCATGGCGTTGGCGATCGTGCGATCGCCGCCGATCGGCTGCATGATGTTGTTGGTACCATTGTTTGGGGTCAGTGTGCCAACACCGAATGGCCCCGACGTGATAGACGGATAACTGCCGACAGTGTCATTGGGAATCTGGAGCGTCGAACCACCGTTGAGCAGGGTCGGACCGCTATAAGTGTTGAGACTGTTAATTCGAATGACGCCGGAGGAGCTGCCGCCTGCATAGCCCACGCCACCGCTCGCGGTTCCGCCGCCTGCTGCCGGGTCTACCAGCACATCGTTAACCACAGTCGATGTGTTTGCCGAACTGCTAATGATGAGCGTCGTTCCCAGGCCGTCGCCGCCGTTGGAGACCGGATTGCCCAGCGTGATCGTCGATGGCGAGCCGGACGAACCGTAGGTGACCGATTTGCCGCTGGCGGTAATGGTATTACTGAGCGTCCGTGTGCCGCCAACCTGCGGTTGAATGACATTGAAGGGGCCGGTGAACGTCAGAGATTGCGATCCGATAAAAGTGAAGCCGCCGTTGATATCGAAGGCGTTAGCGAGGGTACGATCGCCGCCGGTCCCCTGCATGACTGGTGAGCTAGTGCCAGGCAACAGGATGTTCGTCACTTTGCCTGTTCCGAACGCCGTATCAGTTCCGACGCTAATACTCGGGCCGTTGTTGACCGAATTGTTGATGGCGATGGTCGTGCCACCGCTGTAGGAGTTGTTGCCGTTGAGCACAAGCCCGCTGGACGAAGTGGTGCCGGTATAAATGAGCTTGGCCGGCGCGGTGCCATCGACAATGTTGCCGTTGATCGTCGTGGTTGTGGTGCCCACGCCCGTGATCGTCAGTCCGTTGCTCGTGATAGTGTTGCCAGTCGAGCCGAGGGTTGTGTTGCCTTCAGAGAAGATCATCCCTTCGGTTGGTCCGAAGCTGATGTTGCCATTGGTAACGGATGCGCCGCCATTGAGAATGAGCCCACTCTGGCCACTGCCGTTGCCCAACGTGAGTGCGTGGCCGCCCAGATCGATTGCCTGGTTGGTTTTAAGGGCATAGGCGGAAACGTTGCCGGTAATCGTCGGGGCACTTGCTTGGTTGACGACACTATTGCTGTTAGATGTGGTCAAATCGGTGGAAGTATAGGTAGCTACAGCGACGCCATTTCCACTGCCACCACCAGTAGCGCCGAAGTTCGTGCGCCACGTGTTGTACCCGGCTGCGCCGCCGTGTCCTGCCATATCGGTGCGCCACAGGACGTAGTCGGCCATATCGACGACGCCGTTTCCGTTGTAGTCACCCGTCAGTACGCCGCCGGTGCTATAGGTGACGAAATCTGTTGTCAGGTCTGAACCGCTGGTGGTAGCCACAACCCACGGTGGTAAGATGCCATTGGTAAGCAAGCTGCTTCCGTTGGTGAACGTAATATTCTCTTTGTTTCCGAGGGATCCGGTGTTTGGCGTAATCACTAACGCGCTTCCGGAGCCTCCACGGACGAGATTCCCAGGCGCAAAAGTAACCGAGGGCGAGTTCGCCTGGTTGTCGACGATCAATTGCGATGCGCCGACGGTGCTTCCGGTTGTTGCTCCGATCGTCAGATTCCCGACGGTGGTCGCGCTCGTGGCATTGGCGTTTGCCGCTTTTAGATCGAGGATTGCGCCGTTAAGTGTAATCGCGCCGGAGCTGAACGGGGAACCAGAAGCTTGCGGGTTGCCGACCAATGTGGCACCAGTGACCGTTGTGTTACCGGAGTAAGTATTCGCAGCGGTTAGCGTCAGCGTACCGGCAACCAAGTTGCCGCCGTTGGGTGCATTTTTACCCACCACCGTCAGACCTACGTTACCGGCGACCTGTGCGGAAATCGTGGCGCTACCAGCGGCCCCGGTGTTCACATTAATGGGCCCGCCAGGACCATACAGCGTTAACACATTGCCGCCACCGGCAATCGTGTAACCGGCCGAGTTGAAGTTAATGCCATACGCGCTAATGTTATTGTTGAGCGTTACCGTGCCGGACGTATTGCCGAAGTTTGCGCGTTCGCCACCATTGGTCACGGTATCATTTTGCCAAACGTAATTGTTCGACGGTATCGCCGGCGTCGTTTGATTTACCGAATTCCAATCGAAATTCGAGAGATCCCACGTATTTATCTGGGGAAACGCTACTAGATCCACTCCGGTGGGCGGATTGAAGTAATAGTCTGTTTGAGCATGAACAGCAGTCACAGTAACCGCTAGGAAGACTAACGTAGCAACGAAACAACGCCGTCCGACGAAGATCATGTGTCACCTGTATCAGAGGAGAGAGAGCGTACTCGTGGCACACTAAACCGATGGTGATGATGCTAACAACTCGAAATATTTCGGTCAACAAAATAATTGGCAGAACTAGCACAATTCGGCGATGTTGATGAGTATTATCATGTTAGTCGGATTGAACTATTACACTCGCCAGGCCAGCCGTCATACTTCAAGGCCGAGAGGGCAATGATGCTGGAAAATCGCACAGATTCACCAAATTCAACCGCGATATGAAATTGTCGTGCCATGGTTGCACAAGCGCCTTTCGGGGAAGCAATTCACTCAGGCGTCCGTAACGGGGTAGCGGGCAAACAATGGCGGGCGTGATTTGTGCTCGCTTTCATCACCAAAAGTAATCGAAGTAATGCGATCCACAGAGCCAAACAAAGCGAAGCACAACAATGCAACGGCGGTGGCGACGGCCGTTATTCATCGCTTACGCTTTGCAGACGGCGTTTCTCGGATCGAACTAGCGCGAGAAATGGGCCTTGCGCCGTCGACGATTGGTACGTATGTGGAGCGACTTATTGCTGACGGCGTACTGCGCGAAGGGAGGAAATATGAGTACACCGCCGGGCGGCCGGCAACGATTCTGGAACTGAACCCGCAAATGGGGCAGTTCGTTGGGGTCGATTTCGAGGCCCGACAGGTTTCAGCGACAGCGATCGATTTCTCACAGGAATCGCTCAATCGACGCAATGTGGAAATCAACAGCACCGATTCGGCGCAAGTTGTTGTTCGGAAAATCAAACAAGCGATCACCGACGTCGGTGGCATTGGCCCCAAGCTGTTGGGAATCGGCGTCGGAGTTCCGGGTACTGTCGATATTCAGCGTGGCATTGCCGTTCACTACGAATTCATTCGCGGGTGGCGTGGGATACCTCTTGCAGAGCAACTTTCGCAAAAGTTCGGTGTGCCAGTGTATCTCGAAAACAATATCCGCGCCATGGCTTTAGCAGAACGGCTGTTTGGGCGGGCGAAGGAAGTCGAGAACTTCGTGTGCTTAGGGGTTCGCAGCGGCATTGGCGCGGGAGTTGTACTCGACGGAAAGCTGCACCGCGGCTTGGAGAATATGGCGGGCGAAATTGGCGGGTGGCCCTGCCCGACAATCGACGATGCAATCAACGGCTCGCGGCCGACGACACTCGAACACATGGCTTCCGTGCGCGCTATTCTGATGCAACTGACGGACGAGGTGCGACGGGGCGCCAAAACCAGTCTCGTGTTGCAGACCAATCGACCAATCCAAATTGAGGAGGTTCTCACTGCGGCCCGCGACGAAGATTTGCTGGTCGTCCGGGTGCTCAGCCAGGCGGCAGCGTATCTTGGACGAACAATTTGCCAGATCAACCTTCTGCTGAATCCCGAACAGGTCATTATCGCCGGCCCATTGGCCGAGCTTGACCGAAGCTTTTTAACTCCCCTTCGATGCGTCGTCGAGCAATTGACTCCCAAGCTCCACGGCCGGGTGCCAAGGATCGAAGCCTCCCAAATGGGCGAATTCGGCGGAGCACTGGGGGCTGCGGCGCTGGCCGTTCAGCACTGGACGCCGGCTGCCTAGACCCGGCTGATCAATTACAATGGTGGTAAAGCCGTCGGGGGTGGTGTCAGGCGAGTTCGACTGTGCTTTTATTAGCTCGAAGAGCCGTTTATTGAATCAGAATCAATAGTAAGAGCAATTCCGGTGAGGAAACTTCCATGTTGCGTATCTTAATCGCGTGTTCAGTGTTGTCGGCGTTTGGCGTGCAGGGTGTTCGGGCCGATGGCAAAATCGACTTTGCAAAACAAATTCAGCCGATCCTTACTGAGAGCTGCGCCAAGTGCCACGGCGAGAAAAAAGCGGCGGCAAAGCTGCGTCTCGATACGGCGGCCCATATCAAAGAGAAATGGGACGCCCAAAAGGATTTGCTCGTTGCGGGCGAACCGGATAAGAGCGCGTTGTACAAGCGAATCTCGTTGCCGGCAGCGGACAAGAAACGGATGCCGAAGGGTGGCGATCCGCTGTCGCAAGATAAGATCGACCTGATCGCCAAGTGGATCAAGGAGGGAGCCGTACTGCCCGTAGCGGCGGCAGTGGCGGCGACACCCACTAAGCCGCAAGCGACGGATGCGGCGGCAGCGACGCCGAAGAAAGAGGAGAAACCGGTTGAGATTCCACCGCCAAAAGTTTCGCCGGCGCCCAAGGAGGCAATCGCCAAATTAACCGCCGCCGGTGCGCAGGTGATGCCATTGTTCGCGGATAGTTCGCTGCTCACCGTATCGTTCGCACATCGCAGCGAGCCTGCCGGCGATGCCGAGATCGCACTTCTAAGTGGAGTTGCCGAACAGTGTTACGCATTGAATCTGGCGGATTCGAAGCCGACCGAGGCGGGTCTTGCGCCACTCGAGGGACTGAAGAATTTGGCGACGCTACATCTTGAGCGATCGACGATTACCGATGCCGGCCTCGCACATATTAAAGGTCTGGCCAGTCTGCAGTATTTGAACCTGTTCGGGACCGGCATCACGGATGCCGCCGTGCCGAACCTGAAAGGGCTGAAGAATCTACGGAATCTGTATCTATGGCAGACGAAAGTCAATTACGAACCGGCGATGGGGCTTGAGAAAGATATTCCAGGATTGATGGTCAACCTGGGCTACAACCACCCCGTCGTTATGAAAATGCGTCTTACGAAGGAACTTGAGGCAACGAAGAAACAAGTCGAAGAAGCAAAGGCGGATGAAACGAAGGCTCAGCAGGCGCTCGACGCCGCGAAGAAGAATTCGGAGGCGGTGAACGCGCGCGTGGCGGATATCGAAAAGCAGTTGAAGGAAGCTGAAGGTGGTGCGGCTCCTGCGGCCGATGCAAAACCGGCTGGCGACAAGGCGGCTACAGAAGCGAAGGCGGCGGCCGATGCAAAAACTGCGGCAGACAAAGCTGCAGCGGACAAAGCTGCGGCAGATAAGGCTGCAACAGATAAGGCAGCCGCAGAGAAAGCGGCCGCAGAGAAAGCAGCCGCAGAGAAAGCAGCGGCAGAAAAGGCCGCCGCGGAAAAAGCCGCTGCTGATGCCAAGGCGGCAGCCGAGAAAGCTGCCGCGGCAAAAGCCGAAGCCGACAAGTCGGCGGCCGAAGCCAAAGCGGCTGCAGATAAGGCCGCTGCGGACAAAGCCGCCGCTGACAAAGCTGCAGCCGAGGCCAAAGCGGCTGCCGAGAAAAAGAACTAACGCTCGATGGCCTGGTTTAAGAGATAAGGCGATTCGCCTTCACGCTGTTGCGTAACACACGATCTGGTTGGAGTTCGTGAAAGGAGTAGCGCAAATGTCCTCTACGATCCGTCGTCGAGATTTCTTACAGTTGGCGGCTGGCGCGGCGGTCGGCGCCGTCGGAATTGCAGCCGCGCCACGGATCATCACCGCCAAAAAGACCGATTCGCCAATTATCTTGGGCGAGGGCGAACACAAGTACGAAGTCGAGCACAATTGGCCCCAACTGCCGGATCGGTTCACCTGGCAAACCACACATGACGTGGCGTTCGACAAAGCCGGCAACTTGTACGTGATCCACGAGGGTCACAAAGACAAAAAGGACCACCCGGCCATCTTCGTCTTCGATGCCGACGGCAAATACATCCGCTCTTTCGGCCAGGAATTTCAAGGCGGCGGCCACGGCCTCGAAGTACACGACGAGAACGGCGAAGAGTTCCTATACGTCACCGGCTACCAGGGGCTCAAGAAGTTCGCAAAGCTCACGCTGTTGGGCGAGCCGATTTGGGAACGCCATGCGCCGATGGAATCCGGCATCTATGCCGAGGGCGAAGATAAGAGCACGAAGGCTGGCATGGCCCGTGATCGCTTTCAGCCAACAAACATCGCGTTTCGTCCGAACAGCACCGATTTCTATTTGGCAGATGGCTACGGCGCGTATGTGATTCATTTGTATGATCACGAAGCGAACTACAAAAAGACGATCGGCAAGCCGGGCAAGGACGATGGCCAATTCAATACACCGCACGGCGTTTGGATCGACAAACGTGACGGGCGGGAGCCGACACTCGATCGTCGCCGACCGCGCCAATGGGCGACTGCAATGGTTCACGCTCGATGGCGAACACAAAGAAACGCTGGACGGCTTCTTCTTGCCGGCGAACATCGACACGTTCGGTGAACTGATGCTGGTGCCCGATCTGCAAGCGCGGGTCACGCTCCTGAACGGTAAGAATCAAGTCGTCGCCCAATTCGGCGACGATGCGCAGTGGCGGGCCAGAGGTCATGAAAAAGGGGATCCGCCAGCATCCGGATAAATGGCCGGATGGCAAATTCATCCACCCCCACGACGCCTGCTTCGATGCCCAAGGCAACATCTTTGTGTGCGAATGGGTGGCGACCGGGCGGGTGACAAAGATGCGCAAGTTGAGTTGACGTTGCGTTTCTAGCGATCGGGCACTTTTCTTCGCGGAACGCACCATGGCGAATCCTTTGCCTGACGACGCGCTGCTCCAAATTCAAACGGCTCTTGCATCCGGTAACAAGATCTTAGCGATCAGGCTGTATCGCAGCGCCACCGGGGCTGGTTTGGCAGACGCCAAGAACGCAGTCGAGGCGTTGGAAATCGGTGGTACATTCGAAGGGTTGGCGATCGGCTCTGCGACGAACGAAGACATCGATCAGATTCAAGCGGCGGTGTTTGCGGGCAGGAAGATTCAGGCGATCAAGTTCCATCGGCAATCCACAGGCATGGGCCTGAAAGAATCCAAGGAATTCATCGAGGCGCTTGAGGCGGAACTGCGGCGGATCGAACCGGGTAAGTTCACGGTGCCGCCCGCGAAGGGATGCGGAATGACGATCCTGCTTTTCTTCGCCACAACGGTTGCCATCGGGCTCGCCATTCGCTCGTTCTTGAAAGCCTAGGTCGGCCAAATCTTGTTCTGGCAATTTTCTACCCCGCAGCTATACTGCGTGTCGTGTGCGCTTCTATTTTGCGGTCGGGCGGTCACACTCTTCTCGCGTAGAATATGAAAAATCGATCTCCGTTGTGCGGTGTTCGCAGGGCGTTCACGCTTGTTGAGCTGCTGGTCGTCATTGCCATCATCGGGATCCTCGTCGCCCTCTTACTGCCGGCCATTCAATCGGCGCGGGAAGCAGGCCGGCGGGCGGCTTGCCAGAATACGATTCGGCAATGGGGCATCGCGATGCAGAACTATCATGCTTCGCAAAACCGATTGCCGGAACCGTTACGTACAAATCCGCGGCGGGTGTGGGTCGTTTACACCTGGCCGTATTTGGAGAGCCAGGACCATGCGGCACTGTTTGATCAAACGACAGATTTCTGGAGAGAACCGAACACATACGTTAACGACACAAAAGGCATTTACGCGAAGCCCGAGTCAATTTATTACTGCGCGAGCGATCGGCCCGGCGCGATGTGGACAGGAGATCCCTATTGGCGATGCCGCGGAAACTATGTCATCAACTGGGGCCAATTGGCCATGCCCGGTCCACCCGTTGCACCACCTTACAATCCTCCCGACCCGACCTGGACGGCCAAGTACGGGCTCGCACCCTTCGGTCTCGAAGACTTTGCGACAGCAACGTTGCCCCGGCTGGTGAGGTTTAAGGATATTACTGATGGCACCTCGCATACGATGTTGCTTTCAGAAACCGTGTGCACGATGGCCGACGACACCTACGATATCCGTGGCGACATGCTGAATGACGGTGAAGGCTGCACGGAGTACATGACAATTGATACTCCCAACAACGGCACAGATGTCACACCGTATCTTAAAAATGGCGGGAAGAATTTACCCGAGGATCCGCCCGCGTTGATCGGCGCCTATGCTCACAAAGCCGCACGCAGCCGGCACCCCGGCGGAGTGAACGTAATCATGGCCGACTGCTCGCTGCGCTTCGTTACCAACGACATCGCGCTCGATCTGTGGCGTGCCATGGGAACGATGAACGGTAGCGAAGTCATTTCCGAGGGAAGCAATTGAACGAGCAATGTTCTCCACGATTCGGCAGTAAGAGTGAGCGGTAGATGGTATTCAAAGCAGGTAGACTAACTCTCGCTTCCTATTGCTTAGTCCTCGGCTTGATATTGGGCTGTTCAGCGGACGCCAAGCACGGCACCGTGACTGGAACTGTCTCAGTCGATGGGCAGCCGCTAAAGTCTGGCAACATCCGATTCGATCCGGCTGATGGCCGCACGCATACAGCGGATGCAATGATTTTGGATGGCAAATTCAGTGCGAAGGTGCCGCCCGGCGAAAAACGTGTGTCCATTTCAGCACAGAAAGTAGTGGGTAAGAAAAAAGTATACGAGACGCCCGATAGCCCCACTGTTGACCTGACCGAAGAAATACTGCCAAAACGGTACAACGCACAAAGCGAACTCAAGGCAACGATCAAATTAGGCAACCAGGAATTGCCAGCCTTCGATCTCAAAAGCAAGTAACGGTAAAAGCCTTCCAACATAAAGCCGCGACCGCTGGTCGCGAAAAAGCACCCACTGCCAGTAGCTGGATTCGCAAGAATCCGGCCGAGTTCGAAGTCTTGCGACTTCAGCTACGACGTTTTGAAACCGGCTCTAGGCAAAGCCACTTCCCCTCCCGATCTGCCCGTATAATGCGGTTCAAATCAGCCTTGATCGATCGTCATGTCATAACGCTGGTTGGCAGTCCGGGCATTCGCCGCAGGTGCCGCTTGTATCGCAGAGATCGGTTGGCCACGCTCATGCCGCCCCCACCACGCGTCGGCGTCTTCGACCGACCATTCAAGCGCCTCCGGACACCGCGAAATCTGAATCGACAAATCACGCGCCGTTTGCGGACGCTTCGCACGCGACTTTTCTAAGCATGCCAAGAGTGCCGCTTCGAGCGCGGCGGGAATCGGCGTCCGCACGCGCTCCGATGGCGGTGTCGCCGGCGTGGCGACGTGCTTTTGGCAAAGATCGACGACATCATCCGCCTCGAATACCGGCGCGCCAGTGAGCAAGAAATATCCGACCGCGCCGACAGCGTAAATATCGCTACGGGCGTCAACCGAGTTCGGCATTTGAATCGCCTCGGGCGACATGTAAAGTGGTGTACCGGTGAGGGAGGCATTTTGCGTCAGCCCAGCTTGCTTCTGCTCGTCAATCGCTTTCACGAGACCGAAGTCTAGTACTTTCACGACATCGGGCTGGCCGCCGCGGCGGTTGAGCATGATGTTAGCGGGCTTAATATCGCGATGGATGAGGCCGAGCGAATGAGCCTCGTACAGCGAGCCACAAACTTGCTGCAAAATATGAATGACGCGCGGCACGGGTTGGGGTCCGTAACGCTCGACCAGCGTTTGCAGGTCGATGCCGTCCAAAAACTCCATCGCGTAATAAAACACGCCTTCGGGCGTGCGGCCGAAATCGTAAATCGCCACCGTGTTCGGATTGTTAAGCTGGCTCGTGATCTGCACCTCGCGCTCGAATCGCTCGAGCGCGCCGGCGTTCACTTTATCGACATCGAGCATTTTCACCGCCGTCGGCCGGCGGAGCATGGCGTGTTGGGCTTTATAAACGACGCCCATGCCCCCCGAGCCCAGCTTCTTCTCGAGCTTGTACTGGCCGATTTGCTGTGCTTCGATGACGGCCTTTTGTGCCTCGCGTCGCGAGCGGGCCAGCAAGAGTGTGAACACGAAGATGGCGATCGAGCTAAGCGCCAGCAGGCCGAATAGCCCCCAAAACGTCCATTCCAAAATGGCGAGCGGCCGAAATGCCTCCGCGTATTCAATCTCGGTGGCAACTCCCATGTCAGCGTCGGGCAACCATTTCCAGGCGCCCGCGACCTTCACGCCGCGGAAATCGCGATAGCCAGCGACGTCCACCCCCGCGTTGCCCGCAACCGCATCCGCCGCCATTCGCGTGAGCGGCAAGTCGCGTCGACGCTTGGTCAAGCGGTGACCTTCGGTCATGTCGCCGCCCGGGTCGCGTGCCATGAGCTGCAGAATCGAGTGCGAATCCTCCTGGTCCGGCAACAGCCCGAGCAGAATTAGCCCGTCATCGAAGCGGCTGTTCGAGACGAACAACCCGTTCTTGTCAAAAGCGTACGTCTCGCCCGTATTCCCCACGCGGCCCAACTGCAGGATCCGCGTAAATTCGAGTTCCGGTCGAATTCGAAGCCCGAGCACTGCCACGACTTGAAAACTCTCGTCGCGGATCGGCGCGCACACATACATCGTCGGCACCCCCGTGCGAACTTGGCCGTTCTCATCCTTTAGCGCGACAGTGCTCGGGAACGGAGTGGAGACACACGTTTCTCCCGCGAGTGCGCGCGTGAGAAACGAATCGTATTCCCGTATGTCTTGCTGTCCGATGAGTTCGCGGGACGTCGCTGCGATAATCCGCTTCGACTTATCCACGATGAGGTACCGAATATAGTCGTGGGCCGAAAGAGCAGGCGCCAGAGTTTTATCTAGCTGCGCTCGAAGTTCGACAACCGACTTTTGATCCTTGGCCGGTGTTTGGCCGGTCGCCTCCGAATTCTCGAGCAGCTGGTACACGAGGTGCCGTAGGTCAACTCCATTGGCTAGCGATTCTGCATTTGAACGCTGCGCATGGAACCAGGTTTCGAGCATGGCCGTCTCGACATCGAGCAATGTCTGTAGCTCTGATCTCAGACCATTCTCCATCGTGGTTTCGATCGCATGCCGAACCCCCAAGCCGAGTGCGGTCAGCAGCACGACGGCGAGAATGGGCCAAATCCAAAGCTGCTTCTTCAGAAACACCCCGGTCCGCGAAATCGTCCGCCCCACGCTCGTATGAGCCCAGGTCATGTGCGCAACCGGCGAGCGCTCACCTTTTTTCGAACGTCGAAGCCAATCAAAAAAATTCATTAAAATGCCAACTATTCAACACCCGCCCGCATCCCAACCGCTTGCGGTTTAGCAAAACCACCCACCCCAAACTCGCCCGCCGCCTACCCAAGAACTTCCAGTATAATCGCGGAGAAAGCTCCGGAAGGGCGTACTAAGATAACCCAGGCCAAAGTCCTAGGTTTTTCAGATTGGCGCAGGTACCCCAGGTTCTTCGAACCTGGGCCGCCACAAGCGGCAAGAGACAACATTCAACGCCCCTCAACGACCACTCTAGCCCCGCCCCCCTCATGCCAAGCGTCGATTCCGCTTCGCCATCAGCGCCACGGCCAGAATCGCCAGCCAAACACTCGCAGGCTCCGGCACGTTCGCACCCCCGCCGAGCGACGAACCACTGCCGCCAATATTCCCGAAGTGGTTACGCCAAATTGTGTAGTCGGCCTCATCGATGATGCCATTGGCATTAGCGTCGGCCGCATGGCCGAAGGCGGCCGGTTGGCCCAGTGTGTGCCGCCACATCACGTAATCCGCCGCGTCGACTTTCCCATCGCCGTTGAAATCGCCGGCCGCTGTGTGTGGGTCGCTGCCGAGGAGCATGCCGTCGACGTAACCCTGAAAATAGCGCGGCTGGTTGCTCGCGTCGATGTATTGACCGAAGAAGACGTTGGCGTCCGTAAGGCCGTTGAGTTGAGAGAGATACAGCGGAACGTGATTCGGGTCGCTGCTGTTTATGCCGGCATTGTTCAAGTCCGTCAGAACATCGTCGGTCACCGAGTACATGAAAACCGTCGCGACACTGCCGTTATAAAACGTGTTGCCGACAATTCTGTTCTGATCGTTGACGCCAGTGGCGGTGGAAGTGTTGCCGAGGGAGAGGATGCTGGGGATTGTTTGAGCTAAAGGATCGCCAAGCTTGTAGTATGCGGCGAGTGAACTAAGAACTCCCGCAGTTAAATTTGAGTCGCTAATTCCTGCTGATGGGTTGTAACCATTCGGGAGAATTCCATGGGCGGTACCCCCATCAAAGTATTTGCCTTGCCCAGTTGCAGTATCCCCGAAAGAAATTTTTCCGGCCCCATTTACTCCTGTAGCCTTAGCATCATCCACAACTAAATTATTCGAAATGCCCGTGGCGATATCCCATCGATAAATAAACCGGCCGGAACCGGGTTGGAAATTAATGAAAACATTTCCCGCAGAATCGAGACCAACGGCTTGGTTTGCACTAGAGCTGGCAAAGAAGATTGCTGACATCGCTCCCCCGTTGACCGAACGAAAAGTATTCTGCACTCCACTCGCATTGTGTGCCCAACCCACAACAACCGTACCGTCGTCGCTGATTGCCGTCGCGCGGGATTGAGCGCCGCCGAGCGTGCCGAGGTCGACGAGCGTGCCATTGGGTTTGCGGCTAGCGGCCTGGTTCGTTGAAAGCCTGTAACCGACTAAATCACCTGCCGCGTTTCCGGCGGTGGGGACGAAATCAGCTCCTAAATCTTGCAGATGTATCGTTTGCGCGAACGAAGCGGCCGAAGTCAAGAAAACCACCGACATGGTGACCGACTTCAGCATGACGTCACGTTCCCAGGCCATTAAAAAAAGCTCAATCACGAGTATATCGGCCGACGAACGACTTTCCCAATTTTTCGCGCAGTTTCAAAAGCCGAAAGGGACCACGGCTTATTTTGGAGCAATTTTCCAAACCATGTAGCCGCAGAGAGCACAGAGTTCATAGAGTGCCTGTAAAAAACAGGCTCCCCGCAAATCTCTCCGTGGTCTCTGTGCCCTCTGTGGCTACCTACTTCTCATGGCCGCGCCGATCGGCTTCAAAAAACCTGAGCTACCCGATCTCGGCCCCCGCCTCCATTTTTTTGTTGAAATTGTGCCACGACCTATGCTAGGCTTCGTCTCACACTACTATACACACGTTCCCTACGCGAGAATCAGCCGCCGGGCGTGCTAGCCCCCGGTTTCTTAACTCATCACCAAAGCACACCCCAAAAGGAAATTCCACAGTTAAATCCGGCAGCGCACGACCGAGCCGACACCTGACCACTTAACGACATCATTTTTGAATCGAAACCACCCGCAAGCGCACTCCAAATTCCCAAAAATCCATGCATATTGGAACGGCCAACCACGGAAAACACCGGCTTTTACAGCCCGAGCCCACGTCACGGCGTACCAATATCCCCGAATTTTGTATTAAAAAATCGAGTTACGCGCATTTCAAAAAAATTCACCGCATCGCGAAAATGCGAGCCGAGCAACTTCAGCGCGCAGGTCCCGCTCATTTGGCACAGCCCTTTAATTCCCGAACATCGCGCTATAATACCCTCATGGCAAATCGCAACACGCTCGGCGGCGTAATCCACGCCTATCAAAAATACGACCCGGCACAGTTCCCGAGCCCCACGCAGCCACCGCCCGATCTGGCGTCCGCCGCGATGGAGCACATGCTCATGTTCGGCTCGCACCGCGAGCTCACCGAGGAAGAGCTGGCCCGCGCGATCCGCCTCGACCCCAGCCAAATCGCCGGCCTCGGCCCGAGCATCGATGCCCTCATCGCGATGCTCGAAGAACGCAAGCGGAAGATTCTAGCTCGCTACGAAACGCGTACGGTCGAACAACGCGCCCAGCAAGCATTCATCGACCAGTCGACGGAAACCAAAGTTCCCAAGCCGTTTCGCCAGGCGTTCTATAAAGCCGTGAAGACGGAACAAATTCGCGACTTGGAACGTCTGTGGTACGCCGCCGGAGACGACCAATCCCCATGGGCCTGTTCGCTCGTGAACGTAATCGAGCGGCTAGGCGAAAAATATCAGGTCGATGAACTTGCAGCGAAGTATGAGTTCATCGGCCACGAAGGAATGAGCGTGCCGCAAGCATTGGCGATCAAAGAAGAGCTCGAGAAAATCGACGAGCTGCTCAAACAACTAGAGGAAGCCCGCAAGACGGCCCAAATCGGCATCATCGATATGGACCTCCTCTCCGAGTTCGCCGAACCCGGCGATGTCGACCAACTCGGCGAGCTGCAGCAGCAAGTTCAAAATTACCTGCGGCAAATGGCCGAGCAGCAAGGCCTCGAACAAAAAGCCGGCAGCTATCGCCTGACGCCCAAAAGCAACTCGCCTATTTCAGGGCAAGTTGTTGGAACGATTGTTCAGCGAGTTAGCTCCCTCGCGCACTGGCCGCCATCAAGGCCCGATCATCGGCGAAGGCGCCGTCGAAATGCAGGCCACGAAGCAATACGAGTTCGGCGACTCGATCGCGAACCTCGATATCACCGGCACATTCATCAACGCCCTTGTCCGCGGCGGCCCGGGCCTGCCCGTGCGATTCGACTCGAGCGACATTCAAGTCCATCGCACCCGCAACAATCCAAAGTGCGCGACGTGCGTCCTCATGGATATGAGCGGCTCGATGCGCTACGACGGGCAGTACATCAACGTCAAGCGCATGGGCCTCGCGCTCGAGGGGCTAATTAGCTCCGAATACCCCGGCGATTGGCTGCGGTTCATCGAGGTTTACTCGTTTGCGAAGCTCGTCGAACCAGGCCGAATCGCGAACCTAATGCCCAAGCCCGTCACTGTCTTCAATTCGGTCGTGCGGCTAAGTGCCGACATGAGCCGCGAGGACATGAGCGAGCACCGAATTCCGCCCCACTTCACAAATATCCAACACGGGCTATCAATGGCCCGGCGACTGCTCGCCACTCAGGATACGCCCAACAAACAAATCATCCTGATCACGGACGGCCTGCCAACCGCCCACTTCGTCGACCAGATGCTGTACCTGCTCTACCCGCCCGACCCCCGCACCGAGGCGGCCACCATGCGAGAAGGTCTCGCCTGTCAGCGCGAAGGGATAACGATCAATCTGTTTTTGCTGCCCAGCTGGTCACAGACCGAGGACGATGTCCGTTTCGCCTTCCGGCTCGCCGAATCGACCAAAGGCCGCGTCTTCTTCACCGCCGGCCGCGACCTCGACCGCTACGTGTTGTGGGACTACCTGAGCCGCCGCCGCGAGTTAGTGAATTAGTTCTTTGTCGTTGTGCGGAATAGACTTATGACAGACGAAGCACTTTGCAGCAGCCACCTCCGTGCGCAGAAGCGCTTCTCCACCGTCGGTTTGCGTCGTGCGACATTGTGCGGCCGCATCCGAAAATGCCATCTTTGGCGGTCGTTTCAGCCACGTCCGACCCGGTATAATGCCCACCACGGAAGGAATCGCTCGGCCATTCAGCCGGATTTTTTTGGGCCATTGAAGGCTTCCGCGCGCCGCCGGCCGATGACGAATGAGGGATTGTCGTCTCGGCCAGGGATCGGCCCCTTGGCGATATGCCCCCCTACCCCGTTCCCGTCTAGGAGACTTTATCTTGCAGGCTGCAAATTTCACGGGCCGACGTCTTTGGTCTCTCCCTTTGCTTCTTCTGATTGCCGCAGCCGCGTGGGCCGCTCCGGCCAGCGATACTTTGCTCCCCAAGTCCACGAAGGGCTACGTCTCGCTTGCCCACCCCAAAGATTTTGAGGACCGGTGGGATAAGACGCAACTTGGTCTGTTGTTCGCCGACGACACGATGCAGGGTTTCCAAACTGATTTGCGAAAGCAAATGAGCGATGAGTTTGGGGCCACCGAGCGCAAACTTGGCATCACGCTTGATGACCTTAAGGGTGTGACCGGCGGCGAGCTAAGCCTTTCGATTATCGAACGCAAATTTCCGGATGCCACGATGGCGATAACGATCAATGTCACGGGCCATCAGAAAGAGGCGGACGGACTGCTCGCTCGTATCGAGCGCTCATTTGCCAAACGCGGCGGAAAGAAATCGAATTCGAAGGTCGGAGACACGACGCTGATCGTTTTCGATATTCCCGCGCAAAAATCTGCTGCCAAACAGCAGACCGTTTACTTCCTCAAAGACGATTTACTTTGCGGCGCGGACGACCGCGGCGAAGTTGAAGCAATGCTCAAACGATTCGACGGCAAGGCGACGGATAATTTAAAGTCCGTTCCTGCCTACGTTGCCACGATGGCACGTTGTAGCAAAGAAGCGGGCCAACTCGAGCCCGAGGCCCGCTGGTTTGTCGAGCCATTCGGATTCATCTTCGCCGCTCGCACTCTGCGGACGAGCCAACAACATCACGGCCAAGATATGGCCAAGATTCTGTACGACAACGGATTCGATGCGATTCAAGGCGCCGGCGGCTACGTGAACCAACTGGTCGATGGTCATATCGAATATCTGTTACGGGCATCCGTTTATGCACCGCCCGTGAAGGGCAAAGAAAACGATCCGCTGCGATGGAACCTTTCGATGCGGATGATGCAACTGCCGAACGGCCCCGCAGTTGAGCCCGAATCTTGGGTGCCGCGGATGGTTGCCAATTACTCGACCATGAACGTGAGTCTGGTCGATGCGTTCGACAACATTGGCCCATTGTTCGACGCCGTGCAGGAGCACGAAGATGCGTGGAAGAACACGCTCGAAGGTTGGACGACCGACCCTTACGGGCCGCAAGTCGACGTTCGCAAAGAGTTCATTGGCAACCTGACGAATCGCATCAGTGTTGTCACGAACTACGACACGCCAATCACTGAGGACAGTGAGCGCTCGGTGTTCGCAATCGAAGCGAAAGACGAAGCCGCGCTGGCTAAAACGCTGGAAAAATGGATGAAGAATGAGCGCGATGTAAAGCGCCGTGAAATTGGGCAATACATCGTATGGGAGCGAACTGCGAAATCGAACGTTGTCGTGGAGCCCGAAGTCGAAGTGCCAGGCTTCTCCACCTCGCGCTCGAATAAGAACAGCAAAAACGCGAAAAAGGATCACGAGCGGGTGCTGCCGAACTCCGCGGTGACCGTGGCGCTCGGCCACTTGATGATGGCGTCGGATATCGCGTACCTGACCGAAGTGTTAGAAGGCTTTGCCCAACGCGAACGTCTCGCCAGCAGTGCCGACTACAAGCAACTTACGGCCGTGATGGATAAGCTCGCGCCGGGCGAGCGCAGTGGATGGAGCTTCGGCCGGGGCGACGAAGAGGTTCGGCCGGTGTTCGAAATGGTGCGAGAGAATCGGATGCCCGAATCGAAATCAATGCTCGGCAAGTTGCTCAACAACATGCTTACCACCGACGCTGATCGCAAATCGGGTTTGCCACGCAAGCAGCGCGTTGATGGTTCGAGCCTGCCCGAATTCGAATCGGTCCGGCGGTATTTCGGGCCGCATGCGGATGTTGTGCGTAGCGAGAAAGACGGCTGGTTCGTGACAGCGGCGGTCCTCAATACCGACGCACCGTAATCTGCGGCCAGCTTCGGTTGTTAACCAATTCAGGGGCGGCAAGGCCTCAAACAGCGCAGTGCCAAATGCTTCACAATTAAGCTGCGCACAGTGTACAATGCGCGTGGTGGTAACCGTGATTCATTGAATCGCTCGACGCCACTCCCGCCTTGAAATCCCACCCCCCTGGGCCGCCGTTGTTTTCGCGTCCTTTCTTTGTAGAGAACCACTATGCGCTCATTTCTGCTGGCCGCTGCGTTGACGGTGCTCGCGTTTGCAACTCGTGTCAACGCCCAACCGCTGATCGCCGAAACGCCGCCGCTCACGCCGGCGGAAGAAGTGAAAAAATTCCACGTGCCGCCCGGATTCGAGGTGCAACTCGTCGCGGCGGAGCCGGAAATTCACAAACCGATAAATCTGAAGTTCGACGCCCACGGCCGCATGTGGGTGACTCACAGTTTGGAATATCCGTTTCCGGCGAAGAGTGAAGAAGCGGCCCGCGACGCAATCAGCATCTTTGGCGAGTTTGCGGCGAACGGAAAAGCGCAAAAAGTTAGCCGTTTCGCCGAGCATTTGAGCATACCGATCGGCGTCGTGCCGTTGAGCGATACCGAAGCGATCGGATGGTCGATTCCAAACATTTACCGCTTCACTGATACAAACGGCGATGGCGTGGCAGATCAAAGAAAGGTGATGTTTGGACCATTTGGCGTCACCGATACGCACGGCGATCAAAACGCGTTCACACGATGGATCGACGGTTGGATTTACGCGAATCATGGCTTCAGCAACGATAGCCATGTAAAGATTGGCGGTATTGGGCCCGATGTGCTCCACATGCAATCGGGCAACACCTATCGCTTCCGGCCGGATGGCTCGACGATCGAGCAATACAGTTGGGGGCAAGTGAACCCCTTCGGTTTAAGTTTCGATCCGCTGGGAAATTTGTTTTCGGCCGACTGCCACTCGTCGGCGGTGACGCTATTGTTGCGAGAAGGATACTACCAAAGCTTCGGTAAGCCGCATGATGGATTGGGTTTCGCACCCGAGATTACGCATATCGACCACGGCGGCACCGGTATCGCGGGCGTGACATATAGCACGTCCCCCAACTACCCGGCCAACTATCGCAACGTGCTATTTGTCGGCAACGTCATTACGAATCGCGTACACTGCGATCGCTTGAAGTGGACTGGTTCGACACCGACGGTTATCAAGGTCGAAGACTTTCTGACGAGCGACGACCCCTGGTTCCGCCCCGTCGATTTGCAGCCTGGTCCGGATGGGGCGCTATATGTCGCCGACTTCTACAACTGCATCATCGGTCACTATGAAGTGCCGCTGACGAATCCGAAACGCGACCGCGAGCGGGGGCGCATTTGGCGTGTCGTCTATAAAGGCGATGACGCGAAAAAGTCGAAGCCGGACGGCGTAACACCGATGCGCGATCTGCAAACGCTCGGCGCCAAGGAATTGTTTACCCAGCTTCGCGATGCCAATCTGACCGTCCGCGTTCTGGCGACGAATTTGTTGATTGATAAGTTTCCCAAGGAAGCCGCCGCGATGTCGCAGGATTTGCTTACACATGATTTGAGCAAATCGAAAGGCAGCGATCTTGCCGACGCCCAATTCGCGCAGCCCGCTCACGCCGTCTGGATTCTCGAGCGGACCACGGGGATTTCCGAAGCTACCGTTCGCAAACTCATGGGAGCAAAAACGCCAGAAATCGTGCAAGTTCACGTAATGAAGGCCCTCGGTGAGACCTCAGAGTGGAAACCGTGGACGACGGAGCTCGTCCAGGGCGGTCTCGAGAATCGCGATGCGTTCGTTCGCCGTGCCGCTGCCGAAGCGCTATCAAAACATCCGGCGATAGCGAACCTATCGCCGCTACTGGCGGTGCTAGCCAAAACCGATCAACACGACTCCGAACTGTACCACGAAATACGCATCGCGCTTCGCGATCAAATCCGCAGCCCGCAGGTGGCAGACCAACTTCTCACGTTGAAGTTACCCGCAAATCAGCGAAAGCAACTAGTTGATTTTGCAGCGACTGCGCCCACCGGCCCCGCCGCGATTTTAATTTTTGACGAAGCTCTGCACGATCGCGTGGGCAATGATGTGCTCGTGAAGGCGCTTCCCGCTGCGGCGCGTTACGTTGACGCTGCTCATGTCGACGCGATGGTCGCTAACGTTCAAAAGCGGTTCCCCGGCGACACTACCCAGCAAATCACGCTGCTGCGCGCACTTGCCGCAGGCCTCGAGCAACGAGGCTTGCCCGTTACGGATTTGCTTCGTTCGAAATTGACGGACCTCGTAAAAACCGTGCTCGCGGCTGAGGATACCGCCGAATGGTGTAATATTCCGCTCTCGACCGCTCCGAAAGGTGCGAGTCCGTGGTCGCCGCAGGTGCGCGCCTATAAAGATGGCAACACAACGATGATGATTAGCTCTTTGCCCGAAGGCGAGCAGTTGGGAGGTACGCTTCGCAGCCCCACTTTTGAGCTGCCCGCGAAACTTGGCTTTTGGATGTGCGGGCACGATGGCCAGCCCAATCTGCCGCCACGCAAGCAGAATTACGTCCGCCTTGTTTTGGATGACGGTGCCGAGGTTGCCCGCACTTATCCACCGCGCGACGATATCGCCCGCCATTTTGAGTGGGACCTGACCGGGAACGTTGGCCGACGCGGCCATGTGGAAGTTGTCGACGGAATTACCGACCTAAACGGTTTTGCGTGGATTGCGGTATCGCGTTTTGAGCCGGCGGTAATCACCGTGCCAGATCGGGCCGTCGGCCCTGCAGGTTCAATGCGGGCGGATCTGATTCGCTTGGCGGGCCAGGAAAAGTTGACTGCCGTCGCGCCGCAAATCGAAGCATTGGCGGGATCGGCGACTACGAATCCAATTGTCCGCCTCGCAGCTACCGACGCGTTGGTGATGCTCGAACCCAAGCGCGCGATCGGTCCACTCGCCTCGGCGCTTTCGAGTGCTTCCATGACTGCGGCCGATCGGGAACTCGCGGCTCAACAGTTGTCACGCATCGACCAACCCGAAGCGCGAGCTGCCCTTCTTACCGCGTTAAAATCAGCGCCGGATTCGGTCGCCATCCTGATTGCCGCCGGTTTGGGCGGTCATCGCGATTCGGCCGAAGCGCTGCTAAAAGAAATTCGCGAAGGCCGTGCGCCGGCCACGCTGCTGCGCGAGGCCTCGGTGGTCGATCGGCTCAAGGCTTCGGGCTTGCCCGACTTGGACAAGCACATTGCCGAGTTGACGGCAAATCTTTCGCCTGCCGACGACCGCGTCACGAAGCTGATCGCCGATCGCCGAGCAGGATTTTTGGCCGGCAAATTTGATCCCGAAGTTGGTCGGGCGGTCTTTGCAAAAAGCGTCTGTGCGAACTGCCATAAAATTGGCGAAGTCGGCAAAACAATCGGCCCCGGTCTCGATGGCATCGGCAACCGCGGTCTCGATCGCCTGCTCGAAGATACACTTGATCCCAACCGTAACGTCGACCTCGCATTTCGCGTCGTGATGATCGAAACCGAAGGGGGTCAGATGCTGAGCGGATTCGGCCTGCGAGAGGACGGGCAAACGCTTGTGTTTAATGACGCGAACGGTCAACAACAGCGCGTGGCGCTATCGGAAGTCGCCGACAAAAAGCAGTCGGCGCTCTCTCCAATGCCCGGCAACGTGATCGAGCAGATGCCGGAGAAAGACTACTACGCTCTGCTGGCATATTTGCTTAGCTTGAACGCGAAATGATGCGGGCCGATTAGGCGTCCTTCCGCGATCGTCGGCAAACGCCAAACGTGGCGGCGATCCCAAGTAGCAGCATCGCGGAGGGCTCAGGCACCGTGGTCGAGCCGCCAAATGCGTCCGAGCCCGTCGCTAGCGTAACCGTCATCCCAAAATGGCTGCGAAAATTCTGGTAGTCAGCCAGGTTGCCGCCACGATCGCGAAGCAACACATAATCGCGGGCATCGACGGTGCCATCCTGGTTTAAGTCCGCCGAAAGCAGCACGTCGAGCCGCACGGCGTTCGCAAGGTAATCGACGCGCCACGCCAAATCACTCGGCAATTGCGGTAGCGAAATATTTGCGAACTGACCGATAACGCCTTGCGACGCCGTAAGGATGCTGAATGTATTACCCAGCGAAGGCGTGAACATGCCGCTGCCGGCATCGACCAGCGACACCGCGAGATCGCCTTCCAAGTCGGCTTTGCCTTGCATGGTCATTGTATCGTAGTCGACGCCGGCCGAATGACCGCCGAGATCAATCGCGATTTGGCCACCGACGAGGTGATAAAAGTCACCTTGAATGGTTAGGTTTCCGATTGGATTAATCGCCGAGCCTGCGATCGATGCGAACCTCGCTCGCATCGAGGCGGCAATAACATGCGTGTCATCCAGCGACGTGGCCGCGTTCCAACCATACAAGCGGAACTCGATTGGCGACGTCAAGGGCTGCGGATTGACGAGCGGAGCACCAATCGCGAGCGTGTTCGCGGCGCCAGTAGTCGTCAAATGCGCTTGGGCCACCGGGCTACCCGAACTAAAACCACCGATGCTAGATAGCACCGCGTAGTCGGTCGCCGAGCCGCCCGCTTGCCGCCACAGGCTAAAGCTTACGCTGTCGGTGTACATTGCCATCCCCGCTACCGGCTGGACCGAAAACGTCAGATAGTTGCTGCCATCAATCGCCGATTGCAGCGACGTGCCCGTCGAAAAACCGGCCACGTTAAATTCGTTGCCGACGTTGTTCGCGCCGCGTGAATGGGTGCCGGATCCAAAACTCAACCCTTGCGTCACTGTTAAGTTTGAGTTCTGCCGCTTGAGGACGGTGAGTGGAGCACCATCTTGCACGCCGGCAAAATTGAAATCCAGCGTGTTGATGCCGACAAACGTCGCCGATAGCGACGCTGCATTAATATGCGTATTGCCGCGCGGATCCGTCGCTCCCCAAGCGTAAAGGCGGTATTCAATTGGGCCGGCGAGAGCATCCGCGACGGCCGGAATGTTGGCGGCCAGGGTGTGCTGGTGCGTATTCGCTGTATCGGTGTATGTGGCCTGTGCCAAGGCGGCGTTTGAGGTGAAGCCCCCGACACTGGAGAGGATTGCATAATTCGTCGCGGCCGCTCCGCCGTTTCGCCACAAATTAAACGCGACGCTGTTGGGAACAATGCCGGTGCCGTCGACCGGGTTGACGGTAAACGTAACATAGTCGCCGTTCGTGATCGCGCCGGCGAGCGAAGCCGCAGTGAATCCAATCGTATTCAGCTCGTTGCCAGCATCGGTGCCGCCGCCAGTCCATCGTGGACCAACACTTGGGCCGAAATCCAAACCGTGAGCGAGCTGCAAATACGGGCTTTGCGTCGATGTGGCGTTGACCGGCACATCGTCCTGCACTCCCGAGAAGTTGAATGCAGCGGCTGTCACGACGCCCGTGTTGAGAGATGCAGCAGGGAGCGCCGCCGGCGCTGCAATGTTCCAAGTGGGATCGCCCGCTGCTTTGCCCGGTGCGATCGTTCCCGCATTGTAAACATCTCCCTTGATCGTGCCGTGCCCCGTGATTTGTCCTTGAGCCCTAACGTTCGTCCAGCGGCTCGACATCAGTGTGCCGCCATCCAGATCGATGCGGCTATTCGCTCCGACTCGCACTTCATTCAAACCCGTAAGAGTTTTGCCGGCGTGAACCTGCACGACTTGCAGCGCTGATTGGCCCTTCACTTCAATGCCGAGAGTGGTTACATCGCTGGCAACATGCGCCAATGCCGGCGAAGCACCCGTATTTGAGACGACGGCCGACCAGTATCGATCGGGCGGCGTGTTCGAGGACCAATTTGCCGAAATGCCAAGATTACCGCCGTTGGGGCCGGACCAATTCTTGTACTGCACGCTGCCGCGCGCGACGTCGTCAGCAATCGCGTCGGCTTCCAATTCCTGGGCGATTTGCAAGTTGGCCGGTACCGTCAAGCTCAGCGGCGACTGTTCACTGGGATCGGTGTTCAAATTGAAGAGTTCTTCCGACTCGTTGTCGAACCGAATAAGCTTCATTCCATCCTGTCGCACAACACTCCAAATGCCGATTGGATCCGTGGATACCAGCCGGGACCCTTGGTGCTCAAAGACAAGGTAGTCGCGCTTTTGGAGGTGCCCCTGTCCCGTGAGAATGGGCAGCAGCGACGTTCCATCGATACCCACGGGAGCGTCGACGCCCGCAATATCTGCCTCGGTGGCCATAAAGTCGGTCAAGTCCGTGCGGTAGTCTGTGCTGGAGCCCGGCGCGATCGTTCCCTGCCAATACGCGACCTGCGGCATGTGGATGCCACCTTCGTACAACTCGAATTTACCGCCGCGATAAGGAGCGTCTGCATTAAAGAACGCGCGCGGCGCCTCGTCCTCGCCATCGGCGCCATTGTCGGAAGTGAATACGACAAGCGTGTTGTTTAGGATGCTATCGGAAGTGTTTCCGTCGCCGTTCGGGTCCGCGAGCCGCGCCATGAGCGACCCCACGCTCGAGTCCATGCGCGTGATCATGGCCGCATAGTCCTTCTGCTCGTCCGTCCATGGCATGTTCGCGTAAATGCCCCAACCACCTGGCACGCTGGCGATTTGAGTGATGTCGAAGTGCGGAATCGTGTAATTCACCTGCATGTAAAACGGCTGGCTATTACCAGCGTGCTGGGCGATATACTGCTCCGATTGGGCCGCAACGAGGTCGTGCGTGTATTGTGGTGTGCCACCGGGACCGCCGTTGTTCTGAACGACTGAAACTCCGTTCGGGCGCTCGAATTGTTTTGCCACATCCACTGATAGAAGTAGTCTTGCGCGGCACCGTGGTTCAGAAAACCATAGAACGTTTGGAAACCGTGGTTTGCCGGCAGGCTATCGGGCGCATTGACCGATGGTTGCGGGTCGTTAGCGCCCAGATTCCGGGTGCCCGAAGCGCCAAAGCCCCATTTGCCAAATACGGCGGTACTGTAGCCGCCGGCCTCCGCCACTTGGCCGGTCATGACTTCATCGGACCGAAATCCCTGCGTCAACTCGCTGTTGCCATCCACGTTGGCGTGACCGGAATTGAAACCGGTGTAGAGCGTCGCCCGGCTTGCGGCGCAGACTGAGGCGGCGTAGGCGTTCGTGAATTGCATACCGCCAGCCGCGAGCGCGTCCAAATTCGGTGTTTGGATAAGCTGCTGCCCGTTGAAGCCGACGCTGCCGAAGCCCAAATCATCCGCAAAGATGTGGATGATGTTAGGGCCGGCAGCGTGAATGGGCACCGGTAGCGCGAGCGGCGCTAGGCAGGCTAGCGCTGCCGCGGTTGCTATTAATAACTTCTTCCTCATTCTCTTATCAGCTTAATTGCAAACGCGAGTGCTGGCGCGTTGTTAGCGCCGGCGCATCACAACTGTGCCGCCGGCCAACGCCGCGAGTGCTATAAACAAGGACATTGGTTCGGGCACCACGTTGGTTTCGATGTTCACATTGGACAACGTGGCGGCCGGCGTATCGGAATTATTACCCCAGAAGAAGCCGACGCGGTTAAACGCGGTGCCGATATTCACCGGGTCGTATCCGGTCTTCGCATAATTGGTCAGGAACGGCCGGCCCGATACGGAATCGGTGCCACTGATTTGGGAGGTGATGTCGAGCTTTCCGGCGTTGCGCGTGAACACCATTTCGAAATAGACTGGGCCTGGATTCGCGCCTTGGATCGAATCACCATCGGCATCTTCGGTGCTCGGATCGCTGATGTTGGCTGTTCCGGAAAATGGGTTAACGTTCGTGGTGCTGGTCAACTCTCGGAGCACTCGGTTCGTGGCTTGTGCGGCGACATTGTTCGCGTACGTCACGAAAACACCGACGTTAGGAATATCCTGCGAAGTTACAGGGCCATTTGGCCCGCTGAAGATACCCATACGTAGTTGCGTATTAAGTGCGTTGACTCCCGTGTTCCCGGTGCGATTGCCCCATTCCAATGTCATCGAAGCCTTGATGAAGTCGCCATCGTTCGCGAGGTTGATGCTGGGAAAGGTTCCGAGGACGGTCAGAGCCTGGTCGGCGGGCGTAAACGTTGGTGAATTGGTGTTGTCATTAGTAATGACGGTCACGGGCGACGACTGGTTGTGTGCGAACCAGCCCGTCACAGGAATAGTACTAGCGCGAGCGTTGGTGGTAAGCGCGACAAGCGCTAGCGTTTGGGTGATGAATCCCAGATGTCGAATCAGTTTCATTAGTCTTCTCCCGCTTGCCTCGAAGGCTTGCAAAAAAGGGTTGCAACTCCATTCTAATTACGATCCTTATCTAAACAAAAATAAATCGGCGGCGACTGCCCCGGCGCCGCCGATCCGCTGCCGATTCCATAATTCAATTCGCTAATCGCATCCGTCGTTTCATTTGCGCGAGACTACAAAGCAGCCGGTATTTTTTTGTTTTTGTTGGAGCGTGACGCTTGCGGCGGCACTGGCCAATCGGGCGTATCGGTCCGGGCAGTGCGAATATACGCTTCAAGCTTCGCTACGATATCTGGGTGTTCGGCGGCGACGTCGTGCGTTTCGCCAACGTCGTTTGCTAGATCATACAACTTCAGAGGTTTCGTGTAGGGCGCCTTCACCGCCTTCCAATTACGCCAGCGAGCCGCCTGCTTTTGCAGTCCGTTTTTGTTGTATTCCCAATACAAGAACCGGTTGGTCAGCTCCGGTTGGTTGTGTCCGCTCAAGGTGGGTGAGAAATCGAGGCCATCGATGTTCGCCGGCGCCTTGCCGCCGCCAATGGAAGCCAACGTCGGCAGGACATCTGCAAAGTAGACGGGCGATTCACTCGTTTTGCCCGACGGCACGTGGCCGGGCCAACGCGCGATCAGTGGCACGCGAATGCCGCCTTCCGTCAAATCGCCTTTCATCCCTCGCAGTGGACCGTTCGAGTCAAAAAACTCCGGTTGGCAGCCACCTTCCTTATGCGGGCCATTGTCGGACGAAAAAATCACCAATGTGTTGTCGTCGATCTTGAGCTCTTTCAGGAGCGCAAGCAGCCGGCCAATGTCGCCGTCCATCCGCGTAATCATCGCGGCATAGCCCTTTTCGGACTCGGGCCAATCGGTATTGGCATACTGACCAAGGTCCGGCACTTCCATGCCCTTGTCGCCGGCTTCATCATTGGCGTGCGGAATCGTAAATGGCAGGTACAAAAAGAACGGCTGATCCTTGTGCTTGCGTATGAACTTCAGGCTGTCCTTCGTCAGAAAATCGGGAGCGTAGTCGACCTTTTTCTCGGCGACGAGTCCCTTGTACTCCGGCTTCGTTGAGAGAACGTTTGCCAACCGCGCTTTTGATTCGTTCCGCCAGAGAAAGTCGGGGTAATAGTTGTGAGCGTGACCGTGCGTCAGGTACCCATAAAAATAGTCGAACCCCTGTCTTCGCGGCAAACCTTGCTCAGCAGCTTCCCACTGAGGCTTTACCACTCCCAGGCCCCATTTGCCGATCAGCCCAGTGGAATAGCCAGCATCTTTCAAAACTTCGGCGACCGTCACATCGCGGTCGGTCAGGTACAGGCCTGGCAAATACGGCGGATCTAGGCCGCGGACGCGCCCATGGCCGTTGTGCAGACCTGTCATGAGCACGCAGCGCGACGGCGCGCATACCGTCGCGCCGGCGTAGGCATTCGTGAACCGCATCCCTTCTGCCGCCATGCGATCGAGCTGTGGCGACTGGATTCGCTTCTGGCCGTAGCAACCAAGGTCACCGTAACCGAGATCGTCCGCCAGGATGAAAATGATGTTCGGCTTGTTAGCGTCAGCCAACGCCAACGTATTCGCGATGGTCGAAAGGAAAAACGGTAAAAAGAAAATGAATGGTCGACGCATATTCGAATTACTTCAATTTATTGTTGGCGGCGACTGCCCTGGCGCCGCCGACCATTTCGCTGCTCAAACGTGGTGAGTACGTCAAAGCATGGGACACTTATTCACCTACTCTGCAGAGTTGCTGGGATTTCTTATTCTTATTCGAGCACAAGGTCTGCGTCCCCGTCCGGCGAATCCGTGAAAGTCGACTAGCGGCTGATGACGCGTTCATTTGCCCTCGGTAGTCACATCGAAGTCGAACTCGTTCTTGCCGGCTTTGACTTCGCGGCGAAGCTCCGATTGCGAATTAAACCGTGGCGCTATCTTCGGCGGGTTATGCACTACTTCTTTGGATACCCGGATCTGCACTATATTTTGCCCAACTGGGCCGCCCACCACTCCGCGCTTGTAGGCGAGCTCATAGCGACCCTCCGCGTCCGTTCGAGCGACTGCCGGCGATTTCCCATTTTCTGGCTGGAACACAATATCCGCATTTTCCAGCGGCTTTCCCTTCAGTGTGACACGCCCGCTCACCGGCGCAAGCTCCGGTCCCGACTTGTGGCAACCAATCAATAGCAATCCCGACAGCAGAAGCCAGAACCACAACGTCCAACCTTTCGGATCTGAATTCGCTAAGCTCATTATTGGCGATCGCGACGACCTCTCGTCGAGGTGTGGGTTTATTTCTCGTTCGAGGTCAAATCGAAGTTGAATTCGTTCTGACCGGGTTTCACTTCTTTCGTCAACTCGGATTCGCTGTTGTACCGCGCAGGAATATTCGGTGGGTTCGCGACCACGTCGGGTGAAATCGTTATTCGCACGGTATTCGAACCAACCATGCCACCCATGACACCCCGCTTGTAAGCAAGCTCGTAGTGCCCGCTCGCATCGCTTCGCCCAGCAGAAGGTGGCTTAGAACCATCGGGCTGGAAGAGAATATCAGCATTTTCCAGCGGCTTGCCATCGAGCGTGATGCGGCCAGTCACTGGCGCCACCT
Source organism: uncultured Planctomycetota bacterium (assembly GCA_963733705.1). GTDB lineage: Bacteria > Planctomycetota > Planctomycetia > Pirellulales > Lacipirellulaceae > JABDGM01. The sequence goes on along the minus strand of CAVTEJ010000017.1, from coordinate 72,141 downwards.
CCGGCCCTGTTTTGCCGCAGCCAGCGAAACAGGCCAGCAGGATCACGATGTAAGCTGGATAGACGTCAAATCTCGTCTTCGTCATAATCATCGCCAAGTTTTTCAAATCGTGCATAGATTTTGGACGTTGGCGCAAGCCGGAGTCTTCCAAGAACGTCAGGGCGACAGCGCGACTCGGCTCACCCACCATTAGCAATCAATCATCAAAACTCGGCCAGGTTGAAAGGGAGCATCAATAGGAATCGCCATCGATCGGAAGGTCATCGTTTCTCCAAGCCAGTCGTTGATAGATTCCAATGTACTGGCCGGCGGTGGAGCCAGTGGTGGATAAAGTATGACACGCGTTGGTGGTCGCAGGTGGGTAAAAGCACTTCTGTATATTGTCGATATTGTTGAAATCAATATCGTCGCTGACGAAATGCACCGACCCGTCGCAAAAAGCAAAATAACCTCCCCCAGGATGCGCACTGCTAAACGCTTCCGTACACGTGTCGTGACCTCCTGTGATTGGATAGTTCAGCTTGAAATACGTATGGCCCAGCGCCCAGCGCGAGCTCCACATTTCGGGGCCGAACGGATTGCGTACGCCGATCCAAGTGGCGGCCAGGCAAAACTTGTCCCGTTCGCCAACTGCAAACGTTTTGCTCGTCCCGTCGGTGATCTGCTTCATGGAAATCGCGCTGTTGCCAAAAAACACTCCGGTATTGTTGCAACGCGGCGTATCGATGACCCACTGTCCGCCGAGAAGCCCGCCGTCGCACTCCGCATCGATCGTTCCCAGCGACCCGACGTAGTTCGATGTCGATGGCTGGAAGGGATCCGGGGCATACATACCATAGAAATGGCGCTCCCATGTTCCCGTATCGGTAGTGCGGGGCAACGCCGGGTCGACGTTCCCTTTGCCGTTTACAGGAATCAGCGCCGGTGTGCTATCCGACGGGCAACGAAATATCGCAAGCGGCGTTTGCAAAGGTGCAAGCTCCCCGGCCGACAACATGTCGGCCAGGTTGCGCTTGCCAGTTCGATTTTTATCGACCGGTTGGATCCATTCTTCGGCCGGTCGCATTCGATCGTAGATCGCTTGCTCTTCCAAATACGGCAATAGAAACGTGCTCCACGCCCAGGCCTCGATGGCGCCGCTACCGGTGCAGACAAAGCCCTTCGGAAAGCGATTCTTTGCCGTGTGATAGTTCTGAAGCGCGAGCCCGATGTTCTTCAAATTACTTTGGCACTGCGCACGCCGGGCCGCTTCGCGGGCCGCCTGAATCGCCGGCAACAAGAGCGCCACGAGAATGCCAATGATCGCAATCACGACCAACAGTTCAACGAGCGTAAAAGCATCTCGTCGGTTTAACATCGAATCCAACTTCTTATTGGTTTTCATCATCGAGTCCGTCCGAGGTTGCGCCCTGCGAAGAACGGGGCAATCAACATAAGTAGTACGAAAGTCGCCGGCTCTGGGACCGCTGCGGAACCGAGTGAGCTGCCGCTGCCCATCGTATTGCCGAATCGAGCACGCCATTCGGTGTAGTCCTCCGGCGTAACCGAACCGGACGTCGCCACTTCGTTTTGCAACGGCCCGCCGCTCCGCCATAGCACGTAGTCTGCCATGTCGACCACGCCGTTGCCGTTGTAGTCGCCCGGCACGCCAGCGCCAGGCGCTGTGGTGACATTCAATTCTCCGGTTCCAGTGATCCAAGCGACTTCGGTGTCCGTCGCCGGCGAACCAATAGCGCCGTAAAGTCCGGCCGGCTGCGGTGCGCCGTCGAGGTAGAGTGAACGAATCGTATCAGTTGCAGCAAAGTTGAGATCCAAAGCCGTTCGGGTTGCCGACAAATAGACGTCTTTTCCATCCGCTAAGATGGGATTTGAAAGGCTCAAGACGCTCAGCCCAGCCCCGTTGGGCGAAGAAGAGTCGGTCGGCGCAGTGAGGATGTGCGTGTCGCCGCCCCAACCGCTTGCGGCGTTCGTTATGGTGAGTTTTCCATCACCGTGTTTGGTAAGGCCGCCAGGACCAGAAACGACGTTGTCGAGAACTCCTTGAGTTCCCGGTACGCCATATTGGATGCCGCCAATAGGTACGTACGCCTCGACGCTTATCGTGCTATCGGATTGAAGCTCGACCGGGTTATGGAATGTCATGGTCCGCCCCGAAACGATAACGCCGAAATTCAAGGCCCCGACGGGGGCGAGAGGCGGAGGCCCGGGGGCGTTTGTGCCGTTGCCGTTGAGCTTTAGAACGGCGCCGTCCGCGAGGTTGTAATCGGAAACCGCCGTGTTGGCATTCTCTGCCAGTTGCAACTGGCCGCCGGCTGAAACAGTAATACCGCCAACCGTGGACAGGAAGGTCGTCTTATTGATCGTGCGGATCGCGCCCTCTTGAATCTCGATCTGCCCGAAAAAGCCTTGTCCGTCCCCCAACGACGCTGAATTCAAATTGAATTGAATGCCGCCGAGGCCTTTCTTGATAATCACGCTATTGGCGTCGCCATCGAAGCGATTCGTAAAGATGGTTCCCGTATTCAGATTCGGGTAATTATTTTGCGTGATTTCCAGGGTGTTGTTTACCAGGATCGGCATTTGAATCGAGTTCTGAACGTTCGAGGGAGCGTTGCCGACCGTACCGTTGGCTGTCTCGATCCATTTGGCGGTGCCGGAGGGGTCGTCGAATACCAACCGGCCGCCATGATTGATCATGGTAATCTTGTGAGCGTAATCGTCGTTCGTGTTGTCGATGGTGAACTGGCCGACGGTTACGTCGGTGGTTGGCATATCGAGCGTGTATGTACCCGGGAACCCGTTGTTAAATACCAATTGATTGATTTGGGCCGTGACGCCAACGCCGTTTGGAAAAGTGCCGGCTGTACCACCCGTCCAATTCGCGGGATCGTCCCATGAACCAATGGAATCCGTATCTTGGACCCACGTGTACTGTCCGAACGCGACATTCGCGCTGCACACGGTCGCCAAAACGATCGCCAGAGCCGTGCTAATCGCCCGGTTGATTAAGTCACGCGCCATAAGATAAGTCATGATCGCTTCCGTCCGAATTTGCCGCTCACAAAGAGCGGGGAAATGAATACCAGCAACATCACCGTCGCCGGCTCGGGGACCGCTGCGGCACCGAGCGAGCTGCCGCTGCCCATCGTATTGCCGAATCGAGCACGCCATTCGGTGTAGTCCTCCGGCGTATCGGAACCGGACGTCGCCACTTCGTTTTGCAACGGCCCGCCGCTCCGCCATAGCACGTAGTCTGCCATGTCGACCACGCCGTTGCCGTTGTAGTCGCCCGGCACGCCGATGACGGGGAGCGTCGTCACGTTCAGAAGGCCCGTGCCGGTAAATAATGTGTCGTTAATATTGGTCGCGCCCGATCCTGTAGCTCCATAGGTCCCAACCGCCATCGGGGTGCCATCCAAGTAAAACGACCGAATCGTATCCGGGCCGCTAAAATTAAGATCGAACTTGGCGCCCGTCAACATATACAGGTCAGCTGTATCGGCTAAAGATGCATTGCTCGTGCTCAATATGCCGGCATTAACTTGAGTATCGCCCGTGTACGAACTCGCCGCGGTAAGTGTAAGCTGGCCGGCGCCTGTTTTTATGAGATCACCGCTGCCCGTTACGGCTTGATCAATGACGGCAAACGTGCCTGCGAGGGCGACGTTGATGTGAGCATCTGACTGCAGATTGACGGAGTTGTGGAATGTCTCTGTTCGGCCCGCGACGCTAGTTCCGAACCGCAGAGCACCGTCGCTTGCGGCGCCGTTGCCATTCAGGTTTAACACAGCGCCTGCTGCGAGGTTGTAATCGGGCACCGCCGTTGTATTATTATCTGCCAATTGCAGTTGGCCACCGTTTGAAACAGTAATGCCGCTAGCCGAGGCAATCGAAAAAGTTTTGTTGATCAATCGAATCGTGCCTTGTTGAATCAAGAACTGCCCGAAAAAACCTAGGCCGGCCCCCGGCGCTGAACTCAAATTGAATTGAATGCCGCCGAGGCCTTTCTTGATAATCACGCTATTGGCGTCGCCATCAAAGCGATTCGTGAAGATGGTTCCCGTATTCAGATTCGGGTAATTATTTTGCGTGATTTCCAGGGTATGTTATCACCACGATCGGCATTTGGATCGAGTTCTGAACGTTCGCGGGAGCGTTGCCGACGGTACCGTTGGCTGTCTCGATCCATTTGGCGGTGCCGGAGGGGTCGTCGAATACCAACCGGCCACCATGATTGATCATGGTAATCTTGTGAGCGTAATCGTCGTTCGTGTTGTCGATGGTGAACTGGCCGACGGTTACGTCGGTGGTTGGCATATCGAGCGTGTATGTACCCGGGAACCCGTTGTTAAATACCAATTGATTGATTTGGGCCGTGACGCCAACGCCGTTTGGAAAAGTGCCGGCTGTACCACCCGTCCAATTCGCGGGATCGTCCCATGAACCGACGGAATCGTTATCTTGGACGAACGTGTATTGCCCGAGCGCGAGCTGTGCACTGCACGCGGTTGCCAGCAGAATTGCTAATGTGATGCGATAGAACCGCCAAACGGAGTAGTAACCCGCCATATGTTCTCCTCTCAAGTGCAATGAATCATCTAGATGTCAACGTTTACAACTCGTATTAGTCGTGACGGCATTCATATTTCACCGCGCTCATGATCCTTGCTGGGCAACTATCAAGGCTGTCACTTTGTAGCACTAGTTCGATAGATCAATTCTCTTGGCGTAGCGCATTAAACATTTTAATGCATCTGTCATGCCGCAATTTATTCTTCACCGCATCGAACGCAGAGTTCATGCCGCTATGAATCTCGGCGGACAAGAATCGTTCTGGCGCGTTGATGAGCCGAGGCTGTTAACGCCGCGAGAAGGATGAGTTGTAGCCGCCTGCAATTCTGTCGAGTAGCACCAACTACTGCGAATCAACCAACCAACTAAATCACGCCGCGACTCGTTTGGAATCGCGAATGCGATTTGCAAATCCGAATGAGAAACAATCCAAGCGCTCTATCTTCATTCTCGCTAGCGTGAAATTTCGTGCACGAGTTTTGAGTCTCGATGTAACGATTGCAACGTCTGCATCGAACTGCATGTCATCGAATCACGCGCGATGAGTTTATTGATTTTTCACTTGACTCCGACTAGTATGACAGTGCACAATCGATTGTGCAAGAGTTTTTTATCGATTTTTTGATGACGGGCAAGAATTTCCATGGCATCCGGGCCAGTAACACTCGAGCAGGTGGCTCAGGCAGCCGGCGTTTCCGCATCGACGGCCTCCCGGGCTCTCGCTGGCAAGGCGCGCCAATGTCGGATCAGCGTCCGCACCGAGCAGGCGATCCTGCAGGCCGCTCAAGGCCTCGGTTTTCAACCGAGCCACGTCGCCAGATCCTTGCGAATGCAGCGAACGAACCTGATTGGCCTCTTGGTTCCTGACGCCTCTAATCCATTCTTTGCAGCAATTGCGAGAAAAGCTACTATTTCGGCCGAGCGGCATGGGCTTTCGATCTTGCTCGCCGACAGCCACGACTCGATTGAACACGAAACCGATTTATTGACGCATCTGCAATCCCGTCAGGTCGAGGGGTTCATCGTCTGTCCCATCGGTGATTGCAGTTCTCATCTAAAGCGATTGGAACAGAGCGGCGCCAATGTCGTCGTTGTCGACCGTTGGTTTGCAGATGTGAAATTGGTGACGGTCACATCGGAAAACGAAGGCGGCGCGTTCGACGCAACGAATGCGATAATCGCCAAAGGCCACCGATATATAGGGTGCCTCCAAGGTCGGCCGGGAACTTCGACGAACGACGAGCGGCTGCATGGCTTCCACCGGGCACTGGATGCAAATCGACTACCGGCCAGCCCATCGCACGTGCGCGGCGACGACTTCAGCGAACCGTCCGGTTACCAGTCGACCTGCAAATTGTTGGATTCGCACCCTGAAATTACTGCAATTTTCGCTCTCAGCAATCAGAATGCACTGGGAGCGCTGCGTGCGTTCGGTGAGCGGAAATTGCGCGTGCCCGCCGATATTTCGCTGATCACGTTCGACGATGCTCCGTTTGCCGAATACCTAGCGTCGCCGTTGAGCGTCGTCCGGCAAGACATCGAAGCGATTGGCCATCGGGCCGCGGAACTCCTCTTCGAACAGATCACGACAGGAAACAACCCCACTGAGTTTTTGTACCGCGTGCCAGTGGAACTAGTCCTCCGAGATTCGATTGGACCACCCCGGAACACAGCGAGCCGAAATTAATTGGCCCACTTCGTTTAGCCCGGTAGTAGTAACGGTATAGCTCTTTTGGGTATGCTGATTGATAATATGGGCCGTTCAGACAATTACGCGGACGTCTACCGCGGCTAAATGTCGTGGGACATTTGAACAGCATCACCAAAAAAAAGTTCAGGCGGAATTCTCAATGGTGCTCGTGGAATCGTATCCCATCGCGGTGTTGATGTGCATCATCACGATGATCTGCTGGGGATCGTGGGCCAACACCCAAAAATTGGCCAGTAAAGAGTGGCGGTTCCAATTGTTTTATTGGGACTACTGTTTGGGAGTGCTGCTGCTAACGCTGTTGTTCGCGTTCACGCTCGGCAGCAATGGCGACCATGGCCGCAGTTTCCTCAATGATTTGCATCAGGCGGATAAGACGTACATCGGCTACGCGATCCTCGGCGGTGTGATTTTCAACATTGCGAATATTTTGCTCGTGGCGGCGATAGATATCGCAGGCATGGCCGTCGCTTTTCCGGTCGGCATAGGTCTCGCGCTCGTCATTGGTGTCTTCGCGTCCTACCGCGAGAATCCATCGGGCAATCCGGTTGTACTCTTCAGTGGGGTAGCCTGCGTGGCGGCCGCAATCATCGTCGATGCGTTGGCGTATCGCCGGCTTCCTTCATCCGGACAGAAGACCTCGGCCAAAGGTATTGTTCTATCCATTCTATGCGGTGTTCTGATGTCGCAGTTCTTTGTTTTCGTGCAACGATCGATGCCCAAGTCGCTCGCCGAAATTAGCGATCCTCTGATGTCTGGAAAGCTGACGCCTTACACGGCTCTTGTGTTTTTCGCCGTCGGATTGTTTTTTTCAAGCTTCGTTTTCAACGTGGCAGTCATGATGAAGCCATTCGTCGGTGAACCTGTTCCGCTAGGCGACTACTTCACCAAAGGCACTCCCTGGTTACACATTGTCGGTATTCTCGGCGGCATGATTTGGGGCATTGGAATGTCCTTCGCGATCTTAGCCGGCGACCGAGCCGGATATGCAATTTCTTACGGATTGGGCCAAGGCGCAACAATGGTGGCCGCCCTATGGGGTGTGTTCGTTTGGCGGGAGTTTCAAAATGCTCGGCCTGGCACGAACCGGCTGCTGGCTCTGATGTTTCTGTTATTTGTCGTTGGCCTGGCGTTGATCGTTTATGCAAATATGAAGTGATTTTTGAAGAGAGCACGGGATCGTTTGCACGAACCGTGAAATACTATGAAAGCGAAGATCGTTGTTGTCGGCAGCTCAAATACCGACATGATCCTGAAGCTCGATCGCATTCCCCGCCCTGGCGAAACGTTGCTCGGCGGCGAGTTCGTAATTGCAGCAGGTGGTAAGGGCGCCAACCAAGCGGTGGCCGCTGCGCAAGCAGGCGGTTCGGTGACGTTGGTCGCTCGCGTCGGCAAAGACATGCTCGGCGAGCAAGCGGTGGCCGGCTTCGTTGGGAGCGGAATTAATGTCGACTACGTGCAATACGACAAGGCAGCTTCTGGCGTCGCGTTGATCTTTGTCGCGAAAGACGGCGAGAACAGCATCGGCGTCGGCGGCGGTGCGAACTCTAAGCTGTCGCCCGCCGATGTCCGCAAAGCAAAAGCCGCATTTGCAAATGCCGATGCCGTGATCATGCAATTGGAAACGCCACTGGAAACGGTCCAGGCCGCCGCTGACTTAGCCAACGCAAGCGGCGCGCGGGTCATTCTGAATCCGGCCCCGGCGCAGCCGCTACCAGATAAACTGCTGAAAAAAGTTTCGATCCTCACACCGAATGAAACCGAAGCCGAGCTCCTCACCGGTGTCAAAGTCACCGACGAACTTTCGTGCAGCCGGGCTGCGGACATCCTGCTCGGCAAGGGCGTGAAGACGGTCATCATCACGCTTGGTGCGCGTGGTTCGTTCGTGGCGACAGCGAAGTCGACGCAGCTCGTGCCCGGGTTCAAAGTGAAGCCGGTCGACACCACCGCTGCTGGAGATACGTTCAACGGTTCGCTGGCAGTCGCACTTGCCGAAGGCATGTCGATGCCCGACGCCGTACGCTTTGCCAACGCGGCCGGAGCTATCTCGGTGACGCGCCTTGGCGCCCAACCCTCGGCACCGAAGCGCAAAGAGATCGAGAAAATGCTCGGCAGCAAAAAGGTGGCAGTCAGTCGCAACGGCAGTCATCGTCTGCAAGGCCCGCATACCAATGGTCGCGCTCGCAAGTCAGCCAGCGCCGCTCGTGGCCGGTAAGTCATTTACTTAAGCGCATCTACTTCGCTAGCATCGCGTCGTCATCCCGATTTCGGCGGCGGGCGCATCGCAATTCCGTGCTTGCCACATTGTCCGGTGCTTTCTAAACTCCGGCCCGTTGCACTTACGCTTCCCGCGGAGGGAGTAGGTGCTAGCAATCTAAATGACCGCTTGCACGCTAGGGCCGGCAATGAGGGAATTCGCAAGATCGTTGCAACAAGCGTGGCGCCATTGGCCGGCGCTTACCATTGCGCTACTCTGCTCGCTGGGCGTGGCTGCTCTATGGGGCGCCAACATCGCCGCCCTTTTCCCGATTATCGAGACCACCCTCCACGGCCAATCGCTGCAGGAATGGAATCAGAAGCGCTGGGACGATAGCCAAAAAAGTTTGGCCAATCACGAAGAAGAAGCCAAAAAACTCGAAGAAACGATCGCCGCGACCAAGGACGATTCCAAACAGCATGAGCTTGGTTTCAAGCTCGAAATGCTCAAGACGCAGATCCACGTCGATCGAGCCAGCGTCTATTCAGCCAAGCGCATTCAGCCCTTCCTGATGCGCTACATGCCCGCAAAGCCATTTGCCACCGTAACGCTGATCGCGCTGCTCGTAGCGGCCGCCACTGCTCTCAAGCAGTGTTTGATGATGACGAACACGATGCTCGTGACATACGTTTCGCAGACGATCGCCCGCGATGTGCGCGGTCGCATCTTCGATAAGGCCCTCTCGCTCGATCGGCAGGGATTTGATCGGCACGGCATCAGCGGCTTCACCGCGCATATTACGAACACGACCGACATGCTGGCGAACGGCATTACAAATTTCTACGGCGGTGCTGTTACCGAACCACTGCGCATTCTGGCGTGCCTCGGCGGCGCTTGGTTGATTTCCTGGCGGCTCACGTTGGCGTCGCTGATATTCGCGCCGCTTGCCGCCTTTTTGATCCTGTTCCTCAATCGGAAAATCCGCTCTCTCTCGATTAGCGTGTTAGATCGATCGATGGGTTTTCATCACGTCATGCTCGAAGTTTTCAATTCGCTGCTCACCGTGCAGGCGAACACGATGGAAGACTTCGAACGCTACCGCTTCCGCGAGTCGACCGCCAATATCCGTCGCATTTCGATGAAAGCGACCTTCTACAATTCGCTGAGCAGCCCCGTTACAGAATTACTCGGCATGGGCATATTGTGTACCGGCGTCATCGTCTCGGGTTACCTGGTGATCAATCAAGAAACGCACATCCTCGGCATCCCGATGTCGGACAAGCCGCTCAGTATCACGATGGTGACGGTATTCTTCGCCATGCTCGTGGGCGCTTCCGATCCGCTTCGCAAACTCTCGACGGTCATCACCGGCGTCAACAGCGGCATGGCTGCCGCGGGCCTGCTCTATCCGATCTTGGAAATGAAGTCTTTCTTGGTCGAATCCGACTCGCCGAAGCTACTTCCGAGTCAGCATAAGCAGATCGAGTTCAAAGACATCACGTTCAGCTATGATGGCCTCCAGCAAGTGCTGACAGACGTGAACTTGACGGTCAATCGTGGCGATCATCTCGCGATCGTCGGCCCCAATGGCGGCGGCAAAAGCACGATCATCAACTTGCTATGCCGGTTCTATGACCCACAGCAAGGCGAAGTCCTGATCGACGGCATTTCACTACGCGACATCGCTATTAAAGACCTCCGCACGCGTATCGCACTCGTCACCCAGCAAACCGAGATGTTCAACGAATCGATCCTCCACAACATCCGTTATGGCCGCTGGGATGCCACCGACGAAGAAGTGAAGGCCGCCGCTCGCCTGGCTCGCGCCGATGCGTTTATCTCTGGATTCCCCAATGGATATAACACAATGGTCGGCCCCAACGGCCACCGGCTCAGCGGCGGCCAGCGACAACGCATCTCGCTCGCCCGGGCCTTCTTACGAAACGCCGAAATTCTGATTCTCGACGAGGCTACCAGTCAGATTGACGTCGATAGCGAGAAGCTGATCCACGAAGCGCTCGTCGACTACGGTCAGGACCGCACACTGATCATGATCACGCATCGTGAAAGTACGCTCTCACTCGCGACGCGAATCGTACGAGTCGATCGCGGGCAGCTCGAGCACGTGCCAGTGGCGATGCAGGCCGCTTAATTCGTTGGCCCCCCGCGCAGCGCAAAATCGATTGGTTCTGAATCGTCTGACGATTGGGCTAGAGCTCGACTTCGTTGCTGGAAACGCCAGACGCAGTGGTTGCTGTCGCTTTATAAATAGTCCACGGCTTAGTATCTCGCGCGATGATTGCGCCCATCCCGACCAGCGTTCCCTGAGCCAGCGCTACATGGTCTCGCACCGTCGAATTGGTTCCCAAGAAACAGTGCGACTCGATGCGGCAATGGCCAGCGGTTACTGCGTGAGGCGCAAAAAAGTATGATCACCAACGTGTGAATGGTGGCCAACGTGGCTGCCACTCCACAGCACGACGTTGTTCCCGATCGATGCGAACAATTGGATCGTGACGTTCTCTAAAATGAAACAGTTGTCGCCAATTGGCGTGTTCCGAAAATACGACGCGCGGCTGCTAACGTATGAAATGAGCGGATAGCCCCGCTTCTTGAGGCTCTGGTAGATTTCTTCTCGAACTCGATTCATGCGGTGTGCAGAGAGCGGCGCAAGCGCACTCACTTGCTGCGGCGCAAAATGTGCTTCTAGCGTTTCGAAGTCAACGATTGGCAGCCCTTCGAATTGTGCCGAGGCCGGCAAATAGTTCCGGTGGACCGTAAAACCAACGACGTTATGCGGACTATCGTGCTGTAAATAATGATGTGCCAAGGAGGCACAATCACCTGCACCGAAGATTACAACGTCAGCCATACCGGAAACTCTCGCGCCGCGAATCGCCACCTTTAGAATATGGCATCGTCCCTAGTTTTACTATCGCTGCCCTCGCGTATCTGGCGAGGCAGATTGTTATCGTTGGCCAGCGCTCGCAATGCCTTCCAAATAGCGGCCATACTCGTTGCCCATCGACGCCGCGAGTCGTTCCAATTGAACAGCGTCGATGAATCCTTTGTGATACGCAATCTCTTCGATGCAACCTATCTTGTTGCCCTGCTCTACTTCGGCGTGACGAACAAACTGCGCGGCCTCCAATAGCGACTGCGGTGTACCAGCATCAATCCACGTACACGATTCGTCGAGCACTTCGACATTGAGCTCGCCGCGTTCGAGGTACACTTGGTTTAGGTCGGTAATTTCCAATTCGCCTCGCGCCGATGGTTTCAAATTCACCGCGAAGTCGAGCACCCGATTATCGTAGAAATACAAGCCAATGACGGCATAGCGCGAGCTTGGCTGCGATGGTTTTTCCACAAGTATGGTCGGTTTGCCATTCGCATCAAGCTCCACGACTCCGTATCGTCGCGGGTCATCAACCGGATAGCAAAACACAGTCGCACCAGAATCGCGCGCAATTGCCGCCCTAATTTTGATGCCAATCGTATGGCCACATAGGATATTGTCGCCAAGGACTAGTGCGCAATGATCTGTACCGACAAAGTCGCGGCCCAAAATAAATGCCTGTGCAAGGCCTTCCGGTTTCGGCTGCTCGACATATCGAATCGCAAGGCCAAGCGGAACGCCATCCCCGAGCAAACGTTGATATCCGCCGATATCCGTCGGTGTCGAGATGATCAGGATCTCGCGAATCCCAGCTTCCATCAGCACCGACAGCGGATAGTACACCATCGGCTTGTCATATACTGGCAACAGCTGTTTGCTCGTCGCGCGAGTTAGCGGCAAAAGTCTACTGCCAGAGCCGCCGGCCAGGATGATCCCTTTGCGAAAATGGCTGTGCGCGGGCATCGTTCGGCAAGTTCGCCTTCGTACTGCGTCGAGAGTTTACGCGACCGCCAAACCAAGTCGTTGGCGTTGGTATGAACCGCTCGTTACGCGTTCGACCCATTCGCTGTTTTCGAGATACCAACGTACCGTCAACTCCAAGGCGGCGTCAAAGCTGTATCGCGGCTTCCAACCGAATGCGTCGCATAGTTTGCTTGCGTCAATCGCATAGCGGCGATCGTGGCCAGGCCGATCGGCCACATGCGCAATGAGTTGCGCCGTCGGGCGATGGGCTAGTTCCGGCTTTAGTTCGTCAATTAATCGACATATATGCTGCATGACTTCCAAATTCGTACGCTCGCAGTTCGCGCCGATATTGTACGTTTCGCCGGCCGCCGCGTGAGCGAGGACCAGCCGAATCGCCCGACAATGATCCTCCACAAACAACCAGTCTCGCACGTGGAGTCCGTCGCCGTACACGGGCAGCGTGCGACCTTCGAGTGCATTCAATATTATGAGCGGGATCAATTTTTCAGGAAACTGAAACGGACCGAAGTTGTTCGAGCAATTGGTGATCAGCGTGGGCAGCCCGTACGTGGCATGATACGCCTGAACCATGTGGTCGGCTGCGGCCTTCGACGCCGAATAAGGCGACCGAGGCGCGTACGGCGTCGACTCGTTGAACGAGCCAGTTGCGCCCAGCGACCCGTATACTTCATCCGTCGAAACGTGCAAAAATCGAAACTTGCCGCGATTTTCATCGGCCAGCCCCGACCAGTATTTCCGCGCCGCTTCGAGCATGGTGTACGTGCCCACGACATTCGTGTGAACAAATTCGCCGGGTCCTTCGATCGAGCGATCGACGTGAGATTCTGCTGCCAAATGGATAATCGCGGCAGGCCGAGTTTGACGAAGCAAATTCGTCACCAACTGCAAATCCGCCACATCACCATGAACGAATGTGTGCCGCGGATCGTGCCGAACACTTCGCAGCGAATTCAAGTTGCCTGCGTAGGTGAGTTTGTCGAGGTTGATGATGTGAGTGCGCGGCTCTTCGGCCAGAATTTGGCGCACCAGGCAGCTGCCAATAAAACCCGCTCCACCGGTAACAAGAATTGTGCAGGACATTAAGCAAACATGATGCGTGTGACGAGTACGGCTTAAGCTGCCTTCGAGGTGGGCGGCTCAATCGGTAATTGCGACTCGGCTTTGTGAGCACGTCGTCGACGCCAAAACTGGCCGAGCGTTCGAATTACCCGCTTCGTTTCGCGCACCACGCGATACGGAGTAGATTTTTTCCAGGTGTTGTGTGCCAATTGCAGCTGGCGAAATTTCGCGACGATACCATTATACTTCGATTCCAAAGCATTGTAGTCACTTGAAATACGGGTCCAATACTCTTGGAGCGTTTGTGCGTCGGCTTCCGCGTTGTTCTGGGCGAGGAATTCCCTGGTTTTTTCTAGGTCCAACTCTGCGGCAACATTCAACAACTGCTGCTTGGCGATATCGATTTCACCCAGCAAATAGCGCAATGTATTTAGCCGATAGGCATCAATCAGTGCCGCGTATTTACCGCCGAAATGGTGGTCGACTGCCGAAAACATTTGAAAGATGCCCGTAATCCGCTGTGCCTGGGTTGCGCCTGACCAAACCCCGTTGCTATGGATTCGATAGGTCGACATCACCTCCGGCAAGAACCCAATGTTTCCGTGTGACGCGTGGATGATATGCAACGGCCAATCACCCAACGTGAGATCATTAAGCCAGGTCGGGTACGTCGTTACCAATCGATTTCGAAACACGACCGAGCAGGTGGGAATGAAATTTACATCGAACAAATCCTCAATGGTCGCCTCCGCTTTCTTCCAGTCGAGTGGAATCACCGGCGGTCCTTCCATGTTGCCTTCGTACATGCATTCTGCGGGGTGAAAACACATTGCCCATTCGGGGTGCACATCGAGCGCTTCGACTTGCTTCTGTAGCTTGTCTGGCGAACTCCAAAAATCATCTCCTTCTAGCAGTGCCACATATTTTCCACGGCACGCCGCCAGCGTACCGAAAAAATTCGGATTAATGCCCTGGTTTTGTTCTGCCAACCGCAGTCGAATTCTTTGAGAATTGCATCGTGCCAAATCGACCAGGATTCCGCGTGTACCGTCCGTCGAACAGTCCTCGCCGATCACGATTTCAACGGCAAAGTTTGTGCGCTGCGCCAGCACGCTCTCCACTGCTTGCGCAATGTAGCGGGCATGGTTGTAAGTGATCATGCAGACGCTGACTTTGACGTCATCCATTCAGCCGTTCCTATGCAGCCCTGCGTGCACGCGTCGATAGATGCTTCAAAAAGTCACCGATGCGAATGATATCCGTTTGCGAGACACCAGTCCCCGTCGGCAACTGAATCAACCGTTCGCACAAGCGTACCGTATGTGGTAGCGACGACCGCTTGAGTTCGTGTTCCGCACGGTAGGGTTCGAGTCGATGACATCCGGGGTAGAAATACCGCTTAGCCAACACGTTTTGCGCATGTAGAGCGTCCACAATCTCGTCGCGAGTCATACCAACTGTGAGCGGATCAACCTCCACGACTACGTATTGGTGATTGCGCCGTTCATGGCTCGACAACTTGAATAATTTGAATCCGCGCGACGTGGATAACACCTCATCGTACGTCTGCAAATTCGCTTCGTTCCACGCGATGAACTCGTCGCATTTCTCAAGTGCAGTTAGTCCCATCGCCGCGGCAAACTCGGTCATTTTTCCATTCGTACCGATGCCAACGACTTCATCTCCTTCGATGCCGAAGTTCCGCAGCTGTCGCAACCGTGCAGCAATTGCATCGTCGCTGGTCGTGATTGCGCCCCCTTCGCCGCAACTCAAGAATTTCGTCGCGTGAAAGCTAAACACTTCCGCATCGCCAAAATTGCCAATCATGCGGCCATCGTGCGAACAACCAAATGCGTGAGCCGCATCGAACAACAGCTTGAGACCTCGGCGCTTTGCGATTTCCGTCAATCGAGCGGTGTCGCACGGGTTGCCCCACAAATGGACGCCGAGGATTCCCGTAGTCTTCGGCCCGATTAGTCGTTCGACTTCTCCCGGATCCAAATTGTGCGTAGTAGGGTCGACGTCGCAAAAGACCGGTCGCACGCCCTGCCACGCGAGTGCATGCGGCGTGGCGGGAAATGTAAACGACGGCACAATCACTTCGCCCGTCAATTCGAGTGCGCTAATTGCAAGCTGTAACCCAATCGTTGCATTCGAAACCGCGATACAGTGCGCGACCCCGAAGTGTTCCGCGATTTTCCCTTCGAACTCCTGCACAAGTGGGCCGTTGTTCGCAAACCAGTTCCGATCGAGCGCCGACTGAATGCGAGCGAGGAGTTTACGTTGGTCCCCCACATTTGGCCGACCAACGTGCAACGGCGTCGAAAACAACGGGCCCGCAGTGAGCATTTTCGACTCCGCAGTCGATCGTCCGTTGGGCGCAGTTTTCATAATTCATACCGTCGAAAAGCAAATTGCAAGTAACGGTGGTAGCGAACAACTTGCGAACTGGCGGCTAGGTCTGCCGCGCAACGGTCCACGCAACAGACTCGCACGCCTTTCGCTTTATCGGCGAAGAACTGTATAGCGGCGGTCCTCAACGCGGTATAGCACTGTGTTTCTCGGCGCCAAAGCATGCCCATTCTCAGATGGCGAATAGCCTGGCGGAATCGGTCGCATGCTATCTTCGCAGTGCATGGGTACCTGCAACTTCGCCGAATACCATCTCAAACGCCGGTGCTGGCACTCCGCAAAACGGCCGAGCTTGCATCTCTATTGCGGAAATTACGGCTCAGTTCGCTGCTCCGGCTCCGGCACGTCTCGTATTGTCCGGACTTACGCGTTTCGCTACATTTCCCCCGCCTTGCGCGACCCCGTTTGCAACCGCGCTGGCACTTTGAACCCAGCCAGCGTATCGCCAGCAGTGCATGTTGTATGTCAACTGAGCCTCAACTCTCGGTTATTCTCACGACCTACCAGCGCCCTGCGCACCTTGAGCGCTGCTTGCATTGCCTGACATTGCAGCAAGGCATGGACGGCAAATTCGAAGTCGTCGTCGCCGACGATGGCTCACAAGATAACACGGAACAAATCGTTCGCTCGGTTGCTCGAACTGCGGCATTCCCGGTGAAGTGGGTAACGCATCCGCATCACGGCTTTCGCGCCGCGTTGTGTCGGAACGACGGCGTTCGCGCAAGTAGCGCACCTTACTTGCTGTTCGTCGATTGCGATTGCTTGTTCCCGCGCGATCATCTTCAAAAACATCTTCTCGCACGCCGGCCGGGCGTCGTTCGCGCCGGCGATTGTTTGCGATTAGATCAGGCGGCTACGGAACGAATTGATAAGAAGGCGATTGAAGCTGAGGACTATCGCAATTGGATTTCGCGCGGCGAACGCAAGCGATTCCTCCAGCAGAAAATCAAGAATCACTACTATCAGTTGATCCGCCATTCGACGAAACCAAAGTTGATCGCATACGATTTTGGGATCGCACGCGAAGACTTCGAATCAGTCAACGGCTTCGATGAAGCGTTCGTTGGCTGGGGATGCGAAGACGATGACCTCGCCTATCGCCTGCGACGCGCTGGTCGCCGAATTCAATCGATACTCGAATACACGCACGGCTTTCACATGTGGCATCCGACCGAACCATCGCGCCCTGCGCTGTGGAAGCTCGGCACCAATGTCCTGCGAATGCTCGCACCGCAACGACCGATTCAGTGTTCGAACGGTCTCGTTTCAATTGGCGAATCAAGCGACGAGATATCCGCCGCCAGCCCGGCACCGTCGCTGACCGATTCCCTCATTCCCTCACGCTCTGCCGCATAGATATCCGCTGTCCCCGTAACGAGCACACGATGCGAATCGCGTTTTTTTCAGCAATGGGCGGTTCGCCTTGGGGAGGCAGCGAGGAGTTGTGGTGCCGCGCTGCCAAGTCATTGCTCAAACGTGGCCACCAAGTTGCCTTCAATTCCATCGCGTGGCCAACCGTGCCCGCGCCGTTGCAACAACTCATCGACCACGGTGCGCAAGCTAAATTTCGTTCCAAACAACGTATGGGGCGATCGTTGCGGCAGACGCTGCAAAAACTCAAGCTCACCAAATACCGCTACTTTAATTGGGTGAAACAAGCTCAACCCGACCTCGTCGTTATTTCTTTCGCGTGCCATACCGACGACCCGCAAATCGCCAACACCTGTCAGGCGATGGGCGTACCGTACGCAATCTTGTTGCAAGCCGCGGGGACTCACAACTGGGTCGACGCGCGACACATCGAAGATTTTCGTTCGGCATACGCACACGCTAAGCGCTGTTTTTTCGTATCGCCCGATAATCGCGAAATCGTCGAATCCAATTTGGCGATGGAACTACCGTGCGCCGAAATCGTCGATAATCCATTTTTGGTGCACGCCGACGCGAAGCCCAATTGGCCCGCGACCGCGCCTCACTGGAAGCTCGCATGTGTCGGCCGCATTCATTATGCCTCGAAGGGACAAGACTTAATCGTGCGCGTGTTGCGTCAGCCAAAATGGCGAACACGACCTCTGCAGGTCACCCTGTGGGGCGGCGACAACGGCAGCTTGGGAGTGCTTCGTCGCGCGCTGGATATTTACGGTCTCCACCGTCAGATCAGTTACGGGGGTGTTTCGAACAACATCGAACAACTGTGGGCCGAACATCATGGCCTGCTGTTGCCTTCGCGCATGGAAGGCAATGCACTCGCATTGGTTGAGGCGATGGTCTGCGGACGTATGCCAATCACGACCGATGTCGGTCGCGCGACCGAGCTAATCGACGATAACGAAAGCGGCTTCATCGCAGGCGCCGCGACCGAATCTCTCCTCGACGTTGCACTCGAACGGGCATGGCAACGACGCGACGATTGGCGGGCGATCGGCCAGCGCACCGCGCACGCCATCCGCACGCGTCACAGTCTTCAGCCTGCCGAGGATTTTGCCGCCCGCATTCTCAGCATTCTCACCAGCGCTGAGCCCAAGAAAGTTGCCACGAAACTGGCTGCTTAAGTCATCGGGGCCAGCATTTCTTTCGCGCGTTCGCCGTTGTTTTTCGCCCACCTGCATGGCAACACGCATGCAATCGACCGCGTCCAACTCGTCGCGGGGGTTGCCTAAACGCGGACGACAGCTAAATTGTCGGTAACAACCGCAGGCCGCCCGTCGGCCGCGCAATTTGCGATTTCTGACACACGACCTCTTTCAATTCGGTTGGCGATGAAATACTCATTCAGCATTTTGACGATCTTCTCTTGCTTGATTGTGGTTTCAGGAGCAATTAGCGCTCGATCCAAAGAAGTCGGCATCGGTCCCAGTTTTAAAGGCCCCATCGGTTTGCAGTTGTATAGCCTTCGCGCTCAGTTTGCGAAGGATGTACCCGGCACGCTCGACAAAGTTCGCGATTGGGGCTTCAAGTATGTTGAGCTTGCGGGAACTTATGGATTGAAGCCAGAGGATTTTAAAAAGGAATTGGATGCGCGCGGTTTGAAGGCCATCAGTGGTCACTTCAGTTACGATGACTTCGCCAAAGATCCAGAGAAGATTGCGGAAGAAGCAGAGACGCTGGGCTTAAAATACGCCGGCTGCGCCTGGATTTCTCACAAAGGCGCGCTCGGCGAAAAAGCATGCCGTGAAGCCGCGAAAGTTTTCAATCATGCCGGCGAAGTGTTAGCGAAGCATGGCATCACATTTAACTATCACACCCACGGCTACGAGTTTCAGCCTTACGGCTCGGGCACATTGTTCGATTTACTGATGACGGAAACCAAACCGGAATTCGTCAGCTACGAAATGGACGTGTTTTGGATTGTCCACGGCGGTCAGGACCCAGTTGCACTGTTCAAGAAATACGGCGATCGTTTTGCGCTCGTGCACTTGAAAGACATGAAGCACGGCACGCCGATCAATTTGCTGACGGGCACATCGGACGTGAAAAACGACGTCGCCATGGGGACTGGTCGCATCGACTACCCACGTATCCTGCCGGCTGCCGAAAAAGCGGGCGTGAAGTGGTACTTCATCGAAGACGAATCGCCGACGAGCGAAGAACAAATTCCCATCAGCCTGAAGTATCTTGAAAACGTGAAGTGGTAGCGCACCGCCACGAGTAGCACCGCACTCCCGTGACGAAACCGCGCTCCTCGGTTATCTTTAGAGCGCTTGCTGGGCGTGTATCCGCGCACCTGCACAAATGCGCTACCGGAGCTGAGCGGTGGACGAATCACTTCCCATTGTTTGCCTCGCGCGCACGGCGAAACCGAGTGGAGCTTGTCGGGTCAACACACCGGCCTCACCGATTTGCCTCTTACCGAACGTGGCGAACGAAACGCCCGGCAACTCGGCGAGCGCATTCGCGGCCTGAAATTCGCGCAGGTCTTCACCAGCCCACTAAAACGCGCGGCCGATACTTGTCGGCTCGCGGGCTTCGGCGATCGTGCCGAGACAATCCCCGACCTCGTTGAGTGGAACTACGGCGACTACGAAGGTCGCCGCACTGCACAGATTCGCGCCAGCGCCCCGATTGGAATTTATTTCGCGATGGATGTCCGCACGGTGAGTCGCCGGCCCTCGTCGGCGTAAGAGCGGACCGTGTTGTCAGCACGCTGCGCAGTTAACGGCGATGTGCTCGTATTCTCGAGTGGTCATTTCCTCCGCGTGTTGACGGCGCGTTGGCTCGGCATGGATCCTGCTGCCGGAAGATACTTTCTGCTCAGCACCGCGAGCTTCAGCACGTTGGGGTACGAGCATAACTTGCTTCAGCCTGTGGTCAGGTTGTGGAACGATATCAGTCACGTCGGAAAATAAACGATACAACGATCGAGTTCCTGTCATGAACGTTTTGGTTGTCGATGTCGGCGGAACGCACGTCAAAATTTTGGCGACTGGTGAAAAGGAATCTCGCAAGTTCGATTCCGGACCAACGCTTACACCCGACAAGATGGTCGCCGGCGTGAAAGCGCTCGTCGCCGATTGGAAATACGAATGCGTTTCGATTGGCTACCCCGGCCCTGTGCTGCACGACAAACCGGTTGCCGAACCCCATAACTTGGCGCCAGGTTGGGTCGCGTTCGATTACAAATCGGCCTTCGGTTGCCCTGTGCAAATCATCAACGACGCCGCCATGCAAGCCCTGGGAAGTTACAAAGGGGGCAAAATGCTGTTCCTCGGTTTGGGCACCGGCTTGGGTACTACGATGATCGTCGACGGAATCGTCGAGCCCATGGAGCTCGGCCATTTGCCATATAAAAAAGCGACATACGAAGATTACGTCGGCGAACGTGGCCTGCAAAAACATGGTACTGCCAAGTGGCGACGACATGTCGCCGACGTGGTACAACTGCTGAACGCGGCACTTGAACCAGATGACGTGGTGCTCGGCGGCGGAAACGTAAAACGCTTGAAAGAATTGCCGCCGGGTTGCCGCGCCGGCGATAACGCAAACGCCTTCATTGGTGGCTTTCGGCTGTGGGAGCAGCAAAAGGTTGTGAAGGTTCCCGCAAAATCGCCACGCAAGCCAACCAAGAAAAAGGCCGCTAAAGGAAAGCGAAAATGACCACCGCTTCAACCAAGCCAATTGCGACAAGTGCCTGGCGCGCACTAAAAAAGCACCACGACGAAATCGGCGAGTTGCATCTGCGGGATATGTTCGCCGTCGATCGTACCCGCGGGGATCGTTTGGCGCTTGAAGCCGTCGGACTGTACTTCGACTATTCCAAGAATCGTATCAACGACGACACGCTGAAGCTGCTTTTGCAATTGGCGAAGGACTGCGATTTGCGCGGGCGAATCGACGCGATGTTCAGCGGCGAGAAAATCAACGTCACCGAAAAGCGCGCCGTGCTCCATGTGGCGTTACGCGCACCGAAAGACGCAACGATTACGGTTGACGGAGAGAACGTTGTTCCGCAAGTGCATGCCGTGCTGGAAAAAATGGCCGCGTTTGCCGATCGCATACGCAGCGGCGCGTGGCTAGGTCACACGGGCAAACGCATTCGCAATATCGTCAATATCGGCATCGGCGGCTCGGATCTGGGGCCGGTAATGGCGTACGAAGCGCTCCGTCATTACGCCGAGCGCGAAATGACGTTCCGATTCGTTTCGAACGTAGACGGCACCGACTTTGTCGAAGCCACGCACGATCTCGATCCGTCCGAAACTTTGTTTGTCGTGTCGTCAAAGACGTTCACGACACTCGAAACGATGACCAATGCCCATAGCGCGCGCGATTGGGCGCTCAAAGGTCTCGGCGGCGATGCCAAGGCCGTGGCCAAGCACTTCGTCGCGGTTTCAACGAACGCCACCAAGGTCGCCGAGTTCGGTATCGATACGCAAAATATGTTCGAGTTTTGGGATTGGGTCGGTGGCCGCTACTCGATGGATTCTGCCATTGGCCTCTCGACAATGCTCGCGATCGGACCGCAGCAGTTTCATGAAATGCTCGCCGGCTTCCACGAGATGGACGAGCATTTTCGCACGGCGCCGTTTGAACAAAACTTGCCGGCGTTGCACGGGCTCCTCGCCGTTTGGAACAACGATTTTCTCGGCGCAAATACCGTGGCCGTGTTGCCGTACGAGCAGTACCTCAAGCGTTTCCCCGCGTACCTGCAGCAGCTCACCATGGAGAGCAATGGCAAACGCGTCACGCTCGAAGGCGCAGAAGTGGCTTGCGATACGGGGCCGATCTATTGGGGTGAACCCGGCACGAATGGCCAACATTCGTTTTACCAGCTCATTCACCAGGGTACTCGACTCATCCCGTGCGACTTCATCGCGTTCGTCGAGTCGCTCAATCCGCTGGGGCCGCATCACGATATGTTGCTTGCGAACGTGTTCGCGCAGTCGGAAGCGTTAGCATTCGGCAAAACGGCCGACGAGGTTCGCGCAGAAGGCACCGCCGATTGGTTAGCGCCCCATCGCACGTTCCCCGGCAATCGTCCCTCGAACACGATCCTCGCTCAGCGCTTGACGCCGCGCGTGCTCGGCAAGCTCGTGGCGCTCTATGAGCATTCCGTCTTCGTGCAAGGAGTTATTTGGAAAATCGACAGCTTCGATCAATGGGGCGTCGAGCTCGGCAAGGTGCTCGCGCAGCGAATTATTGCGGAATTCGAAAACAAATCGGAGCCGCAACTCAAACACGACAGCTCGACGAACAACTTGATTCGCCGTTATCGTAAGTTGCGAGGCGCCGCGCCATGAACATCCGGTTTAACAAGCCGCTCTATTTTTTGCGTGTCCGAACTGCGTCACGCGCAATTTCGCGGTCTCATAAATTGCTCGGCGGCACGAAGATTTCGCTGACATTTTCGAGCACTCGGGATCAACATAGTACAGCGTTTTTATCGAGGAGTTTCGAATGCAATTGGGAATGATCGGCCTTGGCCGAATGGGCGCGAATATGGTGCGGCGATTGATTCGCGGCGGCCACGAATGCGTGGCGTTCGACGTTTTTCCGAAAGCCGTCGAGGCAATCGAGAAAGATAAAGCGGTCGGCGCGACGTCGCTTGCCGACTTTGTCAAAAAGCTTTCCAAGCCGCGTGCGATCTGGCTGATGGTTCCAGCGGCCGTCGTCGATAAGACGATCGCCGATTTGCTGCCACTGCTTGAAAACGGCGACATTCTCATCGACGGTGGTAATTCTTATTACGTCGATGACATCCGCCGTGCTAAAGAACTCACGCCACGCGGCATTCATTACGTCGATGTCGGCACGAGCGGCGGCGTGTGGGGGCTTGATCGCGGTTACTGCATGATGATCGGCGGCGAGCCGGAAGTCGTGAAGCGGCTCGATCCAATTTTCAAAACGCTCGCTCCCGGACGCGGCGACATTCCCCGCACCGCGGGTCGTGAGAAAATCGGCGGCACTTGCGAGGAAGGCTACTTGCACTGCGGCCAGAACGGCGCCGGGCATTTCGTCAAGATGGTTCATAACGGCATCGAGTACGGCGTGATGGCTGCGTACGCCGAAGGCATGGGTATTTTGAAGGACGCGAACATCGGCAAGCACCTCCACGAGATTGACGCCGAGACGACACCCCTCCGCGACCCGGAACACTATCAGTACGACCTCAACTTGCCGGATATTGCCGAGCTGTGGCGCCGCGGCAGCGTGATTGCATCGTGGCTGCTTGATCTGACAGCTGCGTCGCTGGTAGATGATGCCGAACTCTCGAAGTTCGAAGGACGCGTTTCCGATTCTGGTGAGGGACGTTGGACGATTAAAGCCGCGATCGACGAAGCGGTGCCGGCGCCGGTTCTCACGACGGCGCTCTATGAGCGATTCAGTTCGCGCGGCGAAGGCGATTTTCAAGACAAAGTCCTCTCGGCGATGCGATTTCAATTCGGCGGCCATCTGGAAAAACCCGCGAAGTCTTAAGGAAGTGCGATGCCGACTGCTGTTCAATCCGACGCGCTGGTATTTTTCGGCGCGACAGGCGATCTCGCCTACAAAAAGATTTTTCCTTCGCTCCAGGCGATGGTGAAGCATGGCAAGTTGGAAGTGCCAGTTATTGGCGTGGCCAAAGCGGGTTGGAATCTGGATCAGCTGAAGGAGCGGGCACGAGACAGCGTCGAAACGCATGGCGGCATCGATCCGCCGTCGTTCGAAAAGCTGTTGAGCCTGCTCCGCTATGTCGACGGCGATTACAACGATGGGTCTACGTTTCAAGAGCTGCGCAAGCAGCTTGGTTCGGCCCAGCATCCGGTCCACTACTTGGCAATTCCGCCCGTGATGTTCGGGCCCGTCGTCGAGCAACTGAAAAAGGCGGATTGTACGCACGGAGCGCGTGTCATCATCGAAAAGCCTTTTGGTCGCGATCTGCAGTCGGCGGTTAAGTTGAACTCGATCCTGCTCAAGACGTTCAACGAGACGTCGATCTTTCGTATCGATCACTACCTGGGAAAGGCCCCAGTCAACAATATCGTGTTCTTTCGGTTCGCGAATTCGTTGCTCGAGCCGATTTGGTCGCGCGACAACGTGGAAAGCGTGCAAATTACAATGGCCGAGGAATTCGGCGTGCAAGGGCGCGGCGCGTTCTACGAAGAGGCAGGTGCGATTCGCGACGTGGTGCAGAATCACCTGATCCAAGTATTGTTGAATCTCACGATGGAGCCGCCGGTGCGGACCGACAGCGAATCGCTCCGCGATGAAAAAGTGCAAGTGCTGCGGGGCATTCAGGACCTCGTTCCGAAGCAGGTGGTACGCGGACAGTTTCGCGGCTACCGCAATGAAAAAGGGGTCTCGCCCGATTCGCAGGTGGAAACATTTGCCGCCGTGCAATTGGAAATCGACTCGTGGCGTTGGCAAGGCGTGCCGTTTTTCATACGTGCCGGCAAGTGCTTGCCGGTGACAAGCACCGAAATCGTGGTCCGGCTGAAAAAGCCGCCGACGATGTTCAAGGGATATTACCTGAAGTCGAATTACTTCCGTTTTCAGATTAGCCCGCAAATCGTGTTGGCCCTGGGAATGATGGCGATTACGCCAGGCGCCGAAAAAACAGGCGCCTGCGTCGAGATGGAGGCCAGCCGCCACCCGGCGCCAAATGAAATGGATGCATACGAACGGTTGCTGGGCGACGCCATGCGCGGCGACGCGACGCTCTTTGCCCGCGAGGACGCGGTCGAGGAAGCATGGCGGATCGTGGACCCCGTGCTGAAAAATCCGCCGCCAGTAATTGTGTACGAGCCAGGGACGTGGGGCCCCGCGGAAGTGGATGAGATCGTTTGTCCACCGGGTGGTTGGCATAACCCAGTCGTCAACCACGATTCGTGACGGAGACTGCCGGTGGAAATTGAAGTGCTGGCCAATGCCGATGCTGTTGCCGAGCAAGCTGCCAGGTTTATCGCCGCGGCCGCGCGCGATTCGGTAAATAAGCGCGGGCACTTCGTCCTGGCCGTGAGTGGCGGTCGCACGCCGTGGCAAATGTTGCGAGCGCTGGCGAGCGAAGATGTGCCATGGAACGCCTTGCATATCGTCCAAGTGGATGAACGCGTCGCGCCTTATGGCGATCCGGATCGCAACCTGACGCATTTGCACGAGAGTTTGCTCGAGCACGCTCCGCTGCGCCCTCAGCAAATTCATGCGATGCCTGTCGAGTCGAGCGATCTCGTTGCGGCTGCCGCGGACTATGCGAAAACACTGAACGAACTTTGCGGCACGCCGGCCGTGATCGATCTCGTGCATTTGGGGCTGGGGCCGGATGGACATACGGCATCGCTGGTGCCGGGTGATCCCGTGCTGGATGTGAACGATCGCGACGTGGAGCTGACGGGCGTTTATCAACATCGGCGACGAATGACGCTGACGTATCCAGTCATCAATCACGCGCGGCAGATCCTGTGGCTCGTCACCGGTACCGATAAATGTGGGCCGCTGGTGCAACTTCGCAATCGTGATCATGCGATCCCGGCGGGGCGCATGGTGCAGGATCATGCGCTGGTGCTTGCCGATCGTGCGGCAGCGGCCCAACTTTGAGTGCTGACTTTCGAAGGAGTAAACATGCGCGTTGGCATCGCTACCGATCACGGTGGATACCCGCTGAAAATCGAACTTGCCGAGCGGCTGCGTAAAGCGGGTTACAAGATTACGGACTTTGGGGCCGATAAGCTCGATTCGGCCGACGACTACCCCGATTACATTGTGCCGCTAGCGCAAGCGGTGGCGAGCGGAAAGGTGGATCGTGGCGTCGCCGTTTGTGGGAGCGGAGTTGGCGCGTCGATTTGCGCGAATAAAGTGCCGGGTGCCAAGGCGGCGCTCATCACCGATCATTTCTCGGCCTGGCAGGGCGTCGAAGACGATCACATGAACATCATTTGCGTCGGCGGCCGCGTAATCGGGGCTGAGTTGGCGTGGGATCTCGTGCAAGCCTTTCTCGGAGCCGAATATAGCTCTGCGGAGCGCCACCTGCGGCGGCTTGGCAAAGTGGCGGCGGTCGAAAAGCGGCTGTAGGGCAACTGCGCGTGAGTGCAGATTACAATTGAACCGGCGCTCGCGGCGCAGCGCGGCGGGGTGGTAGTTGAACTTCCGTCGGCCGAATTCTTGCGAATTCAACTACGCGCGATTGGTCTATTTGGCATTCTTCGCAATGAATATTTACGACACACACGAAGGCATTCGCCTGCGGATGAACCTGCAGGACATCGGCCATTGGAACCGCTGGGGGCCGTTTGTGGCCGAGCGGGCGTGGGGAACGGTGCGCGAAGATTACAGCGCCGATGGTGATGCGTGGACGTATTTTCCGCACGATCATGCACGGTCGCGAGCGTATCGTTGGAATGAAGACGGCATCGCGGGGATTTGCGATCGGCACCAGTATTTGTGCTTCGCACTCGCTTTTTGGAACGCTCGCGATCCGTACTTGAAAGAGCGGATGTTCGGCGTCAGCGGGCACGAGGGGAATCACGGCGAGGATGTCAAAGAGTATTACTTCTACCTCGATAACACGCCGACACACTCATACATGAAGTGCGTGTACAAGTATCCGCACGCCGAATATCCGTATGAGCGACTCGTCCACGAAAGCCAGCGGCGAAGTCGACAGGATCCCGAATTCGAACTGGTGGACACCGGCATTTTTCATGAGGACCGGTATTTCGAAATCGTGATCGAATACGCCAAGCATGAACCGGAAGACATGTTGGCTCGCGTCACGATTACGAATTTGGGTCCTGAAGCGGCGCCGATTCACATATTGCCGACGCTGTGGTTTCGCAACACCTGGGATTGGGGGCATGACCCGCGTCGGCCTACGATTATCTCCGGCGATGATATTAAGGACCGGTCGAATCCAACGCGGACGATGATCGCCAAACACTACGCGCTGGAAGAGTACATTTTGTATGCGGCGGAGGCAGACGAGGTGCTGTATACGGAGAATGAAACCAACTTTCAGCGCGTGTTCAATGCTCCTGGTACGACTCCGTTCGTCAAAGATGCATTTCACGAATACGTGGTACACGGAAATCACGCGGCGGTGAATGCGGTGGGTACGGGCACAAAGGCCGCGGCTCATTACAGCCGCACGATCGGCGCGGGTCAAACGATCACGCTGAATCTGCGTCTGGCTGCGCTGATTGACGATCACCCGCTTGAATATCCGTTCGCCGATTTCGATGCGCTGATTGCGCAACGCAAGGAAGAAGCGGACGAATTTTACAAGGTCGCGATCGGCAATCGGCTTTCGGATGACGCGGAGGCGATTGCTCGGCAGGCGTTTGCCGGCATGCTGTGGTCGAAGCAGTACTACCACTTTGTCGTCACCGATTGGTTGGATGGCGATCCGGCCGAGCCGGCTCCGCCAGTGGTGCGGCGCGATGCGCGGAATCACGATTGGCGGCATTTTTTCACGCGCGACGTGATTTCGATGCCCGACAAGTGGGAGTTTCCCATGGTTTGCGTCGTGGGATTTGGGTTTTCACTGCGCGGCACTTGCGCATGTCGATCCGCAATACGCCAAGGATCAGATCGTGCTGATGTTGCGCGAGTGGTACATGCACCCGAACGGCCAAATCCCGGCGTATGAGTGGGATTTTGGCGACGTGAATCCGCCGGTGCTGTCGCTCGCGGCGCGGGCGGTGTTCGAAATTGAGCGCTCGCATACAGGCGTGGCGGACTACGCGTTTCTCGAGCGCGTGTTCAACAAAATGCTGCTCAATTTCACGTGGTGGGTGAACCGCAAAGACCCGCACGGGAACAACATTTTCCAGGGCGGATTTTTGGGTATGGATAACATCGGGGCGTTTGACCGGGGGAAGTTGCCGCCGGGTTACATGCTCGGGCAGGCGGATGGAACGAGTTGGATGGCGGCGTTTGCGCGGAGCATGTTGTCGATCGCGCTGCTGCTTGCGGATCAAAACCCCGTCTATGAGGACTTGGCGAGTAAATTTTGGGAGCACTTCATTTACATCGCCAATTCGATGAATAGCCTGACTGATTCGCGGCTTAGTTTGTGGAATGAAGAGGATGGGTTCTTTTACGACGAGTTGACGTTGCCGAACGGGGACGAGGTGCCGATTCGGGCTCGGACGATGGTGGGGTTCGTGCCTTTGTTTGGGGCGACGGTTGTCGATGCATCCGCGTGTGAAAAGCATGCGGCATTCGCGCGACGCCGGCAGTGGTTTATTGAGCATCGGCCGGATTTGGTCGAGGCAGTTGGGCCGATGGTGACGCCGGGTGCGCACGGCACTTTGATTTTGGGGCTCGTACGTACCGATCAGTTGCGGCGGATGTTGGCGTACATGCTGGACGAGAACGAGTTCTTGTCGCCGTATGGTGTGCGAAGTGTGTCGCGTTATCATCTGGAGCATCCGTTTGTTATGCAACTGGATGGGCACGAGTACCGGTTGGATTACGAGCCGGGGGAATCGACGACGGATTTGTTTGGAGGGAATTCGAATTGGCGCGGGCCGGTTTGGATGCCAGTGAATTTTTTGATCATTCAAGCGCTCCGCGAATATCATCTGTATTACGGGAACAGTTTTCAGGTGGAATGCCCGACGGGGTCGGGGCATATGATGACGCTCGAGCAAGTGGCAAAGGAATTGGGGCGGCGGGTGTCTCGGATTTTCTTGCGTGATAAGGATGGCAAGCGGCCGGTGTTTGGTGGGAGCGAGTTGTTTAATGACGACCCACATTGGCGCGATTATGTGCCGTTTTATGAGTACTTTCATGGCGACAATGGGCGCGGTTGCGGCGCGAGCCATCAGACCGGCTGGACTGGGCTTATTGCACAGGTGCTCGTGATGCTCGGGAAGGAGATGGGCGAGCACGCGTAAGGCGGCACGATTTAGTAGTGCTTAAAGTAATGCACTCGCTCGGCCTGGATTTGCACGCCGTAGTTCGCTGATTGCAGTCGTTAGTCGTTAGTGTTATCAGCAACAATCCACTAGCCACTATCAATAACGGACAACGGACCGACATCAGTCAATCCCCAATTTTTGGCCACATCACTTTTCCAAAGTCACTTCTTTTTTTTGGCCGCGCACTGTGTTACGCTCTCACTCCTGAAATGAACGTTCGTGCGAGTTAGCTGCGTGAAGAGCTCTCGCCGATGTCGCCGTAACTACCAATCGCACGCTTGCACAGGTCTGCAAACCTCCCTCCTGCCGTGCGGCAGCTCTGGACGACCACTCGGCCCTTTGGGACGCAGGGCCTTGCGCGAACGGTTGGACTCGAACTCGAGTGTGCCAAATAGCCGCCGCCTCTCCGTAGGCGACCGTCGCCGTCTGCGCACGCTCGACCACGAGCCCAATGGCGCCATCATTTTTTTAAACACCGCAATTACGTAGGCCAGTTTCTCCGATCGAAGATTCGCCGCGGCGAAAACTCGCACCAAACCGGCCACAAGCCCAGAAAGATACAAAACAACCCAAGGCTCGATGAAAGAGTAGACCACCGCAAACCGCGGCGGGTAGCGCTACCGTTGCGCCCCGCAGCGCGCGAACCCTGACCCGCTACAATAACACTCTGTTTAAACTCCTAATTAGCGATTCATTCGTCATTCGGATTTCGTCATTCGTCATTCAAACTCCCCCCTCCCCCTTCCACTCTCCCCCTTACTCCCCATGCCCCTCAACAAATTTAGCGGCCAAATCACCCAACCCGAAACGCAGGGCGCTTCCCAAGCCATGCTCTACGCCACCGGCATGTCCGAAGACGACATGAACAAGCCCCAGGTCGGCATCGCCAGCATGTGGTTCGAAGGCAACCCCTGCAACATGCACCTCCTCGACCTCGCCGCCGAAGTCAAAAAGGGAGTGAACGCCGCCGGCCTCTACGGCATGCGATTCAATACCATCGGCGTCTCCGACGGCATCTCGATGGGCACCGACGGCATGAGCTTTTCGCTCCAATCGCGCGACCTCATCGCCGACTCGATCGAAACCGTGATGAGTGCCCAATGGTATGATGCGTGCATTACCATCCCCGGTTGCGACAAGAACATGCCCGGCTCGATCATGGCTCTCGGCAGGCTCAACCGCCCCGGCTTCATGATCTACGGCGGCACCATCCGCGCCGGCCACACCGCGACCGGTGAACCAATCGACATCGTCTCTGCCTTCACCTGCTACGGCGCGCAGATGATGGGCAAGATGAGCGACGCCGAACGCCGCAACGTCGTCCGCCACGCCTGCCCCGGCGCCGGCGCATGCGGCGGCATGTACACCGCCAACACGATGGCCTCCGCGATCGAAGCACTCGGCATGTCGTTGCCCTACAGCTCGTCGCTCCCCGCGACCGATCCCGGCAAGCTCGAAGAGTGTCGCAAAGCGGGCGAGGTCATTCGCAACTGTATGGAAAAAGACATTAAGCCTCGTGACATCATGACACGCGAAGCCTTCGAGAACGCAATGGCCGTCGTAATGGCCGTCGGCGGCTCGACCAACGCGGTGCTTCATCTTATCGCCATGGCCCGCAGCGTGAACGTCCCCCTCACAATCGACGACTTCCAGCGCACCAGCGACCGCGTGCCGTACCTCGCTGACTTGCGACCCAGTGGCAAATACGTGCAAGAAGATCTGCACCGCGTCGGCGGCACCCCCGCCGTCATGAAACTCTTGCTCGATGAAAAACTAATCACCGGCGATTGCCTCACGATCACAGGCAAAACGATCGCCGAAAACCTTGCTGCGCTCCCTGCCCTTCACAAAGGCCAAGACGTCGTGCACGACGTCTCAAAACCCATCAAAAAGACCGGCCACATCCGCATCATGCGCGGCAACTTCTGTCCCGATGGCGCCGTCGCCAAGATCACCGGCAAGGAAGGCCTGCAATTCACCGGCGTCGCAAACTGCTTCGACTCCGAAGAAGACATGCTCCACGCCATGCAAAAACACCAAGTCAACAAAGGCGAAGTCGTGGTCATCCGCTACGAAGGCCCGCAAGGCGGTCCCGGCATGCCCGAAATGCTCTCCCCCACCGGCTCGATCGTCGGCGCCGGCCTCGAAAAAGACGTCGCCCTCATCACCGACGGCCGATTCTCCGGCGGCTCCGCCGGCTTCATCGTCGGCCACGTCACGCCTGAAGCCCAAGTCGGCGGCCCCATCGCCCTCGTCCAAAACGGCGACCGCATCACCATCGACGCCGAAGCAAACCTGATCACGCTCGACATCTCAGACGACGAAATGTCGCGCCGCAAAAAAGCCTGGAAAGCCCCGCCGTACAAATCCACTCGCGGCACACTCTATAAGTACATCAAAAACGTAAAGAGCGCCAGCGAAGGCTGCGTCACCGACGAATAAACCGGGAGGGCGAGGCTCCCGCCCCGAGCCACAACGCGCACTCCAAAGCCCACCCCCTTGCCCCCTGCCCTATAATCCTGCATACGAATTCAAAGCGACCAACTCAGCAAAACGGTTCATCATGGCGACTTCGGTTTCTAGCAGGGCATCCACACTTTCCGAGCTGCGTGACAGCGGCTGGACGTCCAAAACCGTCAAACAAGAAATCCACGATAACTTCCTCGCCAAACTGCAGGCCGGCGACGAGTTATATCCGGGCATCGTCGGCTACGACGACACCGTCATCCCCGAGCTCAACATCGCAATCCTGGCCCAGCATGACATGCTGTTTATGGGTGAAAAAGGCCAGGCCAAAAGCCGGCTCATGCGCTTGATGTCGTCATTCCTCGACGACGAAATTCCCTACATCGACGACCCGCAGATTCCCGTCCACGACGATCCGCTGCGGCCAATCACCCGCCGCGGCCGACAGCTAGTCGGAAGCGTGCCCGCCGACGAAGTTCGCATCGGCTGGTGGCGTCGCGAACATCGCTACGCCGAGCGATTAGCACCGGGCACAAAATTCGCCGACATCATCGGCGAAATCGATCCCGCAAAACTCGCAGCCGGCGTCAGCATGGGCGTCGAAGAAGCGCTCCACTTCGGCCTCATCCCGCGCATGCACCGTGGCATCTTCGCCATGAACGAACTACCCGAGCTCGATGAGTTAGTGCAAGTTGGGCTGTTCAATATTCTCGAAGAGCGCGACGTCCAAATCCGCGGCTTCCCCATCCAATTCGACATCGACGTGCTGATTCTCTTCAGCGCAAACCCCTCGACTTACAATCGCTCCGGAAAAGTCATACCACAGCTCAAAGACCGCATCGGCTCGATCATCCACACGCACTATCCGCTCGAGCGTGATCTAGGAATCCAAATCGTCGAGCAAGAAACTGAACAGATTTCGGATTGCGGATTGCGGAATGCGGAATCAGAAGGCATGTCGTCTGACAATCCGCAACCCGAAATCCAAAATCCGCAATCGCCTGACGTCCTCGTCCCCTACTTCATGAAGGAGTTGATCGAGGAAGTCAGTCGCGCCGCCCGCCGAAGTAAGTACGTCGATCAACAGTCGGGCGTGAGTGCACGACTATCGCTCTCAAACTATCGCACGATGGTGGCCTCAGCGCGTCAGCGAGCAATTGTCCTCGGCGAACGCCCCGCTGTACCGCGTATCAGCGACCTCGGCCATTTGTACGCTTCCTCGCTTGGTAAGCTTGAACTCGACATGATGGGCTCGCACCAGATGGGCGAACGGCAAGTGCTCGATGCAGTCCTTGCCGACGCGATCGCAACCGTATTTAAGGAATATGTTGATAAGCACGGCCTGGCTGAAATCTCGCAGATTTTTTCGCAGGGCGTAAAGATCGAAGTCGGCGAC
Organism: uncultured Planctomycetota bacterium; assembly: GCA_963733705.1. Lineage (GTDB taxonomy): Bacteria > Planctomycetota > Planctomycetia > Pirellulales > Lacipirellulaceae > JABDGM01. Next base: position 39,111 of record CAVTEJ010000017.1, on the reverse strand, counting down.
ATGCTTCCTTCAAGTCACTACGCCGCGCTTATTCAGCGTGTGCCGCCCGTGTGGGACAAAGCATTTGAAGTCAATGCAAGCGATAACGAAGCCGTTCGGGCGTCATGCGTCGAATTCGTTCTCGCGGGACTCTACGCGACCGATCAAATCAGCCGTAGCCAACATCGCGGGCGGATCGTGTATGAAACGTGATCTCGCTTGTTGCGAAGTTCAATACCGGCGGGCAGGTTGCGACAATGGTGATTTTTGGCCATAGATTGGCAGGCCACTCGTGCTCGCAGACGTCGGATTCGTCGGTGTGCCGGGCAAAGAAGCTGGTGTCACCGGATAGCTCGTCCCAGGATACATCGGATACGAAGCGGGCACGACGCCGTCAATCAGCGGCCGACTCACACCTTGCCCCGGCAGCGGCGTTCCCGAAACGGCGCCGCCCAAATCGAACTGTTGATAACCTGCGAACGTAGGCATCGCGAACATTTGCGCGCGATCATTCGCGACTTGATTGATCTGCATGACACCGAGATTAATTTTCAGGGCCATGTTTGCGGTTGGTATGCGAATCGAAACTAACTCCGGCAATGAAACTTGTTCGACCGGATAATAACGATGCGTCTCGGCAACAGCACTTGCGAGCAATGTCTTGCCAGCTTGGTCATACACATGCTGCTCGACAACCCAGGCGCGACGTGCATCAATTACGATGACGCGTTGCAACGTTCCAGATGCGGAAGGCAACCAAGTGCGAAGTTCGACCGTACCGTCGCCGCGCGGCAGCGGCCCATCAAACACGCTCGCCGGATCGATATCCACCATGCCGAGCGCCGCGAGGAGCCACGCAGGTTCGACGGGCATCATCTGGCGAATGTTGCTATTCGCAAACTCCGCGTGGCGACAATAATAGACGCCCGGCGGTTGGTTGCGGCGAACCCACAGCCAGAACAATTCATCGTTGCTACCGAGATCGATTTCCTGTCCAGTGACAGCCGTGCCAGCGGTCAGGCGAAAGTGGTTCGGTCGCTCGGCAGCGATGTTGCCGCTCAGTAGCGGCAAGCCCAGCATGTCGGGCACTGTAATCGTAGCCCCGGTCACCGTGAGCGAATGAATGCGTGAGCTATTTTGATTGACGGCCGCGATGATTTGATCGCGTGAAGCGCCTTCTGCCAACACCTGCGGCGCTGCCGGCCCTTGCGCGGCGAAGGGATTCATCAACATTTGTCGCTGGCACGTGGCGCCAGAAGACGACAGCAGACAGGTGACTGTCGCCAACAACAGCAACGATTTTTTGAATCGTCGACCGGCCACGAGTTGCTGTTCCTTATTCGGCATCCGCGATCAAAAGGTCGCTCAGCTGGTTTTGAATCTCATCAATGCGAGGTCCGCTGGGCATGCTGACGGCCACCTCAAACGTCGTGTCTCGCTTTGTACAGTACACGCTCATTTGATTTTGTTCGTTGTCATTCGCGCCTAACTCGACCCGCAAAACTCGCCGCCGAATTAACAACAGCGTCAATACGTATCGCAAATCCGCTTGATCGGATTGTTCCGCAAGTTGATCGAAAAGTTCCAGCAGCACATCATTGGGTGCGAGTTTGATTTTCTTTGCCGTCGGTTCGGGAACGCGTCCCTTCCACCAACCAACCGTGCCTTCCGGCGCGCCGCTCCAGCTTTCCGCCGCAAAGTCTTTGCGGACCACATCCGCTCCGTGAACTTCCAACACCGAATAGCACAAGTCGCCCGGTTCAAGCGCACGATCGCTCGCGGCGCACCGGCGCGTACAGCGCTGCACTTCGAAATCGAGAAGCATGCGAAGAGCCTGGGACGAAAAGCTAGAGTAAGAGCGGCCGATGATAGAAAAAGCCGGTCGGCCGGGCAAGATTAAGCAAGCGGCAGCGCTAGCCGTGACAGCACGCCAAATCTTGCAATCTTTTCCGCGATGCATCGCCGCTAGCGGGCCGTGAAAAATCGAGAATCCGTGCCGCCCGGGCCGACTGCCAGGCTCACACGCTTGGCACATTTGGGGCAGTTGCCTTCGTATGCGGTTTGATTGCGATTGATGTAAAGACGCTAACTAGGATTTGAGCGTAGGGGGATTTGATGGCGAGCATCGTAAAAGACAGGAACCCGCATCGTAACACGCTGCTGGAGCGATTCTACGTGGTATGTAAGAACGCCAAGATCGAGGGCGCTTTCCCGGGCGGTTCGGTCGACCTGCACGCACTACGAACCACGTTCCTATCGTTGACGATTGAGAACGGGGCCAGCCCGAAAGCCATTTTCAAGCCATCGTAGGGCATTCGACGTCAGAGTTGACGATGAACGTTTACGCGAAAGCGACCGACCGGGCCAAGTGGGCCGCGATCAGTGCGCTGCCATTCGCAACGGCAAGTGCACCCGCGCACGTCGTTAGCATCGACGCCAAGCGGCAGGAAATGTCACGGGATTCCCACAATTGTACCGAGCGGAAAACGGCCAACGTTGGATGAGCAAAAAGCATCTTATTTTAGTGGCCGAGGCGGGAGTCGAACCCGCACGGGAGTTACCTCCCAACGGATTTTAAGTCCGTAGCGTCTGCCATTCCGCCACTCGGCCCAATTGCCTTGTTTTTAAGGCTTTTCTCATTGCTATCGTTTTCGGCTTAAAACCAGTATAATACCCGCTTGGTATTAAAGTGGCCCCGCCCGGTGGTTGAGACCGAGCGGAGCTGACGACACCTAAACCTTTAGCAAGCAGGTATCGCCATGCCCAATTCTACCCGCAAATCGGGACAGCCAAAAGCTGCACGCCTACACTACGTACCGCCTAAGCCAAAGACCTTCCCGCTGACGCCGCACCCCAGCGGTAAGTGGATGAAAAAGATTCGTGGCAAGCTCTACTACTTTGGCAACTGGGGCCGCATTGTTGACGGCCAAATGGTACGCCAACCAAACGACGGCCGACCAGAAGCGTTAGCCGACTTCAACAAGAAGAAAGACGCTCTGTATGAGGGTCGAGTCCCACGTGAAGCGTCAGGTGATGAACTAACCATCAAGGCCCTCTGCAATGAATTCCTAACAGCCAAGACGCTGTTGGTTGAAGCCGGTGAATTGTCGCCTCGTTCCTTTTACGAGTGTAAACAGGCAACGGATTTAATCATCGCTTGGGGCAAAACGCGGTTGGTCGACGACATCACGCCCGCTGACTTTCGGCAACTGCGAGCCACTATGCGAAAGGGCCGACGCAAACCTTGGGGTCCAGCACGACTCGGAAAATTCGTTGGTCTAGTGCGTTCGGTATTCAAGCACGCGGTCGATAACAAATTGATTGATCGCCCAATAGCCTTTGGGACCGACTTCCAGAAACCTAAGAGGGCACAGTTTAGAAAGCAAAAGACGCTCAACGGCAAGAAGCTGTTCACAGCCGACGAAATTCGCCAATTGCTAAACGGCACTACAGTTAAAGATAAGCATGGCAAAGAACAAGCCGTTCCGGGTGCCAAGAAGCAATTGCGGGCTGCGGTACTGTTGGGCCTCAATGCCGGTCTTGGCAACTCCGACATTGCTGGCTTGCAATACGAGCACCTAGACCTAAAGCGTGGTTGGATTGATTATCCCCGTCCTAAAACATGGATGCCTCGGCGTGCTCCGCTATGGCCAGAAACGGTAGAGGCATTGAACACTGTTATCAACGGACGCCGTCTGAAAGCAAAACGCCCCGAGGACGCCAACTGCGTATTCTTAAATCGTGGTGGCAGGCGTATGGTGCAGAGTACCGAGACAAGCCACTCAGATTATGTTACGGCAGCGTTTGGTAAGTTACTCCGCAGCATGAAGATCAACGGTCGTAAGGGCCTGAATTTTTATTCTCTCCGGCACACATTCGCCACAATTGGGTTGCAGACCGGTGATCGTGACGCCGTGAAAACGATTATGGGCCATGCCTCTAATGATATGCTTTCGTTGTATGACGAGACCGGTCCTAGCGATGAACGGTTACAAGCCGTAGTTAATCACGTTCACGGTTGGCTGTTTGCGGAAGGCGGTGCGAAATGAACGAGCCCCCGTACCCAGTTGCAGTTTATAAATTCCTGCAATCCGTAGTTGAGCAAACCGTCGATTGGAAGCTTGAGGAATCAATGACCCTTAAGGGGATTTGCGAAGAAGAAGGGTTAATCAGGTTAGTGGAGATCACGGAGAAGTATCCAATCGAAACCGGCCCTTGGAAGAATTATTACCAGGAGCTTCCCATAAGTGCGATGGGAGTTAGTTGAAACCTCTTCTTACTCATCGCCGTTCGGCAAGCAGAAAACAAAATGAAATCCGCGATAATGTACATATATCCACTAACGGTTCGTATAACCCTATGGGCTGGCGAAAAGCACTGTAAAACGAGCCGCTTTTTAATGGTTCCTAATACTGAGTCGGTATTAAAACAGGTGAAAAAGGGCCTAAAAATAGCCCGAATTTAATAGGCCCGCCTTGAGCGGTACTTACTAGGCAGAGACTCCCTTATGGCAGGTAAACCAACGGTAGCCGGAAAGAAAGGTAGTGGCCCGAAACCAGGCAACATGAACGCTCTTAAGACCGGGCACTCGATGAAAGTACACCGACTAACAGTTGGCGAACTACCACTTGAAATGATTGCCGTTAAACGCGAGGGCAGGGCATACCGCCGTGATCTTGAAGCATGTGTTTTCGACACCAAGCAAGAAATCAGCTTCACCGATTCTCACCTCATCGATAGGCGACTCCGTTTAAGCCCCTGCCACGTATTAAGGCCCGGTTACTGCTACCCCCAGCAAGCTGACGGCTACAGAGCCCCTGGGCGTCCTGGCAGAGTGTTACGTGTTAGCTATGGCGGGCAGGCCAATTTGCCCCGGTATTATTTAATACCATAGCCGAACGCTACGGGCCGTTATAGAACGTTTTGGCCAACTCATTAAGCAGCAGCTTCTCACGTAAAAACGAGTGTTTTACGGCCATCCACAAAAATAGCTAGTTAGCTTTTAAGTCCGTAGCGTCTGCCATTCCGCCACTCGGCCCGGGCTTTAGATGTGCCATGAAGGCCAATTCTACCTCCCCGCGTCGCCGTCGCAAATACACGATCCTCATTCATCTCCCGAATGCGCTCGTCACTCGTCGACAATCACCAATGTGCAAGGATGCACCATTGCGGGGCTCGTGATAATGCGGAGAAGTTTTTTGTCGCAGCGAAAGCCAGAACAAGCAGCAACTATAACATCTTGCCCTGATCGATGTCCCCGTGTCCAATCTACACCCGGCAATACCACGGACTTCAATGTACCTGAAGGCCGCTTACTTTTCGCGTGGTTCGTCTGGCGGTGCCGCTCGATGCGACTCCTGAGCGTATTAGTCAGACGGAGTTACGCCGGACGTGGGGTGAAGTTTCGGTGAGACTTACAGAAAACCTGACACGAGACGGCTGGTTACTTTTCGCCACCCGTTGTTCGCGAATGTTCGCCTACGGTCTGCTTTCGGTCGTGCTGGTATTGTATTTCGTAGAAGTCGGACTGAAGGAGTGGGAAGTCGGGCTACTACTCTCGCTCACCCTGGCTGGCGACACGATAATCTCCTTGTGGCTCACAACGTGGGCGGATCGGCTGGGGCGTCGTCGAACGTTGATCGGCGGCGCCCTGCTAATGGTGCTGGCCGGGATCGTTTTCGCATTCACGGGTCAGTTCATTTTGCTTCTCATCGCGGCGACGATTGGCGTCATCAGCCCCAGCGGCAACGAGATCGGACCGTTCTTGTCCGTCGAGCAAGCGGCCCTATCGCACATCATCAGCGATGCCCGGCGAACGGACGTGTTCGCTTGGTACAACCTCGTCGGCTCGTTCTCGACCGCCTTCGGCGCATTGGCGGGCGGGCTGATTACCGAGGCCTCGCAGCACTTCGGTCTTACGGGAGCCGCGGCGTATCGCCCCGTGTTGTTTGCCTACTCTGGTATCGGGATGGCGATGATCGTCGGGTTTTCGTGCTTGTCGTCGAACATCGAATCAATTGTGCCCGGCGAACCAATGACTCCCAAAAAAATGGTGCTGGGATTGCACGAGTCGAAGTGGACTATCTTTAAGCTGTCATTGCTGTTCGCACTGGACGCCTTTGGTGGCGGATTCGTCATCCAAAGCATCATCGCTTATTGGTTCTATGTCCGGTTCCAACTCGATCCGGCAATGCTCGGCACGATATTCCTGTTCGCCAATCTTCTAGCGGGTGTTTCAGCAATCGCAGCGGGCTCGATCGCGCGAAAGATCGGACTGGTCAACACAATGGTTGTCACGCATTTGCCTTCGAATGTTTTGTTGATCCTCGTGCCACTGATGCCCAACGTGTCGTGGGCAGTCGGACTACTTCTACTGCGATTTAGTATCTCGCAAATGGATGTGCCGACTCGTCAAGCCTACACGATGGCGGTAGTACGCCCCGATGAGCGATCGGCAGCTGCCGGGGTCACCGCCGCGGCGCGATCCGTGGGAGCTTCGATCTCGCCAATGCTGGCGACCGTCCTTGTCGGAAACGCGGGCTGGATGAGTGCCCCGTTTTTTCTCGCGGGCGGACTTAAGATTGCCTATGACTTACTGCTGTATCGAGCGTTTTCATCAGCAACCGATGCGGCTCCTGCAAAGCGGCCTGTCGATGCATCTGTCGAATCGAGACAAGATTAGATGTAACGCCTTCTGAAATGCGATGCGTCGGCTACTTCGATGAAGTTGATTCGATTCGGTTGCCTTGGAGGAAAGTGTATTCAGCATCGGTAAGCATTGAATTACCCCGGCGGCATTTGACGTTAGTGAAGTAGGGGGTAATGCCCGCGCCATCTTGGAGAATATCGCTGTCCTGCAGGTGGAAATGGAGATGCGGCTCGCTGGAGTTGCCGCTGTTGCCGCATAGCCCCAGAATTTGGCCCTGTTGGATATTGTCTCCACGATGCACGCGCTGTGATCCAGGTTGCAAGTGGGCGTAGACGGCGTACTCGCTCTGGCCCTGATTTATGATGAGACAGTTGCCGACTGCGCAAAAAGGGTTCATCGAACTGGGCACGTTGTCGGGGACACCGTCGATCGCGGTGACGACGGTGCCTGGGGCCGCCGCCACGATTTCTTTACCATAGTCATAGTAATCTTCATTACGCCGTCCGTTCGCTTGGTAGGAGCGGCCGTCGGACCCCTTGATGACGATGTCAGCGGCGCGCCGTTGTCCTTTCACAGCGACGTGTTGGTTAACTTTTTCGTTGTCGCCACCCCATAAGACGTACCACTCACCGCGGAAAGGGAGTTGCATCAATGTATGGCTGCGCGGGACCACCGCCGAATCGCCCGGCGCGGTCGAAGTTGCGGGCGTAATGTTTAGCTCCGAGATTTTGTCGGAGGCATCAAGTGTGAGTTTGATATCCAAGTCGCCGCGCTCGGCAGACACTTTCACAGTGGCGGTGGGACCTGTAACGGTCGGTGCGCCGACTTCTTTTAGTTTGCCGCTGTCGGTCACCACACTGTGGAAGAACGGCTTGGCTGCATCGAGCGGCATCGCCTGCTGCATCTGAGAATCCAGCATCGTTTCGATCGCCGCGATGTCCTCGCCGTTGATCGCGTCGATGAGTTTTTTCGCGACCTTGGTAAAGCGGTCGGCGGTCGCAGGCGTAGCGGCATCGGCGGCTGGGGTAATGTGCAGTTCGGCGATTTTATCGGAAGCATCAAGTGTGAATCTGAAATCCAAAGCACCGCGTTCGGCAGAAACTCTCAACGTGGCGGTGGAACCCGTGACACTCGGCACGCTAGGTTCTTTCAGCTTGCCGCTGGTAGTCACCAGGCTGTGGAAAAACGGAGCGGCTTTGTCGAGCGGCACGGTCTGCTGCATCCGTGAATCCAGCATGGCTTCGATCGTTGAGATGTGCTCGCCGTTGATGGCGTGGATGAGCTTTTTTGCGGTCTTGCTGAAGCGGTCGATGGTTGCGGGCGGTGCCGCGACCGCGGCGGGGGTAACCAACAGACCAGCGATTTTGTCAGAGCCGTCCAGGCTGATTTTGAAATCCCACGCACCGCGTTCGGCAGATACTTTTAGGGTGGCGGTGGGACCCGTGATGTCGGGGGCACCGGCTTTCTTCAGCTTACCTTTGGCGGTTACCATTCCGCGGAAGAACGGCGTGGCTTTCTCAGAAGGCAAGACTTGCTGCATCTGAAGGTCCAGCATGGTTTCGATAGCTGGAATGTCGTCGCTGTTGATGGCGTCGATCAGCTTCTTGGTCGTCTCCAGGAAACGACTTTTGTCGTTTTCGGCAGCGTAGAGGGTGCTTGCTAGTGAGGAAATTAATAGACCAGATAGAGCGACGACTCGAAGGTGATACATGGAAGGGTTTCGCAACGACGGTGAAATTGAAAACAGGGCCAAAAAGAATCGCTGACCGTTCATATTCGAAATCCGGCTAAAGTAAGAATATTCATCCTCACCTATCATTGGTAACTTCGGACACGCCGTTATTACTTGACGATTCAAGTTTTTTGAGAAATGCGCCTCAAAATCTATGATCACGCTTCGGGAACCATGGAGGTCATGCCAACATAACTCGTCGTTTCGGTTATTTTGTGTAAGTAGACGCTTGCTCGAGCTACCAATACTTCTGGATGAGGGTTTGTATTGCCTGACGATGATCGCACGTCGCTGTTCATGAACTGGCTTGGCGAACATGGCTCGTCGGTCATGAAGGTCGCGCGCTTACACGCTTACTAGTGACGATTGCCAAGACCTCGCGCAGGAAATTCTGCTTCAGGCGTGGCGGTCGCTGCCACAGTTTGAGGGTAGGGCCAGTCCATCGACTTGGTTTTATCGCGTGGCGCTCCAAACCGCGATGAATTGGCAACGCAAGGACAAGCCGCGACGCGCCAGACAACAACCGCTCGTCGAAGTGCAAGTCTTGGCGACCGAGGGCGTGAACAGCGCAGAGCAAGTTCAACAGCGCGAGACAGTCGAGCAACTCTACAGTGCGATCCACCAGCTTCCGAAAGCCGACGCTGCGCTCGTACTGTTGTACCTCGACGAGTTGAGCTATCGCGAAATGGCTGAGGTGCTTGGCATCTCGGAGAGCAACGTAGGCGTGAAACTGAACCGGGTCAAAAAAGCGCTCGCGCACTGATGAACGGCCAGATCAATGAAACCTGACAGCCCCATGGACTTCGATAGTTTTCAAAAGGCGTGGCAATCACAGTCGTCTCACACGCGAGTGACGATCGACGCCGACTTGCTGCGCAAAGAAGTTCAGCGCTCCCAGCAGAATTTTGGCGCAACGATTTTCCATCGCGATTTTCGCGAGCTAGTGGTCGGGTTGGTGATGCTCCCCGTGTGGTTTTATCTGGGCCACCGCTACTCGCTGCCTTGGACCTGGTGGCTGGCAATTCCGGCGATTACCTGGGTGTGCCTGTTCATCGTGGTGGATCGCATTCGTCACAGACAGTGGTGTCCGAGTGAGCCGGGCGAGCCGCTGCTTGGTTGCGTCAACTCCTCATTAGTGCAGGTCGAGCATCAAATTTGGTTGCTGCGCAACGTGTTTTGGTGGTATCTGCTGCCGTTCACGATCGCGATCATGGCGTTCTTCACGCAGGCTGCCTGGCAGCGCACCGCTGCTTGGTGGACGTTCGCTCTCGCGCTCGCACCGAACGCGATCTTTCTGCTTGTCCTTTACGGGTTCGTGTACTGGCTGAATCAACACGCCGTGCGCCGGTCATTGGTGCCGCGGCGCGAGGAGTTGCTCACGCTTCGCGCAAGCCTCGACGATGAAACCAGCGGCGATGATGTGTCGGCAACAAGTCTCGACGACATCAAGAGTCCCGGTGTTTTCCGCCAAACGCTGTTGGTCACCGCGCTCTCGGCCGTAGCGGTTGGCTTACTTTTTCTGGCCGACATGGCGTATCAGTCCACAGTTGTTCCCACGCTCAAGGGTAGCCGCGGGACGCCGGCCGCGTTCGCGAATCTAATTGCAGACAAACGCGACGAGAAGAATCTCGTCGGGCTCGCTGCTCTGGTTACTGTCAACGGAAAGGTCGTTGCTGCCGCGGCGAGCGGCGAACGGAAATGGGCGAGCGGCACGATGATCGAACTCGGCGACGAATGGCACATCGGCGGCATTACTGCATCGATCACCGCGACGATGATCGCCCGCCTCGTCGACTCAGGGCAGCTTGCGTGGACGACCACGATCGGCGAGTGCTTCCCCGATGCACCGATCCACGAAGATTGGAAGTCAGTCACGTTCCAAGAATTGCTTACTCACACCGCTGGTGCGCCGCCACTAATTCCCTACGACGACCTTATTAAAAAACCTCCCCTCGGTCCGGAATGCACTCTTGCGCGTCGAGAGGCCGTTTTGAAAATAATGGCCAGCAAACCGGATAATCCGCCAGGCACGAAGTATGTCTACTCGAACGTGGACTCGACCATTGCCGCCGCGATGGCTGAGAAAAAAACGGGAGCCACGTGGGAAGATTTGGTGAAGCGAGAAGTTTTCGAGCCGCTCGCGCTCAAGAGCGCTGGCTTCGGTCCGCCTAAGAGTCCCGACGGGTCGCTTCCTGAGCCCCGCGGCCACCGACCCTACCTCGGCGCAAAATCCCAGCCGATGACACGATGGACAACACCAACCTGATGGCTCCCTCCAGCGGTGTGCACATGACGCTGGCAGATTTGTCGACCTATGCGAACGAACATCTGCGTGGCCAACTTGGCAAGGGCAAGCTCCTCTCCGCTGAGACGTACCAACGGATGCACACGCCGCGGCTTCATGACTACGCATTTGGCTGGGGCAAGAAAGGACCAAGCAAGGAAATCCCATACACGGTTTACTGGCACAATGGGTCGAACACGCTGTGGTACGCGCTGGTCGTGTTTATCCCTGATAAGAACATGGTTGTGGCGGTCGCTTCGAACGATGGCGACTGGCCGACCGGCTGACGCAGTCGCGTGGGAGATCGTGAGCTCGGCCGTCAACGACTTTAAAGCCGCCGCCGCTTTCGCTAAGAACATCTCCTTTCGCTGCCGTGCGATGGCAACAGTCTCAACCAGAAGTTAAAGTCGGCGACGAGTGGTTTAAGCTCGTGTCGCTCAACGATCTACCGGCGGCCGAGATTCGTAGATTTCAGCCAGCGGACCTACGGAGACAAATCGCAGAAGCGATTCGAGGAGGACCTTGTCGAGCTTCTCACACGTATGGGGCATCCGCCCGAAGACACGGTTAAGTTGGTGCTTCAATCACTCACGTCGCCAGAAACGCAGACCCTCGAAAGCGTCCCGATGACGGAGGCCAATCGCAAAGCCATCTATAGCGCGGCGCTGGCCCGCGAGCGCGGCGACAAACAGTAGGTAACTGATTGTCCATCGGTGTAAAAATTAATACTTGATGCGGACTCCTTGCCGCATCCGCTCGGCTTCTAACCCACGCCGACGACTAGTAGCCAGATCATAAAATTGTATCCGGCATGAATCGTCATCGATGGCCACAGTCGATTCGTCTTTTCCGTCGCGAGCGCGGTCATTACGCCGAGGGTGATCAGTGAGATGCAGCCCCCGACCGGATGCAGCGTCGCGAACAGTATCGCGCTGAGCGCGGCGCTCACCGCAATGCCCCAGGTACGACGCAGGCTGCGATACATCAAACCGCGGATGATCCACTCTTCGAAAAGCGGCGCGGCGATCACCCAGATGCCGAACAAGCAGCACCGATCGTAAGATGCGTGCTCCAAATTCCCTTCCACTGCATACGCTGCCAGCGGTGGCGTTACGCTGTACATTCGCAAGAGCACCGTCGTTGCAAACCCTGCTGCGCACGACACCGCCAGCCCCAAGCCAATCGGCCGCAACACTGGCAGGCGCGGCAACTTCGGCAGAATTGTCAGGCCATTGCGCCACATCCAGATCCAACACATCAGGCTCACGATTGCTGCAGCGCTCACATACGAAATCGCAACGTTCGCCGTCGCGCTCAAGTCGTGCAGCTTTGTCAGCACGCCGATGAACACGGTCTGTAGTGTTTGGAAGGCGATCACCGCGAGTATCGCGTGCATGGGATACACGCGTTTCGGTGGGCTTTCGATGGGCTCGCTTAGCCACGAGAGCTCGACGAGTGCCCGCTCACGTACGGCGACATTCAAGATAATCAGCGTCGCTAGCGCCCCGATTTGCGCCCACCAGTTTGGGCTGTAAATCGCAATCAAAGCATGGCTGATCACGAGGGCCGGCAACAGTCCGCTGCGGTAAAACCGCACGGTTCGTTCATTCGTAATCGTTGCCCCGAGAGCCGTCAGGCCGAACATTAGCTCGGCGATCAGCCAGAGTGAGATCCATAGGAATGGCACGCGGGCTAATATTGAAATCGCAGCGCTCGGCGTGTAAATAACCGCGCCCACAATAAACGGCAAGCTCATACCAATTGCGATCGCTGCCCACACGCGTGCCTTGCCACGAACCATGTCGGCGAGCGGCCGCGGTTGGCACTGCAGCAACCACAGCGTTTTGAATTCGCTGCCGAGCATCTGCGTGGCTGCGATCATGAGCATGTACGAACAACCGATGAGAATCGCGAGCGAAATATTCGCGCCACCCTTCGTGGCAAGCTCCATAAGGCTCTTGTAGCCGGCGAAGTACATCATCAAGCCGATGCCGATCGGCGTCGCCAACACTTGTGCCGCAAATTCCGGCTGCCGGCGAATTTGCAGCAGCTCTTTCCAAACGAAGATGCCGAAGCGGCCAATCGATGTTTGCGTCGGAACGGCTCAGTCGCTTGTTGCCGCGCACCGTATCTTGACTGCACGCCAATCCACTAGCCGTTAGTCGTACGGCCAACAGCACTGCAACTGTTGCGAGTGCAATCGCAATGAGTGGCGCGATCAACCACCAGGCCGGCATATTACCGATCATTGCATCCGTGCCGATGCCTGCCGTAAACGGATTCCATGCAACCCAAGCCGGTAGCGCGTTCGCGATCCGCACGAACGATTCAACCAAAAATTGCGAATTGCATCGCCGTCAGCACAACAAGCATTGCCAAACTTCCGAATGCAGCCAAACCGGCGACAATCGCGCCGCGCGCCCGCCTCCCGAGTCGCTGCGTGATGAGCGATTCGGCGGCCAGCCGCAGTGCGGCCGACGCCACACCGGCACTCGCGCCGAGCAGCACTCCCACGCCCAAACCACCTAGAAGTGATGCGCCGCACAGCCATAGAATTGTGGAGTAAAATAGCGTGGCGATCGGAATCGCTGGATTGTCAAACACATTCTCGATCAGCTTCGATGAAAACAACACACGCCGCGAAACCGGAAATTGCCAGAGCCAAGTCAGCGTCGGATCGGCGCTTGCGATATTTCTTCCCATCAAACCGAACGCGGCACAGAACATGGCGAGATTGATGAAAGCCAGATAAAGCCCGACCGCACGTAGGCCTTTCAATCGACCAGCCTCTGAAAGATACGCGAGTGTGCTGCTGTACTGCGGATCTTCTTTCATCGTAGCAAATGCCGCGATGCCTTTCTCTTCGAATCGTTCCTTCGCGACCTTGGTGCCGGCATCCGCCATCCAATTCACCGGTGACGAAAACGCGCTTTTCAGCGCATCATCAATTGCCTTCGTGCGCTCGTCCGTGTTCGGGGTCGCGGCCGCTTCCTGCAGTTGGTGAAAATTCTCTGGTGAAACCTGAAGCACGGACGCCGTTCGCGATTCATCCAAGCTCACCGAGCCCAGCAGCACAAACAGCGTGTTAAAGCTCATCATCACGAGGCCAGACAAGCGCGAGCAGGGGAAACCACATGCGTAGGATCCGCGTCTTCAGCGATGCGCGATCGGTTCGATGACGCGTCGCTTCGCGAGCTACTGCCCCCGGTACATCGGCCGCGTCTTTGGCGTCTTTGCCCCACTTCGGAAACTTCATCGAGGTGCTGCGGTTTATCAAACGTTGCACGGCAGTGCGCCCGAACAACTTGAATGTCGAAAGGGTTGTGAGTCGGCTCATTTCTGCGCCCCTTGCAAAGCGGCAGCCTGTGCCTCGGGCGATTGGTCGGCCGCGGATTCGGTCAGCCGGAAAAAGAGCGATTCCAAAGTTTCGCTCGCACCGAATCGGTTTTGCAATTCGGCGAGCGTGCCTTCCGCCGCGAGCTGGCCATGGCTCACAACCGCTACTTGTGTGCAAAGCCGCTCGGCCTGATCGAGCAAATGAGTCGAGAACAAAACGGTGCGCCCCGCCTTGGCGATTTCGCGCATCAGCTCGTGCAAGACCAACGTCCCGTGCGGATCGAGGCCGTTTGTCGGTTCATCGAGCACTACAAGCGCCGGTTCGTGCAATAGCGCGCACATCAGCCCAAGTTTCTTTTTCATGCCGCGCGAATAGTTCTCGGCAAATTCTTCCATCGCGTCGGTGAGCGACAGCCGCTCAGCGAGTGCGGCGCTACGCGATTCGATCGTCGCCGCATCTAAGCTGTGCATCTCGCCGACGAAGCGAATGATGTCGCGACCGCGCATGAAATCGTAGAACACCGGTTCATCTGGCAAATAGCCAACGATGCGTTTCACTTCGACACCATCGCTGAACGCATCCAAACCGCCAACCGTTAAATCGCCACTCGTCGGTCGCAACATGCCCATTAGCAGCTTGATAAGCGTCGTTTTGCCGGCCCCATTGGGCCCAAGCAGCGCAAAGATGCCGCCCCTTGGGATGTCGAGCGTCAGGCCACGAACCGCCTCAAATTCGCCGTAGCGCTTGACGATATTTTTGAATTGAACGATGAAATCCATAGCTTGTTCCTTGGAAAAACGGGCTGGAGTATGTGGACAATCCGTTATCTCCTACGGCCACTTTGCGTACTGTTACAGCCCGACGAAAAGAATTTGAAAAGAGAGTAGAAGAAAAGCGTTTCGGCCCGGCTTGGCACTTGACCCACTGCGCTGCTGTCGCCTATCGTCCTCGCTATGAATAAGAGTGGTTACCCCGGCATCGACGGCATTTTAGGAACTCGCGCTCCGCTGATTTTAGATGTGCTGTGCCTCGCGATGCTGGTCGTCGTGGTCGTGCTCGCCTGGAGCATTTACCAGGTAAAAGTACGCCGTCGGTATTCGCTCCATAAATGGACGCAGATGACTTTAGCGGCGATTCTGCTGACGACGGTTATCCTATTCGAAATCGACATCCGTCTCCACGGATGGGAGGATCGCGCCGCCGGACAAATTGGCGGTCACGCGCCGGCCGCCGCGGTCGCCGCACTTTACGTGCATTTGATCTTCGCCGTGTCGACCGTCATTCTGTGGCCAGTCACAATCGTGCTCGCGCTGCGCAACTTTCCGAATCCGCCGCTGCCCGGGCCTCATAGCCGCATTCACGTCCCACTCGCCCGCACCGCAGCAATCGATATGATCCTCACCGCAATCACCGGTTGGATCTTCTACTACGTAGCGTTCGTGAGATAGTCGACTTTCCTTCCACCTTCCACACTCCGCCTTCCCCCTTGCTCATCACACCATATCCGGCCGCGGCCCACTCGCCGGTTGTCCACCGCCAGCCGCGGCGCGATTTACCGCGTTGAGAAATGCCAGTGTGGCTGCTTCGACCGTATCGGTCGACACACCACGTCCGCGATACACACGTCCTTCTCGTTCGACTTCGATCGTCGATTCGCCTTGCGCGTCCTTACCGCTCGTGACACTGTGCACTCGAAAGTCGCGCACCGCGACCGATGTGCCGGTAATTTCTTCGATTGCACGGAACAAAGCATCGAGTGGTCCGTCGCCACCCGTGACAGTTTTCTTCACCTCTTCACCCGCACGCTGCAGTGCTACAGAAACTTTCGGTTCATCGCCGCCAACAGCGTGGACTTCATATCCGCCGAGCGTCCATTGATCCTCGGCAACCGTCATTTGCTTTTCGATGAGCGCAGCGATATCGGCGTCATACACTTCCTTCTTCTTGTCGGCGAGTTTCTTGAATTCGTCAAACACCTGCTGCAGGTGATCGCCGGTTAAGTGATAGCCGAGCGCCTGAGCGCGATCAGCAAGCGCGGCACGGCCGCTATGTTTACCGAGCACGAGATCGGTTTGCGTGAAGCCGACATCTTCGGGTCGCATGATTTCATACGTCGTGCGCTCTTTAAGCATGCCATCCTGATGAATGCCCGCTTCGTGCGCGAACGCATTGCGGCCGACGATCGCCTTGTTACGCTGTACCTGCACGCCGGTAATATTGCACAGTAGCCGGCTCGTCGGCACGAGCCGTTGCGTGCGAATCGCCGTCGTCGCATGGTAGTAATCCAACCGCGTGCGCATCGCCATCACGACTTCTTCCAGCGAGCAATTGCCCGCCCGCTCGCCAATGCCATTGATCGTACACTCGATTTGGCCGGCACCGCTTTCTACAGCCGCGAGACTATTCGCCACTGCGAGCCCAAGATCGTTATGGCAATGTACGCTGATCACCGCCTTATCAATGTTCGGCACGCGATTCTTGAGATTCTTAATGACGCCGCCGTAGTGCGATGGCGTCGCATATCCAACCGTATCTGGAATGTTGACCGTCGTTGCTCCCGCGTTGATCGCGGCCTCAACGACTTGGCACAGAAAATCGGGCTCCGTTCGAGACGCATCTTCCGGCGAAAACTCGATGTTATCGCAGTAGCCCTTTGCTCGCTTCACGCTATCGATCGCCCGCTGAAGAATTTCTTTCTTACCCATTCGCAGTTTGAATTCGCGATGAATCGCGCTCGTCGCGAGGAACACGTGAATGCGTGCGTCGGGCGCGCCCTTGAGCGCTTCCCAAGCTCGATCAATGTCCTTTTCGTTGGATCGAGCGAGGCCGCAGATCGTGGCGCCGCGCACCGTGTTCGCAATTTCGCGCACCGCTTCGAAGTCGCCGGGTGAAGCGATCGGAAACCCGGCTTCGATCACGTCCACACCAAGATCCACCAACGCCTGCGCGACTTCCAGCTTTTCCTCGAGGTTCATGCTGCAGCCGGGCGACTGCTCGCCATCGCGGAGCGTGGTATCGAAAATTACGATCGGGCGTGGTTCGGTGGTGGACATGGAATTGAAGTGGTGAGAGGTTTTGCGACGCAGTTGTCGCCGGAAAGTTACGCTGTAAAAACAAAAAAACCCCGAAGCCGGTTAGGCCTCAGGGTTCTACTGTACTCATCTAGTTATATCTGCACGAACCCTAAGCCCTACCGTTAAGACCGGCTAGCAACAACAAGCCAAGCAATAAGGTTCGTGAAAACATCGTAGAAATCAGGGTAAAAGGACCGCGGCAGCATTTCCGCCGCGTATTCAAATGTAACTGACAGTTTGGCCTCGGTCAAGGTTCGCTGCCCTGACGAATTTTGCGCCGCCTGTTGACTCAATTTTTTTATCGTAGATTCCGATAGTTGTTCGACTCCTGCCTCGGCCACTCCAAGTGGCAGCGGTTGCCGAATATTGTTGCTGCGCGCGAACACGATTTTTTAATACAAAAATCGCCATTTTTGGAACGCCGGGTTTGTTGAAAGCACGGCAAATCAAGGGTTGTCGAGCGATCGGACGTTCCAATATTCGGGTAATATTGTATTTCGCTGCGTTTTGCCGATGCAATAACTCGCTGCGCCGTTAGAGAGCTTGTGGGCTCTGCTGGATTCCCGCCTGCGCGGGAATGACGCATCCTGTCGTCTGCGCGGACCATCAGCCCCGGCTCGTGGGCCACGCTTGGCTTACACGAACACGCTTGCGGCTTGTTGGATGGAGCCTGATTTTAAGTTGCCAAAGAGCGAGCGACGCAATTAAGCGTGGTTCGAA
Source organism: uncultured Planctomycetota bacterium (assembly GCA_963733705.1). GTDB lineage: Bacteria > Planctomycetota > Planctomycetia > Pirellulales > Lacipirellulaceae > JABDGM01. The sequence continues at coordinate 21,336 of CAVTEJ010000017.1, read as the reverse complement.
CTTAGCACTTTCAGGAAGTGATTTCTACAACGATTTTTGGCCACCCGCTGGAATGTCGGATTGGCTGCAAAACGGCTTATGGATTCGACAATCTATCGTTCATATCGTTCCGCCCCCCCGTCGCCTTTCACAATGATCAGGCATCGGTACCTTCTCGGCACTTCAAGATATCGGTTTAATGGGGGTGAATTTCTGGCTAGCACAGCAAAAGCGAACAGAATTCCAACTTATCCGACGTGCCGAAGCCGCTCCACGTCCCAGCGCCGCGACACCATCAAGCTCCGGATTCGACGTTTGATGGGACTTTGATAGGTAACATGAGTTTAGAGGCACCGCCGGCCGATCAATCGTCGGCAAGACGAGTTGCGGCGTCGAGTACCGCCAAACCAACGAATATGACACCACAACTTTAAACCTTTCTGGTCCGCGCTTCGGTTCCCAGGACGGTTCGACATTGGTCGCGACGCAGCCTTTCGCTGTCGATCAGCGAGGAGGAGCAAACTCCAACTCGGTGGCGTCCAGATTGATGTCCGCTGCAGGCTGGTATTCAATTCGCGTGATGGCTCGGAACATCTCCGTTTCGACACGCCGAATCAGGAAGGAATTCGAGTCAATCCAGAAGGTCGTCATGACCTTAAACGTTGACTTATCCTCGAAGTTGACAGCCTCTACTTTTTTCCGAAGAACGTAACAATCGACCTTTCCGATTGTTTCATTTTTTAATCGCTCCGCATCTCCATACATAGTTCCAAAGCGATTGTCCGGTGCGCGCGTCGCCCCGGGACGTGGAGCGAAACCCGGTTCAGGATCCAGCTTCTTTTCCTTCGTTTGTAGAAGCAACGGTGGAACCATGGTGGACGTTCTTTCGGTTATCCCCGTCCAGATTGCGAGAACAACACTGGGGTCGTTTCGCTCTTGCTTGAGAATTGTTTTTCCGGCGTCGCTGGGAAAGGTCTTGACCTCGCCTCCATTTGCCCAGAGTACGAAAGCGATGGCATCCCCGGCATTCGGCGTGCGCCCCTCGATGTTGGGGTCTCGATACTCGAAGCGCAAAGCGTTGCCCCGCTTAAAGGCGGTTTTCACCTGACGCGGAGCGTGAGTGTCGGGCTGAATGGAGCCGCCCGGACGAAGTCGCGTCACGGTCGCGCTATCTCTATATGTCCTGCACGTCGCATAGACCTTTTCAATACTACCAGCAATTTCCCGGGCGGAAGGGCCTGGCTCGGCCGCCGCAACGGCCGAGGCCATCGCCAACGAAAACGAAACTGCGACCTGCTGGGCAAGGTGCATAGCATTCTCCGCGTAGAACGACAAAGGCCAGCTTCGGGCACTTGAGAAGAACATTGCGGTCGATCGATGCACCCCTGTAGTTGCGGAAGCGTCCGCTTACATCGCAGTCGTGCGTCTCCCAAGTATCGGGATGCTAAGGACTAAGGAGGGGTCGCACGACCGGCCGCTTTGAACTCGCGTTGTTGTTCGTCAGGATCGACTTTGCCAGCGCCCGGCGGGACATCCTGTTTGCGAATTGTCCGTTGCTTCTGAAGTTTGAATCCCCGTTTGACTCCCGGCTTGCTCAGCACTACCAGCGCCCAGATGCCTATTGGTAGGCTCGCAAGCCACAATGGTCCGGCAGGAAGTGGCAAAAGTGCCAACACGGCTGCGGCGATGGCCCAGCGCGGTGAATTAAGTCGTAGCATCTTCCATGCACCCACGATAATAGCCAACGCAAGTGCTGCCGTGATTGCCAGCAGCATTGAGCCAACGTCCTTGGCCCTTTCGAGAGCAGCGTTGGCGGACAAATGATTGTCGGGACTTGCTGTTAACCAGTACAACGTCGACCCCGACATCAGTACCACAACTAATGAAAATATGCCCACGATCATAAGCCCGATGCCAGGCCATTGCACACGTTGATGTGCGGCCTCGATGTCAGGGTTGATGGCTTCTGCAGGGTCGAATGGGGACTTTGCCGACTGAGGCGGGACCATGCTGGAAATCGACTCCAGATCTGTCTTTACTTCACTGGCATGCTGATAGCGTCGTTCCGGCTTACTGGCCAGCGACCGCAGCACCACGTCGTCGATCCGCACATCGACGTGCACCATCTTCGAGGGTGGCTCAAAGTGTCCCGTCGGTGCTTCGCCAGTGAGCATCTCGTAGAACACCACGCCTAGCGAGTAGATGTCGGCCCGGTGGTCGACTGTGTGTGAGCCTTCCATTTGCTCGGGGGCCATGTAGCGCACGGTACCCATCACCTGGTGCGTGCCGGTCAGTGTGAACTCCGCTGCCGAACCATTCGCTAGCTTCGCCAGGCCGAAGTCGGCGATCTTCACCCAGCCCCGTTTATCTAACAGAATGTTCTCCGGCTTGATGTCGCGATGTACGACGCCCTCGTCGTGGGCGAATTGCAGCGCGTCGCAGATTTGCGGGACGATAGCTAGGGCCTGCTCGGGAGTCAGTTTCGCAGCTCGCATCAATTGCCGCAGATTGGCACCGTCGACGTACTCCATCAGGAAGTAGTAGAGCAGCCGGGCTGGCGCGCCCTCTGCCTCCGAATACTCAATTTCACCGAAATCGTGGACTGCCACGATGTGTTGATGGCTCAGCCGCGCGAGCGTTTTGGCCTCCCGGTTAAACCGCTCGGCAAACGTCGGGTCGTGCGTCGCCTCGGGACGGATGATCTTGAGCGCCACTAGTCGGTCGAGATTTGTCTGCCGCGCCTTGTAGACCGCCCCCATGCCGCCGTGGCCCAATAATTCCAGAATCTCAAGTTGAGGAAACTTGTCGGCCAGTTGCGTGGGCGTCGGGGGCAGGAACCCCGCGCCGGGCGACGGAGTGTCGATCGTGGGCGCCTCTGGGTCGGACTTTGGTTGGTTGGCCAGGCTGCCAGCTTCGCTCTCAAACCCAGCCGCCACCAGGCACCTCGGGCATAATCCTGCCGGCGCATCTTCAGGCAGCTCGGAGCCACATTTTGGGCAGTATTGCGGGTCATTCATCGCGGTTCTCCAACTGAAAGGGGCGTTCTACCTTTCAGTACAGGATTCCTTCCCGCGCGTAACATGTTTTTTTGCTCTATTCGCGGAACATGGCCAGTAGTCGCCCAATTTCCTCGTCTACCTCCGAGTCATCTGCGACGGTACGAGCCACCTCTTCACGAAACAGCTTCCGATAGCGCTTCCGCAGCCGGTAGGCGGCCTGTTTAGCCGCGGCCGGCGTCATTCCCAGTGCTGCGGCCGCCCGTTCGTAGTCGACCGCCTCCGAATCGCCCGTCAGCCCCGCCTTCAGGTGTTCAAAGTGTTCTCGCTTGCCGGCGTCTGCCAGATCGGCCTGCATCCTCTCCAGCACTCGGTCCAGTAGCGTCGTCACCCACCTTCGTTCAAATAGCTTCTCGGGCGTTAGCTCGTGCGTGGGTTCCAGCCGGAACTTCGACTCGCCTGCGTCGAAGTCGAGCGAGAGCTTAAGTCGCTGATCTCCCCGCTTCTGCGCTTGTTCCTTTTGCCATTCATTGGTGAGAAAGTTCTTTACTGCCGTGAGCAAAAAAGCGCGGAATCGCCCACGAGAGCGATCGGCACGAGCCACGGCTCCCTTTTTCAAGAGGTACACAAAGAAGGCTTGCGTCAGGTCCTGTGCGTCGTCAACGTTTTCCACCCGGCTTCGCACATAGGCGTACAAAGGATACCAGTACGACTCGCACAATTGGTTAAGCGCATCTTGCGCCTCACGTTCATCTACCTTGCCCGCGGCAAGCACGATGCTCCATTGGGTAGTGGCAAAGTCGTGCGGATTGGAAGTGTTCAGACGGGATGGCTTGTGAACCGCCATGCAGCCATTATAGCAGTCCGCCCATGGTTCCAGTTCCTCCGGATCTGGCGGTTGATTACATCTTTTCGGAATTTGCTCAAACTTTCACAGGTGGTATGGTCCATCGTACGGAATCGGTGGGATTCATCCAGAGAAGTCCCACCCCTGCGCCGTGGATGCCCCGTTCGTTAACTGCAAGAGGTGCAGACACCACCCGCAATCGGTCTCACTCCAACTCGCCGACGGCGCATCGACTTCGCGGACATGACGTGAGCGTTAGACGCAACGATGGTCTCGACCGATTGTGGTTCGACGCTGTTAAACGCGCCGTCGAACTGATGACGTCTGGTGGCCTGCGAAGGCTTGCGTTCGTCACTAATGTCGAACCGTCCTGAGTTTCTTACGGAAGTCACTCATGCCTGCGACCCGTGCCTGATAGTAGGCACGTAGGTCGGCCCGACCCATGACGAAACGGCGGTTCGCTTGCGCGCGGCGGTGTTCACGACCGACGCGGTAAACGACAATTCGCAAAGTGCGTCGGCGCGACACACCGAAGCGAGTGCCAACTCAGATGCCGGAGGGTACGTTCAGCCGAAAAGTGTCATTAACATTAACTCGTCACGATCGCTTAGATGCGACACACACCAACAAATGACCAATAAAAGGAAACTGAAGTGGAGATCGGTCACCCATTTCGCAAACTGCGACAGGTTGTCGCTGAAACCGATAAGGTCTCGATATGGGCTGCGATGGCAAGTTGGATTCCCAATGAATTGGCGTGTCGAATTCAAATTTGATTGACGACGTAGGAAGGATTGCTAGATTGACGGGGAGCGGAACGATCAATCTCGGAAAGGGTCAAGAACTCACAAGGAAAAGCTAATAAATCAAGAAGCGTTAGGAACTTCCCGTGCGGATCATTTGGTCCGAGCGACCCGAGAGATTCCTAACGCTTTTTCATTTGGCTGTCAGACTCCGGCCACCAATAGGATGCGGGCGAGCAACGTCGTGATGCCTGGCGTCGATTCATGAATCCTACAACTGGTGCGTGTTTGTGTTCGAGTATTCCTTTACGCGAGACAAGGAGTAGAACCAATGTTCAAGCAGCTCTCGACAAAGACCTTCTATACGGTCCTAGCGGTAGTTGTCGCCGCACTTTCCTTTCGTCCGGATGCCGTCGCCGCTTCTGTAAAATTCACCGCTGAAGTTCCCAACGGCACGACGCATTTTCCGGACATTGTTCAGTTCAGCGTCGCCAACAACGACAACGACTTTACCAGCGACCAGCTCGTAATTGGGGCCGGTGCCACAGGTAGCGGAATTGCGAGTACGATGGGGACGGAACTGACGAGCTTTTCCAGCTTCGACGGCACAGTTTCCGGGAACATGCTCACCGTGCAAAACGCGTCCACGGGAGCCTACATGGCCAACGCAGAGATTGGGATGTCGATGGAAGTCAGCCCGATGGGGGACGGGTGTGTCGGTTGTCATCTGCCAGACTTACCGTACGTCGGGCGCCTTCCAGGTCACAACGTCCCGTCGTTGATCGTGTTTCTGGGCGGCTCAGACGGTCAGCCGGCCCCAGTACACACAGACGGCGTGGTTATCCTTAGCATGTCGTTGCCTAACGTCGTTGCGGGGACGTTTGCGTTTAGCGCTTCGTTCGCACCGGGCATGACTACGACGGACATCATCGGGCAGCTCGACGTGGCGCTCCGCAACACAGCTTGGCCGACCGGCGTCGAGTATTTTGGATTGGAAAATGGTTTTCCGACACTCGAACTCGGAGGAGATGCGGATCTTAGGGTAAGAGTCGGCGCAGCACCTACGATTGGCAATATGGACCCAGGTTTCCTGGTTGGCGCTGCCGCCGTTGGCGCCGTGCCCGAGCCAGCGTCTCTGTGGCTGCTCCTTGTCGGATTCCTAACGATTTGTTCGCGCCGATGGCAAAAGGGTCGAAAACTCATCCACGTGTGAAACTGCCAACAAACCACCCCTTTGATGACACGGCCGGGGGCGCATCGAAACTCATGTCTGCGATCAGCCTGACACTCGGTGGACATTCTAACCTTCAGAACGCGTCATGAACCCAACGATATCCGGGTTGGAGATCGGCATTCTAATGTAGGGACGAAACCGGCCTATCGAGAAAAAAGTACCAAAAAATCGACTGGCGTTCGACATGGGGGGAGGCCGCGTTTGTACAATCGTGGCTAGACGGAGCCCAGATCCGTTCCAGGCTTAGCCCATTTAGAAAATGTCGACTTTAGCCAACGAGGGGTAGACTAATGAGCTTCAGACAAGAATTGCCGCCTAATTTGATTCGTAAAATGATGTATGGGGCTGTCGCTTTGCTTTCCATTTGTGCGACGTCGGCTCGGGCCGCGATTGTGTTCCAGGACAATTTCAATCGCGTCGGCGCGCTCAATGGAAGCACGCCGTCGTTTACGCCCGGCGGCAATTGGACGGCTACTTCCGGATTCAGCACCGATGGGACCAAGGTGAGCGGGTCGTTTGGATTTTCCGACTTCACCACCTCCGCTTACGTGCCCTTGCCGGTGGCCATCACCAGCGGAAACATCTACACGCTGTCCGCCACGACCTACCGCGGGCTTTCGACGGACGACACGGCCATCATGATCTTCGGTTTCTTCGATTCCTTGCCGTCGTGGAATGGCGGCGTCGCGGTGGACGAAGGCCACGCCATCGCAATTGCTCCGCGCAACAACAGGCAGTCGGTGAACACCATGCTTAATGGTTCCGTCAACGCGGCCGACATCGGTGTGGCGGATGGGACTAACGGAACCACGTTTGGCGTGCGGCTGTACGAAACGGCCCCCAACACATGGTCTGCAGTCGCCGTCGAATTGTCTCCTACCAACCAGCTGATCTTGGGCCAGAACTCGCCGTCGCCAATCTCCCTGGCCAACATTGCCTCAATCGGGATGATCTCGGGGTCGCTCTTGCCACCCTATATCGACAATCTCACGCTCGACGTAACTCCTGTTCCCGAACCGTCGACGTTCGTTTTCGTCATTGCAGGCCTGGCCGGACTGGGCACCGTGCGGAAGAAGTTTTCCCGGGCGTAACACGCCGCGGTCAGGTAACGCGTACCCCATAAGCCCCGGCTGGCCAACTTGGTCTGGCGGGGCTTTTTCTTTTCCGCAGCTGCATTTGCCTGACCGCAGTGCCCATCAAGTTCAACCCTTTGACGGGACTCCAGGAAAAGGACCCATATGACGTCCCTTTTCTGAAGCACGAGAATCGTGAGGTAAAACGGTTGCCCGAGGGTTTTGACACAGAGCTGAGGTGAGGCGACCTTCATTTGCTGCGTTAAACCAATAATTTGCGGGGTTGTCGGTTTTTCCAACCAAGGAAACTCGACCAAATCCTCGATTCGCGTGTGGGCGCGACTATAGTGATAGTAGTCTGACCTTGATGGGGGTTCCGGGGTCGGCCCAAATCTGAAACTCGGGATGTCACCAGCAACGACTTGTCGACAATCATGTCCCGAAATGGCGTTGAGTGCCAATGCGCGTCACACTGATCTCTTGCGTGGCACTTCGACTTTCTTGCTCGCGTTCACCGCGGTCCTGTTTGGCGCCCCCCAACGGTCGGTCCAAGCGCTGACCTTCCAACTGAGCTATGACGCCAGCGTTGCGAGCACGCCGGCCGAATTTCTCCCGGCATTTGACAACGCCATCCAGTTCTATCAAACAACCTACACCGACCCGATCACGATCAATCTCCAGCTTGGATGGGGAACCGTCAACAACCAAAATATGAGCCCTGGCGCATTGGGTCAAAGCCTCGTCAACGGCCAAATGGGTTCCACTTTTGGTGGCGTGAAGTCAGCATTTACGAATGACGCAAAGACGGCTGCGGATCAAACCTCCGTATCCAACCTGCCGGCAAGTGACCCGACAGGCGGCGCTCCTTATTTGATGGCGCACGCGGAAGCCAAAGCGCTCGGTCTGTTTCCAGCGAATTCCCCCGCCATCGACGGCTTCGTTGGCTTCAGCACGACGGCCTCATTCACATTTGATCCAAACAACCGCGCCGTGGCAGACAAATACGATTTTATTGGCGTCGCCGAGCATGAGATCTCAGAGGTCATGGGACGTTACGGCATGGGACAAAATAGCGGTCAGTTGGGGCACTACTCTCCCATCGACGATTTCCGATATGCTTCGCCCGGCACGCTCGGTCTGGCGCCGATGAATGGCGCCTATTTTTCCATCGACGGCGGAATCACCGTTATCAATACCTTCAAAGGCCCGGGCGGCGGCGATCTCAGCGACTGGTTGGGAACGACGATCGACTCGTACAACGCGGGACCAACGATTGGCGTTAAAAACGCGGTGTCGATGGGCGACATCACGGTAATGGATGTAATCGGTTACGATGCAGCCAGTCCGCTCCTGACCGGTGACTTCAATGGCGATGGCTTCGTCAATGCCGCAGACTACGTTGTGTGGCGCAAGACAGATGGAACTCCCGCTGAGTACAACTCGTGGCGAGCGCACTTCGGCGAAACGTCTGGCGCAGGGACCCGCGTGGAAAATCTTGGGGAGTCGATTCAAGCTTGCGGATCGCCCTTCCAAGCCGCGGTGTCAGAGCCATCATGCGCATTGCTATTGATACTTGGGGCAGCGTTAGGAACTCTGAAGGGACGCGCCATGCATCGAAAGGTATCATTCGCGCTCGCGGCCTTGTGCCTGCTGGCCTTCGACACGCCATCGGCGTCTGCCCAACTTACTTTCAACTTCATCAATCAAGGCTCTGCGACGCCCCAAATGATGACGGGCTTCGCTCAAGCTGGGGCGCTATGGTCGACTTTCTTAAAGGACCCGATCACGATTAATATCCGCGTCAGCGCCTCGTCTTTGTCTCCGGGCATCCTTGGACACACCGATATCTTTTATGACCCTTTTGACTACACGAATGTCCGCATGGCCTTCGTCAACGATCGGCTGAGTGCTGATGATTGCTCCAGCATCAATGCCCTACAAGCAGCCCCCGTCTTTTCCATGCTGATTAACCGGACGGCGAATAATCCTAATGGCGTGGCTTAGCCTTACGCCCTATTTCGACACTGGTTTGGGCGGTCCGGGACAAGCGGGACCAGAGAACAACAACACCGTGCGTTTTCCCACGGCGAACGCCAAGGCCCTGGGCCTCCTGCCTGATAATCCCAGTCTACTGGATGGTCTGGTTACTTTTACGACTTCGCCGATTTTCGACTTCGATCGAAGCAATGGGATCGCATCAAACAAAATCGATTTTGTCGGAGTCGCTGCCCACGAAATCGGACACGTACTTGGGTTTACCACTGGTGTCGATCTCTTGATCGGCAATAGTTCTCCTCCGGGATCGAATGACAACGCGCTCAAGTTTGTTACTCCGCTCGATCTTTTTCGCTTCACCAGCCGCAGCATTGGGTCCGGCGGCGGCATTGGAGTCATCGATTGGACCGGCGATGACACCGACAAGTACTTTTCGGTCGATGGCGGTCAAACCCCGCTGGCCACCTTTTCGCGAGGAACAAACGATGAAGAGGGCCATTGGCAGAACGACGCTGGCATCGGCATCATGGACCCGTCGGCAGTTGAGGGCGACTTGCTCAAGATTTCTGGCATGGATGTTCGTGCGATGGATGTCATTGGCTACAACCTGGTTGCCACGCCAGCGCTTGCCGGCGATTACAATTCCAACGGCATTGCCGATGCGGTTGACTATGTGATGTGGCGCAAGAATGCAGGAACGAGCAACGCACTGCCAAACAACTTGATCGGCGGCGCAATTGGTATGGCTCAATACAACCAGTGGCGCGCGAACTTCGGCAATACTGCTCCGGGCGCCGGGAGCAGCACAGGTGCGACGGCTAATGCCGCCGTTCCCGAACCGGCGACCATGGTGCTGATCGTGTTAGCGTTGGTTGGCGGATGCATCCGACGACGCCAGGATACACATAACGTCCCAGCAACTCATTAACGCGTGAGACACCCCAACAACCCACCGTTTTAGAAACGGTTCCGAGAGCGACGGTCGCCCAATGCGAAAATGGGACCGCGTATTTGACCGCTAACGCGTTCCAACAGGTCCGTCCGACTCCAAATACCTACGCAACCGTACGAAGTCTCTATCCGATGAGCTCCCGGTGTACCCGGCTCGCCCTGCGAGAACGATGTTTCTAGCGGCATAGATTCGCTTGAAATCCCGCTGGCGCAATAACCGAAATTATGTTACATAAAGGACGTTGAACTAAACCGGGGACGGTAGGGAAGAGGATCTTACCTCAACGCGAATCGCGCCAGTTGGGCGTTTCCTGGCGTATCGCTTTCATTGCTTCGGCCGCGCTACACGCTTCGGGCTCACAGGCGCCGCTGCTGGCACGCAGAGTGCGCACCTCCATTCGCACGCGCGATCGGCTATCGCATCCACGAATTCTATCTGAGACTGACGCGCGGCACCAGTCCGCGACGAGCCGACCAGACCATTCGTGCCGATTGTAGGGTCTTGCGCTCTGGCCGCCCGGCAATCAGGCTGAAGGAGCAGACCGTGCGGCGTTTCTTTGACCTACGCTTGCGGAGTTTTCCCATGACCGAATTGCGGCAGCGAATGCTCGATGACTTGCGACTGCGGAATTTTTCACCGCATACGCAGAGCGCTTACATTTCGGCCGTCGCTCGGTTCGCGAGGCACTTCGGTGTTTCGCCCGAGCGGCTCGGGCCGGAAGAAGTTCGCCAGTACCTGCTCCTCATGGTCCACCAGCGGCACGTCGCATGGAGCACGTACAACATCACGCTTTGCGCCTGCGATTCTTCTACCAGACGACGCTGGGACGAGCCGGCCTCTTGGACGGCATTCCCTGCCCGAAGGAACCGAAGCGGCTGCCGGTCGTCCTGAGCCGCGAGGAGGTTGCGATCTTCTTGGCCGCGGCGCCTCGACTCAAGTCGCGAACGATGCTCACGATGGCATATGCGGCTGGGCTGCGGGTCTCGGAGATCGTGGCCCTCGAAGTGGGCGACATCGACAACCAGCGGATGCTGATCCGCATTCGCCAGGCCAAGGGCCTGAAGGACCGCAACGTCATGCTCTCGCCCAAGCTGCTGGAATTGCTCCGGACCTATTGGCGACGCGAACGGCCACGACAATTTCTGTTTCCGAGCCAGACGGAGAAGCCGTTGTCGACCGGCCAAGTGATGCTCACTTGCCGGCGGACTCGGCGCCGATCGGGGCTCAACAAGGATGTGACCGTGCATACGCTGCGGCACAGCTTCGCCACGCACCTCTTGGAAGCAGGCGTCGACTTGCGGACGATCCAAGTGCTCTTGGGACACCGCAGCTTCAAGACCACGGCAATTTACACGGCCGTGTCGACCGAGCGAATCGCTTCGGTCGCGAGCCCCTTCGATGCGCTCGCGACGATCGCCGTACCGCCGCACGACCGGAGATAGGCGATGTCTTTCGCGCCGTCGGCGGCAAACTGTTGGCCCGCAACGGCGCGGTCATGCGGAGCGAGCAGCGGCAAGCGCTCCGCGACCTGGCCGCCTGTCGGACGGCCGCCCTCGGCGGCCACGAAGAAGCTTGCGACGCCTGCGGGCAGCGCCGGTTTGCCTACAACTCCTGTCGCAATCGCCATTGCCCCAAGTGCCAAGCTTCGGCCCGCGCACGATGGCTCGCTGCGCGGCAAGCCGAATTGCTCGACGTGCCGTATTTTCACGTGGTGTTCACGCTGCCAGCCGAGCTGAGGCCGTTGGCATTTGCGAATCAGCGAATCGTCTACCGTATCTTGTTCCAAGCAGCTTCCGAAACGCTGTTGCAGATTGCCGCACAACCGCGCCACCTGGCGCGAAGATCGGCTTTCTCGCCGTCCTGCACACGTGGGGACAGAACCTGATATATCATCCCCACCTACATTGCGTGGTTCCCGCCGGCGGATTCTCGGCCGACGGCCAGCAGTGGATCCAGGTGCGCGCAACTTTTTCCTCCCGGTGCGCATTCTGAGTCGTGTCTTTCGCGGGAAGTTCATCACTCGACTGAAGCAGGCCTTTCGTAGCGGACAACTCCGTTTCTTCGGCATGCTGCGCAAGCACGCCGACGGCCAGGCCTTCGAGCGCTTGCTTGATGAGTCGGTTCGGACCCTCTGGGTCGTCTACGCCAAGCCGCCCTTTGGCGGAGCCCAGCAAGTGCTCAAGTATCTGGCCCGCTACACCCATCGCACGGCGATCTCCAATTCGCGATTGACGGCCTTCGATGGCCAACGCGTCTCCTTCCAATGGAAGGATTACGCCGACAACAACCGACAGAAGTCTATGACGCTCTCGGCGGAAGAATTCGTCCGCCGATTCTTGATGCACGTCTTGCCGCGCGGATTTACCCGCATTCGCTACTATGGATTCCTGGCGAACCGCCATCGGTCGGAGAAGATCGCCGCTGCGCGGCGACTGATCGGCGGGCCGCTGATCGCCCCGTTAGCTGCTTCTTCGGAACCCGCATCGTCGCCAGACGACGGTCCGGTTGCGGTCGCTTGCACCGTCTGCGGCGCCGGACGGATCCAAAGAGTCGCCACACTCTCGCCGCAAGCGCCGTCGTGGCTGCACTGGCTACTTCCCCGCGCACTGCGCCACTCGCGACCTCGTTGGTCGGATACATCATGACATTCCCTCGCCGACAGCTTCGATTGAGTCGACGATCGAGAACGCCGTTCGCGAGCAGTTCTCCAGGTGCGCGCTGTCCGGTACAAGAGAGACAGCTGATTCCGATCATGTGGGCTGCGCACGTCACCGATCACGTCGACGACCAACTGTTTGCCGTGAGACAATCGTCTGATCGCTACAGGCAACTGTGATTCACTGGCGCCCACGTTGCCATTGCTTCTCCATAAGCCGACGCCCAGACCGTGGTTCAGTTCAACACGTTTTATCCAATGTGCCAGTTCTGCCGCACGGAAGAGTTTTACCACCAGCAACGATCCCACGCGCCGGAGACCGGCTCAGCCAAGCCACATCGGATAAAACACTCTGCGTTATGTAACTCAAAAAAAGGCCGCATCGGAACTCGTCCGAGCGGCCTTTCTCATTACCGTAGCAATTCCCTGTTTCCTTGGTTTTTCAGCACAAATCGGCAAGGTTTATTTTGCCCATGGTCGGCCGTTGCGTCGCCGAACGTATGTCACCAAACCTAACGCTAAGGACTCGTCGGATTTTGGCTTTCCGCGTCAGAGATTCTCGGGTTCGATCGCCCGCGGTCGAACCTTGGGCTTTGACGTGGAACGCCGTAGGCGTTCGGGCTTGGGGCGCGACGGAAATTTCGATCCGCAATTGGATTGGGCCGAGGAGCAAAGGTGTTAGTTTCGATGTTCGCCCCTTTCGGGAATTCACCGCGCGAAACGAATGCGTTCCGGTGGCTAACGGCGTCGGCTAAGTTATGTCGCTCCTCTCGGGGCATTAGGGCGGCGCGGTTGGAGTTTTACGGACGACGCGGGTGCAAGGCTTCGATTGGAAGAGAAATCGCCGCGGCGAGGGGCACGCGGCGCGGCGTTTGGGTCGGTCGATCACCCCTTCCTTTCGCTTCGCGAGCCTCTACCGCACTCCGCTCGGGCGATTTCGGTCGCTCGTGCTCGTTTGGTCCCATCCCCGTCGAAGGGGAGGGAGACGAACGAGAAATCGCTTGGCGTCGAACCCGCGCGCAACATAATTCGGGCTGTGTTCGATGTCGTCTTTTCGGGGTTTAGCTGCACGTGACGAATGCGAACCGGTGGCTTCCGCCATCGGCTAGATTATGTCGTCCGAGCCGTGTGGCTTTTGGGCGGCGTGGTTTCGGTTGCGCACCATGCTGATCGCCGCCACACTATTGTGGCCGCATTGATGGGAGCCATCGTTTATTGAAATGGGTTTGGAATGCACTAATTGGCGCGACGCTGGTTGTGAATAGAACTGGTCGCTGAAGCGACCAATCCGAAGTGGGGTGGAGATTGGGATTTGGGTTGTAACTAATTTGGGGGGCATTACAATCTAGGTTGTCTTTTCAACTATTCGGGTGCTCGTTGGGGGGATTCGCTAGTGAACGCGCAATATCTTGTTGGGAAGTCGCTTCGAGTGGGGATGCGAGTCGCGGCGATTGCTCTGCTATTGCTGACGACGGCTGCGAATGAATCGGCGGGGGCGACGCCGAGTATTCTGTGGAATCAACAATTTGGCACGCCGAGCAAGGATTCCGGTTCAGGCATCTCATTGGACGGCTTGGGAAGTGTTTATGTGACGGGGATAACTTCTGGTGATCTCGGTGGCCCGAATGCGGGTTCCGAGGATTCTTTTGTCCGGAAGTACGATACGAACGGCAACGCGCTGTGGACTCGGCAGGTGGGATCGGCCGCTCCGGACGATAGTTTGGCCATCTCGGCAGATAAGCTCGGTAACGTTTTCTTTACGGGAGTCACGTACGGAGCTCTGAGTGGTGTGAGCGCGGGCAGCTCCGACGCGTTTGTCGGCAAATATGATTCGGCGGGCAGTCTGCAATGGCTGCATCAATTTGGTTCCGCGAATATCGACGCTGGGTTGGATCTTTCTGCCGATGGGGAAGGAAATGTTTATGTCGGGGGCGAAATCAACACCGATCCGAATTTTCCCTACCCGAGTGATGCGTTCTTGACGAAGTACGATAGCGCGGGCAGCGTGGTGTGGACTCGCACTCTCGCATCGCCTGGCGACGACAAGACATTTTCCGTTTCCGTCGATGGCTTGGGCAATGTATACGCTGCCGGTTTGTCCGGAAATTTAGGTAGCCCGGCTAATTTTGCGGGTGGTGCATACTTGGCGAAATACGACGCGTCGGGAAACTTGCTTTGGATTCAAAACTCCGGCGCCGGCTATAACGGCGTTTCTGCGGACCAACTGGGCGACATCTTTGTGGGAGGAACCAACGGTGACGCGCTGCTTTCAAAACATGACTCAGCCGGTAATCTCATTTGGAGTCGGCAATTCGGGACCGCTGGTTACGACATAATCAACTCGGTGTCGGCGGACCAGTTGGGAAACGTGTACGTTACGGGCTCGACGGATGGGAGTCTTGGCGGACCGAATGCAGGTTCGACGGATACTTTTGTGGCGAAGTACGATGGGGCTGGAAATCAGCTTTGGTTATTGCAACTGGGTACGAGCGGCGGCGATTCAGCGAGCGGGGCCGCGGCCGGTGGCAATGGAATCGTGTACATCGCGGGCATAACCGGCGATGGCGGACGGGTCTCGCCGTTAGGCGACGCTTTCGTGGCGAAAATCGGCGAAGTTCCTGAGCCGATGACGTTGAGCTACGGGATGATCCTGGCGGTATCGCTTGTGCTTTTCCGTAGCCGAACTGAAAGGCCGCAATCGGTCGCCGCGTTGGAAGCCTTCACTATTGGCTTATCGCCGCCTCAGCAATGATCTGAAACTGAAAGCTGGATCCACAGCGGCGAATTCGCTTGTGATCAAATCGTCGGTCGCACAAATATCGTCGCTGTTGTCCGAGCTGTGCCAGGCGTGCGAATGATCGCTGTCGTTGCCGTCCGCTATAGTCGGCGATACTCTGTGACGAGCTGATTCCAAGTTTAGCAGGCTCACAGCCGAAGCTTCTTTAATTGGCCGATGCCCAAATACGTCGAACGCGGCGTCGAAGGAACTCGAGTGATTGGATGCGGTAACGTTTGCGATCGGCGCTACGGACAACTGGGACGATACGAGCGAAACGGAGCTTAGTGCGATCGATGGATCAACTGCGGCGCTGGATGCAAGATCGCTGCCTAGCGCAGGCTCGGAGCCCGCGCCACTTGCCAAGCTCTCATCTGGAAGCGAGGAGCCTGCGCCGTGGATGCCGCCCGGTGCGGTGAACAATATGAGCGGTGGCGCGCCCTCGTTGGCCTCGGCGAGGGCTTCATCGGTCGCGTCGACGACTTTGTCGCGGTTGAAATCGTACGGATTGGTGATTGTCGCTGTGGCCGTGTAGTTGTTATGAACGGCGGCGATGTCGGTGGCGTCCACAACGGCTTCTGTTGTTGAATTACCGGTGTCGCCGATGAAATTGCCGAAGTAGAAGACGTCATCGTCGGCGAGGCCGGTGTTGGCGTTGGCCCTGAGGGTGACCTGCACCCATTCATTTTGGATCGTGTAGTCGTCCCAGACCAATTCCAAGCGGACCGATCCGCCCACGCCAGCGCCCACGTATTCCGTCACGAACGACGGATCCGGCGCGAGTTGCCACGAATTGATATCATTGGAATTGCCTACGATGATCGTATAGTCGTCGGGCGTGATCGAGCCCGCGAAATTTGCGACATCGATCATGATGCCGTTAAGGCCTTTCGAATAGGTCGTGTAGTTCGCGAACGTCGCCGTTTCGCCCGGCAGCAACGCCTGTTTATCTGGGGCCAAGGCAAATCCGTCCAAGACGTTCGATGAACCGTTTTGGCTATCGAAGTTGCTGCGGTTGTAGAAGACGAACCGTCCCACGACCTCTGGAGGCGGGGGAATGGCGACCGAGACATTCGAGTAATCGGAGCTGCCCGCCGAGCCGTTCGCCTGGACGCGATAGTAGTACTGGGTGCCGGGTTCCAGCCCCGTATCGAAATAGATGGAATCCGTTCCGCTCAGCACAGCGATTTGCTGATACGCGCCATTTGCGCCGTTTTTCCGCTCGATTGCCACATTTTGAGCGGTATTCGACGTATTCGTCCACGAAAGTTGCAGTATCGAGCTGGAATCGGGCACCTGGCTGGCCGTGAGGTTTGCAGGCGCGGATGGCGGCTGGCCGAGCTGTTGAATCTCCGTGCGCTGAGCACCCGGTCGTAAATCTGGATGTCATCCAGTTGGCCGTTGAAGTAAGTTGCGCCGATGACGTTGCCGGCGCTGCTGCGAATGGTGAGTGCGCCGATCAAATAAAATTGGGCTGCCTTGTATCCGGTGTCAAACGAGCTGCTGCTGTTGAGGACGCCATCGACATACAACTGCACGGCGCCGGTCGTTGCATCGCGAGTCATCGTCACATTGTGCCACTGACCGTCGTTAATCGGATTCGTGCTGTAAATGCCGCCCGCATCTCCAACGTAGATGCCGATGCGGCCGGTGGCATCGAGCGTGCCCCAGTTGATGTCGCCCGTAGTGCCCAATTGGTCGACGCCAGTGATTGCAGGAGCTTGCTGATGATTGTTATTTCCGATTTGCGTCGTCTGGACCCAGACGCTGAACGTACTCGTTCCACCCAACGGGGTTACCAAGTTGCTGGAAACTTGAACAGCCGACTGGTTCGTCTGGTTGTATGCGCCGTTGCCGCTGAACGAGAGCGCGCCTGAACCAACCTGGCCGGCCACCCACTGGGGCTTGGTTGCACCGACAAGCACGCCTGTATTGCTGCCGGCGGAGTCGGCGGCAAAGTTGCCGCTGCCGTCATCAAAGTGGTAGATCGTGACCGGCGGTGACACAACAATGCTGGCGTCGGCCGTGTTCGAGTAACCGGAATCGCCCACTGGATTGGTCGCCCGCACACGATAGGTGTAATTAATGTTAGGAAGCACCGTGGTATCTGCGTACGTCGTGGCGTTGACACTGGCGACAGCGATCTGCACGAACGGCCCGCCATTCGCGGAGCGTTCGATCTTGAACGCGTTTTCGTTGCTGGCGGTATCGGTCCAGTTCAATTGAACTTTGAAGCCTTGAACTGTTGAGGGAGTCGCAGCGAGTGTCGTGGGCGCGGCGGGTGGTGAAGTCGGGTTCGTAGTCAGTCCGAACACGGTGAGCGCGCCGGAGCTGCCGACATAGACGTGACCATCTGCCACGGTAGGTACGGCAAACTTGACACCTGCGGCAATGGCTGTGCCGCTGCTGTAAAGTTGCGTGAGCGAAGAACCATTCGGCACGGCGTTGTAGGCGCGTAGTACGGCGTTAGACGAACTGTATTGAATTTCCCACACGAGGCCATTGGCTGAGTCTCCGTATGATGAAACAGACGGCGTAGCCCCGGGAAATTGGTAGACCGCGGTGCCGCTGGCGACGGCGGCGGCCGACATCAGGCCATTCGATATTGAAAATGCCTTGAGCACGCCGCTGTTGTAGCCGTGCATGTATATAATGCCGTTGAAATACGCGGCGCTGCCCGGGGCGCGATTCGTTGCGACCGTCTGCACGACATTATCGACGAAGACACTGTGGCCCCCAAGATTGTCTTTGTCGACCAGATAAATGATCCCTGCCTTGCCGGTGCCAATTAGCTCATTGGGATGTGCTCCGGTTTGCGTGGGCAATAACATCGGACCCGCAGAACCGAGATCCGTGTCGTTATTTGCGAGGGTTTGCTCGTCGTGGGGCGTGAAATAGTCCGTGACCGAAAGGCCATAGCCGTTTTTGTTCGTCGGCTGGGTGCTGTTATCCGGTGTAAGCTCCAAGATGGTATCGCCGTAGTCGCCGACGCTCGCATCGAAATCGCCGTTACCGGTTAGCACATACAGGTGCGTACCGTCGGAGACCAAGCCGGCGCCCGCCATCCAAATGCCACCTTCGCCTTCGTGCGCGTCCTCGCTCAGACTTTTCCCAGGAGTAGTGTTGAACACTTTTGTTAGACTCAAATTCGTTGAGTCGAAGCCCAATATCCAGCCGTGGTAGGGGTCCGTATCGGCGTATCCGGCGTAGGCGGCGTACACGACGCCATTGAGCAACGTCAGTGCCGCTCGCTGAATTGCTTGGTGGGCGTTAAATGTGATAACACCGCCGGAACTGTCGGCTGGGTTAGTGCCTTGGATCGACGCGGCAACTGTTATCGTGCTTTTTGTTGCGCCACTGGTGATATCCAGCGCCCAGATGTGGTGGGAATAGTTGCCGCCGCCATCATCGCGGAACGAATCGATGTACATCGTGTTCGTCGCGAGATCGATTACCGGTGTGCTGGTGATGCCCACTTGCGGAGAAATGTCCGCATAAGGTCCATACCGACCGCCACCGAAAGTTGATGCCGATACATTGGCCGCGAGCCCGAGATTCACATGCCACAACTGGCCGCCGCCGGCTCCGTTGTTCACGGCGTCGAACGCATAAACGTCATTGTTTTCCGTCGCGACGAAAACAACGTTGTGCGTTCCCAAGGCGCCCATGTTCAGGTTCGAGGCGTACAGCGGTTCGGCGTAAACTTGGCCCGTGACCGCGTATGAAAACAGCTTGCCAAAGCTGCCGCTGTTGACGTTCGCCGGTGTGAGAATCGTTTCGGCCGTGTTGTTGCCTTGGCGTGTCAGATCGTTGTGCCACGTCGTGACGTTGACGGACAACATGCAGCGAGGTTCGAGCTGCTCGATGCCTAGCTTCGCGGGCGTGCCGCCGCGGCGGCCACGTGTTTGATTCTTCTGATCCATAAAATTCTCGAAGCTAGTCATTAATGCCTCGACTGCTAGAAAGTCCGTTAAAGCCTCTGCCCCCGATCATCACCGCCAGCGCGGTGAAGCCAAACATAAGCAAGCCGATCGCCGACGGTTCCGGAACCGCGACGCTGCTAACGCTCGACCCGCTGCCCGGGACGGGAACCGTGTTGCCGAAGTTAGATCGCCACAGATTGTACTGAGCGTTGCCGATGATGACGCCTGTGGTGTCGTTCGGAAGTGTTTGCGAGGGTTGCCCGACGTTGTGCGCCACATCACATAGTCAGCCGCATCCACAATGCCGTCGTTGTTGTAATCGCCGGCGAGGATGGACGGGCCGACCGTCAAAATACCCGTACCCGAAAAGTACTGATCGAGCTTAACGACAGCGTTGCTTAGCGAGCTGCCGTAGGTGGTATTCGGTTGAAACGCCGTATCCAAAGAAAGGAAGCCAACTCGCTCATTGACGCCGGCGCCCAAGTTCATGATTGCGCTATTGGAAAGGCTCAGCGTTGCAGCGTTTCCGATCGCGTCCGTTACGCCGCTATCGATTGCAAGTAATGTCCCGGCCCCCGTCGCCGTTACATTGCCAGTGCCAAGCGTTCCCGATGGCCCTGAGAGTTCCAGCGTCCCGATCGAAACGTTTGTACCGCCACCGTAGGTATTCGCACCCGAAATCTTCAGCGTACCTGTTCCTGTAGCTCCCCCTTTGGTGAGGGCGCTCGTGCCGGTGCCGCTGATAATGCCGCTGATGGTCGCAATTGTTCCGGCCGAACGTCGAGGGTTGACGTTCCGGTGTTCAGCGTCCACGGGCCACTGAAAGTAACCGGCTGCGCGAAAGTCGCCATGATCAAGGTACTCGCAGACCTCGTCACCATCGGGTTGGCGATGTTCATGGGTGCGGTCGCGGTGGGTGCGGCCAACACCTGGGAAGCGACACCCCAAGTAATAGTGCCTGTGCCAAACGAATTGTCGTTGTTGATGTTTACACCGGAGCCCGCATTAAGCAGGACGCCACCACTAAACGTGTTGTTGCCCAATAGATAGAGACTACCGGTACCCTGCCACACAATTCGACCGGTGCCACCGAGCGTGGCATTTATCTTCAAATTGTTAGAAGTGGGGGTGCCGACGGAGAATCCTTGGTCGCCGGCAGCAATCGATAAGACGACTCCGGGCCCACTGTTGATATTCACATTTCCGCCGCCGCTGTTGTTCAGCTGCATCCCGGCAATCGTGTGATTGGAACCGGCAATAATCGTATAGGTGAGCGTGTTGGCATCGGTGCCGGCGGAAAACCTCGGAAAATCTTCTTCCGCCCAGGCGGTCGTGGCTGTGGCGCCGTTGGCATCGTTGGCATTCCAGAAATTACCTTCCCACGAGTAACTGCCGTTCGCTGTTACGCCGGAACCGGTCGAAGCACCGTTGACGTCAAAATACCTTGTTGCAGCCTGTGCCCGATGGATCACAGCGCCAATCAAGCAGAATACGGCCAGCAAAGCCGCGCACGAGAATCGATGAATTGCGTTTAGCACGATGGTACGTCTAGTTCTTCTCTGTGAACCGGAAGTCGCGCCAAGGAAGGCAGATCGCGCGGGCCTGGTTCGATGACTCGGATGTCGATTGGGAGGCGATTATAGGTGGGTGAGCTTTCTCTCTTATCCTAGCCACTCAGTATACACCGGTCTGCGTTTATTCATTCTCTACGGTGTTGCAAATTATCGCGAAACAAAGTGAAGTGGCTAGCAGAATTTATGGGGTTTTTGCTGCTGGAAGTAGCATCCGCCGGGGAATTTGCCAATCGCAGGGGCGAGCGAACCCAGGCAAAGGACACCCAAGAATTTCTCGTGGGGGGATTTCAGCCTCTTGAAATCGATTCGCGAGGAAGACTCGAATGCGTGTGAGATGGAGATGAACCAATCGATCGGAAACTCGCGAAAGCACAACTTGGCGATTACAATTCAACTCGATTTGAATACGTGGGCACTGTCAGTTCGACCCACTAAACTAGCAACGGTGGCAATGAGTTCTTGCGGCTCGACAGGTTTTGACAAGTGTACCTGGTAGCCGGCCATCATGGCGCGGGTGCGATCTTCCGATCGGGCAAAAGCTGTTAGCGCGATTGCTGGCGTTTTTCCGCCGGCGCCCCCCGGGAGCGC